>NZ_CP107918.1:6438143-7725772 GCF_036014195.1 Streptomyces sp. NBC_00442
TCGCCTCCGATCTGTACGCCATGCAGGCCAAGGCGTACGCACATCTGGGGGACGGTCAGAGCGCGTTGTCCTCGATCAGGAGCGCCGAATCGGCGGCCGGGCGGATCCGGCCGGGCCAGGAGCCGGCCGAGACCGGCTACGTCCAGCCGGGCCTCGTCAACGTGCAGGTGGCCGAGGCCCTGCTCAGCCTCGGCGATCTGCCGGCCGCCCGTGAACAGGCCGCGCTCGCGGCCGACGAGCCCTCCCACGACAGGGGCAGGGTGCACCGCCTTGCGATGCTCGCGCAGATCGAGCTGCGGCAGGGCGACGCCGACCGGGCCGTGGCCACCGCGGTCGAAATGGCCGAGCGGGCCCGGGGGATGGAGTCGCAGCGACTGCGTGACCGGCTGCGCGTGGTGCGCGAGCACCTGGCCGCGAGCGGCTGCGCCGGCGCGGCCGAAGCCGCCGAGCTGATCGACGGGGCACTTCGCGTTCCCCTGTGACCGTCAGCCTGCTGCGATATTGCCACCTACTTGTCGAAAGGTGGCAGAAACGTGCAGTGGACGAACCTGAACGAACGAACTGTGTACGAGAATCGCTGGTTCCGGGTCAACCTGGCGGACGTGGCGCTCCCGGACGGGCGACACCTGGACCACTTCCTCATCAGGCTGCGGCCGGTCGCCGTGGCCACCGTCGTGAACACCGCCAACGAGGTGCTGCTGCTCTGGCGGCACCGCTTCATCACCGACAGCTGGGGCTGGGAACTGGCGGCCGGCGTCGTCGAGGACGGCGAGGACATCGAGGCCGCCGCGGCCCGCGAGATGGAGGAGGAGACCGGCTGGCGGCCCGGCCCGCTCAAGCCCCTGCTCACCGTCGAGCCGGCCAACGGCCTCATCGACGCCCGGCACCACCTGTTCTGGTCCGAGTCGGCCGAGTACATCGGCCACCCCGAGGACGACTTCGAGTCGTCACGTCGCGAGTGGGTCCCCCTCAAGCTGGTGCCCGACATGGTCGCCCGGGGGGAGGTCCCGGCCGCCAACATGGCGGCCGGACTCCTGCTCCTGCACCATCTGCGCCTGGCCGACGGCTAGGCCCTGGTCGCGACGTCAACGCCCGAGGGCCTGCCACACGGCGAGCGATAGCGCGCCGAGGGCGGCCAGTGCGGTGAGGGCGGGGAGCGGCCACCTCAGATGTTCGAGGGCCGCTACCCGTCCCACCGTCTCGGTCAGTTCACGCTCCGTCTGCTCGCCCCGCTGGGCGAGCAGCGCGAGCTGCCCGTCCATGTGGGCCATGCCGACGTCCAAGCGGCGGCGTAACTCCGCCAGTTCGTCGACGGTGATCGAATGTCCCGGGTGGCTGGACACGGTGGGGCTCCTTTGTCCTGTCAGGACGTGCCATGGATGTGTTGGCTCAGAGTCAACTCGCCGTGTTCCAGGGGCGGGAGCGTGTGCGATGGGCATATGCGGGCTCGTGCCGCACACCCGGTGTGCGCGGCACGAGCCCGGCCCACGCCTTTCAGGCGTACACCCGCGTATACAGACGTACGCCGTTGTCCTCAGGCGTACGAGTAGAAACCGGACCCGGTCTTGCGGCCGAGGCGTCCGGCGTCGACCATCCGCTGGAGCAGCGGGGGAGCGGCGTACAGGGGCTCCTTGAACTCGTCGTACATGCTGTCCGCGACCGAGGCGACCGTGTCCAGGCCGATGAGGTCGGAGAGCTTCAGCGGGCCCATCGGGTGGGCACAGCCCAGCTCCATGCCGTTGTCGATGTCCTCGCGGCTCGCGATGCCCGACTCGAACATCCGGATCGCCGAGAGCAGATACGGGATGAGCAGCGCGTTGACCACGAAGCCCGAGCGGTCCTGGGCGCGGATCGCGTGCTTGCCGAGGACCTTCTCGACCAGGACCTGGGCGCGGCTGATGGTGCCCTCGGAGGTGGTGAGGGCCGGGATCAGCTCGACGAGCTTCTGCACCGGGGCCGGGTTGAAGAAGTGGATGCCGATGACCTGGTCGGGGCGCGAGGTGGCGACCGCGAGCTTCACCAGCGGGATCGAGGAGGTGTTGGAGGCCAAGATCGCGTCCGGACGGGTCACGACCTGGTCGAGGATCTGGAAGATCTCGGTCTTGACCTGCTCGTTCTCCACGACGGCCTCGATCACGAGATCGCGGTCGGCGAACTCGCCGAGGTCGGTGGTGAAGCTCAGGCGGGCGAGCGTCGCATCGCGCTCCTCCTCGGTGATCTTGCCGCGCTCGGCGGCCTTCGAGAGGGAGTTGTGCAGCCGGGTGCGGCCGATCTCCAGGGCTTCGCCGGTGGTCTCCGCGACCATGACGTCCAGGCCGCTGCGGGCGCACACCTCCGCGATGCCCGCGCCCATCTGGCCACAGCCCACAATTCCGACGCGTTCGATGTCGGTCACATCGTGCCTTTCGCTCTACTGCAGTCCCCGGCAGGTCCCCCGTGTGATTCCGGCGCCCGCCTCCGGCCCCTGACGTTACTCCGAACGCGCGCGTGCCCGTGGGGGCGGGGCGGGCACGCCGTCCGGTAGACCTGGGTCCATGGCACCTGAGCGAGGGGCGAACGTGGGACTAATCACGCGGCGGGGCTTCGTGGCGGGGGCCGCGGGAGCGGTGAGCGGGCTGATCACGGCCGGTGGCGCGGCCGCGGCCGACCGGGGGTGCGCCGAGGCCGCGGACCCGGACGGGGCGCTGCACCGGGCGGTGCGGTCGGTGGCGGCTGCCGAGCCGTCCCGGGCCGCCGGTGATTCCTCGCGCGGCAGGGGCGGCCGGCGCGAGTTCCGGGGGGTGTGGCTGGCCACCGTCGCCAACCGGGACTGGCCCTCACGCCCCGGTCGGGGCGCGGCGGCCCAGCGCGCGGAGCTCCTCGCCCACCTGGACACGGCGGTGGAGCGACGGCTGAACGCCGTGGTGTTCCAGGTCCGCCCGACCGCCGACGCGCTCTGGGACTCGCCGTACGAGCCGTGGTCCCAGTGGCTCACCGGGGTGCAGGGCCGGGACCCGGGATGGGACCCGCTGGGCACCGCGGTCCAGGAGGCGCACCGTCGCGGCCTCGAACTGCACGCCTGGTTCAACCCCTACCGGGTCGCGAACCACACCGACCCCACGCGACTCGTGGCGACCCACCCCGCCCGCGTGCACCCCGACTGGGTCGTCCCGTACGGCGGGAAGCTCTACTACAACCCGGGCCTGCCGGAGGTCCGCCGGTTCGTCGAGGACGCCATGCTGGACGCGGTCCGGCGCTACGACGTCGACGGCGTCCACTGGGACGACTACTTCTATCCCTATCCGGTGGCGGGCGAGAGCTTCGACGACGACGAGGCCTACGCCCGGTACGGCGGCGGGTTCGGTGACCGCGCGGCCTGGCGGCGCGACAACATCGACCTCCTGGTGCGCGAGACGGCCGCCCGGATCAAGGAGATCAGGCCCCGGGTCCGGTTCGGCGTCAGCCCGTTCGGGGTGTGGCGCAACGCCGCGAGCGATCCGCTGGGTTCGGCGACGAAGGCCGGCGCCCAGACCTACGACGATCTGTACGCCGACACCCGCGGGTGGGTGCGCGAGGCGTTGATCGACTACATCTGCCCGCAGCTGTACTGGAACATCGGGCTCGCCGCCGCCGACTACGCGGTCCTCGTGCCCTGGTGGGACGAGGTGGCCCGGGGCACCGGCGTCGACCTGTACATCGGCGAGGCCCTCTACAAGGCGGGCGACCCGGCGCAGCCCGCCGCCTGGCAGGACCCGGCGGAACTGTCGCGCCATCTGACCCTGGCGGGCCGCTACGCCTCCGTCCGCGGCCACTGCTTCTTCGCCGCCAAGGAGGTCGCCGAGGACCGCGCGGGGGCGATGGCCCGCCTGGTCGCCGACCATTACGCGGTCCGGGCCGGCGTGGCCTGATCGATGCCGCCGGCCGGCGCCGTGCCTCGTGAAAGCCGAGGCGTCAGGACCGGGCCCGCTGCGTCACCGCGATGCACACCAGGACGCCCGCCGCGGCGAGCGGGGCGGCCGGGCTCAGGTGCTCGCCGAGCAGCAGCACCGACCAGACGAGCGTCAGGAGGGGCTGCGCCAGCTGGAGCTGGCTGGCCTTGGCGACGCCGATGGCGGCCATGCCCCGGTACCAGAGGTACAGGCCGAGGAATGTGGAGGCGGAAGCCACCCAGAGCAGCCCGACGACCCCGTGGACGGTGAGGTGCCAGGGTTCCAGGGTGAGGCCGAGGACCGTGCCGGTCACGGTGAGCGGGACGCACAGGACCAGGGCCCAACCGACGACGTGCCAGCCCGGCATGAGGCCCGAGAGCCGCCCGCCCTCGGTGTATCCGGCGGCACACAGGAGCAGCGCCGCGAACAGGTAGAGGTCAGCACGCGACAGCTCCCCGCCGCTCTGCTGGACGGTGAAGACGACCACCACGGCGGCGCCGGCGAGCGCGGCCGCCCAGAAGGCGCGTGAGGGGCGCCGCCGGGTGCGCAGGGCCGCGAAGGCGGCCGTGGTGAGCGGCAGCAGACCCACCACGACGGCCGCGTGCGACGTCGTCGCGGTCCCGAGCGCCAGCGTGGTCAGGACCGGGAAACCGATCATCACGCCACCCACGACCACGGCGAACCCGCCCCAGTGCGACCGGTCGGGAAACGGCACCCGGCCCCGCCACAGGAAGACCCCGGCGAGCAGCGCGGCGATCAGCAGCCGCAGCGACACCATCGACCACGTGCCGAAGCTCTCCAGTCCCCAGGCGGTGCTGGGGAAGGTCAGGGAGAACGAGAGCACGCCGAGCGTGGCGAGAGCCGTCCCGCGCGGCAGGGCGGGACGACGGTGGCCGTCCTCCTGAACTGCTGTCGGAACCGCTATCGGAACAGGGGGAGTAGCGCTATTCTGTGCTGTCATGCATGAGCGTAGCAGCGTGGCTGAACTGGCAAAATCCCTCCGGGGCGAACTCAATCGCTACTCCGTGGGCGGAAGGCTGCCGTCCAGTCGAGCCCTCGTCGAGCGCTACCGGGTCTCCCCGGTGACGGTCTCAAGGGCCCTCGCCCAGCTCGTCGCGGAGGGGCTCGTCGTCACCCGCCCCGGCGCGGGCGCCTACCGCGCCGAGCCGCGCGCCGACACCGGCCGCACCGGCGACACCTCCTGGCAGGAGGTCGCGCTCAGCGCCGACGGCGCCACCGAGCCGGCCCCGCGCGCGGTCGACGCCGCCGGAGTCCTGGCCGCCCTCGCGGTTCCGGCGACCGGCGTCATCGACCTCAGCGGCGGCTACCTCGACGCGGGGCTCCAGCCCGAGCGGGCCATGGGCGCGGCGCTCGCACGGGCCGGCCGCCGCCCCGGGGTGTGGAGCCGCCCGCCCGTCGACGGGCTGCCCGAACTGCGCTCCTGGTTCGCCCGGGAGATCGGCGCCGCCGTCACCGCGGCCGACGTACTGATCACCTCGGGCGGCCAGGCAGCCCTGACCACCACTTTGCGCGCGCTCGTCGCGCCCGGCGCCCCCGTCCTCGTCGAATCGCCCACCTACCCCGGCACCCTGGCGGTGGCCCGCGCCGCCGGGCTGCGTCCCGTCCCGGTCCCGGTCGATGCCGACGGCGTGCGACCCGATCTCCTCGCCCGCGCCTTCCAGGCCACCGGCGCCCGCGTCTTCTACTGCCAGCCCCTCTTCCAGAACCCGACCGGCGCCCTCCTGTCCCCGGACCGCGGCCGCGAAGTGGTGGGCATCGCCCACTCCTTCGGTGCGTTCGTCGTGGAGGACGACTTCGCCCGCCGGCTCGGTCACGAGGACGCCGGAGCGCTGCCCGCGCCGCTCGCCGCCGACGACCCTAACGGTGTCGTCGTCCATGTCTCCTCCCTCACCAAGGCGACTTCGCCGAGCCTGCGGATCGGGGCGCTCGCCGCCCGCGGACCGGTACGGGAGCGCCTGCGCGCCATCCAGGCCGTCGACTCCTTCTTCGTGCCGCGCCCCTTGCAGGAGACCGCCATCGAACTCGTCGGCTCCCCGGCCTGGGACCGTCATCTGCACGCCGTCTCCGCCGAGTTGACGGCCCGTCGCGAAGCCCTGGCAGGCGGCGTACTGCACCGCCTGCCCGAACTGGCCCTGCCCCACATCCCCTCCGGCGGCTATCACCTCTGGCTCCGGCTGCCCGAGGACCTGCCCGAGCCCGCCGTCGTCGCCGCCGCGCTGCGTGCCGGCGTCGCCGTCTCCGCGGGCCGCCCCCACTTCGGTGCCGAACCCCCGGCCGGCCATCTCCGCCTCAGCTTCGCGGGCGTGACGGGGCGCGCGCAGATCGCCGAAGCGGTGCGCAGGCTGCGCACCGCCCTGGACGACGTGCGGAGTTGACCGGGCGCGCCCGGGGCGGCCCCGTGGCGGCGGCACCCGCGCTCCCGTGACGGCGGCACCCGCGCCTCGGGGTTGGGCGACGGCCTCCCGGCCCGGCGCGCGTCACCCGCCGAAGTGGTGCCCGCCACTGACAAGCCGCCCGCCGGCTGCCAGGCTCCTGCCATGAGCGAAGTGATCTTCCGCGAGTACGCGATCTCGGCCGACCCCGCCCGGCTCGACCCGGCACGGATCCACCACTGGCTGTCCACCGACGCGTACTGGGCTCTCGGCCGGACCCGCGAGAAGCAGGACGCCGCCATCGCGGGGTCCCTCAACTTCGGTGCCTACGAGGCGAGTTCGGGCGAACAGGTCGCCTATGCGCGGGTCGTCACCGATCACGCCACGTTCGCGTGGCTGTGTGATGTGTACGTCGATCCCGCGGTACGGGGCAAGGGCCTCGGCACGGCCATGGTGGCCGCGGTGCGTGATCACCTCGCCCCGGTCGGCCTGCGCAGGATCATGCTGGCCACGGCCGATGCCCACGGGGTCTACGAGAAGCTGGGCTTCCGCGCCCTGGAGAACCCGGACCGGTGGATGGCGCTCGGCCTTCAGTAGGGCACATCCCGCGGCCGCGGGCCCGACGCCGCGAAACGGCCGGGCGCGGTGGGCAGGCGCGGCCGCGGGGGCCGGCGCGGGGCCGGCGCCCCTCAGTGCGGGCCCGGTGGTTCGGTGAGCCAGGCGCCGATGCCCGGCAGCGCGTCCGGCCCGCTGTCGCTCTCCACCGAGCCGACGAGGTCGGCGATCGTGACCGCGGCCAGTGACGCCCGCCACGCGGCGTCCGCGGCGCCCATCGCTCGGGCGATGGGGCACTGCTGCGCACACTTCTCCGGGGGTGTCGCGAACGGCCCCCGCTGACGGATCTCGGTGCACACGAACGCCGGGGCCGCCCCGTCGACGGCCTGCACCACATCGAGCAGCGTGATGGCGCCGGCCGCCTTGGCGAGCACATAACCGCCGGTCTTGCCCTGGATGGAGTGCACAAGGCCGGCCCGTGAAAGCGCCTGCAAGTGCTTGGCCATATAGCTGGGCGACACATCGTGCAGCTCGGCGAGACGGGCGGCCGGCACAGGGTCCCCGGCCGCCGTCAGCACCACACAGCAGTGCAGCGCCCACTCGACGCCGCCGGACAGTTTCATGCCGCCTCCCGTTGACTCGGACAGAGACTATCCGAGTATTATCTCGGATATCGGGTATCCGAGTTTGCGTATGGGAAATGTCCAGCTCCCGAAGGAAGGTCCACCATGAAGATCACCGTCATCGGCACCGGGCTCATCGGCTCCCAGCTGGCCACCCGGCTCGCAGGTCTGGGGCACGACGTGACCAGCGCGTCCCTGTCGTCCGGCGTCGACCTGCTCACCGGCGAGGGCCTCGACGCGGCGCTCGCGGGGGCACACGCCGTGGTCAACGTGACGAACTCGCCGACGTTCGACGAGAAGTCCCTCGACTTCTTCCGCACCACCGTGGGAAATCTGCTCGACGCGGGCGAGCGGTCCGGCGTCCGCCACCAGGTGGCCCTGTCGATCGTCGGCGCCGACCGGGTTCCCGAGCTGGACTACTACCGGGCCAAGGTGCTCCAGGAGGACCTGCTGCGCGGCGGTCCCACGCCGTACTCGATCGTCCGCGCGACGCAGTTCTTCGAATTCATGGAGCCCACGATGAGCTGGACGTCGGACGACGCCGCGGTGCGGCTGCCGGCCACCGCCATCCAGCCCACCGCCAGCGCCGACGTCGTGAACGCCCTCGCCGAAGTGGCCGCGGGGCACCCGCTCGACGGGATCCTGAACGTCGCGGGGCCCGACACGTTCACGCTCGACGCGCTCGGCCGGCTCACCCTGGCCGCCCGCGGAGACGAGCGTCCCGTGATCACCGATGACCGGGCCGGCCTCTTCGCCGCGGTCCACGACGACGCCCTGACCGCGGGGCCGGACGCGCACCTGGCGCCCACGCGGTACGAGGACTGGCTGACCGGCACCCTCAACGCCTGAGACCCGGCGCCCCGGCCGGGTCGCGTCGCCCGCTCAGGCCGGTGCCGGGGTGGGCTGTTCGCCGAAGACCCAGGGCGCGAGGACGACGAGCCAGCCGTCGGGATCCTCGAAGCTCACCGCGCCCCGCTCAGGCCAGTAGGGGTTCGCGGCGGGCACCGGGCGATGCCCGTGCTCGGCCAGCCGCCGGGTTGCGCGGGCGACGGCCTCGGGGCCGCGGAGGTAGAGCACCAGCTGGTTCTCGGGGTTCGGCTCAGGGATGCGGGGCGAGTCGCCGTGCTGCAGGAGCTCCATGTGCACCGGGGTGCCCGGCAGGCCGAGCACGACACCGTCGTACCCCTGATGGCCGCGCCACTGGGCGAGCACCGGCAGGCCGAGGACATCGCGGTAGAAGACCAGGACGTCGTCGTACCTCGCGGTCGGCCGGGCGAACCGGACCGCTCCTACATCGAGATGGCTGGGCCAGGTGTGAGACATGCGGCCCATGCTGTCAGGCGCGCCCCTGGGCCGAATCGGGCTTGGGGCGTAGGCCTTGGGGAGGGGCCCTGGGACGGGCCGCAGTGCGCCCCGAGCGGCAGCCGGCGGCCAACCGGCCGAGGCCACCGCTCCCTTCGGGGCGGCGGCAGCGAGCCCGGAGCGCCTGTTCGCCGGCCGAGGCGGACGGTTGTCCTGGGCGCAGGCGCGCATCAGTGGTCCGCGCGGGTGTCCGTGCGTCGACGACCGTCGCCAGCAAGCCGTAGTACGCACCGGTGCGGCTCTCGAAATCCGTGTGCGCGGACAGGCCGGGGACGCGGTCGTCCGGTGCGCGCAACAGGTCGACGGATGTCTGGGCGAAGCGGGCGGGCAGGCCTTCCCGCCCGGCGCCTGCCAGGAGGGAGCGCAGTGTGGTGACGGCGGCACGGGAGATCTCGCGCTGTTCCCGCCCGGCGCGCAGCATGCTCCGGTACCCGGACGCCGGTTCGGCCTCGACGAGGGTCCGGCTCGGGTCGTCGGCGAGTTCCCTGCCGGTGTGCGCCGTCCGGTGCGCCTCGGCCCCGGCTTCCAGCAGGACGTGCAGCGCGTCGAGCGGAGCGGTGGTGTGCGGTCCTGATGCGGCGGGGTCGATGCGAACGGAGAGGGTGGCCTCGACGTCGTCCGCGAGACGGCGGGCGGCGGCGTGGGCGCGCTCGGCCGTGCGACGTCCGACGCCCGTGTGTCCCAGGCCCCGCACTCCGGCGTCGAGCACGTCCCGCGCGGTGCGGGCGCCGGCCGCCTCCAGCTCGCGCGCCTCCGGGCCGGCCGCCACCCCTTCGAACAGTCGCGCAACGGGGGTGGCGCTCAGCTTCGCCTCCGTCTGCTCGGCGCGCAGTGCGTTCCACGCCGCGCGCACGGCGTCGCGAGCCCGTGCGTGGTCCTGGGCCACCCGCTCGGCCCTCTCGTGCAGCGCGCGTGCCCGAGCCACGGTCCTGGGGCGTACGCCCGCCAGGCGAACCGAGCCGCGGAGGTTCCCTCCGAAGAGACCGACGGCGATCAGGGCCAGACCGCTCAGCATGAGCGCGTCGGACAGCGCGTAGGGATTCTCGTCGTCGGGCGACGGCTCCAGGTCCCCCTTGTGCCGGCCCTCGGTGAACATGAAGCCCGTTTCCCAGCCGTTCCGCGTGCCCGAAGCGGAGGACGACGGCTTGAGCAGCTCGCCCCTCCCCGGGTCGCACCGATAAGCGGCCTCGCGCGAGCGACCCCCGTCGTGGTACGGGTCCTGCCAGCGCACGGTGCACCGGCCGTCGGGCTTCTCGCTGATCACGGTGAGGTCGATCTGGCGCGTCTCGGGATACGTGACGTAGGTGTACGCCGACCAACCGAACAGCACGACGCCGAGCGCCAGCACCCAGCGAAAGAACGGCCTGTGCCGCATGGTCCCCCCTCATCCCCGGCCTATGACCCCCGGCCCAGGACCCCGGCGGAGATTACCGCCGGCCGGCGGCAGTGGGCCGGGGCCGCCGTCCGCGTGCGGCGGCGCCCCCCGACCCCTTCGAAGGGGCCCGGCCCGGCCGCAGCCGCCGCCTCGACGCCAGGTCGTCACCCCGCTGCCCCTGGCCGGCCGGCCCCGGCCAGGCATAGCCCGCCGCACACATGTCTTTGCATAAAACTGCATAGCTGCGTATAGTCATGCCATCACCGAGGAGGATTCGATGGCGGCGGTACGTGCGGCAGTGGCAGGGGCCAGTGGATATGCGGGTGGGGAGCTGCTGCGTTTGCTGCTCGGGCATCCCGGGGTCGAGATCGGGGCGCTGACCGCGAACTCCAACGCGGGGCAGCCGCTCGGATCGCTTCAGCCGCATCTCGTTCCGCTCGCCGGGCGCATCCTGGAGCCGACCACCGCCGAAGTGCTCGCCGGGCACGACGTCGTGTTTCTCGCGCTGCCGCACGGCCAGTCCGCCGCGGTCGCGGAGCGACTCGGCGACGATGTCCTCGTCGTCGACATGGGGGCCGACTTCCGGCTCCGCGACGCGGGTGACTGGGAGAAGTTCTACGGCTCGGCGCACGCCGGCTCCTGGCCCTACGGGCTGCCCGAACTGCCGGGCGGACGGGCCGCGTTGGAGAGCACGCGCCGGATCGCCGTGCCGGGCTGCTACCCGACGGCCGTCTCCCTCGCGCTCTTCCCCGCCTACCAGGGCGGACTCGTGGAGAACGAGGCCGTCGTCGTCGCCGCCACCGGCACCTCCGGCGCCGGCAAGGCGCTCAAGCCGCACCTGCTCGGCAGCGAGGTCATGGGCTCGATGTCCCCGTACGGGGTCGGCGGGGGCCACCGGCACACCCCGGAGATGATGCAGAACCTCGGCGCCGTCGCGGGCGAGGACGTCACCGTGTCCTTCACGCCCACCCTCGCGCCGATGTCCCGCGGCATCCTCGCCACCTGTTCCGCGAAGGCGAAGCCCGGCGTCGACGCCGCGAGCGTACGGGCCGCCTACGAGAAGGCCTTCGCGGACGAGCCCTTCGTCCACCTGCTCCCCGAGGGGCAGTGGCCCGCCACCGCTTCCGTGTACGGATCCAACTCCGTTCACGTACAGGTCGCTCACGACGAGAGCGCCCACCGCGTCATCGCGATCAGCGCCATCGACAACCTCACCAAGGGCACCGCCGGCGGCGCGGTGCAGAGCATGAACATCGCCCTCGGACTCGACGAGTCGACGGGCCTTTCCACGATGGGAGTCGCGCCGTGAGTGTGACCGCAGCGCAGGGGTTCTGGGCGTCGGGCATCGCCGCCGGGATCAAGCAGAACGGCAACCCGGACCTGGCCGTCGTGGTCAACGCCGGGCCCCGCACCGCAGCCGCGGGCGTCTTCACCTCCAACCGCGTCAAGGCCGCCCCGGTCCTGTGGTCCGAGCAGGTCCTCAAGGGCGGCGAGGTGAGCGCCGTCGTCCTCAACTCCGGCGGCGCCAACGCCTGTACGGGACCCAAGGGGTTCCAGGACACCCACGCCACGGCCGAGAAGGCGGCGGCCTCCCTCAACACCGCCGGGTTCGACGACGCCGGCGGCCACGGCGCGGGCACGGTCGCCGTCGCCTCCACCGGGCTCATCGGCACCCTGCTGCCGATGGACAAGCTGCTTCCGGGCATCGACACGGCGGTGGCCCAGCTCACCGAGCACGGGGGTGAGAAGGCCGCCATCGCCATCAAGACCACCGACACCGTGCACAAGACCAGCGTGGTCACCCGGGACGGCTGGACCGTGGGGGGCATGGCCAAGGGTGCCGGCATGCTCGCCCCCGGGCTCGCCACCATGCTCGTCGTGCTCACCACCGACGCCGACCTGGACGCGGCCACCCTCGACAAGGCACTGCGCGACGCGACGCGCCGGACCTTCGACCGCATCGACTCCGACGGCTGCATGTCCACCAACGACACCGTGCTGCTCCTCGCCTCCGGCGCCTCCCAACTCGTACCGGAATACGATGAGTTCGCCGAAGCCGTACGGGGCGTCTGCGACGACCTGGCGCGCCAGCTGATCGGCGACGCCGAGGGAGCCTCCAAGGACATCCGCATCGAGGTGATCAACGCCGCGAGCGAGGACGACGCCCTGGAGGTCGGGCGGTCCATCGCCCGCAACAACCTCCTCAAGTGCGCCGTTCACGGCGAGGACCCCAACTGGGGCCGGGTGCTCTCCGCTATCGGCACCACGAAGGCCGCCTTCGAGCCGGACCGGCTGAGCGTCGCCATCAACGGCGTGTGGGTCTGCAAGAACGGCTCCGTCGGCGAGGACCGCGACCTCGTCGACATGCGCTTCCGCGAGGTCGAGATCACCGCCGACCTCGCCGCCGGCACCAGCGAGCCCGTCGTCATCTGGGCGAACGACCTCACCGCCGACTACGTCCACGAGAACAGCGCGTACAGCTCATGAGCACTCGTAAGCACACCGCACTGCCCAAGGCGCAGATCCTCATCGAGGCGCTGCCCTGGCTGATCCGGCATCACGGCAAGACCGTCGTCATCAAGTTCGGCGGCAACGCCATGATCGACGAGGATCTGAAGGCCGCCTTCGCCCAGGACGTGGTGTTCCTGCGCCAGTCCGGCCTCAAGCCCGTCGTGGTGCACGGCGGCGGACCGCAGATCAGCGCCCAGCTCGACAGGCACGGCCTGGTCAGCGAGTTCAAGGCGGGCCTTCGGGTCACCACGCCCGAGGCCATGGACGTGGTCCGCATGGTGCTCGCCGGACAGGTGCAGCGCGAACTCGTCGGCCTGCTCAACCAGCACGGGCCGCTCGCCGTCGGCATGACCGGCGAGGACGCCCACACCATCACCGCCACCCAGCACCGCCCCGAGATCGACGGCGAGCTCGTCGACATCGGGCGGGTCGGCCAGATCACCGCGATCGACCCGGGCGCGATCAAAGCGCTCCTGGACGACGGCCGGATCCCGGTCATCTCCTCGATCGCCCGCTCCCAGGACGACGGACATGTCTACAACGTCAATGCTGATACGGCGGCTGCGGCACTTGCGGCTGCGCTGGGCGCCGAGACCCTGATGGTCCTCACCGACGTCGAGGGTCTCTACGAGGACTGGCCCAACAGTGACGACGTCATCAGCAAACTGACCGCCGCTCAGCTGGAGAAGCTGCTGCCCGAGCTCTCCAGCGGCATGGTGCCCAAGATGGAGGGCTGCCTGTTCGCCGTGCGCAACGGGGTCAACACCGCGCGCGTGATCGACGGACGGGTCCAGCACTCCATCCTGCTGGAGATTTTCACCGACGAAGGCATCGGCACGATGGTCGTGCCGGACGGACGAGACGCCCAAGGGGGAGCGCGGTGACCAACCACGAACTCGCACAGCGCTGGCAGCAGGCCATGACGGACAACTACGGCACGCCCAAGCTCGCGCTCGTGCGCGGCGCGGGCGCCAGCGTCTGGGACGCGGACGGCGTCCAGTACGCCGACTTCGTGGGCGGCATCGCGGTCAACGCGCTCGGCCACGCCCACCCGGCCGTCGTGCAGGCAGTGACCCAGCAGATCGCCTCGCTCGGCCACGTCTCGAACCTGTTCGTCGCGGAGCCGCCGGTGGCGCTCGCCGAACGGCTGCTCCAGCTCTTCGGGCGGCCCGGCCGGGTGTACTTCAGCAATTCCGGCGCCGAGGCCAACGAGGCCGCCTTCAAGATCGGCCGGCTGACCGGGCGCACCCACATGGTCGCCACCCACGGCGGCTTCCACGGCCGGACGATGGGCGCCCTCGCGCTCACCGGCCAGGAAGGCAAGCGGACGCCGTTCCTGCCGCTGCCCGGCGACGTCACCCACGTGCCGTTCGGGGACGTCGAGGCGCTGCGGGCGGCGGTCACCGAGGAGACCGCCTTCGTCATCATCGAGCCGATCCAGGGCGAGCTCGGCGTCGTGGTCCCCCCGGCCGGCTACCTCGGGGCCGCCCGGGAGATCACCCGTGCCACCGGAACGCTGCTCGTCCTCGACGAGGTCCAGACCGGCATCGGACGGACCGGCAGCTGGTTCGAGTACCAGCGGCACGAGGGCGTCGATCCGGACATCGTCACCCTCGCCAAGGGGCTCGGCGGGGGACTGCCGATCGGTGCGACCGTCGCGTTCGGCGCCACGGCCGAACTCCTCAAGCCCGGCATGCACGGCACCACCTTCGGCGGAAACCCGGTCGCCTGCGCCGCGGGACTCGCCGTGCTCGACACGCTCGCCGCCGACGGCGCGCTCGACCAGGTCAAGCGCACCGGCGAGAAACTGCGGGACGGGATCGAGGCGCTGGGCCACCCGCTGGTCTCCCACGTCCGTGGTGCGGGGCTGCTGCTGGGTATCGTGCTCAACGAGCCCCTCGCACCCCGGGTGCAGCAGGCGGCTCAGGATGCCGGCTTCCTGGTCAACGCGCCCGCGCCCGATGTCGTACGGCTCATGCCGCCGCTCATCATCGGGGACGCGGAGGCGGATGCGTTCGTCCGGGCGCTGCCCGGCATCCTTGAAGCAGCAGGCGGGGACGGAAGATCCGGAGAATGAGACGACGATGACCGACGAGGCGCAGGACTTCGAGCCGGGCGGCCCCGCCGTACCGCAGACCCGCACCGCCCGCCACCGCCGGATCGTGGACATCCTCAACCGGCAGCCGGTGCGGTCCCAGAGCCAGCTCGCCAAGCTGCTCGCGGACGACGGGCTGAGCGTCACCCAGGCGACGCTCTCGCGCGACCTCGACGAACTGGGCGCGGTGAAGATCCGCAACACCGGCGGTGAGCTGATCTACGCGGTGCCCAGCGAGGGCGGTTTCCGCACGCCCAAGGCGCCGCTCGGGGAGTCCGCCAAGGAGGAGCGGATGCGCCGGCTCTCCGCCGAGCTGCTGATCTCCGCCGAGGCCTCCGCCAACCTGGTGGTGCTGCGCACCCCGCCCGGCGCCGCTCAATTCCTCGCCTCGGCCATCGACCAGGCCGAACTGCACGACATCCTCGGCACGATCGCGGGTGACGACACGCTGATGCTGATCAGCCGCGACCCCACGGGCGGCCAGGCGCTTGCCGACCATCTGCTGCGCCTGGCCCAGAGCGACCACCGCTGACGGCAGTGGGGGAAGACCGCCAACTCCCGCGCGGGGCGGCCGGGTTCAGTATCCGGTGAGCGCGGTCGGGCCGGTGTCCGTGCCGATCGCGATGTGCGGGCGGCGCCCCGGGACGGCCCAGGCAAGCACCCGGTCCATGGCCTCGGCGGGCACCGACACACAGCCGGCGGTCGCGCCGCGCCCGTTGACGTGCAGGAAGATCCCGGCGCCCCGGCCGCGCACCGGGCGCTCGTAGTTGAAGCCGACGACCAGGGCGCGGGCGTACTGGCTCGCGTACGCCGTCAGGTGCTCGGACTCGCCCGCCCGGCAGTCCGCCGGCAGGCCCTCCACCCAGCGGTTGTAGGCGCGGGACTCGTTGTCCTCGCACCACCACGACCGGTCGGTGGCGCGCCGGTAGGGATAGCGGGTGCCGGGCGGGGCGGCCGCCACCCCGAAGGCGTACGGAAGGGCGTACAGGCCGGTCGGTGTGGTGTCGGTGCCCTGGACCCGCGCGTCGCCCTCGACCAGCCCCTTCGCGCCGAACCTGGCGGGGGCCGAGCCCGCCGCCACCCAGTGCCCGTCGCGCAGGTCCCACCAGGTCAGCAGGCCGGTGGTCGCGTCGATCCCGGCGGCCTCGGCGGTCAGGAGCTGGCTGCCCCCGCCGGTGCTCGCCATCCGCTCGGGCAGCGGCGCGGGCGAGGGGCCGGGCGTGGCGAGCGGAACCAGCAGGGACGCGAGGAGCAGAGCAGCGAGGCGCATGTTCCGGACGGTAGGCGCCGCCACCGCCCAGGGCCCCCCGAACCGGCGCGGATTGCTCCGTAAGCGGGACGCGGCCGCCCGCCCGTGGCCGGGGTGGGTCCGGGGCCGGGGTGGGTCCGGTGGCCTGGGTGCGTGCGTGGCCGCGGCCCCCCGATCGGACGCGTTGACAAAACATGCAGAGCTCTGCATAGTTATGCCAACGTCAACCTGGCTACGGGGCGCGACTTCGGGTGAGCGCGAATCGTTGCACGACCGTCTCCCCGCTCCTCCGCGGCGGGGAGACGGTGGCACAACCACTTCTGAGGAGCTTGAGCTGTGAGCAGCAACAACGGTGACGTCCGGCTCTGGGGCGCCCGGTTCGCCGACGGTCCCGCCGAGGCGCTGGCGAAGCTGTCCGCCTCGGTCCACTTCGACTGGCGGCTCGCCCCGTACGACATCGCGGGCTCCCGCGCCCACGCCCGGGTGCTCCACACGGCGGGCCTGCTCACCGCCGACGAGCTCCGGCGGATGCTCGCGGGCCTCGACCAGCTGGCGAACGACGTCACCGACGGCACGTTCGTCGGCACCATCGCCGACGAGGACTGCCACACCGCCCTGGAGCGCGGCCTCCTGGAGCGCCTCGGCCCCGACCTCGGCGGCAAGCTCCGCGCCGGCCGGTCCCGCAACGACCAGGTCGCCACCCTCTTCCGGATGTACCTGCGCGACCACGCCCGGATCATCGGCGGCCTGATCGCCGAGCTCCAGGACGCCCTCGTCGGGCTCGCCGAGGCGCACCCGGACGTCGCCATGCCCGGCCGTACGCACCTCCAGCACGCCCAGCCGGTCCTCTTCGCCCACCATGTGCTCGCCCACGTCCAGTCGCTCTCCCGGGACGCCGAGCGGCTGCGGCAGTGGGACGAGCGGACCGCGGTGTCGCCGTACGGCTCCGGCGCGCTGGCCGGCTCCTCGCTCGGCCTCGACCCGGAGGCGGTCGCCGCCGACCTCGGCTTCGAGCACGGCTCGGTCGGCAACTCCATCGACGGCACGGCCTCGCGTGACTTCGTCGCCGAGTTCGCCTTCATCACCGCGATGATCGGCGTGAACCTGTCGCGGATCGCCGAGGAGATCATCATCTGGAACACGAAGGAGTTCTCCTTCGTGACCCTGCACGACGCCTTCTCCACCGGGTCGTCGATCATGCCGCAGAAGAAGAACCCGGACATCGCGGAGCTCGCGCGGGGCAAGTCGGGCCGCCTCATCGGCAACCTCACCGGCCTGATGGCGACCCTGAAGGCGCTCCCGCTCGCTTACAACCGCGACCTCCAGGAGGACAAGGAGCCGGTCTTCGACTCCTGCGACCAGCTGGAGGTGCTGCTGCCCGCCTTCACCGGAATGATGGCCACGCTCACCGTCAACCGGGAACGCATGGAGGAGCTCGCCCCGGCCGGCTTCTCGCTCGCCACCGACATCGCCGAGTGGCTGGTCAAGCAGGGCGTGCCGTTCCGGGTGGCGCACGAGGTCGCGGGGGAGTGCGTCAAGGTGTGCGAAGCCCACGGCATCGAACTCGACCAGCTCACCGACGAGCAGTTCGCGAAGATCTCGGAGCACCTCACCCCCGAGGTCCGTACGGTCCTCAACGTCAAGGGTGCACTCGCCTCCCGCAGCGGCCGCGGCGGCACGGCTCCCTCGGCCGTCGCCGTCCAACTCGCCGAGATCAAGGCCGACTTGACGGTGCAGCACGCCTGGGCGGACGCGAAGAAGTAGCCGCACGCAGAGCGGTGTGACCCAGCCCCAATGAGACATCTGTGTCTCATTGGGGCTAGGCTCGTCTCATGACCGTGGACCGAGACCAGGTACTCCGCACCGCCGCCGCCCTCCTCACCCGCAAAGCGACCGCCACCATGGACGAGGTCGCCCGCGCCGCGGGCATCGGCAGGGCCACCCTGCACCGGCACTTCGCCGGACGGGAGGCCCTCGTCAGAGCGCTGGAGGAACTCGGCATCCGCGAGCTGGAGGCCGCACTCGCCGCCGCCCGGCTGGAGGACGGAGCGGCCGCGGACGCGCTGCGCCGCTTGGTCGCCGAGGTCGAACCCGTCGCCGGCCTCCTCGCCTTCCTCGTCACCGAGAACCAGCTCTTCGAGGGCGAGGAGATGAACGAGGGCTGGGCCCGCATCGACGCCCGGGTCTCCGCGCTCTTCCGGCGCGGACAGGAACGGGGCGAGTTCCGCATCGACCTCACCCCCGCCTGGCTCACCGAGGCCCTGTACGGGCTGATCGGCGCCGGCGCCTGGTCCGTGCAGGACGGCCGGGTCGCCGCCAAGGACTTCCAGTACATGATCGCCGAGTTGCTGCTCGGCGGTGTACGGCGGAGCGTGGAGAAGTGACCGCAACCCAGCACCCGGCGTCCCGGGCCGCCGGCCCCATGGGCCGCTGGCTCGCGCTCGCGGTACTCGTCCTCGCCGTGCTGCTCGTCGCCGTCGACGCGACCGTGCTCGGCCTCGCCACGCCCTTCCTGAGCGAAGACCTGAAGCCGACCGGCACTCAGCTGCTGTGGATCGGCGACATCTACTCGTTCGTCATCGCCGGACTCCTCGTCTCCATGGGCAGCCTCGGCGACCGCATCGGCCGCAAGAAGCTCCTGCTCTCGGGGGCCGTGGCCTTCGGCGCGGTGTCCGTGCTCAACGCGTACGCGTCGAGCCCCGAGATGATGATCCTGGCCAGGGCCCTGCTCGGCATCGCGGGCGCGACCCTGATGCCGTCCACGCTCGCCCTGATCCGCAACATCTTCCACGACCCCAGGGAGCGCAGCCTCGCCGTCGGCATCTGGGGCGCGGCCGCCTCCGCGGGCACGGCGGTCGGGCCGGTCGTCGGCGGTTTCCTCCTGGAGAACTTCTGGTGGGGCTCGGTCTTCCTCATCAACCTGCCGGTCATGGCCGTCCTCGTCCTCGTCGGCATCAAGCTGCTGCCCGAGTCGCGCGACCCCGACCCGGGGCCCTGGGACCTCGTCAGCGTGGGTCTCTCCCTGGTCGGCGTCGTCGCCGTCGTATACGCGGTGAAGGAGGCCGCGGTCAACGGGTTCCGCTGGGACATCGCGGTCGCCGCGGTGCTGGGCGTCGGCGCGCTGGTCTGGTTCGTACGCCGCCAGCGCACGCTCGACTCGCCGCTCCTGGACATCCGGCTCTTCCACCACCGGGGCTTCTCCGGGGCCGTGCTCGCCGATCTGCTGACCATCCTCGGGCTTTCCGGTCTGGTCTTCTTCCTGTCCCAGTTCCTCCAACTGGTGCAGCAGCGCTCGCCGTTGGAGGCAGGACTCATCGAACTGCCCGCGGCGGTGGGGGCGGTGGGCACGGGGCTCGCGGCCGGCACGATCGCCCGCAGGACCTCGGTGCGCGGGGCCGTCGCGGGCGGGCTCGCGGCCGTGGGCCTCGCGCTCGCCGCGTGTGTCCTGCTCGGCGCGGAGACCGGCGTCGTCTCGCTCGGCCTCGCCCTGTTCGTGGGCGGCCTCGGCGCGGGCCTCGCCTTCACGGTGACGGCCGACGTCATCCTCTCCAGCGTGCCCAAGGAGCAGGCCGGAGCGGCGTCGGCGGTCTCGGAGACGGCGTACGAGCTCGGCGCGGCGCTCGGCATCGCGCTGCTCGGCTCGGTGGTGACCGGGATCTACCGGGGTTTCCAGGTGCCGGCCGGCGTTCCCGCGGAGATCGCGGCCGAGGCGCACGACTCGCTCGGCGGGGCGGTGGAGGCGGCCGGGCGGCTGCCTTCGGAGCAGGCGCACGTGATGCTGGGGGCGGCGCGGGACGCGTTCACCTCCGGGTTCCAGGCGGCGGCGGGGGTGGGGGCGGTCGTCCTCTTCGCCACGGCGACGGCGGCGTGGTTCCTGCTCCGCGGCCAACACCTGGCCGAAACCCCCGAACCCTGACCCCGCCCCCCCCGGGGCAACTCCCGGGCTCCCTGACCCCGCGCCCGGGGCCACCCCGGGCTCCCTGACCCGCCAGGGGCGCGAGGAACTGCGTGCCCGGCCCACGACGGTCCGCAGGCAGTGTGGGGGTTGCGCCCGCCAGGCGGGATGCGCGCCGGGTGCCTCGACTCGTGCCAGGGGCGCGGGGAACTGCGCGCCCGGCCGTCCATGGTTCGCGGACAACCCACGGGCTGCCCCCGAGGGGCTGGTCGTTCGGGTGCCGGTCCGCCGTGGCTGGTCGCGCAGTTCCCCGCGCCCCTGGCGGGGTTGCTGTGGGCCGTGTGCGGTTCGGCGGGGTTGGGGCGTGCCCCTGGCGGGGCTGCTGGGAGCCGGGGCGTGGGTTCGGCCGGGTTGGGTCAGGCCGCCTTGGCCTTGGTGGCGTACATGTCCACGTACTCCTGGCCGGACAGCCGCATGACCTCCGCCATCACCGAATCCGTGACGGCCCGCAGAACGTAGCGGTCCCGGTCCATCCCCTCGTACCGCGAGAACTCCATCGGCTCACCGAAGCGAACCGTGACCTTGCCGGGCCGCGGCATCCCCGCACCGCCCGGCTGCAACTTGTCCGTGCCGACCATCGCGAAGGGGACGACGGGCGCGCCCGTCATCAGGGTGAGCCGGGCGACGCCCGTCCGGCCGCGGTACAGGCGCCCGTCGGGGGAGCGGGTGCCCTCCGGGTAGATGCCGAACATCCGGCCGTCCTCCAGGATGCGGCGGCCGGTCATCAGCGCCGCGACACCCCCGTTGGCGCCGTCCCGGTCGACCGGGATCATGCCGACGCCGGTGAAGAACCAGGCCATCAGCCGGCCCTTGAGCCCCTTGCCCGTGACGTACTCGTCCTTGCCGATGAAGGACACCTGCCGGTCGCACACGATGGGCAGCACGATCGAATCGATGAAGGTCACGTGGTTGCCGGCGAGGATGACTGGACCGGTGCCCGGGATGTTCTCGGCGCCTTCCACCTGTGGGCGGAACATCAGGCGCATGATCGGTCCGAGCACTGCCTTGATGAGCGCGAAGCGGGACAACGGGCCCTCCGGGGTCGTCTGGGTGGATGTCGGAAGTCTGTGCAGGTGAGGACGATACTCGCGGCACACGTCCGATCGCACATCGGGTTCACGTAGTGGATACACGTTATTGACGCGTGTTTCCGCCAGGTTCGGCCCTCCTTGGCCCCCGTGTACCCCTAAAGCATCCCGCTCTTCACCTCGGTCCGCCTACGCTCGACTCCTCGCTTTGGCAGGTGCGGGACATACGGACATCACCAGCGGAAACCGAAGCGGAAACCGACGACCGAGGAGTGTTCATGACTGACGGTGAGCGGATGAGCCCCGGGCGGCGCGCCGTGCTCGGTGCGGCGGGCGCGGCCGCGCTCGGCACGGCGGCCACGGGCCTCGCGGGCGCGCCGGCCGCCGCCGCGCAGAACCGCGGCGGCGGCCCGGCCGGCTACCGCGGCCTGCCCGTGCCGTACGTCATCGGGCACCGCGGCACCGCCGGATACCGGCCCGAGCACACGCTCGGTTCCTACCAGCACGCCCTCGACCTCGGCGCCCACGTCATCGAGCAGGACGTGGTGCCCACCAAGGACGGGCACCTGGTCTGCCGGCACGAGAACGACATCTCGGCCACCACCGACGTCTCCGCGCACCCCGAGTTCGCCTCCCGCCGCACCACCAAGAGCATCGACGGGACCGCCGTCACGGGATGGTTCACCGAGGACTTCACGCTCGCCGAACTGAAGACGCTGCGCGCCAAGGAGCGCATCCCGGGCAACCGCCAGCACAACACCCTCTACGACGGCCGCTGGGACGTGTCCACCTTCGAGGAAGTGCTGCGCTGGGCCGAAGCGCAGGGCCGCCGCCTCGGCCGCCGGATCTGGCTGCACTCCGAGACCAAGCACCCCACCTATTTCCGCGGCATCGGGCTGCCCCTGGAGGAGCGCGTCGCCTCCCTGCTGCGCCGCTACGGGCGCCACCGCGCCGACTCCCCGCAGTTCCTCCAGTCCTTCGAGCCCAGCAGCATCCAGCGCCTGACGAAACTGGTCGACACCCCGTCGGTGGTGCTGCTCTCCAACGCGGGCACCAAGCCCTGGGACTTCGTGGTCGACGGCGATCCGCGCACCGTGGACGACCTCGTCGCGCCGGCCGGGCTGCGGTGGATCGCCTCCTACGCCCAGGGCATCGGCCCCACCCTCGACCTGATCATCCCCAAGGACGCCGAAGGAAGGCTGACCCGGCCGACCACGCTCGTCCGCGACGCGCACGCGCGGGGCCTGATCCTGCACCCCTACACCATGCGCAACGAGAACACCTTCCTGCCCGCCGAGTACCGGCGCGGCACCGACCCCAACGCCTACGGCGACGCGTTCGGTGCCTTCAGGACGTACTTCGCGACCGGCATCGACGCGGTGTTCTCCGACAACGCCGACACCGCACTGCTCGCCGCCGCCGATTTCCGCGAGCGCTGAGGACGACCCCGTACGAGTGACAAGTGGCCGCCGCCGAAACCGGGTTCGGCGGCGGGCGCGTCCCGCTCGGCATGGATCTCGTCACAGAGCTCAGCCCGCTCGTCGCCGCCGAGGCCGCCGCGGAGGCCTCCGGCACCGGAGTCGACGCCGACGACCTCGAACAGGCCGTCTGGCTCAGGCTGTTGGAGCGGCAGCCCGAGGACAGGCCGGTCCCGGCCCGCTGGGTGCGCACCGCCGTGCGGGCCGAGGCCCGCCGGGCCCGGCGGGTGCGGCGCCAGGAGAGCCCGTACGCGGGCGAGCGCGCGGCCGATCCGGGCCCGGGGCCCGAACTCGCCGCCATCAGCGCCGAACGGCGCCGCGTCCTGCACGCGGCGGTCCGCCGCACCCCGGGCAACTGCCCCCGCCTCCTGACCGCTCTGCTCTCGCCCGAGGACCCCACCTACCGGGAAATCGCAGGGGAGTTGGATATCTCACAGGGCAGCCTGGGACCGATGCGTTCCCGTTGCCTGGGATGCCTGCGCAGAATGCTGGCGGCGGAGGTTGCCGCTCCTGAACGAGGGGGAAAGGAGCGGTAGACAATCGGGGACCAGTTGAGCGAGAGGCATGCACACATGGGCATGAGCGTGACCATCTCTGCGGCCGGCGCACAGGATGCCGAGCAGATAATGAAGCTGCAGTACCTGTGCTACCAGAGCGAGGCCGAGCTCTACGGCGACTACTCGATCGAGCCCCTGACCCAGACCCTTGAGGACCTGCGGGGCGAACTGTCCACGGGATACGCCCTGGTGGCCAGGCTCGGCGACGAGATCATCGCGTCGGTGCGGGGCCGGGTGGACGCATCCGGCACCGGGCGCATCGACAAGCTCATCGTGCACCCGCGGATGCGGGGCCACGGCCTGGGCGGCCGCCTCCTGGACGCCATCGAGGCGCACTTCACGGCTCGGCTCGACGCCAAGCGCTTCCAGCTCTTCACCGGCCACCGCAGCGAGTCGAACCTGCGGCTGTACCGCAGGCACGGCTACGCGACCGTGGCCACGGAGGCCGTGAGCAAGCGGCTCTCCCTGATCACCCTCGAAAAGGACGTGGCGGCCCAGGAGTTCGTCGCCAGCGCCTAGCGCCCAGCACCTGTCCGGCGGCCAGGCCCTAGCGCTTGTTGCGCCTCAGCCACAGCATGCCGAGGACCGGCAGGATCACCGGGATGAAGACGTAGCCCATCCCGTAGTCCGACCAGACCGTCGCGTCGGGGAAGGCCGAGGAGTCCGCGAGGGTCCAGGTGCCGACGACCAGGACGAAGAGGAGTTCCGCCGCGCAGCACACCAGGGCTGCCCGGCGGGCCCTCTCGCCGCCGCGCACCAGCGAGTACGTGATGAAGCCGTACACGCAGGCCGCGATCGCGGACAGCGCGTACGCCAGCGGAGCCTTGCCGAAGTCCAGGGCGATCTGGACGATCGAGCGGGACGCCGCGGCCACGGTGAACACGCCGTAGAACCAGACGAGTACCCGGCCGGGCCCCGAGCCGAGCTTGCCGGCCTCGGCCTTGCCGGCGGGCGTGGTGTCAGTGGCGGACTCGGTCACGGTCAGCCTCCCCAGATGTCGTAGAGACGCACTTCGAGCACGGCCAGGACCACGGCGCCCGCCGACACCGTCACCGAGCCCCACTTGGTCCGCTCGGAGAGCGAGAGGAACCCCGCCGCGGGGACGGCCGCGAACGCACCGGCCAGATACGCGACGAAGATGGCGACACCCTGTTCGGGCCGCTCGCCGCGGCCGAGCTGCACCAGCCCGACGACGAGCTGGGCCAGCGCGAGGACGGCGACCACGGCCATGCCGATGAAGTGCCAGTCCTTGGTGGCCTGGTCCCGGTAGGCGGCATATCCGCACCAGGCGGCGAGGGCGAGCGCGGCGGCGGCGACCGCGACCGTCAGGGCATCGAGCATGGGGTCGAGGGTATTACGGGCCGAAAGGCCCGATGCGCTCGCCCCCGGGCCCGCGCACGGGCCCGGGAAGGGGGAGGCCGGCCGTGGCCTTGGCCACAGCGGACCGGGCCGGCGGGCCGGTCGGGTACGCGGTCGCGAGGGCCCTGACGGCGGCGTCGGCGCAGGCCGGGGCGGGTGCGTGGAAGGCCGCGGCGGTGGAGCGGGACCGTCCGCATGGCAGTCGGAAGATGTCCGGTATTCGGACATCCCCGTTTGGTTCCCGACCGGTTCTGCTTTACTTGCGACATGACCACGACGAGCAGCCGCACCCTTGCGACCGAGGCGATGATGACGCCCGGTGCTCGTTGTATGTGTCGAATGTGCGCCTTCTGAGGGTCCCCGCCCGAGCCTCGCGCCCCGAAGCGAGACCACGTGGCCGTGCCCGGTTCCGTACCAAAACCCACGGATTCGGCCTGCCCCCGCGCGCACCGCGCCCCCGGTATCCACCGCTGGGGCCGAGCCGCGCCCCGAACACGTTTGCCCCGTGCCCGGCATACCCCGCGCCGCGCACTCGACAGTGACGGAAATCCTGTGATCACCACAACGGGCCTGACCAAGGTCTACCAGTCGCGCGGACGAGATATCACCGCGCTCGACGGCGTCGACCTGCACGTCCGCGAGGGCGAGGTCTACGGCGTCATCGGCCAGAGCGGCGCCGGCAAGTCCTCCCTCATCCGCTGCGTCAACCTCCTGGAGCGCCCCACTTCCGGCACGGTCACCGTCGACGGCGTCGACCTCACCGCCCTCGCCGGCCGCGGCCGGCGCGCGGGCAAGGACCTGCGCCGGGCCCGCTCCCGCATCGGCATGGTCTTCCAGCACTTCAACCTGCTGTCCTCGCGCACCGTGCAGGACAACATCGAGCTGCCCCTGGAGATCCTCGGCGTCTCCGGCAAGGAGCGCTCACGCAAGGCCCTCGACCTGCTCGACCTGGTGGGGCTCGCCGACCGGGCCAAGGCCTACCCCGCCCAGCTCTCCGGCGGCCAGAAGCAGCGCGTCGGCATCGCCCGCGCCCTGGCCGGCGACCCCAAGGTGCTGCTCTCCGACGAGGCGACCAGCGCCCTCGACCCGGAGACCACCCGCTCGATCCTCCAGCTCCTTCGCGACCTCAACCAGCAGCTCGGCCTCACCGTCCTGCTCATCACGCACGAGATGGACGTCGTCAAGACGATCTGCGACTCGGCGGCCCTGATGCAGAAGGGCCGCGTCATCGAGTCCGGCACGGTGACCGAACTGCTCGCCACCCCCGGCTCCGAACTCGCGGCCGAACTCTTCCCGGTGAGCGGCGGCGCCACCGGCCCCGAGCACACCGTCATCGACGTCACCTTCCACGGCGACGCGGCCACCCAGCCCGTCATCTCGCAGCTTTCGCGGACGTACAACATCGACATCTCGATCCTCGGCGCGGCCATGGACACCGTCGCGGGCCGGCAGATCGGCCGCATGCGGATCGAACTGCCCGGCCGCTACGAGGAGAACGTCGTCCCCATCGGCTTCCTGCGCGAGCAGGGCCTCCAGGTGGACATCGTGGACGACAGCGCCGGCAACGGCGGCCAGGCGCTCGACCTGGTGAAGGAAGGTGCCAAGTGAGCTGGTCGGAGATGCAGCCGCTGCTGTCGCAGGGCACGTACGACAGCCTCTACATGGTTCTGTGGGCGACCGTCGTCACCATCGGACTCGGGCTGCCGCTCGGTGTGCTGCTCGTCCTCACCGACAAGGGCGGCCTGCTCCAGAACCGTCCGGTGAACAAGGTCATCGGCGTGATCGTGAACATCGGCCGCTCGCTGCCGTTCATCATCCTGCTGATCGCCCTGATCCCGTTCACCACCTGGGCCGTCGGCACCTTCATCGGACCGAGCGCCATGATCGTGCCGCTCTCCATCGGCGCCATCCCGTTCTTCGCGCGCCTCGTGGAGACCTCCGTGCGCGAGGTCGACCACGGGCTCGTCGAGGCCGTGCAGTCCATGGGCGGCGGCATCCCCACCATCGTGTGGAAGGCGCTGCTCCCGCAGGCCCTGCCCTCGCTGGTGTCCGCGATCACCACCACGGTGATCACGCTCGTCAGCTACTCCGCGCTCGCCGGCGCGGTCGGCGGCGGCGGGCTCGGCTCGGTCGCCATCACCTACGGCTACCAGCGCTTCGAGACCAACTTCATGCTCGTCACGGTGGCCGTCCTGATCGCCATCGTCACCGTGATCCAGCTGCTCGGCGACGGCGTCGTACGCCTGCTCGCCCGCCGCGGCCGGACCTCCTGAACCGTCTGGACCCTTCTCGAACACCACGGCCCGCACTCCTTGTCCGGGCGTCACACCGCACCACCGGAAAGAGGCACTTTTCGTGCGCAACAACACCAAGATCACCGCTGCCGCCCTCGTCACCGCCGCCCTCGCCGTCGGCCTCACCGCCTGCGGCTCGTCCTCGGACCCGAAGGCGGGCGGCAAGGCCGACGAGTCCAAGGCGCTCGTCGTCGCGGCGTCCCCCACGCCGCACGGCGACATCCTCAAGTTCGTCAAGGACAACCTGGCGGCCAAGGCCGGACTCAAGCTGGAGGTGAAGGAGTTCACGGACTACGTCCTGCCCAACACCGCCACCGAGCAGGGCCAGGTCGACGCCAACTTCTTCCAGCACAAGCCCTACCTGGACGACTTCAACAAGAAGAACGGCACCCACATCGTGCCCGTCGTCGACGTGGAGCTGGAGCCGCTCGGCGTCTACTCGCACAAGGTCAAGTCCCTCAAGGACCTCACCTCCGGCCAGACCGTCGCCGTCCCCAACGACACCACCAACGAGGGCCGCGCCCTCCAACTCCTCGCCGCCAACGGCGTGATCACCCTGAAGGACGGCGCCGGCTCCGGTGCCAAGCTCTCCGACATCAAGGACAGCAAGGGCCTGAAGTTCAAGGAGCTGGAGGCCGCCACGCTGCCCCGCGCCCTCAACGACGTGGACGCCGCGGTCATCAACGGCAACTACGCGATCGAGGCGAACCTGAAGCCCGCCAAGGACGCCCTCGCCCTGGAGAAGGCGGACGGCAACCCCTACGCCAACTTCCTCGCCGTCAAGCAGGGCAACGAGAACGACCCGCGCGTCCAGAAGCTCGCCAAGCTCCTGAACTCCGACGAGGTCAAGAAGTTCATCAACGACAAGTACGCGGGCTCCGTCGTCCCGGCCTTCGGCCCCGCCAAGTAGCCCTGCCCGTACGGCAGGACGAAGGTCCCGGACACCCCGCCAGGTGTCCGGGACCTTCGTCGCTACGGCCACCCGGCCATGCGCGCGGGGGGCCCGATGCTGCATGCTGTGTCTTTACGGTCCTCACAGGTTGACGGGCCACGCGGCCCCGCGGGCCGGCGCGGTCCCCAAGGCGGTCCACGGCATGGAGCGGCACATGACTACCCACCTTCCGGTGTTCCCGGACATCTCCATCAGCACGGACCGCCTCGTGCTGCGCCCCTTCGAGGATGCCGACGGCCCCGCGCTCATCGAGATGATGAACGACGAGCAGGTCGTCGCCTGGACCGCGGTGCCCCACCCCTACACCGCCCGCGACGCCGACGACTGGGTCCGCCACCTCGCCCCGCGCGAGCGCACCGAGGGCCGAGGAATCGTTCTGGCGGTCACCGAGTTCCTCACCCAGCGCCTCGTCGGCATCGTCCACCTCCAGAACACCAACTGGCGCACCCTGGCCACCGAAGTCGGCTATGTCGTGGCACCGTGGGCGCGCGGCGAGGGATACGCCACCGAGGCCGTGCTCGCCGCCGCCCAATGGCTCTTCAGGGACCAGCGCTTCGAGCGCCTCGAACTGCGCACCGCCGCCGACAACACCGCCTCCCAGCAGGTCGCGCAGAAGATCGGCTGCATCAGCGAGGGCGTGCTGCGCAACGCCTGGATAGCGCGTACGCAGACCGAGGACGGCGGCTGGACGGACATCCGCACCGACCTCATCGTGTGGAGCCTGCTCCCGGAGGACCTCGACGGCGTCGCCGAGCAGCTCGCCGACGCCGGTTACGCCTCCTACACCGACTGGAACTGACCCACGGCCGACGGACCGAACGAAGAACCGGAGCTACCCTCAAGTCCGTACCCCGGCACACATCCGCCGCCCCGACCTGCCACACCACCTGGAGTCTGACGAAGATGGCCGACCGCGTCACGGTGATCGGCTGGGACGGCTCGCCGCTCACCCCCGCGGCCACCTCCGCGCTCTCCGCGGCCACCCTGGTGGCCGGCGCCGCCCACCACCTCGCGCTCCCGGAGGTGCCGGCCGGAGCCGAGCGCATCCGGCTCGGCAGCGTGGGCCTGGCCGCCCGGCGCATCGCCGGGCACCGCGGCAGCGCGGTCGTCCTCGCCGACGGCGACCCCGGCTTCTTCGGGGTCGTCCGCACCCTCAGGGACCCCGAGCACGGCCTCGAAGTCGAGGTCGTGCCCGCCGTCTCCGCCCTCGCCGGCGCCTTCGCGCGGGCCGGGATGCCCTGGGACGACGCCCAGCTCGTCGTCGCCCACCCCCGCACCCTGCGCCGCGCCGTCAACGTCTGCCGCGCCCACCCCAAGGTCGGCGTCCTCACCTCGCCGGGCGCGGGCCCCGCCGAACTGGCCCTGCTCCTCGAAGGGGTCCACCGCACCTTCGTCATCTGCGAGGAACTGGGCAGCGACCGCGAACAGGTCACCGTCCTCACCTCAGAGAACGCCGCCGACCACGCGTGGCGCGACCCCAACGTCGTCATCGTCCTCGGCGGCGGCCCGTCCGGCGAGGGCGAGGGCTGGCTCGCCGGGCCCGCCCCCGGCTACCCGTCGGCGCCCCGCGGCTGGGCGCTGCCCGCCCGCGAGTACGGCACCGGGCTCGGTTCCGGGGAATCCACCGACCTGCGCGCCGCCCAACTCGCCCGGCTCGGGCCGCGCGTCGGCGACCTCGTCTGGGACATCGGCTGCGGCAGCGGCGCGCTCTCGGTGGAGGCGGCCCGGTTCGGCGCCGCCGTGATCGCCGTCGACGACGACGCCGATGCCTGCTCGCGCACCGAGTCCACCGCGCGCCGCTTCGGCGTACAGCTCCAGGTGGTCCGCGGCAAGGCCCCGCACGTCCTGGAGTCGCTGCCCGAACCCGACGTCGTACGCATCGGAGGCGGCGGCGCGGCGGTCGTCGAGGCGTGCGCGGATCGCAGGCCGGAGCGCATCGTGACGCACGCGGCCACCCGGGACGCGGCGGAGGCCGTGGGAGCCGTTCTGAGCGCCGGCGGATACGACGTCGAGTGCGCGCTCCTCCAATCGGTCGACCTCGACACGAGCGCCTGGTCGGAGCGCGAACGCTCGGTCGCCTTCCTGCTTTCCGGACGGCGGAAAGAAAGATCCCCGTGACTCCTTCGGCGCGTCGCGGAGGGTAGGCTGGCCGATCGTTGTACCGCACCCGGCCGTTCGGAGCTCCGCTGGCCAAGGGCCGGAAAAGGGAACCGCTTTGGGGCCCGTCGGCGGTACGGCACAACCGGGGGACGCGCAACGTGGCGCAGCCCACACGGTCCGTGGCCGGGACTGACCGCCGCAGCGCCGAAGGCCCGCGACAATGCATGGTGTCGTTGACGCCCGCGGGCCGTTCGCGACCGCGCGGCGCACCGTACGGAGCGACGGGTGCCGCACACGCCGAGCGTGGGCGGCCCCGGGCCGCAGGCCGAAGGAGCACTACAGATGGGCGAGGGGTACGCATGACTGACACCGGCCAGGTCCCGGGCGAGGGACTGCCGGAGAACGCAGGCATGGTGGAACAGCCGGGCGTCCCCGCTCCCGGCGTCTACACCTTCCTCGATCCCGCAGACACCTCGGCGAACACCGCGGACGACGACGATCTGCTGCTGATGCCGGGCGCCCAGGGCGCCTGGATCGACCCGCAGTCCTCGCCCGCCCCCGTCGCCGCCCAGCCGTCCACCCCCGGCCCGGCCGCGGAGCCCGGCGCGCACGAGACCGGTGGCCGTGACACCGGCTCCGTCGAGCTCGGCGGAGCCCGCGCCGCGCAGGCCCCCGCGAGCGCCGTCCCGCCGCCGTCCCGCCGCCCGCTCCACCTCGGCCCGCAGGTCCCCGACGCCTCCGCAGGTGTCGTACGGTCCCTCGCCGACCGGGGTCCGGCCGCCGCCCCCGTGAACCCGGTGCCCACGCGGAACCAGGGCCCGCCGACGGCGGGTCCCGAGTACCTGGACATCCCGCGCGAGGCGGCCGCGGCCCAGCCCCCAGCACCACAGTTCGCGGAGATGCAACCGGGGAGTGGCCTGGCATGGACGCCTCAGCAGCGTTCCGCGCCCCACGCGTCGCTCAACATGCCGATGCCCCCAGCAGAAACGGTCGTCCCCGAGGACTTCGCGGTGCACGCGGCGGCTCCGGCCGCCCAGCCCCACGCCGCCGAACAGCAGGCCCAGCACATGGCGCAGTCCGGCGCCCGGCCCGTGCTCCTCGTCGACCAGCTCGTCGCTCAGCAGGCGGCCCAGCCGGGCGCTGCACAGGCGCCGCAGCAGGGCGGACAGCCGCAGCCGACCGGCCAGTTCGTGCCGGTCGAGGGCACGGTCCCGACCGGCCCCCACCTCGCGCCCGCCCCGGCGCAGGCCGCCCCCGTACCGGAAGCGCCCGCGCTCGCGGAGCCCGGTGCGCAGGACGCGGCACCGCAACAGGCGCCGGAGCCGGTCGTCACCGGGCCCGCCGCCGTTACCGGGCCGGCACAGGCCGTGTCGGCACAGTCCGTGTCGGCACAGGCCGGGCCGATGGCGCCCGCCGAGCCGGTGGGACCCGGCGCCGCCGCGCCCGAGGCGCTCCCGGCCGAGCCCCCCGTGGCCGAGCCCTCCCTTGCCGAGCCCCTCCCGGCCGAGCCCCCGGCGGCCGAACCGCTCGCCGCCGAAGCGCCTCTCGCCGAAGCGCCGTTCGCGGAGCCGGACCCGGCCGTGCAGGCCCCGGCAGAGGCGGCTCCTCCCGCGCCGCCGGCCGTGCCCGAGGCCGTGACGCCCGAGTTCGCGACGTCCGAGCCTGTGGCGCCCGAGCCGCTCGCCGCCGAACCGGCCGCCGCCGAGCCCGTCGCGGCCGAGCCCGTCGCGGAAGAGGCGGCCGCGCCGCAGCCCGTGGCCGCGGAGCCCGTGCAGGCAGCCGTGCCCGAGGCGCAGCCCGTGGTGGCGGCGTCCGCCCCGGACCAGGCCCCCACGCATGTCGCCGTCCCTCTGCCGCAGACCCCGGTCGAGGAGCAGGCGCCCCAGCAGCACGGTGTCGTGGAGTCCGCCGCCGGGGTGCCGGTGGCCGTCGCCCCCGAGCCCGTCCTCGTGCCGCGGCAGGACCAGCCGGTGACGGCCGGAGCACCGGCCGTCGACCCGGCGCAGGTGCCCGAGACCTCCCTGGTCGATGCACCCGTCGCGGCCGATGCGCCCGTCGCGCCCCAGCCCGCCCCGACGCACGCGGTCGCCCCCGCCGCCGAACCGGCGACGCCCCAGGAGCCGCAGGCCACGGACGTCGCGCAGGTCCCGCAGGCCCAGCCGGTCACGGAGGCCATGGAAGCCGCACAGCTCACCGAGGGCGTCGAGCCCACGGATGCCGGACAGCTCACCGAGGTCGTCGAGCCCGCGGAGGCCGTCGAGCCCGCGGATGCCGTCGAGCCCGCGGATGCCGTCGAGATCCCGGAGCAGGTGCCCGCCGCCTCCGGCTACGACGACGCCGAGCGCGAGGCCGTCCTTCGCGTCATGCGCGAGCGACGCGACATCCGCAACGGCTTCCGCGCCGACCCCATCCCGCACGAGGTGCTGCTGCGCGTCCTGGAGGCCGCCCACACCGCGCCCTCCGTCGGGCACTCGCAGCCCTGGGACTTCGTGGTCATCCGGTCCGCCGAGACCCGCCGCACCATGCACGAACTCGCCCAGCGCCAGCGCGAGGCGTACGCCAAGTCGCTGCCCAAGGGCCGGGCCAAGCAGTTCAAGGAACTGAAGATCGAGGCCATCCTCGAAACCCCGGTGAACATCGTCGTCACCGCGGATCCGACCCGCGGCGGCCGGCACACCCTGGGCCGTTACACCCAGCCGCAGATGGCCCCGTACTCCTCGGCGCTCGCCGTCGAGAACCTGTGGCTCGCCGCCCGCGCCGAAGGGCTCGGCGTGGGCTGGGTCTCCTTCTTCGACGAGCGCGAGATGGTCCGCGCCCTCGGCCTGCCCGAGCACCTCGAAGTGGTCGCCTACCTCTGCGTCGGCTACGTCGACGAATTCCCCGACGAGCCCGAGCTGATGCAGGCGGGCTGGTCCAAGCGCCGCCCGCTGTCCTGGGTCGTCCACGAGGAGACGTACGGCCGCCGCGCACTGCCCGGCGAGGACCCGCACGACCTGCTCCAGGAGACCGTCTCGGGCATCCGCCCGCTGGACGCGAAGGCGCTCGGCGAGGCCTGGGAGCGGCAGAAGCGGATGACCAAGCCCGCGGGTGCGCTCGGCATGCTGGAGATCATCTCCGCCCAGCTGTCCGGCCTCTCGCGCAAGTGCCCGCCGCCGATCCCGGAGCCGGCCGCCGTCGCGATCTTCGCCGGTGACCACGGCGTGCACGCGCAGGGCGTCACCCCCTGGCCCCAGGAAGTCACCGGCCAGATGGTCGCCAACTTCCTCGGCGGCGGCGCGGTCTGCAACGCCTTCGCCCATCAGGTCGGCGCCGAAGTCTGCGTCATCGACGTGGGCGTCGCCTCCGAACTCCCGGCGACGCCCGGCCTGTTGCCCCGTAAGGTGCGGCCCGGTACCGCCGACATGACGACCGGTCCGGCGATGACCCGCGAGGAGGCGATCGCCGCCATCGAGGTCGGCATCGAGACCGCCCGCGACCTGGTGGCGGCCGGCAACAAGGCGCTCCTGACCGGCGAGATGGGCATCGCCAACACCACCGTGTCGGCCGCCCTCATCTCCCTCTACACGGGCGTCGACCCGGTCGAGGTCACCGGCCGCGGCACCGGCATCAACGACGAGACGCACGCCCGCAAGGTCGACGTCGTACGCCGCGCCCTGGAACTGCACCAGCCGGACCCGGCCGACCCCATCGGCGTCCTCGCCGCGATCGGCGGCCTGGAGCACGCGGCCCTGGTCGGCTTCCTGCTCGGCGGCGCCTCCCTGCGTACGCCGGTGATCCTCGACGGCGTCAGCACGGGAGCGGCCGCCCTGGTCGCCCGCGCGATCGCCCCCGAGGTCCTGTCCGCGTGCATCGCGGGCCACCGCAGCGCCGAGCCCGGCCATGTCGCGGCCCTCAACAAGCTGGGCCTGCGCCCGCTCGTCGACCTCGACCTGCGCCTGGGCGAGGGCACCGGCGCCCTGCTCGCCCTCCCGGTGGTGCAGAGCGCGGCCCGCGCGATGCACGAGGTCGCCACGTTCGACTCGGCGGGCGTCACCGAGAAGTAGCCCGTACGGCATGGGCGGGGGCCGGGGTCGCGGACCCCGGCCCCCGCCCATGCCGCCGCACGCACCCGCCCCTTAGGCTGTCGGCGGGGGCGCGTACCCCTCCCACCAGCCGCTTCATCGCAGCAGCGGCCCTTTCGCACCGCCAGCCCGCCCGAGGAGCACCCGCCACCATGGTCGAACACCCCGCGTACCCGGTAGGCCTCCGCCTCACCGGCCGCCGCGTCGTCGTCGTCGGCGGCGGCCAGGTGGCCCAGCGCCGTCTGCCGGCCCTCATCGCCGCCGGGGCCGACGTCACGCTGATCTCCCCGAGCGCCACCCCGTCGGTCGAGGCGATGGCCGACGCGGGCGAGATCCGCTGGGAGCGCCGCCGCTTCCAGGACGGCGACCTCGCCGACACCTGGTACGCCCTGGTCGCCACCGCCGACACCGAGGCCAACGGGCGCATCTCCGCCGAGGCCGAGCGCTCCCGCGTCTGGTGCGTACGCTCCGACGACGCGAGCGCCGCCACCGCATGGACCCCGGCCACCGGCCGCTCCGAGGGCGTGACCGTCGCCGTCCTCACCACCGACACCCCGGACCCGCGCCGCTCGGCCGCGATCCGCGACGCCGTCGTCGAGGGCCTGCGCGACGGCACCCTGGTCGCGCCGCAGCAGCGCACCCGCACCCCGGGTGTCGCGCTGGTCGGCGGCGGGCCCGGCGACCCCGACCTGATCACCGTGCGTGGCCGCAGGCTGCTCGCCGAGGCGGACGTGGTGATCGCCGACCGGCTCGGCCCCCGCGACCTCCTCGACGAACTGCCGCCGCACGTCGAGGTCATCGACGCCGCGAAGATCCCGTACGGCCGGTTCATGGCGCAGGAGGCCATCAACAACGCGCTGATCGAGCACGCGAAGGCCGGCAAGGCGGTCGTGCGGCTCAAGGGCGGCGACCCGTACGTCTTCGGGCGCGGTATGGAGGAACTCCAGGCGCTCGCCGAGGCCGGCATCACCTGCACGGTCGTGCCCGGCATCTCCAGCTCCATCTCGGTGCCGGGCGCGGCCGGCATCCCGGTCACGCACCGCGGTGTCGCCCACGAGTTCACCGTGGTCAGCGGCCATGTGGCACCGGACGACCCGCGCTCGCTCGTCGACTGGAAGTCGCTGGCCCAACTGCGCGGCACCCTGGTGATCCTCATGGGTGTCGACAAGATCGGCGCGATCGCACGGGCCCTGGTGACGCACGGCAAGAACCCGTCGACCCCGGTCGCGCTCGTCCAGGAGGGCACCACGGCCGCGCAGCGCCGCGTGGACGCCACCCTGGAAAGCGTCGGGGATGTCGCACGGGCCGAGGACGTCAGGCCGCCGGCGGTCATCGTCATCGGCGACGTGGTGACGGTGAACTCCCGCGCCTGAGCCCCCCCGGGCCGCTCCCGCCCAGCCCACCCACCCACTCACCCACCCACGCGAGCCACGCCCGACGACCGTTGACGGACGACCCCCACCCCAGCCGTTGACGTCGTCGGCCCCGCAGGCCCCGTTGGCACCCAACCCAGGACAAGGCAGTATCACCCTGTGGCCGATCTCATCACCGTCGAGGACCCCGACGACCCCCGCCTGCGCGACTACACGGGCCTGACCGACGTGGAACTGCGGCGCCGCCGCGAACCCGCCGAGGGCCTCTTCATCGCCGAGGGCGAGAAGGTCATCAGACGGGCCAAGGACGCCGGGTACGAGATGCGCTCGATGCTGCTCTCGGCCAAGTGGGTCGACGTCATGCGGGACGTCATCGACGAGCTTCCCGCGCCCGTGTACGCGGTCAGCCCCGACCTGGCCGAACGCGTCACCGGGTACCACGTGCACCGCGGCGCGCTCGCCTCGATGCAGCGCAAACCGCTCCCGGCCGCGGACGAACTCCTCACCACCGCGCGCCGGGTGGTGGTCATGGAGGCGGTCAACGACCACACCAACATCGGCGCGATCTTCCGCAGCGCGGCCGCCCTCGGCATGGACGCGGTCCTGCTGTCCCCGGACTGCGCCGACCCGCTGTACCGCCGCTCGGTGAAGGTGTCGATGGGCGCGGTCTTCTCGGTCCCGTACGCCCGCCTCGAGTCCTGGCCCAAGGGCCTGGAAACGGTCCGCGGCGCGGGTTACCGTCTGCTGGCCCTGACCCCCGACGAGAAGGCCTCCAGCATCGACGAGGCGGCCCCGCACAAGCTCGACAAGGTGGCGCTCATGCTGGGCGCCGAGGGCGACGGCCTGTCCCGCCAGGCCCTGGTCGCGGCGGACGAGTGGGTGCGCATCCCGATGGCCCACGGAGTCGACTCCCTGAACGTGGGCGCGGCAGCAGCCGTGGCCTTCTACGCCGTAGCAACAGGCCGCCCCACCACCTGACCCCCCCCCAACCCCGCCGGGGGCTCGGGGAACTGCGCGAACGGCCCCCGCCGGCCAGCACCCGAAAGACGACCGTCGGCCAAGCCTCCCCGAGCATCTCAGCCAGGGGAGCCCCCAACCTCGCCGGGGGCGCGGGGAACTGCGTGCCCAGCCGAAGCCGGCCCGCAGACGAAGAGCCGCCCCCCCCCCGCAGAGCCCTCAGAACTGCTTAACCGCAGCGATCCCCAGCAGCACAATCAACGTCACCAGCACAAACACGGTGAGCCGCTGCCGCAGCAGTCGCGGGTTGGCGGGCCGCAGCCCGCCGCCCGACGTGCGCGTCCCGGGCCGCGTCCCCGGCCGCCCCCCGGGCCGGGAGGCGTTGCTGCGGGGCCCACCAGGCCGCGACCCACCGGTACGCGGCGCGGACCCACCGGTACGCGGCGCGGACCCACCGGTACGCGGCGCAGACCCACCCGTACGCGCCCCGGGCCGCGGCCCCCCGGACGTCCCCGAGCCCGAGCCCGTACCCCGCCCCGCCTCGGTATACCGCTGCGTGCGCTCGTCGAGCCGCCCCGTGGGCCGCTCCACCTCCACCCGCTCGCGCTGCACGGGAGGCCGCACGTCCGTGCCCTGGGCGTGCAGACCGCCCTGGGCCTCCCGTGCGGCGATCTCCTTGAGCCGCATCGAGAGCTGCAGCGTGCTCGGCCGCTCCTCGGGGTCCTTCGCCAGACACGCCTGGACGAGCGGGGCCAGCGCGTCCGGCACGCCGCGCAGTTGGGCCTCCTCGTGCACGACGCGGTAGAGCATGACCTCGGAACTGCCGTGCCCGAAGGGCGAGTCGCCCATCGCCGCGTACGCCAGCGTCGCGCCGAGCGAGAAGACGTCCGTGGCCGGGGTGACCGCCGCGCCGCGCACCTGCTCGGGTGCGAGGAAGCCGGGGGACCCGACGGCCGTGCCGACATGGGTGAGCGTCGAGGCGCCGGTGGCCCACGCGATGCCGAAGTCGATGATCCTGGGCCCCTTGGGGGAGAGCAGGATGTTGGACGGCTTGAGGTCGCGGTGGACGACCCCGGCCTCGTGCACCGCGACGAGCCCCTCGGACAGCGCGGCCCCGATGGCCGCGGTGTCGGCGGCCGACAGCGGACCTTCCTCGGCGACCTTGTCGTGCAGCGAGGGCCCGGGAACGTACTGCGTGGCGAACCAGGGTCGCTCCGCCTCCAGATCGGCGGCGACCAGCCGTGCCGTGCACCCGCCCCGGATCCGCCGTGCCGCCGAGACCTCACGGGCGAACCGGGACCGGAACTCCTGGTCCTCGGCGAGATCGGGCCGGATCACCTTCAGCGCCACCCGCTGCCCGCGCCGGTCGGAGCCGAGGTACACGACCCCCATGCCGCCCGCGCCGAGACGCCGGTGGAGCCTGAACGAGCCGACGACACGCGGGTCCTCGCGCCGGAGCCGCATCATCGCCATTTTCATCCCCGCTGCCAGTCCTGTTGACGGGGCACAGCTTACGTACCCGCCGCCCGGTGTGCTCATAGGCCGCGCCCTCGCGGCCCGACCGATTGTCCGTGCGGGGTGGGAAACATGAAGCGTGGTCAGCAAGCCGCGGATCCCCGGCCGCTGAACCGTGCGAGATCTCAACGGTCCGTAGCGGAAGGGGGTTTGGGTCCGTGAAGGGTGATCGTGTGGAGATGGTGGTGGGCGCCGGATACACGACCCGCACCGACGAAGCGGTGGCCGGCAGGGCGGGCCGCAGGGTCGGGACGGCGGTCCGCCGCGGGGTGGTCGAAGTGAGCGAAGTCACGCACAGCGGCGCGGTCGCGCGTACCGCACGCCTCATGGCGACGCGGGCGCCCGCCCTGGTCGGACAGCCCGTCCCGAGGGGGGCCGCGGGGGAGTCGGAGCCCCGCGCGCGGGCCCGCCCCCTCCGGGAAGACCCCAAGGCCCAGGGGTCCCGTCTCCACCCAGGGGAGTAGGCGTGGGGGTGACGGCTCATCCCCTGGGAGGCCCGCAGAGCGGTACGAGGGCATGACGTCCGGCGCCCCGAGGATCCCTAATGTTGAAGTCAAGCGGCGGGTGATGCACTCGTCCCCCGAGGTCAGACACCCGCCGCTGTCGGGCCACCTCCGTGGGCGGAGGCCGGCCGGACACATGAGGCAGACCCATAAGCGAACAGGAGAGGACCATGGCGGACACGGCTGCGCGGACGATCATCCGCACGCGAGGACGCAGGGCGTACAGCGTCGCGTTCGGTGCCCGTCGTTCCGGCCCGCGCCACCCCTTGGTGGCGACGGCCATGGTCCTTCCCCTGGCGGCCCTGCTCGTAGTCGTCTTCGGAGGCTGGGATGCGGTGGTCACACAAGCGTCGTCCGTGGGCGTGATGCTGGGGCGCTGAGCGGCGCTCCGGACCCGGTAGAGCGGACCGGGTCGGGACATCCGGCCATTACAGCCCCGTGGGGACGGGGGTGCGGCGGACGGCAGTAAGAGGCGTTGCCCGATCGGCTGGGGAGCCGATCGGGCAACGCCTTTTGCACGCGCGGCGGGCGGATGGGCGAGAGCGGGGGCGGGGGCGGCCACGGCGACACGAGCGCGGGCCAGGGAGCGGCGCGCGCACGACAGAACCCCCGGCCTTCGAGAAGGCCGGGGGTTCCGGGCGGTGCGCGATACTGGGATTGAACCAGTGACCTCTTCCGTGTCAGGGAAGCGCTCTCCCGCTGAGCTAATCGCGCGGGAACGGCCCCCACACCTTACGGGGCCGGTTACTTCGTGTTACTGCGTGCGCGATACTGGGATTGAACCAGTGACCTCTTCCGTGTCAGGGAAGCGCTCTCCCGCTGAGCTAATCGCGCGGGAACGGCCCCCACATCTCACGGGGCCGGTTACTTCGTGTTACTGCGTGCGCGATACTGGGATTGAACCAGTGACCTCTTCCGTGTCAGGGAAGCGCTCTCCCGCTGAGCTAATCGCGCTTGGAGGTGGAGACGGGATTTGAACCCGTGTAGACGGCTTTGCAGGCCGTTGCCTCGCCTCTCGGCCACTCCACCAGGAGTGCATATGAGGGTTCGGGAAGATCCCCCACACCGAGCGGACGACGAGATTCGAACTCGCGACCCTCACCTTGGCAAGGTGATGCTCTACCAACTGAGCCACGTCCGCTTGTCGTTTCCGTTCCGCTTGCGCGTCCCGGCGACGTGTTGAACTCTAGCGGATTCCGGGGCCAGTACAAAAACGCGTTTGTGCAGCGTGCTGCGTTGCACCTGGTCCGGACCGCCGCCGGGGCGCGACCGGCGGCCCCCCGGGTCACGCCCCGGGGCACGCAGAGGCACCCCACCTGCACCGGCCCTAGACTCACAGACGTGCACGACCTCGCTCCTCTGGCCCGCTTCGGCCATCTCGTCGCCTCGGGCCTGCGTGATGTCACCAGCGATCCCGAGGCCCTCGACTCCACCGGTTTCTGGGCCGTGTCCGCCGACTTCGAGGGCCGGCTCGTCTGCGCCCGCTTCGCGGACGTCCGCGAAGGGCCGGTCCCCGAACCCGTGCCCGGAGCCTGGCGCGGGCCCGCCCCCGAGGACTGGACGTCGTCCCTGGACCGCGCCGCGTACACGGCGGGCGTACGCCGCATCCGCGAGCACATCGCGGCCGGTGAGGTCTACCAGGCCAACCTCTGCCGCGTCCTGAGCGCACCGCTGCCCGACCCGGCGACGGCCGACGTGGACGCCCTCACCGCGCTGCTCGCCCGCGGCAACCCGGCGCCCTTTGCCGGAACGATTCGGCTGCCCGCCCACGGGGTGGAGATCGCGACCGCGTCGCCCGAACTGTTCCTGCGGCGCACCGGACGCGTCGTCGAGTCCGGGCCCATCAAGGGGACCGGCCGGACCGCGGCCGACCTCCTGGAGAAGGACCACGCCGAGAACGTGATGATCGTGGACCTCGTCCGCAACGACATGGGACGCGTCTGTGCCACCGGCACGGTGAGCGTGCCCGAGCTGTGCGCCGTCGAGGAGCACCCCGGTCTCGTCCACCTCGTCTCCACCGTCCGCGGCGAACTGCGCGAGGGCGCCGGCTGGCGCGAGCTGCTCGCCGCCACCTTCCCGCCCGGCTCCGTCACCGGCGCGCCGAAGTCCAGCGCCCTGCGGATCATCGACGCGCTGGAGACCGCGCCCCGCGGCCCCTACTGCGGCGGCGTCGGGTGGGTCGACGCCGACCGCGGCACCGCACAACTCGCCGTCGGCATCCGCACGTTCTGGGTGGACCGGCCGCACGGCGTCCTGCGATTCGGTACCGGGGCCGGCATCACCTGGGGCTCCGACCCGGACCGCGAATGGCGGGAGACCGAGCTGAAGGCGTCGCGCCTGCTCGCGATAGCGTCGGGCGACAGGGCCCACAGCGGGCACAGTGGAAGGACCGCGTAAATGCAGATCTGGGTCAATGGCGCCCTGCGGGACGCCGGCGCCGCACAGGTGTCCGTCCTCGACCACGGGCTCACCGTGGGCGACGGCGTCTTCGAGACCGTGAAGGCGACCGGCGGAAAGCTGTTCGCGCCCACCCGCCATCTGGACCGGCTGACCCGCTCCGCCCGCGGTCTCGGCCTGCCCGACCCCGATCTCGACGAGGTGCGCCGTGCCTGCGCGGCCGTGCTCGATGCCAACCCCGTGCCGCTCGGCCGACTGCGGATCACCTACACCGGCGGACTCTCGCCGCTCGGCTCGGACCGCGGCGACAACGGGCCGACCCTGGTCGTCGCACTCGGCGAGACCTCGCGCCGCCCCGACACCACCGCGGTCATCACCGTGCCGTGGACGCGCAACGAACACAGCGCGGTGACGGGCCTGAAGACCACCTCGTACGCCGAGAACGTCGTCGCCCTCGCGAAGGCGCACGCGGCGGGCGCCTCGGAGGCGCTCTTCGCCAACACCGCGGGACAGCTCTGCGAGGGCACCGGTTCCAACGTCTTCGTGGTCGTCGACGGCCGCCTGCACACCCCGCCGCTCGCCTCCGGCTGCCTCGGCGGCATCACCCGCGCGCTGACCGTCGAATGGACCGGCGCGCAGGAGAGCGAGCTCCCGCTGGACGTCCTGGAGAGCGCCGAGGAGATCTTCCTGACCTCGACCCTGCGCGACGTGCAGGCCGTACACCGTATCGACGGGCGGCAGTTGAGCGCCGTGCCGGGCCCGGTCACCACGAAGGCCATGCGGATCTTCGACGAACGGGCCGGATCGGACCTGGACCCGTGACCGGAGCGGATCCGGACCGGTAAAGCGCGTGACGGGCGCCGCCCCGGCAGGTACAACGGCCTTGATGACCACCACCATTCGGCCGACCGAGCCGCTCCAGCAGGGCGCCGACGGCGCCAAGTCGCGGACCTACGACGTATGCGTGAACAGCCGACGCGTCGGCCGGATCAAGATCGCCACCGACGCCTTGTCCGGGGCCGGCACGGGCCGGATCGAAGAGCTGCACATCGACCGCGCGGACCGCGGCCGCGGCCGCGGCACCGTGGCCGCGCTCGCCGCCGAGGAGGTGCTGCGCGGCTGGGGCTGCGACCGGCTCCACCTCACGGTTCCGGCCGACGCCGACGCGGCCCTGCGGATGGCGGCGGCCCTCGGCCACGTGGAGCGCAGCCGCAACATGGTCAAGCAACTTGCGCCCACCGCAGCGGAGTTGCCCGACGGAACGGTCGGAAGGCCCATGAACGCCGACGAGTTCGAGGGCTGGCGGGCCGCCGCGGTGGAGGGCTACGCGCAGAGCTGGATCGAGCGGGGCGTGCCCGAGGCGGCGGCTCGGACCAAGTCCGAGGAGGAGCACCGCACCCTGCTGCCCGAGGGCGCCGCCACCGCGGGGACGCACCTGCTGCTCCTGGAGGACCGGGGCCGCGAGGTGGGCACCTTGTGGGTGGCCCGAGCCCCGGGGCCCGGCGCGGGGGCGTACGTCTACGACGTCCACGTCGCCGAAGAACACCGGGGCCGGGGTCACGGCCGCTCCCTGATGCTGCTCGCGGAGCGGGCGGCGCTCGCCGACGGCATGGACACCATCGGGCTGCACGTCTTCGCGGACAACACTCCGGCCCTGCGCCTGTACGAGTCGCTCGGCTACCGGACCACGCGCCACCACCTGGGCAAAGCCCTGCTCTGAGCCGAGGGCCCGGATGCGGCCTACTGGGCGAGCAGCCGGTCCACGAGCTCCTCGATGCGCTCCCGCAGTCCGTCCTGGCTCGCGCCGCCGTCGAGGCGCTCCTCGCCGATGACGTACGTCGGGGTGCCCGTCACACCGATCGCCTTGCCCTCGGCCTGGTCCGCGTCGACGATCAGCATGTGCCGTCCGTCGATGAGGGCGGTGTCGAACTCATCGGCGTCCAGGCCGAGTTCGGCCGCCGTTCGCACCAGGACGGACTCGCCCTGTTCGGCGAGGCGCCCGGTGCGGCCGAGGACGGCCTCCACGTACGGCCAGCCCTGCCCCTGCTCGAAAGCCTCCTCGGCGGCCTGGGCCGCGGCGAAGGCATGCTTGTGCTTCTCCAGCGGAAAGTGCCGCAGCCGGATGTCGAGCCGGTCGCCGTAGCGGGCGCGCAGGGCGCGGATGTCGTCGAGTGCGGTGGCGCAGTCGGGGCACTGCAGCTCGCACCACACGTCGAGGACGGCGGGGCCGCTGGTGCCGGAGGGGGTGGTGTCGCTCATGGGGCCAGTCTCCCAGCAACCGGGACCTGGGGAGGATCCCGCCCCGGAGATCTCCCTGAGGTCGTGGCCGGGCGTGGCCCGCCGGACGGGTTCCGGTGCAGGATGGAAGAAGCCACACCGCCCATGCCTGGAGGAACCGGATGCTTGCCGAGACCGTCTGCTCCGCCGTTTCCGCGGCCGGACTGGGCATCGCTGCCATCACGGCGTACCGCAAGCGTTTCCTCGCGGCTACGCGCATCGCCGCCTATTCGCTGGTCCCGGTCGGCCTCGTCATGACGGGCGTCGTGCAGTGGGTGTCCGGCATCGTCTTCAAGCCCAGTGTGTGGCTCGGCTTCGGCCTGCTCGGGATCGCCTGGCTGCTGTTCCTGACCACGCGGGCCGTGGAGCGGCGCGGTGGCGGCACCCGCAAGGAACGCAAGGCCGCCGCGGCGGCCGCCCGGCGCGACAACGTGGCCCCGGCGGCCACCGCGCCCCCGCTCGGCGCGGGCCGCGCCCCGGCGGCCGGCCCCGTGGCGAAGCCGCAGGGCAAGCCCGCCGCGAGCGAGGACTTCAGCGACATCGAGGCCATTCTGAAGAAGCACGGCATCTGATTCCCCCGCTCCTGGGAGCAGCCGGGAGCGCGGCCGCTCCCGGGCGGGGGTGCCGGGGGCCGAGGAAGGCTGTCCCGCACGGCTGTTCCCGCACGGCTGTTCCCGTACGTGCTACAAGATCGGGTGAACTCCCGCTCATTATGGACACGTTGGTATATCCATGCGGCGGGGCTGCGTCATCATCGGCCCGAGATGCTGGACACTTCCCAGGGCGCCGTCCCTGCACCGACCGACGAGCCGAGCGCGCCCGACCCTCAGGCTCGCGGCTGCCTCTTCGCCCTCTCCCAGCCGCCCCTGATGATCTTCCTGGGGGTGATCGGCTCTCTCCTGCTCATGGCCGCCCTGCACGACCTCTTCCTGCTGTGAGGCCCGACGCTCCGGCGCCCCGCGCCCCCGGCACCGTCAGCGGGCCGCTTCCTTGCGCCGGGCGCGGTAGGCGGCCACATGCAGGCGGTTCCCGCAGGTGCGGCTCGAGCAGTAGCGGCGTGAGCGGTTGCGCGAGAAGTCCACGAAGGCCCGCCCGCAGTCCGGCGCCTCGCACCGGCGCAGCCGCTCCAGCTCGCCGGTGACGATGAAGAAGGCGAGGGCCATGCCGCCGTCGGCCGCCAAGTGGTCGGCGACGGAGGCGCCGGGCGCGAAGTAGTGCACGTGCCAGTCGTAGCCGTCGTGGTCGGTCAGCTGCGGGGTGGTGCCGGCCGCGGCGACCAGCTGGTTGACGAGCTCGGCGGTCGCGCGGGCGTCCGGCGCCGCGAAGATGTCGGCGAACCTGCCGCGCACCCCCTGGACGCCCAGCAGGTCACCGGGGGAGAGCCGCTCGACTCCGCTGATGTTGTGGTCCTGGACGAAGCCGTACAGCGCGTCCACGTCCGCGAGGAGGTCGGTCGCCTCGCTCTCGGGCGCGGTGTTCACCAGATCGACCACCATGTCGAGGGCGATCCGGGTGTCGTGAGGGATCAGCACGATTCGCTCCCTGGCCTGCGGCGGGCGGCGCCCGTCGGATGCTGGCCGACTCTAGCGGCTCGTGCTGTACGCGCATCGGCGCCGTCCCCCACGACGGCTTCGTGGGGGACGGCGCCGATGGCTGCCGCTCCGTGGTTGTCCGCGCGGCGCCGTCGCCCCGAGTCGGACGGCGCCGTGCGGCTCTCTGCCTGGCCTCAGTTGTTCTCGGCCAGGATGTGCGAGAGTTCCGTGTCGAGATCGAAGTGACGATGCTCGGTGCCGGGCGGAACCGCGGCGTCGGTCCGCTTCAGGAACGACTCCAGGGCCCGCGCCGGGGCTTCGAGAAGGGCTTCTCCTTCCGGCGAGCTCAGGGCGATACAGACGACGCCCTGGCCGTGACTGCGTGATGGCCAGACTCTGACGTCGCCGGTTCCGGTGGGCCGGTGCAGGCCCTCGGCGAGGAGATCGCGAGCGAAGACCCACTCGACGGTTTCCTCGGCTCCGGTGTGGAAGGTGGCGTGCACGGCATAGGGATCGGCCGTGTCATACCGCAGGCCCGCGGGTACAGGCAGTGAGGACTCGCTCGACACAACGAGGCGCAGGTGCAGCTCGCAGCTGACCGTGGTGTTCATAAGCGCCAGGGCCTTTCGCTCAGTGTGCGCTCGGGGATTCGCACGTCGGCGAAATCGACATGCCACCTACGGTGCCGTTGTAAACCCCTCTGACCGTTTTGAAGGGGTTCACGTAGCTCGTACGGCGGAGTATTACTTTGGGTGATACGCCCATTTCGGTGAACCGGTTTCGAGACACCCGTCCGGTAGGTTGGGGCGCATGGATACGGGGAGTGACGAGCGGGGCGGGGCGGCACTCGGATCGCGCGCGCCGGCGTTCGTCAAGGCGTCGAAACCGCTGCACATCAGCTGGCAGGTCGGCGTCTTCGTGGTCGGTCTCGCGGTCGTGGCCGGGGGCGTGGTCATGCTGCCGCTGCCGGGTCCGGGCTGGCTGGTGATCTTCGGCGGCATGGCGATCTGGGCGACCGAATTCGTCTGGGCCCAGCTGGTGCTCCGCTGGACCAGGCGCAAGGTCAGGGAGGCCACGCAGAAGGCGCTCGATCCCCGAGTCCGGCGGCGCAACATCATCCTCACCGCGGCCGGCCTGATCATCGTCGGCGTGCTCGCGGGGATCTATCTCCGGTCGTTCGGCTTCGTGCCGCCATGGAGGATCGACCACTGACCGTGGGTGGTCAAAGACCCCGCTGACATGCGGTAATGTTGGCGCTGCACCGGGCGATTAGCTCAGTGGGAGAGCGCTTCGTTCACACCGAAGAGGTCACTGGTTCGAACCCAGTATCGCCCACCCGGACCGAAGGCCCCGGAGATCATCCCGATCTCCGGGGCCTTCGGCGTTCCCGTCGCGGGGCCGCCCCACCGCCGTTGTGCGGGCCCGCGCAGACTGGGGAGCATGAACTGGTGCCACTACCGCTTCCGCAGCGTCTGGGAGCTGCGTGCGGCTCCTGCGGCCGTCTACACGGTCCTGGAGCGCGCCGAGGAATACCCGCTCTGGTGGCCCCAGGTCCGCGACGTGACCCCCGTCGACGACCGCACCGCCACCGCCCGCTTCCGCTCGGTCATTCCGTACGACCTCCGCGTCACCGCGCACGAGACGCGGCGCGACCCGGCGGCGCTGATCCTGGAGGCCGCCCTGAGCGGTGACCTCGAAGGGCGGGCGCGCTGGACCCTGCTCGCACACGACGGCGGCACCCGGGCCGTCTACGACCAGGAGGTCGAGGTGCGCAAACCCCTGCTGCGCCGGCTCGCCGTGCCGGGCCGCCCGCTCTTCCGGGCCAACCACGCCCTCATGATGCGCGCCGGACTGCGCGGGCTCCGGCGTCACCTGGACGTGGTTTGAAAGCTGGGCCCAAGGGCCTGTATGGTTCAGTCCGTTCCCGGGCGATTAGCTCAGTGGGAGAGCGCTTCGTTCACACCGAAGAGGTCACTGGTTCGAACCCAGTATCGCCCACCGGGAAAGGCCGGTCCGTCACAGACGGGCCGGCCTTTTTGCTGCCCGCCGCCCACCGGTCACCCGCCAACCCTCAGGCCGCCGCCGGAAGTTCGGGCCGCAACGGCCACGCCGTGTCCACCAGCTCCTCGGTGCCCTGCTTGCTGAACCACGCCTGCAGACCACGCGCCTGCGCCGCGTGCCAGGTCGCCTGCAGCGCGTGCAACTCCGTCGGCGTCAGCCGCTCCAGGCGGCCCGCGAACCTGCGCCCCACCGCCCGTACGACCTCCAGGGCGGCCAGCGCGTCGGCCGCCGCGTCGTGCGCCCCCTCCAGCGCCACGCCGTAGTGCTCACACAAGTCGGTGAGGGTGCGGCGCCCCTTGCGGTAGCGGTCCAGATGCTTGTCGAGCACCCGCGGATCGAGCACCCGCAACGGATTGCGGCCCAGGTAGTGGCCCAGGGAAGCGGCGCGATGGCGCCTCAACTCCCGGTCCAGCAGCGTCAGATCGAACGGCGCGTTCATGATGACCAGCGGCCGACCCGCCGAGCACTGCTCCGCCAGCGCCTTCGCCACCTCGTCCATCACCGGGGCGGGCCAGCGCCCGTTCAGCCGAAGATGCTCATCGGTCAGACCGTGGACGGCGGTCGCGCCCTCCGGCACGGGTATGCCCGGGTTGATCAGCCAGCGGGTCACCCGCGGCCGCGCCCCGGGACCGTCCTGCACCACAAGGGCCGCCGACACTATCCGGTCCCCTTCGACGTCCACCCCGGTCGTCTCGGTGTCGAACGCCGCCAGGGGACCCTCGAACCAGCACGTCATGTCTACTCAACTCCTCGCGTACTACCGGCAGATGGCGTGCATCCCCTGCCCGATTCCGTGATACCCGTGCTGTTTGCGACATACGCCGTTTGCGGACGCCGGAGTGCGGAGACAACACAGGAGACGGCACGCACTGTTGACGGACCGTCACGCAAAAGGTTCGGCACAGCCCGGAAGGCATACGACAGCCATGGCGCTCGCGCAGCCCGATCCGGCCGCGCCCGGGTACGGTCTGCTGCCCGAGGGGATCGCACCGCTGCGCGGCTCGCTCGCCACCACCGCCTGCATGGAGACCCTCCAGGTGGGCTACCTGCACGCGGTGGCGGCCGCGGCCGGGTGCTCGCTGTCGCAGCCCTTCCCGGACAACGGAATCGACTGGCACCTGAGCCACAGCGCGGCCGGCCACACCGTCGACGACGAAGTGACCATCAAGGTGCAGCTCAAGTGCACGTACCAGATACCGCCGCATCCGCCGGGCGGAGCCTTCTCCTTCACGCTGGACAACGACCACCTGGTGAAACTGGCCCGCACACCCGTGTCGGTGCACAAGATCCTGGTCGTGATGGTGGCGCCGAGGAACCGCGACGAATGGCTGCACGCGGGCCACGACCGGCTGGCGCTGCGGCACTGCTGCTACTGGACCAACCTGGCCGGACACCCGGTGACCGGCCGGCGCAGAACCACGGTGCGAATACCGACCTCGCGGATCTTCGACGACCGCGCGCTCTGCGAGATCATGACGCGGGTCGGGGTGGGAGGGAGACCCTGATGCGCTGGTTGGACGAAGAGCCCGGCGGGATGCCGCCGGTACCCGGCCAGGTCGACCCGGCGGTGCTCGGCACCCTGCTGAGCCGGCACGGCTGGCACAGGCGCGGGGGAGCGCCGGGGCGCTACGCGCGCTGGACACCCCCCGGAGCGGCCGGCTCCGGCACGAGCCTGCTGGTCCCCGAGAGCCGGGCCTACCCCGACAGCGACGACCTGATCGGCGAGGCGCTCACCGCCCTCGCCCGCAGCGCCGCGCCGTCCGCACGCGAGGTGCTCGTCTCGCTCGCCGTGCCCAGCGACGAGGTCCGCTGGTGGCGCGAGGTCCCCGAGGGCCCGGCCGGCGCCGCCTCCTGGAGCGAACAGGAACACCTGCGCGGCGCGGCCCGCCGCATGCTGCTCGCCGGTGCGCTGGCCGTACGCGGCTCCGTCGGCCACCACGGGGCACGCCACCGCAGCCAGGCACTCGCCTCCCTCGCCGGAGTCCTGGTCGAGCCCGCGGCGGGCGGAGGGCTCACCGCGTTCGTTCCCGCCGCCACCGCAAGGCCCGCCGTGATCCGCCTGCACACCGCCCTGGGCGCCGTACGCGACGCCGTCGACTACCAGCGGACCACCGGCGGCATGGAAGCCTTCGACGCCGCCGTCCGGGCAGGCGTGAGCCGCGAGCTGACCGAATCCCTCGTCACTCTGGTGCGGGGCAGCGAAGGCGTGCGCGTCGCCCTCGCCTGGGCCCCCGCGGCCGGCGTCCCCGAAGGGTGCGCGGCCCGGCCCGAACCTGTCGACTTCTCGCCCGGCGACCTGCCCGCCCTGCGCGCCGCGGGAGCCCGTTACCTCGGCGGCGAACCGTCCTTGCCGGTACGCGTCACCGGCGTCGTGGAGCGGCTGCGCCGGTCGGGGCCGCGCGGCCCGGGGGTCGTACGGCTGCGGGTGCTGGCCGGGGCGGAGGTCGCCCACGTCCGCATGGAGCTGGACGAGGAGGCGTATCGCATCGCCGGACACGCACACCTGGTCGGGCTGCCGATCCGGGTCGTGGGGCGCCTGGAGAGCCGGGGCGGTTTCCGGCGGCTCTTCGACGCCCGCGAGGTGACACCGGTCCAGGTCGACGACGCCGAGCGGGACCGGCTGATGAAGTCGCTCCAGGAGAACCTCGACTTCTTCGAGGAGGCCTGCGGTGCGGAACCGGATGCCGCCCCCGAATGACCCCGCCCCCGAATGCACCGCCCCGAATGCTCCGCCCCGAACGACCCGGCCCCGCACGAGGGGCCCGATATCCGTTTCGCGACGCACCCCACCGGCTCGGTAGGATCGTCTCGCGTACGCGACACGCGCTGCGCGAGCCCCCTACGGCAGGAGAAGTCCGGTGTCAGACGTCCGTGTGATCATCCAACGCGATTCCGAGCGGGAAGAGCGCGTGGTGACGACGGGCACTACGGCGGCCGAGCTCTTCGCCGGTGAGCGCACCATCGTCGCGGCCCGCGTGGCCGGCGAGCTGAAGGACCTGGCGTACGAGGTGAAGGACGGCGAGGAGGTCGAGCCCGTCGAGATCTCCTCCGAGGACGGCCTCGACATCCTGCGCCACTCGACCGCGCACGTCATGGCCCAGGCCGTGCAGGAGCTGTTCCCCGAGGCGAAGCTCGGCATCGGCCCGCCGGTCCGGGACGGCTTCTACTACGACTTCGACGTCGAGAAGCCGTTCACGCCCGAGGACCTCAAGGCCGTCGAGAAGAAGATGCAGGAGATCCAGAAGCGCGGCCAGCGCTTCTCGCGCCGCGTCGTCACCGACGAGGCCGCCCGCGAGGAGCTCGCCGACGAGCCGTACAAGCTGGAGCTCATCGGCATCAAGGGCTCGGCGTCCACCGACGACGGCGCGAACGTGGAGGTGGGCGGCGGCGAGCTGACCATCTACGACAACCTCGACGCCAAGACCGGCGAGCTGTGCTGGAAGGACCTCTGCCGCGGTCCCCACCTGCCCACCACCCGCAACATCCCCGCGTTCAAGCTGATGCGCAACGCCGCCGCGTACTGGCGCGGCAGCGAGAAGAACCCGATGCTCCAGCGCATCTACGGCACCGCCTGGCCCTCCAAGGACGAGCTGAAGGCGCACCTGGAGTTCCTCGCCGAGGCGGAGAAGCGCGACCACCGCAAGCTGGGCAACGAACTCGACCTGTTCTCGATCCCGGAGCAGATCGGCTCCGGCCTCGCCGTCTTCCACCCCAAGGGCGGCATCATCCGCCGGGTCATGGAGGACTACTCGCGCCGCCGGCACGAGGAGGAGGGCTACGAGTTCGTCTACACCCCGCACGCCACCAAGGGGAAGCTCTTCGAGACCTCGGGCCACCTGGACTGGTACGCCGACGGCATGTACCCGCCCATGCAGCTCGACGAGGGCGTGGACTACTACCTCAAGCCCATGAACTGCCCGATGCACAACCTGATCTTCGATGCGCGCGGGCGCTCCTACCGCGAACTGCCGCTGCGGCTCTTCGAGTTCGGCACGGTGTACCGGTACGAGAAGTCGGGCGTGGTGCACGGTCTGACCCGGGCCCGGGGCTTCACCCAGGACGACGCGCACATCTACTGCACCAAGGAGCAGATGGCCGACGAGCTCGACCGGACGCTCACCTTCGTCCTGAACCTGCTCCGCGACTACGGTCTGAACGACTTCTACCTGGAGCTGTCGACCAAGGACCCGGAGAAGTTCGTCGGCTCGGACGAGATCTGGGAGGAGGCCACCGACACGCTGCGCGCGGTGGCCGAGAAGCAGGGCCTCGACCTGGTCGCCGACCCCGGCGGCGCGGCCTTCTACGGCCCGAAGATCTCGGTCCAGGCGCGCGACGCCATCGGCCGCACCTGGCAGATGTCGACCGTGCAGCTCGACTTCAACCTGCCCGAGCGGTTCGACCTGGAGTACACCGGGCCCGACGGCACCAAGCAGCGGCCGGTGATGATCCACCGCGCGCTGTTCGGCTCCATCGAGCGGTTCTTCGCGGTGCTCCTCGAGCACTACGCGGGTGCCTTCCCGGCGTGGCTCGCGCCGGTCCAGGCGGTCGGCATCCCGATCGGCGACGCGCACATCCCGTACCTCCAGGAGTTCGCCGCCGCGGCGAAGAAGAAGGGGCTGCGGGTCGAGGTGGACGCGTCCTCGGACCGGATGCAGAAGAAGATCAGGAACCAGCAGAAGCAGAAGGTTCCGTTCATGATCATTGTCGGGGACGAGGACATGGCCGCGGGCACGGTCTCCTTCCGCTACCGCGACGGTTCGCAGGAGAACGGCGTCCCGCGTGACGAGGCGCTGGCCAAGCTCGTCGATGTGGTGGAGCGTCGCGTGCAGGTGTGATCGTGTTACCCCGCGCATGCGGGGCTCGGCCCCCGGGAAGTGAGGTCACTTCCCGGGGGCCTTCTTCGTGCGTCAGGGGAAGGTCATATGCTGATTCGCATGACGAGTGAGCCGGAGCAGCAGATCGGAGTGGGTGTCCAGGACGCGTTCCAGCGCCTGTGGACGCCTCACCGGATGGCGTACATCCAGGGCGAGAACAAGCCGACGGGACCGGAGTCCGGCGACGGGTGTCCGTTCTGCTCGATCCCGGCGAAGTCGGACGAGGACGGGCTGATCGTCAAGCGCGGCGAGCACGTGTACGCCGTGCTGAACCTCTACCCCTACAACGGGGGGCACCTCATGGTCGTGCCCTACCGTCACGTCGCCGACTACACGGAGCTTGACGCGTCCGAGACCGCGGAGCTCGCGGACCTCACCAAGCGCGCGATGACCGCGCTGCGTGCCGCTTCCGGGGCGCACGGGTTCAACATCGGCATGAACCAGGGCTCGGTGGCCGGCGCCGGGATCGCCGCCCATCTGCACCAGCACATCGTGCCGCGCTGGGGTGGCGACACCAACTTCATGCCGGTGGTCGGCCACACCCGGGTGCTGCCCCAACTCCTCGCGGACACCCGCGCGATGCTGGCCGACGCCTGGCCTTCCTAGGCTCAGGCGTCGTACACGTCCGCCTTCCTCGGGGCCGGGTCCTGGACCAGGCCGCTGAGGATCGAGGAGCGGTTGGTGAAACGCTCGGTGTTCACTCCGTGCTCGTCGAGCACCTTCATGGCCGCCGAGTGCACCACCCGCAGCACCGGTGTCGCCGCGCGCATCGCGTCGTCGGCCATGAAGCGGTGGCGCCAGGGCTTGTCCGCCCAGGCGTGCCGCAGGCCGAACGGCTCGGGCAGCGCTATGCGGCCGCCCAGGTGGTCGAGAAGCGGCGGGTACCAGGTCAGCGGGGCGCGGGCGGCGAGGCGTACGACCTCGGTGGCGTCGACCAGGGGCAGCTGGACCGTCTTCTTCTCCCAGAACTTGAAGGTCTTGTCGACCTCCTTGGTCTTGGGGGCGGGCTTGGTGGTGAACAGGGGGTGCACCGGGCCGAGCGCGTGTCCGGTCACCTCGATCCGCAGGGTCTCGTGGAGGACGGTGACGGTGACCATCATGGTGATGACCAACTGGCCGTCCCACAGCGTGAACTGGATGCCGAGGTAGTGCCGGTTCCCGCTGGAGAACTGCTGCTCGTTGCAGATGCGCTGTATCTCGTGCTGGCGTACCTGGAAGTTGTCGATGTCCTGGCCGCTGGGCCGTGACACCTCCTTGGCGCCCTCGCCGATGGGGGAGACCACCCAGTTCTTGATGGACGGGGTGGGGAAGCCGCCGGTGTGCAGCGGGCCGCGTTCCAGGAGCTGGAGGCGGTCCTGGATGGCCCGTATGACGTCCCAGCTGCGGAAGCCGTGGATTTCCTTGCCGGCTTCCTTGGGTTCCAGCTCTTCGGCGAGCTGCCAGCTGCCCCAGCGGGTACCCATGCCGAGTATGCCTTTGGGGCCGGCGTAGAAGACGACGTTGGACTGGTCTTCGGCGGCCAGTTTGACCAGGGACTGGCGGAGCTGTTCCGCCGAGCCCGCGGCCGCGCTCTTGGGCACGGCCTCGGGGATCCTGGCTCCTATGCCGCCGCCGCCGAGCAGGCTGTCCCAGCGGGAGCGCAGGTCGCGTGCGGTCTTCTCACAGATGACCTTGGCCCAGTACCAGCCGACGACGGGGGCCACGAGCATCGCGCGCAGGTAGAGGCCGAGGAAGCCGTGGAAGGGCAGTTTGATCAGGAAGAGGACGGCGAGGCCGGCGGCGGCCACGAGCAGGACGGTGCCGAGCGCCCCGGCCCGGCGGTCCTTGGCTCCGGCCAGGGTGCGGCGGAGCTGGAAGATACCGAGCCAGAGCAGCATGCCGGGCAGGAAGAGGAACCCGAACACGGCCATGACGAGGGTGAGTTTGCTGTCGCGTTCCTTGCGGATGCGGATCGAGGCGAGGCAGTGCTCGACGATGGTGCCGGGTTCGGTGCCGAAGGACTGGATGATGCCCTTGCGGGTGGCGCCGAGCATCCTGGACTGCACGGCGCGGGCGAACGCCTCGCCGAGATTGGGTTCGAGGAGTGACAGTCTGCCCTTGGTCACCTCGGACTCGTGCCATTCGTTGTTGGCCTTGAGTATGTCCTGGACCGGGGTGTCCCGGTACGCGGCCGAGGCGAGTGCCTGGGTCGCCGCCGTCTGGCCCGCGGAGCCCTGGAGCGGCACCTGTGGCCTGGGCAAGAAGTCGAAGAATGGCTCTTCTGTCGTCACTGCCGCCCCCATCGCCGCGCGCCGTCGCTCCGCGGCCTGTTCCCGGCCGTCGCACCCCGCACACCATCTGATCTGGGACCCCAGCGTATCGGGGTCGCGGCCCGCTCGTCAGGGGACGTCGCAATGCGGCCCGCCGCACGGGGATCGCGGCGGGCAGCTTTCTGAGACTATGTCAACTATCGTCCCTGTTCTCCCTGTTCACGGATTTTGTCGGCGATCTGGGGCGGCATCGGCTCGTGCCGTGCGTACCTGCGGCTGAACCGTCCCGTGCCGTGCGAGAGCGACCTCAGGTCGAGGGCGTACCGGCCGATCTCGATCTCCGGGATCTCGGCCCGCACCAACGTGCGCCCCGGGCTCGCCTGTTCGGTGCCGACCACCCGGCCGCGGCGCCCGGACAGGTCGCTCATCACCGGGCCCACGTACTCGTCGGCGACCATGACCTGGACCTCGGCGACGGGTTCGAGCAGGTGGATCCGGGCGTCGGCGGCAGCCTCGCGCAGCGCGAGGGCGCCCGCGGTCTGGAAGGCCGCGTCCGAGGAGTCCACCGAGTGCGCCTTGCCGTCCACGAGCGTGATGCGTACGTCGACGAGCGGATGGCCCGCGGCCACGCCCTTCGCGGCCTGGGACCGTACGCCCTTCTCGACCGACGGGATGAACTGCCGCGGGACCGAGCCGCCGACCACCTTGTCCACGAACTCGACGCCGCTGCCCGGCGGCAGCGGTTCCACGTCGATCTCGCAGATCGCGAACTGTCCGTGGCCACCGGACTGCTTGACGTGCCGGCCGCGTCCGGTGGAGCGCGCGCCGAACGTCTCGCGCAGCGACACCTTGTGCGGTACGACGTCGACCTGGACGCCGTACCTGCTGCGCAGCCGCTCCAGGGCGACCTCGCGATGGGCCTCGCCCAGGCACCACAGCACCAACTGGTGGGTGTGCGCGTTCTGTTCGAGCCGCATCGTGGGGTCCTCGGCGACCAGGCGCGCCAGGCCCTGCGACAGCTTGTCCTCGTCGGCCTTGCTGTGGGCCTCGATCGCCAGCGGGAGCAGCGGGTCGGGCATGTCCCAGGGCGCCATCAGGAGCGGATCGTCCTTCGCGGACAGGGTGTCTCCGGTCTCGGCCCTGGACAGTTTCGCCACGCACGCCAGGTCGCCCGCGACGCACCGGGTCAGCGAGCGCTGCTGCTTGCCGAAGGGCGAGGACAGGGCGCCGATCCGCTCGTCGACGTCGTGGTCCTCGTGACCGCGGTCCGCCAGGCCGTGGCCGGACACGTGCACCGTCTCGTCGGGGCGCAGGGTGCCGGAGAAGACGCGTACCAGGCTGATCCGGCCGACGTACGGGTCGGAGGAGGTCTTGATCACCTCGGCGACCAGGGGGCCCTCCGCCGTGCAGGCCGGGGTCGGGCGCGGTGTGCCCTCGGGGGTCGTGAGGTCGGGTGCGGCCCGCTCCAGGGGGGAGGGGAAGCCGCCGGTGACGAGTTCGAGCAGTTCGATGGTGCCGAGGCCGTGCCGGGCGCCGTCCGCGGCGGGCGCCGCGGCGAGGACGGGGTGGAAGGTGCCGCGGGCGACGGCCCGCTCCAGGTCGGCGACGAGCGAGGCGAAATCGAGGTCCTCGCCGCCGAGATAGCGGTCCATGAGGGTCTCGTCCTCGCTCTCCGCGATGATCCCCTCGATGAGCCGGCTGCGGGCCCGCTCGATCAGCGCAAGCCGGCCCGCGTCGGGTCCGGTCTCCTTGCGCTCGCCCGAGGCGTAGTCGAAGACGCGCTGCGAGAGCAGCCCGATGAGACCGGTCACCGGGGCGTGTCCGTCGGGGCCCGGCGTGCCGTGGACCGGCAGGTACAGCGGCAGCACGGCGTCGGGGTCGTCGCCGCCGAACGTCTTGGCGCAGATCTCGGTCATGGCGTCGAAGTCGGCGCGGGCCGCCTCCAGATGCGTGACCACGATGGCCCGCGGCATCCGGACGGCCGCGCACTCCTCCCAGAGCATCCGGGTCGAGCCGTCCATGGCGTCCGCGGCGGAGACCACGAAAAGAGCCGCGTCCGCGGCGCGCAGACCGGCCCTGAGTTCCCCTACGAAGTCGGCGTATCCGGGGGTGTCCAAGAGATTGATCTTGAATCCGCCCCATTCGACCGGGACCAGCGACAGCTGGACGGAGCGTTCCTGGCGGTGCTCGATGTCGTCGTAGTCGGAGACGGTCCCGCCGTCCTCGACCCGGCCCGCGCGGTTGACGGCTCCCGCCGCCAGCGCCAGCGCCTCCACCAAGGTGGTCTTTCCGGATCCGCTGTGGCCGACCAGCACCACGTTCCGTACGGATGCGGGGTGGTCGGCCGTCGGAGCCCTGCCGGCGGCCCCGGGGTGTGCGTGTGCCTTGTCGCCCATGTCCGTTCCTCCCGGTTTCGTGCGCGGTGAGGTGGTGAGAGGGCGCGGACACGCGGACTCCGCGTGCCGAGGCGGCATCAGCGACGCCCGCGGTATTTCGAGCTTTGCACTCCGGTCACGGTGCGTCCATACGTCGTACGCGACCTCACGCGCACGGTGGCCCGCGGGCCGCCCGGCGGGTGCCCGGCGGTGCGGCCCGCCAGTCGTGGCTACGATGGGTCGGCCGGTGGCCAGCAGGGGCCGCGCGGCCACACCGACCCCTCGGGAAGGCCATGCTGAACAAGTACGCGCGTGCATTCTTCACGCGTGTCCTCACGCCGTTCGCCGCATTTCTGCTCCGCCGAGGAGTCAGCCCCGACGCGGTGACCCTCATCGGTACGGCCGGAGTGATGGCGGGTGCGCTGGTCTTCTTCCCCCGTGGAGAGTTCTTCTGGGGCACGATCGTCATCACCCTGTTCGTGTTCTCCGACCTGGTCGACGGCAACATGGCCCGCCAGGCCGGGATCTCCAGCCGCTGGGGCGCGTTCCTCGACTCGACGCTCGACCGGGTCGCCGACGGCGCGATCTTCGGCGGCTTCGCGCTGTGGTACGCGGGCCGGGGCGACGACAACGCCCTGTGCGCGGTGGCCATCTTCTGCCTGGCCAGCGGCCAGGTGGTGTCCTACACCAAGGCGCGCGGCGAGGCGATCGGCCTGCCCGTCGCCGTCAACGGTCTCGTCGAGCGCGCCGAACGCCTCGTGATCTCGCTGGTCGCGGCGGGCCTGGCCGGGCTGCACACCTTCGGTGTGCCGGGGATCCAGGTGCTGCTGCCGATCGCGCTGTGGATCGTCGCCGCCGGCAGCCTGGTCACGCTGATCCAGCGCGTGGTGACCGTCCGCCGGGAGTCCGCCGAGGCCGACGCGGCCGCCGCGCGGGCGGCCGGTGAGGCGGGCGCATGAAGGACCGACTGACCGACGCCCTGTACGGACTCGGCTGGGCGGCCGTCAAGAAGCTGCCGGAACCCGCGGCGACCCGGCTCGGCCGGAGCATCGCCGACCAGGTGTGGAAGCGGCGCGGCAAGAGCGTGCTGCGTCTTGAGTCCAACCTGGCGAGAGTCGTCCCCGACGCCTCCGCGGCGCGGCTGGCCGAGCTGTCCCGGGCCGGCATGCGCTCGTACATGCGGTACTGGATGGAGTCCTTCCGGCTGCCGTCGTGGAGCAGGGACCGGATGGCGAACGGGTTCGTGCCCGAGGACGTCCACCACCTCGCCGACGCCCTCGCCTCCGGGCGCGGAGTCGTCGTCGCGCTGCCCCACATGGGCAACTACGACCTGGCGGGCGCCTGGGTCACCAGCAAGCTGGACATCCCGTTCACCACGGTCGCCGAGCGCCTCAAGCCCGAGACGCTCTACGACCGCTTCGTCGCCTACCGCGAGAGCCTCGGCATGGAGGTGCTGCCGCACACCGGCGGCTCCGCCTTCGGCACCCTGGCCAGGCGGCTGCGCACGGGCGGCCTGGTCTGCCTGGTAGCCGACCGCGACCTGTCGGCCTCGGGCGTCGAGGTCACGTTCTTCGGCGAGACGACCCGGATGCCCGCGGGCCCGGCCATGCTGGCGCAGCAGACCGGCGCGGTCCTCCTGCCGGTGACGCTCTGGTACGACGACTCGCCGATCATGAAGGGGCGCGTGCACCCGCCGATCGAGGTGCCCGGGACAGGTGACCGGGCCTCCAGGACGTCCTCCATGACACAGGCGCTGGCAGATGCCTTCGCCACCGGAATCGCCGACCACCCCGAGGACTGGCACATGCTGCAACGCCTGTGGCTCGCGGACCTGGAGGAGCGAAGGCCGTGAAGATCGGCATCGTCTGCCCCTACTCGTGGGACGTCCCGGGCGGCGTCCAGTTCCACATCCGCGACCTGGCGGAGCACCTCGTCCGCCTCGGCCACGAGGTGTCGGTGCTCGCCCCCGCCGACGACGAGACCCCGCTGCCGCCGTACGTCGTCTCGGCGGGCCGGGCCGTCCCCGTCCCGTACAACGGCTCGGTCGCGCGGCTCAACTTCGGGTTCCTCTCCGCCGCGCGGGTGCGGCGCTGGCTGCACGACGGCACCTTCGACGTCATCCACATCCACGAGCCGGCCTCGCCCTCGCTCGGCCTGCTCTCCTGCTGGGCCGCGCAGGGCCCCATCGTGGCGACGTTCCACACCTCCAACCCCCGCTCCCGCGCGATGATCGCGGCGTATCCGATCCTCCAGCCCGCCCTGGAGAAGATCAGCGCACGGATCGCGGTCAGCGAGTACGCGCGCCGCACCCTCGTGGAACACCTGGGCGGTGACGCGGTGGTGATCCCCAACGGCGTCGACGTCGACTTCTTCGCGAAGGCGGAGCCGAACAAGGACTGGCAGGGCCAGACTCTCGGCTTCATCGGCCGCATCGACGAACCCCGCAAGGGCCTGCCGGTCCTCATGAAGGCGCTGCCCAAGATCTTCGCCGAGTGCCCCGAGGCCCGGCTGCTCGTCGCGGGCCGCGGCGACGAGGAGGAAGCCGTCGCGTCCCTGCCGCCCGAGCTGCGCTCCCGGGTCGAATTCCTCGGCATGGTCAGCGACGAGGACAAGGCGCGCCTGCTGCGCAGCGTGGACGTGTACGTCGCGCCCAACACCGGCGGCGAGAGCTTCGGCATCATCCTGGTCGAGGCGCTCTCCGCGGGCGCCGCGGTCCTCGCCAGCGACCTGGACGCCTTCGCGCAGGTCCTCGACCAGGGCGAGGCGGGAGACCTGTTCGCCAACGAGGACGCCGACGCCCTGGCCGCGGCCGCGGTGCGCCTGCTCGCCGACCCCGGCCGCCGGGCGGGCCTGAGCGAACGCGGCTCGGCCCACGTGCGGCGCTTCGACTGGGCCACGGTCGGCGCGGACATCCTCGCGGTGTACGAGACGGTGACGCACGGCGCGGCCGCGGTCGCCGCGGACGAACGCCCCGGGTTCCGGGCGCGGTTCGGGCTGGCACGCGACTGACCCCCGGGTCGCTCCGCGGCGTACGGAGGTGGCCCCGGCTGCCCGCCCTGCCCGCCCTGCCCGCCCCGACCGGGGCCGGCCCCCGTCAGGGGGCGCGGGGAACTGCGCGAGGCGCGGGCACGGGTCGCAGACGTAAGCGGGGTTGCAGGGCTCAGCCCCAGACCCCGGTCAGGCCTTGAGGGCGCTCGTCCTCCATCTCCTCCAAGGCCCCAAGGCCCCAAGGGCCAGGGGGCCTGAATGACGGGCCGAAGTGGGCCGCGTCGGCCGGCGCCGAGCAGCCGGACGGGCCGAGGCGGGCCGCATGGGCCACCCCGGCAAGGCTTCGCCCCGGTAGCCTTGCGGCCCGTGACCGTAACCCTCATCTGGATCGTCGTCGCCCTCGTCGCGATCGGCCTCTATCTCAGCTGGACCGCCGGCCGTCTCGACCGGCTGCACGCCCGCATCGACGCGGCCCGCGCCGCCCTCGACGCCCAACTGCTGCGCCGCGCATCGGTCACCCAGGAACTCGCCACCAGCGGGGTGCTGGACCCGGCCGCGTCCATCGTGCTCTACGAGGCCGCGCACGCCGCGCGCCAGGCGGAGGAGGAGCACCGCGAGGTCGCCGAGAGCGAGCTCAGCCAGGCGCTGCGGGCCGTCTTCGGGGAGCCGGCACAGGTCGAGGCGGTACGCGAGGCGCCCGGGGGGGTGGAGGCCGCGGAGGAGCTCGCTCAGGCGGTGCGCAGGGTGCCCATGGCGCGGCGCTTCCACAACGACGCCGTGCGGGCGGTGCGGGCGCTGCGCAGGCACCGTACGGTGCGCTGGCTGCGGCTCGCGGGACACGCGCCGTTCCCCCTCGCCTTCGAGATGGACGACGAGCCGCCGACCGCGCTGGCCGACCGGCCGGGGACCTGACCGCGGGGACCTGATCCGGCGGACCGGGGCACCTGATCCGGCGGACCGCCGTGACTGGATCCCCCGGACCGCGGGGCCGAAAACGATCCACCGGCTCAGTATTGGCCCTTGCTGTGGACCGGGTGGCCGGGGTTCTCTCGGGTCAGCAGAATCCCTTTCTTCGTTCAGTGAGGTCGCTCCGTGTCCAGCACCCCTTCCAGCACCCCGAACGCCGACAGCCCCGCCGTCGGCACCGCACGCGTCAAGCGCGGCATGGCCGAGCAGCTCAAGGGCGGCGTGATCATGGATGTGGTCAACGCCGAGCAGGCGAAGATCGCCGAGGACGCGGGCGCCGTCGCCGTCATGGCCCTGGAGCGGGTTCCCGCCGACATCCGCAAGGACGGCGGCGTGGCCCGGATGTCCGACCCGAACATGATCGAAGACATCATCGGCGCGGTCTCCATCCCGGTGATGGCCAAGTCCCGCATCGGCCACTTCGTCGAGGCCCAGGTCCTGCAGTCGCTCGGCGTCGACTACATCGACGAGTCCGAGGTCCTGACCCCGGCCGACGAGGTCAACCACAGCGACAAGTTCGCCTTCACCACGCCGTTCGTGTGTGGCGCGACCAACCTGGGCGAGGCCCTGCGCCGCATCGCCGAGGGCGCGGCCATGATCCGCTCCAAGGGCGAGGCCGGCACCGGCAACGTCGTCGAGGCCGTACGCCACCTGCGCCAGATCAAGAACGAGATCGCCAAGCTGCGCGGCTTCGACAACAACGAGCTGTACGCCGCCGCCAAGGAGCTGCGCGCCCCGTACGAGCTGGTCAAGGAAGTCTCCGAGCTCGGCAAGCTCCCCGTCGTGCTGTTCTCCGCCGGTGGTGTGGCCACCCCGGCCGACGCCGCGCTGATGCGCCAGCTCGGTGCCGAGGGCGTCTTCGTCGGCTCCGGCATCTTCAAGTCGGGCGACCCGGCCAAGCGCGCCGCCGCCATCGTGAAGGCCACCACCTTCTTCGACGACCCGAAGATCATCGCGGACGCCTCCCGCAACCTGGGCGAGGCCATGGTCGGCATCAACTGCGACACGCTGCCCGAGACCGAGCGCTACGCCAACCGTGGCTGGTAATCACTCATGAACAACCCCCCCGTCATCGGCGTACTGGCCCTCCAGGGCGACGTACGGGAGCACCTCATCGCCCTGGCCGCGGCGGACGCCGTGGCCAGGCCGGTCAGGCGCCCCGAGGAACTCGCCGAGGTGGACGGCCTGGTCATCCCCGGCGGCGAGTCCACCACCATCTCCAAGCTGGCCGGACTCTTCGGCATGCTGGAGCCCCTGCGCGAGCGCATCGGCGCGGGCCTGCCCGTCTACGGCACCTGCGCCGGGCTGATCATGCTCGCCGACAAGATCCTCGACCCGCGCTCGGGCCAGGAGACCTTCGGCGGCATCGAGATGATCGTCCGCCGCAACGCCTTCGGCCGCCAGAACGAGTCGTTCGAGGCGACCGTCGAGGTCGCCGGCGTGGGTCCCGTGGAGGGTGTGTTCATCCGCGCGCCCTGGGTCGAGTCGGTCGGCGCGCGCGCCGAGGTGCTCGCCGAGCACGGCGGCCACATCGTCGCCGTGCGCCAGGCGAACGCGCTGGCGACCTCGTTCCACCCCGAGCTCACCGGCGACCACCGCATGCACGCGCTGTTCGTCGACATGGTGCGCGGCGCCGCGTGAAGCACGCCCGCTTCGCCGCCCCGCGCGAAGCGGGGGCCGGGCGACGGGCGGGCCGGGTCCCGGTAGGATCTCTGCCGAACGACGCAGAATGGGTTACGCGAAGGAGACAGGCAGATGTCCGGCCACTCTAAATGGGCTACGACGAAGCACAAGAAGGCCGTGATCGATGCCAAGCGCGGCAAGCTCTTCGCGAAGCTGATCAAGAACATCGAGGTCGCGGCCCGCACCGGGGGCGCCGACATCGACGGCAATCCGACGCTCTTCGACGCCGTGCAGAAGGCCAAGAAGCAGTCGGTGCCCAACAAGAACATCGACTCCGCGCTCAAGCGCGGCGCCGGTCTCGAGGCGGGCGGTGCCGACTACGAGACGATCATGTACGAGGGTTACGGACCGAACGGTGTCGCGGTGCTCATCGAGTGCCTCACCGACAACCGCAACCGTGCCGCCTCCGACGTACGTGTCGCGATGACCCGCAACGGCGGCTCGATGGCCGACCCGGGATCCGTCTCGTACCTGTTCAACCGCAAGGGCGTCGTCGTCCTGCCCAAGGGCGAGCTCTCCGAGGACGACGTCCTGGAGACCGTTCTCGAAGCGGGCGCCGAGGAGGTCAACGACCTCGGTGACTCCTTCGAGATCATCTCCGAGGCCACCGACATGGTCGCGGTCCGCACGGCGCTCCAGGAGGCCGGCATCGACTACGACTCGGCCGAGGCCAACTTCGTCCCGACCATGCAGGTCGAGCTGGACGAAGAGGGCGCGCGGAAGATCTTCAAGCTGATCGACGCGCTGGAGGACAGCGACGACGTCCAGAACGTCTTCGCCAACTTCGACGTCTCCGACGAAGTCATGGAGAAGGTCGACGCCTGACCGGAAATCGCTCCGGTGAAGAAAACCGAATTGGCCCGCCGACGAGACCGTCGGCGGGCCACTTTCGACTCCGGGTCAGCCGTCGATGCTCCGCACCGACCCGTCGTGCCACAGGCTGCCCTTGCCGTCGGGGCCGACGGTGGAAGCGCGCATGTAGGTCGAACTGCCCTGCTGCCACCAGATGTTGATGGTGGACGTGTAGTTACAGGTGTTGTGGAAATAGACGGTGGTCGTGGAGACGCCGTCGGCCCACGACCAGTTGAAGCAGCCGCTGGTGCCCCGGTGCATGGACATCGGCGTCGCCGTCGCGGCCTGGGCGGGCGCGGCTATGGCGACGCTTCCGGCCACGAGCGACGCGGCGACCGCGGCCTTCATGATTTTGCGCATGGTTCCCCGATTCTTTCGAAAAACCCGGCGAACAGATAATTCCGCCGGGAACAGGATGGTCGTTCCTGTCTGTTCCGGGAACCTATCGATGCCGCACAAGGGCGGGCAATGCGGGAATTCCACCTCCTGGAATTCACGATTGACGTATCGGAAATATCTTGATCAACCGGGCGTGCCTTTTGCCGACGCTTTAATTCCGGTGCGCGGCCGCCCGGCAGGGTCGCCGCACCCGCCCGAGTCGCGCCGCGGAGACGGGCGTTGTCAGTGCGGGCCGATAGCCTGCGGGCAGGACGGCTGGAATCAGGGAGGGAGCGCGGTGCGGGTACTGGGCGTGGACCCGGGGTTGACCCGGTGCGGTGTCGGCGTGGTCGAGGGGCTCGCGGGCAGGCCGCTGACGATGCTCGGCGTCGGTGTCGTGCGGACCCCCGCGGATGCCGAGCTCGGCCACCGCCTGGTCGCCATCGAGCGCGGCATCGAGGAGTGGCTCGATGCCCACCGGCCCGAATTCGTCGCCGTGGAGCGGGTGTTCAGCCAGCACAACGTGCGTACGGTGATGGGCACCGCCCAGGCGAGCGCGGTCGCCATGCTGTGCGCCTCCCGGCGCGGCATCCCCGTCGCCCTGCACACCCCCAGCGAGGTCAAGGCCGCCGTCACCGGCAGCGGCCGCGCCGACAAGGCACAGGTCGGTGCCATGGTGACCCGGCTGCTCCGGCTCGACGCCCCGCCCAAACCGGCCGACGCCGCCGACGCGCTGGCCCTCGCCATCTGTCACATCTGGCGCGCCCCCGCCCTCAACAGACTCCAACAGGCCCACGCCCAGCACTCCGTACGGAAGGTCACCCGATGATCGCCTTCGTCAGCGGCCCGGTCGCCGCCCTCGCACCCGACACCGCGGTGGTCGAGGTCGGCGGCATCGGCATGGCCCTCCAGTGCACGCCCAACACGCTGGCCGAACTGCGCATCGGCCAGCACGCCAAACTCGCCACCTCCCTCGTCGTACGGGAGGACTCGCTGACCCTGTACGGCTTCGCCGACGACGACGAGAAGCAGGTCTTCGAACTGCTCCAGACCGCCAACGGCGTCGGCCCCCGGCTCGCCCAGGCCGTCCTCTCCGTGCACACCCCGGACGCGCTGCGCCGTGCCTTCGCCACCGGCGACGAGAAGGCGCTCACCGCGGTGCCCGGCATCGGCAAGAAGGGCGCCCAGAAGCTGCTCATCGAGCTGAAGGACCGGCTCGGCGCGCCCGTCGGCACGGCCCCGGCCGTCGGAGCCCCGGTGACCTCGGGCTGGCGCGACCAACTGCACGCCGCCCTCATCGGGCTCGGCTACGCGACCCGCGAGGCCGACGAGGCGGTCGCCGCGGTGGCGCCGCAGGCCGAGGCCTCGGACAAGCCGAACATCGGCGCCCTGCTCAAGGCCGCTCTGCAGACCCTCAACCGGGCCCGCTGAGCGGGCGGGCCCCGCGGCCGGGACCCGCCCCCGATCCGCCGGAGCCCCCGGGCCCCGGCTCCCGAACCCGCACCACCCACCGCGACCACGATCCGAGGCACACCGCATGAACTGGGAAGACAGCTCCGACACCGCGGATCTGTCGGCGACCGCCGATGGCCCCGGCGACCGCCTGGTCGGGGCCGACGCCGACGGCGAGGACACCGCGGTCGAAGCCGCCCTGCGCCCCAAGGACCTGGAGGAGTTCGTCGGCCAGGAAAAGGTCCGCGAGCAGCTCGACCTGGTCCTGCGCGCGGCCCGCGCCCGCGGCGCCACCGCCGACCACGTCCTGCTCTCCGGCGCCCCCGGCCTCGGCAAGACCACTCTCTCCATGATCATCGCGGCCGAGATGGGCGCCCCGATCCGCATCACCAGCGGTCCGGCCATCCAGCACGCCGGCGATCTCGCCGCGATCCTCTCCTCCCTCCAGGAGGGCGAGGTCCTCTTCCTCGACGAGATCCACCGGATGTCCCGGCCGGCCGAGGAGATGCTCTACATGGCGATGGAGGACTTCCGGGTCGACGTCATCGTCGGCAAGGGCCCCGGCGCCACCGCGATCCCGCTCGAACTGCCGCCCTTCACCCTGGTCGGCGCCACCACGCGGGCCGGCCTGCTGCCGCCCCCGCTGCGCGACCGCTTCGGCTTCACCGGACACATGGAGTTCTACGAGCCCTCCGAGCTGGAGCGCGTCATCCACCGCTCGGCCCGGCTGCTCGACGTGGAGATCGACTCGGCCGGCGCCGCCGAGATCGCGGGCCGCTCGCGCGGCACCCCCCGCATCGCCAACCGGCTGCTGCGCCGCGTCCGTGACTACGCCCAGGTCAAGGCCGACGGCGTCATCACCCCCGAGATCGCCTCGGTCGCCCTCGGGGTGTACGAGGTCGACGCCCGCGGCCTCGACCGCCTCGACCGTGCGGTGCTCCAGGCCCTCCTGAAGCTGTTCGGCGGCGGCCCGGTGGGCCTGTCCACCCTGGCGGTGGCGGTGGGGGAGGAGCGCGAGACCGTCGAGGAAGTGGCCGAGCCCTTCCTGGTCCGCGAGGGCCTGCTCGCCCGTACCCCGCGCGGCCGGGTGGCCACCCCCGCGGCCTGGGCCCACCTCGGTCTCGTACCGCCGCAGCAGGGCGGCGGCCCCGCAGGAAGCGGACAACAGGGGCTCTTCAGGGCGTGACGGCGCGGAGGGTCGCACCCGGAGGAACCCCGGTGGGATGCTGGGCGTTGTTCCATCTGTGCGGACTCGCTTAGACTCCGCCGATGCCGCCCTTCCAGGCCGGCGTACCCACCCCCAGATCAGGCCGCGCTCCGCGTGTGGTCATGCGAAGGAAGTTCCGTCCCGTGAGCCCTATTACCCTCCTCCCCTTGGTTTTGCTTATCGGGGCCATGTTCCTGATGACCCGGTCGACCAAGAAGAAGCAGCAGGCCGCCGCGGCCATGCGTGACGAGATGCAGCCCGGCACCGGTATCCGCACCATCGGGGGTATGTACGCCACCGTCAAGGAGATCGGCGACGAGACGGTCCTCCTGGAGGTGGCGCCCGGCGTGCACGCCGTCTACGCCAAGAACGCCGTCGGCGCGGTCCTGTCCGACGCGGAGTACAACCGCATCGTGCACGGCGACACCGAGGAAGAGCTCCCGGCGGTGCCGGACGACGCGTCGTCGCTGACCGCGGCCACCGAAGCCGCCGAGGCGGACGCCGCGGTCGCGGACGAGGCGAAGATCGACCTGGGCAAGAAGGACGGGGCTGCCGAGGCGAAGAACGCCGACGCGGCAACGCCCGAGGACGGCAAGGACGGCAAGGCCGACGGCGGGGCCGAAGCGAAGTAGTCACGCACCGGGACCGCACGGCGCCCGACCGGCGCGCGCGGTCCCCGGAGCGGGCCGACTTCCGCGGGGGACGTCCCCACACCACTTCGTGGCCGCCTGCGCGCACACCCGGCGCCGGGCGGTTGGACAGGGAGAAACGACAAGGTGGCAGCACCGAACAAGGGCCGAAGGCCGGCGGCGGGGGGTCAGAGCAAGCCGGGCCGCGCCCTGGCCTTCATCCTCATCGCCATGGTCGCGCTCACCGGTGGGATGTTCTGGTCCCACCACACCACTCCGAGGCTGGGCATCGACCTCGCGGGCGGTACGAGCATCACGCTCAAGGCCAAGGCCGAGCCCGGCCAGGAGTCGGCGATCAACAAGACCAACATGGAGACCGCGGTTCAGATCATGAACCGCCGTGTCAACGGTCTTGGCGTCACCGAGGCCGAGGTCCAGACCCAGGGCAACGACAACATCATTGTCAACATCCCCAAGGGTACGGACTCCGAGCAGGCCCGCCAGCAGGTCGGCCAGACCGCGAAGCTCTACTTCCGGCCGGTGCTCACGGCCGCCCAGGGCTCGCCGACGCCCACCCCCAGCGGTTCCCCGAGCCCGTCTGCCACGCCGAGCGCCGGTGGCAAGGGCACGCCCAAGGCCACGCCGAGCGCTTCCGGCAAGGGCACGCCGAGTGCTAAGAGCAGCCCGCAGGGGCGCGCCGTCACCGACGCGCTGAAGGCCTCGCCGACACCGAGCGCGAGCAAGTCCGGCAGCCCCACCCCGGCTCCCTCCTCGTCCGCCGACGCCCAGGCCGCCGCGGCCAAGCTGCAGCAGCAGTTCACCGCGCTCGACTGCGACCCGAAGAAGGGTCAGGCCGCCAAGGCCGGCGAAGGCGCCAAGTCCACCGACCCGACCGTGGCGTGCAGCCAGGACGGGTCGGAGAAGTACATCCTCGGCCCGGCCGAGGTCGACGGCACCGACGTCGCCAAGTCGCAGGCCGTGATCAACCAGAACGGTCAGTGGATCGTTCAGATGGACTTCACCGGCGGCGGCTCGAAGAAGTTCGCGTCGATCACCGGGAAGCTCTCGCAGCAGCAGTACCCGAACAACCGCTTCGCGATCGCCCTGGACAACCAGGTCGTCTCGGCGCCCACCGTGAGCTCCACGCTCAGCGGCTCCGCCGAGATCTCCGGCAGCTTCAACCAGAAGTCCGCCCAGGACCTGGCCAACGTGCTCTCCTACGGTGCGCTGCCCCTCTCCTTCCAGGAGCAGAGCGTCACCACCGTGACCGCGGCCCTCGGCGCCGACCAGCTGCACGCCGGTCTGATCGCCGGCGCCATCGGCCTCGGTCTCGTCATCATCTACCTGGTGGCCTACTACCGCGGCCTCGCCCTGATCGCCATCCTCAGCCTCGTCGTCTCGGCGATCCTGACGTACACGATCATGGCGCTGCTCGGCCCGGGTATCGGCTTCGCGCTGAACCTGCCCGCCGTCTGCGGTGCCATCGTCGCCATCGGCATCACGGCGGACTCGTTCATCGTGTACTTCGAACGCATCCGTGACGAGATCCGCGAGGGCCGCACCCTGCGTCCCGCCGTCGAGCGGGCCTGGCCGCGCGCCCGGCGCACCATCCTCGTCTCCGACTTCGTGTCCTTCCTCGCCGCCGCGGTGCTCTTCATCGTGACCGTCGGCAAGGTCCAGGGCTTCGCGTTCACGCTGGGTCTGACCACCCTGCTCGACGTGGTCGTGGTGTTCCTCTTCACCAAGCCGGTGATGACGCTCCTGGCCCGCCGCCCGTTCTTCGCGAGCGGTCACCCGTGGTCCGGGCTCGACCCGAAGCGGCTCGGCGCCAAGCCCCCGCTGCGCCGCGCCCGCCGCACCACCTCCGCCCCCGTCGACAACCCGAAGGAGGCGTGAGATGTCGAAGCTCGGCACTCTCGGCGCCAGGCTGTACCGCGGTGAGGTCGGTTACGACTTCGTCGGCAAGCGGAAGATCTGGTACGGCATCTCGATCCTGATCACCATCACGGCCATCGTCGGCCTGGCGGTGCGGGGTCTGACGATGGGCATCGAATTCGAGGGCGGCGCGGTCTTCACCACCCCGAAGACCACCGTCTCCGCCTCACAGGCGGAGAGCGCGGCCAAGTCCGCCTCCGGGCACGACGCGATCGTCCAGAAGCTCGGCAACGACACGCTGCGCATCACCATCGGCGGCGTCGACACGGCCAAGGCCGACCAGATCAAGGCCGAGCTCGCCAAGGACCTCAAGCTCCCGGCGAAGGACATCAACGCCGACCTGGTGGGCCCCAGTTGGGGCGAGACGATCGCCAACAAGGCCTGGACGGGCCTGATCGTCTTCATGATCCTGGTGGTGATCTATCTGGCCATCGCCTTCGAGTGGCGGATGGCGCTCGCGGCCCTGGTCGCCCTGATCCACGACCTCACCATCACGGTCGGCATCTACGCCCTGGTCGGCTTCGAAGTCACCCCCGGCACGGTGATCGGTCTGCTCACGATCCTCGGCTATTCCCTCTACGACACCGTCGTCGTCTTCGACGGACTCAAGGAGGGCCAGAAGGGGATCACCAAGCAGACCAGGCTCACCTACAGCGAGATGGCGAACAAGAGCCTCAACGGCACCCTGGTCCGTTCCATCAACACCACGGTCGTGGCGCTGCTCCCGGTGGCCGGCCTGCTGTTCATCGGTGGCGGCGTCCTCGGCGCAGGCATGCTCAACGACATCTCCCTGTCGCTGTTCGTCGGCCTCGCGGCCGGTGCGTACTCCTCGATCTTCATCGCCACTCCGCTGGTCGCCGACCTGAAGGAGACCATGCCGGAGATGAAGGCCCTCAAGAAGCGGGTGCTCGCCAAGCGCGCGGCGGCCGCCGCCAAGGGGGAGACCGAGGAGGAACCGCAGGACGCGGCGCCCTTCGACGACGAGGGCGACGACGACGCACAGACCGCGGGCGCGGTCGTCGGCCAGCGTCGTCAGCCGAGCCGCAACAACCGGGGGAAGCGCCGATGACGAGCGTCTCCACCGAGACCGTGGATCTGCTGCTCAGCCGCATCCGTGACGTGCCGGACTACCCGAAGCCGGGTGTGATGTTCAAGGACATCACACCGCTGCTCGCGGACCCGGAGGCGTTCACGGCCCTCACCGACGCGCTGGCCGCCCTGTGCGTGAAGCACGGCGCGACGAAGATCGTCGGCCTTGAGGCCCGCGGCTTCATCCTGGCGGCCCCCGTCTCGGTCCGCGCCGGGATCGGTTTCATCCCCGTACGCAAGGCGGGCAAGCTCCCCGGAGCCACCCTCAAGCAGGCGTACGAGCTGGAGTACGGCACCGCGGAGATCGAGGTGCACGCCGAGGACCTCAGCGGGGACGACCGCGTCCTGGTGATCGACGACGTGCTCGCCACCGGCGGCACCGCCGAGGCGTCGGTCGAGCTGATCCGCCGGGCCGGAGCGGAGGTCGCCGGGGTCGCCGTCCTGATGGAGCTCGGCTTCCTCAGCGGTCGCCGGCGCCTGGAGGCCGTCCTGGACGGCGCCCCGCTGGACGCCCTGATCACCGTCTGACCGGTCGGTACGACGCCGCCGAGGCGGGCCCGGAGGAATCCGGCGCCCGCCTTCGGTGTTTCGCACGACACCACCGTCACGCCCGGCCGACGGCCCGCGGCGCCCCTGCCACCCGGCCGAGGGAGAGCCGGGGCCCGTGGCTCGATACCATGTACGTCCGGGCCTGACCGGGGACCCGGACCCTCCCCCAGACTCCGTCCCGGGGGACCCCCAGAGGAGCGCTCTTGCCAGACGAGGCCCAGCCACTCTCCGCCGCGGAGCCCGAGAAGAAGGCCGAAGAGCCCGCGGCGGCCCCGGCCACGCCCTCCGAGCCCGCGGCCGAGCCGAAGCCCGCGGCGCCCGAGCGGGCCGGGACTCCGGCCGAGGAGGCCGAGGCCCCGGCCAAGGACCCCGCCGAGGCCCCCGCCAAGGACCCGGCCAAGGACCCCGCCGAGGCCCCGGCTCCCGCGCCCGTCGCGAAGCCCGTGGTGCCGGCCGGTGCGGTGTCCCGTTCCGCCGGCTCGTCCAACCGGGTCCGCGCCCGCCTCGCCCGTCTGGGCGTGCAGCGCTCGTCCGCGTACAACCCGGTGCTCGAACCGCTGCTGCGGATAGTCCGCGGGAACGATCCCAAGATCGAGACCGCCACGCTGCGCCAGGTCGAGAAGGCCTACCAGGTCGCCGAGCGCTGGCACCGGGGCCAGAAGCGCAAGAGCGGCGACCCGTACATCACGCACCCCCTCGCGGTGACGACGATCCTCGCCGAGCTGGGCATGGATCCGGCCACCCTGATGGCGGGCCTGCTGCACGACACCGTCGAGGACACCGAGTACGGCCTGGACACCCTGCGCCGCGACTTCGGCGACCAGGTGGCCCTGCTCGTCGACGGCGTCACCAAGCTCGACCGGGTCCAGTTCGGCGACGCGGCGCAGGCCGAGACCGTGCGCAAGATGGTCGTGGCGATGGCCAAGGACCCCCGCGTCCTGGTCATCAAGCTCGCCGACCGCCTGCACAACATGCGCACCATGCGGTACCTCAAGCGCGAGAAGCAGGAGAAGAAGGCGCGCGAGACGCTGGAGATCTACGCGCCGCTCGCCCACCGCCTGGGCATGAACACCATCAAGTGGGAGCTGGAGGACCTCGCCTTCGCGATCCTCTACCCCAAGATGTACGACGAGATCGTGCGGCTCGTCGCCGAGCGCGCCCCCAAGCGCGACGAGTACCTCGCCATAGTGACCGACGAGGTCCAGTCCGACCTGCGCGCGGCCCGCATCAAGGCGACCGTCACCGGCCGCCCCAAGCACTACTACAGCGTCTACCAGAAGATGATCGTCCGCGGCCGTGACTTCGCGGAGATCTACGACCTGGTGGGCATCCGGGTCCTGGTCGACACCGTCCGCGACTGCTACGCGGCGCTCGGCACGGTCCACGCGCGATGGAATCCGGTCCCCGGCCGGTTCAAGGACTACATCGCGATGCCCAAGTTCAACATGTACCAGTCGCTGCACACGACGGTCATCGGCCCCAACGGCAAGCCGGTCGAGCTCCAGATCCGCACCTTCGACATGCACCGCCGCGCCGAGTACGGCATCGCCGCGCACTGGAAGTACAAGCAGGACCCGTCCGCCGGCGCCTCCAAGGTGCGCACCGACGCACCGAAGAAGACCGGCAAGGACGACCACCTCAACGACATGGCGTGGCTGCGCCAGCTGCTCGACTGGCAGAAGGAGACCGAGGACCCCAGCGAGTTCCTGGAGTCGCTGCGCTTCGACCTCTCCCGCAACGAGGTCTTCGTCTTCACGCCCAAGGGCGACGTCATCGCGCTCCCGGCCGGCTCGACCCCGGTCGACTTCTCCTACGCGGTCCACACCGAGGTCGGCCACCGCACGATAGGCGCACGGGTCAACGGACGGCTCGTGCCGCTCGAATCCACCCTGGACAACGGCGACTTGGTCGAGGTCTTCACCTCCAAGGCGTCCGGTGCCGGGCCCTCCCGGGACTGGCTCGGCTTCGTCAAGTCGCCGCGGGCCCGCAACAAGATCCGTGCCTGGTTCTCCAAGGAGCGCCGCGAAGAGGCCATCGAGCAGGGCAAGGACGCCATCGCGCGTGCCATGCGCAAGCAGAACCTGCCGATCCAGCGGATCCTGACCGGCGACTCGCTGGTCACCCTCGCCCACGAGATGCGCTACCCCGACATCTCCTCGCTGTACGCGGCGATCGGCGAGGGCCACGTCGCGGCCCAGGGCGTCGTGCAGAAGCTGGTGCAGGCGCTGGGCGGCGAGGACGCGGCCAACGAGGACATCGCGGAGTCGGCGCCGCCGTCGCGGGGCCGCAGCAAGCGACGCAAGAACGCGGACCCGGGTGTCGTCGTCAAGGGCGTCGACGACGTGTGGGTCAAGCTCGCGCGCTGCTGTACGCCGGTGCCGGGCGACCCCATCATCGGCTTCGTCACGCGCGGCAGCGGTGTTTCGGTGCACCGGGCGGACTGCGTGAACGTGGACTCGCTGTCCCAGCAGCCCGAGCGGATCCTCGAAGTGGAGTGGGCGCCGACCCAGTCCTCGGTCTTCCTGGTAGCCATCCAGGTCGAGGCGCTCGACCGCTCCCGGCTCCTGTCGGACGTCACGCGGGTCCTGTCCGACCAGCACGTCAACATCCTCTCGGCGGCCGTGCAGACGTCCCGCGACCGGGTGGCCACGTCGCGCTTCACCTTCGAGATGGGCGACCCCAAGCACCTCGGGCACGTCCTCAAGGCGGTGCGGGGGGTCGAGGGTGTGTACGACGTGTACCGGGTGACGTCCGCGCGGCGCCCTTAGGCGGGCGGCATGCGGGGTCCTGGGGGCGCGCGTCCGTCAGCGCAGTTCCCCGCGCCCCTTGACCGCTCGGTGCCTGGCGGCGCAGTCAGCCCGTCCGGCGTTTGAGGACGAGCGCCCAGGGCGCGAACGGGGTCTGGGGCGGAGCCCCAGAGGCTCGAACCTCGGCCCCTTTCCACCCCCGGAGGGTTTCGGGAGGGGGCGGGGTGGGGCGAGTCCCGGGGTCTGGGGCGGAGCCCCAGGGCCCCCGGCTTCCGGCTTTCGGCTGCGGGCCGTGGGTGGCTGGTCGCGCAGTTCCCCGCGCCCCTGTGGGGCACTCGGAGTCGGCCGGTCGCGCTCACCGCGGCGGAGCCGCGCAAGTGTCACAGTCTCGCGCCCCTTGTAGGGGGCCCGGAGTCGGCCGGTCGCGCTCACCGCGGCGGAGCCGCGCAAGTGTCACAGTCTCGCGCCCCCTGTGGGGCACCCGGAGTCGGCCGGTTGTGCTCGCCGTGGGGGAGGCGCGTGAGGGTTTGGGCGCGCGCCTCTCGGGGCTGGGGACGGACCTTCGCCGGGGGAACGTGCGTGAGGCCCCCCGAACCCGAAAGGGCGCGGGGGGCCTCACGCAGGGGCGGGGCGGGGTCAGCCGCCGAACTCCTCCAGGCCCTTGAGGGCCTGGTCGAGGAGGGCCTGGCGGCCTTCCAGTTCGCGGGCCAGCTTGTCCGCCTTGCTGTCGTTGCCGGCCGCACGCGCCGTGTCGATCTGCTTGTGCAGCTTGTCGACGGCGTCCTGGAGCTGCCCCGTGAGGCCGGCCGCACGCGCCCGCGCCTCCGGGTTCGTACGGCGCCACTCGGCCTCCTCGGCCTCCTGGATCGCCCGCTCCACGGCGTGCATCCGGCCCTCGACCTTGGGACGCGCGTCGCGCGGCACGTGGCCGATGGCCTCCCAGCGCTCGTTGACCGAGCGGAACGCGGCGCGGGCCGCCTTCAGGTCGGTCACCGGGAGGATCTTCTCGGCCTCGACGGCCAACTCCTCCTTGAGCTTGAGGTTCTCGGTCTGCTCGGCGTCCCGCTCCGCGAACACCTCGCTGCGCGCCGCGAAGAAGACGTCCTGCGCGCCGCGGAAGCGGTTCCACAGCTCGTCCTCGGCCTCGCGCTGGGCGCGTCCCGCCGCCTTCCAGTCCGCCATCAGGTCGCGGTAGCGCGCGGCCGTCGTGGCCCAGTCCGTCGACGCGGACAGCGCCTCGGCCTCGACGACCAGCTTCTCCTTGACCTTGCGGGCCTCCTCGCGCTGCGCGTCGAGCGACGCGAAGTGCGCCTTGCGCCGCTTGGAGAACGCCGAGCGCGCGTGCGAGAAGCGGTGCCACAGCTCGTCGTCCGACTTGCGGTCGAGGCGCGGCAGCCCCTTCCACGTGTCGACGAGGGCGCGCAGCCGCTCGCCGGCCGAGCGCCACTGCTCGCTCTGCGCGAGCTCCTCGGCCTCGGCGACGAGCGCCTCCTTGGCGTGCTTGGCCTCGTCGGTCTGCTTGGCCTTCTGGACCTTGCGCTCCTCGCGGCGCGACTCGACGGTGGCTACGAGCTTGTCGAGGCGCCCCCGCAACGCGTCGAGGTCACCGACCGCGTGATGCTCGTCCACCTGCGTGCGCAGATGGGCGATGGCGGTCTGCGCGTCCTTCGCCGACAGGTCGGTGGTCCTCACCCGTCGTTCGAGGAGGCCGATCTCGACAACCAGGCCCTCGTACTTGCGCTCGAAGTAGGCCAGAGCCTCCTCCGGAGAGCCCGCCTGCCACGATCCGACGACCACTTCGCCCTCGGCTGTACGCACATACACGGTGCCCGTCTCGTCGACACGGCCCCACGGGTCGCTGCTCACAGCGCCTCCTCCACATGATGCCTGCGCGAGGGGTTCCTCCCCCGGGGCATCGTCCACAGTTTCCCGGCGGGTCCCGCCCGCCCTCCACAGCGCGGTACGAGCCCGCGCTGCACAACGCCAATCTAGGCGACCGGCCGCCCGGCTGTCCGCACTCAGCGCGGCCGAATTCAGCGGTTCACGCTCGGTGCCGGGCGGCCGACCGCGTCACTTTTTGGTGACGGCGGCCTTCTCGATGGTGACGGCCTTCTTCGGCGCCCCGTCGCCCGCGCCACCTTCGACGCCCTCCTTGGCGACGTCCTGCACGACCTTGAGGCCGGCCGCGTCGATCGTTCCGAACGGCGTGTAGGTGGGCGGCAGTTTGCTGTCCTTGTAGACCAGGAAGAACTGGCTGCCGCCGGTGTGGGCCTGGCCGGTATTGGCCATCGCGACGGTGCCCGCCGGGTAGGTCACCGTGCCGTCGGAGCCCGCCTTGCCGAGGCCCGTGAGGTTCTCGTCGGGAATCGTGTAGCCGGGACCGCCCGAGCCGGTGCCCTCGGGGTCGCCGCACTGCAGCACGAAGATGCCCTGCGTGGTCAGACGGTGGCACTTGGTGTTGTTGAAGAAGCCCTTGTCGGCGAGGTACTTGAACGAGTTCACCGTGTGCGGGGTCTTCGCCGCGTCCATCGCGAACGTGATGTCACCGGAGTTCGTCTTCAGGGCCATGTCGTACGTGGCTTTGGTGTCCACGGCCATCTTCGGCTCGGGCGTGGAGCTGGCCGACGGCGACGGGCTGTTCGAGGGGGCCGCGCTGTCCGACTTCTTCTTGCCGTCGCCGGAGAACGCGCCCGTCGCGAAGGCCGCGCCGCCCGCCGCCACGACCACCGCGAGGGCGGCCGCGATGACCGTGTTGCGGCGCCTGGCCTTGCGCCGGGCCGTCTCCCGGCGCTGCTGCTGCCGCTCGAACTTCTCGCGCGCGAGCTGGCGCCGACGCTGTTCGCTGCTGACCACCGGTCGTCTCCTTGTGCGGTCTCGTGGGGTGCGGGTACGTGCGTACGAGCTGACTGTGTCCCGTACCGTATATGGGTTCGCTGTGACCGGAGCAGCGCCGGTAGGCTCTGAGCAGCCGTAATCACCCGCCGCATCACCCGCCGTGCAAGAAATCGAGGACGATCGTGCTGATTGCCGGGTTCCCCGCCGGGGCCTGGGGGACCAACTGCTATCTGGTCGCCCCCGCCGCAGGCGAGGAATGCGTGATCATCGACCCCGGCCACCAGGCCACCCAGGGCGTCGAGGAAACGCTGAAGAAGCATCGGCTCAAGCCCGTCGCCGTCGTCCTCACCCACGGCCACATCGACCACTGCGCCTCGGTCGTCCCGGTCTGCGGAGCCCACGACGTACCCGCATGGATCCACCCCGACGACCGCTACATGATGAGCGACCCGGAGAAGGCCCTCGGCCGTGCCTTCGGCGCGCAGCTCATGGGCGAGCTCACGGTGGGGGAGCCGGACGACGTCAAGGAGCTCACCGACGGCGCCAGGCTGGCGCTCGCCGGGATGGAGCTGACCGTCTCCCATGCGCCCGGCCATACCAAGGGGTCGGTGACGTTCGGGCTGCCCGAGGCGGAGGACATCCCTCCGATCCTGTTCTCGGGCGACCTGCTCTTCGCCGGCTCCGTCGGACGCACCGACCTGCCCGGCGGCAGCCACGCCGAGCTCCTCGAGTCGCTGGGCCGCGTGTGCCTGCCGCTCGACGACTCGACCGTGGTGCTGTCCGGCCACGGCTCCCAGACGACCATCGGCCAGGAGCGCGCCACCAACCCGTATCTGCGGCAGGTGGCCGCCGGCCAGGGAGAGGGCATCGCCTCTCCCCGACGAGGAATGTGACGAGAAGCCTTCCCATGAGCACCTTCCAGGCCCCCAAGGGCACCTACGACCTGCTCCCGCCCGACTCGGCGACGTTCCTCGCGGTGCGCGAGGCGATCGCCGCGCCCCTGCGGAACTCCGGCTACGGCTACATCGAGACGCCCGGCTTCGAGAAGGTCGAACTGTTCGCGCGCGGTGTCGGAGAGTCCACCGACATCGTCACGAAGGAGATGTACGCCTTCGAGACCAAGGGCGGCGACAAGCTCGCGCTGCGCCCCGAGGGCACCGCCTCCGTGCTGCGCGCGGCCCTGGAGGCCAACCTGCACAAGGCGGGCAACCTCCCCGTGAAGCTCTGGTACTCGGGCTCGTACTACCGCTACGAGCGCCCGCAGAAGGGCCGTTACCGGCACTTCTCGCAGGTCGGCGCCGAGGCGATCGGCGCGGAGGACCCGGCGATCGACGCCGAGCTGATCATCCTGGCGAACGACGCGTACCGCTCGCTCGGCCTGCGGAACTTCCGCATCCTGCTCAACTCGCTCGGCGACAAGGAGTGCCGCCCCGTCTACCGGGAGGCCCTCCAGTCGTTCCTGCGCGGTCTCGACCTCGACGCGGAGACGATCCGCCGTGCCGAGATCAACCCGCTGCGGGTCCTCGACGACAAGCGCCCCGACGTGCAGAAGCAGCTGGTCGGCGCGCCGGTGCTGCGCGACTACCTGTGCGACGCGTGCAAGGCGTACCACGAGGAGGTGCGCGCCCTGATCACGGCGGAGGGCGTCGCCTTCGAGGACGACGAGAAGCTGGTGCGCGGCCTCGACTACTACACCCGCACCACGTTCGAGTTCGTCCACGACGGTCTCGGCTCGCAGTCCGCGGTGGGTGGCGGCGGCCGCTACGACGGCCTCTCCGAGATGATCGGCGGCCCCGAGCTGCCGTCGGTGGGCTGGGCGCTCGGCGTGGACCGTACGGTCCTGGCCCTGGAGGCCGAGGGCGTGACCCTCGCCATCCCCTCCACCACCAGCGTGTTCGCGGTCCCGCTCGGCGAAGAGGCGCGGCGCATGCTCTTCACCAAGGTGACGGAACTGCGCCGGGCCGGAATCTCGGCCGACTTCAGCTTCGGCGGCAAGGGCCTGAAGGGCGCGATGAAGAACGCGAACCGCAGCGGGGCCCGCTTCGCCCTGGTCGCCGGCGAACGCGACCTCGCGGAGGGCGTGGTCCAGCTGAAGGACATGGAGTCCGGGGAGCAGGTCCCGGTGGCCCTGGACACGATCGTGGACACGGTCCGGGAGCGCCTGGCCTGACGGCCGGGGGTCGGGTGCGGGTGCCGGTGCGGGTCCGGGTCCGGGTCCGGCTCCGGCCGTGCGTGGCAGCTCGCGCGGTTCGCCGCGCCCCTGGCTCTCCAGGCGAACCCGCGGCCGCCCCGGCGCCCGCGTGCTTGGCGGGGTTGGACAGCGCCTCCTGGCAGGAGCCTCCGCCAGGTTCCGGCGCTCGGCCACCTCATCGCGGCTCTGCTCCAACGCGCCGGTGGGACACGCCCGTTCGCGGCTCCGCCCGACGGCCCGGACCATCCATGCGGCGGCGAGCCGCCGGATCGGCGCCCGTCCGAGCCACGGGCACGACATTCGGAGCCCCGGGCGGTCCTCCTTATGTTCATCGAACGGTGGACAGTGCGCCCCGTGCGGCAGAATGATGCGGCGGCACGCACAGGACGACCACGATGACGGGATGACGGACCGGAGCTATGACCACAACACTTGACGACGTCTCCTCCGACTCCGGCCACCGGGAGGTGAGCAGCGAGGGTGCGATCGGCGGCAGCCGGGCCTTCGCGTGGCTGCTCGTGATCACCGGCGCCGCCGGTGTGCTGGCGGCCTGGGTGATCACGCTCGACAAGTTCAAGCTCCTGGAGAACCCGAACTTCGTGCCGGGGTGCAGCCTCAACCCGGTCGTGTCCTGCGGCAACATCATGAAGAGCCACCAGGCGGCGGCCTTCGGCTTCCCGAACCCGATGCTGGGTCTGGTGACCTACGGCATCGTCGTCTGCGTCGGCATGAGCATCCTGGCCGGCGGCCGTTTCCGCCGCTGGTACTGGCTGACCTTCAACGCGGGCACCCTGTTCGGCGTCTGCTTCGTCAGCTGGCTCCAGTTCCAGTCGCTGTACCGCATCAACTCGCTCTGCCTGTGGTGCTGCCTGGCGTGGGTCGCCACGATCCTGATGTTCTGGTACGTGACGTCGTTCAACCTCCGCAAGGGCCTGCTGCCGGCGCCGCGCTGGGCCAAGAACTTCCTCTCCGAGTTCACCTGGGTGCTGCCCGTGCTGCACATCGGGATCATCGGCATGCTGATCCTGACGCGCTGGTGGGACTTCTGGACCAGCTGACCGGCTGCCCGCCGACCTGCGTCGCCGCAGGCCGGCGGCGTTGTCAGTGGCGTGCCCTAGGCTCGTGGACGTGGAACCCGATCTCTTCACCGCAGCCGCAGAGGACCGCCAAGAGAAAGACCCGGCGGGCAGCCCCCTGGCCGTACGGATGCGCCCGCGCGTCCTGGACGAGGTGGTCGGCCAGCAGCACCTCCTGAAGCAGGGTTCGCCGCTGCGGCGGCTGGTGGGGGAGGGCGCGGGCGGCCCGGCAGGACCGTCCTCGGTGATCCTCTGGGGCCCGCCGGGCACGGGCAAGACGACGCTGGCGTACGTGGTGTCCAAGGCCACGAACAAGCGGTTCGTCGAGCTCTCGGCGATCACTGCCGGGGTCAAGGAGGTCCGCGCGGTCATCGACGGCGCGCGTCGCGCCATCGGAGGCTTCGGCAAGGAGACCGTCCTCTTCCTCGACGAGATCCACCGCTTCTCCAAGGCCCAGCAGGACTCCCTGCTCCCGGCGGTCGAGAACCGCTGGGTCACGCTGATCGCGGCGACGACGGAGAACCCGTACTTCTCGGTGATCTCCCCCCTGCTCTCCCGCTCCCTGCTGCTCACGCTCGAACCGCTCACCGACGACGACCTGCGGGCCCTGATCCAGCGGGCGCTCGTGGAGGAGCGAGGCCTGGGCTCGGCGGTCACCCTTCCCTCGGACGCCGAGGCGCATCTGCTGCGCATCGCGGGCGGCGACGCGCGCCGCGCGCTGACCGCCCTCGAGGCGGCGGCCGGTTCGGCCCTCGCCAAATCGGAGCAGGAGATCACGCTCCAGACGGTCGAGGAGACCGTCGACCGGGCGGCCGTGACGTACGACAAGGGCGGCGACCAGCACTACGACGTGGCGAGCGCGCTGATCAAGTCGATCCGCGGCTCCGACGTCGACGCGGCGCTGCACTACCTGGCCCGCATGATCGAAGCCGGCGAGGACCCGCGCTTCATCGCGCGCCGCCTCATCATCTCCGCGAGCGAGGACATCGGCCTGGCCGATCCGACCGCGCTGCCGACGGCGGTCGCCGCGGCGCAGGCGGTGGCCCTCATTGGGTTCCCCGAGGCCGCCCTGACCCTCAGCCACGCCACGATCGCGCTGGCCCTCGCCCCGAAGTCCAACTCCGCGACGACGGCGATCGCCGCCGCGATGGAGGACGTCCGCAAGGGCCTGGCGGGCCCCGTCCCGCCCCATCTGCGGGACGGTCACTACAAGGGCGCGGCCAAGCTGGGCCATGCCCAGGGCTATGTCTATCCGCACGACGTGCCGGGCGCCATCGCGCCCCAGCAGTACGCCCCGGACGCGGTGGCGGACAGGCGCTACTACGAGCCGACGCGCTACGGGGCGGAGGCGCGGTACGCGGACGTGGTGGAGAAGGTGCGGGAGCGCCTGGGCCGGGCCGGCGAGTAGCCCAGCCCTCATCTAGGCCCAGCCCTCATCTAGGCCCCGCTCTCAGCCGGCCGCCACCTCGAAGAGCCGGTGCAGGGCGCGGCGCAGTGCCGTGATGTCGTGCACCGGCTCGGGGAAGTCGAAGCGCGCGTCGAAGGTGTGACCGTCGACCCGGACGAAGCGCACACGCAGACCGAACCGGTCGAGCGCCAGCGGCGTGACGCGTGCCACGTCCTCGCGCTCCACAAGACCGCACAGCAGCCCCACCCGCTCGCCGTGCGCCGAGGCCAGATGCTGGAGCAGTTCGGTCTCGTGCCGTACCAGCGGATCGGGCTCCGCCGAGGCGAACTCCTCGGCGTCCACGCTGCTCGCGCCCCACAGGTCGTCCACGCAGGCGTCGCCGACTTCCAGGCGCAGCATCATGCGGCCGGGGCCCGCCTGGCCGGGTACCAGGGTCAGCCAGCCGGAGACCCAGGCGCGGCCCCGGATACGGTGGGGGACGGAGACCGGAGCCACGTCCGTGATCTCCAGGACCGCCCGCACCTCGTCGTCCTGCGCGTGCGTGGCGGCCCGTACGGCCGGGGAATCGGCGGGGAGGACGAGGAAGACGTCGCCGTCGGGACCGACGCTGCGGACGTCGGCGGCGAGCTGCTCCGGGCGGGCCGCCGTGAGGCCCGGTACGAGCAGCACCGCCGAGCAGGTACTATGTACGAGAGTTCGTGTGCGCTCGGCTGCTGACGGCATCCGCGCGATTTCAAGTCCGCTGGGACGCGGCTGACCACGATCTGATCGGACCTCCGTCACGTGACCGGCCCCGTGCTTCGACTGCGGGCTGGTGGAGTCGACCCCTCCTTCGGGAGCAGGGTCGCCCTTCTTCGTGTTGTCCGTGATGTGACTGGTGTTCCCCGGACGCGACATGCGATCTCCTTGAGTAAGGTGAGCCTAACCTAACCCAACCATGGAGGTTTGGAGAACGTGCCTAACCAGTCGCGTCCCAAGGTCAAGAAGTCCCGTGCGCTCGGCATCGCGCTGACGCCGAAGGCCGTCAAGTACTTCGAGGCCCGCCCCTACCCGCCGGGCGAGCACGGCCGTGGCCGCAAGCAGAACTCGGACTACAAGGTCCGTCTGCTCGAGAAGCAGCGTCTGCGCGCCCAGTACGACATCAGCGAGCGCCAGATGGCGCGCGCCTACGACCGCGCCAAGAAGGCCGAAGGCAAGACGGGCGAGGCGCTGGTCGTCGAGCTCGAGCGCCGCCTCGACGCGCTGGTCCTGCGTTCGGGCATCGCCCGCACCATCTACCAGGCCCGCCAGATGGTCGTGCACGGTCACATCCAGGTCAACGGTGGCAAGGTCGACAAGCCGTCGTTCCGCGTCCGTCCCGACGACGTCGTGACGGTCCGCGAGCGCAGCCGCGAGAAGGTCCCCTTCCAGGTCGCCCGCGAGGGTGGCTACGCCGGCGAGGGCGAGACCCCGCGCTACCTCCAGGTGAACCTGAAGGCCCTGGCCTTCCGCCTGGACCGCGACCCGAACCGCAAGGAAATCCCGGTCATCTGCGACGAGCAGCTCGTCGTCGAGTACTACGCCCGCTGATCACGGCGTAATACCGGAGCCTCAGCGCTTCAGCCCGCCGTCCCCCCGCTCCACACGGAGCGGGAGGCGGCGGGCTTCCGCATGTCCGGCCCCGTCGTGCGGCTGCGTCCCGTCGTGCGGCTGCGCCTCCTGGTGCGGCGCCAACTCCCGTGCCCCGTCGGCCTCCTGGCCGCTCCCCAGCGCACGCGCCACCGCCGTCCCCGCCTCGATCCGCGAGCCCCGGCGCCGGTGCTCCTCGTACGCCCGGTCGCCCAGGCGCTCCCTCGTACGCTCCTCGCACAGCACGTGCGCGGCGTAGAAGTAGGCCGAGCCGAACAGGGGCAGGCCCACCGACGGCCAGATCCGCTCGGCCGCGCCCTGGAGCACGGCCGCCTCCACCGGATCCCCGGTGTCCACGGCGACGAGCGCCAGCATCTCCAGGGTGAGCACCGTGCCCACCAGGTCGTGGAAGGCATGGCTCACGGAGAGGGTCTCCCGCAGCAGCCGGCGCGCCCCGTCCGGGTCGCCGCCCACCCAGGCCGCGTAGCCGAGGACGTACTGCGCATAGGCGCGGGTCCAGCGCTCCCCGTGGTCGTCGCACACCTCCACGACCTGCTCGCACACCGCCACCGCCTCGTCGAGCCGGCCCCGGAACCCCACCGCCATCGCCATCTCGACCTGGCCCATCAGCACATTGCTGTTGAGCTCCCCGACCTCCTCGTACCCGGCGAGCGCGGCACGCAGCAGCTCCTCGGCGCGCGGCATGTCGTCGGTGACCAGGGCCAGACACCCCGAGCGGTGCACGGCGTACGCCGCCGCCACCACGTCGCCGCGCAGCTCGGCCTCCTCGCGGCACTCCTGCAACGCGGCGATCGCCGCCACCGCGTCGCCCTGGAGCACCGCCACATAGCCGAGCACCCACAAGGCCTTCAGGCGCGAACTGTCGTGCTCGCTCTCGGCGTCCAGGACCTGCGTCAGCCAGTGCCGTCCCTCCGCCAGCCGCCCGCAGCCGACCCAGCAGAACCACAGCGTGCCCGCCAGATACTGGGCCAGGTGCGTGTCCTCGGGCGAGGTCAGCGAGAACTCCATCGCGGCCCGCAGATTGGGCAGTTCGCCCTCCACCCGGGTCGCGACCTCGGTCTGGCGGGGACTGAACCAGTCCAGCTCGCACCAGGTGGCGAGCCCCAGGTACCAGTCGCGATGACGTCGGTGGAGACGCTCGGCGTCCCCCGTCTCGGCAAGCCACTCGGCGCCGTACTCGCGGACCGTGTCCAGCAGGCGGTAGCGCACGCCGCCCGCGCCGTCCTCACGCACCACGAGCGACTGGTCGATCAGCTCGCCGAGCACGTCGAGCACCTCCTCCTGCGGAAGATCGGCGCCCACGCAGATGTACTCGACGGCCTCCAGATCGAAGGTGCCCGCGAACACCGAGAGCCGCGCCCACAGCAGTCGCTGCGCCGCCGTGCACAGCTCATGGCTCCAGCCGATGGTCGTCCGCAGCGTCCGGTGGCGGGGGAGCGCGCCCCGCCCGCCGCCCGTGAGCAGCCGGAACCGGTCGTCGAGACGGCGAAGGAGCTGCTCCACCGAGAGCGCGCCGAGCCGGCCCGCCGCCAGTTCGAGGGCGAGCGGGATCCCGTCGAGCCGGCGGCACAGCTCGGCGGCCGCCGTCTCGTGACCCTCGGCCGGCCGCTCGCCGGCCCGCGCGGCCGCCGCGCGCTCGGCGAAAAGCGCCAGCGCGTCCGCGTCGTCCAGCGGGGCCAGCGTGAACACCTGCTCGCCGTCGATCCGCAGCGGCAGCCGCCCCGCGGCGAGCACCCGCAAACCCGGGCAGCCGCGCATGAGTTCCCGCACGAGCTCGGCGCAGGCGTCCACCAACTGCTCGAACCCGTCGACCACCAGCAGGAGTTCGCGCTCCGCGAGATGGTCGAGCAGCAGATGGCGCGGAGCTCGCGCCGTGCGGTCGGCGAGACCGAGGGCCTCGACGACGGCATGGTCGAGCAGCCCGGGATCGTTGAGACAGGACAGCTCGACCAGCCGGACGCCGTCGCAGTACCGTTCCTGCTCGGCCGCGGTGGCCGCCGCCCGCAGCGCGAGCCGGGTCTTGCCGACGCCGCCGACGCCGGTCACCGTCACCATGCGCGCATCGCGGAGCAGACGGTCGAGACGGGCCAGGTCTCGGTCTCGCCCGACGAAGCGGTTCAACTCTGCGGGCAGATGGGAGCGCATGGAACACGCAGCGTACTCAAGGGTATGCACTGCGTACAATCGGCTTGGGCAACTCCGCTTGTGGCGGGCCGGGATGCGGTAGGGGAAGCGATCCTCGGCGCGATAGGCTCACAGGGCTGTATTTTTCGAGGTTTTCGAGTTCCGACAGGTTGCGGGGAGCGGTGCAAGTGTCCGGTGGTGAGGTGGCCGGGATCCTGGTGGCCGTCTTCTGGGCGATCCTGGTGTCCTTCCTCGCGGTCGTTCTCGTGAGGCTGGCCCAGACGCTGAAGGCGACGACCCGCCTGGTCGCGGACGTGACCGACCAGGCGATCCCCCTGCTCGCGGACGCCTCCACCGCGGTGCGCTCCGCCCAGACCCAGCTGGCCCGGGTCGACGCCATCGCCTCGGACGTCCAAGAGGTCACCTCCAACGCGTCCGCGCTGTCCACCACCGTCGCCTCCACCTTCGGGGGGCCGCTGGTGAAGGTGGCCGCCTTCGGATACGGAGTGCGCCGCGCGCTCGGCCGCAAGGGCGCCGAACCCGCCGACCCGCAGGCTCGGCAGGGCCGGCGAACCGTGATCGTCGGGCGGACCGTGCCGTCCGCACGGCGCTCCAAGCGAAAGGGCTGACGCTTCGATGTTCCGCCGTACGTTCTGGTTCACCGCGGGCGCGGCCGCCGGAGTCTGGGCCACCACCAAGGTCAACCGGAAGCTGAAACAACTGACGCCCGAGAGCCTGGCCGCGCGCACCGCCGACAAGGCGGTCGAGGCCGGCCACCGGCTCAAGGACTTCGCCCTCGACATCAAGTCCGGCATGGCGCAGCGCGAGGCCGAACTCAACGACGTCCTGGGCATCGGCGAGAGCGAGGTGCGCGAACTCCCCGCGCAGCGCCGCCTCGTCGCGATCGAAACCGCGCAAGAGCGGTACAGCAAGCAGCAGTACCCCAAGCATTCGTACAACCGGAATGAGGACCACTGATGGAGTCGGCCGAGATTCGCCGCCGCTGGCTGAGCTTCTTCGAGGAGCGCGGGCACACCGTCGTCCCTTCGGCGTCGCTCATCGCGGACGACCCGACTCTGCTGCTCGTCAACGCGGGCATGGTCCCCTTCAAGCCGTACTTCCTCGGTGAGACCAAGCCGCCCGCCCCGCGCGCCACCAGCGTGCAGAAGTGCGTGCGCACGCCGGACATCGAAGAGGTCGGCAAGACCACCCGGCACGGCACGTTCTTCCAGATGTGCGGCAACTTCTCCTTCGGGGACTACTTCAAGGAAGGCGCCATCAAGTACGCCTGGGAGCTGCTCACCGGCTCCGTGGCGGACGGCGGCTACGGCCTGGAGGCCGAGAAGCTCTGGATCACCGTCTACCTCGACGACGACGAGGCCGAGACGATCTGGCGCGACGTGATCGGCGTGCCCGCCGAGCGCATCCAGCGCCTGGGCAAGAAGGACAACTTCTGGTCCATGGGCGTGCCCGGACCGTGCGGGCCCTGCTCCGAGATCAACTACGACCGCGGCCCCGAATTCGGCGTCGAGGGCGGCCCGGCCGTCAACGACGAGCGGTACGTGGAGATCTGGAACCTGGTCTTCATGCAGTACGAGCGCGGCGCCGGCGAGAACAAGGAGGACTTCCCGATCCTCGGGGACCTGCCCTCCAAGAACATCGACACCGGCCTGGGTCTCGAACGCCTCGCGATGATCCTGCAGGGCGTGCAGAACATGTACGAGACCGACACCCTGCGCGTCGTCATGGACAAGGCCACCGAGCTGACCGGCGTGCGCTACGGCGACCAGCACACGTCCGACGTCTCGATGCGTGTGGTCGCCGACCACATCCGCACGTCCGTGATGCTCATCGGCGACGGTGTGACGCCGGGCAACGAGGGCCGCGGCTATGTGCTGCGCCGCATCATGCGCCGCGCCATCCGCAACATGCGCCTCATGGGCGCCACCGGTCCGGTCGTGCGGGACCTGATCGACGTCGTGATCAAGACGATGGGCCAGCAGTACCCCGAGCTCGTCACCGACCGCAAGCGCATCGAGACGGTCGCCCTCGCCGAAGAGGCCGCCTTCCTCAAGGCACTGCGCGGCGGCACCAACATCCTGGACACCGCCATCACCGAGACCAAGGCCACCGGTGGCACGGTCCTGGCCGGCGACAAGGCGTTCCTGCTCCACGACACCTGGGGCTTCCCCATCGACCTCACCCTGGAAATGGCCGCCGAACAGGGCCTCTCCGTGGACGAGGACGGCTTCCGCCGCCTGATGAAGCAGCAGCGCGACCAGGCGAAGGCGGATGCCCGCGCCAAGAAGACCGGTCACGCCGACCTGTCCGCCTACCGCGAGGTGGCCGACGCCTCCGGCGCCACCGACTTCACCGGATACACCTCCACCGAGAACGAGTCGACCATCGTCGGCCTGCTCGTCGACGGTGTGCCCTCGCCCGCCGCGACCGAGGGCGACGAGGTCGAGGTCGTCCTCGACCGCAGCCCGTTCTACGCCGAGGGCGGCGGCCAGCTCGCCGACCAGGGCCGCATCAAACTCGACAGCGGCGCGGTCATCGAGGTCCGCGACGTGCAGAAGCCGGTTCCCGGCGTCCACGTGCACAAGGGTGTCGTCCAGGTCGGCGAGGTGACCGTCGGCGCGTCCGCGTACGCCGCCATCGACACCAGGCGTCGCCGCGCGATCGCCCGTGCCCACTCCGCGACGCACCTCACGCACCAGGCGCTGCGCGACGCGCTCGGCCCGACGGCGGCCCAGGCCGGCTCCGAGAACTCGCCGGGCCGCTTCCGCTTCGACTTCGGTTCGCCCGCCGCCGTTCCCGGCACGGTCCTCACTGACGTCGAGCAGAAGATCAACGAGGTCCTCGCCCGCGAGCTCGACGTGCAGGCCGAGGTCATGTCGATCGACGAGGCCAAGAAGCAGGGCGCCATCGCCGAGTTCGGCGAGAAGTACGGCGAGCGGGTCCGCGTCGTCACCATCGGCGACTTCTCCAAGGAGCTGTGCGGCGGCACCCACGTCCACAACACCGCCCAGCTCGGCCTGGTCAAGCTGCTCGGCGAGTCGTCCATCGGCTCCGGTGTGCGCCGCATCGAAGCCCTGGTCGGCGTCGACGCGTACAACTTCCTGGCGCGCGAGCACACGGTCGTCGCCCAGCTCCAGGAGCTGGTCAAGGGCCGTTCCGAAGAGCTGCCGGAGAAGATCTCGACCATGCTCGGCAAGCTGAAGGACGCCGAGAAGGAGATCGAGAAGTTCCGCGCGGAGAAGGTGCTCCAGGCCGCGGCCGGTCTCGTCGACTCCGCGAAGGACGTCCGCGGCACCGCTCTCGTCACCGGCCAGGTCCCCGACGGCACCTCCGCGGACGACCTGCGCAAGTTGGTCCTCGACGTGCGCGGCCGCATCCAGGGCGACCGCCCGGCGGTGGTCGCGCTGTTCACCACGGCCAACGGCCGCCCGGTCACCGTCATCGCCACCAACGAGGCCGCCCGCGAGCGCGGTCTCAAGGCCGGCGAGCTGGTCCGCACCGCCGCGAAGACCCTCGGCGGCGGGGGCGGCGGCAAGCCGGACGTCGCCCAGGGCGGCGGCCAGAACCCGGGCGCGATCGGCGACGCCATCGACGCCGTCGAGCGCCAGGTCGCCGAGTCCGCGTGATGCGCCGAGGACGCCGACTCGCGATCGATGTCGGAGACGCCCGGATCGGGGTCGCCTCGTGCGACCCCGACGGGGTGCTCGCCACGCCGGTGGAGACCGTGCCGGGACGCGACGTCCCGGCCGCCCACCGGCGGTTGCGGCAGCTGGTCGCGGAGTACGAACCGATCGAGGTGATCGTCGGACTGCCCCGTTCCCTCAACGGGGGAGAGGGCCCGGCCGCCGCCAAAGTCCGGCGCTTCGCCCAGGAGTTGGCGCGCGGCATCGCCCCGCTCGGGGTCCGGCTCGTCGACGAGCGCATGACCACGGTCACCGCGACGCAGGGGCTGCGGGCCTCGGGCGTGAAGGCGAAGAAGGGCAGATCGGTCATCGACCAGGCCGCCGCGGTGATCATCCTCCAGAACGCCCTTGAGGCCGAACGGGTGTCAGACACGCCTCCGGGCGAAGGCGTCGAAGTGGTTATCTGATCGCGATACGGTAACGTTCCGGCCGATGCGGAGGCATTCGAACAGTCGCCGCACAGCAAAAGAGGCGGACCGTCCGGATGCCTCGCGGCTCTAGGGGACCGATGACTGAGTATGGCCGGGGCGCAGGCTCCGAACCGTGGCACCCAGAGGATCCCCTCTTCGGGGACCAGGGGTGGGGAGCGCAGCAGGCTGCCTCCGGTCAGGCTCTGCACGCCGGCCAGGACGAGCAGTACCAGCAGCAGGCCCAGCAGCCGTACTACCCGCAGCAGACACAGGACCCGTACGGGCAGCAGCAGTACGCCGAGGCGCAGCCCCAGCAGCAGTACCAGCAGGGCTACGCCGAGCAGTTCCAGCAGGGCTACCCGCAGCAGCAGTATCCGGACCAGTACGCCGCTCAGCCGCAGCAGCCCCAGCAGCCCCAGCAGTACAGCGGTGGCTGGGACACGGTCACCGGCGAGCAGGCCGCCATGCCGTACGCGGGCCAGCAGCCCGACCCCTACCACAACGGCTACGCCGGTGAGGGCCACGATCCGTACGGGACGCCCGAGGCGTACCCGCCGCCGCAGCCGCCCGGCCAGCGCCAGGCTCCCGTCGTGCCCGAGGTGCCGGAGCAGGGCCACGAGTGGGACGCCGAACCGCAGGAGGAGCGCCACCCGTTCTTCACCGGTGTTGACGACAGCGAACGCGAAAACGACGACCCGGGCGAGTCCCGCCGGGCCGCCGGCGGTGGCGGTGGCCGCGACCGGCGGAGCAAGACCAAGAAGAAGGGCAAGAGCGGACGGGCCTGCCTGGTTCTCGCGGTGATCTTCGCCATCGGCGCCGGCGGCATTGGCTACGTGGGCTACGACTTTTACGAGAAGAAGTTCGGCGCGGCGCCCGACTACGTGGGTGAGGGCAGCGCAGAGACGGTCACCATCGAGGTTCCGTCCGGCGCGGGCGGCTCCGAGATCGGCCAGCTCCTCAAGCAGGCCGGTGTCGTCAAGAGCATCGACGCCTTCGTCCAGGCCCAGAACGACGACCCCAAGGGCAAGACGATCCAGGCCGGCGCCTACACGCTGAAGAAGGGCATGTCGGCGGCGAACGCGATCAAGCTGATGCTCAACCCGAGCAGCAGGAACTCGCTCATCATTCCCGAAGGCAAACGCAATGCCTGGGTCTACGGGGAGATCGACAAGCGGCTCGGCCTGGCCGAGGGCACGACCAAGGGCATCGCGCTCAAGAACGCCGACAGCATGGGTCTGCCCGACTGGGCCAAGGGCCACAAGAACGTCAAGGACCCGCTGGAAGGATTCCTCTTCCCGGCGAGCTACCCGGTCGCCAAGGGCATGAAGCCCGAGGACGTGCTGAAGAAGATGGTCAACCGGGCCGCCTCCGAGTACGGCAAGCAGGACCTGGCCGCCGAGGCCAAGAAGCTCAAGCTGGACGGCCCCTGGCAGCTCGTCACCGTCGCCAGCCTCGTGCAGGCCGAGGGCAAGACGCCGGACGACTTCCGCAAGATGGCCGAAGTGGTCTACAACCGCCTCAAGCCGGACAACTACCAGACCAACCAGAAGCTCCAGTTCGACTCGGCGTACAACTACCTCACCAACCAGAGCAACATCAAGATCGGCCTGTCCGAGATCAACAGCAACCCGGACCCGTACAACACCTACAAGTGGCGGGGTCTGACGCCCGGACCGATCGGCAACCCCGGCACCGAGGCGATGGCCGCCGCGCTGGACCCGACGAAGGACGGCTGGCTGTACTTCGTGGCCACCGACGGCGTCCACAAGACCGAATTCGCCAAGACGCTGGCCGAGTTCAACAAGCTGAAGGAAGAGTTCAATGCCCAGTCCGGCCAGTGAGGGCGCGCGGCGCGCCGCCGTCCTCGGGTCGCCCATCGCGCACTCGCTCTCCCCGGTCCTGCACCGGGCCGCGTATGCCGAACTCGGCCTCGGTCACTGGTCGTACGACCGCTTCGAGGTGGACGAGGCCGGGCTTGCCGGCTTCGTCGCGGGGCTCGACGCGTCCTGGGCCGGGCTCTCCCTCACGATGCCGCTGAAGAGGGCGATCATCCCGCTGCTCGACGCGGTGAGCGCGACCGCCGCATCCGTCGAGGCGGTCAACACCGTCGTCTTCACGGACGACGGCCGCCGCCTCGGTGACAACACCGACATCCCGGGCATGATCGCGGCCCTGGAGGAGCGCGGAGTGACCCGGGTCGAGTCCGCCGCCGTCCTCGGTGCGGGCGCGACCGCGTCCTCGGCGCTCGCCGCCCTCGCCCGGATCTGCACCGGTCCCGTCACCGCGTACGTACGCAGTGAGGCGCGGGCCGCGGAGATGCGCGGCTGGGGCGAACGGCTGGGCGTCGACGTCCGCACCGCCGACTGGTCGCGCGCGGCGGAAGCCTTCGAGGCTCCGCTCGTCGTCGCCACCACCCCGGCCGGCACCACCGACGCCCTGGCCCCGGCCGTCCCCGAGCGGGTCGGCACCCTCTTCGACGTCTTGTACGACCCCTGGCCGACGGCGCTCGCGGCCGCCTGGTCGGGGCGCGGGGGAGCCGTCGTCGGCGGCCTCGACCTCCTCGTGCACCAGGCCGTGCTCCAGGTCGAGCAGATGACGGGCTGCGCCACGGCTCCGCTGGAAGCGATGCGCAAGGCGGGCGAAGCGGCACTGACACACCGCTGACGGCCCCGAGGCGGGGCGGCATGGGGAACGACCAGCGGGAATGGGTCCCGCGCCCGGCTCCGCCCCAGTCCGCCAGCTGGACCGGGGCCCGGCCCACCGTCCCGGACGTGGGAGGATCAGGGGTGGCGGGCCAGGGCCGCGCATCCTGGACGCGCCAGCCGTAGAAGTACCAGGACGCGCGAGCATGAGGAGCACCGTTGAGCAGGCTGCGCTGGCTGACCGCTGGGGAATCCCACGGACCCGCACTTGTCGCGACGCTGGAGGGTCTTCCCGCCGGCGTGCCGATCACCACGGACATGGTGGCGGACCACCTGGCCCGGCGGCGGCTCGGTTATGGACGCGGCGCCCGCATGAAGTTCGAGCGCGACGAGGTGACCTTCCTCGGCGGTGTGCGGCACGGCCTGTCCATGGGCTCGCCGATCGCGGTCATGGTGGGCAACACCGAGTGGCCCAAGTGGGAGCAGGTCATGTCGGCCGACCCGGTCGACCCCGAGATCCTCGCGGAGCTGGCCCGCAACGCCCCGCTGACCCGCCCGCGGCCCGGCCACGCCGACCTCGCCGGGATGCAGAAGTACGGCTTCGACGAGGCCCGGCCGATCCTGGAGCGCGCCAGCGCGCGGGAGACCGCGGCCCGCGTGGCGCTCGGCGCGGTGGCCCGCTCCTACCTGAAGGAGACGGCCGGCATCGAGATCGTCAGCCACGTGGTGGAGCTGGCCGCGGCCAAGGCCCCCTACGGCGTGCTGCCGACCCCGGCCGACGTCGAGAAGCTGGACGCCGACCCGGTGCGCTGCCTGGACGCGGACGCCTCGAAGGCGATGGTCGCCGAGATCGACCAGGCCCACAAGGACGGCGACACGCTCGGCGGCGTCGTCGAGGTGCTCGCCTACGGCGTGCCCGTCGGCCTCGGTTCGCACGTCCACTGGGACCGCCGTCTGGACGCGCGCCTCGCCGCCGCCCTCATGGGCATCCAGGCGATCAAGGGCGTCGAGGTCGGAGACGGCTTCGACCTGGCCCGCGTGCCCGGCTCCCAGGCACACGACGAGATCGTCAACACCGCCGACGGCGTCAAGCGCACCTCCGGCCGCTCCGGCGGCACCGAGGGCGGTCTGACCACCGGTGAACTGCTGCGGGTCCGTGCCGCGATGAAGCCCATCGCGACCGTGCCGCGGGCGCTCGCCACCATCGACGTCGCCACCGGCGAAGCCGCCAAGGCCCACCACCAGCGCTCCGACGTGTGTGCCGTGCCGGCCGCCGGCATCGTCGCCGAGGCCATGGTCGCGCTCGTCCTCGCGGACGCCGTCGCCGAGAAGTTCGGCGGCGACAGCGTGCCCGAGACCCGCCGCAACGTGCGCTCCTACCTCGACAACCTCCAGATCCGGTGAGCGCCACCGGACCGCTGGTCGTCCTCGTCGGCCCGATGGGGTCGGGCAAGTCCACCGTGGGCGCGCTGCTCGCCGAGCGGCTCGGCGTGCCCTGCCGGGACACCGACGCCGACATCGTGGCCGCCGAGGGCCGCGCGATCTCCGACATCTTCATCGAGGACGGCGAGCCGCACTTCCGCGCCCTGGAGCGGGCCGCGGTACGCGCCGCGCTCGCCGAGCACACGGGCGTGCTGTCGCTCGGCGGCGGCGCCGTCCTCGACGCGGACACCCGCGCGCTGCTCGCGCCCCACCCCGTCGTCTACCTCTCGATGGACGTCGAGGAAGCCGTCAAACGCGTCGGCCTGAACACCGCCCGGCCGCTGCTCGCCGTCAACCCGCGCCGGCAGTGGCGCGAGCTGATGGAAGCGCGCCGCCATCTGTACACCGAAGTCGCCCGTGCGGTCGTCGCGACCGACGAGCGCACCCCCGAAGAGGTCGCCCAGGCGGTCCTCGACGCACTGGAGTTGAAGGACGCATGACGGAGCAGGCAGCCACCCGGATCCAGGTCGGCGGCACCGCAGGGACCGAACCGTACGAAGTGCTCGTCGGCCGGAACCTGCTGGGCGAACTGGCCGGGCTCATCGGCGACCGGGCGCAGCGGGTCGCGATCATCCACCCCGAAGCCCTGGCCGGCACCGGTGACGCGATCCGCGAGGACCTCACCGGGCAGGGCTACGACGTCATCGCCATCCAGGTGCCCAACGCGGAGGAGGCCAAGACCGCCGAGGTCGCCGCCTACTGCTGGAAGGCGCTCGGTCAGTCCGGCTTCACTCGCACCGACCTCGTCATCGGCGTCGGCGGCGGCGCCACCACCGACCTCGCGGGTTTCGTCGCGGCCACCTGGCTGCGCGGGGTGCGCTGGATCTCCGTGCCGACCACCGTGCTCGGCATGGTCGACGCGGCCGTCGGCGGCAAGACCGGCATCAACACCGCCGAGGGCAAGAACCTGGTGGGCGCCTTCCATCCGCCCGTCGGCGTCCTGTGCGACCTGGCCGCGCTCGACTCGCTGCCCGTCAACGACTACGTGTCGGGCATGGCCGAGGTCATCAAGACGGGCTTCATCGCCGACCCGGTCATCCTCGACCTCATCGAGTCCGACCCGGCCGGCGCCCGCACGCCCGAGGGCCCGCACACCGCCGAGCTGATCGAGCGCTCCATCCGGGTCAAGGCCGAGGTGGTCTCCAACGACCTGAAGGAATCGGGCCTGCGCGAGATCCTCAACTACGGCCACACCCTCGCCCACGCGATCGAGAAGAACGAGCGCTACAAGTGGCGGCACGGCGCGGCCGTCTCCGTCGGCATGGTCTTCGCGGCCGAACTCGGCCGCCTGGCAGGGCGGTTGGACGACGCGACCGCCGACCGGCACAGCGCCATCCTCAAGTCGGTCGGCCTGCCGCTCACCTACCGCGGCGACCAGTGGCCCAAGCTCCTGGAGAACATGAAGCTGGACAAGAAGTCGCGCGGCAACCTGCTGCGCTTCATCGTCCTGGACGGCCTCGCCAAGCCGACCGTGCTGGAGGGCCCGGACCCGTCGGTGCTGCTCGCCGCCTACGGCGAGGTCTCCGCGTGACCCGGCCCGTGTTCGTCCTCAACGGCCCGAACCTCGGCCGCCTGGGCTCCCGCGAGCCCGACGTGTACGGCGCCACCAGCTACGCGGGACTCGTCGAGGTCTGCGAAGGGCTCGGCAAGGAGCTCGGCTTCGACGTCTCGGTCCGCGAGACCAACGACGAGGGCGAGCTCATCCGCTGGCTCCACGAGGCCGCGGACGGTCGAATTCCGGTCGTCATCAACCCGGGCGCCTTCACCCACTATTCGTACGGAATGCGCGACGCGGCCGCCCAGCGCACCGCGCCGCTCATCGAGGTGCACATCTCGAACCCGTACGCCCGTGAGGAATTCCGCCACACCTCGGTGATCGCACCCGTCGCCACCGGTACCGTCGCGGGCTTCGGCATCGGCTCGTACCGGCTCGCGCTGCGCGCGCTCGCCGACGAACTGGCCGACGAACTCGGCTGACGGGCACGGGTGGCGCCCCCCGGCCGTTCACACTGTGGCGGCCGGGGGAGGTACGGTTCTGCACCGGGCCGCTCCACACCGACGGGCGCCCGACCAGCGCCAGTTGCCTGTACGAGACGGAGTGGCACCGGATGCAGCACGCAGGGGGGGCTCCACTGCCGCCGCCCCACGCCACGGGGCAGCCCTCGCACGACTGGGCCCAGGGAATCGAGCCGGAGGGCACGGCTCCGCTCAGGCCCAACGTGCCACCGGCGGGGCCGCCGCCCACGCCGGGCACCCCGCCGTACCAGCCGGGCCCCCCGCCCGGATCCGGGCCGGCCCAGCTCCCGGCCCACCCACCGGCCCCGCCGGGGCCGGCCGCGCACCACCCCGGTACACAGCAGCCGCCCGGCCAGGGCTGGCACGGGCCCGCGCCCCAGCACGCCTCGGTGCGGCCGCCCTCCCGCGACACCACCGGGCACGTCGCCCTGCCGCCGGGCGGCCCCGTCCCGCTGCCGCAGGCGCCCGAGGGCACCGGCGCCACCACGCTCGCCGTGCTGCTCATAGGCCCCGCCGGGGCGGGCAAGACGACGGTGGCCCGCTACTGGGCACAGCACCGCCGGGTGCCGACCGCGCACATCAGCCTCGACGACGTACGCGAATGGGTGTGCTCGGGGTTCGCCGACCCCCAGTCGGGCTGGAACGACCACTCCGAGGCCCAGTACCGCCTGGCCCGCCGCACCTGCGGCTTCGCCGCGCGCAACTTCCTGGCCAACGGGATCTCCTGCATCCTCGACGACGCGGTCTTCCCCGACCGGCCCGTCGTGGGCCTCGGCGGCTGGAAGCGTCACGTGGGCCCCGGCCTGCTGCCCGTCGTGCTCCTGCCCGGCCTCGACGTGGTGCTGGAGCGCAACGCGGAGCGCAGCGGCAACCGGCGTCTGTCCGACGAGGAGGTCGCCGGCATCCACGGCCGCATGGCCGGATGGTACGGCTCCGGTCTGCCCATCATCGACAACTCCCAGTACGACGTCCCCACCACGGCCCGCCTCCTGGACGACGTCCTGGCCCGAACCATCGCCAGCCCCCCCACCTGGTAGTCCCACCTGGTAGTCCCGCTCCCGCCCGCCACACGAGCCCGCCCGCGCCGGGCATCTCAGCCCGTCATGGGGGTCCCCCTGGCCCGTGAGGCCCTGGGGGAGTTCGAGGGCGAGGCCGGACCGACTACCGGCGCGGCCCCCGGTCGGACGCGTTGGAGGGGCCGCACCCCTGCCCCGCTCGTACGCTCGAAACATGTCAGAGGTGTTCGCGGTGCGCCGCGCCTGGCTGCGGGACCGCTGCGCGGCCGCAGGCAGCGCAGCCGCCCTGGTCTCACGCCCGGCCAATGTCCGCTACCTCGCCGGCGGCGCCCCGCCCGGCGCCGTGCTGCTGCTCGGGCCGGCCGAGGACGTCCTGCTGTGCCCGCGCACGCCGTCCGGCGACCTCATCGAGGGCCACCTCGACGAGCAGCTCCGGCTCACCGTGCTGCCCGCGCCGGGTGCCGACCCCGTCGTGGCCGCCGCCGACCTCGCCCAGGCGAGCGGCGCCGACTCGCTGGCCGTCGAGGAGCACCATCTGTCCGTGGCCCGTCATCGCGCGCTCGGCTCGGTGGCGCCCCGGCTGCTCCTCGGCGACCTCGGGGGCGCCGTCGAGCAGCGCCGCCTCGTCAAGGACGAAGAGGAGATCGCCTGCCTGCGGATCGCCGCGGAGATCGCGGACCAGGCCCTGGGCGAACTGCTCGAGTCGATCCTGGTCGGCCGCACCGAGCGCCACCTCGCGCTGGAACTGGAACGCCGCCTGGTCGACCACGGCGCCGACGGGCCCGCCTTCATGACGTCCGTCGGCACCGGCCCCAACTCCGGCCGTGCGGGCCACCGTCCGGCCGACCGCCGGGTCGAGGAGGGCGACTTCCTCTCGGTCTGCCTGGGCGCCACCTACCGCGGCTACCGCTGCGAGATCGGCCGCACCTTCGTGATCGGCACGACCCCCGCGAACTGGCAGATCGAGCTCTACGACGCCGTTTTCGCAGCCCAGCGGGCCGGCCGGGAGGCCCTCGTACCGGGCGCCGAGTACCGCGCGGTGGACCGGGCGGCCCGTCAGGTACTGGACGCCGCGGGCCATGCGGAGGCCGTCGGGCCGCTCACCGGACACGGGGTCGGGATCGAAATCGACGAGGAGCCGCAGCTCGCACCTGGAGCCATGGGTAAACTGGACACTTGCGTGCCGGTCACCGTCGAACCGGGGGTCCACCTCCCGGGCCGGGGCGGCGTCCGGATCGATGACACGCTCGTCGTACGCCCCGAGGCGGACGGCGGCCCCGAGCTACTCACCATCACGACCAAGGAGCTGCTAGCGCTCTAGCACGCGTACGCGCCCCGGGTGCGTACCCTCGGTCGTCCACCAGCTTTCAGTCCAGGAGATTCCGCAACCGTGGCTTCCACGAACGACCTCAAGAACGGCCTGGTGCTCAAGCTCGACGGAGGCCAGCTCTGGTCCGTCGTCGAGTTCCAGCACGTCAAGCCCGGCAAGGGCCCGGCCTTCGTGCGCACCAAGCTCAAGAACGTGCTCTCCGGCAAGGTGGTCGACAAGACCTTCAACGCCGGTGTGAAGGTCGAGACGGCCACCATTGACCGCCGCGACATGCAGTTCTCGTACATGGACGGCGAGTACTTCGTCTTCATGGACATGAGCACCTACGACCAGCTCATGGTCGACCGCAAGGCCGTCGGCGACGCCGCCAACTTCCTGATCGAGGGCTTCACCGCCTCGGTCGCGCAGCACGAGGGCGAGGTGCTCTACGTCGAGCTGCCGGCCGCCGTCGAGCTCACCATCGAGCACACCGACCCGGGCGTCCAGGGCGACCGCTCCACCGGCGGCTCCAAGCCCGCGCGGCTGGAGACCGGTTACGAGATCGGCGTCCCGCTCTTCATCACCACCGGTGAGAAGATCAAGGTCGACACCCGCACCGGCGACTACCTCGGCCGGGTGAACAGCTAACCGTGGCTGCCCGGAACAAGGCCCGCAAGCGCGCCTTCCAGATCCTCTTCGAGGCCGACCAGCGCGGTGAGTCCGTGCAGACGGTCCTCGCGGACTGGGTGCGGCACTCGCGGTCCGACGACCGTCAGCCGCCGGTCGCCGAGTACACGATGCAGCTCGTCGAGGGATACGCGGGCCACGTGGACCGCATCGACGACCTGATCTCCACGTACGCGGTGGACTGGACGCTCGACCGCATGCCGGTCGTCGACCGGAACATCCTGCGGCTCGGTACGTACGAGCTGGTCTGGGAGGACGAGACGCCCGACGCGGTCGTCATCGACGAGGCCGTCCAGCTGGCGAAGGAATTCTCCACGGACGACTCTCCGGCCTTCGTGAACGGGATGCTCGCCCGTTTCAAGGACCTCAAGCCGAGCCTGCGCCGCGACTAGCGTCCGGCAGGACATGGCCGTACGAAGGGCCCGCAGCACCCACGGTGCTGCGGGCCCTTCGCCGTGTCTGCGCCATGGGGTCAGGGCACCGAGGGGCGTGCGAACGCGTCGGGCCCGTCGGGAGCGAGTGCTCCCGACGGGCCCGACGGCACGTTTCTGCTGAAGGGGTGTCAGCCCTCTTCGTGGGCGACCGCGCGGCGCGCGTCCGCATCGAGGACGCCCCAGCTGATCAGCTGCTCGGTGAGAACCGAGGGCGACTGGTCGTAGATGACGGCAAGGGTGCGCAGGTCGTCCTGGCGGATCGAGAGGACCTTGCCGTTGTAGTCACCGCGCTGCGACTGGATGGTGGCCGCGTAGCGCTGCAACGGGCCCGCCTTCTCCGGCGGCACGTGCGCGAGGCGCTCAAGGTCGAGAACCAGCTTCGGCGGCGGCTCGGCGGCCCCGCCCGGCGTGGTGCCCGGAAGCAGTTCCTGCACGGGAACACCGTAGAAATCGGCCAGCTCGGCGAGGCGCTGTACGGTCACGGCGCGGTCGCCACGCTCGTACGACCCGACCACGACGGCCTTCCAGCGGCCCTGGGACTTCTCCTCCACACCGTGGAGGGAGAGGCCCTGCTGGGTGCGGATGGCGCGGAGCTTGGCCCCGAGCTGTTTTGCGTATTCGCTGGACATATAGCTCCCCGGACGCTGTGACAACGTGCGGCTCCGCCGCGCGGCTGTAACTCACTGTGAGGTTACGCAGCGTTACTTGGCCGCGTCAAGCCGAATGGTCCACACCCACGCCCCGCAGGAGTGACAGGGTCCGCGTGGGGCGCGGCCCCACAGGTCATGGGGACGGTCGGGGTGCTCTCACCCGTTCGAGTGAGGCCCCTGGTATTACGGTCCTCCCGGCCCCTGGTACGGTTGGTGACGCAATTCCGGCGTCCTTTAAGGTCCGTCCCGTGAGGCGGAGAAGGAGGTCCTTTTCATATGGACACGCAGCACCCGCACCACCAGCAGGACCAGACGCACCCCGATGCGGCGCGGCCCGTTCTCGAAGGCCCCGACATCGCCCGCGTCCTGACCCGTATCGCCCACGAGATCGTCGAACGCGCCAAGGGCGCCGACGACGTGGTGCTCCTCGGCATCCCGACGCGCGGGATCTTCCTCGCCGAGCGGCTCGCCGTGAAGCTCGAAGGCATCACCGGGCGCAAGACGCCGGTCGGCTCCCTCGACATCACCATGTACCGCGACGACCTGCGGATGAAGCCGGCCCGCGCGCTGGGCCGCACCGACATCCCCGGCGAGGGCATCGACGGCCGCCTCGTCGTCCTCGTCGACGACGTCCTCTTCTCCGGCCGCACCATCCGCGCCGCCCTCGACGCGCTCGGCGACCTCGGCCGCCCCCGCGCCGTGCAGCTCGCGGTCCTCGTCGACCGGGGCCACCGCGAACTCCCGATCCGCGCCGACTACGTCGGCAAGAACCTCCCCACGTCGCTGCGGGAGACGGTCAAGGTCCAGCTCGCGGAGGAGGACGGCCGCGACGCCGTGCTCCTCGGCGTCAAGCAGACCGCTCCGGCCGGCGAGCAGTAGCTCCCCACGCCCCCGTACGGCCCACACAGATCCGTACGGGGCTGCTCCTGCGCGCCCGCACGCCCAAAACCTCCACCACACCTGGAGAACCCCCAGATGATGCGTCACCTCATCTCGGCCGCCGACCTCACCCGCGACGACGCCGTCCTCATCCTCGACACCGCCGAGGAAATGGCCCGGGTCTCCGACCGGCCGATCAAGAAGCTGCCCGCGCTGCGTGGCCGGACCATCTGCAACCTGTTCTTCGAGGACTCCACCCGCACCCGGATCTCCTTCGAGGCCGCCGAGAAGCGCCTGTCGGCCGACGTCATCAACTTCGCCGCGAAGGGCTCGTCGGTCTCCAAGGGCGAGTCCCTGAAGGACACCGCGCAGACGCTGGAGGCGATGGGCGTCGACGCCGTCGTCATCCGGCACAGCGCCTCCGGCGCCCCCTACCGCCTGGCCACCTCCGGCTGGATCGACGCCCCCGTCATCAACGCGGGCGACGGCACCCACCAGCACCCCACCCAGGCGCTGCTCGACGCGTTCACCATGCGCCGCCGCCTGGTCGGCAAGGACGCGCTCGGCCAGGACCTGGCCGGCAAGCGCATCACCCTCGTCGGCGACGTGCTGCACAGCCGGGTCGCCCGCTCCAACGTCGACCTGCTGCACACCCTCGGCGCCGAGGTCACCCTGGTGGCCCCGCCCACCCTGCTCCCGGTCGGCGTCGAGCACTGGACCTGCGACGTGTCGTACGACCTGGACACCGTGCTGCCGAAGTCCGACGCGGTGATGATGCTCCGTGTGCAGCGCGAACGCATGAACGCCGCCTTCTTCCCCACCGAGCGCGAGTACTCGCGGCGCTACGGGCTCGACGGCGAGCGCATGGCCAAGATGCCCGAGCACGGCATCGTGATGCACCCCGGCCCGATGGTGCGGGGCATGGAGATCACCGCCGAGGTCGCCGACTCCGACCGCTGCACGGTCGTCGAGCAGGTCGCCAACGGCGTCCACACCCGTATGGCGGTCCTGTACCTGCTGCTGGGCGGCAACGAGCCCGCCGTCAGCCACGCCCGTCCCACCGATGCGGAGAACAAGTAACGATGAGCAAGATCCTGATCCGTGGTGCGAAGGTCCTCGGCGGCGACGTCCAGGACGTTTTGATCGAAGGCGAGACCATCGCCGCCGTCGGCACCGGCCTGGAGGCGGGGGACGCGACCGTCGTCGACGCCGACGGCCAGATCCTGCTGCCCGGCCTCGTCGACCTCCACACCCACCTGCGCGAGCCCGGCCGTGAGGACTCCGAGACCGTCCTCACCGGCACCCGGGCCGCCGCGAGCGGCGGCTACACCGCCGTGTTCGCCATGGCCAACACCTTCCCCGTCGCCGACACCGCGGGCGTCGTCGAGCAGGTCTGGCGGCTCGGCAAGGAATCCGGCTACTGCGACGTGCAGCCCATCGGCGCCGTCACCGTGGGCCTTGAGGGCAAGAAGCTCGCCGAGCTCGGCGCCATGCACGACTCCGCCGCCGGCGTCACCGTCTTCTCCGACGACGGCAAGTGCGTCGACGACGCCGTGATCATGCGCCGCGCCCTGGAGTACGTGAAGGCCTTCGGCGGCGTCGTCGCCCAGCACGCCCAGGAGCCCCGCCTGACCGAGGGCGCCCAGATGAACGAGGGCGTCGTATCGGCCGAGCTAGGCCTCGGCGGCTGGCCCGCCGTCGCCGAGGAGTCGATCATCGCCCGCGACGTGCTGCTCGCCGAGCACGTCGGCTCCCGCGTGCACATCTGCCACCTCTCCACGGCCGGCTCGGTCGAGATCGTCCGCTGGGCCAAGTCGCGCGGCATCGACGTGACCGCCGAGGTCACCCCGCACCACCTGCTCCTCACCGACGAGCTGGTCCGGTCCTACAACCCGGTCTACAAGGTCAACCCGCCGCTGCGCACCGAGAAGGACGTCATGGCGCTGCGCGAGGCCCTCGCCGACGGCACCATCGACATCGTGGCCACCGACCACGCCCCGCACCCGCACGAGGACAAGGACTGCGAGTGGGCCGCGGCCGCCATGGGCATGGTCGGTCTGGAGACGGCGCTCCGCGTCGTCCAGCACACGATGGTCGAGACCGGCCTGCTCGACTGGGCCGGCGTCGCCGACCGCATGGCGCACAAGCCCGCCGAGATCGGGCGGGCGACCGGCCACGGCCGCCCCGTCTCGGCAGGCGAACCCGCCAACCTGACGCTCGTCGATCCGGCATACCGTGGTGACGTGAACCCCGCGGACTTCGCCTCCCGCAGCCGCAACACCCCCTACGAGGGTCGTGAGCTGCCCGGACGCGTCACCCACACCTTCCTGCGGGGCCGGGCAACGCTTGTGGACGGGAAGCTGGCGTGACGTACGCATCACTGATCGATCTGGCCGCCGCGGAGAAGTCCGCCGAGGTGACCAACTGGGGCGGACGCATCGGCTGGCTCGTCGGGCTCGCGCTCTTCGTGGCGCTCGTCTACTGGCTGATGCGCCAGGGCTGGCAGTGGCGCCGCCGCCTCCAGGCCGACCTGCCCGAGCTCCCCACCGCGCCCGAAGCGCGGGGCGAGGCGAAACTGGAGCTGAGCGGCCGCTACCACGGCTCCACCACCGCGGGGCAGTGGCTCGACCGCATCGTGGCGCACGGCCTGGGCGTCCGCAGCAAGGCCGAGCTCACGCTCACGGAAGCGGGCCTCGACGTCGTACGCCCCGGGGCGAACGACTTCTTCGTCCCGGCCGCCCAGCTCCGCGAAGCCCGGCTCGACAAGGGAATCGCGGGCAAGGTCCTCACCGAGGGCGGCCTGCTGATCGTCACCTGGAGCCACGGCGACCGGCTCATCGACTCCGGCTTCCGCTCGGACCGGGCCGAACAGCACCCGGCCTGGGTCGAAGCGATCAACTCCATGACCGAGACCTCTGAACCATCCACCACCACGACGGAAGGCGCCGCACGATGACGACCTCCACCCGGGGAGCCGCAAAGACTCCCGCCGTACTCGTCCTGGAGGACGGCCGCATCTTCCGCGGCCGCGCCTACGGGGCCGTGGGGGAGACCTTCGGTGAGGCCGTGTTCTCCACCGGCATGACCGGCTACCAGGAGACCCTCACCGACCCGTCGTACCACCGCCAGGTCGTCGTGATGACCGCCCCGCACGTCGGCAACACCGGCGTGAACGACGAGGACCCCGAGTCCCAGCGGATCTGGGTGGCCGGCTACGTCGTGCGCGACCCCGCCCGCATGCCGTCCAACTGGCGCTCGCGCCGCTCCCTGGACGACGAACTCGTCAAGCAGGGCATCGTCGGGATCTCGGGCGTCGACACCCGCGCCCTCACCCGCCACCTGCGCGAACGCGGCGCCATGCGCGTCGGCATCTTCTCCGGCGAGGGCCTCGCGGACGACGCGGCGCTGCTCGCCCGCGTGAAGGAAGCCCCGCAGATGGCAGGAGCCGACCTCGCCGCCGAGGTCGCCACCAAGGAGGCGTACGTCGTCCCCGCCATCGGCCCCGACGGCGAAGCCGTCCCGGTCGGCACTGCGAAGTTCACCGTCGCCGCCGTGGACCTCGGCATCAAGGGCATGACCCCGCACCGCATGGCCGAGCGCGGCATCGAGGTGCACGTGCTGCCCGCGACCGCCACCGCCGACGATGTGTACGCCGTCAACCCCGACGGTGTGTTCTTCTCCAACGGCCCGGGTGACCCGTCCACCGCCGACGGACCCGTCGCCGTGATGCGGGCGGTTCTGGAGCGCAGGACTCCGCTCTTCGGCATCTGCTTCGGCAACCAGATCCTCGGCAGGGCCCTCGGCTTCGGCACCTACAAGCTGAAGTACGGCCACCGCGGCATCAACCAGCCGGTGCAGGACCGCACCACCGGCAAGGTCGAGGTCACCGCGCACAACCACGGCTTCGCCGTCGACGCGCCCCTCGACAAGGTCTCCGAAACGCCCTACGGGCGCGCCGAGGTCTCCCACGTCTGTCTGAACGACCAGGTCGTCGAAGGACTCCAGCTGCTCGACCAGCCGGCCTTCAGCGTCCAGTACCACCCCGAAGCCGCCGCGGGACCGCACGACGCCGCGTACCTCTTCGACCGCTTCGTAGAGCTCATGGAGGGCCAGCGTGCCTAAGCGCTCAGACATCCAGTCCGTCCTGGTCATCGGCTCCGGTCCGATCGTCATCGGCCAGGCAGCGGAGTTCGACTACTCCGGCACCCAGGCCTGCCGCATCCTCAAGGCCGAGGGCCTGCGGGTCATCCTGGTCAACTCCAACCCGGCCACGATCATGACCGACCCGGAGATCGCCGACGCCACGTACGTCGAGCCGATCACTCCCGAGTTCGTCGAGAAGATCATCGCCAAGGAGCGCCCCGACGCGCTCCTGCCCACCCTCGGCGGCCAGACCGCGCTCAACACCGCGATCTCCATGCACGAGCAGGGCGTCCTGGAGAAGTACGGCGTCGAGCTGATCGGCGCCAACGTCGAGGCCATCAACAAGGGCGAGGACCGCGACCTCTTCAAGGGCGTCGTCGAGGCCGTCAAGGAGAAGATCGGCTACGGCGAGTCCGCCCGCTCGGTCATCTGCCACTCCATGGACGACGTCATCGCCGGCGTCGACACCCTCGGCGGCTACCCCGTCGTCGTGCGCCCCTCCTTCACCATGGGCGGCGCCGGCTCCGGCTTCGCCCACGACGAGGAGGAGCTGCGCCGCATCGCGGGACAGGGCCTGACCCTCTCGCCGACCACCGAGGTGCTCCTCGAGGAGTCCATCCTCGGCTGGAAGGAGTACGAGCTGGAGCTGATGCGCGACAAGAACGACAACGTCGTGGTCGTCTGCTCCATCGAGAACTTCGACCCCATGGGCGTGCACACCGGCGACTCGATCACCGTCGCCCCGTCGATGACCCTGACCGACCGCGAGTACCAGCGGCTTCGCGACATCGGCATCGCGATCATCCGCGAGGTAGGCGTCGACACCGGCGGCTGCAACATCCAGTTCGCGATCGACCCGGCCGACGGCCGCGTCATCGTCATCGAGATGAACCCGCGCGTCTCCCGGTCCTCCGCGCTCGCCTCGAAGGCCACCGGCTTCCCCATCGCCAAGATCGCGGCGAAGCTGGCCATCGGCTACACGCTGGACGAGGTCCCCAACGACATCACCGAGAAGACGCCGGCCTCCTTCGAGCCGACCCTCGACTACGTCGTCGTGAAGGCCCCGCGCTTCGCCTTCGAGAAGTTCCCCTCCGCCGACTCCACCCTCACCACCACCATGAAGTCGGTGGGCGAGGCCATGGCGATCGGCCGCAACTTCACGGAGGCCCTGCAGAAGGCGCTGCGCTCCCTGGAGAAGAAGGGCTCGCAGTTCGACTTCACGAGCCCGGTCGGCGACAAGGACGCCCTCCTGGCGCAGGCCGCGCGCCCGACCGACGGCCGCATCAACACCGTCATGGACGCGATCCGCGCGGGCGCCGCCCAGGAAGAGGTCTTCGAGTCCACGAAGATCGACCCCTGGTTCGTCGACCAGCTCTTCCTCATCAAGGAGATCGCCGACGAGCTGGCCGCCGCCGACAAGCTCGACCCCGAGCTGCTCGCCGAAGCCAAGCGCCACGGCTTCTCCGACGCCCAGATCGCCGGCATCCGCGGCCTGCGCGAGGACGTCGTGCGCGAGGTCCGGCACGCCCTCGGTGTGCGCCCGGTCTACAAGACGGTCGACACCTGCGCCGCCGAGTTCGCCGCCAAGACCCCGTACTTCTACTCCTCCTACGACGAGGAGAGCGAGGTCGCCCCGCGCACCAAGCCCGCGGTGATCATCCTGGGTTCGGGCCCCAACCGCATCGGCCAGGGCATCGAGTTCGACTACTCCTGCGTCCACGCCTCCTTCGCGCTGAGCGACGCGGGCTACGAGACGGTGATGGTCAACTGCAACCCCGAGACCGTCTCCACCGACTACGACACCTCCGACCGGCTCTACTTCGAGCCGCTGACGCTCGAAGACGTCCTGGAGATCGTGCACGCCGAGACCCTCGCGGGCCCGGTCGCGGGCGTCGTCGTCCAGCTCGGCGGCCAGACCCCGCTGGGCCTGGCGCAGGCGCTCAAGGACAACGGCGTCCCGGTGGTGGGCACCCCGCCCGAGGCCATCCACGCCGCCGAGGACCGCGGCGCCTTCGGCCAGGTGCTCGCCGAGGCCGGCCTGCCCGCGCCCAAGCACGGCACCGCCACCACCTTCGCCGGCGCCAAGGCCATCGCCGACGAGATCGGCTACCCCGTCCTCGTACGCCCGTCGTACGTGCTCGGTGGCCGCGGCATGGAGATCGTGTACGACGAGGAGCGGCTGTCCTCGTACATCGCCGAGTCCACCGAGATCAGCCCGACCCGGCCCGTCCTGGTCGACCGCTTCCTCGACGACGCGATCGAGATCGACGTGGACGCCCTCTACGACGGCACCGAGCTCTACCTCGGCGGCGTCATGGAGCACATCGAGGAGGCCGGCATCCACTCCGGCGACTCGGCGTGCGCGCTGCCCCCGATCACCCTCGGCGGCCACGACATAAAGCGGCTGCGGGCCTCGACGGAAGCCATCGCCAAGGGCGTCGGCGTCCGCGGCCTGATCAACATCCAGTTCGCGATGGCCGGCGACATCCTGTACGTCCTCGAAGCCAACCCGCGCGCCTCGCGCACCGTCCCCTTCACCTCGAAGGCGACCGCGGTGCCGCTCGCGAAGGCGGCCGCCCGCATCTCGCTCGGCGCGACCGTGGCCGAGCTGCGCGCGGAGGGCATGCTGCCGAAGGAGGGCGACGGCGGCACCCTGCCGCTGGACGCGCCGATCTCCGTCAAGGAGGCCGTGATGCCGTGGAGCCGCTTCCGCGACGTCCACGGGCGCGGCGTCGACACGGTGCTCGGCCCGGAGATGCGCTCCACCGGTGAAGTCATGGGCATCGACTCGGTGTTCGGCACCGCGTACGCCAAGTCGCAGGCCGGCGCCTACGGCCCGCTGCCGACCAAGGGCCGCGCGTTCATCTCGGTCGCCAACCGGGACAAGCGCACGATGATCTTCCCGGCGCGCGAACTGGTCGCCCACGGCTTCGAGTTGCTCGCCACCTCCGGCACCGCCGAGGTCCTGCGCCGCAACGGCATCAACGCCACGGTCGTGCGCAAGCTCAGCGAGGACGAGGGCCCCAACGGCGAGAAGAACATCGTCCAGCTGATCCACGACGGAGAGGTCGACCTCATCGTCAACACGCCGTACGGCACCGGGGGCCGGCTCGACGGCTACGAGATCCGCACGGCGGCCGTGGCCCGCTCCGTGCCCTGCCTGACCACGGTCCAGGCGCTCGCCGCCGCGGTCCAGGGCATCGACGCCCTCAACCGCGGTGACGTGGGGGTGTGTTCGCTCCAGGAACACGCGGAACACCTGACCGCGGCCCGCGACTAGCAGACGGCGAAGAAAGGGGGGACACCGGCAAACGGTGTCCCCCTCTTCATGAGCCCTCTCCAAGAGCCCCTGAGGACACCGAACATGTACAAGCTCTTCTTCAACCTCGTCTTCAAGCGCATGGACCCCGAGCAGGCCCACTACACGGCCTTCCGCTGGATCCGCCTCGCGGCCCGCGTCCCCGTCCTGCGCACCTTCGTCGCCGCCGTGCTCGCGCCCCGCTACGAGGAGCTGCGCACCGAGGCCCTCGGCCTGCGCATGCACGGGCCGTTCGGCCTCGCCGCCGGCTTCGACAAGAACGCCGTCGCGATCGACGGCATGTCGATGCTGGGCTTCGACCACGTCGAGATCGGCACCGTCACCGGCGAGCCCCAGCCCGGCAACCCGAAGAAGCGCCTGTTCCGCCTCGTGCCGGACCGCGCGCTCATCAACCGCATGGGTTTCAACAACGAGGGCTCCGCGGCCGTGGCCGAGCGCCTGGCGGCACGCAAGGCCGTCTTCCGTACGACGGTCGGCGTCAACATCGGTAAGACGAAGGTCGTCCCGGAGGCCGAGGCCGCCGCCGACTACGTGAAGTCGACCGAGCGCCTGGCCCGCCACGCCGACTACCTGGTGGTGAACGTCTCCTCGCCGAACACCCCGGGGCTGCGCAACCTCCAGGCCACCGAGTCGCTGCGCCCGCTCCTGACCGCCGTGCGCGAGGCCGCCGACCGCAGCGTGACCGGCCGCCGCGTCCCGCTGCTCGTCAAGATCGCCCCCGACCTCGCCGACGCAGACATCGACGCCGTCGCCGACCTCGCCGTCGAGCTCGGCCTGGACGGCATCATCGCGACCAACACCACGATCGCCCGCGAAGGGCTCGGCCTGACGTCGCCCGCCGCGCTCGTCAAGGAGACCGGCGGCCTGTCGGGCGCCCCGCTCAAGGAGCGCTCCCTGGAGGTGCTCGGCCGCCTGTACGCCCGCGTCGGCGACCGCCTCGTCCTCATCGGGGTCGGCGGCATCGAGAACGCCGAGGACGCCTGGCAGCGCATCCTCGCCGGCGCCACCCTCGTCCAGGGCTACAGCGCCTTCATCTACGAGGGCCCCTTCTGGGGCCGCGCGATCCACAAGGGCCTCGCCGCCCGGCTCGCCGCCTCCCCGTACGCAACGCTCGCCGAGGCCGTCGGCGCCGAGACCCGGAAGAAGGCCGCCGCATGACCCCCTTCGGTACCCGACTGCGCGAGGCGATGGACGCCCGCGGCCCGCTGTGCGTGGGCATCGACCCGCACGCCTCGCTGCTCGCGGACTGGGGCCTGAGCGACGACATCGCGGGCCTTGAGCGCTTCACCCGCATCACGGTCGAGGCCCTCGCCGACCGCGTGGCGCTCCTCAAGCCGCAGTCGGCGTTCTTCGAGCGGTTCGGCTCGCGCGGCGTCGCCGTCCTGGAGAAGGCCGTCGAGGAGGCCCGTGCGGCCGGCGCCCTGGTCCTGATGGACGCCAAGCGCGGTGACATCGGCTCGACCATGGCGGCCTACGCGGCCACCTACCTGGACCCGGCGTCCCCGCTGTTCTCGGACGCCGTGACCGTCTCGCCGTACCTCGGCTTCGGCTCGCTGCGCCCGGCGCTCGACCTCGCCGCCACGTCCGGCTCGGGCGTCTTCGTGCTCGCCCTGACCTCCAACCCTGAGGGCGCCGAGGTGCAGCGCTCGACGACGGCCGACGGCCGGCCCCTCGCCCAGCTGATGCTGGACCACATGAAGGCCGAGAACGCGGGCGCCTCACCCCTGGGCTCGGTCGGCGCCGTGGTCGGCGCCACGCTGGGCGACGCCGGTGTGGACCTCGACATCAACGGCCCGCTGCTCGCCCCCGGCATCGGCGCCCAGGGCGCGACCCCGGCCGACCTGCCCGGCGTCTTCGGCTCCGCCGTCCGCAACGTGGTCCCCAGCATCAGCCGCGGCGTCCTGCGCCACGGCCCGGACGCCGGCGCCCTGCGCGAGGCGGCGGCCCGCTACGCCGACGAGGTCCGCGCGGCGGTCTCCGCAGGATGACCGGGCGCGGCCCCCGGGGTGTGACATGCGTCGCATCCGGGGCCGCACCCCTCGGACGTGCCGGAACGCCCGCCGGACGGTGCGCGGAACGGCGGAACCGGCCCGCCGGGGATGCCGCGAGGTACGTGCACACGGAACGTTGACAAATTCCTTACGCAAAACAAGGGTGTTTTGTCTGAAAAGTCCTGATCAGCTGAGGCTGACCAGGACTTTTCGTCTGTTCTCGCTGACTGGAGCGGCCTTGGCCGCTAGTCTCCGACGAGAGCAGACGAGCACGTGCGCGAGTGCGTGGGTCGCTGCTCACCTGGTGTGGAGCGATCAGGTTCCGCGCCGGTCCGTATCCGACAGTTCGACATCCGAGGTGACGTAGGCGTGGCTCTTCCGCCCCTTACCCCTGAACAGCGCGCAGCCGCGCTCGAAAAGGCCGCCGCGGCTCGCCGGGAGCGGGCCGAGGTCAAGAATCGACTCAAGCACTCCGGCGCCTCCCTCCATGAGGTCATCAAGTCGGGCCAGGAGAACGACGTCATCGGGAAGATGAAGGTCTCCGCCCTGCTCGAGTCCCTGCCCGGCGTGGGCAAGGTCCGTGCCAAGCAGATCATGGAGCGGCTCGGGATCTCCGAGAGCCGCCGCGTGCGGGGGCTCGGCTCCAACCAGATCGCTTCCCTTGAGCGCGAGTTCGGCGGCTCAGGGGCCTGACGTCTCGGGCATGCCCGAGAAGCTGGAATAATCGCCGTATGGCAGCAACACCCCGGGGGACCACCCCCGTACCCCCGGACGCACGTCCGCGGCTGACCGTGCTCTCCGGCCCCTCCGGGGTCGGCAAGAGCACGGTCGTCGCTCATATGCGCAAGGTCCATCCCGAGGTCTGGCTCTCGGTGTCGGCGACGACCCGCAAGCCGCGCCCCGGCGAGCGCCACGGCGTGCAGTACTTCTTCGTGGACGACGAGGAGTTCGACAAGCTCGTCGCCAACGGCGAACTGCTGGAATGGGCGGAGTTCGCGGGCAACCGCTACGGCACCCCGCGCGCCGCCGTTCTCGAACGCCTCGAAGCGGGCGAGCCGGTCCTCCTGGAGATCGACCTCCAGGGCGCCCGGCTCGTACGCGAGTCGATGCCCGAGGCGCAGCTCGTCTTCCTCGCGCCGCCGAGCTGGGACGAACTGGTCCGCCGGCTCACCGGCCGGGGCACCGAGGCGCCCGACGTCATCGAGCGCCGGCTCACCGCCGCGAAGGTGGAACTGGCCGCCGAATCCGAGTTCGATACGACGCTCGTCAACACCTCGGTCGAGGACGTGGCCCGCGAGCTGCTAGCCTTGATGCGAGTTGTTTGATCGAGACGCGTGACGTCAGCCGCTCCACAGCGACGGACCGGCACGGCTCAACAGATCATCCACGCAGCTCACATCTTCGATCCCCATCGGAAGGCAGAGAGTGTCCTCTTCCATTACTGCGCCCGAGGGCATCATCAACCCTCCGATTGATGAGCTCCTCGAGGCAACCGACTCGAAGTACAGCCTGGTGATCTACGCGGCCAAGCGTGCCCGCCAGATCAACGCGTACTACTCGCAGCTCGGTGAGGGTCTCCTGGAGTACGTGGGCCCGCTCGTGGACACCCACGTCCACGAGAAGCCGCTCTCGATCGCGCTGCGCGAGATCAACGCGGGCCTGCTGACCTCCGAGGCCATCGAGGGCCCCGCCCAGTAGGCGACGACACGTTCCACCACAGGCCCGGCAGCGCGACTGCCGGGCCTGTGGTGTGTCATGGGTACACACACGCAGTCCGAAGATGACAGCGCGCGGGGAGAGGCGAGTTTTTCCGATGGCCAAGCCGAAGGTCGTTCTGGGGGTCAGCGGCGGCATCGCCGCCTACAAGGCGTGCGAACTGCTGCGCCGGCTGACCGAGTCGGGCCACGACGTGCGGGTGGTGCCGACCCGGTCTGCGCTCCACTTCGTCGGGGCCGCCACATGGTCGGCGCTCTCCGGCCACCCCGTCTCGACCGAGGTCTGGTCGGACGTCCACGAGGTGCCGCACGTCCGCATCGGACAGGGTGCCGACCTCGTGATCGTGGCGCCGGCCACCGCCGACATGCTCGCCAAGGCCGCCCACGGCCTCGCCGACGACCTCCTGACCAACACCCTGCTCACCGCGCGGTGTCCGGTCGTCTTCGCGCCCGCGATGCACACCGAGATGTGGGAGCACCCCGCGACCCAGGAGAACGTGGCGACGCTCCGCCGCCGGGGCGCCGTCGTGGTGGAGCCCGCCGTCGGACGCCTCACCGGTGTCGACACCGGCAAGGGCCGGCTTCCCGACCCGGGCGAGCTGTTCGAGGTGTGCCGGCGGGTGCTGGCGCGGGGGAGTGCCGAGCGGGACCTGGCCGGGCGGCACGTGGTGATCAGCGCCGGCGGCACGCGTGAGCCCCTCGACCCCGTCCGCTACCTGGGCAACCGCTCCTCCGGCAAGCAGGGGTACGCGCTCGCCAGGACCGCCGTGGCCAGGGGGGCCAGGGTCACCCTGATCGAGGCCAACACCGGGCTCCCGGACCCGGCGGGCGCCGACATCATCCGCGTCGGCACGGCCGTGCAGCTGCGTGAAGCGGTCTTGAAGGCGGCGGGGGACGCCGACGCCGTGGTCATGGCGGCCGCGGTCGCCGACTTCCGGCCCGAGGCGTACGCCGCCGGGAAGATCAAGAAGAAGGACGGCGAGGAGCCCGCGCCGCTCGGCCTCGTCCGCAATCCGGACATCCTCGCCGAGATCTCGGCCGACCGGGCCCGCCCCGGCCAGCTGATCGTCGGCTTCGCCGCCGAGACCGACGACGTGCTCGCCAACGGCCGCGTCAAACTCCGGCGCAAGGGCTGCGACCTGCTCGTCGTCAACGAGGTCGGCGAGCGCAAGACGTTCGGCTCCGAGGAGAACGAAGCCGTCGTGCTCGGGGCGGACGGCTCCGAGACCCCGGTGCCGTACGGTCCCAAGGAGGCCCTCGCCGACACCGTGTGGGACCTCGTGGGCCGGCGTTTCGGACAAACCGGGTCCGCCGCCCACGAGCGCGGCTGATCCTCTCCGTCCCGGCCGCCGGGCGATCCGTGCGCCGCGTTCGACCGTCCGCCGCCCGTCCGCCGCCCGGCCGCGGGGCGGGCCCCCGGGGCCGCACGGGCCGCCTTCGCGGCGGTCCGCCGCACCTCGCGGCGATCGGATTCGGAGATCTCCGGACTCCACGGAGCGAGACACGTGGTCCCACGAACAGAACCGACCGATAAACTGGTCCACGGAACGCCGCCGGGCGCAGCTCCCGGCGCGACCTACCATGATCAGCCAGCAGCCGCTGCAACCCCAGGGAGCGTTGTGTCCCGTCGTCTCTTCACCTCGGAGTCTGTGACCGAAGGTCACCCCGACAAGATCGCTGACCAGATCAGCGACACGATCCTCGACGCGCTCCTGCGCGAGGACCCGGCCTCCCGCGTCGCCGTGGAGACTCTCATCACCACGGGCCAGGTGCACGTGGCCGGCGAGGTCACCACCAAGGCGTACGCGCCGATCGCCCAGCTGGTCCGCGACAAGATCCTGGAAATCGGCTACGACTCCTCGAAGAAGGGGTTCGACGGCGCCTCCTGCGGTGTGTCGGTCTCCATCGGCGCGCAGTCCCCGGACATCGCGCAGGGTGTCGACACCGCCTACGAGAAGCGCGTCGAGGGCGATGAGGACGAGCTGGACAAGCAGGGCGCGGGCGACCAGGGCCTGATGTTCGGCTACGCCTGCGACGAGACGCCCGAGCTGATGCCGCTGCCGATCCACCTCGCGCACCGGCTCTCCCGGCGCCTGACCGAGGTCCGCAAGAACGGCACCATCCCGTACCTGCGCCCCGACGGCAAGACCCAGGTCACCATCGAGTACGACGGTGACAAGGCCGTCCGTCTCGACACGGTGGTCGTCTCCACGCAGCACGCCAGCGACATCGACCTGGAGTCGCTGCTGGCTCCGGACATCCGCGAGTTCGTCGTGGAGCACGTCCTGAAGCAGCTCGTCGAGGACGGCATCAAGCTGGACACCGACGCCTACCGGCTCCTGGTGAACCCGACCGGCCGTTTCGAGATCGGCGGCCCGATGGGCGACGCCGGCCTCACCGGTCGCAAGATCATCATCGACACGTACGGCGGCATGGCCCGCCACGGCGGCGGCGCCTTCTCCGGCAAGGACCCCTCCAAGGTGGACCGCTCGGCCGCCTACGCGATGCGCTGGGTCGCCAAGAACGTCGTCAAGGCCGGCCTCGCCACGCGCTGCGAGGTGCAGGTCGCGTACGCGATCGGCAAGGCCGAGCCGGTGGGCCTGTTCGTGGAGACGTTCGGCACCAACGCCGTGGACAACGAGAAGATCGAGACGGCCATCACCTCGGTCTTCGACCTGCGTCCGGCCGCGATCATCCGCGACCTGGACCTGCTCCGCCCGATCTACGCCCAGACCGCCGCGTACGGCCACTTCGGCCGCGAACTCCCCGACTTCACCTGGGAGCGCACCGACCGCGTCGACGCCCTGCGCAAGGCCGCGGGACTGTAGGCACAGCACGGCACGGCACCTCATGAGGGCCCCGGACCGGCATCGGTCCGGGGCCCTCATGCGTGCTCACGGGTCGTCCACCGGCCTGCGATGTCAGTCCGGTCTGGTAGGAATTTGGCTGTGAGCAGCGAGAACGAACGGCAGGGCGGGGGCGCCGAGGGTGCGGGGCCGGAGCAGCTTGCGCTCATTCGGGAGACCGTGCGCACGGCCAAGGTGCCCAAGGCCAAGCCGCGCACCTGGCGGGGGGCCGCGCTCGCCAAGGAGCTGCCGGTCGCCCGGGTCGTGGTGAACAAGGGGGTGCTGCACCTCGACCAGTTCTTCGACTACGCCGTGCCCGAGGAGCTCGACGCCGACGCCCAGCCCGGGGTGCGGGTGCGCGTGCGCTTCGGGGCCGGGGCGCGCAATGTGCGGGGCGGGCGCCGGGAGGGCGGCGGGCTGATCGACGGGTTCCTCGTCGAGCGCCGGGCCGATTCGGACTACTCCGGCCCACTGGCCGCGCTCGCGAGCGTGGTCTCCCCGGAGCGGGTGCTCAGCGCGGACACCCTGGCGCTGGCCAGAGCGGTGGCGGACCGGTACGCGGGCAGCCTCGCCGATGTGCTGCAGCTCGCCGTCCCGCCCAGGAACGCACGGGCCGAGGCGAAGCCGTCGCCGGAGCCGCCCGAGCCGCCCGCCGTGCCGGAGCCCGGTACGTGGGAGCGGTATGCCCAAGGGCCCGCGTTCATCGGGGCGTTGGGAAGCGGGGCGGCGCCCCGGGCGGTGTGGACCGCCCTGCCGGGCCCGCACTGGGCGCACGAGATCGCGCGGGCCGTGGGGGCCACGCTCGCCTCGGGACGCGGCGCCCTCGTCGTCGTACCGGACGGGCGCAGTGCCGGCCGGGTCGACGCGGCGCTGACCGAGCTGCTCGGCGAGGGCCGGCACGCGCTGCTCACCGCGGAGTCGGGCCCCGAGCGCCGCTACCGGCAGTGGCTCGCGGTGCGCCGCGGCGCGGTCCGGGCCGTGGTCGGCACCCGCGCGGCGATGTTCGCGCCCGTCGACCACCTCGGCCTCGTCGTGGTGTGGGAGGACGGCGATTCCAGCCACAGCGACGACAACGCCCCGTTCCCGCACGTGCGCGAAGTGCTCGAACTGCGGGCCACGCACGACAAGTGTGCCTTCCTGCTCGGCAGTACGAGCTGCACCGTCGAGGCCGCCCAGCTGGTGCAGAGCGGATGGGCCGCGCCGCTGGTAGCCGACCGTACGGTGGCCCGCGCGGCGGCCCCCCTCGTCCGCACCGTCGGCGACGGGGAGCTCGCGCGCGACGAAGCGGCACGCGCCGCCCGGCTGCCCAGCCTGGCCTGGCAGGCCGTGCGGGAGGGCCTCAAGAGCGGCCCCGTGCTCGTGCAGGTGCCGAGACGGGGGTACGCGCCGCGCCTCGCCTGCGCGCGCTGCCGGGCGCCCGCCCGGTGCGGCCGGTGCGCCGGCCCCCTCGAAGCGCCGGACGAGCGCGCGCTGCGGTGCGCCTGGTGCGGCACGGCGGAGGCCGACTGGCACTGCACCGAGTGCGGCGGGGGCCGGCTGCGGGCCCAGATCGTCGGCGCACGCCGCACCGCGGAGGAGCTCGGCCGCGCCTTCCCCGCCGTACCGGTACGCACCTCGGGGCGCGACCACGTCCTGGACGGCGTGCCGGGACAGCCCGCCCTCGTGGTGTCCACGCCGGGCGCCGAACCGGTCGCCGAGGGCGGTTACGCGGCCGCGCTGCTCCTGGACGGCTGGGCGATGCTCGGCCGCCCCGACCTCAGGGCGGGCGAGGAGGCGTTGCGCCGCTGGATCACGGCGGCCTCCCTGGTGCGCGGGCAGGACGAGGGCGGCACCGTGGTCGTGGTCGCCGAGCCCACCCTGCGTCCGGTGCAGGCGCTGGTCCGCTGGGACCCGGTCGGTCACGCCCTGCGCGAGCTGGCCGAGCGGGCCGAGCTCGGCTTCCCTCCCGTATCCCGGATGGCCGAGGCGATCGGGCGCCCCGAAGCGGTCGAAGCGTTTTTGCGGGTGGCCCAACTGCCTCCCGACGCGCAGGTGTTGGGGCCCGTTCCGCTGCCGGTCGCCGATCCCGGCAGGCCGCGCAGGCCCGGCGATCCCCCGGTGGGGGAGCAGTGGGAGCGGGCCCTGGTGCGGGTGCCGCCCGGCAGCGGCGCGGCACTGGCCGCCGCCCTCAAGGCGGCGCAGGCGTCCCGCTTGGCCCGGGGCGGCGCCGACCCGGTACGCATCAGGATCGACCCGCCGGACATCGGCTGAGCGCCCGTCATCGGCGGCGGGCTGGGACCGGACGTGGCCGTACCCTCGCGGCCGGACGTGGCTGTGCCCTCGCGATGCGTACGTGTGCAGGTGCGTACGGGCGCGAGGGCACGAGGGGGCGGGAAGCGGGTCAGCCGTTGCGGGGGCCGGGGAACGCGCTGGTGCGGACCTCCTCGCGAAGAGACTGGCTGCTCGCCGTCGGCTGCGGCGGCATCGAACGGGCCGCGGGGACCGCGGGCATGGGGGACAGGGGCGGCAGCGGCGGCAGGGTGCGGGTCACCGCGGTCTCGGCCGGGCTCTCGGCCTCGGCCTGGCCTGCGGCCGGGGCGGTCGCCCGGCGCGACCCGTAACGGCGGTGCACCGCCTGCTTGGTGACGCCGAGCGCGGAGCCCACCGCGTCCCAGGAGAAACCGAGGGAGCGGTCGAAGTCCACCGCGGCGGTCACCAGCGTCTCGACGCTGTCCCGCAGCTCCTGGGCGAGCCGAACGGTCGGCGCGGGGGCACGCCCGTACACGACGAAGCCCGTGGAGGGACCGGAGCGGCGAGGGCGGTAGACGTTGCCCAGCTGCGCGGTGAGGGTGCGCAGTGCGTCCACCTGTCGGCGGACCCGCTCGATGTCCCGCACCAACAGGTGCAGGCTGGCCCGCGCTTGGGCGTCGTGGGTTGCGTGGTCGGCCATGGGCAAGCCTCTCGAACCGGCGATGAAAGGGTGGGTGAAAACGGTACTGACAGTGCGTAGTGCTGGGCTGTGCTGTGTTGACGTGGTGCGGATGCCGAACGGGTGAAGGCCGCACAAGCGGCCCGGTCAGGTCAATCTCTCTTGACCAACGCGCTACCCGCTGTTGTGGTCACGCTGCGGGGGCGTATGGGCATATGCGCAGGGCGCACGACCGCCCATGCGCCCCTGCCGTGGGGACTCCTCCGGGGCGTCACCTGGGCGTACGCCCGTACCCCACCGGCCCATAGACTGAGACGCTGCTCTCGACAAAGCGAGGTAACCCCCAGTGAAGCTCGTCTTCGCAGGCACCCCCGAGGTCGCCGTTCCCGCCCTTGACGCCCTGATCGCCTCCGGTCGGCACGAGGTCGCCGCGGTCGTCACCCGGCCCGACGCACCCGCCGGGCGCGGCCGCCGCCTCGTGGCGAGCCCGGTCGCCGAGCGTGCCGAGGAGGCCGGCATCGAGGTGCTCAAGCCCGCGAAGCCACGGGACGAGCAGTTCCTGGCCCGGCTCCGCGAGATCGCGCCGGACTGCTGCCCGGTCGTCGCCTATGGCGCGCTGCTCCCCAAGTCCGCCCTGGACATCCCGGCGCGCGGCTGGGTCAACCTGCACTTCTCGCTGCTGCCCGCCTGGCGCGGGGCCGCGCCCGTGCAGCACGCGGTGATGGCCGGCGACGAGATCACCGGAGCCGCCACCTTCCTCATCGAGGAAGGGCTCGACTCCGGCCCGGTGTACGGCACCGTCACCGAGGAGGTCCGGCCCACGGACACCAGCGGCGATCTGCTCACCCGGCTCGCGTTCGCCGGCGCCGGGCTGCTCGCCGCCACCATGGACGGCATCGAGGACGGCGCCCTCAAGGCCGTTCCGCAGCCCGCCGACGGCATCTCCCTCGCCCCGAAGATCACGGTCGAGATGGCGCACGTCGACTGGGCGGCCCCGGCGCTGCGCGTCGACCGCGTGGTGCGCGGCTGCACCCCGGCGCCCGGCGCGTGGACCGTGTTCCGCGGCGAGCGCCTCAAGCTCATCCAGGCCGCCCTCGTCACCGACCGCACCGACCTCGCGCCCGGCGAGATCGCCGCGGCCAAGAACAACGTGTACGTGGGCACCGGCTCGCACGCGGTGGAGCTGCTCTGGGTCCAGCCGCAGGGCAAGAAGCCGATGCGGGGCGCCGACTGGGCGCGCGGGGTCCGCATCGCCCCGGGTGAGCGCGTGGGGGCGGCGGACGTACGCTGAGGGGGTTCGCCCCATCTGATCAGCGGAGCACCTTTCACGTGAACGATTCGCCACGTCGCAGCCCGAACCCCAAGGCGGGCAAGGGCGGCAGCCCGAACCCCAACGGCGGCAAGACCGGCAAGCCGTACCGCCGTCCCAAGAAGGACCCGGTCCGCATCCTCGCCTTCGAGGCCCTGCGGGCCGTCGACGAGCGCGACGCCTACGCCAACCTCGTGCTGCCCCCGCTGCTCCGCAAGGCGCGCGAGGGCGGGGACTTCGACACCCGGGACGCGGCGCTCGCCACCGAACTCGTCTACGGGACGCTGCGCCGCCAGGGCACCTACGACGCGATCATCGCGGCCTGCATCGACCGGCCGCTGCGCGAGGTCGACCCGCCGGTGCTCGACGTGCTCGCGCTCGGCGCGCACCAGCTGCTCGGCACCCGCATCCCCACCCACGCCGCGGTCTCCGCGAGCGTGGAGCTCGCCCGGGTCGTGCTCGGCGACGGGCGGGCCAAGTTCGTCAACGCCGTCCTGCGCAAGATCTCCGCGAACGACCTCGACGGCTGGCTGGAGAAGGTGGCGCCCTCCTACGAGGACGACGCGGAGGACCACCTGGCGGTCGTCCACTCCCATCCGCGCTGGGTCGTCTCCGCGCTGTGGGACGCCCTCGGCGGCGGCCGGGCCGGCATCGAGGACCTCCTTGAGGCGGACAACGAGCGTCCCGAGGTCACCCTGGTCGCGCGCCCCGGCCGCTCCACCACCGAGGAGCTCCTCGACGCGGTCGGCGAGGACGCCGGGCTGCCCGGCCGCTGGTCGCCGTACGCCGTACGGATGGCCGAGGGCGGCGAACCCGGCGCGCTCGACGCCGTACGGGAGGGCCGGGCCGGCGTCCAGGACGAGGGCAGCCAGCTGGTGGCGGCCGCGCTCGCCAACGCGCCCATCGAGGGCCGCGACGAACGCTGGCTCGACGGCTGCGCGGGCCCCGGCGGCAAGGCCGCCCTGCTCGCGGCGCTGGCCGCCGGGCGCGGCGCGGCCCTGCTGGCGTCCGAGAAGCAGCCGCACCGGGCCCGCCTGGTCGAGCGCGCGCTGGCCGGCAACCCCGGCCCCTACCAGGTCGTCGCGGCCGACGGCACCCGCCCGCCGTGGCTGCCGGGCACCTTCGACCGCGTCCTGATGGACGTCCCCTGCTCCGGCCTCGGCGCCCTGCGCCGCCGCCCCGAAGCCCGCTGGCGCCGGCGCCCCGAGGACCTGGAGGGCTTCGCGCCGCTCCAGCGCGGCCTGCTGCGCGAGGCACTCTCGGCGGTCCGCGTCGGCGGTGTCGTCGGATACGCCACCTGCTCACCGCACCTGGCCGAGACCCGGATCGTCGTCGACGACGTCCTCAAGGGCCGCGGGGGCGCCGAGCCCATCGAGGCCGAGTGGATCGACGTGCGCCCGCTGATGCCCGGCGTCGCGGGCCTCGGCGAGGGCCCCGACGTTCAGCTGTGGCCGCACCTGCACGGCACCGACGCGATGTACCTGGCGCTGCTGAGGCGCAGCGCCTGACCCGGCGCGACGCCCCGCCACATGCGGGGCGTCGCCTAACGTGCGCACCCGTACACGCAAGGCGACGGACCCGAACTGGCTTCCCCGGTGCGGCAGTTGGGGGGATCACGGTTTGGCCGCCGCCGTGACGTGAGTGGCCGCAGGGGCTGCGGCCGCGGGCCGCACGGGCGAAGGATCATGCGCCCAGGCCCCGCGGGACCGGCAGGATCGCCCGCCCGGCGCGGATCCGCACAGCCTTCGTCCGCCGCCGTGGCAGGCAAGTCGCCCAGGGCATGGCAGGCTTGGGGCATGGCTCAGATCAACCCCAGCATCCTCTCCGCGGACTTCGCACGGCTGGCCGACGAGGCCCAGGCCGTCACGGGCGCCGACTGGCTCCACGTCGATGTGATGGACAACCACTTCGTGCCCAACCTCACGCTGGGGGTGCCCATCGTGGAATCCCTGAGCAGGGCGACGGACACACCGCTCGACTGCCATCTCATGATCGAGGACCCGGACCGCTGGGCCCCGCAGTACGTCGAGGCCGGGGCCGGGTCGGTCACCTTCCACGCGGAGGCCGCCGCCGCCCCCGTACGGCTCGCCCGCGAGATCCGCGCCAAGGGCGCCCGCGCCTCGATGGCCCTGAAGCCCGCGACCCCGATCGAGCCGTACGAGGACCTGCTCCCCGAGCTCGACATGCTGCTGATCATGACGGTCGAGCCCGGCTTCGGAGGCCAGTCCTTCCTCGACATCATGCTGCCGAAGATCCGCAGGACCCGTGAGCTGATCGCCAAACACGGACTTGAACTCTGGCTCCAGGTCGACGGAGGCGTTTCGGCCGCCACCATCGAGCGCTGCGCCGAGGCCGGAGCCGATGTCTTCGTCGCCGGATCCGCCGTCTACGGGGCCGGCGACCCGGCCGAAGCCGTGCGCAGCCTGCGTTCCCTGGCTGAACGGGCGACGGCGGGCGCACCCTGGGCATGCGCACACTGAGCCGCCACTGAATGAACGGAACCCTGCGGGGCTGATCAAGGACCGTTGTATCTGACAGGATGAACAGCGAGTCCGGTGCGTGAACAGCAGTTGTGAACAGCAGTGAGGAGATCGCGGTGTCTGCAATGTCGGCGGGTCGGTCAGCCCTGCGGATGGGACCCGCGGAGCTGGTGCAGGCGGCGGCCATGGCCCGCCGCTTCTATCTGGAGGGGAAGTCCAAGATCCAGATCGCCGAGGAGTTCGGCGTGAGCCGCTTCAAGGTGGCCCGGGTCCTGGAGACCGCACTGGAACGCGACCTCGTACGGATCGAGATCCGCGTCCCCGCCGAACTGGACGCGGAGCGTTCCGACGCCCTGCGCGCCCGGTACGGGCTGCGGCACGCGGTCGTCGTGGAATCCCCCGCGGAGGGCGAGGAGACCTCGCCCGACCCGGAGAACCTCGGCGAGGTCGCCGCCGACCTGCTCGGCGAGCTGGTCAGCGAGGGCGACGTCCTCGGTCTGGCCTGGGGCCGCTCCACCATCCACATGGCCGCCGCCCTCGACAGACTTCCGCCGTGCACGGTGGTCCAGCTGACCGGGGTCTACGACGCGGGCACCGCCGAGCGGGGCTCCGTCGAGGCGGTGCGCCGGGCCGCCCAGGTCTCCGGCGGCGAGGCCCACCCCATCTACGCCCCGATGCTCCTTCCCGACCCGGCGACCGCCGCCGCTCTGCGCAACCAGACCGGGATCGCCCGCGCCTTCGAGTACTTCGACAAGGTCACCGTCGCCGCGGTGTCCATCGGCTCCTGGGAGCCCGGCATCTCCACCGTGCACGACATGCTCAGCGACGAGGAGCGGGCGCACTACGCCTCGCTCGGGGTCGCCGCCGAGATGTCCGCGCATCTCTTCGACGCGGAGGGCCGCCGCGTCGGCCGCGACCTGGGCGAGCGCTGCATCACCGTCGAGGCGGACCGGCTGCGCCGCATCCCGGAGGTCGTCGCGATCGCCGGGGGCCAGCGCAAGGCCGCCGCGATCGACGCCGTGCTGCGCTCCGGCCTGGTCACCAGCCTCGTCACCGACACGGCCGCCGCGGACTTCCTCCTGAACGAGACCGGCCCCAAGCCCCGGCCCGCACTCGACCGCGCGGACCCGGACGGCGTCTGAGACACCGGGGGCGCCGCGCCCCCGGTGCCGTCCCGCTCCCGGCGTCCTCGCACCCCGGTCCGCACGCCTCAGCCGCGGATGCCGTAGACCCGCTCGGCGTTGCCCGCGGACACCAGGGCGGCCACCCGGTCCGCGTCCGCGGCCGACCAGGCACCCGACCCCGTCCAGCCGTTCAGGAGCTGGTCCAGAGCCTCCTGGTAGAGCCGGGCCCCCACCACGTACAGCTCCGCGAGGCCGTACGCGTCCGTCGAGAACAGCAGCTTGCCGAACGGCGCCAGCTCAAGGAACTCGGCGAGCACCGCCGTCGCCCGCGCCCCGGTGTGCCCGAGCGAGAGCCCCACGTCCGCGTACACATGCGGGTACACGTGCGCCAGATAGCCCGCGGCCCGGTGGTAGGGGTAGCCGTGCAGCAGGATCAGCCGGCAGCCCGTGGGGCGCACGGCCCGGATGAAATCGGTCAGCAGCAGCGGATCGCAGCGGTGCAGCCTGAGGTCCGGGTCGCCGAATCCGGTGTGGATCTGGAGCGGAAGTCCGGTGTACGCCGCCGACCACAGCAGGTGCCGCAGCAGGACGGGATCGGTGATCCGCCCGGCGCCCGCTTCCAGCCAGTCGGCGACGGCCGCGCGCAGCCGTGCCTCCTCCGGCGGCGCCGGGTCGAAATCGAGGCCGTGGCGGTACCCGACCACGGACTTGAAGCCGGCCGCGCTGCCTGCCGCGGCGCCGATCGCGTTGCCGAGCAGCGTCAGGAACTTGTCCGGATCACGCACCCCGACGGCGGTGCGCTCCGCGAGGTGTTCCAGGCGTACGATCTCGCGCGCCTGTGCCCCCGCCAGCCGGGCCAGCTCGGCCGGGCCCGTCAGGTCGCCCGGCAGGCCGGTGTCCACCAGGTAGCTGCCGATGCCGGTGGAGCCGAGGAGCAGCCGGTTGGTCTCCTCGGCTCCCAGGTCGCGGCGGCGGGCCAGATAGCGGTCCGGCGGGCAGTGCGGTTCCAGCCCCAGGAGCGGCGGGCACCAGCGGCGCACCGCGAAGCCCAGCTGGGTGTCGAAGAAGCTCGTGCCGGGTGCGGCCGGGGCGTCGGACTCGGTCAGGAACGCCTCGAAGGCGGCGTCGTCGGGGTCGGAGCGCAGCACACCGTGACAGTGGTGGTCGACGAGCGGCAGCACTCAGTACCTCCCACGCGTGGCCTCGGCGATCTCCCGCGGCGTGCGGCCGTCGAAGAGCTTCGTCTCGGCCTGGCGCACCGAGACGATCGCCTCGAAGAGCGGATCGCCGAGCGCCTCGCGCAGAACCGCCGACTCCGTGAAGTGGCCGAGCGCCTCCGGCAGCGAGCCGGGCAGCCGCCGCGCCCCCGCCGAGGCGACCGGGTCGCCCGCCACCGGCTCGGGCAGCCGCAGCCCGGCGTCGAGCCCCGCGAGCCCGGCCGCGATGACCGCGCCCGTCACCAGGTACGGGTTGGCGGCCGGGTCGAACGACTTCACCTCCGCGTTCGCGGCGCCCTCGGCGCCGGGCGGCCCCGGCACGAACCGCAGCGCCGCCTCCCGGTTCTCCGGCCCCCAGCACTGGAAGGCGCCGGCCCAGCGCGAGGGAGCGAGCCGCAGATAGCTCGCGGGGCTCGGCGCGCCGATCGCGAGCAGTGCGGGCAGCGCGTCGAGGATCCCCGCGAGGAAGGCCTCGCTGGTCGCGCTCATCCCGGACGGGCCTTCGCCGCCCCGGCACAGGTTGCGGCCGTCCTGCCACAGGCTGAGGTGCAGGTGGCCGCCGTTGCCGACGCCCTCGGGATCCACGACGGGGCCGAACCACGGGGTGAGCCCGTGCTGGAGCGACACCGCGCGGATCGTCTCGCGCACCAGCACCGCGAGGTCCGCCGCGCCCACCGGATCCGCCGGGGCCACCGACACCTCGAACTGGCCGGGCGTGTACTCCGGGTGGATCTGGAGCACCTCGACGCCCTGGGTCTCAAGGGCGCCCAGCACGTCGCCCACGTACTGCGAACGCTCGACGACGCGCGCCATGCCGTACGCCGGCCCCGCCAGCGGCGGATCGACCACCCACTCCGTCTCGAAGCCCATCTTCAGCTCGATGCCGCGCTCGGCGGCCCGCTCGGTCATCCGGCGCGCGAACAGCCGCTGGCAGGCGCCGTAGGGCTGCCCCGACTGCTCGAAGCGGTCGGCGGGCGCCCACGCCCAGCCCGGCTGGGCGGCGAGCACGGTGAGCCGGTCCAGATCGGGGATCAGCCGCAGATCGCCGTCGGGGCCGCCGATGTGGGCACTGGTGGTCACCGAGTCGTCCACCAGATACACGTCGAACACCGGCGACATGCCCACGCCGTGCGCGGCGACCTGGGCGAGCCGGGTGGTCGGCACGACCTTGACGCGGGTGAGGCCCGCGACGTCCACCCAGGTCAGCGCGACCGCCCGCACCCCCTCCGCGGTGAGCCCGGCGGCCGCCAACCCGGCCTCCTGCGCCCGCCGTTGTGCCTGTTCGACCCGCCCCGCCCCGTGACCCTGATCCACCGGTTCATTCCCTCCTGTCGCCGAGCGCGACAACCGTCGCGACCGTGTCCGCTTCCGAGGCCCTCTTGTCCTCGCGATAGCGCACTACCCGTGCGAACCGAAGTGTGACCCCTTCCGGGTAGCGCGATGATCTCTGCACGCCGTCGAAGGCCACCTCGACGACGAGTTCCGGCCGCACCCGCACTCCCCACGGCTCCTCGGCCGCCGCCAACTCCCGCAGCCGCTCGGTCTGCCAGGCGAGCAGCGCATCGGTGAGCCCCTTGAACGTCTTGCCGAGCATCGCGAACGTGCCGTCCTCGCGGCGCGCCCCGAGATGCAGATTGGACAGGAACCCGGTGCGCCGGCCGTGACCCCACTCCGCCGCGAGGACCACCAGATCGAGCGTGTGCACGGGCTTGACCTTCAGCCACGCGGCGCCGCGCCGGCCCGCCGCGTACGTCGAATCGAGCGCCTTGAGGACCACACCCTCATGGCCGAGCGCCAGCGTCTCGGCGGCGAACTCCTCGGCCGCGCGCCGCTGTTCGGGGGCGGCCGGATCCTCCACCACGTACCGCCGTACGCGGCGGGGCTCGGGCGCGACGCGGGCCAGCTCCGCGTGCCGCTCGTGCGCCGGCAGATCGAGCAGGTCGCGGCCGTCCACCGACAGGAGGTCGAAGAAGACGGGGGAGAGGGGCACTCGGTCCCGTGCGCCCGCGACATCGAGCCGGGAGCCGACACGGCCGGCGATGTCCTGGAACGAACGCGGCCGCCCGTCGGGCCCCAGCGCGATCACCTCGCCGTCGAGCACGGCGCTCCGCGCCGCCAACTCGGCGGCCGCGGCGGCGACTTCGGGCAGCCGCGCGGTGATCTCGTCGAGAGTGCGGGTGAAGACCCGTACCGTGTCCCCGTCCTTGTGGACCTGGGCGCGGATGCCGTCGAGCTTCTCCTCGACGGCGCACGGGCCCAGCCGGTCGATCGCCTCGCCGACGTCCTTCGCGCTGTGCGCCAGCATGGGGAGCACGGGCCGGCCCACGTCGAGCCGGAACGCGGCGAGCGCGGACGGGCCCCCGGCGAGCAGGGTCCGGGCGACCGCGCCGAGCGAGCCGCCCAGCATCACGGCGCGCCGCACGTCGGCCACGGGCGCACCGGCGGCCGCCGCGAGCCCCTCGACGGCCGCCGCGTCCAGGGCGCCCTGGCGTACTTCGCCGATGATCAGCGCGACCAGGAAGTCCTGCTCCGCTGCCGTGGCCGCCGCCATCAGCTCCCCGGCCAGCCGCTTGCGTTCGCCCTGCGCGCCCTTCCCGGCCACCGCCGAGATCCGGTCGAGGCGCTCGTCGACGTCCCGGACGGTCAGCGAGGGCGAGGCCGCGGGCGGCGGGCGGTCCTTGAGGGCGCTCCAGCCGAGCCCGGTGCGCCGCTGGGGCAGCCGTCCCGCCAGATAGGTCACCACCAGCGGCGCCTCGTCCGGTTCGGTGGCCGAGAACAACCGGGCGAGCAGCGCGGACTTCTCCGAGCGCGATGCGGTGGCGGCGATCTCGGCCGAAGTTCTGGCCACGTCGGCAAGGAGCATGCCTCCATCGTGACCCGGAAACATCGCTCCACGCATTCGCTCGCGACGCCACCGGATGGGAGCATCGGGGCATGATCAACAGGTTGGCCCGGATCGTCCTCGCCTCGGTCCTCGCGTGTCTCGCCGTGCTGCTGGCCGGCTGCGGCGGCAAGGACGCCGCGAAACCGGCGGGCTCCTCGCCCCCGGCGCCCGCCTCCGCGGCGGCCCCCGCCTGGGCCAAGGGCATGGCCACCGTTGCGGCGGCCCGCCTTCCGGCCGAGGCGCGCGGGACCCTCGTGCTCATCGACAAGGGCGGCCCGTTCCCGTACAGCAAGGACGGCGTGGTGTTCGGCAACGTCGAGAAGCTCCTGCCCCGGCACAAGCGCGGCTACTACCACGAGTACACCGTCGACACCCCGGGCTCCCGGGACCGCGGGGCACGGCGCCTGGTGACCGGGCAGGGTGGCGAGTACTTCTACACCGGTGACCACTACAAGACGTTCAAGGCGGTGCTGCGATGACGGCCGAAGCGTTCGACTCCGTACGGGCCACGGGGTGGCTGGTCGATCTCCTCGATCTCGACGGGGTGACCGGAAAGGCCGCCTTCATGGACCGGGTGGCGACCGCGCTCCGCCTTCCCGACTGGTTCGGCCGCAACTGGGACGCCCTCGCCGACTGCCTCGGCGACCCCGACTGGGGCCCGGCCGACCCCGGCCGCCTCCTCGTCGTGACGCGCTGGCAGGAGTACGCCTCCCTGCGCCCGGAGGAGTGGGCCGTCGCCCTGGACGTCCTGGGCGACGCGGCCGGTCCGGGCCCGCACGGAACCCTGGCCGTCCACCTCGCACTCGGAGGATCGCACTAGGGCCGGTACCCCGGCCCTGGACGATCGGTCCGGGCAGCGCAATCGTACGAACATGGGACAATGAACTACGTGCTTTTCCCCTGGCTGAAATGCCTGGGGCCACCTCGATCGACTGGGATGTTCAGCACGTGCGTTTCCTCAACGACATCAAGCCGCCGTACGACCTGACGTACGACGATGTTTTCATGGTGCCGAGCCGCTCCGCGGTGGGCTCCCGCCAGGGCGTCGACCTGGCGTCCCCCGACGGCTCGGGGACCACCATCCCGCTCGTCGTCGCCAACATGACCGCGATCGCCGGGCGCCGCATGGCCGAGACGGTGGCGCGCCGCGGCGGCATCGTCGTGATCCCCCAGGACATCCCGATCGAGGTCGTCACCGAGGTGATCTCGTGGGTCAAGACGCGTCACCACGTGCTCGACACCCCGATCGTCCTCGCCCCGACCCAGACCGTCGCCGACGCGCTCGCCCTGCTGCCGAAGCGGGCCCACAACGCGGGCGTCGTGGTCGACGCCGACCAGAAGCCGGTCGGTGTCGTCACCGACGCCGACCTGACGGGCGTGGACAGGTTCACGCAGCTGTCCGAGGTCATGTCCAAGGACCTGCTGCTCCTGGACGCGGACATCGATCCGCGCGAGGCCTTCAACAAGCTCGACAACGCCAACCGCCGCTACGCCCCCGCCGTGGACAAGGAGGGCCGCCTCGCCGGCATCCTCACCCGCAAGGGCGCCCTGCGGGCGACGCTCTACATTCCGGCCACCGACGCCGAGGGCAAGCTGCGCGTCGCCGCCGCCGTCGGCATCAACGGTGACGTGGCGGGCAAGGCCAAGCAGCTCCTGGACGCCGGCGCCGACACGATCGTCGTGGACACCGCGCACGGCCACCAGGAATCGATGATCGCCGCGATCAAGGCCGTGCGCGGCCTCGACCCGCGGGTCCCGATCGTCGCGGGCAACATCGTCGCCGCCGAGGGCGTACGCGACCTCATCGAGGCCGGCGCCGACATCATCAAGGTGGGCGTCGGACCCGGCGCCATGTGCACCACCCGCATGATGACGGGCGTCGGCCGCCCGCAGTTCTCCGCGGTCCTGGAGTGCGCGGCCGAGGCCAAGAAGTTCGGCAAGCACGTGTGGGCGGACGGCGGAGTGCGTCACCCGCGCGACGTCGCCATGGCGCTCGCCGCCGGCGCCTCCAACGTCATGATCGGCTCCTGGTTCGCGGGCACCTACGAGTCCCCGGGCGATCTGCACACCTCCGCCGAGGGCCACCTCTACAAGGAGTCCTTCGGCATGGCCTCCGCCCGCGCGGTGAAGAACCGCACGAGCGACGAGTCCGCCTACGACCGCGCCCGCAAGGCCCTGTTCGAGGAGGGCATCTCCACCTCACGCATGTTCCTCGACCCGACCCGGCCGGGCGTCGAGGACCTGATCGACTCGATCATCGCGGGCGTGCGCTCCTCCTGCACCTACGCCGGTGCCTCCTCGCTCGCCGAGTTCGAGGAGAAGGCCGTCGTCGGCATCCAGTCCGCCGCCGGTTACGCCGAGGGCAAGCCGCTGCACGCCAGCTGGAGCTAGTCGCTCACCTGCTGTACGGCCCGGAGCCCCCGCGAGTCCGCTCGTGGGGGCTCCGGCACGTGTGGGGCCAGCGCCCCGGCCACCGCCGCCCCGAGCAGGGCATGGCCCTCGTCGGTGGGGTGCAGCCCGTCGGCGAGGTGGTCCGGGGTCAACAGGCCGTGTCCGGGCAGCAGATGGAGATGGCCGTCCCCCTCGGCGACGAGCGCGCGGACCGCGTCCTCCATCGCGGCGCGCAGCTCCGCGAGGGTCGCGCCGAGCGCGTTCGGGGTCTCCTCGGCCTCCGGGTGCAGCAGCGGCGAGACCAGGAGCAGCGGGGTCGTCCGGTGCCCGCGGCGCACGAGCCGTACGAACGCGAGAGTCGTCTCGTACATCAGCGGGACCGAAAACGGCACCCGGGACCAGCAGTTGGTGCCGAAGGCGAGCGTGAGCAGATCGGCGGGGAGCCGGGCGAGCTGTTCGGCCGTGGGCAGTTCGCCGCGGCCGCCGCCCGCGTAGCCGAGATTCACGGTGTCCAGACCGAGCGCCCGGCCCGCGACGGCCGGCCAGGCGTGCGCGGGCCTGGTCGACCACCAGCCCTCCGTGATGGAGTCCCCGTGCACGAGCCAGCGCGGCTGGGCCGCGGGCGGTGCGATGGGGCCGCCGACGCCGCGCACCCCGACGACCACCGGCGCCTGCGTCTCCGGCGGGTGGATGGTGAACGAGCCGCCACGGGACGGCAGTTGGAGCCGTACGCGACCCTCCTCGTGCGGGGGCACCGTGGATTCGGTGAGGCAGTGGTCGCCCTGCCAGAGCGCGAAGGTGTGCGCCAGATCGTGCAGCGCCTCGCCCCGCCCCGGCACCTTGGCGCGGTAGCGCAGCTCCACCGCCGTGGCTCCCCGGGCGGTGAACTCGATCCGCGTCCCGATCGGCAGCGCCGCCCGCTCCCCGGTGTCCCACGGCAGCCGCATCACGTCGTCCGGATCTGCGCGTACCGGCTGCCCGTCGGAGTCCAGCCAGGCCACCCCGCGCAGGAAGGGGGCCGGATCCAGCCAGCCCGTGGCCGGCTGCCCGGCGGTCTCGTGCGGCACGTGCGACTCCATGGGGCGCGACCCTGCAACAGGGCTGACACGGTGTCAAGGCGGCGCCGTGACCAGGACCACTGCGAGAGGCCGTAAACAGGGCTCTGAACAGGGCTTACGCACGGATCGAACGTTGATGTGCAACAAACACCCACCCGTCTCGGTTGAGCGCAATGATCAGCCATCAATGCGCAAGGTTGCTGCATTACGACCGGGAACAAGAACGCCATAGGGTTCTCGCCGTACGTGGAGTGGCGGGGATCGCCTGCTCGGCGGAACCGGCCACGGAAGGCTTCATGCTGCCCGGAACATCCCCTCGTGGGGGAGGCCGGGCCGTCGCGATCGCCCGCCGTCCGATTGGCAGCGATAAGGAGCCACCTCAGTGTTGGATCACGGCGCAGCGCCACCCTCGACCGATGCACCCGCCGCCGGGGGCCCGCGCCCCGGTCGCGGTCTGATGCGGCGCAAGCCGGTGGAGACGCTGGTCGCGGAGGGTGGGCAGGGCGAGGGCGGTTCGCTGAAGCGCTCGCTCGGCATGTGGCAGCTGACCATGATCAGCATCGGTGCGACGCTCGGCACCGGGATCTTCGTGGTGCTCGGGGAGGCCGTCCCCAAGGCCGGCCCCGCCGTCACGATCTCGTTCGTCATCGCCGGGCTCACCGCCCTCTTCTCGGCCCTCTCCTACGCCGAGCTGGCCGGCTCCATCCCGGTCGCGGGCTCTTCGTACTCGTACGCTTACGCAACACTCGGCGAATTCATCGCCTGGATCTGCGGCTGGTGTCTGATCCTGGAGTACGGCGTCTCGGTCGCTGCGGTCGCCGTCGGCTGGGGGCAGTACCTCAACGAGTTCCTCGACGGCACCATCGGCGTGACCATCCCCGACGCGCTGTCCGCGCCGCCCGGCGACGGCGGGATATTCAACCTGCCCGCCCTGATCGTCGTGGTCCTCGCCATGGGCCTGCTCCTGGGCGGCGCCCGCGAGTCCGCCCGCATCAACACGATCATGGTCGGCGTGAAGATCGCCGCCCTGGTGCTGTTCTGCGTGATCGGCTTCATGGGCTTCAAGTCGGGCAACTTCTCCGACTTCATGCCGCTGGGCCGGGTCGGCGTCACCGGAGCCGCCTCGACCCTGTTCTTCTCCTACATCGGTTTCGACGCGGCCTCCACCGCCGGCGAAGAGGCGAAGAACCCCAAGAAGGACCTGCCCCGCGCGATCATGCTGTCGCTGGTCATCGTCACCGCGCTGTACGTGCTCGTCGCGTTCGTCGCCGTCGGCGCACGCCCCTGGAAGCAGTTCGAGGGCTCGGAAGCGGCGCTCGCCGGGATCATGAAGGACGTCACCGGCCACTCCTTCTGGGCCACGCTGCTCGCGGCCTGCGCCGTGATCGCCATCGCGAGCGTCGTCCTGACGGTCCTGTACGGCCAGACCCGCATCCTCTTCGCGATGGCCCGCGACGGCCTCGTACCGAAGGTCTTCGCCAAGGTCAGCCCGCGCAGCGGCACGCCGGTCGCCAACACGATCGCCGTGTCCCTGTTCTGCGGCGTGCTCGCCGCCGCGGTGCCGCTCGGCAACCTCGCGGATGCCACCAGCATCGGCACGCTCTTCGCCTTCGCGCTGGTCAACGTCGCCGTCATCATCCTGCGCCGCACCCGCCCCGACATGCCGCGCACCTTCCGCGTCCCGCTCGGCTGGGTCGTGCCGATCCTCGGCTTCCTCAGCTGCGCCTACCTCATGTGGAACCTGTCCGGGGTGACGTGGGAGTACTTCGGATACTGGATGGCCGCCGGTCTCGTGATCTACTTCGCTTACGGCTACCGCCGTTCCAGGCTGGCCACCGCCTCACAGAAGTGATCCACCCGCAGTGCGACTGAATGACCTCGATGAACGCATCGTCCACGCGCTCGCCGAAGACGCCCGGCGCTCCTACGCCGACATCGGCTCCCTGATCGGTCTGTCCGCGCCCGCCGTCAAGCGGCGCGTCGACCGGCTGCGGGCGGAGGGGGCCATCACCGGGTTCACCGTACGGGTGGACCCGGCGGCGCTCGGCTGGGAGACCGAGGGGTTCATCGAGATCTACTGCCGTCGCAACACCTCGCCCGATGCGATCAAGCGCGGGCTCGAGCGGTATCCCGAGGTCGCGTCCGCCTCCACCGTCACCGGTGAGGCGGACGCGATCGTGCAGGTCTTCGCCTCCGACATGCGGCACTTCGAGCGGGTTCTTGAGCGGATTGCGGGCGAGCCGTATGTGGAGCGCACGAAGTCGGTGCTGGTGCTCTCCCCCCTCCTGAGGCGCTACACCTCAGGCTCCCCCGCCTAACCCCCTGGGGCCCGCCCCAGACCCCTTTCGCGCGTTTCCCCCCCTCCCGCCCGTGCGGCGGGGTCGGCGAGGCCCGGCTCCCTGGGGCTCCGCCCCGGACCCCGTATCGCGCCTTGAGGGCGCTCGTCCTCAATCTCCCCCAAGGCCTCAAGGGCCAGGGGGGACCCCCATGACGGGCTGAGGATGCCCATGCCGCCCGGCACCGAGCAGCTAAGGGGCGCGGGGCTGTGCCATTGCGCGGCTCCGCCGCGGTGGGCGCGACCCCTCGGCTCCGGATGCCCTACAGGGGCGCGGGGAACTGCGCGGGAAGCGGGCACGGTCCGCACCCGAACCAGGTTTTTTTGGGGGCGCGGGGAACTGCGCGCCCGGCCACGCACGGCCCGCACGCGAAGGTCGGCCGGGTGCGCCGGGAGCGGGGCCGGGGGCGCAACAAATCGCCGGGTGCAGCCGATCTTGCGCAACGAATCGTGCGGATACGCGCAACGCTCGCGCCTTGTCCGCCCCGAAGGGCGGAACGTACCGTCTAGTGACCCCACCCCGCACTCCCGCCCCCGCCGAGGACCGCCCATGCCCGCGTTGCGCACCGCCCTGCTCCAGAGCTCCGGCAGTCTTTCGGACGTCGCCGCGAACCTGAAGACCCTGGACGCCGCGGCCGAGCGGGCGGCCGCGACCGGCGCCGGGCTGCTCGTCTGCCCCGAGCTGTTCCTCACCGGGTACGCCATCGGCGACGACGTGGCCAAGCTCGCCGAGCCCGCCGACGGCCCCTCCGCCCAGGCGATCGCCGAGATCGCCGTACGCCACGGCCTGGCCGTCGTCTACGGCTACCCCGAGCGCGACGGCCACGACGGCGATGACGGCGGCACGGTCTACAACTCCGCCCAGCTCATCTCCTCCGACGGCAGCCGCCTCGCGAACTACCGCAAGACCCACCTCTTCGGCGGCTTCGAGCGGGAGGCGTTCGCGCCGGGCGAGCGGACCGTCGTCCAGGCCGAGCTCAACGGCCTCCGCGTCGGCATGATGATCTGCTACGACGTGGAGTTCCCCGAGAACGTCCGGGCCCACGCGCTGGCCGCAACCGACCTCCTCCTCGTGCCCACCGCCCAGATGCACCCGTTCCAGTTCGTCGCCGAGTCCGTCGTGCCGGTCCGCGCCTTCGAGAACCAGCTGTACGTCGCCTACGTCAACCGCACCGGCCCCGAGGGCGACTTCGAGTTCGTCGGACTGAGCTGCCTGGCGGGCCCCGACGGCGTCGCGCGCGCCCGCGCCGGCCGCGGCACCGAGCTGGTCGTGGGAGACGTCGACCCCGAGTTCCTGGCCGCCTCGCGCGCGAACAACCCCTACCTCCGCGACCGCCGCCCCGGCCTCTACGCCTCCCTCGTCTGAGCCCCGGGCCGCTCGGCCCCGCCGCTCCACCCCCCTCAACTTCCGTACTGTGCAAGGAGTCCGTACCCCATGACGTCCACGGTGCCCACCGCCGTCCAGCACATCGACGAGCAGCCGCCCGTCACGATGTTCGGGCCGGACTTCCCCTACGCGTACGACGACTTCCTCGCGCACCCGGCCGGCCTCGGCCAGATACCCGCGACCGAGCACGGCGCGGAGGTCGCGGTCATCGGCGGCGGCCTCTCCGGCATCGTCGCCGCGTACGAGCTGATGAAGATGGGTCTCAGGCCCGTCGTGTACGAGGCCGACCAGATCGGCGGCCGGCTGCGCACCGTCGGCTTCCCCGGCTGCGACCCCGAGCTGACCGCCGAGATGGGCGCCATGCGGTTCCCGCCGTGCTCCACCGCGCTCCAGCACTACATCGACCTGGTGGGCCTGGAGACCAAGCCGTTCCCCAACCCGCTCGCGCCCGACACCCCCTCCACGGTCGTCGACCTCAAGGGCGAGTCCCACTACGCGACCTCGGTCGACGAGCTGCCGCCCGTGTACCGCGAGGTCATGGACGCGTGGAACGCCTGCCTCGAAGAGGGCGCCGACTTCTCCGACATGAACCAGGCCATCCGCGAGCGCGACACCCCGCGCATCCGTGAGATCTGGGCCAAGCTGGTCGAGAAGCTCGACAACCAGACGTTCTACGGCTTCCTCTGCGACTCCGAGGCCTTCAAGTCCTTCCGGCACCGCGAGATCTTCGGCCAGGTCGGCTTCGGCACCGGCGGCTGGGACACCGACTTCCCGAACTCCATCCTGGAGATCCTGCGCGTCGTCTACACCGAGGCCGACGACCACCACCGCGGCATCGTCGGCGGGTCCCAGCAGCTGCCGACGCGGCTGTGGGAGCGCGAGCCGGCCAAGCTCGTGCACTGGGCGCCCGGCACCTCGCTCGCCTCGCTGCACGGGGGCGCGCCCAAGCCGGCCGTGACCCGGCTGCACCGCACCGCGGGCAACCGCATCACCGTGACGGACACCGACGGCGACATCCGCACCTTCCGTGCCGCGATCTTCACCGCGCAGTCCTGGATGCTGCTCTCCAAGATCGCCTGCGACGACTCGCTCTTCCCGATCGACCACTGGACGGCGATCGAGCGCACCCACTACATGGAGTCCTCGAAGCTGTTCGTGCCGGTGGACCGGCCGTTCTGGCTCGACAAGGACGAGGAGACCGGGCGTGACGTCATGTCGATGACGCTCACCGACCGCATGACGCGCGGCACGTACCTGCTCGACAACGGCCCGGACAAGCCCGCCGTCATCTGCCTCTCCTACACCTGGTGCGACGACAGCCTCAAGTGGCTCCCGCTGTCGGCGGCCGAGCGCATGGAGGTCATGCTCAAGTCGCTCGGCGAGATCTACCCGAAGGTCGACATCCGGCGGCACATCATCGGCAACCCGGTGACCGTGTCGTGGGAGAACGAGCCGTACTTCATGGGCGCGTTCAAGGCGAACCTGCCTGGGCACTACCGCTACCAGCGCCGGCTGTTCACGCACTTCATGCAGAACGCGCTGCCGGAGGACAAGCGGGGGATCTTCCTCGCGGGCGACGACATCTCCTGGACGGCCGGCTGGGCCGAGGGGGCCGTGCAGACCGCGCTCAACGCGGTGTGGGGCGTCATGCACCACTTCGGCGGCGCGACCGACGCGACCAACCCCGGGCCGGGTGACCTCTACGACTCGATCGCCCCGGTCGAACTCCCGGAAGACTAGCCACCCTTACCCTTCCTGGGACTCCGCCCCGGCCCCCGTTCGCGCCCCCTACCGGGTGCCCTACAGGGGCGCGGGGCTGTGACATTGCGCGGCTCCGCCGCGGTGGGCGCGACCGTTCGGCTCCGGGTGCCCTACAGGGGCGCGGGGCCGTGTCATTGCGCGGCTCCGCCGCGGTCTGCGCGACCAGTCAGTACCGGGTGCCCTACAGGGGCGCGGGGAACTGCGCGGGACGCGGGCACGGTCCGCGGACGAACGGGCACGGTCCGCGGACGGAAGCGGAGTCAGGGGCGCGGGGAACTGCGCGATCGGCCACGTACGGCCCGCACCCGAAGGTCTACCGCGTGAGCGGGGTCAGCAGGCACCGGGTCACCAGGCCCACCCCCGCATCCAGCCGCTCCGTGAACTCCTCTGCCAGAGAGGGCAGTTCACGCAACTGCCACAGCACCTTCGCCGCCGACCACGACGCGTCCCGAGCCCGGTCGAGGCTCCATGACGCCAGCAGGTGCGTCATGGGGTCGGCCACCTGGAACAGGTCGGGCCCCGGCATGAGCTCCTCCCGGATCCGCTCCTCCAGGACCGCCAGCGCGTCGCCCACCCGGTCGAAGTCCCGCTCCAGGAAAGCGGGTTCGCAGTCCAGGACCCGGCAGCTCTCGACCAGGGCGACGGTGAGGTCGTGCCCGATGTGCGCGTTGATCCCGGCAAGCGCGAACTGGAGCGGCCGGACGCCGGGATGGCGGCGGTACTGGAACAGCGGCCGCCAGCAGTCCGGCGGGCGCCGGCCCGCGGACGCCGCCTCCACGGCCGCGAGATAGCGCCCGGCGAAGAGCACGTCCAACGTGGCCGCCGCGCGCGGATCGGCGAAGCCGCCGTGGGCGATGAGCCGGGAGATCTCCTCGGTCACCGTCAGATAGACGCGGTTGAAGACCGCGATGCCGTCCCGGGCCGGCAGGTCGGCCCGGAGCGCGCGCATCCGCCGCACCACGGAATCGAGCGGACCGCCGAACCGGCGGGCGTGCTCCACGGGTGCGCTCGGCGTCCATTCGGTCTGCGTCATGGGGGCAGCGTCCCAGCCCGCCGCCGCGCCGAGCACCGCCGGAAGAGGTCATGACCGGAACGGATGAACGGACGGGTGTGGAGCGCGCCGCCGGGACGGCGAGAGGCTATGGCCGGCCCCTGCCCCGATTGCTGTCCGCCGCCCCGGCTGCCGCCGCCCCTGCTCCCCGCCTCCGCCCCGCCGCCAGCCGCCCTAGGCCTGCCCGTCCCGCTCGTCCCGGCCCTCCCGCTCGTCCCGCCCCTTCTCGTAGGAGGACGTGCCCGAATCCAGCAGCGGCTCCTGCCCCTTGAGGTGGGCCGGGGCCAGCGCGCGCAGCACGTGGTAGCCGGTGATGACCACGATCGTGCCCAGCGCGATGCCGCTGAGCTGGAAGTTGTCGCTGAACTTCAGCGTGACGTTGCCGATCCCGATGATGATGCCCGCGGCCGCCGGCACCAGGTTCAGCGGATTGCGCAGATCGACCTTCGCGTTGATCCAGATCTGCGCGCCGAGCAGCCCGATCATGCCGTACAGAATGACGGTGATGCCGCCGAGTACTCCGCCCGGGATCGCGGCGACGACCGCGCCGAACTTGGGGCACACGCCGAAGAGCAGCGCGAACCCGGCGGCCGCCCAGTACGCGGCGGTCGAGTAGACGCGGGTCGCGGCCATGACGCCGATGTTCTCGGAGTACGTGGTGTTCGGCGGGCCGCCCACGGCGGTCGACAGCATGGAGCCCGCACCGTCGGCCGCGATGGCGGTGCCCAGCTGGTCGTCCAGGTTGGTGCCGGTCATCTCGCCGACGGCCTTCACATGGCCGGCGTTCTCGGCGATCAGGGCGATCACGACGGGCAGCGCGACGAGGATCGCCGACCACTCGAAGCTCGGGGCGTGGAAGGTGGGCAGGCCGATCCAGTCGGCCTTGCCGACGCCGGACAGGTCCAGGCGCCAGTGGTCCACGGCCTCCGCGCCGCCGTGCACCGAGTGGATCTTCCCGAAGACGCGGTCGAGCAGCCAGGACACGCCGTACCCGAAGAGCAGCCCGAGGAAGATCGCGATCCGGGACCAGAAGCCGCGCAGGCACACCACGGCCAGGCCGGTGAACGCCATGACCATCAAGGCCGTCCACTGGTCCTGCGGCCAGTAGGTGGAAGCGGTGACCGGGGCCAGGTTGAAGCCGATCAGCATGACGACGGCGCCCGTGACGATGGGCGGCATCGCGGCGTGGATGATCCGCGCGCCGAAGCGCTGCACCGCGAGACCGACGAGGAACAGCGCCACGCCCACGACGAAGACCGCGCCGGTGACGGTGGCGCTGGTCCCTCCGGTGGCCCGGATCGCCGCGGCGACACCGACGAAGGAGAGCGAGCAGCCGAGGTAGCTGGGCACGCGGCCCTTGGTGGCGAGCAGGAAGATGACCGTCGCGATGCCGGACATCATGATCGCCAGGTTGGGGTCGAGACCCATGAGGACCGGCGAAACGAAGGACGCGCCGAACATGGCCACCACGTGCTGGGCGCCGAGGCCGACCGTGCGGGGCCAGGTGAGCCGTTCGTCGGGGCGTACGACGGCTCCCGGAGCGGGGGTCCGCCCGTCGCCGTGCAGGGTCCAGCGCACGCCGAGACGCATGGTCGCTCCAGTTTGTCCGTGAGGCCCGTGAGGTCCGTAAGGCCTGTGGGGTCCGTGAGGTCGGTGATGCCAGAAGCATCGAAAAGATCAGGCCAAATATTAGTGCGCGATCACCGAGGCCACGTACCGCGGCGGCCGGAGCGGACGTCTCCGGCGGGCGTCCGCCGTCAGGCCGGGTGCACCGGCTCCGCGCTCGGGGCCCGCGGCGCACGGGCCCCCGGCCGCAGGACCCGTGCTCCCGCCACCAGGCCGAGCGCGAGCACGGTCACCAGACCGAACGACACCACGAGGGAGGTCAGATCCGCGATGCCGCCGATCGCGGACGGCGCCACCAGACCCGATGTGTACGTGATCGTCGCGACACCCGCGATGGCCTGGCTCGGGTTGGGGCCGCTGCGGCCGGCCGCGGCGAACGCGAGCGGCACCACGACCGCCACCCCCAGGCCGATGAGGCCGAACCCCACGATCGCCACGGCGGGGCCGGGCGCCGTCACCACGAGCACGCCGCCCAGCGTGGCGAGGACACCGCCGCCGCGCACCGTGCGCACCGCGCCGAAACGGTCCACGCCCTTGTCGCCCGCGAGCCGGGCCACGGCCATGGTCAGCGTGAACGCCGTGGTGCAGGCCGCCGCCGTGCCGGCCGACGTGTCGAGCACATCGCGCAGGTACACCGCCGACCAGTCCAGGCTCGCCCCCTCGGCGAACACCGCGCAGAACCCCACCATGCCGATGATCAGCGCCGACTTGGGCGGCAGCGCGAACCGGGGCGGCGCCGCCTCGCCCGGGGCGCTGCGCAGATCCAGAACGCCCTGGCAGGCCGCGAGGCCGAGCACGGTCAGGACGCCGGCCGCGACCACGTGGTGCAGCCGCGCGTCGGCTCCGAGATGCGCGGCGAGGGTGCCGGCGGCCGAACCGAGCAGCGCGCCCAGGCTCCACATACCGTGCAGCGAGGACATGATCGACCGGCCGAGCCGGTTCTCCGTCTCCACGCCCAGGGCGTTCATCGCCACGTCCGCCATGCCGGCGCTCGCCCCGTACACGAACAGGACGCCGCACAGGGTGTAGACGTTCGGCGCGAGCGCGGGCAGCGCGAGCGCCAGCGTCCACAGGGCGAGCAGCCCGCGCAGTGCGTTGCGCGCCCCGAACCGGTGGGTGATCGCGCCGGACAGCGGCATCAGCAGGGACGAGCCGATCGCCGGGAAGGCGAGGGCGAGCCCCAGCTGGCCGGCGGAGACCCCCGCGTGTTCCTGGATCCAGGGGACCCGGGTGGCGAAGTTGCCGGTCACCGCGCCGTGGACGCAGAACACCGCGGCGACCGCGATCCTCGCCCGCTTCAACTGCCTTTGTTCCAGAGCCGGTTCGGTAGGCATCGACCGGGTTCCCCTTCCCCATCGCGGCGGTTTGTCCGTCCGCCGGGCGTAAGCTATCAGGAACCCTGCCTGATAAATAGGACGGGTGGCAACCCGCTTTCGGCGATCTGGAAGGATTCCCGGCATGCCCGCATCCCCGAGCACCGCACGGGCCATCAACGACCGGCTCGCCCTGCGTCTGCTGCAGGACGAGGGTCCGTTGACGGCAGGCCAGCTGAAGAACCTCACCGGGCTGTCCCGGCCCACCGTCGCCGACCTCGTCGAACGCCTCCAGGGCTCCGGCCTCGTGCACGTCGTGGGGGAGTCGGGCGCCGAGCGGCGCGGCCCCAACGCGCGCCTCTACGCGATCGTCGCCGACCGGGCCCATCTGGCGGCCCTGGACGTGCGCACCCACGGCGTCTCCCTCGTGGTCGCCGATCTGCTGGGCGCCACGCTGGCCGAGGCGACGCTGCCGGTCGAGCCCGGTACCGGGACGGGCCCTGCGGTCGAGCAGGTCGTGGCCCTCCTGGAGCGCACCGTGAAGGAGGCCGGCGCGGAACGGCTGCACAGTGTCGCGATCGGAGCCCCCGGCCTCATCGACCCGGCGGGTGGCGAACTGCGCGACACCACCGGGCTGCCGGCCTGGCACCGCGAACTCGTCCGCGTACTCGCCGAGCGGCTCCCCGCCGCCGTGCTCGTCGAGAACGAGACCAATCTGGCGGCCGTGGCCGAGCAGCGGCTCGGCGCGGCGCGAGGACAGGACACCTTCGTCCTGCTGTGGCTCGGGCAGGGAATCGGCGCGTCCGTCGTCCTGGACGGGAAGCTACGCAGGGGCGCGTCGGGCGGGGCCGGTGAGATCGGGTTCCTGCCGGTGCCGGGCACCGGCGGACTGCCCTCCGCGACGAGTTGCGACGGCGGCTTCCACGAGCTGGTGCACACCGGAGCGGTGGCACGCCTCGCGGCCCGGCACGGCAGGGCCCTCGGCGCGGAGGACGCCCTGCGCGATGCGGACGGGCCCTTCCTCGACGCGCTGGCCGACCGCATCGCGATCGGCGCGGCGAGCGTGGTCGCGGTCCTCGACCCCGGCCTGATCGTGCTCGGCGGTGAACTGGGCCATGCGGGCGGCCCGTTGCTCGCCGCCCGCGTCCAGCGCCGGCTCGCCGCGCTGACGCCGCTGACGACCGAGGTCAGGCCGAGCGAGCTGGGCGACGGCGCGGTCCTCGGCGGGGCCCTGCTGACCGCGAGGGACGCCGCCCAGGACGACCTCTTCGCCCCGAAGGGCTGACGCGGGACGGCGTGTGACGGTTCGTCAGGAAGCGGGAGCCCGGCGGCGGCCAAGGGCCGGGAGACCGCCGCCGGGCGTCTGGGTGGGGAGCCGGATCAGCAGGCGCCGAGATCCTGCCAGACCCCCCAGTCACCGGTAGTACCCGGCTCCTCGCCCTTCGTCCACCACTTGGACTTCCAGGTGTGCGACGTGTGCGAGACCGTGGTGCCGCCGCCGTACGAGGCGCCCGCCGACCAGGGCGGCGCCGCGCACGTGCCGCCCGACGGGGTCGGCGACGGCGAGGGACTGCCCGAGCCCGAGGGGGTCGGAGTCGGGGTCGATGTCGGGGTCGGCGAGGGTGACGCGGTGCCCGGGTCGCTCACGACGGCCCCCCGGGAGTGGTCGCCGGCCAGCGCGTAGGTCGTGCCACCGAAGGTCACCGTCCAGTTCGAGGGCGTGGAAACCGGCAGGTAGTAGACGAAGTCAAGGGTGACCGAGGCGCCCGGAGCCAGTGACTGCCAGCTCGGCAGCTTCAGCGAGACGCGGTTGTAGTCACCCTTGAGTCCGCCGATGTTGTTGGCCGCGGTGTGGTCGCTGCGCACGATCGTGGTGCCGAAGCCGGACTGGTCCTTGGCGTTGGCCGGGGCCGAGGTGCCGTAGTCGAACTGGAACTCCGTGCCGCCGGGCAGCGTCGCCGAGGTGTTGTTGGTGAGGGTCACCTTGGGGCTGATGGGGTAGTTGGAGTCGCCGAGCGGGAACTGCCCGAAGTCCACGCCGATGTTCAGCGCCCGGGTGGGCAGGTCGATCGTGGAGCGCTTGTTGCCGTACGGGGTGGCCGACTTGAACGTGTCGTACATCGCGCTCGTCAGGGTCGAGCCCTGCTCGTACTGGCCCTTGGCCGCGTTCCACCCGTAGTCGCCGGCCAGTTCCCAGACCATGGTGCCGCCGATGCCCTTGTCGGCGACATAGGTGGCCTTGGCCTTCACGGACTGCTCGTCCTCGGTGGACAGGAAGACCTTCTTCTGGTCGTTCCAGAGCCACGGCGCCACCAGTGTGGAGTCGTAGTTGCGGACGTAGGTGCCGGTCAGCTTGGTGGTGGCGGGGAGGCCGTACTTCGTGACGTAGTCGCCGACGATCCCCTTCTCCAGGTTCTTGGCGTGCCACATCGGGTTGGATCCGGCCGGGGCCTCCTTGCCGTTCGCGTCCAGGTCGTGCCACAGGTTGTCGATGCCGACCGCGCCGTCACCGCAGGTGGTGAGGCCCGCGCCGGCGGGGCAGGTGGTCGAGGGCGCCTTGCCCCACAGGCCGTTGGTGCCGCCCTGCACGTTCTGGAAGCCGCGCGTGTAGTACGGCAGGCCCATGTTGATGCGCCCGGCCGGCATCGAACCTCGGAAGTAGTGGTACGCCCAGTCGGCATTGAGATAGCCGATGCCGCCGTACTGCGCGGTGGAGTAGACGCCGGCGGCCGCGAGCTCCGCGTCCTTGCCGTCGTCGAAGAGCGAGGCGTTGGGGCCGACGTACTGGTTCCAGGCGCCGTGCAGGTCGTAGGACATGATGTTGACGTAGTCCAGGTACTGCTGGACCTGGAAGGTCTCCATGCCGCGCAGCAGATAGCCGGAGGACGGTGCCGCGACCGACAGGAGATAGTGCTTTCCGTCGGCCGCCCCCGCGCGGTCCAGCTTTTCGCGCAGCGACTTCATCAGGGCCGCGTAGCCCTTGACGAGCCCGGCCCGGCGGGCGTTGGAGAGGGTCAGGTCGAGCGGGTTGCCCGCGTCCTTCATCGTCGTCGGGTACTCGTAGTCGATGTCGACGCCGTTGAAGCCGTACTTCTTGATGAAGGCGACCGCCGAGTCGGCGAACGTGTCGACGCCTGCCTGGTTGACGGAGCCGTCCGCGTTGGTGGCCATGGTGTAGAAGCCGCCGGAGTCCACGCGCTTGCCGTCGTCGCCGAAGTAGCCGCCCGTCTCGGCCCAACCGCCCACGGAAATAAGGGTCTTCACGTTGGGGTGCTGCTTCTTGAACTTGTTGAGCAGGTTGAAGTGGCCCTTGTAGGGGAGCGAGGGGTCCATCTCGGCGCCGGCGACGCCCGGCCAGGTCATGCCGGTCGCGGCGTTCTTCTCGCTGTCGGTGCCGACCGAGATCTTGTTGTCCGAACCGACGTGCGCGAAGGCGTAGTTGATGTGGGTGACCTTGTCCCACGGGATGTCGGAGGCGAGGTAGGCGGGCGTCCCGTCCTGGCCGGTGCGCCAGCCGGTGAAGTAGCCGATGACCCGGCGCTGGTGGTCGGCGCCCATCTTCTCGCGGCCGTCGGTGTCGTACACCGAGCAGTACGGCACGTCGACGCCCGGCGTCTTGTAGAGCCCGTCGGGGCGACACGCCTCGTTGTCGACGGCGGCCTGCGAGACGCCGGTGGACAGCGAACCGAACAGCAGCCCGGCGACCACGGTGGCGGTCGTGAGCAGCGCGGCCCGTCTGCGGGTGGGGGAGAGCACGAGCGGTTCCTCCTGGGAGGTGGGACGGAACACAACGAACAGGGCGGTGGTCGTGCACGGCCCTGGCGTGCGCACACCGGCGGGCCTCTCCTCGGAGGTGACGCAGAGATTAAAAGGACTAGACCAGTGCGTCAATAGGTATGGACCAAAGGCGGGGTCGCCGCTCGCGTGCCGCCGGATTCCCGGTGGGGCGCCGCTCGAATCCGGCCATTCTGTGAGCCAGGCCACAGCCGCTCACTCGCGTGGCCTTCGAGCAGGCGTGGCACACTGGCCCTGTACCAGCAGCAGCGCACTCCGGGGTCGGTGTAATTCCGAACCGGCGGTTATAGTCCGCGACCCGTCCGCATCCAGCGGCCGGTTGACCAGGTGAAATTCCTGGACCGACGGTGAAAGTCCGGATGGGAGGCAGTGCGCGGCGGGCGGACCGTTCATCGGTCACGTCGGCCGTCTGTTACCGGTCGCCATCCGTGGCACCGGTCTCTTTCGGCCGTGGCGTGAGCTGTGCCGACGGTTCCGAAGTTCCCGCTCCCTGTCCTCATCGACAGGCCCCGGAGTCCGTGCCCGAAGAGGCAGGAGGACCCGGTGGCACCCACAGCCGACGCAGCCGCCATGCGCCGAGCCATCGAGCTCGCGGCGCGCGGACTCGGCTCCACCAGCCCCAACCCCGTTGTCGGATGCGTCATCACCGACGCCTCGGGCACGGTCGTGGGCGAGGGATTCCACCAGCGGGCCGGCGGCCCGCACGCCGAGATCCACGCCCTGCGGGACGCGGGCGAGCGGGCCCGGGGCGGCACCGCCCACGTCACCCTGGAACCCTGCAACCACACCGGCCGCACCGGCCCCTGCGCGCAGGCGCTCATCGAGGCCGGCGTCGCCCGCGTCCTGTACGCCGTCGCCGACCCGAACCCGCAGGCCACCGGCGGCGCCGACACCTTGCGCGCGGCCGGGATCCAGGTCGGGCACGGGCTGCTCGGCGACGAGGCCGAGGCCGGCAACACCGCCTGGCTCACCTCCGTACGCCTGGGCCGCCCGCACGTCACATGGAAGTACGCGGCAACCCTCGACGGGCGCACCGCCGCCGCGGACGGCACCAGCCGCTGGATCACCTCCGCCGAGGCCCGCGCCGACGTCCACCGGCTGCGCGCCGAGTGCGACGCCGTCGTCGTGGGCTCCGGTACCGCCCGCACCGACGACCCGCACCTCGCCGTGCGCGGCATCGACGGAGCAACTCAGCCGCTGCGCCTGGCAGTTGACACCAACGCAACCGCCGTCAAGCCCGGCGCCCGCATTCTCGACGACGCGGCGCCGACCCTGATCGCGGTCGCCGACGACGCCGACGCGGCGCACCTGCCCGAGGCCGCGGTCCTGCGCCTGCCGCGCGCCGCCGGCGGCCTGGACATCCCCGCGCTGCTCGCCGCGCTCCACACCCGGGGCGTGCGCTCGGTACTCCTCGAAGGCGGCCCGGCCCTGGCCGGTGCCTTCGTCGCCGCGGGCACCGTCGACAAGGTCGTCGGCTACCTCGCACCCGCCCTGCTCGGCGCCGGACCCACCGCGCTCGCCGGAGCGGGAATCAGCACCATCGCCGACGCGTTGCGGCTCGACATCACCGAGGCCGTACGGATCGGCCCCGACCTGCGCATCACTGCCACCCCTCTCGCCAAGGAGCGCTGAACGTGTTCACCGGAATCGTCGAAGAGCTGGGCGAGGTCGCCGCCATCGAGACCCTCGGTGACGCCTCCCGCTTCCGTCTGCGCGGCCCCCTCGTCACCGAGGGAGCCGGACACGGCGACTCCATCGCCGTCAACGGGGTCTGTCTGACGGTCGTGGAGTTCGGCGACGGCGAGTTCACCGCCGACGTGATGGACGAGACGCTCAAGCGCTCCAGCCTCGGCGCCCTCGAGGTCGGCTCCCGGGTCAACCTGGAGCGGCCCATGGCCGTCGGCGGCCGGCTCGGCGGGCACATCGTGCAGGGCCATGTCGACGGCACCGGCACGGTGCTCGCCCGCACCCCCTCGGAGAACTGGGAGATCGTCAAGATCGCCCTGCCCGGCGACCTCTCCAAGTACGTCGTCGAGAAGGGCTCCATCACCGTGGACGGCGTCAGCCTCACGGTCGTGGAGGCGGCCGCCGACTACTTCACCATCAGCCTCATCCCGACCACCCTCGCGCTGACCACGCTCGGCATCAAGCAGCCCGGCGACCCGGTCAACCTGGAGGTCGACGTCATCGCCAAGTACGTCGAGCGGCTGCTCGGCGCGAGCCACGGGGGGACCGACAAGTGAGCGCAGTGAACTGGCTGAACGGCGAGGCCTTCACCCTCTTCGGGCAGCACATCAAGTGGTCGGACATGACCGGCAACACCATCGGTCTGATCGCCCTCGCCCTCGGCTGGCGCCGGTCCATATGGACCTGGCCCGCCCAGTTCGTCTCCGGCCTGATCCTGTTCGTGGCGTTCGCCGCCGGGCACCTCTCCGGCAGCGCGGGCAAGCAGGTCGTGGTCATGGTCGTCGCGGCCGGCGGCTGGCTCGCCTGGACCCGCGGCAAGCAGCAGGCGCAGGACGGCTCCATCGCCGTACGGTTCGCGACCTGGCGCGAGCGGGCCTTCCTGCTCGGCGGCGCAGCCGTCGGCACCGTCGCCGTCGCCGGACTCTTCACCGCCTACCCGGCCCTGTCGTGGGACCCGTGGCCCGACGCCTACGTCTTCGTCGGCACCATCGTCGCCATGTACGCCCAGGCCCGCGGCATGGTCGAGTTCTGGTTCGCCTGGCTGCTCGTCGACCTCGTCGGCGTCCCCCTCAACTTCGCCAACGGCTACGCCTTCTCCGGCTTCGTCTACGTCATTTACGGCGCGCTCGTCCTGTGGGGCATGCGCGACTGGTGGCTGCGCTCGCGCACGAGCGTCAAGCCCGTCCTGGAAGGAGCGACGGCATGACCACGCACGCGCCCACCTGGTACTCCACCGACAACCGCGAGGACCTCTCCCTCGACCCCGTCGAGCAGGCCATCCGCGACATCGCGGCCGGCCGGCCCGTGGTCGTCGTCGACGACGAGGACCGCGAGAACGAGGGCGACCTCGTCATCGCCGCCGAGAAGGCCACCCCCGAGATCGTCGCGTTCATGATGAGCGAGTGCCGCGGCCTGATCTGCGCGCCCATGGAGGGCGACGACCTCGACCGGCTCGAACTGCCGCAGATGGTCGAGCACAACACCGAGTCGATGAAGACCGCCTTCACCGTCTCCGTGGACGCGAGCGGCGCGCACGGCGTGAGCACCGGCATCTCCGCCGCCGACCGCGCCACCACCCTGCGCCTGCTCGCCGACGGCCGCTCCGCCCCCGGCGACTTCGTCCGCCCCGGCCACATCTTCCCGCTGCGCGCGAAGCCCGGTGGGGTGCTCGTCCGTAACGGCCACACCGAGGCCGCGGTCGACCTCGCCCGGCTCGCCGGACTCGCCCCGGCCGGCGCCATCGTCGAGATCGCGGGCGAGGACGGCGTCATGCTGCGCCTGCCGGAACTCGTCCCCTTCGCCCGCAAGCACGGCCTGACGATCATCTCCATCGAGGACCTGATCGCCTACCGCCGCTCCGCCGAGCCGACCGTGCGCCGCGAGGCCGAGGTCCATCTGCCCACCGCCACCGGGGAGTTCACCGCCTACGGCTACCGCTCCACCGTCGACGGCGTCGAGCACGTCGCCCTGGTCCACGGCGAGATCGGTGACGGCGAGGACGTCCTGGTCCGGGTCCACTCCGAGTGCCTGACCGGCGACATCTTCCACTCGCTGCGCTGCGACTGCGGCCCCCAGCTCCAGGCCTCCATGGAGCGCATCACCGAGGCCGGCCGAGGCGTCGTCGTCTATCTCCGCGGCCACGAGGGCCGCGGCATCGGCCTGCTGTCCAAGCTCCGCGCGTACGAGCTCCAGGAGCGCGGCCGTGACACCCTCGACGCCAACCTGGAGCTCGGCCTGCCCGCCGACGCCCGCGACTACGCCGCGGGCGCCCAGATCCTCGCCGACCTCGGCGTGCACAGCCTGCGGCTCATGACCAACAACCCCGACAAGATCACCGCGCTCGTCCGGCACGGCCTGACCGTCTCGGGCCGTGAGCCCATGCCCGTCCAGGCGGGCGAGCACAACCTGCGGTACCTGCGCACCAAGCGGGACCGCATGGGGCACGACCTGCCGTGGCTCGACGGCGGCCCCGCGCCGATGTCGGCCTGCGGCAACCAGTAAGCCAGTAAGCCAGTAAGCCTGCACGAGCAAGCAAGCACACCGGAAACACCTGAAGGAGAGCACGTGAGCGGCAAGGGCGCACCCGAACTGTCCGTACGCAACTGTGGAGACCTCCGTGTCGCCGTGGTCGCGGCACAGTGGCACGAGAAGGTGATGGACGGACTCGTCAACGGCGCCCTGCGCGCCCTGCACGAGCTCGGCATCGACGAGCCGACGCTGCTGCGCGTCCCCGGCAGCTTCGAACTGCCGGTCGTGGCGAAGGTCCTCGCGGGCCGCGGCTACGATGCCGTCGTCGCACTCGGGGTCGTCATCAGGGGCGGCACCCCGCACTTCGAGTACGTGTGCCAGGGTGTCACCCTCGGCCTCACCCAGGTCACCGTGGACACCGGCGTACCCGTCGGATTCGGCGTGCTGACGTGCGACACCGAGGAGCAGGCCCTGGACCGGGCCGGTCTCGAAGGGTCGAACGAGGACAAGGGGCACGAAGCGGTCACCGCCGCCGTCGCCACCGCGGCCACGCTGCGCACGGTCAGCGAACCCTGGCGCTGAGCGACCGGAAACCACCCCTTACCCTAAGAAGCATCATGGCGAACAAACCCTCCAAGAGCTTCGAAGAGCTCTTCACCGAGCTCCAGCTCAAGGCCGCCAACGGCGACCCGTCCACCTCCCGCACCGCCGAGCTGGTGGACAAGGGCGTGCATGCCATCGGCAAGAAGGTCGTCGAGGAGGCCGCCGAAGTCTGGATGGCCGCCGAGTACGAGGGCAAGGAAGCCGCCGCCGAGGAGATCTCGCAGCTGCTCTACCACGTCCAGGTGATGATGGTCGCGCGCGGGATCTCCCTCGACGACGTCTACGCCCACCTCTGAGCACACCCGAACGGGCCCGTTCACCCGGCACACCACTCCGTACACCGCTCCGCACCCGAAGGAAGCTGACCTCATGCTGCGCATCGCCGTCCCCAACAAGGGTTCACTCTCCGGACCTGCGTCGGCGATGCTCCATGAGGCCGGTTACCGGATGCGCAAGGAGTCGAAGGAACTCGTCACCGTCGACCCCGTCAACGAGGTCGAGTTCTTCTACCTGCGCCCCAAGGACATCGCGATCTACGTGTCCGCGGGCAAGCTCGACATCGGCATCACCGGTGAGGACCTCCTGATCGACTCCGGGGCCGAGGCCGAGGTCATCCTGCCGCTCGGCTTCGCCCGCTCCACCTTCCGTTTCGCCGCCAAGCCCGGCACCGTCACGTCCGTCGAGGACCTGGCGGGCAAGACGATCGCCACCTCCTACGAGGGCATCGTCGGCAAGCACCTCGCCGAAGCCGGCGTGAAGGCCTCCGTCGTACACCTCGACGGGGCCGTGGAGACCGCGATCGAGCTGGGCGTCGCCGAGGCGATCGCGGACGTCGTGGAGACCGGCACCTCGCTGCGCAACGCGGGCCTCGAAGTCTTCGGCGAGCCGATCATGAAGTCCGAGGCGGCCGTCATCCGCCGGACCGGCGCCGCGACCGACGGCGCCGCACGGCTGAAGGTCGAGCAGTTCCTGCGCCGCCTCCAGGGCGTCCTGGTCGCCCGCAGCTACGTGATGATGGACTACGACTGCCGCGCCGAGCACCTGGAGCGGGCCGTCGCGCTCACGCCGGGACTCGAATCGCCGACGATCTCCCCGCTGCACAACGAGGGCTGGGTCGCCGTCCGCTCGATGGTCCCCGCCAAGGACTCCCAGCGGGTCATGGACGACCTGTACGAGCTGGGCGCCCGCGCGATCCTCACCACGGCCATCCACGCCTGCCGCCTCTGACCGGGCGCCCCAGGCGACGACCACAGCGACGAAAGCGAACGACACCGTGTCCGCCCCCGCACCCCAACCGCCCGGCCTGCCGGTCACGTTCAGGCCGACCGTCACCCGTGCGGTCCTCCTGACCAGCGCGGCGGTAATGTTCGTCGCCATGACGGTGATGTCGCTGCTCCTGGAGACCCTCAGCGGGGGCGAGCGGGGCAGCTTCATCCTGATGGCCGCGCTGTTCGCCGCGGTGCTCGTGCTGCTCAGCCGGCCCAAGGTGGTCGCCGACGACCGCGGCGTCACCGTGGTCAATCTCACCGGCAGGCGCCGCCTCGCCTGGGCGGAGATCCTGCGGGTCAACCTGCGCCAGGGCGACCCCTGGGTCTTCCTCGACCTCAGCGACGGCACCAGCCTGCCCGCCCTCGGCATCCAGCCGGCGAGCGGCAGGGCGCGCGCCATCCGCGACGCCAGGGCGCTGCGGACGCTCGCCGAAACCCACGGCACCCGGACCGATTCTTCCGGCACGGGTCACGACAACGGCTGAGCCCCCTGCCCCACCCGGCACCATCTTGATTACCCTGATGTCGGCGGCGCCGATCGCGCCCCGCCCCGCACACGGGCCTGCACCATCGGCCGCGGGGAACCTGCGACCCGAGGAGTGACTCCCTCCAGCAATGGACGGATCGTCCGGTAGTACCTGCGCCGCCCCCTCCCAGGAGGAGGCGGCATGACCATCTCACTCGTGCTGCTCTGTGCGGCATTCCTTCTGATCCTCGCCAACGGCTTCTTCGTGGCGGCCGAATTCGGCCTGATCACCGTCGACCGGCCGGACGCCGAGCGCGCCGCCGCCGAGGGCGACCGCAGGGCCCGCACCGTGGTGCGCGCCCTGCGCGAGCTGTCCTTCCAGCTCTCGGGAACCCAGCTCGGCATCACCATCACCTCGCTCGTCGTCGGCATGCTCGCCGAGCCCGCGCTCGCCGATCTGCTCGACGGGCCGATCGGCGCCACCGGCCTGCCGCAGGGCGCCGCCTCCGGCATCAGCGTCGTGCTCGGCATGCTGCTCGCCGCCGCCGTGCAAATGGTGATCGGCGAGCTCGTACCGAAGAACTGGGCGGTCTCCAAGCCGCTCCAGGTGGCCCGCTTCGTGGCCGGCCCGCAGGACCGCTTCTCGCGGCTCTTCCGGCCGGTCATCGCCCTGCTCAACACCGTCGCCAACCGCCTGGTGCGGGCGCTCGGTGTGGAGCCCGCCGACGAGCTGGCCTCCGCCCGCACCCCCGGCGAACTGGTCTCCCTGGTGAAGCACTCCGCCCAGGCCGGCGCCCTGGAACAGGACACCGCCGACCTCTTCGTACGGACCCTCTCGCTCGGCCACCTCACCGCGGAGAACGTGATGACCCCGCGCGTCAAGGTCAGCGCCCTGCAGACCACGGCGACCGCCGCGGACGTCCTCAACCTCACCCGCGCCACCGGCCTGTCCCGCTTCCCCGTCTACCGGGAGCGGATCGACGAGGTCGTCGGCATGGTCCACCTCAAGGACGCGCTCGCGGTGCGCCCGCAGGAGCGGCTGCGCACCGCGGTCGGCCTGATCGCCGTACCGCCGCTGCTCGTCCCCCAGACGTTGCCCGTGCAGCAGCTCCTCGGCCGGCTGCGCAGCGAACAGCCGATCGCCGTCGTCGTCGACGAGTACGGCGGCACGGCCGGTGTCGTCACCCTGGAGGACATCGTCGAGGAGCTGGTCGGCGAGGTGCGCGACGAGCACGACGGTGTGGACGCCGGCCGGCCCGAGCTCGCCGCGGTGGCGGGCGAGGACGGCAGGCCCGCCTGGGAGGCGGACGGCAGCTGCCGGGTCCTGCACCTGGGCCGGATAGGACTCGAAGCGCCCGAGGGCCCCTACGAGACCGTCGCCGGGCTCGTCGCCGACCTGCTCGGCCGCATCCCGGTCCCCGGCGACCGGGTGGAGCTGCCCGGCTGGCGGATCCAGGTCCGCCAGGTCGAGCGCTACCGCGCGGAGCGGGTCCGCTTCGTGCGCGCCGCCGACGCACCCATGGCGGAGGCCACCCGATGAGCGTGCTCCAACTCCTGTTCGCGCTGCTGCTCGTGCTCGCCAACGGATTCTTCGTCGGCGCCGAGTTCGCGCTGGTCTCCGTGCGCCGCAGCCAGATCGAACCGCTCGCCGCGTCCTCCGCGCGCGCCCGCCAGGTGCTGCACGGCCTGGAGAACCTGCCGCAGATGATGGCCGCGGCCCAATTCGGCATCACCGTCTGCTCGTTGACGCTCGGCGCGGTCGCCGAGCCTACGGTGGCCAGGCTCCTGGAGCCCGTGTTCCACGCGGCCGGCCTCCCCGAGGGCCTCGTCCATCCGCTCGGTTACGTCATCGCGCTCGCGCTGGTGGTCTCGCTCCACCTCGTCATCGGCGAGATGGTCCCGAAGAACCTGGCGATGGCCGCGCCCGAGAGGACCGCGCTGTGGTTCAGTCCGGGTCTGGTCGCCTTCGCCCGGGTCTGCAAGCCGGTGACGATCGCGCTCGGCGCCTGTGCGCGGCTCATCCTGAAGCTGTTCCGGGTCGAGCCGAAGGACGAGGTGGAGGCCGTCTTCACCAGCGTCCAGCTCGGCCGCCTCGTGGAGGACTCCGGCCAGGCCGGCCTCCTGGAACCCGAGGCGCAGGAACGCCTTGAGGACGCTCTTGAGCTGGGCAGCCGCCCGGTGACGGACGTCCTGCTCGACCGGGCCTCGCTGGTCACGGTGGGCTGCGCGGTGACTCCGAGGGAACTGGAGGAGCTGACGGTGCGCACCGGGTTCTCCCGCTTCCCGGTGTGCGCCGAGGGCGGTGCCTTCATGGGCTTCCTGCACGTCAAGGACGTCCTCGACGTGGAGGAGCGCGAACGCGCGGTGCCGCAGCAGCTGTGGCGCCCGCTCGCCACCCTGCGGGCCGAACTGCCCCTGGACGACGCCCTCACGGTGATGCGCCGCGCGGCCACCCACCTCGCCCAGGTCACCGACGGATCCGGCCGGGTGCTCGGTCTCGTCGCGCTGGAGGACATGCTGGAAATGCTGGTGGGCGAGGTCCGTGACCCCGCGCACCGCGAGGAGCCCACCCCGCTGACGCGGTTCGCCGAGCCGCGCGGCGAACAGGCACAGCAGGCGCTCGCCGGCTGACGCGGAAGAGATCGCCTAGAGAGGTTCCTGCGGGTCGCGGCGGGCGGGGCCGCGGCCCGACAGGACCTCTCCATAGGCCTGCATCAGATCGGGCAGCCGCAGCGTGGACAGATCGTCCCTGGTCGGCGTCGCCGGGTACATCGACAGCCTCAAGTCCCGGTAGGCGCAGCTCTTCTCGTACAGGGTCCGCAGGAAGCGGCCGTTGCCCAGCTCGTCGATCCAGGCCTGGTCGACGACGTGCCCGCTGATCGAACGCAGCTCGTCGAGGGCCTCCTCGTCCCACGCGTCGCCGTTCTCGGCGGCGAGCACCTCGCCGATCGAGGTCAGTTCGAGGGGACGGTAGGAGGGGAAGTCGACGCGGGTGGTGAAGCGGGAGGACAGGCCCGGGTTGGTGGCGAGCAGCCGGTCCATGCCCTCGGGGTATCCGGCGAGGATCACCACCAGGTGGTCGCGGTTGTCCTCGGCACGTTTGAGGAGCACCTGGAGCGCCTCGTCGCCGTACGCGTCGCCCTTGCTGTAGCCGGAGTTGGAGAGCGAGTAGGCCTCGTCGACGAAGAGCACGCCGCCCAGTGCCGAGTCGATCAGCTCATTGGCCTTGACGGCGGTCTGGCCGAGGAACTCGCCCACCAGGTCGGCCCGTTGGGCCTCCACCAGGTGATCCCCGCCGAGCAGCCCCAGCGCGTAGAAGACCCGGCCCAGGATGCGGGCGACGGTGGTCTTGCCGGTGCCCGAGGGTCCGGAGAAGACGAAGTGCCGCTTCGGGGGCTGGACGGGTAACCCCTGACTGGCCCTGAGCCGCGCCATGTTGAGCTGCGCGGAGAGCGCCTTGACCTGACGCTTGACCGGTTCGAGGCCGACCATCCGTTCCAGCTCGGCCAGCGCCTCGGCGAGCAGCACCGCGTCGGTGGGCCCGGCCGGGAACCGCGGCGCACCGGGCCGCGCGGGTCCGCCCGGCTTGTCCCGTACGCCGTCGCGGGCCGGCCCGGCCGGACCGGCGAGCGGCGTCTGGGGCTCCCCGGCCGCGGGTCTGAGCTCGCGGGCGTCGGGCTGATCGGGACCGGGGCCCGTCTCGGCCTCCGCCTCCACGGTGTCGCCGAAGCCGGACAGGGCGACCGCGGCGAGGTCGGGGGAGTCGTCGGCGCCGTCGAACCCGTCGTTCTCGGTGATCGCGGTGAGCCGGGCCGCGGTGTCCATGAAGGCCGGGTCGACGCGGTGGACCGCCCGGTACAGGGGCAGGGCGGCGGCCGAACGTCCGGTTCCCTCGTGGGCGCGGGCCAGCCAGTAGCGCAGTTCCTTGCGCTGGGGCTGTTCGCTGCGACAGCGCATGAGGGCCGCCGAGAGCAGTGGCTCCGCCTGGCCGAACATGTCCAGGCGGACGCGGGCCATGCCACCGAACAGGCCCGCCTCGATCCCGAGCAGCGGATCGTTCACCAACGGCTCGGTGTGGCGCACCAGTTGCTCCCAGTCCTTGACCAGATAGGAGCGGCAGGCATGCAGGAAGCGCACCTGCGGGTCGGCGTCGACGGGCGGCAGTCCCGCCAACGCCCGGTCGAGTTCGGGTACATGGCGGCCGTCCAGCCAGTGCGAGGCGTGGGCGAGCAGCAGATCGCGCGGACTCTCCAGGACCGGCTGCACCCACCAGCCGAGCCAGTACCAGGAGTTGAGGGTCCTGCGATGACCGGCGCGCTGCTCGCCGAAACGTTCGCGGTGGCGATACATGCGCAGGAGTGCGGTGGTCGTGTCCACGCGCAGGGCGTGCAGCCCGAGCCAGCCGTCCGCCATCGAGGGGTCGAGCCGCACGGCCGTGCGGAACTCCTCCTCGGCTTGCGGATACGCGCCCATCGTGTACGCGTCCACCCCGCGCAGCCAGGCGAGATCGGCCGGGGCATGCGCGCCCGTAGTGCCGAAGTCCATCACGTCCCCCACACCGTGCCCCGTGCTGAACCGCCAATTCACCCAAGGGAATTGGCGGGAGTTGACCGCACCGAGGGCATCGTACCTGCGAGAAGGCCCGCTGCCGTAGGGGGCGCGGAGGGGGCATTGGTGGTGACCGAGGGTGAGCGAAACACCTCGGACGAGGGCCCGAAGGGGGCGGAAAGGACAGAACGAAGCCCCCGATCACGGGGGAACAACCGGGGGCTTCGTGTCCGCGGCGGCTTCGGAAAGCCGCACATTGAGAACGTAAGACCTGTATGGCCCCTGGGTCAAGCGGAGTTGAGGCACTGTGTGGGCCGATTTGCGACTGTTCGGCGAGGTGGGGTGAGGCCGTCACGCTCGGTGAGCGAATGAGGGGCGCGGAGTGTTTACTCCGGCCCCGGGCGCCATTCGTACCCCTCCCGCACCTGCCGCACCACCGTGTCCGCGAAGGGGCGCGAAGGGTCGTCGTCGAAATGACGCACCTCCGCCTCCGTCCACTGCGCCCAGAAGGCGGTGAGCTCGGTTCCGTCGCGGCGCCGGCCCCGCTCCCAGGACGCTTCGGCGTCCAGGTCCATCCAGGCGAGCAGGGCGAGCGAGGGCCGCAGCGCCCGGCGGCCGGCCCCGACCCCCTCGACGAGGACCACGGGCGCCGGCTCCAGGGTGCGCGCGTCCGTGAAGCGCCGCAGGTGCCAGTCGTACGGCTCGTACCGGGCCGCCTCGCCGCGCGCGAACGGGGCGAGCACCTGGCGGCGGAACCGGTCCGTCCAGCCGAAGAACTCCTCGTGCGTGGCCAGATCGTCCAGATGCAGCACCGGCGCCCCGTCCAGCTCCTGAGCGAGCAGCCCCGCGAAGGTGGACTTCCCCGACCCCGCGTGCCCGTCCACCGCGACCAGCCGCACCGGCCCGCATGACGGCGCCAACGTCCTTACGGATGCGGCCAGTTCGGCCAGTGAGCTAGCGGGGTGGGGCGAGTTGTTCATGCGTCCTGCCTGGGTGCGGTCGACGTGTCCGGTGTCCGACCGTACCCGTCGACGGGGCGGCCACCCGGGCCCTGCCCAGGTCATGCCAGTGGTCGAGACCAATATTGGAGGCGGGACGCGTGCCGAATCACTGGCAGGAGGGCCCCGGCAACCGGGATAGTGGGCCCGCTGTCGTGCACGCACCACCCCATCCGTAATCGACTGGGGGTCCTCACCATGACCGGCTCCACCCCACGCAGAACCGTCCTCGCCGCGGCCGTCGCCGTCGCGGCCGGGGCCGCCGTGACCTCCTCCGGCGCACCGGCGGCCGCGTCCGCCCGCGCGCCCCGACCCGGACAGGGCCGGCAACTCGTGGACAACCAGGCCTGGACCACACACGCCCAGTGGCGCACCGGCACCGCACACGGCGTGCGCGCCGGGGCGGGCCGCCGCCCAGGCATCGTGATCGACCGCCCCGCGGGGACCACCGTCTACGCCGACCCGCACACCCACACGAGCGCCACCTGGGAGTATGCGAGCTGGACCTCCCCCCTGCACCGCTCCGCCGTCCCCGCCACCGAAGCCGTCGCCCACTGGAACGCCGACACCCCCGCCGGGACGTGGCTCCAGATCGAGCTGCTCGGCACCTACACCGACGGCACCGAGACCCCCGCGTACGTCATGGGCCGCTGGACGGCGGGCGACGGTGACGGCGACATCCGGCGCACCTCCGTCGACGGCCAGGGCGACGGCAAGAGCTCCATCTCGACGGACACCTTCGCGATCGACGCCCCCGCCACCGGCCTGCGCCTGGCGGCCTACCGGCTGCGGATCACGCTCTACCGCCGGCCGGGCACCCGGCTCACGCCGACGGTGTGGCGGCTCGGCGCGATGGCGTCCGACATCCCCGACCGGTTCACGGTGGACGCCTCGACCCCCGCCTTCGCGGGCGAGCTGGAGGTGCCGAGCTACTCGCAGGAGATCCACAAGGGCCAGTACCCGCAGTACGACAACGGCGGCGAGGCCTGGTGCAGCCCCACCTCCTCGCAGATGATCATCGAGCACTGGGGGCGGAAGCCGGACCCCGCCGATCTCGCCTGGGTCGACCCGTCCTACGCCGACCCCCAGGTCTGCCAAGCCGCCCGGGGCACGTACGACCACCAGTACGCGGGCTGCGGCAACTGGCCCTTCAACGCGGCCTACGCCGCGACCTACCGGGACATGAGCGCCGTCGTCACCCGGCTGCGCTCCCTGAACGACGTGGAGGACCTGGTCCGCGCGGGCATCCCGGCCATAACGTCCCAGTCGTTCCTGGCGACGGAGCTGACCGGCGCCGGCTACGGCACCGCGGGCCACCTGATGACGGTGATCGGCTTCACCGCCATCGGAGACGTGATCGCCCACGATCCCGCCGCGCCCGGCGACAGCGCCGTGCGCCGTGTCTACAAGCGGCGCGAGTTCGAGAACATCTGGCTGCGGACCAAGCGCTACAACGCGAGCGGCAACGTGGCGTCCGGCACAGGCGGCGTCTGCTACCTGTACTGGCCGGCCGACCCGACGCCCAGGCAGCGCACGGCCCTCGCGGCCGTCGGCATCCGCTGAGCGTGCGGCCGGCACCTCGGGGCAGTGACGAACGTCTCTACCCCGGGGCCCCGGTCCGCTGGCACTGTGGAACGGTCACCGGGGGGACCGTGCACCACCACACGACCGAGTGAGTTCCCATGACTCTGCCTGCCACCACGCTCGACGACCCCCGCGCCCTGGCCGAGCTGCGCGCCCGCACCGGCGGCCCCAAGGACACCGGCCCCAAGATCCTGGAACACGTCCTGGGCTGGACCCTCGTGGTGGTCATCGCCATGCTGGTCACGCAGGCCGGGCTGTTCTAGGGCCTGTCCGACGGCACGTTCAGTCGGCCTTCCAGTGCCGTTCGGGGATGCCGACCACGCCGTACAGCGCCCGTACCGGTGAGCGCCGCGCCAGCAGCGCCGGGCCCGCGAGGGCGGCGAAGAGCGCGAGCCCCAGCGGCCACCCCGCCAGACGCACCAGCGCGCTCGCGGCCACGGCCCCGATGAACGGCAGCCCGTAGACCCCGGCCGCGGCGACGGCCACCGCGAGCACCCGCGCCACCTTCCGGTCCTCGTCCGCGCCCGGCAGCTCCCAGCCCTCCACCAGCCAGCCGATCTCCGTGATGAGCAGGGTGGCGATGACGGCGGCCCCGAGCACGAGGAGCGCGAGGAAGGTCCCCGACGTCATGAAGTGCAGCAGGTGGTTGACCACGCTGTCCTTGGACCACGCGCGCAGCTCCCGCCGGTCGGTGGTGAGCAGACGGCGGTAGCCCGTGCCGTCCCAGCCGTGGACGAGCACCGCGAACAGCAGGAAGTGCGCGCCGACGCTCTGCAGATAGGCCCAGTACCCGGCCCCCACCAGAACCAGCGCTTGCGCGACGAGGAACCCGAGCAGCGCGGCGATCACCGTGCCGCCCGCGTAGAGCAGCACGAACCCGGCCCACACGCCGTGCGCGTCGCGTGCCACCTGCATCGTTGCCCACGACGGGTTCTGCCACATCATGAACAGCCCCGTGGGCACGAGGAGTACGGCCGCGAAGAGCACGGTCAGCATGAGGTACGGGTTGGCGGCGTGGCTGCGCGTGCGTATGCCCTCCTCGTGCACCGAACGCTGCCACCACTGGAGCTGGCGGGCCGCGGCGACGGCGAAGGTGGCGCCCGTCGCGTACGCCCAGAACAGCACGGCCTGGATCGGGATCACGAGGCCCCCAGGGTCAGACCGTTCGCGACGATCGAGTCCGAGGTGACCAGCGCCTGTTCGGCCGTCACCTGTGTCATGAAGACGAACGGCGGGACGATCGGCGGCACCGGCAGGGTGTCGGGGTCGAAGGTGAGGCAGAGCAGCCCTTCGAGGCAGCCGCTGAACTTGCTGAGGTACAGCGTCACGTTTCCGCTCAGGTCCAACGAGGTTGCCCCCAGGGCGAGTTCGTCGTGGCCGTCGCGGGTCTTGAGGCGGTAGTCGGTGAGCGAGGCCGACGTCATCCTGAGGACCAGGACCTTGAGGGGGCCGTGCGCGGTGGGCACCGTGGTCACCCCGGCGAGCAGGAAGCCGTGGGGCGCGAAGCGGGTGGTGGTGACCGTCGGCGGCACGAGGGGCGCGGTGACGGGGCCGGCCCGGAGCGGAGCAGGGGCCTGCGCCGGCCGGGCCTGCGCCGGTGCCTGTGCCTGCGCCGGTGGGCGTGGGCCGAGGGCGACCAGGAGGGCCACGGGCAGGGCGGCGGCCAGGGTGCGCTGGGTGCGTACGCCCGCCGTGCGCCCGGCGCCGCGCTCCTTCGGCGTCCAGCCGAACCCCATGGCGCTGCCCGCGATGCCGAACGCAATGCCGACCAGGAACCCGCCGAGGTTCGTCGCCGCGAAGGAGAGCACCGAAAGGATCAGGGCGTTGAGGGACACGTAGTGCCGCGTGTGCGGCAGGAACCACAGGAAGAGGCCGGCGACCACGAGGGCGAGACCGATGCCGATGGCGGCGATGCCGCCGAGCCCGAGACTGACCAGGATCGTCAGTGGTGACAGCGGCACCACGAGCAGCTCCACCCCGCCGAGCACGAGGAAGAGCCCGGCCCAGAACGGCCGCGTCCGCCGCCAGCCCCGCAGCGCGCGGCGCGCCTCGGGCAGAGGCAGCCGCTCATCGAGCCACGCGTGCCGCACGCCAGGAGCCCCGCCCTCGCCGGGCCGGGGCGCGCCGCGCCGGGGCTGGGCCGGCCGGTGTGGTCCGGACCTGGGCGTACCGGGATCCGTCTCGCCGCCCCGGGCCGGCACGGCCGGTATCCAGGGCTGCGGCCGTCCCGGCCCCGACGCGGGGGCGCCGCAGGTGCCGGGGGCCTCGGGGGCTTCGCGGGTGCCACCTGCGCCGGACGCGCCCGGGGTGTCGCTCGCGGCGCGGGGGAGTCCGAGCAGGGCCAGGCGTCTCAGAAGCACTTCTTGCCGCCGATGCTCACATCGACCTTCATCCCCTTCAGCCGGAAGTTGCCACCGGTCGCCGACCAGGCATGCGACTTCACACCGTCGACCTCGATGTCCCCCGCCTGGAGTCCGAACTTGCCCTGCTCGCCCCGAACTCCCTTGACCGCGTCGAGCGTTGAGGCGTCCCGCCCGATCTCGGCCGTGCCGAACCGCGCGTCGCCGACCAGGTCCTCGCCGTCGATGACCAGGTTGCTGGCCGTGACCTCGCCCGCGTCGCCGCCCGCCGTCAGCTTGAACACCACCGTGCCGACGGGGGTGCTCACCTCGGCGGACTGGCAGATGTCACTGAGCTTCGCGTCGCCGATTCCCAGCAACGCCACGGGGTGGCCCTTGCCGTCGGCGGACCTGTCCGTCTGGACGAACGAGGAGAGCCCCGAACTCGTCAGCTTCCCCGACGCGACCTGAAAACTGGTGCCGGACACCGCGAACGACGCGGCCAGCGCGCCCTCCGCCATCACATTGGCCATGATCCCGACCGCGAGGACCGCCGGAAGGGCGACGACGGCGGTCTTCTTCCAGGCTGTTGCGCCCTCGGCCAACGGCCTTTTGGCTGCGCTCACTTGATCCTCCCGTACGATCCGGCGAACCCTCGGAAAGGCGGTGCAGGGGGAGTGCGGAGGCAGGTCTGCCATACTGCGGGCATCCTGCGGCAGTTGGAGACTAGGGCTCAATTTGAATAATAGTCAACAGGGCGGAACGACCGAGAGATCCCAGGCGCGTCGCTCCGAACTCATCGCGACAGGGCGGAAGTTGTTCGCCGACACCTCGTACGACGCGCTGTCGATGGATGACATCGCCAAGCAGGCGGGGGTGGCCAAGGGCCTGATCTACTACTACTTCAAGTCCAAACGGGGCTACTACCTCGCCATCGTCGAGGACTCCGTCGCCGATCTGGTGTCGCGCGCCGGGAGCGACACCGAGCTGCCCCGCGCCGAACGGGTGCACCGCACCATCGACGGCTATCTCCGCTACGCCGAGCACCACCAGGCGGCGTACCGGACGATCGTCACCGGCGGGGTCGGCTTCGACACCCAGGTCCAGGAGATCCGGGACGCGGTGCGCGAGGAGCTGATCGCCACCATCGCCGAGGGCGCCTACGGCACCCGGGAGGTACCGGTGCTCGCCCGGCTCGCGCTGCTCGGCTGGCTCGGCAGCGTGGAGAGCGTCACCCTCGACTGGCTCGGCGACCTCGAACCGCCCCGCGACACGGTGCGCGAGCTGCTCGTACGCCTGCTGCGGCGCACCCTGGACACCATCGAGGAGTTCGAGCCGTCCTGCCCCTCGCCGGACAGCCCCTAGGCGTCCGGACGGGCCCTGGGCATCCGGACGGCCTGGTATCCGGACAGCCCCTGGGCGCGCACCGATGGGGGCGGGCGGCCGCAGCCACCCGCCCCCTTCGTCTCAACTCGTCTGCTAGCGAATTGACTTGATCAGCTCACCGTTGGTGGTGTCGCCGCTCAGCTCCCACAGGAACGTGCCGCCGAGCGCCTGGCTGTCCTTGTAGGTCATCTTCCCGGCGATGGTGGACGGGGTGTCGTAGCTCCACCAGTTGTTCCCGCAGTAGGCGTACGCCGTGCCCGCGACGGTGCCGTTGGCGGGGCACGTGGTCTTGAGCACCTTGTAGTCCTCGATGCCCTGCTCGTACGTGCCCGCGGCGGGGCCCGTGGCGGTGCCGCCGGGCGCCTTCTGGGTCACGCCGGTCCAGCCGCGCCCGTAGAAGCCGATGCCGAGCAGGAGCTTGCCGGACGGGACGCCGAGCTTCTTGAGCTTCTGGATGGCGGCGTCGGTGGTGAACCCCTGCGTGGGCAGGCCGCTGTAGGAGGTCAGCGGGGAGTGCGGGGCGGTCGGACCCTGGGCGGCCCAGGCGCCGAAGAAGTCGTACGTCATCGGGTTGTACCAGTCGACGTACTGGGCGGCGCCCGCGTAGTCGGTCGCCTCCATCTTGCCGCCCGCCGACGCGTCCGCGGTGATGGCGGCCGTCACCAGACTGGATCCGCCGAACTTCGAACGCAGCGCCGCCAGAAGGTTCTTGAAGGCGTCCCGCCCGCTGGTGTCGCAGGTGAGACCGCAGGCGTTGGGATACTCCCAGTCGATGTCGATGCCGTCGAACACGTCGGCCCAGCGCGGGTCCTTCACCAGCGAGTAGCAGGAGGAGGCGAACGCGGCCGGATTCTTCGCGGCCTCGGCGAAGCCGCCCGACCAGGTCCAACCGCCGAACGACCAGAGGACCTTGAGTCCGGGGTGCTTCTTCTTCAGCTCGCGGAGCTGGTTGATGCTGCCCGCGACCGGCTGGTCCCAGGTGTCGGCGGTGCCGTTCACGCTGGAGGAGGCGTCGTACGTCTTCTGGTAGTCGGCGTAGGCGTCACCGATGGCGCACTTCCCGCCGGTGACGTTGCCGAACGCGTAGTTGATGTGGGTCAGCTTGGCCGCGGAACCGGACGTCTCGATGTTCTTGACGTGGTAATTGCGCTGGTAGACGCCCCAGTCGGTGAAGTATCCGACGACCTTGGAGCCGGCCGCGGCCGGCGCGGCCGCGGGAGCGGCGACGGGAGCGGGCGCCGAAGCGGGCTCGGGCGAGGCGCTGGCGCTGCCGGCGAGCAGGGTCACGCCGAGCGCGGCGGTACACGCGGCGGCGATCAGGGACGTGAAGCGGGTACGGGCGCCCGTTGCTCGAACGGGGTTGAGCGCGTGGGGGATTGGGGGGAGGGGGCCGGGCATCGTGATCTCCTCGTGGGGAGGGGAGAGCGGGGGCAGGGCGCGACGGCGCGACAACGTGACGACGACGAGAAGGCGATTGACATGAACGCACTAAGTCGCTGAAGGGAACGCTAGAAGGACTAGACCAGACCGGTCAATGGTGCGGACCAACTCCGGAGCGCTCAGTTCCGGGAGCGCGCCGAGAACCCCGTCCGGTGTGCGGGCGGCGGAAATCGTGATCTTGGAGCCAGTGACGGGACGCGTCCGATCGGGCATACTCACAGCGCCACGGCCACCCGCCTGCTACTTCTGTGACCCGGAAGGGAAGGTAACGGCCGTAGAGCAGAGTCACCGGCGGCGCCGCCACACCCTGCGCGTGCGTCCGCCGTAGCGCCCGACAGGGAGGAGAGCGCGCCATGCCCGACCGTGCCCCACAGCCGGTGGAACGACAGCTGCCCACCGAAGAGGCCCGGGACCTCGTCGCCCTCGTGCGCGACATCGTCCAGCGGGAGATCGCGCCACGGGCCGCCGAGCAGGAGGATGCCGGCCGGTTCCCGCGCGAGATCTTCACCCTGCTCTCCGAATCCGGACTGCTCGGCCTTCCGTACGACTCCGAATTCGGCGGGGGCGACCAGCCCTACGAGGTCTACCTCCAGGTCCTCGAGGAACTCGCTGCGGCCCGGCTGACGGTCGGCCTCGGTGTCAGCGTCCACTCGCTGGCCTGTCACGCGCTCGCCGGATACGGCACCAAGGAGCAGCAGGCCGAGCACCTGCCGTCGATGCTCGCCGGCGGCAAGCTCGGCGCGTACTGCCTCTCCGAGCCCGCATCGGGTTCGGACGCGGCGTCGCTGCGCACCAGGGCGGTGCGGGACGGCGACGAGTGGGTCATCACCGGCACCAAGGCCTGGATCACCCACGGCGGGATCGCCGACTTCTACACCGTGCTCGCCCGCACGGGAGGCGAGGGCGCCCGCGGGATCACGGCGTTCCTGGTCCCCGGCGACGCGGAGGGGCTCTCGCCCGCCGTCCCCGAGAAGAAGATGGGCATGAAGGGCTCGCCCACGGCCCAGCTCCACTTCGACGGCGTACGCGTCCCCGACGCCCGCCGCATCGGTGAGGAGGGGCAGGGCTTCGCGATCGCGCTCTCCGCGCTCGACTCCGGCCGGCTCGGCATCGCGGCCTGCGCGATCGGTGTCGCCCAGGCCGCCCTGGACGAGGCCCTCGCCTACGCGACCGGGCGGCAGCAGTTCGGCCGGCCCATCGCCGACTTCCAGGGCCTGCGCTTCATGCTGGCCGACATGGCGACCCAGATCGAGGCGGGCCGCTCGCTGTACCTGGCCGCGGCCAGGCTGCGCGACGCCGGGCGCCCCTTCTCCCGCCAGGCCGCCATGGCCAAGCTGTTCTGCACGGACGCGGCGATGAAGGTCACGACGGACGCGGTACAGGTCCTGGGCGGCTACGGCTACACGGCCGACTTCCCGGTCGAGCGGTTCATGCGCGAGGCGAAGGTGCTGCAGATCGTGGAGGGCACGAACCAGATCCAGCGGATGGTCATCGCCCGGCACCTGGCGGGTCCGGAAACCCGCTGAACTCGTCCCGCGCCGGTACGTGGCTCGGCCACACCGGGGCCGCCACGATCCGGACCCACTCCTGATCGCGGCGCCCCGGCAGGGTCCGGCCCCTGCTCGCCCAATGGCGCAGCAGGGATTGGTAGATGGGCGGATCGGCATACTGCAGAATCGATTCGGCGGCCGTCGGCTGTTGTACGGGGCCGGGCTCGAAGTCGGCCACCCGCCGACGCCGCCCGCGGCCGGGGGCGCTCGAATGAAGCAAGCTCATGGTTGGGGAACGCGGGGTGTGGCGGGGCGGTCACCGGTGGGGGGATTCGGGCGTCTGTACGGGGGTGGCCCCGGCCGGGCAGTTCCCCGCTCGCCTCGGCCTTGTGGGCCGCCGTGGTGCGCCGGACCGGTACGGTGCGGACATGACGCTACCCGACAGTGGATCAGCCGGCCGTGGGGCGACGGAGGCCATCACCTATCGCGTGGCTGAGAGCGAGAGCGACAAGTCCGCCGTCATCAAGGGGGAGTTCAGCTCGGACACCGTCTTCGAGGTGGTCGAATCCGGCGGGGGCGGGTTCTCGATTCGGCCCGTTCGGCTGGACCTGCCGATGCGCAAGGTCTTCCCCGACGACGAGCCCGAGGGCGGCGAGGCGCCGGCCGGTGAGCGCCGGTTCGTCGCGCTGGACGGCGATCGGACCTGCGGCTATGTCGACACGGAGTACGAGCCCTGGAACCGGCGGCTGGTCATTGCCGATATCGAGGTGGCCGGGCCGTACCGGGGCCGGGGAATCGGACGCACGCTGATGAGCCACGCCATCGACTGGGCCCGCGCGTGCGGGGCCGGGCACGTATGGCTGGAAGTGACGAACGTCAACGCTCCTGCCATCCGCGCCTATCAGCGGATGGGGTTCGCTTTCTGCGGCCTGGACACGTCCCTCTACAGCGGAACCGAGTCCGAGGGGGAGACGGCACTGTTCATGAGCCGCGTCCTCGACCGACCCGTTCCCTCGCCTGTGGGTGGCTTCTCGCGCAGTTCCCCGTGCCCCTGACTGCTCGGTGCCGGCGATTGAGGACGAGCGTCCTCAAGGCGCGAACGGGTCTGGGGCGGAGCCCGACTCTCAGGTTGCCGCACGGGTGGGCGGGTGAACCGCCCCGGGTGACCAGGGTATGGCTACCGGGCCGCAGCTGACGTACCGTCAGATCTTCCCGTCGGACCGGAGGTTGCCCATGCCCGCCAACCGCCCCATCCCCCTCGACGAGTACCCCATCCACCAAGCCCCCCTCTCCATGGCCCATGTGGCGACCGGTGATCGCAACGCCTACGACCGCTGCATTTTCCACGTCTTCGACCACCAGGGCCGTGCCCTGCTCATCGCGGGGCTCGGGGTGTACCCGAACACCGGGGTGATCGACGCGTACGCGACCCTCCGCGTCGGCGACCGGCTGCACGCCGTCCGTGCCTCCGACGCCCTCGCCGACGACCGCATGAACCTGAGCGTCGGCCCGCTGACGATCACCGTCGACACGCCGTTGCGCCGCCTGGCACTGCACTGCGCCCCCGATCCGGACGACCCGGGTTCACTCTCGTACGACATCGTCTGGAACGCCGACTTCCCCGCCCTGTGGGAGCCGCACCACGTGCAGCGCAAGGGGGACCGGCTCACCCTCGAAGGGCGGCGGTTCGTGCAGGCCGGGCACTGCACCGGCGTGATCCGCGCCGGGGGCGAGGAGATACCCGTCACGGCGGGGGAGTGGACCGGGACGCGCGACCGCAGCTGGGGGGTGCGGCCGATCCCCGGTGAGGAGGCCGGGCGGGGCGACGAGTACCGGCCCGAGGGCTTCCACTGGCTCTGGGTGCCGGCCCGGTTCGACGACCGGTTCGTCATGGTCATCGCCCAGGAGGACGCCGACGGCTACCGCACCCTGAACGAGGCGGCGCTCGTGCGCGAGGGCCACCCCGATGCCCAACTCGGCTGGCCCCAGGCCGACATCACCTACCGTCCCGGCACCCGCCACCCCGAGCGCGCGGTCATCCACCTCACCGACAGGGCCCGCAAGCCCCTCGAACTCGGCGTCGAGATCCTCGCCTCCTCGCCGCTCGCCGTCGGCGCCGGCTACCCGCCCGCCGACGGCTGGCAGCACGGCACCTGGCAGGGGCGGGGCTGGACGGACCGGCAGGTCTACGACCTCCGCGACCCGGCCGCCCACCCGATGGCGGCGTACGGCGTGACCGACCACGCGGCCCGCTTCACCCTCGACGGACAGACCGGCTACGGGATCTTCGAACACGGCAGCTTCGGCCGCCACGACCCCAGCGGCTTCGCCGACCACACCTCCGTCGCGCCCTGACCCAGCCGCCCGTACGCCGTGAAGGGAGCACCGCCTTGGCCACCGCGCCACGACCCCGCACCTCCACCCGCGACCCCGAGGACATCGGCCGTCGCCTGACCGCCTGGCTCGACGAACGGCTGCCCGGCGCCCGGGTCACGGACATCCGGGTACCGTCGTCCAACGGCATGTCGAGCGAGACCCTCCTCTTCGACATCGAGCACCCCGACACCCCGGTGCGCGCCTGCGCGCTGCGGCTCGCCGCCGACCCGGACGCGTACACCGTCTTCCCCGTGTACGACATGGCCCGCCAGCACCGCGTGATGCGTCTGGTCGCCGAGCACACCGACGTGCCGGTGCCGCGCGTGCGCTGGCTCGAAGAGGACCCCGCGCCGCTCGGAGCGCCGTTCTTCGTGATGGACCGGGCCGAGGGGCGCGTACCGCCGGACGTCATGCCCTATACGTACGAGGGGAATTGGCTGCACGCGGCCGACGACGCCGAGCGCGCCCGCCTCCAGGACGCGACCGTCGGCGTCGTCGCGCGCCTGCACGACCAATTCCCCGCCCGGGAAGCCCAGTTCCTGCTGCCGGACGGCAAGGGATCCGCCCTGAGCCGCCATGTCGCGGCCCAACGGGACTACTATGCCTGGGTGGTTGACGGCCTTCCCCGCTCACCCCTCATCGAGGCGGCCTTCGACTGGCTCGACGCGCACTGGCCCGACGACGCGGGCCCCTCGGTCCTCACCTGGGGCGACGCGCGCATCGGAAACATCATCTACGACGGGTTCGAGCCGGCGGCCGTCCTCGACTGGGAGATGGCGGCCTGCGGCCCCCGCGAACTCGACCTCGGCTGGACCGTCTATCTGCACCGCTTCTTCCAGGACCTCACGGTGAGTTTCGGCCAGCCGGGCCTTCCCGGCTTCCTGCGGCGCGAGGACATCGAGCGGCGCTATACCGAACTCACCGGCCACACCCCGCGCTCCATGGAGTTCCACACCCTGTACGCGGCGCTGCGGCACGCGGTGGTCATGCTGCGGATCGCCTACCGGCAGGTGCACTTCGGCGAGGCCGTACCGCCCGCGGACCCGGACGCGCTGATCCTGCACCGAGCCAGTCTGGAAGCCATGGTGCGCGGCACGTACTGGAGTTGAGCGGTGATCGGCCGGACGCCCCCCGGTGGCGTCCGGCCGCACGGCGGGGCACGCTCAGGCTGCGCGGCGCATCTGCGGCAGCACCCGGACGGGACGCGAGCCCGGTCCGCCGACGTGCGAGAAGGGCTGGGTGCGCCAGTCGAGCTCCTGCGGAAGCGTGAGCAGCAGCGCGGTGTCCTGCTCCTGGACGTCGAGCGACTCGTCCGCGGCCTTCGCCTCCCCGGCGAAGCGCCCGGTCCCGGCACACACCGTCAGCACGAAGGGGTTCCACGGGCTCGGGCACAGCGCGTGCTCGGGCAGGACGTCCTCGTCGGCGAGGAGCGCGATGGGCCGGGCGCAGTCCGGGCAGATCACCCGGTACATCTCGAAGGTGTCGTACGCGTCGAGCGAGTCGTCGTCGATGAGTTCGGCGATATCGACGGGCTCCGGTTCGCCGCGTTCGCGTTCCGTACGTCCGGTTCGCTTGGGATTCTGCATTGGGACACTCCCCCTCGGGTGGGCCGGCATTGCGCCGTGGCCGCGACCAAAACAAGCACTTCCCGCCAGGCCGTGGCGATAACCGCGAGACCCCCGCCGAGGCCGCCGCAAACCTGTGGCGTTCGTCACATGTCGCCCGCAGATGCGCTTCCGTGCGCCGCCCCGACTGTGCCGGAGGCGCCCCGGGGCCATAGGTTGAGCGCCATGGAGGAGCTGGACCGTCAGATCGTGGAGCTGCTCGTCAAGGACGGGCGGATGAGCTACACCGACCTGGGCAAGGCCACGGGCCTGTCCACATCGGCGGTGCACCAGCGGGTACGCCGTCTGGAGCAGCGCGGGGTCATCCGCGGCTACGCGGCCGTCGTGGACCCCGAGGCGGTGGGCCTGCCGCTGACCGCGTTCATCTCGGTCAAGCCCTTCGACCCCAGCGCCCCCGACGACATCGCGGAGCGGTTGGCCGGAGTGGCTGAGCTGGAGGCGTGCCACAGCGTGGCCGGCGACGAGAACTACATCCTCAAGGTCCGGGTGGCCGGCCCGCTGGCCCTCGAACACCTGCTGACCCGCATTCGCACCCTGGCCGGCGTCTCGACGCGTACGACCGTGGTCCTGTCCACCCCGTACGAGGCACGGCCACCGCATATCTAGGCTGTCCCCATGAGTTCCGCGAGTTCCGCAACCGAAGCGTCCGCAGCCGAAGAGACCGCCCACCGCACCGTCCTGCTGCGCGGCGGCGACGTACACAGCCCCGCCGACCCCTTCGCCACCGCGATGGTCGTCGAGCGCGGACACGTGGCCTGGGTCGGTTCGGAAGGTGCCGCGGACGCCTTCGCCGGCGGCGTCGACGAGGTCGTCGACCTGGAGGGCGCGCTGGTCACCCCGGCGTTCACCGACGCACATGTGCACACCACCGCCACCGGCCTCGCCCTGACCGGCCTCGACCTCTCGGCGGCCCGCACGCTCACCGAGGCCCTCGACGCCGTACGCGCCCACGCCGCGGCGCGCCCCGACGACCGGGTGCTGCTCGGCGGCGGCTGGGACGCGGCGCGCTGGCCCGAGCGGCGTCACCCCTCGCGCGCGGAACTCGACGCGGCCGCCGGTGACCGCCCGCTCTACCTGCCGCGCGTGGATGTCCACTCGGCGGTCGCCACCACGGCCCTGCTCGACCTGGTCCCCGGAGTGCGTGACCTGCCCGGATACCGGGACGGCGAACCGCTCGACGGCGCCGCCCACCACGCGGTGCGGGCCGCGGCGCACGACGCGATCACGCCGCGCCAGCGCGCCGAGGCCCAGCGGGCGGCGCTGCGGCACGCGGCCTCCCTCGGCATCGGCGCCGTCCACGAGTGCGGCGGGCCCGACATCTCCGACGAGGACGACTTCACCTCGCTGCTCGCGCTGTCCCGCGACGAGGCGGGGCCGCGGGTCTTCGGGTACTGGGCCGAACGCGTCGAAGGCGCCAAGGACGCCGATCGCATCCGCGAACTCGGCGCGGTCGGCGCGGCCGGGGACCTCTTCGTGGACGGCTCGCTCGGCTCGCACACCGCCTGCCTGCACGCCCCCTACGCCGACGCCCCGCACACCGGCACCGGCCACCTCGACGCCGCCGACGTGGCCGCCCATGTGGCCGCGTGCACCGAGGCCGGGATCCAGGCCGGCTTCCACGCCATCGGTGACGCGGCCGTCACCGCCGTCGTCGAGGGTGTGCGGATGGCGGCCGAGCGGGTGGGAACCGCCCGTGTCCGGGCTGCCCGGCACCGCGTGGAGCACGCCGAGATGCTCACCCCCGCCACCGTCGCGGCCTTCGCCGAGTTCGGCCTCACCGCCTCCGTGCAGCCCGCCTTCGACGCGCTGTGGGGCGGCGACGAGGGCATGTACGCCGAGCGGCTCGGCGTGGAGCGGGCCCGCACCCTCAACCCGTACGCGGCCCTGCTGCGGGCCGGGGTGCCGCTCGCGTTCGGCTCCGACGCGCCGGTGACGCCGCTCGACCCGTGGGGGACCGTGCGCGCGGCCGCCTTCCACCGCACCCTCGAACACCGGATCTCCGCCCGCGCCGCCTTCACCGCGCATACCCGGGGCGGATGGCGCGCGCTCGGCCGGGACGACGCGGGGACCCTGGTGCCGGGCGCCCCGGCCGACTACGCGGTCTGGCGGGCCGAGGAGCTGGTGGTCCAGGCCCCCGACGACCGGGTGGCCCGCTGGTCCACCGACCCGCGCTCGGGCACACCCGGCCTGCCCGACCTCACGCCGGGCACCGCGCTTCCGGTCTGTCTGCGCACGGTGGTGTTCGGACAAACGGTATTCGCGCGTCCGAACGAGTGACATAGGGACATTTCGTACCGTTCGCGAACGGCCGTCACGGCATCGCCACGACCTGCGGATCTTCGGCACTGACCTGGCGATTTGAAAAAACGTCGCAGCTCAATCGGCTGTTGACAGAAAGCGCCCAGGGGCCGGTAGGTTCGGCCGAGTCCACCACAGGACGTCCGACCGGTTAAACCTCCACGCAGTCGTCGAACGCCGCTGGGTCATGGGGTGGTGTGCCGCACCGGCGCACCACCACTGGCAGCCAGGTTCAGCGCCCGCGCCTCGGGGGCGAGGGAAGGTTTCAGCCGGAAGAACGTCCCCCCTGCCCCCTGCGGGCTCGCGGGACGGTGGAACCCGGGTGGGGCCCGGACGCTCAGTAGACAACGGCTCTCGGTCGACCCGCAGCCAGCGGGCCCCAGGTCGGCCCGAAGGGCGCCGGGCCCCGGTACCGAGCCACGCCCCCTCACGGAGCTTCCGGCACGCCGCAGATCCCCACCGCCATCCGGGGGCATCCGGCACCACAGACCCTCTCGGTGCGGGCCGATCGCGACCGCTCGCTATGGTGGACCCCTGCGTACGGACAATAAGGGGCAGCAGTGAACGACGGCGGTCAGAGGCGGTACGGCCCGCTGGGCAGAGCCTTGGTGATCATCCCGACCTACAACGAGGCGGAGAACATCAAGCCGATCGTCGCCCGCGTCAGGGCGGCGGTCCCAGAGGCCCACATTCTGGTCGCCGACGACAACAGCCCCGACGGCACGGGCAAGTTCGCGGACGAGATCGCCGCCCAGGACGACCAGGTGCACGTGCTGCACCGCAAGGGCAAGGAAGGCCTCGGCGCGGCCTATCTGGCCGGCTTCCGCTGGGGCATCGAGAACGACTACGGCGTCCTGGTCGAGATGGACGCCGACGGCTCCCACCAGCCCGAGGAGCTGCCCCGGCTGCTCACCGCGCTCAAGGGCGCCGACCTGGTGCTCGGCTCCCGCTGGGTGCCCGGCGGCCGGATCGTGAACTGGCCCAAGTACCGCGAGTACATCTCGCGCGGCGGCTCGACCTACTCACGGCTGCTGCTCGGCGTGCCGATCCGCGACGTCACCGGTGGCTTCCGGGCCTTCCGCCGCGAGACCCTCGAAGGCCTCGGCCTCGACGAGGTCGCCTCCGCCGGCTACTGCTTCCAGGTCGACCTGGCCCGTCGCGCGGTCGCCGCGGGCTTCCACGTGGTCGAGGTCCCCATCACGTTCGTCGAGCGCGAGCGCGGCGACTCGAAGATGAGCAACGACATCCTGGTCGAGGCGCTGTGGCGGGTCACCGCCTGGGGCGTCGGCTCCCGCGCCAACAAGCTCCTGGGCCGCAAGCCCTCGTGAGCCCGAGCGGTCCCGGGCTCTCGTGAGCCCGGCCGCCCGGCCCCGGCCCGACCGGGCCGTGGTGACCTCCTCCTTACGCCGTCCGGATCGGCTCCCAGGCACACTGGGAGCATGATGACCGGCACTCCGCCTCCGACAGCTCCCAAGCGCTCGCGCGCACGCACCCTCGTACCGCTGGGGACCGCCGCCTGGCTGGTCCTGGAGATCTGGCTGCTCACCGTGGTGGCCGGGGCCACCAGCGGCCTCCTGGTCCTGCTGCTGCTCATCGGCGGGCTGCTGCTCGGCGGTTACGTCATCAAGCGGGCCGGACGCCGCGCGTTCCGCAATCTCACCGAGGCGGTCAGGCAGCAGCAGTCCGGCAGCGCCGCGCCCCCGACGGGCTCCGGCGGCGGTGAGGGCAACGCCCTGACCATGCTGGCCGGGCTGCTCCTGATCATCCCCGGCTTCGTCTCGGACGCGGTGGGGCTGCTCTTCCTGCTTCCCCCGGTCCGCAAGGCCGTGGCGCGCCGCGTGGAGCGTTCGCTCGACAGGCGGATGCGCGCGGCCGTCCCCGGCGGCCTGAGTGACGCCTTCCAGCAGGCCCGCATCCACCACCCGGACGGCAAGGTCGTGCAGGGCGAGGTCATCCGCGACGAAGGCCCCGCCGGCTACCCGCCGCGCGACGACCTCGGCCCGCGCCCGCCGCTGACCCCGTGAGGCCGCGGCGGCACCCCCGCGGAAGCCGCCCACACAAAAGCTGAGGGCCGGTCACACCAGGTGGTGTGACCGGCCCTCAGCTTTCAATGATTAACGCGCTGTATCGCCGAACTGCGCGATCAGGCGGACTTGCGGCTGTCGCGCGGATGCACGGCAATGTTCATGGTGCCGGACCGAAGGACCTCCAGCCTTTCGGCCAGAACCTCCTCCAACTCCTCGCGGGTGCGCCGCTCCATGAGCATGTCCCAGTGCGTACGCGCGGGCTTGCCCTTCTTCTCCTCAGGGCCGTCGCCGTCCACCAGGAGTGCGGGGGCCCCGCAGACCTTGCACTCCCACTCCGGCGGAATCTCCGCCTCCACCGAGAAGGGCATCTCAAAGCGATGTCCCTTCTCGCATGCGTACTCCACGGCCTGGCGCGGGGCCAGATCGATGCCGCGGTCGGTCTCGTAGCTGGTCACCACGAGGCGCGTGCCGCGAAGAGCTCGCTCACTCATGAATCGTGCCTCCCGGGCTTGTCGCCCACAGGACAGGTGTCACTGTCGTCGTCATCCGGTCAACGTCCGGTCGGCGGTAAAGATTCCCGTTCTGGGTCATGCGTCGCCGTCGTGCCGCCCCTTGTTGTACCCACCAGTGACCGGTTTGTCACATCTGACAGCAGATGTCACCCAGCGTCTTCTCTACTTGAGCACGCAGTAACGGTCCGCCTGGCAGGCCAAAGGCGTACACTACCGGCCTTTCACTTCAACGTCTAAATCCGCGCCGGAACAGGGTTCCCCGCGGCGGCCACAGCGGCCCGCACCGGTACCCGGGCGAGCAGCACGAACCCGACCGCGAAGAACACCACCAGCGAGATGATGGCATCCCTGTAGCTCCCGGTCAGCTGGTACGCCAGACCGAACACCAATGGCCCCAGCCAGCTCAGCCCGCGGTCGCTCATCTCGTAGGCCGAGAAGTACTCGGCCTCCTTGCCGCTGGGCACCAGATGCGAGAACAGCGACCTGGACAGCGCCTGGCTGCCGCCGAGCACCGTGCCGATGGCCGCCGCCAGGACGAAGAAGAGCACGGGCCGGTGGGCCGGCAGGAAGAACCCGACCCCGAGGATCACCGCCCAGACCGCGAGCGAGCCCAGAATGGTCCGCTTCGCGCCGTGCGTCCGCGCCAGGCGGCCCATCCCGAGAGCGCCCGCCACCGCCAGGACCTGCACGAGGAGCACGGCCACGATGAGCGTGTTCTGATCCAGGCCGAGTTCCTCCGACCCGTAGATCGAAGCCTGCGAAATGACCGTCTGCACGCCGTCGTTGTAGATGAGGTACGCCAGCAGGAAGGCGAGGGTCAGCGGCCTCGCGCGCATGTCGCGCAGCGTCGAGACGAGCTGCCGCCAGCCCGCCCCGACCCTGCCCTCGCTCGCCGACACCGCCATCCTGCGGTCGCGAAGACGCCGCAGCGGCACCAGGGTGAACGCGCCCCACCAGATCCCGGCCGAGGCCAGACAGATCCGTACCGCGGTCGACTCCGACACCCCGAAGCGGTCGTGGCCCGAGTAGAGGATCAGGTTGAGCACCAGGACACCGGCGCCCGAGGTGTAGCCGAAGGCCCAGCCGCGGGAGGACACGTGGTCGCGCTCCTCGGGGCCGGCGATCTGCGGCAGGTAGGCGTTGTAGAGGACCATCGACACGGAGAGCGCCGCGTTGGCGACGATCAGCAGCGCCGCGCCGAGCAGATAGCGGTGCCCGTCGAGGAAGAACATCCCGGCCGTGGCCGCGGCCCCGGTGTAGGCGGCGGCCGCGAGCAGCGGCTTCTTGCGCCCGCTCCGGTCGGCCGCCGCGCCCACGATCGGCATGAGGACCACCGCGACGACGACCGAGGCGGACACGGCGTACGCGAAGAGCGAGCCCGCCCGCACCGGGACGCCCAGCGGATGGACGAATCCCTCGGCGTCCGCGGCCGACTTGGCGATCGACGTCAGATACGGGCCGAGGAACACCGTGAGCACGCTCGTCGAATACACCGAGCAGGCGAAGTCGTAGAAGTACCAGCCGCGTTGTTCCCGTTTGCGCTCGTCCGTGCTCGCGGGCCGGCCGTCCGCCCGGTCCGCGTCGTCCATGGTCTCAGCGCTCAACCCGCGCCCCCTCGCTCGTGCCGTACGCGAGCGGTGGCCGCCGGGGGCCGGTCAGTGCCAGGCTCCCCGCTCGGTCAGTACCGTGCGCAGTGTCTCCAGATGATCGGTCATGATGCCATCCACGCCAAGGTCGAGGATGGCCCTCATCCGGGCGGGATCGTTGACGGTCCACACGTGCACCTGCAGGCCCAGCGCATGCGCGGTCCGCACGAAGCGCCGGTCCACGACGGGGACGCCGCTCTGGCTCACCGGCACCTGCGCGCTGACCGCGCCCGTGCGCAGGGGAGCGGGAATGCCGTACGAGCGAAGGCGCAGCGCGGCCACGCCCCGCACGCCGTACGACGTCGCAAGGCGCGGGCCCGCGAGCCGGTGCGCCCTGGCGACGCGGGCCTCCGAGAACGAACCGACGCAGACCCGGTCCCAGGCCCCGGTGCGGCGGATCAGGTCGATCAGCGGGACCAGGGCCGCCTCGGCCTTGAGGTCGACGTTCCAGCGGGCCTCGGGGAAGGCTTCGAGGAGCTCCTCGAAGAGCGGCAGCGGCTCGCGCCCCGCCACCCGCGCCCGCTCGACCTCGGCCCAGTCGAGATCGGCGATCCTGCCCCGGGCGTCGGTGACCCGGTCGAGCGTCGCGTCGTGGAAGGCGACGAGGCGTCCGTCGGCGGTGGTGTGCACATCGGTCTCGAAGTACCGGTAGCCGGCCTCGGCGGCCCGCGCGAACGCGGCGGCGGTGTTCTCGATCCCGTCCGCCGCGCCGCCCCGGTGGGCGAACGGGATGGGGGCGGGATGGTCCAGATAGGGGTGGAGTACGCGTGTCACCGGGGAAGTATCGCGCGCTCCGGGGTGGCGGCCGGGGCGCGGGGGCCGGGGACGGACGGCCGGCGTGCGGGCGTCGCGGCCGGTTCCGGGATCGCGAAGAGGCGCAGGAAGAACTGGGCGAGCGGCCCGATCGCCAGCGCGTACAGGACCGTGCCGGCACCGAGCGAACCGCCGAGCAGGAATCCGGTGGCCACCACGAGCACCTCCAACGACGTGCGCACGAGCCGGATCGAGCGCCCGGTGACCCGGTGCAGTCCGGTCATCAGACCGTCGCGCGGGCCCGTACCGAAGCGGGCCGAGATGTACAGGCCGGTGGCGGCCCCGTTGCAGACGATCGCGCCGACGGACAGCGGCACCTGGCCGAGCAGCCCGTGCACATCGGGGACGACGGCGAGGGTGGCGTCCATGAAGACGCCGATCGCGAAGACGTTGGAGACCGTGCCGAGCCCCGGCCGCTGCCGCAGCGGGATCCACAGGACCAGCACCGCGGCCCCGACGACGATGGACACGACGCCCATGGACAGACCGGTGTGCCGGGCCAGTCCCTGGTTCAGTACTCCCCACGGTTCGAGACCGAGCCCGGAGCGCACGAGCAGCCCCGCGCTGATGCCGTACAGCGCGAGTCCGACGTACAGCTGGAGCAGTCTGCGGACGAGATGCGTGGACAAGGTGGTGCCCCCCGAGTGGTAGTAGTGGACTGGCTCATGCCACTCTGTGGCGGGGAAATGGACTCCAACCATGGCCAATTCCGGGAAGGTGGACCGACTTCATGGCGCAGTGGACCTCGGCGATCGGGCCCGCCCAGCTCGCCCGTCAGCTCAAGGCGCAGCAGCCGCGCCCGGTCGGCGCCGGCCTGCGCAAGCCGCCGGCCTATCGGGCGCTGGCCGACGGGATCCGGCTGCTCGTGCTGGAAGGCCGCGTCCCGGCGGCCGCCCGGCTGCCCGCCGAGCGCGAACTGGCCCTCGCCCTGTCGGTGAGCCGCACGACGGTCGCGGCCGCCTACGAGGCGCTGCGCGGCGAGGGCTTCCTCGAGTCACGGCGCGGCGCGGGCAGCTGGACCGCGGTGCCCGCGGGGCACCCGCTGCCCGGCCGCGGGCTCGAACCCCTGCCGCCCGAGTCGCTCGGCTCGATGATCGACCTGGGCTGCGCGGCCCTGCCAGCGCCCGAACCCTGGCTGACCCGGGGCGTCCAAGGGGCGCTCGAAGAGCTCCCGCCGTACGCCCACACCCATGGCGACTACCCGGCGGGCCTGCCGGCCCTGCGTCAGATGCTCGCCGAGCGCTACACCGCGCGCGGCATCCCGACGATGCCCGAGCAGATCATGGTGACGACGGGTGCGATGGGCGCCATCGACGCGATCTGTCATCTGTTCGCCGGCCGGGGTGAACGCATCGCCGTCGAATCGCCGTCGTACGCCAACATCCTGCAGCTCATGCGCGAGGCGGGCGCGCGGCTCGTGCCGATCGCCATGGCCGAGGGGCTTTCGGGCTGGGACCTGCCGCGCTGGCGCCAGGTGCTGCGGGACGCGGCGCCCCGGCTCGCCTACGTCGTCGCCGACTTCCACAACCCGACCGGCGCGCTCGCCGGCGAGGACCAGCGACGCGAACTCGTCGACGCGGCCCGCTCGGCCGGCACGGTGCTCGTCGTCGACGAGACGATGAGCGAGCTGTGGCTCGACGACGACCTCGACATGCCCCGCCCGGTCTGCGCCTTCGACCCGGCCGGAGCCACGGTGCTCACCGTCGGTTCGGCGAGCAAGGCGTTCTGGGCGGGCATGCGCATCGGCTGGGTGCGGGCCGCCCCCGACATCATCCGCTCGCTGGTCTCGGCCCGCGCCTACGCCGACCTCGGTACCCCCGTCCTTGAGCAGCTCGCGGTCAACTGCCTGATGGCGTCCGGTGGTTGGGAGCAGGCGGTCGAGCTGCGGCGGGTCCAGGCGAGGGGGAACCGCGACGCGCTGGTCACCGCGGTCCGCCGTGAGCTGCCGGACTGGGAGTTCGACGTGCCGCGCGGCGGGCTCACGCTGTGGGTGCGCACCGGGGGTCTGTCGGGGTCCCGCCTCGCCGAGGTCGGCGAACGGGTCGGGGTCCGGGTGCCGTCGGGGCCGCGCTTCGGCGTGGACGGGGCCTTCGAGGGCTACGTCCGGCTGCCGTTCACGGTGGGCGGCCCGGTCGCCGACGAGGCGGCCTCGCGCCTTGCCGCGGCGGCGCGGCTGGTGGAGACGGGCGGCGGCTCGGGCGGCGCGGAGCCACCGCGCACGTTCGTGGCCTGACGGGCGCGGGGGCCCCGGCCGGCTCGGAACCCGGCCGGCTCGGAACCCGGCCGGCTCGGACCTGGCCGCTCGGAACCGGGCCCGCTCGGCCCCGGCCGGCTGGGATCACGGCCGGCTCGGCCTTGGCAGCCTCATCCCTCGGCCGGAACGGCCTCCACGGGTGTCGAGTCGGCCGGGGCCACGTCGGGCGGCGGCACGTCCGCCGGGGCGGATTCCGCGGTCCTCGGCTCGACGGCCCGCTGTTCCACCGGCACGTCGCGGGGCGGCAGGAGGCCGAGGACGGCCTCGCGGTGGGCCTGTGTCGTCGCGTCGTCGTACGGGTCCGGGGTCGCGGGGACCTGGAGGCGCAGGACCGGCCCCGTGCCCAGGCGGGCGTAGCCGCGGCCCGGCGGGACGTCAGGGGTGGGGGTGGTGTGCGGCGGGACGCCGAGCACCGACTCGACCTCGCCGAGGGAAGCCGCGCCGAGCACCACGCGGGCCCGGGTCTGCGAGCGTACGGGCTCGGACAGGTCGTCCAGGGTGTCGAACTGTTCGGCCACCACCACCGTCACCCCGGCGGCCCGCCCGTGTCGCAGCGGGACCTGGAGCAGGTGCTGCGGGTCGGTGCGGCCGTCGGCGGCGGCCAGGTCGGCGAGGACGCTGGGGCGGTCGAGCAGGATCCACAGGGGACGCTTGGTGTCCTCGGGGGCCGGGCGCCCGGCCTGGCGGGCGCGGTTCGCCGAGATCAGCCGGCGCTCGGTCTCGTGCGAGGCCCACTCCAGGGTGGCGAGCGCCCCGGCGAGACCGCACTCGACGGCCAGGACGCCCGAGCGGCCGGTCAGACAGGCGTACTCGCCCGTGCCGCTGCCCTCCACGATCAGCACGTCGCCGTCCTTGAGGGCCTGGAGCGCGATGGAGCGGAGCAGCGTCGTGGTGCCCGTGCCGGGCCTGCCGACCACCAGGAGGTGGGGCTCGGTGGAGCGGGGCCCGGTGCGCCAGATCACCGGCGGTGCGTCGTGGCGCTCCTCGCCCGCGGTCACCGGGACGGTCCGCTGCACGGCGTCCGGGTCCGTGAAGCCGAGAACCGTCTCGCCGGGGGAGGTCACGAAGTGCTGGGCGCCGATCGAGGTCGTCAGCGCGCCCAGAACGCTCAGGTCGAGCTCGTTGCCCTCCTCGTCCCATACGAAGCGGTACTCGCGGCCGCGCCCCGACTTGGCGTGCAGGAGCTGCTCGATGCGGGCGCGGGCCTCGGCCTCGCCGTCCGTGAAGTACGCCGGGTAGCGCACCCGGAGCCGGGTGAGGCGGCCGGCGTCGTCGAATTCGTACGCGCTGAGGGCTTTGTCCCACTCGCCGCCGTGGGAGAAGAGCGGGTTCGGGTCCTCCGGCACGGAGAAGTAGGGCACCAGCGCCTCGTACAGGGACTGGAGGCGGGCGAGTTCCGCGTCGTCCGGGCCGGTCTTGACGACCGGTTTCTCGCGGCCCTTCCAGGCGGCCGCGCCCATCACCGTGATCAGGGCAAGGAGCGGCCCGTACGGGATGAGCGCGACGACCAGGACCACGGCCGCCGTCAGGAACAGCGCGGGACTACGCCGTTCCTTGGGGGTGGCGGCCCATTTGCCGCGCAGCGCGGCGGTGATCAGCCGCAGGCCGCGGCTGATCGTGATGAGCGGATGGAGAACGTCGGTGGCGCTGTCGGCGGCCGTGCGCGCGATCTCGCGGCTGCGAACGATGGATGCGCTGCTGCTGCTCAGAATGCGGGGGAGTGGTCGCCGGGCCACGTCGTTCTCCTGGAGTTGTGTCCGCAGTGGTGTCTGCCGTGATGTCTGCCGTGGAACGGAGGACAGCGGGAGGTCAGAACTTGATCCCGCCCAGCAGGCTGGCGAGGCTCGCGCCTCCGGCCGTGATGCTCGGGGCGATGGCGGTACCCGCGAGATAGAAGCCGAAGAGGGAGCACACGAGCGCGTGCGAAGCCTTGAGCCCGTCTTTCTTGAAGAAGAGGAAGCAGATGATTCCGAGCAGCACCACGCCTGACATGGACAGGATCATTTGGGGTCTCCTGGTTGGTGGGGACGGTCACCATGAGTTCTTCCAGGCTCACAGGAAGTATCTATGCGATAAAAGGTGCAAATGGGTGAAACTCCGCTAATTTCACTGGAGTGGCGTATATGTAAAGCCGCCCGGAGCGGGACACTGTGCCGCCGTCGCGGCCCCCGGGGCGCACATGCGTCACTCGCGGTGATCTTTGCCGCGGACACCCTCCGTCATGTCGTCGGCCGGGCAGTACCCTGTCGATTCACTCGTACGGCTCTGTCGCCGTGCGGGTTCGTTCCGTTGCCCCTAAGGAGTTTTTCCGATGAGCGAGGATCTCGATCCCGAGGTGGTCGAGCTGGCGGCCAAGGTCTTCGAGCTGGCCCGGCACGGCGATGCCGAGACGCTTGCCGCCTACGTGGACGCAGGGGTGCCCGCGAACCTCACCAATGACCGCGGCGACTCCCTGGTCATGCTGGCCGCCTACCACGGGCACGCCGACGCGGTCTCCGCGCTGCTGGCCCGCGGCGCCGAGGCCGACCGCGCCAACGACCGGGGCCAGACCCCGCTCGCCGGGGCCGTCTTCAAGGGCGAGGACGCCGTGATCAAGGCCCTGCTCGCCGGCGGAGCCGATCCCTCCGCCGGAACGCCGTCCGCGGTGGACACCGCCCGCATGTTCGGCAAGACGGAACTGCTCGCCCTGTTCGGGGCCAACTGAGCGTCCACCGACCGTTTACGGGAGATCCACCCGGGAGCGCGCGGAGAGGTGCGCCGTAAATGTGGTCGCGATGGCGAAATGGCTGGGTCATCATGACGTCGAACCCCTACATCGGGGGCAGGGTCCCTACATCGGGGACCGCGACGAGAGGCAGGAACATGGTCTACACCAAGCAGAAGACGGCGGGCGGCCCCTCATGTTGCTGCGCGGCCTAGGGCAAGGCACGAATCCCGGTTGCGTCGACAGCTTGATGTGAGGCTATTCCCATGTTCGATCCAGTCATAGCGCCGAGCGGCACGCTGCTCGGCCTGCTGCAACGGGGCCGCGGCGACGGCACCCTGCACGCGCTGGCCGCCCCGCGCGACGAGGCCCTGGCGGCCCTGAACCACTGTGTACGGAGCGACCCCCGCCAGGACTGGCAGGTCGAGAACCGCTCGCTGTACTACGCGCGCCTCTTCCTGGATCTGGACGGCGGGCTCGACCAGATCGAGCGCCACCTCTTCGGCGCCGAGGACGTCCTCGACACCGAGGACGCGCGCACCGGGCTCGCCCTCGCCGTACTCGGCCACCTCGCCTCGTACGGCAGGAGCGACGCGCTCGCGCTGCTGCGCCGCTACGCCGAGACCGGGTCCAACTGGGCCTGGGCCCTCGACGAGCTGGCCCTACGCGACGACGACGCGGGCCTGCGGGCCCTTGCCACCTCCGTGCTCGCCCGCTTCCCCGCCAGCACCGAGGGTGAGGCCGACCTCGCCGCCACGGTGCGTGACGCCTACGAGCCGCGCCCCTGGCGGCTGTGGGCCGACGATCCGCGCGAGAGCGTGGGCGCCCGGGTGCGGGCCGCCCGGGAGGCCGGCTCCTTCGACCGCTGGCAGCGTCAGATGCGGCCGTCCGGGCCCCGGCCCGGATGGAGCGTCCAGGCGGTCTTCGACTGGGCCGACGAAGGTCTGGAGCGCGGCGCGCTCCTGCATCTGCCGGCCGCGAGGTGCCTCGGCGCCGTCGCGGGGCCCGAGGACAGGCACGTCATCATCGAGGCGGCCCGCTCCGGCTCCGACGGAGCCCGCGGCGCCGCCCTGCACTATCTCGCCGAGTCACGCGACGCCCGTGTGCTCGACCTGATCGAGGCGGCCGTCTCCGACGGACCGGCCGGCTCGCGCGTCGCCGCCGAGGCCGCCGTCCATGCTTTCGAACGCATGTGTGGCCCGGAGGCCGTCGAGCGGGCCCGCGGCTGGGTGGCGCGCCCCGACGAACTCGGCGCGTCCGCCGCGAGTGTGCTCGCGTCCCGGGGCGAGGCCGGTGACGAGGAACTCGTGCTCGGCGCGCTCCGTGAGACCGTACGGTCCCAGGGCCCCGACGCCCCACTGCTCCGCGCGCTCGTCGACGGGGCCGGCAGGCTCGGCATCTGCTGCGCCGCCCCCGTCCTGCGGCACGTCTACCGCGAGACATCCTCGTCCGAGCTGCGGGGCCGCACAGCCCGCGCGCTCGCCGCCACCGACCCTTCCTTCGCGACCGGCTTCGCCGTCGAGTGCCTGTGGGACTGCGAGGAGACCACGCGCGAAGTGGCGGCGCAGTACGCCGAGTTGGTGGATGCCCGGGTGGCCGACCGGCTGCGCCGGCTTGCCGCGGACCCGGCGGAGGAGGCGGAGGTGCAGAGCGCCATCCACGATCGCCTCGGCCCGGACGCCACGGCGGTCTGACACCCCGGTCCCCGTCCTCAATCGCCGGACGGGCCGAGGCGGCCCGCACCAGCCCCCCTGCCGAGGCCGCCCCAGCCAGGGGCAGGGCCATGGCGTCACGCGCCACGCCGCGGAGACAGGTCGGTGCGGGGTGCCCTACCGGGGCGCGGGGCTGTGTCATCGCGCGGCTCCGCCGCGGTGTGCGCGACCGGCCACGCACGGTCCGCAGCCGAAGGCCGGGGGCTCCGGGGCTCCGCCCCGGGCCCCGGGAGTCGCCCCACCCCGCCCCTTCCCTCAACCCTCCGGGGGGGGGAAGCGTTGTGGGGTTCCGCCCCAGACCTCGCTCGCGCCTTGAGGGCGCTCGTCCGCAAACGCCGGACGGGCTGACTGCGTCCGCGCCGGCCGGCACCGAGTGGTTGAGGGGCGCGGGGAACTGCGCGACCAGCCACGCACGGTCCGCAGTCGGAGGCCGGGGGTTCCGCCCCAGACCCCGTTCGCGCCTTGAGGGCGCTCGTCCTCAAACGCCGGACGGGCTGACTGCGTCCGCGCCGGCCGGCGCCGAGTGGTTGAGGGGCGCGGGGAACTGCGCGACCAGCCACGCACGGTCCGCAGTCGGAGGCCGGGGGCTCCGGGGTTCCGCCCCAGACCCCGTTCGTGCCTTGAGGGCGCTCGTCCTCAAACGCCGGACGGGCTGACTGCGTCCGCGCCGGCCGGCGCCGAGTGGTTGAGGGGCGCGGGGAACTGCGCGACCAGCCGCGCACGGTCCGCAGTCGGAGGCCGGGGGCTCCGGGGTTCCGCCCCAGACCCCGTTCGCGCCTTGAGGTCGCTCGTCCTCAAACTCCCCCAAGGCCTCAAGGGCCAGGGGGACCCCCATGACGGGCTAGGTATGCCGCCCGGCACCGAGTGGGCAAGGGGCGCGGGGAACTGCGCGCTCAGCTCGTGCGGCGGAGGCGCGATCCACCGCCCGCCCGCCCGCCTACCCGAGCGGAGCGGATCAGTCCCAGTGCGTCAGCACAAACCTCAGCCGCGCCCCCGGCACCGCCTGCGCCGCCGCCGCGAGATCGGGCGCGGGTACGACCCCGATCACCGGATAGCCCCCGGTCGTGGGATGGTCGGCGAGGAAGACCACGGGGCGCCCGTCCGGCGGCACCTGCACCGCCCCCAACACCATTCCCTCACTGGGCAGTTCACCCTCGACCACACGCCGCAGCGGCGGCCCCTCCGTGCGCAGCCCGATCCGGTTGCTCTGCGACGACACCCGGTAGCGGCCGGCCGCGAGCGCCGCGGGCGCGTCCGGCGCGAACCAGTCCGCGCGCGGTCCCGGGCGCACCCGCAGCACCAGTTCGTCGGGCACCCCGGGCGCCGGCACCCAGTCCACCCGCCGACCCGGGACGCCCGGACGCCCCAGCGGCACCACCGTGCCCTCGCGCAGCGGCGCCGGCCCGAGACCCGACAGGAGGTCCGTGGAGCGGCTGCCGAGCACCGGCTCCACGGTGATGCCGCCCGCGAACGCCAGGTAGGAGCGCACCCCGCGCACTGGCGAGCCCACCGAGACGAGAGCCCCCGGCGCCAACCGCACCGGGGCGCCCCACGCGGCCGGCCGGCCGTCGACGGTGACCGCGCACGGCGCCCCGGTCACCGCGACGGTGACCGCACAACCGGCGCGTACCGCGCACCCGTTGAGGGTGGTCTCCAGGACCGCCGCGCCCTGCGCGTTGCCCACCAGACGGTTCGCGAGCCGGCTCGCGGGCAGGTCGAGCGCGCCGGATCGCGGCACCCCGAGGTGCGCGTGCCCGTGCCTTCCCTCGTCCTGTACGGAGGTGAGCGCGCCGGCCCGCACGACGCGCAGCGCCCGCTCGGTCATCGTCGCGTCCCCGGGACGAAGCGGACCAGCGTTCCCGGCGCGAGGAGCGCCGCCGGATCGCGGTGGGTGTCCCAGAGCACCGCGTCGGTCGTGCCGATCAGCTGCCAGCCGCCGGGTGACGAGCGCGGATAGACGCCGGTGTACGGGCCGGCCAGGGCGACGGAACCTGCCGGGACCGCGGTGCGCGGGGTGGCCCGGCGCGGCACGGCGTACCGCTCGGCGAGGCCGGTGAGGTAGGCGAAGCCGGGGGCGAACCCGCAGAAGGCGACGCGGAATCGGGCCGCGGAGTGGATGCGCACCGCCTCCTGCTCCGAGACCCCCCACAGGGCGGCGACCTCCGCGAGGTCGGGCCCGTCGTAGCGCACCGGGATCTCGACCGTGTGCGCGCTGCCCGCCCGCAGCGGCGGGACCTCCCAGGTGACCAGTTGGGAGGCGAGCGCGGTGGGATCGGCCAGACCGTCGAGCAGGACGGTCCGGGCGGCGGGCACGATCTCCCGTACGGGAGGGAGCGTTCCCGCGGCGCGGCGGCGCACCAGTTCGGCGTGGAACGCCCCGGCGCTCTCGGCGCCGTCGAGCTCGACCAGCAGGGCGTGGTCCCCGACCGGCAGGACGCGCGGCACGTTCACGAGAACGCCGCCACCCGTACGCCCGCCGACTCCAGGGCCGCCCGCACCCGCCGGGCCAGGTCCACCGCGCCCGGAGTGTCGCCGTGCACGCACAACGACCCGGCGCCGACCGGGACATGCTCGCCGGATTCGGCCACGACCGTGCCGTGCAGGGCCATCGCGACGGCGCGGGCCACCACCGTGTCCGGATCGCTGACGACCGCGCCGTCCCGGCCGCGCGGCACCAGCGTGCCGGCCGCGGTGTAGGCGCGGTCCGCGAACGCCTCGGTGACGACGGGCAACCCGGCCTCCTCGGCCGCCGCGAGCAGCCGCGAGCCCGGCAGCCCGAGCACCGCGAGCGACCGGTCCGCGAGGAGCACCCCTTCGACGACGGCTGCCGCCTGTTCCGGGTCGTGCACGGCGCGGTTGTAGAGCGCGCCGTGCGGCTTGACGTACGCCACCCGGCTTCCGGCGGCGCGGGCGAAGACGTCCAGCGCGCCGATCTGGTAGGCGACTTCGGCGGCCAGTTCGGCGGGCGGCACGTCCATGGAGCGGCGGCCGAAGCCGGCGAGGTCGCGGTAGGAGACCTGCGCGCCGATGCGTACGCCGCGCTCCGCGGCCAAGGCGCAGACCCGCCGCATGATGGCGGGGTCGCCGGCGTGGAAGCCGCAGGCCACATTGGCGCTGGTGACCACGGACAGAAGCTGTTCGTCGTCGGTCAGCCGCCAGTGGCCGAAGCCTTCGCCCAGGTCGGCATTGAGGTCGATCGCCGACGTGGCGGACCGGGTCATGGGTGCGGGGTCTCCTTTTCCGGGTGGTGCGTGGCCGGTGATGCGTAGCCGATGGAGCCTGGCCTCTGGTGCGGGGCCGGAGGTGCGTGGTCCCGGGGAGTGCGGGGCCGGCGGTGCGTGGTCCTGGGGGCGTGGTCCTGGAGGTGCGTGGTCCTGTGGTGCAGTGTGCCCCGCGCGGGCGCGCCGCGCTCGGTGGTGGACGCGGCCGCGGCGGGGCCGGCGGGCTCCCGGCGGGGCCGCCGTCACAGCAGCTCCCGGTCGCGCGTCTCGGGCAGTCCGAGCAGCGCGAGCACGGCGATGGCGTAGCCGACGGCGCCGAAGACCAGCGCGCCGCCCACGCCCCAGCTGCCGGCGAGACAACCCACCAGGGTCGGGAAGAAGGCGCCGACGGCGCGGCCGGTGTTGTACGTGAACCCCTGGCCCGTACCGCGCACGGCGGTCGGGTACAGCTCGCTGAGGAACGAACCGAAGCCACTGAAGATCGCCGACATGCAGAAGCCGAGCGGGAATCCGAGCACGAGAAGCAGGGTTTTCGCCCCGGCGGGAAGGTGGGTGTAGAGCACGATGCAGACGGCCGAGGCGACCGCGAACACGGCGATGTTCTTCTTGCGCCCCAGGACGTCGGTGAGGTACCCGCCGGTCAGATAGCCGAGGAACGCCCCGGAGATCAGGAACGCCAGATAGCCGCCGGTGCCGACGACCGTGAGGTGCCGGTCGTTCTTCAGGAACGTCGGCACCCAGGTCGCCAGCGTGTAGTAGCCGCCCTGGACCCCGGTGGAGAGCAGCACCGCGAAGAGAGTCGTGCGCCGCAGCGGGCCCCGGAAGATGGCGGCGAAGGTGGCGGCGCCGCTCGTCGTGCGGGCGGTGGAGAGTCGCTGTTCGGTGGCGGCGGGCGCGTCGCGCACGCCGCGCCGCACGTAGACCAGGAGCAGGGCGGGGAGCGCCCCGGTCCAGAACACCACGCGCCAGGCGGTGTCCGGGTCCACGTACTGGAAGACCAGGGTGCAGACGACCACGGCGAGCGCCCAGCCGGCCGCCCACGCGCTCTGCACGGCGCCCAGGGTCCGGCCGCGGTGCCCGGCCGACGCGTACTCGGCGACCAGGATCGCGCCGACCGCCCACTCACCGCCGAACCCGAGTCCCTGCAGGGCCCGGAACACCAGGAGCATCTCGTAGGTGGGGGCGAAGCCGCAGGCCACGGTGAAGACCGCGTACGTGGCGACGGTGATCATCAGGGCCCTGACCCGGCCGATGCGGTCGGCGACGACCCCGGCGAACGCGCCACCGACGGCCGAGACCACCAGGGTCACGGTGGTGAGCAGCCCGGTCCGGCCGGCGTCGAGCCCGAAGTACGCCGAGACGGCGACCATCGTGAGCGGGAGCGTGAAGAAGTCGTACGAGTCGAGCGCGTAGCCGCCGAAGGCGCCCCCGAAGGCGCGCCGCCCGTCGGGGCCCAGCGCCCGCAGCCAGCCGAACGGGCCGTGTTCCACGGGGAGTTGCGCGTGCTGCTGCTGCGATGTCCGGGTCGTCCTCATGTGCACCTCGCGGGAGAGGGAGTGAGAGGGGACGGCCGGGGCGGGCCCGGCCGACTTCAACGTAGGGGATTGTTGAACAATCCGACAAGACTCATGTCGAGACATTCCCGCTGCCTCGCATCCCCGCATCCCCTGCCGGGCTCCTACGATGAGCCCACGCGCCGGCGGGAGCGGGCCGGCCGGAAGGAGAGGGTGCAGTGGCGACAACGGACTCCGGACGGGGCGGACTTGCCGAGGACCGCGCGCTGCTCGGCCGCACGAGCACGGCGGAGCGGGTCGCGGACATCCTGCGCACCCGCATCGCGGAAGGCTTCTTCCGGCCGGGGGAGCGCCTCGCCGAGGACGCCATCGGCAAGGCGCTCGGCGTCTCCCGCAACACCCTGCGCGAGGCGTTCCGGCTGCTCACGCACGAGCGGCTGCTGGTCCACGAGCTCAACCGCGGGGTCTTCGTGCGGGTGCTCGCCGTCGAGGACGTGACGGACATCTACCGCACCCGGCGCCTGGTCGAATGCGCCGTCGTGCGGGGCCTCGGTGAGCCTCCCCACCGTCTCGAAGGCCTCGACGCGGCCGTCGCGGACGGCGAACGCGCGGCCAAGGAGAGCGACTGGCAGGGCGTGTCCACCGCCAACATCCACTTCCACCGCGAACTCGTCGCCCTCGCCGGCAGCGCCCGCACCGACGAGCTGATGCGCGGTGTCCTGGCCGAACTGCGCCTGGCCTTCCACGTCGTGGACGACCCGCGCCGCCTCCACCGGCCCTACCTCGTGCGCAACCGGGAGATCCTCGAAGCGCTCCGCGCCGGCGAGGGAGCCGATGCCCTGCGGCTGCTCGCCGGCTACCTCGACGACTCGCGTGCCCAGCTCGTCGAGGCGTACGGGAAACTCGTCGCGGACGCGCCCGCCTGAGGCCGCGCCGGGGCACGGGAAGCGCGGCCCGGACGCGCCCGCCACCGGTGGCGGGCGGCGGGCGGATCTGCGCCGTTTCGACCGTTGTCAGTGCGAGGACCTAATCTGTCCAGCGTGACTTCGCCTGCCTCGACGGAATTCGTTCCGCCCCAGCTCAGCGCGGCGCCGCGCCCCGCGCCGGGCCCGGCCGCCGACGAGGGGCTCGCGCGGCGGCTGCGCGCCCTGGCGTGCACCGCCCCGCTGCACGACCTCGACGTGCGCAAGGCCAACCTCGCGGGGGAGTACTCGGTGTACGCGATGGCCGAAGTGGCCCTCGCCTCCATCGACCTGGTCACCCTGAACATGGACTTCGACACGGGTGCCGACCACGAGCAGATCGTGGCCCGGCTCGTGCCGCGCGTGGCCGCCCAGGCACCGGCCCGGCCCACCGCGGAGCACGAGCGGGTGGCCCGCTGGGTCCTGGAGAACCTGATCAACGTCGGCAGCGTGGACCGTGGCTTCCGCGCGGTGTACGGCACGTTCAACCCCGACGGCGTCTACGTCCGCAGGGACTACGACTTCAAGCTCCTCGAAGAGGTGCCCGGATACGGCGGCGCCGTCTATCTGCGCACCACCGACGAGGCCGTCAACGTCCTGGTCGGCGCCCTCGACACCGACGTGACCAGCGCGCAGATCGCGGCCGAGGTCAAGCTGGAGGTCCTGATCAGCCGCGGCCGCCTAGCCGACGCCCAGCTCGCCGCCGAACAGGCCCGCTACCGCACCGTGCAGTACGCCGAGACGCTCCGCCGCACCCTGGAGGCGACCCGCCGCAACGTCCGCGCGGTCGACTGGCTCAACGCGGTGCCCGACATGATCGCCGAGGCCCTCGACCACGTCGCCGACCGCTACCGGCACGAGAACGCGATCCTGACCAACATCCGCAAGGCCCGCGACGAGGCGGAGGACCCGGAGCACAAGCGCCGCGCCGCCGAGCTCGTCGACATCGTCAAGGACTGCATCCGCCGCCACACCCAGCTCCAGTCCCGTCTCCTGGAGGCCGGCCCGCTGTTCCGCGCCGAGCAGGACCGCCAGGCCTTCGCCCGCCCCGCCGCCCGGTCGGGCCTCGACCTGTACGGCCAGCTGGTCGCTCCGCTGCTGCCGCTGCCGGTGACGGACGCGATCCGGGTGACCGACGCCTTCTTCGCGCGCGGTACCGGCCTGCGCACCCCGGTGTCCGTCCGGGTCGGCGACCTGGTGGACATACTGCTGACGCCGCCCACGGAGCGGGAACACCTCGGCGCGGAGATGCCCGAGCCCGACCTGATCGCCACCCCCGACGACAGCCGCTTCAGCGAGGAACAGCTGGCCGCGGCCATGGAACTCCTCGACCTGGAACACGACGCGCCCCGCCGCCTGTCGGGCCTGCTCGCCGACGCGCGCCGCCGCAACGACCTCGAACTCCCTTACCTGGTGGCCCTGTTGGCGATCCACGCGGCGAGCCCTCCGGTCGGCACCGCCTACCGCCAGGGCGAGGAGCGCCTGCTGTTCGCGGTGGACGACGGCACACAGCTGGAGGACCCGGAGTTCGGCGGGGCCGACCTGATCGTGGGGATGGCGCTGCTCGACACGGTCGGGATGGCGGCCGGGCGGACGGAGGCGACGTGAGTCCTTCCCCACCCCGCCCCTTCCCGACACCCTCCGGGGGCGGGTGGGAAGCAAGAGGCAGTTCTGCCCGGGGGAGCGGCCCCCTGACCCCCGCGGGGACCGCGACCCCGGACCCTGCCGCGGGGTCGGATCCAGCCCCTTTGGCGTTCGAGGAGCGGGGTCTGGGGCGGCGCCCCAGGACCACCGGCCCGCATCCGTTCCCCCACCCCCCGAGGGTCTCGGGAAGGGGCGGGGCGGGGAACAGGCCCGCCGCGGGCGACCGGCACCCCGCGCCCAGCACCGTACGCACCAAGGAGACGACCCCGTGACCGACCAGCCCACCGAGCACGCCGCCCTCGGCGACGACGCCGAGGCCCCGGCGCCCGCCGCGCCCGGCACCGGCGGCGAAGGCCGGATCACCCCCGCCGACGCGGCCGACGCCGCGCGCCTGGTCGCGTTCGGCCTCCAGCCCAAGCTGCTCCCGGCCCGCGACGCGGAGTACGGCGAGCTGCTGCGGCGCCACCGCGAGGACCCCGCGTTCGCGCGGCTGGCCGACGCGGTCGCGGCCGGGCTCGGCCTGATCGTCCTGGAGGTGTCGCCCCGCGCGGGCATGGCCGTCACCGCCGCCGAGGACTCCGTCTTCGCCGTCCGCATGGGCGACTACGCGCGCCGGGCCGCCGCACCCGACTCCGCCGACCGCTTCCTGCACGGCCTGGCCCACCTCGCCGTCGCAGCCCTCGCCTTCCCCCGCCCCGAAGACCTCGCCGACGACGGCTACATCGGGCGGATCACCGTCAACGGCGTGGACGCGTTCGTCCGACAGGCCTGCCGCCGCCTGGAGGAGCGCGCCGAGGAGACCGGCGAGAACACCGACCCCGAGACCGGCGCCCCGGGCCTCGAAGCCGCCTGGCGGATCTACGCACGGCGCAGCTCCACCGGAGCCACCAAGGACGCCCGCAGGCTCGCCGGCTCGACCACCGGCATCGTCGCCAAGGCCGTCGCCTTCCTCACCGAATCCGGCTTCCTCCAGCGCACCGGTGACGACGCGGGCGGCGCCTACCGCACCACCGCCCGCTACCAGCTGCAGGTCCGTGACATGGCCGGCAGCGCGGCCCTTACCGAACTGATCGAGCTCGGCGTGGTCGCGGTCACCGACGGCAGTGCCACCCTGCTGCCCCCGTCCGACGCCGACGACCTGGAACTGGCGGCCGACGCCGGCCTGCCGTTCCACTCCTGACGCCGCACCCCGCTCCAGCCGCCCCCCACCACCACGAGAGTCCGCCGACATGTACGAGCTGTCCCGGGTCCGCCTCTACTCCATCGGACCCGCCGGTGCGCGCTACGCCGACACCGTGCTTGACCTGCGGGGAGTCGGCGCGCCCGTGCCCAACCCGGCCCCCACGCAGGCCGAGTTCTTCGAGGACGACCCGGTCGGGCCGCCGCGCCGCCCGGCCCCCGCCGGCGTGCTCTTCCTGGAGAACGGCGGCGGCAAGTCCGTCCTGCTCAAGCTGATCTTCTCGGTGATGCTGCCCGGCCACCGCAACACTCTCGGCGGCGCCAGCTCCGGCGTGCTGCGCAAGTTCCTGCTCGCCGACGACTGCGGGCACGTGGCCCTGGAGTGGCAGCACACCCTCACCGGTGAGCTCGTCGTGGTCGGCAAGGTCAGCGAATGGCGCGGCCGCCAAGTCTCCAACGACCCGCGGAAGTTCGCCGAGGCCTGGTACTCCTTCCGGCCGGGCCCCGGTCTCAGCCTCGACTCGCTGCCCGTCGCCGAGTCCAGCGCGATGCGCCCGACCGCGGAAGGCGCGTCGGGCGCCCAGGGCCGGCGCCGCACCATGAAGGGCTTCCGCGACGCCATCACCGAGGCGACCAAGGCCTACCCGCATCTGGAGGTGTACTGGGAGGAGATCCACGACCGCTGGAACGAGCACCTCGGCGACCTGGGTCTCGACCCCGAACTCTTCCGCTACCAGCGGGAGATGAACGCCGACGAAGGCGAGGCCGCGGGCCTGTTCGCGGTCAAGAAGGACTCCGACTTCACCGACCTGCTCCTGCGCGCGGTCACCGACACCCGCGACACCGACGGCCTCGCGGACCTCGTCAGCGGCTTCGGCAACAAGCTCGGCCGCCGCTCCGAACTCACCGCCGAACGCGACTTCACCGCCGGCTCGGTGGACCTCCTCAACCGGATCGTCGACGCCGCCGAGACCCGCGGCCGCGCCCGCGACATCCACGCCGGTGCCGAGCGCCGCACCCGTACGCTCGCACGGCGTCTTGCGGCCCGCGCCGCCGACGAGCGGGGCCGCGCAACCGACCTCGCCCAGCAGGTCACCGCCGCCGCCCATCACGTCACGCTCGCCGAGCAGGCGCGCGGCACGAGCTCCCTGATCGCCTCCGAACTCGCCTACCGGCACGCCTCGTTGGCGCTCTCCGTCGCCGAGAAGGCGGCCACCGCGCAGCGCCGCGAACTGGCCGACGCCCGGACGCTCCACTCCGCCTGGCAGGCCGCCGAAGCGGTCCTCCGCCACCGCGCCGCCGCCGACCGTTCGGCCCGCGTCGCCGTCGCCATCCAGGAGGCCGAGCGGGACGCGGCCCCCGCCCTCGCCGCCCGCGCCAAGGCCGCCGCCGATCTCGTACGGGCCCTGCACGCCGCCGCCGAGGACGGCGAGCGGGTCGCCGCCGAGGAGGAGGAACGCTCCGCCGGGCTCCAGGACGTGGGCGAGGCCGCCCACCGCGACGCCACCGTCGCCGCGACCGAGGCCCAGCGGGCCCGCAGCGAGACCGGACACCTGCGCCAGCGCCTGGCCGAGGTCGAGCAGGAGACCGCCGAAGCCGTCCGGGCCGGCTGGCTCGACGACAGCGCGCCCGACGCCGATCCGGCCCGCGCCGCGCTCGCCGCCAGCGACGCCGAGAAGACCGCCGTGGCCGGCTGGGACGTGGCCCGCGAAGCCGCGCGCGCCGCCGCGGACCGGGCCCGCGAGGCCGCCTCGGTGGAGGCCCGCGCGGAACTGGCCGCGGCCCGCGCCGAGGACGCCGCGCGCGCCGCAGAGCAGGCCTACGACGCCGAGCGCCGGGCCGCCGAATCGCTCGCGGCCGAGGAGCGCCTCGCCGAGCTGCTCAGCCTGCCCACCGGCCGCTCCGGTGTGCCCGAGCCCCGCAGGCACGACGGAGAAGGGGCCCAGAGCCCGCTCAGCGCGGCCGAGTTGGACCGCGGCGCGGACGACCTGAGGGCCCTCCTGGAGCAGAGCGTCACCTCCGCCGAACGCCAGCTCTTCGACCTGCGGACCGCCGCGGCGGACGACGCGCGCATCCTCGGCGCACTCGGCGACGGCGGGCTCCTGCCGCCCAGCCCCGATGTGCTCGCGACCGTCGAGTACCTGGGCGAGCATGGCATCCCCGCACTGCCCGGCTGGCGCTACCTCGCCCAGGCCGTCGCCCCCGCCGACCACGCCGCCGTGCTCTCGGCCCGTCCCGAACTCGTCGACGGTGTGGTCATCACCGACCCGGCCTCGCACACCCGGGCCCGCGAAGCGCTCGCGGGCGCCGCGCTGCTGCCCCGCTCCGCCGTGGCCGTCGGTACGACCGCGGCGCTGCTCGCACCCGTACCGGCCGCGGACGCGGGCACGGACGGCGGCGTCTTCCTCGTGCCGCCGAACCCGGCCATGCACGACGAGCACGCCGCCGACGAGGAACGCCAGACGCTGCGCGCCCGCGCCACCGCCCGCGACGAGGAGATCCGTACCCTCGCCGGCCGGCTCGCGGGGGACCGCTCGCTGGCCGCCCGGATCGGAGCCTGGCGCGCCGACTGCCCGCCCGGCATGCTCGCCGAACTCGCCGTCGCCGCCCACACCGCCCGCGAGGCCGCCGGGGAAGCCGCGCGGGAACTGACCGAGGCCCGCACCGTGCGGACCGAGGCGGACGAGGCCGCCGCCGAGACCGCGCGGGTACGGGAGGAGCGCCAGGAGATCGCGCAGCGCGCCCGCCGCGCCGCCGACGCGCTCGCAGGGCTCGCCTTCCGGCTCCGCGAACGGGCCGGCTGGCAGGTCAGACTCCGTGAACTCGCCGACGAGGCAACCGAGTCGGAGGCCCGCGCCCACACGCTTCTGGAGCGCGCCAAGGCAGCCGACGAGGACCGCCGGGCCGCCCAGCGCGCCGCCGACGACGCCCACCGCACCTCCCGCGCGCTGCGCGCCGAGCGCGCCGAGATCGCCGGCGCCCCGGAGAAGCTCCCGGAGCCCGACGCCGACGCGCCGCGCACCGCGCTGCCCGCCCTGCGCGAGGCCTACCGAGCCGCCTCCCAGCTGTACGAGAAGGTCGGTGTCGGCGCCGACCTGCGCGCCGAACAGGCACGCGCCGAGAGCGACGAGAGCGCGGCCCTCGCCGAGCTGGACCGGCTCACCAACAAGGTGCGCACCCGCGCCGCGACCCTGCTCGAAGGCACCGACGGAGCGGACGGCCCCTCGCGCCAGGCAGCCGCCGCCCGCGCCGAGTCGCTGGTGCAGATGCTGGAGACGCGAGCGTCCACGGCGAGCGAGCACCTCGGACGGCTGCGCGGCGAGGCCGAGCGCCTGGCACCCGCCGACGGCGAGCGGCACACCGAGCTCCCCGACGCCCAGGTGCCGGCCGACGCCGAGCAGGCCCAGGTGCTGCTGCGGACCGCGACCGCCGAACTCGCCGCGCGTACCGATGCGTTGGAGGCCTCCCGCGCCGCGCACGCCGAGCTGCTCGGCGCGCACCGGTCGGCCGAGGACGCGGCGGGCGGCTTCGACGAGACCGGGGCACTCCTGCGCGACCTGCTGCGGGACAACAGCCACGGCCCGGAGGAGGAGAGCGCACCCGAGCCGTATCCCGGCACCCTGGAGGAGGCCCGCCAGGCCGCCGCCGAGACGCGTCGCTCCCTGCGCGGCTGCTCGGGCGACCTGTCGGCCGCCGACTCCGCGGTGCGCGAGGCGAGCGACATCCTGGTGCGCCACGCCAACGCCACCCGCTACGAGCAGGTGCGCACCCCGGCCCGTCAGCAGATCCGGGAACTCCCCGCGGCCTCCCTGCCCGAACACGCCGCCGCTTGGGCGGCCGCCTTCGAGCCGCGGCTGCGCGTCCTGACCGACGAGCTGGAACAGCTGGAGCGCAACCGCGACTCCATCGTGGACCGGCTGCGCGGCCTGGTGGAGTCGGCGCTCACCACGCTGCGCTCCGCCCAGCGGCTTTCCCAGCTGCCCGAGGGCCTCGGCGAGTGGTCCGGCCAGGAGTTCCTGCGCATCCGCTTCGACGAGCCCGACCAGACCACCCTCACCGAGCGGCTCGGCGAGGTCATCGACGAAGCCACCCGCGCCGCCGTACGGAAGAACTCGGACCTGAGGCGCGACGGCATGTCCCTGTTGCTCCGCGGTGTGCAGGCCGCCCTGGAGCCGCGCGGCATCGCCGTGGAGATCCTCAAGCCGGACGCGGTCCTGCGCGCCGAGCGCGTCCCCGTCGGGCAGATGGGCGACGTGTTCTCCGGCGGCCAGCTGCTCACCGCCGCGATCGCCCTGTACTGCACGATGGCGGCGCTGCGCAGCAACGACCGGGGACGCGACAAGCACCGGCACGCGGGCACGCTCTTCCTCGACAACCCGATCGGCCGCGCGAACGCCACGTACCTCCTGGAGCTCCAGCGGGCCGTGTCCGACGCGCTCGGTGTGCAACTCCTCTACACCACGGGCCTGTTCGACACGACCGCGCTCGCCGAGTTCCCCCTCGTGATCAGGCTGCGCAACGACGCGGACCTGCGGGCGGGGCTGAAGTACATCAGCGTCGAGGAGCACCTGCGGCCCGGCCTGCCGCAGCAGGCGACCACGGGCGAGACCGTGCACGGTGAGATCACGGCGACGCGCATGTTCAAGAAGTCTGCCGCGCAAGGGAGTTGACGCCGTGCCGGGGTGGGGCGCCCGGGGGTCGGCCGGGCGGCTCAGGCGCGGGACAGTCCCCGGCGCGAGCCGTCCGCGGACCGTATTCGGGCCCCGCTCCCGGCCGTGCGGGCGGCCCGCCGCGACCGGCGGTGCTCCCTGCGCAGCTTGCGTGCCGTGCTGCTCGGCATCGACACCACGCCGTTGCGCTGGTTCCACACCTGGCGGGTGACCCACACGTCGAGCACGCCCCACGTGGCGAGGACCGTGCTGCCGACGGTGCTGATCAGCATCGGGAAGGCGAGCCAGGAGCCGGCCAGCGTGGACAGGACGGCGACCATCGCCTGCATCAGGGTCGCCGCGACGATGATGACGGCGCGCACGGCCGCGGTGCGGACCGGATCGGGCAACCGGGGTCGCGCGGCGGGTTCTTCCACCCACAACGGCTGCTGCTCACCACTCATGCCTGCATTCCTCCCCACCCGCGGAGCCCCGATGCCTCGTCCGCCCCGCGGCTCCGCGTCGGCGGGCCACGGCTCGGCGCCATCGCTTCCTGACACCCGTGTGCCCCGTAAGTGCCCCGGTCCCACAAGCGCTCCGTACAGACAGACGAACGGAACTCCCCGAAGATTCCCCGCACTTGGCCGGAACGCAGAATTCCAGCCATCTGCCACAGCGGGCGAAAAGCGGCCATGACGGGTGTCCTTCGGTGAAGTCCGGGTTGTCATCTCCTGGAATACCGGGACAACTCATGATCAGCACGCCGGAGTGCGGCCGAAAATCGCCCGGACGTGCCTTCGAGTTGTCTCTGTGTCAGTAGTAGGCTCACGCCGTTTGTTGACGGTTGATCTGGGGGAGGCCATGCGCTTTCGCGGGAAGTCCATCCGCAGGAAGATCGTGGCGTTGTTGCTCGTGCCGCTCGTCTCCCTCACCGCGCTGTGGGGGTTCTCCACCTATCTCACCGGCCGGCAGGCCAGCGGTCTGATGGACGTGGCGCACATCGTCAAAAAGGTGGGCTACCCCCTTGAGGACACCGTCCGCGACATCCAGCAGGAGCGCCGGCAGACCCTCGTCTACCTCGCCGACGAACGACCCGCGGACGCCCTGACCTCGCTGCGCAGTCGCCGCGCCGCCACCGACGCAGGGATCGCCAGGATCCGCGCCGCCGCACAGAACTCCGACGTCCGCGGCGACCTCCAGAGCACCGCCCGATCCCACCTCAAGGCGGCCCTCGCCGGCTTCGACACCGTGGCCGCACTGCGGCGCTCCATCGAACAGGGCACCGTCGACCGGGTCCAGGCGCTGCAGTTCTACAACCGCCTCATCGACCCCTGCTACGGCTTCCTCATGAATGTCCACGCCCTGGAGAATGTGGAGATGGACAAGCAGGGCCGGGCTCTCGTCGGCATCACCCGCGCCCGCGAAATGCTCTCCCGCGAGGACGCCCTCGTAGCCTCCTCCCTGATCACCCCGAAGACGACCGCGCCCGAACTGCGCCGCATATCCGACCTGGTGGCCAGTCGCGAACTGCTCTACGACACCAATCTGGAGCTCCTGCCGAGCGCCGAACGCGCCACCTTCCAGCAGTACTGGAGCGGCCCCGACACCGAGGCGCTGCGCACCGCGGAGGCCGCCGTCATCGACGCGGGACCCGCCAAGAACCCCCGCCACATCGACGCCACCCGCTGGCGGCAGGCCGTGACGCCCGTCCTGGACCATCTCGCCCAGATGGGCACCGAGGCCGGCAACCGCTACCAGGACCGGGTCGAGCCGGTCGCCTTCGACGTCCTGATCAAGGCGGGGCTCGCCGGTGTCCTCGGCTTCCTGGCCCTGCTGATCTCCCTGTTCATGTCCGTGCGCATCGGCCGCGAACTCGTCCGCGACCTGACCCGCCTGCGCAAGGAGGCCCACGAGGTCTCGGGGGTGCGCCTGCCGAGCGTGATGCGCCGCCTCGCCGCCGGCGAAACCGTCGACGTGGAGACCGAGGCGCCCCGCCTGGACTACGAACGCGACGAGGTCGGCCAGGTCGGCCAGGCATTGAACACCCTGCAACGCGCCGCCGTCGAGGCCGCCGTCAAACAGGCCGACATGCGCCGCGGTGTCTCCGAGGTCTTCGTCAACCTGGCCCGGCGCAACCAGGTGCTCCTGCACCGCCAGTTGACGCTCCTGGACACCATGGAGCGGCGCACGGAGGACACCGACGAACTCGCCGACCTCTTCCGCCTCGACCACCTCACCACCCGTATGCGCCGGCACGCCGAGGGCCTGGTGATCCTGTCCGGCGCCGCTCCCTCCCGCCAGTGGCGCAAACCGGTCCAGCTCATGGACGTCGTACGGGCCGCGGTCGCCGAGGTCGAGGACTACGAGCGCATCGAGGTGCGCAGGCTGCCGCGGCTCGGCGTCGGCGGCCCCGCCGTCGCCGACCTCACCCACCTCATCGCCGAACTCCTGGAGAACGCCACGGTGTTCTCGCCCCCTCACACCGCCGTCCAGGTGCACGGAGAGCGGGTCGCCAACGGCTTCACCCTGGAGATCCACGACCGCGGTCTCGGCATGACCCCGGAGATGCTGCTCGACGCCAACCTGCGCCTCGCCGAGACCCCCGAGTTCGAGCTGTCCGACACCGACCGGCTCGGCCTGTTCGTGGTGAGCCGGCTGGCCCAGCGCCAGAACGTGCGGGTCTCGCTCCAGCCCTCCCCGTACGGCGGGACCACCGCCGTCGTGTTCCTGCCGGCCACCCTGCTCACCGACGCGCCCGAGACCGAGGGCACCGGCTTCCGCCTCGACCGCGCGTCGGCCGGGGACGAGGGCGATCGCGGTTCCGCCCCGCCCCGCCGTGCGCTGTCCCCGCTGCCGGTCGGCGTCCCCGGCCAGTCGGTCCTCGACGGACCGGTCGAACTGGAGCCCCCACTCGACCCGTTGGGCCTCGACGAACCGTCCGTGTTCGAGGCGCCCTCCGCGCTGGAGGGGAGCGCGTCGGCACGCGGCGGACTGCTGCGCTCCGCCCGCCGGGCCGCCGAGCCGGCCGACGAGGGCCAGCAGCACCAGCAGAGCGCCGACGAAGGGGAGGGGCAGGGCCAGGAGCCGCTGCCGCTGCCACGCCGGCATCGGGTGCCGACCCTGGTCAGCGACAACGGCAGGCGAGTCGACGGGCCCGGCCGAGGCCATCCGGCACCGGACGCCGAACCGTCCCCCGAGGTGCGCCGCGCCTTCGAGAACCGCCTGCCCGAGCCGCGTGCCACCCAGCCGCCCCGGCCGCCGGCGCCCCGCTCACAGGCGGCCCGCCCCGAACCGGCGTCCCCGCAGCCCCTGCGCCCCGCACCCCGGCCGTCGGGTCTGACTCCGGTGCGGCCCGCGGGCCTGGACCGGCCGCCGGCCGTGCCTGCCGCCGCCCCGCCCGTCCTGCCGGGCGCCCCCAGCTCCGCACCCTCCTGGGGCAGCCTTCCCGGCGACCCGGGCGAGCCCGCGGGCGAGGCACCCCCGGGCGGGCTGCCCCGCCGGGTCCGCCAGGCCAGCCTGGCCCCCCAGCTCAAGGACGCCCCCGACGGCCACCGCGCCGCGCCCGAGCCCGACAGCGGGCCGGAGCCGGAGCGTGACGCCGACGAAGTACGCGACCGGATGGCAGCACTGCAGCGCGGCTGGCAGCGAGGGCGCAGGCACAACGAAGCCTCGGACACCGCGGATGGACCGTTCGCGCACGACCGGGGCGACACCGCACGACGAACCACACCGGAGGGGGACGGTCGATGACCGCGCCACAAGACTCAGCCGCAGCACGCAACGCCACCCGGAGCGGTTCCGGTGAACTCAACTGGCTCCTCGACGAGTTGGTCGACCGCGTCGGCTCCATCCGCAAGGCCCTCGTGCTGTCGGGCGACGGCCTGGCGACCGGCACCTCGCGGGACCTGACCCGCGAGGACGGCGAGCACCTGGCCGCCGTCGCCTCCGGCTTCCACAGCCTCGCCAAGGGCGTCGGACGCCACTTCGACGCGGGCAGGGTCCGCCAGACCGTCGTCGAACTCGACGACGCCTTCCTCTTCGTGACCGCCGCGGGCGACGGCAGCTGTCTGGCCGTCCTGTCCGACGCCGACTCCGACGTCGGCCAGGTCGCCTATGAGATGACCCTGATGGTCAAGCGGGTCGGCGTCCACCTGGCCACCGCACCACGGACCGGCCTGCACACCGGAGGGTGAGGGGGCACGCCATGACCGGGGGACGCGATGAGTGACGCAGACCAACGGGCCGAGGCACGGCCGGGGGACCCGTCGGCGCCGCCCGGCCGCCCGCTCCACTGGTTCGACGACGACGCCGGCCCCGTGGTGCGTCCGTACGCCATGACGCGCGGCCGGACCACCAGCGCGGGCCAGCACCGCCTCGACCTGATCGCCGTGGTCGTCCCGGAACCCGCCGCCGACGACCCGGGCCGCGACCAGACGCTCTCCCCGGAACACGTGGAGATCGTCGAACGGTGCGGCGACGCACCGCAGTCGATCGCCGAACTCGCCGCCGGCCTCGACCTCCCCGTTGGGGTGGTCCGGGTCCTGGTCGGCGATCTCGTCGCCGATGCCCTGGTCCACGTAACCCGACCCGTTCCGCCGGCCGAGCTGCCGGACGAGTCCCTTCTCCGCGAGGTGATCAATGGCCTTCGGGCGCTCTAGCCGCAGAAAGCGGCACGTCGATCCGGTGACCCTCAAGATCCTGGTCGCCGGCGGCTTCGGCGTCGGCAAGACCACCCTGGTCGGCGCGGTGAGCGAGATCCGTCCCCTGCGCACCGAGGAACGCCTCAGCGAGGCGGGCCGCCCCATCGACGACCTCGACGGTGTCGAGGGCAAGAGCACCACCACGGTGGCCATGGACTTCGGGCGCATCACGCTCCGCGAGGACCTGGTGCTCTACCTCTTCGGCACGCCGGGCCAGGACCGCTTCTGGTTCCTGTGGGACGAGCTGGCGCAGGGCGCGCTCGGCGCGGTCGTCCTCGCCGACACCCGCCGCCTGGAGGACTGCTTCGCCGGCATCGACTACTTCGAACGGCGCGGCATCCCGTTCACGGTCGCGGTCAACTGCTTCGACGACGCCGCGCGTTACCCCGCCGACGCGGTGCGCGCCGCCCTGGACCTCGACCCCGAGGTGCCGCTCCTGCTGTGCGACGCGCGGGTCCGTGAGTCGGTCAAGGAGATCCTCGTCGGGGTGGTCGAGCACGCCATGGCCCTGTCGGCGAAGTCCCGCCAGCCCGCGGCCACGTGAGAGCCCCCTTCCGGACGTGACGCGGCCCGTACCCCCACCGACCGGGGTACGGGCCGCGCGTCCATTGTGTCGGGGCCGCCTACCGCCCGTCCTCCTCGTGCCAGCCGAGGCTGCGCTCCACGGCCTTGCGCCAGTTGGCGTACTCGCGCTCACGGACCCGGTCCTCCATGCGCGGGGACCACTGCACATCGCGCCGCCAGTGCGCCCGCAGCTCGTCGAGGTCCGACCAGACACCGGTGGCGAGCCCGGCCGCGTAGGCCGCTCCCAGGCATGTCGTCTCGGACACCCGGGGACGCATCACCGGGACCCCCAGCACATCGGCCTGATGCTGCATCAGGAGGCTGTTGGCGGTCATGCCGCCGTCCACCTTCAGCGTCGTGATCGGCACACCCGAGTCCTGGAACATGGCGTCGACGACCTCGCGGGTCTGCCAGCTCGTCGCCTCCAGGACCGCCCGCGCCAGGTGTGCCTTCGTCACGTACCGGGTCAGTCCCGTGATGACGCCCCGCGCGTCGGAGCGCCAGTAGGGCGCGAAGAGCCCGGAGAAGGCGGGCACGATGTAGGCCCCGCCGTTGTCGTCGACGCTCGCCGCGAGGCTTTCGATCTCGTCGGCGGTGCGGATGATGCCGAGTTGGTCGCGGAACCACTGGACCAGTGCGCCGGTGACCGCGATGGAGCCCTCCAGGCAGTAGACCGGCGCCTGGTCACCGATCTTGTACCCGACGGTGGTGATCAGCCCGTGCTTGGACGGCACGGGCCGGGTACCGGTGTTGAGCAGCAGGAAACTCCCCGTGCCGTACGTGTTCTTGGCGGTCCCCGTGTCGTAGCAGGCCTGCCCGAACACCGCCGCCTGCTGGTCGCCGAGCGCGGAGGCCACGGGCACGCCGGCCAGCCGGCCGACGGCGGTGCCGTACACCTGCGCCGAGGAGCCGATCTCGGGCAGCATCGCGCGCGGCAGGTTCATCGCGGCGAGGATCGCGGGGTCCCATCGCAGGGTGTCCAGGTCCATGAGCAGGGTGCGCGAGGCGTTGGTGACATCGGTGACGTGGACGCCGCCGGACGTGCCGCCGGTCAGGTTCCAGATCAGCCAGGAGTCGATGGTTCCGAACGCGATCTCACCGCGCTCGGCGCGGGCCCGCAGGCCGGGCACGTGGTCGAGCAGCCAGGCCGCCTTGGGCCCGGAGAAGTAGCTCGCCAGTGGCAGTCCGGTCGTCGCGCGGAAGCGGTCCTGGCCGGCGTCTCCCGCGAGTTCCCGACACAGGGCGGCGGTACGGGTGTCCTGCCAGACGATCGCGTTGTGCACGGGTTTGCCGGTGGCCCGGTCCCACAGAACGGTCGTCTCGCGCTGATTGGTGATGCCGAGCGCGCTGAGCTGCTGTGCCCGCAGACCGGCCCGGGAGAGCGCGCCCGTCACGACGGCCTGCACCTTGGCCCATATCTCGGTGGCGTCGTGTTCCACCCAGCCGGGCCTGGGGAAGATCTGTCGGTGCTCGCGCTGGTCGACGCCGACGATCGCGCCGTCCTGGTCGAAGATGATGCAGCGGCTCGAAGTGGTCCCCTGGTCGATCGCGGCGACGAACTTGTCCGTCATGGCTACCCCTGGATCGAAGGGCTGCGTGGTGGTGGGGGCGGGAGCCCCGTGGGACGGCGGTGCCGAGAGGTAACGGGAAGTGTTCTCCTGCGGTGACGGACCGTCAAGATGCCGTGCCGCAAAGGCTGTTGCGGCCACCCCACGGCGGCTGCGCCGAGGGTGTCGCCGCCGTGGCCCGCCGTGCCCCGCCGTGCCCCTCAGTGCACCGCCACCACGGCCGAGCCGTGCCCGAACAGCCCCTGGTTCGCGGTGATCCCCACCCGGGCCCCCGCCACCTGCCGGGCGCCCGCCGATCCTCTCAACTGCCAGGTGAGCTCGCAGACTTGGGCAATGGCCTGGGCCGGTACGGCCTCTCCGAACGATGCGAGGCCGCCGCTGGTGTTGACCGGGATCCGCCCCGAGAGCGAGGTCGCCCCGTCCCGTACGAGCCCCGCCCCCTCGCCCGTGCCGCAGAGCCCGAGGTCCTCGTACCACTCCAGTTCCAGCGCTGTGGACAGGTCGTACACCTCGGCCAGCGACAGCTCTTCGGGCCCGATGCCGGCCTCTTCGTAGGCGGCTCGGGCGATGGACGCCCGGAAGGAGTGTGGCGAGGGCTCCACGGCGGCCGCCGAGTCCGTCGCGATGTCGGGCAGGTCGAGGACCGCCTTGGGGTAGGTGGGGCTCACCGTCGAGACCGCGCGGATGCGGACCGGGTCGGCGACGCCGTGCCGACGGGCGAAGTCCATGCTGGTGAGCACGAGCGCCGCCGCGCCGTCCGATGTGGCGCAGATGTCGAGCAGACGCAGGGGGTCGGCGACCACGGCCGAGGCGGCGACCTCCTCGGCGCTGACCGCCTTGCGGTAGCGGGCGTTCGGGTTCAGTGCGCCGGCCGCCGCGTTCTTCACCTTGACCCGCGCGAAGTCGGCCGGCGTATCGCCGTACAGGGCCATCCGGCGCCGGGCGTACAGGCCGAAGTAGGCGGGATTGGTCGCGCCGAGCACCCGGAACCGCAACCAGTCCGGGTCGTCGGGACGCTCGCCGCCGGCCGGGGCGAAGAACCCCTTGGGGGCGGCGTCGGCCCCCACCACGAGGACCACGTCGGCCAGCTGGGCCAGGATCTGGGCCCGCGCCGCCCCGACCGCCTGGGCGCCGGAGGCGCAGGCCGCGTACACGCTGGTGACCCGTGCGCCCTGCCAGCCGAGCGCCTGCGCGAAGGTCGCGCCCGCCACGTATCCGGGGTAGCCGCCGCGCACGGTGTCCGCGCCGACCACCGAGTCGACGTCCGTCCAGTCGATCCCGGCGTCGGCGAGCGCCGCCCGCGCGGCGACGGTCCCGTACTCCACGAAGCTGCGTCCCCACTTGCCCCACGGGTGCATCCCCGCACCCAGGACCGCGATGTCGCCGCTCATGCCGCCACCCCCACGGGCCGCCAGTGCCAGGTCGTCCAGACGGTTCCGGAGTCCTCGTTGAGCACGCCGGGCACGACCTCGACTTCCATCCCGACCGCGAGATCGGCGATGCCGACGCCGGGCGCCGCCTGGCCGAGCACCACCATCCGCTCGGCCGCCAGCTCGACGGCGACGAGAAGGGAGGGCTCCCACGCCACATGGGGGTCGGACACATAGGGGGACGGGGGACGGTAGCGGCCGTCGGTGTACGACCACACCCGGCCCCGCCGGGACAGGGGGACCTCCGCCAGCTCGCCGCCCGTGCAGGCGGGATTGCGGCAGAAGGAGTCCTCCCGCGGGAAGAAGACGGATGCGCAGGCGGTGCACCGGGTGCCGAGCAGCCGGAAGTCCTGCCCCTGCGCATCCGTGAACCAGCCCGCGACCACGGGCGTGCGGGTACGTGCGTCGGTCAAGGCCCCTCCCGGCACAGGTTTCTGACGGAACGTCAGAAGTCTGCCACGGGCGACCGGGGTTGGGGAGGGGCGGTCGGGTGCCGGTCCTTGATCAGTGATCGGCGGGGAGCCGCTTCGATCAGTGATGGGCGGCGAGCCACTTGGCGGCGATCTCTCCCAGCTCGCGGTCGCGCCCGGCCAGCATCATCCGGATCATCTGCCGGTCGCCCCGCAGCGACCAGGCGGGGTGCCCGAAGCTGGCGGGGTTGTTCTTCTCGATGAACCAGTGCGCCGGCCACGCCGTCCCGTACCCGAGGAGCGGCAGGGCCAGGGCGTACCGCTTGCGCCCGCGCGCGAGCCCGTAGGCCCCGATGGCGAGCCCCGTGAGGGTGCCCGTCAGATGCACCCAGCGGGTGGCGGCCCTGGAGTGCATCGCCACGTAGTAGGGCCAGAACTCCTCGTACGACTCGAACGTAGGTTGCGTCATGCGGCCGAACCTAATGGCTCGGCGGAGAACCGGATACGGCTGCTTCGCGTCCGAGAGGACAGAGCGGGTGTCCGGGACCCACGGGGGTGGCCCCGGACACCCGCTCCGGTTTCATCCGGAACCAGGGGCGAGATCTCTCGTGACGGACATGACGAGGTCATTCGCCTAGGCATCGCGACGAAGCGGAATTCATCGGCTGTCAGTGCCCGGCCACGGACCGCCATGCCACGGGGAAGTCGAAGTAGGTGTCGGGGAAGCGCTCCGGCTGGTAGGTGAAGTGCCACCACTCCTCGGGCAGATTGACGAAGCCCTGCGCCTCCAGCGAACTCTTGAGGAACTGCCGGTTCGCCCGCTGGGCGCCCTGGACGCGGGGGTCGTCGGTGTGCGCCAGGGTGTCGAAGCAGTCGAACCCGGTGCCCATGTCGACGGAGTTGTCCGGGAAGCGTTCGCCGCGCGGCGCGTAGCACGGCACCAGCGGGTCGCCCGGGTGATAGGGCCGGGTGGGCAGGGCGGGCAGCTTGACGATCGTCAGGTCCATGGTGCTGCCCCGGCTGTGCCCGGACTTCTCGGCGATGTAACCGTCGGCGAACAGTCTCGACTTGTCGACCCGCGGATAGAACTCCGCCTTCATCCGCTCGTCGTCGAGATCCTTCGCCCAGCGCACGAAGTGATCGACGGCCCGCTGCGGCCGGTAACAGTCGTACACCTTCAGGGAGTAGCCCCGGCGCAACAGCCCCACCTGGGCCCGGTGCAGCGCCTGCGCGGCGGGCCGGGTCAGGATGCACAGCGGCTGCCGATAGCCGTCGACCGGTTCGCCCACGAAGTCGTGCGGGGTGATGTACCGCATCTCCTGGATGATCGTGGGATCGACGGAACTCAGCGCCACGAACGCGCCCGGCGCCCTCGGCCGGGGCACGGCCCGCGCGGCGGGGGCGAGCGCGGTGACCGCGAGCAGCGCGACGGCGCAGACGCCCAGCCGGCGCAGCATGCGGACGGCCGCCCGAGGCGCGGTGGCCGATCGTTCGGGACGCCCTGGTTGTTCGGGTCGCCCGCCCGGTTCTGTAGATCGTGTCATGTACGCACCCTCTATCAGGTCAACTCGCCCACGGCAAAGGGCGATCGATTAGAGTCCGCGCGTGACCGCCACCCCGAAACAGCCCCGCCCGGATTCCCACTGCGGTGCGTGCGGGACCCCGTACGGCACCTCGTCCGACGCGCCGGGCGGCTGGCCGCGCTCCTGTACGGCGTGCGGCACGACCGCCTACCGCAACCCGCTCCCCGTCGCCGTCGCGCTGCTGCCGGTCACCGACGCGCGCGGAGGCGGTCTGATCGTCATCACCCGCACCATCGAGCCGCAGCGCGGCGGCCGCGCGCTGCCCGGCGGCTTCATCGACCACGGCGAGTCCTGGCAGAGCGCGGTGGTGCGCGAACTCCGGGAGGAGACCGGCATCGAGGTGCCGGCCGAAGAGGTACGCCTCGCGGACGCCCTGAGCTCGCCCCAGCACCTGCTGCTGTTCGGGCTCCTGCCCGCGCGCCCGGCCGACGCACTGCCGCCCCCGCTGCCGACCGACGAGAGCGAGGGCTGGGAACTGCTGCGCGAACCCGCCGAGTTGACCTTCCCCCTGCATACGTGGGCGGTCCGCCGATGGTTCGCGGGGGCCTACGGCGAGGGCCGGGGCGACGGGCCGGCCGGCTGAGCCGCCGCGCGGCCGACGGCGGTTCAGCGCGCCGCCCCGCGCACCCGCACCGGGAGCCCGACCTCGTCGTCCGCGCCGCCCGGGACCCGCTCCACCACCACACGGCCGTCGGCGACCCGGGTCGCGAACCGCTCCACCGTCGCCGGCTCCCAGCCGTCCCCCGTGTCCCGCACCACCAAGCCACCTCCGGTGCGGCCGGCAGCCGGAGCCCACACCTCCAGCTCCAGCCCTCCGTCCGCACCCCGCACCGGAATCACCGAGCCCGCCCGCGCAAGGACGGGGATCCGGGAGAGGGGAGCGTCCAACAGGACCTGACCGGGCCCTTCGTGCGCCTCACCCGTCGCGGTGTCGTACCAGCGCCCGCGCGGCAGCCGCACCGCCCGCCGGTCCGCGCCGCGCTCGAAAACGGGGGCCACGAGCAGCGCGTCGCCAAGCAGGAAGGCGTCCTCGCACGCGCGCAGCGCCCGGTCGGCCGGCGCGCCCCACCACAGCGGGCGCACATAGGGGGCGCCGGTCATCAGGGCCAGCTGGGCCAGCGTCTCGAAGTACGGGTGCAGCCGGCTTCGTTCGGCCAGCGCCGCCCGCGCCGCTTCGAGGACCGCGGGGCCGAACTCCCAGGGCTCGCGCCGCCCCGCCCACTTCGCGGAGTGCGTACGGAACAGCGGCAGCCAGGCGCCGAGCTGGAACCAGCGCAGATACAGCTCGGGCGAGGGGGTGCCGGTGAAGCCGCCCACATCGGGCCCCGAGTACGGCACCCCGCACAGCCCGAGGCCGATGACCAGCGAGAGCGAGGCGCGCAGGCCGGGCCAGCCGGTCGACACATCGCCCGACCAGGCGCCGCCGTAGCGCTGCATCCCGGCCCAGCCCGAACGCGAGAAGAGGAAGGGCCGCTGTTCCGGCCGCAGCCGGCACAGCCCGTCGTAACCGGCCCGTGCCATCGAGAGCCCGTACACATTGTGGGCCTCGCGGTGATCGCCGCCGTGGCCCTCCAGGTGGTGGCGCGCCGACCTGGGCAGCGTCGGGTCCCCGAAGGGCGCGAAGGACACCGGCTCGTTCATGTCGTGCCACACCCCGGCGAACCCCTGGTCGAGCCGCTCCTGGTAGAGCCCGCCCCACCAGGCGCGCGCGTGGGGATCCGTGAAGTCCGGATAGGCGCACTCCCCGGGCCACACCTGGCCCCGCACCTCGCGCCCCCGGCCGTCCTTGACGAAGGCCCCGGCGGCGAGGCCGCCCTCGTACACCGGGTTCCCGCGCTCCGCCCGGACCGCGGGGTCGACGATGGAGACCAGCCGCACACCCTTCCTCGCCAGGTCACCGGCGAGCCTCGGCAGGGCCGGGAAGGCACGCCGGTCGACGGTGAAGACCTGGTGGGCATCGAGGTGGTCGATGTCGAGATGGAGCGCGGACAGCGGCAGGGCGCGCTCGGCGTACCCGGCGGCGATCCGCCGCACCTCATGCTCGCTGCCGAACCCCCAGCGCGCGTGCTGGGGGCCGAGGGCCCAGGACGGCGGCAGGGCGGGAGCGCCGGTCAGCGCCGTCCACCCCTGCAGAACCCGGGCCGGGGTGCCGACCACCACCCAGCACCGCAGCGGCCCCCCTTCCATGCGCAGCTCGCTCCCGCCCGGCCGGTCGTGCCCCGAGCCCGCGCCCTCCTCCCCTTCGCGCAGCAGCACCCGGCCGTCCCAGGTGGTGTCGTAGAACGCGAGGTGGGTCCCCGCGTCCGCGACCACCAGCTGTACGGGCATGGTGATGTACAGCGGATCGTCGTCCGGCCCGAAAGCGCCCCCCGGGTCGGTGTTCCACAGGCGGTACGAACCGTCCCGGAGGCGCGGTCCGCCGGAGCGGCCGCCAAGACCGAAGAACCGTGCGTCGGCGGGCACTTCGGACCGTTGCAGCCACCGGGCCCGCCCCCCGGCGACCGGCTCCCACCAGCGCGGCGGCAGCTCACGCCGCAGTACCCCGCCGCCCGGTGCGCAGACCTCCACCGCTCCGTGCCGGGAGACGACCACGGTCAGGCGCTCGGACACCACCCGCCAGCCGCCGTCCTTGTCCGGTTCGAGGACCGCCCGCGCGTCGGGCTCCGGCGCCCGGCCGGCCAGGGCGTACGACGGCTCGGGCTCCGCTCCGTCCCAGCCCCAGAACACCGCGCCGCCCACGGTGACCCGTACATGGAGCTCGGAACGCGCGAAGCGCACCACGCCACCACCCGGACGCGGCTCGGCGTCCGTGACCGCGCCGGGCACCCGGGCGCGCTCGGGGCCACGCGCCGGCAGGTCCCGTGCGTCCGTGCGGCGCCGCACGAGGGCCGAGCGCAAGGCCCGCAACCCGTGCACCGAGCCGACCGCCTTCACCGAACGCACCAGGGCATCGCCGTTCATGCAGCTCACCCTGCCACCCGGGCGGCTCCGGGCGCGGTGTGTTCAGCTGCCGTTCACCTGTGGTGGCGCCATATGTGCGAGCCCCCGACTATGGGTGGCACACCCTGGTGCGGAAGACGATCACATGGCATCGTCCCTTCCAGCCGCCTCACGCGCACACCCCCTCGCGTGTGTGCGGGACACACGCAGACCACGCGTTACAGCCCGGGAGCCGACCGATGACCTCAGCAGCGAACCCCGATCCGCAGTCCGCGCCCCTGTGGCAGCCGGACTCCGACCGCATCGCCGCCGCGCGGATCACCCGCTTCCAGGCCTGGGCCGCCGAGCGCTACGGAGCGCCGGCCGAAGGCGGATATCCGGCTCTCCACCGCTGGTCCGTGACCGAACTCGACACCTTCTGGCAAGCCGTCGCCGCCTGGTTCGACATCCGCTTCTCCTCCCCGTACGAAGCCGTCCTTGCCGATCGAACGATGCCGGGAGCCGAGTGGTTCCCGGGCGCCACCCTGAACTACGCCGAACACGCGCTGCGCGCCGCCGAGGACCCGGCGCGGGCCGGCGCTCCCGCGCTGCTGCACGTCGACGAGACCCACGAGCCCGTGGAGATCGGCTGGGCCGAGCTCCGCCGCCAGGTCGGCTCGCTCGCGGCCGAGCTGCGCGCCCTCGGCGTCCGTCCGGGCGACCGGGTGAGCGGCTATCTGCCCAACGTGCCGCAGGCGGTCATCGCGTTCCTGGCATCGGCCGCCGTCGGCGCCGTCTGGACCTCGTGCGCACCCGACTTCGGCGCCCGCAGCGTCCTGGACCGCTTCCAGCAGGTCGAGCCGGTCGTCCTGTTCACCGTCGACGGATACCGCTACGGCGGCAAGGAGCACGACCGCACCGAGGTCGTCGCGGAGCTGCGCCGGGAGCTGCCCACCCTGCGCGCCGTCGTGCACATCCCGCTGCTCGGCACACCGGCGCCCGAAGGCACCCTGGAATGGTCCGCCCTCACGGCCGGGGAGACGGAACCCGTCTTCGAGCAGGTGCCCTTCGGCCACCCCTTGTGGGTGCTCTACTCGTCCGGCACGACGGGGCTGCCCAAGGCGATCGTGCAGTCCCAGGGCGGCATCCTGCTCGAACACTTCAAGCAGCTCGGACTGCACTGCGACCTCGGCCCCGAGGACCGTTTCTTCTGGTACACCTCAACCGGCTGGATGATGTGGAACTTCCTCGTCTCCGGCCTGCTGACCGGCACGACCGTCGTCCTGTACGACGGCAGCCCCGGCTACCCCGGGACCGGCGCCCAGTGGGGTGTGGCGGAGCGCACCGGTGCCACCCTGTTCGGCACGTCGGCCGCGTACGTGATGGCCTGCCGCAAGGCGGAGGTGCACCCGGGGCGCGACTTCGACCTGTCCCGCGTCAAGGGCGTGGCGACCACCGGCTCGCCGCTGCCGCCCGACGGGTTCCGCTGGCTCCACGACGAGGTGCGCGAGGACCTGTGGATCGCCTCGGTCAGCGGCGGCACCGACGTCTGCTCCTGCTTCGCCGGAGCGGTCCCGACGCTCCCCGTGCACATCGGCGAACTCCAGGCCCCCTGCCTCGGCACCGACCTCCAGGCCTGGGACGCGCAGGGCAGGCCCGTCGTCGGCGAGGTCGGCGAGCTCGTCGTCACCAAGCCCATGCCGTCCATGCCGATCCGCTTCTGGAACGACCCCGACGGCAGCCGCTACCGCGACAGTTACTTCGACATGTTCCCCGGCGTGTGGCGGCACGGAGACTGGATCACCCTCACCGACCACGGCTCGGTGATCATTCACGGCCGCTCCGACTCCACCCTCAACCGCCAAGGCGTGCGCATGGGTTCGGCCGACATCTACGAGGTCGTCGAACGGCTCCCGGAGATCCGCGAATCGCTCGTCATCGGCCTCGAAGAGCCCGACGGCGGCTACTGGATGCCGCTGTTCGTCCACCTCGCCGAGGGCGCCGCCCTGGACGACGCCCTCCGTACGAAGATCAAGCAGGCGATCCGGGAGCAGCTTTCGCCCCGTCACGTCCCCGACGAGATCATCGAGGCGCCCGGCGTCCCGCACACCCTCACCGGCAAGCGCATCGAGGTGCCGGTGAAGCGGCTCCTCCAAGGAGCGGCCCTCGACAAGGCCGTCAACCCCGGCTCGGTGGACAATCTGGACCTGCTGCGCTTCTACGAGGACATCGCCCGCAAGCGCGCCTGATCAGCCCCCGTAGGTGGCCTCGGACTCGCCGAGCGCGTCCGCGAAGTCCGAGGCCAGCCGCGCGGCCCGCGCGGTCTCAAGGCCGGCCACGGTGACGCGCACTCCGGGCGCCGCCGCCATGCGGAAGCGGGCGCCGGCCGCCACCCACCAGCCGCGCGTGCGGAGCCCGTTGACGACGGCCGACTCGTCGCGCACCGGCACCCAGACGTTCATCCCGCTCGCCCCGTGCGCCGGGATCCCGCGCCGGGCGAGCTCCTCGACGAACGCCGCGCGCCGCTTCCCGTAGGCGACCTCGGCCCGCTCCACCAGGAGCCGCGCCGACGGATCGTCCAACAGGCAGAGGACGGCGGCCTGCAGCAGATGGCTCACCCATCCGGAGGTGAGCAGGAGGCGTCCGTCGTGCCGCGCCAGCGTCACCGGGTCGCACGCGGCGCCGGCCCATCGGAGGTCCGTGCCGAGGTACTTGGTCACGGTCCGTACGTGGGCCCACCGTGAAAGCCCGCCCTCCGTAAGGGAGTTGAGCTCCACTCCCGCGATCTCGGCGGCGTGGTCGTTCTCGATGACGAACACCTCGGGTGCCTGCCGCAGCACGTCGACCAACGCGTCGCGCCGCGCCGCCGAGAAGTGGCCGCCGTACGGATTCTGCGCGCGGGGGCTGCACACGACGGCCCGCGCGCCGGCGCGCAGCGCATCGCGCAGCTCCTCGGGGCGCATGCCCTCGTCGTCCACCGCGACCGCGATGGTGCGCAGGCCCATGGCCTGGAGCAGATCGAGCAGGTGGTGGTAGCCGGGGTCCTCCATGGCCACCGCGTCGCCGGGGCGCAGCTCCGTGGCGAGCAGGCGCGCGATGCAGTCGAGGGCGCCATGGGCGAACGTCACGGAGCCGGACGGTACTCCGTCCTCGTCGAACCAGGCACGTACCCGCTCCTCGAGGCGCGGCAGTCGCGGCGTGGAGCGGTGCGAGCGGGGGCCTGTCGACGGTGCGACGAGGGCCGGCAGGTCCGGCAGGAACGCGAAGTCGGGGTGACCGCCGGCCAGATCCCGCAGCCCGTCCGGCACCTTGGGCGGTCGGCGCGAGGCGACCGCGGGCGCCGCCGCGACCACCGTGCCGCCGCGCCCCCGGGTGACCACCACACCGCGCTGCCGCAGCTCTTTGTAGGCCGTGGCCACCGTGCCGGGGCTCACCGCCAGCTCGTCGGCCAGACGCCGTACGGGAGGGAGCGCGTCGCCCGGCCCGAGGCCGCCGTCGGCGACCGCGCGCTCGACGGACGCGGCAATGCCCTTGGCCGTCGTACCTGAAATCGAATATTGTGCTGCCACGTAGGAAACTATGTATCAGTACATAAAATTCGTCAAGGGGGAGCAATGGACTGGAGCCGCCACCGGGCCGCACTGTGGGAACGCATTCCAGGGGGCATCGACGGCCGCCGCATGCTCTCCGTCGCCTTCGTCGACCGGACCGGCAGCGGACTGTGGGAGGCCGTCTCCGTCCTCTACTTCAGCTACGTCGCCGGCCTCTCGCTCGCCCAGATCGGCACCCTCGTCGCCGTCTCGGGAGCGGTCGGCATCGCCGGCGCCCCCATCGGCGGGCGCATCGCCGACCGGCTGCCCCTGACCCGCGTGCTCGTCGGCCTCCAAGTACTGCGCGCCCTGGCGGCGTTCGCGCTCCTGACCACCGACCACTTCGTCCTGCTGCTCCTGTTCGCCTCCGCGGCAAGCTTCGGCGACCGTTCCGCGAACATCCTCACCAAGCTGTACGCCGCCCGGATCGCGGGCACCGACCGCGTCCGCTACCAGGCCGTCAGCCGGACCGTCGCCAACGCGGGATGGGCCGTCGGCGGCCTGGCCGCGGCGGGAGCCCTCGCCATCGGCTCCACCTCCGCCTACGAATGGCTGCTGGCCGGCAACGCCCTGTCCTTCCTCGGCTCCGCCCTCATCACCGCGCTCTGCGCCGAGCCCCGGACGCCGTCGCGCACCGTCGCCAGGTCCGGCGACCCGGCGGTCGAGCAACGGGCCGCCAACCCCTGGCGCGACCACCGCTACCTGACCTTCGTGCTCACCGAGACCGTGCTCTTCCTCGACGACGCGGTCTTCAAGGTCGGCCTCCCGCTCTGGACCGTGCACGCCACCGACGCCCCGCACGGCCTCGTCCCGCTGCTCCTCGTGATCAACAACGTGATGGTGGTGGGCCTCCAAGTGCCCCTCGCCCGATTCGGCACCACCACCCCGGCCGCGCGCCGGCTGCTGCTCCCACTCTCCGCGGTCTTCGCGGCGGCGGGCGTGACGATCGCCGCCTCCGCCACACACGGAGCCGGCCCCGCGACCGCCTTCCTCGTGGCCGCGACCGCCGCCTTCACCCTCGCCGAGATCATCCACGCGACCGTCTCCTGGGAACTGTCCATCGCGCTCGCCCCCGACCACGCGCAAGGCGCCTACCTCGGCGTCCACGGCCTCGCCCAGTCCGTCCAGCGCAGCATCGGCCCCCTCGCCGTCACCGCCGCCATCGCGACCGGACCCGCAGGCTGGATCGCCTTCGGCACGGTCATCGCAGCCACCTGCCTGGCACAGCACCGCCTGGTGCGGCCACGTTCCGGACCAACGCCACTGTCAGTGGCGCCGGTTACGGTGAGTGAGCATTGATGGACACCGCGCTCAGGGGGAAACATGGCGCACACGCACCACATCAGGGCCGTCCGGCGCACACTCCGCCGTGAAATGCCGGGCACCGTCGGCCTGATCGCCGACGCGCACGACTTCACGGCCATGACGAGATACCGAACCTTCACCTTCGACGACCACACCGCCTACCTGCGCCAGGTCGAAGGCCTGCTGCGCTCGCTCGCCGCCCAGGGCGCACACACCACGGTCGCGCTCTTCGACCCCGACGAGTTCACCGAGTTCTGTACGACGCAGGGCCTCGACCCGGACACGGCGGACAGCCGCACCCGCTTCACGGCCGAACTGGCGGCGGGCGGCGCCTGCGTGGCCTACGCGGGCCAGCCCATCGACAGCCTCGTCCCACAGCTCATCAACAAGGCCGTCCGCAAAGCCACTTGGGAGTACGCCACTCTCCTCCTGGCAGAGGCGGGGGAGTGCGCCGAATGCGGCCAGGACATCGGGCGGGCCGCCTTCGACCGGGCCTCCCACCTGCTCCTGAGCCTCCTGGAAGCGGCCGGCCCCGGCACCCACCACCTGGTGTGCAGCATCCCCGCCCAGCAGGACCAGCTCATCAGCGTCCTGCACGCCCACCGGGACGGATTCGACCCGGCCCACCTCGACGAGACGGACGCCGCGGAGTTCGTGACCGTCCTTGCAGCAGGCATCGCCCTGCACAACACCGGCGGCCTGGTCCTGCGCACCACCGAACCGGGAGTCCCGGACCGCCTGTACGGCTGGCGCCTGCAGCACGACCGGCTCGACCCGCTGACCGCGGGCGAGGTCTTCAGCGCCTACTGCACCGACGCCGAGACCGGCGAACCCGTGCCCCCCGAGCCGGACGTCGACTACCGGCCCGGCTTCCCCATCGACCAGCCCGACATCGGGCACTGAGAGAACGGAGAGAACAGAAGGGGAGATCAGGAGAGAGATCAGGAGAGATAAGGAGAGGGAGCGCAGAAGAGGGGGCGGGCACAGAAGAGGGGCCCCTGCCGCGCCGCGGCAGGAAGCCCCTCTCACACCGACCGGTCTCACGACCGCCCGGTCACTCGCCGGACAGCACCGCCTGCGCGGCCGTGCGCGCATCCTCCGCGGTGTCCGCGGCACGCGCCGCCGATGCCGCACGCTCGCACTGCGCCAGCGTGTGCTTCGCCAGCGTGGAACGCACATAGGGAATGGACGCGGCGCCCATCGACAGGCTGGTCACACCAAGACCGGTCAGGACACACGCCAGCAGCGGATCGGAGGCGGCCTCACCACACACACCACAGCTCTTGCCCTCGGCCTTGGCGGCCTCGGCGGACATGGCGATCAGGTCGAGCAGAGCGGGCTGCCACGGGTCCTGGAGCCGGGACACCGCGCCCACCTGACGGTCCGCCGCAAAGGCGTACTGCGCCAAGTCGTTGGTGCCCAGCGACAGGAACTCGACCTCCTGCAGGATCGAGCGGGCCCGCAGCGCGGCGGAGGGAATCTCCACCATCGCGCCGAACTTCGCCCGCAGCCCCGCCTCACGGCACGCGTCGGCGAAAGCCTTGGCATCCGTACGGTCGGCCACCATCGGCGCCATGACCTCGAGGTACACCGGCAGACCCTCGGCGGCCTTGGCCAGCGCGGTCAACTGCGTACGCAGCACATCGGGGTGGTCGAGCAGCGAGCGCAGACCACGCACGCCGAGCGCCGGGTTGGGCTCATCGGCAGGGGTCAGGAAGTCGAGCGGCTTGTCGGCGCCCGCATCCAGGACTCGCACCACGACACGCCCCTCGGGGAACGCCTCGAGCACCTTGCGGTACGCCTCGACCTGCTTGTCCTCCGACGGCGCCTTGGCGGAGTCGTCGAGGAAGAGGAACTCGGTGCGGAACAGACCGACACCCTCGGCGCCCGCTTCCACCGCCGCCGGGACATCGGCGGGACCGCCGATGTTGGCCAGCAGCGGAACCTTGTGCCCGTCGGACGTCGCGCCCGGACCGGACGAAGCCGACAGCGCTGCCCTCCGCTCGGCGGCGGACCGCTCGAGTTCGGCCCGCTTCTCCTCGCTCGGGTCCACGAAGATCTCACCCGTGCTGCCGTCGACGGCGACCAGCGTGCCTTCTGCCAGCTCACCGGCGCCCGGCAGGGCCACGATCGCGGGAACACCGAGTGCCCGCGCCAGGATGGCGCTGTGGCTGGTGGGCCCACCCTCCTCGGTCACGAACCCGAGAACCAGCGCCGGGTCGAGAAGCGCCGTGTCGGCCGGCGCGAGATCGCGCGCGATGAGCACGTACGGCTCGTCACTGTCCGGCACGCCCGGCATGGGCACGCCCAGCAGGCGCGCCACGATCCGGTTCCGCACGTCGTCGAGGTCGGCGACGCGGCCCGCCATGTACTCACCGGCACCCGCGAGCAGCTCGCGGTAGTGCGAGAACGCGTCGTAGACAGCGCGCTCCGCGGTGCTTCCGACGACGATCCGCCGGTCGACGTCGGACATCAGCTCGGGGTCCTGGGCGATCATCGCCTGGGCCTCGAGCACGGCCTGCGCCTCACCGCCGGCCAGATTGCCACGCGCCATCAGGTCGGCGGCCACAGCTTCCACGGCCTGGCGGGCGCGCCCCTGTTCGCGCCCGTGGTCCGATGCCGGGATCTGCTTGGCAGGCGGTTCGAGAACCGCCGTGCCCATGTGCCGAACCTCGCCGATCGCCACACCGTGGCTCACGCCGACGCCTCGCAGCGTTGTCTCCATCTCACCGTCTCCGATAGTCGCGGCGGTCGCTGCCGCCGCCGTTGTTGTCTCTCCAGTACGCCGTCGCGACGGCGTACTCGTCACTGCCAGCTGAACAGCGCGTCGCCGGCCTTCACATCGCCGCTGTCGACGACATCGGAGAGGGAGTCGGTGGTGGCCTCAAGTGCCACGATGGGACAAATGGGGGACTTGCCGGCGGCCTCGACGGCGGCCGGGTCCCAGCGCACGATTTCCTGGCCGCGCGTCACGGTGTCGCCCTTGTTGACGAGGAGCTCGAAGCCCTCGCCGTTGAGCTGAACGGTGTCGATCCCAAGGTGTGTCAGTACACCGTGACCTTGGCCGTCCACGACGACGAAGGCGTGCGGGTGCAGGGACACGACGATGCCGTCCACGGGCGCCACGGCCGCCGACGGCTCACGAACGGGATCAATAGCGGTGCCGGGGCCCACCATCGCGCCGGAGAAAACAGGGTCGGGCACTGCAGCAAGCCCGATGGCCTGTCCGGCAAGTGGGGACGTCACGCTAGTCATGGGGAGCCTCCCAGGGGCGGAGCTTCAAGTGTCGCCGTCACTACCTGTCCTGGACGGCGTACTGTTCAGAAGGGTAAGTCATAAGAAGTCCTAGTTCCGCACGACAGGTACTGGTTGGCGGACCTAGGTGCGCACCGGAAACGATTTGCCTCGACTCCCGGTGGCCTGTACTGTCGTACTCCTGCCTGACCCCATCACGACACTGTGATTCGGCGGTCGGCGGCACCTACCAAGTCCCGATCCTAACCCGGATTTCCGACTGCGCATGCTGCGAAGACGGTGGTCCGGAGCACGGAAAAGACTTGCTAGAGTCTGAATCGCCGGAAAGCCAATAGGCCGAAAAGCGAAAATCCCCGCTCCAGCGGGTGGCGGAAACGAGAAATCGAATCTGCTAGGCTGGAAACACGAAATACCGAAGGGAAGCGCCCGGAGGAAAGCCCGAGAGGGTGAGTACAAAGGAAGCGTCCGTTCCTTGAGAACTCAACAGCGTGCCAAAAGTCAACGCCAGATTGACAACCCCGTCTCCATTTCGGTGGAGCGAGGTTCCTTTGAAAAGTCCTGTCGGTCCTTGTGGCCGGCAGGCGATTACACAGCGAGGACGCTGTGGACGGGCCGCCTTATTCCGGTGGTTCCGTCCCGCTCTTACGTGATGTGTGCACCCGATTACGGGTAAACATTCATGGAGAGTTTGATCCTGGCTCAGGACGAACGCTGGCGGCGTGCTTAACACATGCAAGTCGAACGATGAAGCCCTTCGGGGTGGATTAGTGGCGAACGGGTGAGTAACACGTGGGCAATCTGCCCTTCACTCTGGGACAAGCCCTGGAAACGGGGTCTAATACCGGATAACACTCCTCAAAGCATTTTGAGGGGTTAAAAGCTCCGGCGGTGAAGGATGAGCCCGCGGCCTATCAGCTTGTTGGTGGGGTAATGGCCTACCAAGGCGACGACGGGTAGCCGGCCTGAGAGGGCGACCGGCCACACTGGGACTGAGACACGGCCCAGACTCCTACGGGAGGCAGCAGTGGGGAATATTGCACAATGGGCGAAAGCCTGATGCAGCGACGCCGCGTGAGGGATGACGGCCTTCGGGTTGTAAACCTCTTTCAGCAGGGAAGAAGCGAAAGTGACGGTACCTGCAGAAGAAGCGCCGGCTAACTACGTGCCAGCAGCCGCGGTAATACGTAGGGCGCAAGCGTTGTCCGGAATTATTGGGCGTAAAGAGCTCGTAGGCGGCTTGTCACGTCGGATGTGAAAGCCCGGGGCTTAACCCCGGGTCTGCATTCGATACGGGCTAGCTAGAGTGTGGTAGGGGAGATCGGAATTCCTGGTGTAGCGGTGAAATGCGCAGATATCAGGAGGAACACCGGTGGCGAAGGCGGATCTCTGGGCCATTACTGACGCTGAGGAGCGAAAGCGTGGGGAGCGAACAGGATTAGATACCCTGGTAGTCCACGCCGTAAACGTTGGGAACTAGGTGTTGGCGACATTCCACGTCGTCGGTGCCGCAGCTAACGCATTAAGTTCCCCGCCTGGGGAGTACGGCCGCAAGGCTAAAACTCAAAGGAATTGACGGGGGCCCGCACAAGCAGCGGAGCATGTGGCTTAATTCGACGCAACGCGAAGAACCTTACCAAGGCTTGACATATACCGGAAAGCATCAGAGATGGTGCCCCCCTTGTGGTCGGTATACAGGTGGTGCATGGCTGTCGTCAGCTCGTGTCGTGAGATGTTGGGTTAAGTCCCGCAACGAGCGCAACCCTTGTTCTGTGTTGCCAGCATGCCCTTCGGGGTGATGGGGACTCACAGGAGACTGCCGGGGTCAACTCGGAGGAAGGTGGGGACGACGTCAAGTCATCATGCCCCTTATGTCTTGGGCTGCACACGTGCTACAATGGCCGGTACAAAGAGCTGCGATGCCGCGAGGCGGAGCGAATCTCAAAAAGCCGGTCTCAGTTCGGATTGGGGTCTGCAACTCGACCCCATGAAGTCGGAGTTGCTAGTAATCGCAGATCAGCATTGCTGCGGTGAATACGTTCCCGGGCCTTGTACACACCGCCCGTCACGTCACGAAAGTCGGTAACACCCGAAGCCGGTGGCCCAACCCCTTGTGGGAGGGAGCTGTCGAAGGTGGGACTGGCGATTGGGACGAAGTCGTAACAAGGTAGCCGTACCGGAAGGTGCGGCTGGATCACCTCCTTTCTAAGGAGCACAGCACCGTCTGCAGACAAATGTTCTGCACGGTCAGCTCATGGGTGGAACGTTGACTATTCGGCACGACAGGTTGTTTTTCACTAGTACTGCTTCGGCGTGGAACGTGAAGGGTCAATCGGTCGGGCCGGGCACGCTGTTGGGTATCTGAAGGCACGGGCTATGCCCGCTGGTCTTCGGTCGCCGGCCCCAGTGCACTCACCAGGTTCTGGTGGGGTGATGGGTGGTTGGTCGTTGTTTGAGAACTGCACAGTGGACGCGAGCATCTGTGGCCAAGTTTTTAAGGGCGCACGGTGGATGCCTTGGCACCAGGAACCGATGAAGGACGTGGGAGGCCACGATAGTCCCCGGGGAGCCGTCAACCAGGCTTTGATCCGGGGGTTTCCGAATGGGGAAACCCGGCAGTCGTCATGGGCTGTCACCCATACCTGAACACATAGGGTATGTGGAGGGAACGAGGGGAAGTGAAACATCTCAGTACCCTCAGGAAGAGAAAACAACCGTGATTCCGGGAGTAGTGGCGAGCGAAACCGGATGAGGCCAAACCGTATGCGTGTGATACCCGGCAGGGGTTGCGCATGCGGGGTTGTGGGATCTCTCTTTCACAGTCTGCCGGCTGTGAGGCGAGTCAGAAACCGTTGGTGTAGGCGAAGGACATGCGAAAGGTCCGGCGTAGAGGGTAAGACCCCCGTAGCTGAAACATCAACGGCTCGTTTGAGAGACACCCAAGTAGCACGGGGCCCGAGAAATCCCGTGTGAATCTGGCGGGACCACCCGCTAAGCCTAAATATTCCCTGGTGACCGATAGCGGATAGTACCGTGAGGGAATGGTGAAAAGTACCGCGGGAGCGGAGTGAAATAGTACCTGAAACCGTGTGCCTACAAGCCGTGGGAGCGTCGCGCATTGAGTTTACTCAGTGCGTCGTGACTGCGTGCCTTTTGAAGAATGAGCCTGCGAGTTAGCGGTGTGTAGCGAGGTTAACCCGTGTGGGGAAGCCGTAGCGAAAGCGAGTCCGAACAGGGCGATTGAGTTGCACGCTCTAGACCCGAAGCGGAGTGATCTAGCCATGGGCAGGTTGAAGCGGCTGTAAGAGGTCGTGGAGGACCGAACCCACCAGGGTTGAAAACCTGGGGGATGACCTGTGGTTAGGGGTGAAAGGCCAATCAAACTCCGTGATAGCTGGTTCTCCCCGAAATGCATTTAGGTGCAGCGTCGTGTGTTTCTTGCCGGAGGTAGAGCACTGGATAGGCGATGGGCCCTACCGGGTTACTGACCTTAGCCAAACTCCGAATGCCGGTAAGTGAGAGCACGGCAGTGAGACTGTGGGGGATAAGCTCCATGGTCGAGAGGGAAACAGCCCAGAGCATCGACTAAGGCCCCTAAGCGTACGCTAAGTGGGAAAGGATGTGGAGTCGCAGAGACAACCAGGAGGTTGGCTTAGAAGCAGCCACCCTTGAAAGAGTGCGTAATAGCTCACTGGTCAAGTGATTCCGCGCCGACAATGTAGCGGGGCTCAAGCGTACCGCCGAAGTCGTGTCATTCATACACATAGGGCCAACGCCTGTATGGATGGGTAGGGGAGCGTCGTGTGCCGGGTGAAGCTGCAGCGGAAGCTAGTGGTGGACGGTTCACGAGTGAGAATGCAGGCATGAGTAGCGATACACACGTGAGAAACGTGTGCGCCGATTGACTAAGGGTTCCTGGGTCAAGCTGATCTGCCCAGGGTAAGTCGGGACCTAAGGCGAGGCCGACAGGCGTAGTCGATGGACAACCGGTTGATATTCCGGTACCCGCTTTGAAACGCCCAATATCGAGCCCATTAATGCTAAGGCCGTGAAGCCGCCCTGATCTCTTCGGAGTTGAGGGGAGTGGTGGAGCCGCTGACCCAAGGTGGTAGTAGGTAAGCGATGGGGTGACGCAGGAAGGTAGTCCAACCCGGGCGGTGGTTGTCCCGGGGTAAGGGTGTAGGCCGTGCGGTAGGCAAATCCGTCGCACATTAAGGCTGAGACCTGATGCCGAGCCGATTGTGGTGAAGTGGATGATCCTATGCTGTCGAGAAAAGCCTCTAGCGAGTTTCATGGCGGCCCGTACCCTAAACCGACTCAGGTGGTCAGGTAGAGAATACCGAGGCGTTCGGGTGAACTATGGTTAAGGAACTCGGCAAAATGCCCCCGTAACTTCGGGAGAAGGGGGGCCATCACCGGTGATGAGATTTACTCTCTGAGCTGGGGGTGGCCGCAGAGACCAGCGAGAAGCGACTGTTTACTAAAAACACAGGTCCGTGCGAAGCCGTAAGGCGATGTATACGGACTGACGCCTGCCCGGTGCTGGAACGTTAAGGGGACCGGTTAGTGACCTTTCGGGGTTGCGAAGCTGAGAACTTAAGCGCCAGTAAACGGCGGTGGTAACTATAACCATCCTAAGGTAGCGAAATTCCTTGTCGGGTAAGTTCCGACCTGCACGAATGGCGTAACGACTTCTCGACTGTCTCAACCATAGGCCCGGTGAAATTGCACTACGAGTAAAGATGCTCGTTTCGCGCAGCAGGACGGAAAGACCCCGGGACCTTTACTACAGTTTGATATTGGTGTTCGGTTCGGCTTGTGTAGGATAGGTGGGAGACTTTGAAGCGGCCACGCCAGTGGTTGTGGAGTCGTCGTTGAAATACCACTCTGGTCGTGCTGGATGTCTAACCTCGGTCCGTGATCCGGATCAGGGACAGTGTCTGATGGGTAGTTTAACTGGGGCGGTTGCCTCCTAAAGAGTAACGGAGGCGCCCAAAGGTTCCCTCAGCCTGGTTGGCAATCAGGTGTTGAGTGTAAGTGCACAAGGGAGCTTGACTGTGAGACCGACGGGTCGAGCAGGGACGAAAGTCGGGACTAGTGATCCGGCGGTGGCTTGTGGAAGCGCCGTCGCTCAACGGATAAAAGGTACCCCGGGGATAACAGGCTGATCTTCCCCAAGAGTCCATATCGACGGGATGGTTTGGCACCTCGATGTCGGCTCGTCGCATCCTGGGGCTGGAGTCGGTCCCAAGGGTTGGGCTGTTCGCCCATTAAAGCGGTACGCGAGCTGGGTTTAGAACGTCGTGAGACAGTTCGGTCCCTATCCGCTGCGCGCGCAGGAACATTGAGAAGGGCTGTCCCTAGTACGAGAGGACCGGGACGGACGAACCTCTGGTGTGCCAGTTGTCCTGCCAAGGGCATGGCTGGTTGGCTACGTTCGGAAAGGATAACCGCTGAAAGCATCTAAGCGGGAAGCCTGCTTCGAGATGAGTGTTCCCACCTCCTTGAGAGGGTAAGGCTCCCAGTAGACGACTGGGTTGATAGGCCAGATGTGGAAGCCCGGTAACGGGTGGAGCTGACTGGTACTAATAGGCCGAGGGCTTGTCCTCAGTTGCTCGCGTCCACTGTGTTTGTTCTGAAGCAATGAACTCCCGCATGCCTCTTTGGGTGTGTGCTGGTCGAGTTCAACTTCATAGTGTTTCGGTGGTCATAGCGTTAGGGAAACGCCCGGTTACATTCCGAACCCGGAAGCTAAGCCTTTCAGCGCCGATGGTACTGCAGGGGGGACCCTGTGGGAGAGTAGGACGCCGCCGAACAATTTTTAGGGGAAAGCCCCGCACCAGATCGTAGAAATACGGTCACGGTGCGGGGCTTTTTCGCGTTTTCTGGCCCTTTGGGAGGCGCCGGCAATGAGCGTCGCCGTACCCCCTGTGCATCCGTTGGCGCTCGCTGACGGTAGGGTCGGGGAGCATCGTCGGCACATTTCCCACAGGAGGCCCCCGGGTGGAGGTCCAGGAGACTCGCGTTCAGACGGACCGGGTGCTCACCATCCCCAATATCCTCAGCATGGCGCGCCTGGTGGGCGTACCACTCTTCCTGTGGCTGATTCTGCGTCCCGTCTTCGGCGGGCCGAACAGCGATGGCTGGGCGCTGCTGGTGTTGGCGCTGAGCGGTGTCAGTGACTACTTGGACGGCAAGCTGGCCCGTCGCTGGAACCAGATCAGCAGCCTGGGCCGGCTGCTCGACCCGGCGGCCGACCGGCTGTACATCCTTTCCACCCTGGTCGGTCTTACCTGGCGTGAGATCCTGCCGATTTGGTTGACAGCCGCTCTCTTGGTCCGGGAGCTGATGCTTCTGGTGATGGTGGGAATCCTTCGCCGCCACGGCTATCCGCCGCCCCAGGTGAACTTCCTGGGCAAGGCCGCTACCTTCAACCTGATGTATGCCTTCCCGTTGCTGCTGCTCAGCGACGGCAGCGGATGGCTGCCTTCGCTCGCGACGATTTTCGGATGGGCGTTCGCAGGATGGGGTACAACTCTGTATTGGTGGGCAGGAATCCTGTATGTGGTTCAGGTCCGCCGGCTGGTGAAGGCGGACGAAGCGGCCGACTGAGCTCGGCGTCCGCGGTCCCCGGCAGAGTCCGGCAGCAGCGCGCGACGCCACAGGGACTGCCCCTCAGGGCGAAGTCGGCAAGACCGTCGTCTCTTGTAGGAGGACGTTACCGACATGAAGGCCGTCGTGATGGCTGGCGGCGAGGGCACACGCCTTCGCCCCATGACTTCGAGCATGCCCAAGCCGCTCCTTCCGGTCGTCAACCGGCCGATCATGGAGCACGTGCTGCGGCTGCTCAAGCGGCATGGGCTCAATGAGACCGTCGTGACCGTGCAGTTCCTGGCCTCTCTCGTCAGGAACTACTTCGGTGACGGCGAAGAGCTCGGCATGGAACTCACCTATGCCAATGAGGAGAAGCCCCTCGGTACTGCGGGCAGCGTCAAGAATGCCGAGGAAGCCCTCAAGGACGATGCCTTCCTGGTCATCTCCGGTGACGCCCTCACCGACTTCGACCTCACCGACCTCATCAACTTCCACAAGGAAAAGGGCGCACTCGTCACGGTGTGCCTGACCCGAGTGCCCAACCCTCTCGAATTCGGCATCACCATTGTCGACGAGGAGGGAAAGGTCGAGCGCTTCCTCGAGAAGCCGACGTGGGGGCAAGTCTTCTCCGACACCGTGAACACGGGCATCTACGTGATGGAGCCCGAGGTGTTCGACTACGTCGAGGCCGACAAGTCCGTCGACTGGTCCGGCGACGTCTTCCCGCAGCTCATGAAGGAAGGCAAGCCGATCTACGGCTATATCGCCGAGGGCTACTGGGAGGACGTGGGCACGCACGAGAGCTACGTCAAGGCGCAGGCCGACGTGCTCGAAGGCAAGGTCGACGTCGACATCGACGGTTTCGAGATCTCCCCGGGCGTCTGGGTCGCCGAAGGCGCCGAGGTCCATCCCGACGCCGTGCTCCGGGGCCCCCTCTACATCGGGGACTACGCGAAGGTCGAAGCGGATGCCGAGATCCGCGAGCACACCGTCATCGGCTCGAACGTCGTCGTGAAGAGCGGGGCCTTTCTCCACAAGGCCGTGGTCCACGACAACGTATACATCGGCCAGCACAGCAATCTGCGCGGCTGTGTGATCGGCAAGAACACCGACATCATGCGCGCCGCACGGATCGAGGACGGCGCCGTCATCGGCGACGAATGCCTCGTCGGTGAGGAATCGATCGTCCAGGGCAACGTCAGGGTCTACCCCTTCAAGACCATCGAGGCCGGCGCGTTCGTCAACACCTCGGTGATCTGGGAGTCGAGAGGGCAGGCCCATCTCTTCGGCGCCCGGGGAGTCTCCGGCATCCTCAACGTGGAGATCACACCGGAACTCGCGGTCCGACTCGCCGGCGCGTACGCCACCACGCTCAAGAAGGGGTCGACCGTCACCACGGCGCGCGACCACTCCCGAGGCGCGCGTGCGCTCAAGCGCGCCGTCATCTCGGCGCTGCAGGCCAGCGCCATAGACGTACGCGACCTGGAGAACGTGCCGCTGCCGGTCGCCCGCCAGCAGACCGCCCGGGGCACCGCCGGCGGAATCATGATCCGTACGTCGCCCGGTGTGCCGGACTCCGTCGACATCATGTTCTTCGACGAGCGGGGCGCGGACCTCTCCCAGGCGGGGCAGCGCAAGCTCGACCGCGTCTACGCGCGCCAGGAGTACAGGCGGGCCTTCCCGGGCGAGATCGGCGATCTGCAGTTCCCCTCCAGCGTCTTCGACTCGTACACCGGCTCGCTGCTGCGCAAGGCCGACACCACCGGTATCGCGGAGGCCGGTCTGAAGGTCGTCGTCGACGCGTCCAACGGAAGCGCCGGCCTCGTGCTGCCCAGCCTGCTCGGCCGACTCAAGGTGGACTCGCTGGTGATCAACCCGGGTCTCGACGAGTCCAGGCCGACGGAGTCCGCCGAGGGCCGGCGGGCCGGGCTCGTGCGGCTCGGGGAGATCGTCGCGTCGGCGCGTGCCGCGTTCGGGGTGCGGTTCGACCCGGTGGGCGAGCGGCTCTCGCTGGTCGACGAGCGCGGCCGGATCGTGGAGGACGACCGGGCGCTGCTGGTCATGCTGGACCTCGTCGCGGCCGAGCGGCGCAGCGGGCGGGTCGCGCTGCCCGTCACGACCACCAGGATCGCCGAGCAGGTCGCGGCGTACCACGGCACCCAGGTCGACTGGACGACCACCTCGCCGGACGATCTGACGCGGGTGGGTCGTGAGGAGACCACCATCTTCGGTGGTGACGGGCGTGGCGGGTTCATCGTGCCGGAGTTCAGCAGCGTCTTCGACGGGGCGGCGGCGTTCGTGCGGCTCCTCGGCCTCGTGGCGCGCACCCAGCTCACGCTGAGCCAGATCGACGCGCGGATCCCGCAGGCTCATGTGCTGCGACGGGACATCCCGACGCCGTGGGCGGTCAAGGGCATGGTCATGCGCCAGGTCGTGGAAGCGGCCGGCGGGCGGTCCGTGGACACGACCGACGGGGTACGGGTCGTCGAGGCCGACGGGCGCTGGGTGATGGTGCTGCCCGACCCGGCCGAGGCCGTCACCCATCTGTGGGCCGAGGGACCGGACGACGTATCGGCCCAGGCGCTCCTCGACGAATGGGCAGCGGTGGTCGACAGCGCAGGTCACTGATGTCGTAAAGGTGTGCGGGGCCGGGCCGGTGGGCGCGGCCCCGCACAGCGGTGGGGCCATTCGGTGGTAGCGGCGCCGACGTGCGACGATGTGCGGCATGCCGCAGCAGCCCCCCGTTCGGAGCACGCCGTCCCCGCCGCCGCGCCCCGACGCGTCGATGTCGCTGCTGACCAATGTGATGGACCACGCGCTCGACGACGGCTACGCCGAGGCGACCGCCCGCCGTGCGGCCGAGGGCGGGGCGGGACTTCCCCGCACACTGCAGGCCAAGCTCGCGCTCGCGGGCGGCCTCGTGCTGGCCGCGCTGGTGGTGACGGTCGGCGCTGCGCAAGCCCGCGTCACCGCCCCCGTCGTCGCCAAGGAACGCCAAGAACTGATCAACCGGGTCGAGTCGGAGACCAAGGCGGCCGACAAGCTCCAGGACGACGTGGACGGGCTGCGGACCGAGGTCGGGGACCGTCAGCGCAAGGCGCTGGAGAAGCACGGTGGCGACCAGGGCGAGCTGGTGGCGCTGCTCTCCGGCGCGACCGAGGTGCACGGTCCGGGGGTGAAACTGGTCGTCGACGACGCCAAGGAGACCGTTCAGGGCGACGGCAGCCGGCCGCGCGAGAGCACGACGTTCGCGGACACCGGCCGCGTCCGGGACCGCGACATGCAGCGCGTGGTCAACGGGCTGTGGCAGTCGGGCGCGGAGGCGATCGCCATCAACGGGCAGCGTCTGACATCGTTTTCGGCGATCCGGGCCGCGGGCGACGCCATACTGGTCGACAACAGGCCACTGGTGCCGCCGTATACGGTGCTCGCGGTGGGGGACGGGAAAAAGCTCAGCACGGCCTTCCAGGACAGTGCGGACGGCCAGTACCTGCACGTGCTGGAGCAGAACTACGGGATCAGGGCGAGCATTTCGACCGCGTCCGACGTTCGTCTCCCGGCGGCGCCGAGCCTGACCGTACGTACCGCACAACCAATGGCCACGGGCGCCGCTAAGGGCGCGGCCGACACAGGGAAGGGCACATCGTGATCGCCGTACTTGGCCTCGTCGTGGGCGTCGTGGTCGGACTTCTGGTCCGGCCCGAGGTGCCCGCGGTGGTCGAGCCGTATCTGCCGATCGCCGTGGTAGCGGCACTCGACGCGGTCTTCGGCGGGCTCCGCGCCATGCTCGACGGCATCTTCGTCGACAAGGTCTTCGTGGTCTCCTTCCTGTCGAACGTCGTGGTCGCCGCGCTGATCGTCTTCCTCGGCGACAAATTGGGCGTCGGCGCGCAGCTCTCGACCGGTGTGGTCGTGGTGCTCGGCATCCGGATCTTCTCCAACGCGGCCGCCATCCGTCGCCACGTCTTCAGGGCCTGACGCCGATGAGCGACCTGAGGAACACCGATCCGGGTGACGGCGACGAGCGGCCCGTCGTCGCACCGAGTGAACCGAGTGCGACCAAGCCCGATCTGACGGGGCGGCAGCGGCTCGCCGCGGGGCTGTGGCCGCCGCGGGTCAGCCGCGCGCAGCTCATCGTGGCGCTTCTCCTGTTCGTCCTCGGTCTCGGCCTCGCCATCCAGGTCCGTTCCAACAGCGACAACAGTGCGCTGCGCGGGGCCCGCCAGGAGGATCTGGTGCGCATCCTGGATGAACTGGATTCCCGCACCAAGCGTCTTGAGGATGAGAAGCAGCGTCTCGACGGCCAGCGCACCGAGCTGGAGACCAGCTCCAACCAGGCGGAAGAGGCACGCAAGCAGACCGTGGAGAAGGAACGGCAGCTCGGCATTCTGGCCGGCACGGTCGCGGCGCAGGGGCCGGGCATCACGTTGACGATCACGGACCCGAAGGGTGCAGTCGAGTCCGACAAGGTACTTGACACCGTGCAGGAACTGCGCGCTGCAGGGGCCGAGGCGATCCAGATCAATGACGTCCGTGTGGTGGCGAACACCTATTTCTCGGACGAGACCGGCGGCATCGGCGTGGACGGAACGAAGGTGAGCGCGCCGTACGTCTTCAAGGTGATCGGCAGGCCGCAGGATCTGGAGCCGGCGCTCAACATCCCCGGCGGAGTGGTGCAGACTTTGGAGAAGGAGCAGGCCACCGCCACTGTGGCCCGCTCGGAGAAGATCGTCGTGAACGCCTTGCGGGTCGCGAAGCGGCCTGACTACGCTCAGTCGTCCTCGCACTGAAGGGGGCACACGTGAGGGCTGTCGGACAAGAGCAGCAGGTTGCGGGGGGTCGCCGCTCCGTAACAGTGGTGCGTGGTGGAAACTGTTTGGCGGATACGGACGTTGTGAGGATGTCCGGGTCGGCCGGTGTGTTGATTCTGGGTTCGTCCTGCCCCACGGGCGGGTCTATTTCGGTCAAGGGGAATCGCCCGTGAAGTTGTTTGCGAAGTTGTTCGGCAAGAGCGCACGCCAGGACGGCGGCAGCGCCGCCAGGCACCGTGCTCCGCGCGCCGATGGGACAGAGGAGCAGGGCGGCGAGCGTCCGCTGTTCCGCGACGAGGTGGCCGGTTCCGGTGGTGACATTCCGGGCGCGTCGTCTGTTGACCCTGCGGGTGCCGGGCGCATAGGTTTCGGGGAATCGTCAACCTCAAGTACGGGTGGAGGGTTTGGCTCCGACCCGTATGCCACCAGTGCTCACGCGGTGCCGCCGCGGCAGGAGGATCCGTCGATGTCGGGCTTGCCTGTTTGTACGAGGTGTGGGCACAGCAACCCCGCAGCCAGCCGCTTCTGCTCCAACTGCGGCGCGCCGCTGCGCCCGGGTGTCGTTCCGGAGCGCGCCTCCGAGACGACGTCGACCATCTCCATCTCGGGCCTTGAGGCGTACGACGCCGAGGTGACCGGGCAGACGCAGCTGCCGTCGCTCTCCCCGGAGGCACAGGCCGCCGTGGACGCCCTGCCGCTCGGCTCGGCGCTCCTGGTGGTGCGCCGCGGGCCGAACTCGGGAAGCCGCTTCCTGCTGGACGGCGAGCTGACCACGGCGGGCCGTCACCCGCAGAGCGACATCTTCCTGGACGACGTGACGGTCTCGCGCCGCCACGTGGAGTTCCGGCGGGGTGCCGACGGGCGCTTCACGGTCTCCGACGTCGGCAGCCTCAACGGCACCTACGTGAACCGCGAGCGGATCGACGCGGTCGACCTGGCCAATGGCGACGAGGTCCAGATCGGGAAGTACCGGCTGGTCTTCTACGCGAGCCAGCGCGCTCTCTGAGATCCGGCAGGGAAGGTCCATGCTGCAGACACCGACGGGCGGTGCCGGATCGGGCACCGCCACCGCGGGCCGGCTGATGAGCATCGGCGGCGTGCTGAATCAGTTGCGCGACGAATTTCCCGAAGTGACGATCTCGAAGATCCGCTTTCTGGAGTCCGAGGGCCTGGTCGAGCCGAGGCGTACGCCATCGGGGTACCGCAAGTTCACCGCGGGCGATGTCGAGCGGCTGGCTCAGGTGCTCCGCATGCAGCGGGACCACTACCTGCCGCTTCGGGTGATCCGCGAGCACCTGGACGCTCTCAGCCGCGGTGAAGAGCCCTCGCTGCCGGCCCCGGGCGGTTCCCGGGAGCCGTTCGACGCGCTGGGCGAGCCGGACGGGGACCGGCCCACGGCGGCCCGGCTGGGCCGGGCGGAGCTGATGGCGGCCGCCGAGGTCAGCGAGGCGGAGCTCGCCGAATGGGAGTCGTACGGCCTGATCACGCCGGGGTCCGAGGGCGGCTTCGACGCCGAGTCGGTGAACGTGGCCCGTCTTGTGGCGGATCTGGGGCGATTTGGTCTCGAACCTCGTCACCTGCGTGCCATGAAGGCCGCCGCGGACCGCGAGGCGGGGCTGGTCGAGCAGGTGGTGGCGCCCCTGCGACTGCACCGCAATCCGCAGACCAGGGCCCATGCGGAGGCCACCGCGAAAGAGCTCGCGGCGCTCTCCGTCCGGCTTCACGCGGCGCTCGTACAGACCGCCCTGGGTGTCCGGCTTCACTGATCTTGTAGGTGCCCGACTACCCAAACCTGCCGAGCACGTCCTAGGGTTGCTGTGTGAACGAGCTCGACGTCGTGGGTGTCCGGGTGGAAATGCCCAATAACCAACCGATCGTGCTCCTGCGTGAAGTGGGAGGCGATCGGTACCTGCCCATCTGGATCGGTCCAGGTGAGGCGACCGCCATTGCCTTCGCGCAACAAGGGATGGCTCCTGCGCGGCCCCTGACGCACGACCTTTTCAAGGACGTGCTGGAGGCCGTGGGTCAGGAGCTGACCGAGGTCCGCATCACGGATCTGCGCGAAGGCGTCTTCTACGCGGAGCTGGTCTTCGCCAGTGGGGTGGAGGTGAGTGCCCGGCCGTCCGACGCCATAGCGCTGGCGCTGCGCACCGGTACGCCGATCTACGGCAGTGACGGTGTGCTCGACGATGCCGGCATCGCCATCCCGGACGAGCAGGAGGACGAAGTGGAGAAGTTCCGCGAGTTCCTCGACCAGATCTCGCCGGAGGACTTCGGAACCAACAGCCAGTGAGCACCGGAAACAGGTGATCCGGCGGCCCCGGGAGTGATGACGCGCGCCGCGCGTGCGCCGGAGGAGTTTCGGCGCATTCGAGAAGCTTTTCCCGTAAGAGAGATACGGGAAACCACCCTCAGGGTGATTATCACTCGGCGTGCCGAGTGTGGCGATCGTTGACGCACCCCGAGTGACTGCCTACCGTCGAGTGGGCAGGTCAAGGACGGAGGGTCGGCGTGAGAATGAGCGGCGACGGTACGGCAGGGGGAGCTCCCGGACGAAGTCCGGGGGAGAACGGTCCGTACCCGCTTCACAGCAGTGCGGCCGACCCGACCACCGAAACGATCGGATACCGGGGACCGACGGCGTGCGCGGCGGCCGGCATCACCTACCGCCAGCTCGACTACTGGGCGCGTACCGGCCTGGTCGAACCCAGCGTGCGTCCGGCCTACGGATCGGGCACCCAGCGCCTCTACAGCTTCCGGGACGTCGTCGTCCTGAAGATCGTCAAGCGCTTCCTCGACACCGGGGTCGCGCTGCAGAACATCCGCGCCGCCGTGCAGCACCTGCGGGAGCGCGGGTTTCGCGATCTGGAGCGGATGACGCTGATGAGCGACGGGGCCACCGTCCACGAGTGCTCGTCGCCCGACGAGGTCGTGAGCCTGCTCCAGGGCGGCCAGGGCGTCTTCGGGATCGCCGTGGGCGTGGTGTGGCGGGACGTCGAGTCGGCCCTCTCCCAGCTGCACGGCGAGCGGGTCGACACGGGCGAGACGCTGGTCGGGCACAACCCGGCCGACGAGCTGGCCCGGCGCCGCAACCGGGCGGTCTGACGCCCTGACGCCCTGACGGCGGTGCCGCGGCCGATTGTCAGTGGCGTACGGCAGCATCGGAGATGTGAGAGCCGCGCCGACCATCCTGCATCTGGACATGGATGCCTTCTTCGCCGCCGCAGAGCAGGCGTCGAAGCCCAGCCTGCGCGGAAAGCCGGTCGTCGTGGGCGGCCTCGGACCGCGCGGGGTGGTGTCCACGGCGTCGTACGAGGCGCGGGTCTTCGGGGTGCGTTCGGCGATGCCCATGGCGCAGGCCAGGCGCCTCTGTCCGAACGCGGCGTATCTGGTGCCGCGCTTCCAGCTCTACCGCACGATCAGCGAGCAGGTCATGGAGCTGCTGCGGCGCCTGTCGCCGCTGGTCGAGCCGCTCAGCCTGGACGAGGCGTTCGTGGACCTGGAGGCCGGCGGGGTGGCCTTCGGGTCGGCGGACGCGCGCGAGGCCGGTGAGCGCCTGCGCAGGGACATCCGGGCGGTGACGGGGCTCAGCGGGTCGGTCGGGCTCGCCGGATCCAAGATGCTGGCCAAGATCGCCTCCGAGGAGGCCAAGCCGGACGGGCTGTTCCTCATAAAGCCCGGCACCGAGCGTGAACTCCTGGCCCCGATGCCGGTGCGGACCCTGCCGGGCGTGGGGCCCGCCACCGGGGAGCACCTGCGCCGGGCCGGCATGACCACCGTGGCCGACCTCACCGAGGCGGGCGAGGACGAGCTGGTCCGGCTGCTCGGGAAGTCGCACGGGGCGTCGCTGTACCGGATGGCCGCCGGGTTCGACGACCGGCCCGTGGTGGCCGAGCGGGACGCCAAGTCGGTGTCGGTCGAGGACACCTTCGACGTCGACCTGCACGATCGGGTGCGCATCATGACCGAGGTCGGGCGGCTGGCGGAGCGGTGCGTGCAGCGGCTCCGGGCATCCGGCCACTCGGGCCGGACGATCGTGCTGAAGGTCAGGCGCTACGACTTCTCCACGCTGACCAGGTCCGAGACGCTGCGCGGGCCCACGGACGACCCGGCGGTGGTGCGCGAGGCGGCCGGGCGGCTGCTCGACTCCGTGGACACCACGGGCGGGGTGCGGCTGCTCGGCGTGGGGGTCACCGGGCTCGCCGACTTCACGCAGGAGGACCTGTTCGCGCAGGCGGCTGGGGACCGGGCCGCCCAGCAGGACCCGGCGGCCGAGGCCGAGGAGGCGGCCGTGCCCGTGGCCGAGCCGGAGCCCGTGGAAGACCCGGCGCAGCGCCGCTGGCTGGCCGGACACGATGTGCGGCACAGCCAGTACGGGCCGGGCTGGGTGCAGGGAAGCGGCGTCGGGCGCGTCACCGTGCGCTTCGAGACGCCGACCTCGCTCGTCCCGGGCAGGGTGCGGACCTTCAGGGTGGACGACCCCGGCCTCACGCCGTCGGAGCCGCTGGCCCTGGTCGATCCGGCCGCAGAGGGCTCCCCCGGCGAGGTGCGGCCGGGGGAGGCGGAGCCCAGGGCCGAGCCCAGGGCCGAGCCCAGGGCCGAGGACGGGGGCGGGGAGGGCGCCGAGGAGGGGGTGGGTCAGGCGTCGCCGTTGGCGAGTCGGCCGAAGTCGCGGTCGGACGGCGGCGGGCCGGGTTCGGGGGCCTCGATGTCCAGACCGTAGTGGTGGTAGAGCTGAAGCTCCTGTTCCGGGGAGAGATGGCGGCCCACGCCGAAGTCCGGCGCGTCCTTGATCAGGCTGCGCTCGAAGGGAACGTGCAGCGCCTCGTCGATCACGGTGCTGGGGTCCAGGGGGACGAAGGCGTCCCGGCTGAACAGGCCGGTGCGCACGGCGGCCCACTCCGGTGCGCCCGTCGCGTCGTCGAGGTAGACCTCGTCCACCGTCCCGATCTTGCGTCCATTGCGGTCATACGCCTTGCGGCCGATCAGGCTGCGCGGATCGATGTCGGTCTGCACGGTCCCTCCAATTGGTCGCAACCGGTCAGAACTGCTCCATAAGCACTACAAAAGTGCACATCGTGGGTGTTGGCCACTTGAGCAGTTGAACAAAGAATCGGCTCGGAGCGCGCTGGTAGGCTGGCAAACGGCTGCTGACCCCGTGCGGGAGAGTCCACCGAAGTGCTCACTGAGTGCCACGGCGGACGCCGAAGGAGCAACTCCTCCCCGGAATCTCTCAGGCCCACGGACCGCACGGACGAGGTCACTCTGGAAAGCAGGACGGGGGACGCACGGGCACTGCTGCTCGGGCAAAACCTTTCCTCACCGACGGTGAAAACCGGGTCGCTCCCATGCGCCCGGTGAAGCTCTCAGGTTGAGATGACAGAGGGGGAGGCCGTCCGGGTACCCGCGCCGTGGTGCCCCTCGCAGGTCGTGCGACCAGGAGGCCTCCGTCATGACCGCCAACCGCATTTCGCTCAGCCAGCTGGAGCGTGGCATTCCGTTCGAGCAGCGCCACATCGGGCCCGATGCCGAGGCGCAGGCGAAGATGCTCGCGCAGGTCGGCTACGGCTCGCTCGACGAGCTGACCGCCGCCGCCGTCCCCGAGGTCATCAAGAGCGCCGGGGCCCTGAACCTGCCCGAGGCGCGGACCGAGGCCGAGGTGCTCGCAGAGCTGCGCCGGCTCGCCGACCGCAACCAGGTGCTCGCACCCATGATCGGCCTGGGCTACTACGGCACCTTCACGCCGCCGGTGATCCTGCGCAACGTCATGGAGAACCCGGCCTGGTACACCGCGTACACGCCCTACCAGCCGGAGATCTCGCAGGGCCGTCTCGAAGCGCTGCTCAACTTCCAGACCATGGTCGCCGAGCTGACCGGCCTTCCGACCTCGGGCGCGTCCCTGCTCGACGAGGGCACCGCCGCGGCCGAGGCCCTCGCGCTGTCCCGCCGGGTCGGCAAGGTGAAGGGCGGGGTCTACCTGATCGACGCCGACACCCTGCCGCAGACCGTCGCCGTGATCCAGACGCGCGCCGAGCCGACCGGCGTCGAGGTCGTCGTCGCCGACCTGAGCGACGGCATCCCGGCCGAGATCGCCGACCGCGGCGTCTTCGGGGTGCTGCTCCAGTACCCGGGCGCCTCCGGCCAGGTCCGTGACCTCAAGCCGGTCATCGACCGGGCTCACGAACTCGGCGCGATCGTCACCGTCGCCGCCGATCTCCTCGCGCTCACCCTGCTCGCCTCGCCCGGATCTCTCGGCGCGGACATCGCGGTCGGCACGACCCAGCGCTTCGGCGTCCCGATGGGCTTCGGCGGACCGCACGCCGGGTTCATGGCCGTCCAGGAGAAGTTCGCCCGCAGCCTGCCCGGTCGCCTCGTCGGCGTCTCCGTCGACGCCGACGGCAACAAGGCCTACCGCCTGGCGCTGCAGACCCGCGAGCAGCACATCCGCCGCGAGAAGGCCACCAGCAACATCTGCACCGCCCAGGTGCTGCTCGCCGTCATGGCCGGGATGTACGCGGTCTACCACGGCCCGGACGGCCTGAAGCAGATCGCGCAGCGCACCCACCGCTACGCCGTGCTGCTGGCCGAAGGCCTGAAGGCCGCCGGGGTCGACGTCGTCCACGAGGCCCACTTCGACACCCTGACCGTGCGCGTGCCCGGCAAGGCCGCCGAGGCCGTCGCCGCCGCCCGCGAGGGCGGGGTCAACCTGCACCTGGTCAACGCCGACACCGTGTCCATCTCCTGCGACGAGACCACCACCCGGACCCAACTGGCCGCGGTCTGGGCCGCGTTCGGGGCCGACGCCGATGTGGAGGCGCTCGACGCCGCGACCGCCGACACCCTGCCCGCCGCTCTGCTGCGCAGCGACGAGTTCCTGACCCACCCGGTCTTCCACCAGCACCGCTCCGAGACCGCGATGCTGCGCTACCTGCGCAAGCTCGCCGACCGCGACTACGCGCTCGACCGCGGCATGATCCCGCTCGGCTCCTGCACCATGAAGCTGAACGCGACGACCGAGATGGAGCCGGTGACCTGGCCCGAGTTCGGGCAGATCCACCCCTTCGCGCCGGTCGAGCAGGCCGCCGGCTACCTCACGCTCATCCGTGAGCTGGAGGAGCGCCTCGCCGAGGTCACCGGATACGACGCGGTGTCCATCCAGCCCAACGCCGGTTCGCAGGGCGAGCTCGCGGGTCTGCTCGCGGTCCGTGCCTACCACCGCGCCAACGGCGACACGCAGCGCACCGTCTGCCTCATCCCGTCCTCCGCGCACGGCACCAACGCCGCGAGCGCCGTGATGGCCGGCATGAAGGTCGTCGTCGTCAAGACCGCCGACGACGGCGAGGTCGACGCCGACGACCTGCGCGCCAAGATCGAGCAGTACCGCGACGAGCTCTCGGTGCTGATGATCACCTACCCGTCCACGCACGGCGTGTTCGAGGAGCACGTCGCCGACATCTGCGCCCAGGTCCACGAGGCCGGCGGCCAGGTGTACGTCGACGGCGCCAACCTCAACGCGCTGGTGGGCCTGGCCAAGCCGGGCAAGTTCGGCGGCGACGTCTCGCACCTCAACCTGCACAAGACGTTCTGCATCCCGCACGGCGGCGGCGGCCCCGGCGTCGGCCCGGTCGGCGTGCGCTCGCACCTCGCGCCGTACCTGCCCAACCACCCGCTCCAGCCGACCGCGGGCCCGGCCACCGGTGTCGGCCCGATCTCGGCCGCCCCGTGGGGCTCGGCCGGCATCCTGCCGATCTCGTGGGCGTACGTACGTCTCATGGGCGGCGAGGGGCTCAAGCGGGCGACGCAGGTCGCCGTGCTCGCCGCGAACTACATCGCCAAGCGCCTGGAGCCGCACTACCCGGTGCTCTACACGGGCCCCAACGGTCTCGTCGCGCACGAGTGCATCGTGGACCTGCGCCCGCTGTCCAAGGCGACCGGCGTCAGCGTCGACGACATCGCCAAGCGCCTGATCGACTACGGCTTCCACGCGCCGACCATGTCGTTCCCGGTGGCCGGCACGCTGATGATCGAACCCACCGAGTCCGAGGACCTGGGCGAGATCGACCGGTTCTGCGACACCATGATCGCGATCCGCGGCGAGATCGAGAAGGTCGCCTCCGGCGCCTGGCCGGCCGACGACAACCCGCTCGCCAACGCCCCGCACACCGCGGCCGCGCTCGGCGGCGAGTGGAACCACGCCTACAGCCGTGAGGACGCCGTCTTCCCGGCCGGTGTGTCGGCCGCCGACAAGTACTGGCCGCCGGTGCGCCGCATCGACGGCGCCTTCGGCGACCGCAACCTGGTCTGCTCCTGCCCGCCGCTCGACGAGTACGACCACTGATCCCACACATGCGTAAGGGCCGGTTCGGGGTGTGTTCCCCGGGCCGGCCCTTGTGTTGTCCGTGCCGGACGCGTCCGCGGGGGACCCGTCCGTACGGGAACTGCCCGTACGGGGCCGCCTAGGCGGCCGTCGCCACCTGTTCCGCCGTGAGCGGCCGGTGCGGGGCGATGATCTGCCCGTCCGGCAACAGCTCACCGGTGTCCTCGAAGAGCAGGACGCCGTTGCACAGCAGGCTCCAGCCCTGCTCCGGGTGGTGTGCCACGGGCTTCGCGGCTTCCCGGTCGGCGGAGAAGGCTGTCGGGCAGGCTGGCAGGTGCTGGCACATGGATGCGTTCTTTCGCTGCGTCGTGGTGAGTGTGCTGCGGCTCGATGCGTTGTTCATGGCCGCCCCCCGTAGTCAGTCGGTCGGTCCGATCCCAGTGTTGCCCCACGGGCGTCAATCCGCAGGGATTTCGCGGCAGCGCTTCCTACTGCTTAATGACGTATCACCCGTGCGGACGGTTCAGCTCAACTGGCCTGTCTTTTCGGGTGGTTCGCAGTGGCCCGAGAGAACTAGCCCGTATGGCGCAGGCGGCGCGTACGCAGCATAGACACACCAGGCCCCGCGACCGCACCGGTCGCGGGGCACATTTTTTCGCGCGGCGGTCGCAGCGGCCGCGGACGTGGGGTCAGGCCGGCTGCCCGAGCAGCGGAGCCGGGGCCAGGCGCAGAGTGAGGACGGGGAGGAGTTCGCTGACGCGCAGCGGGCGGTGGGAGCAGATGCCGGGCGGGGCGGGAGCGAGCGGCACGAGGAGGTCGTGGGGCGCGGGAGCGCCCGATGCGCCGTCGGCGGTGGTGTCGCCGTGCAGCCACAGCGTGAGCATGTAGAGCTCGGGGATCGAGAGGAGCCGGGGCTGGTAGTGGGTGGCGAGGAGTTCGGCCTGGCGCAGGGCGCGCCCGGTCGAGGCGATGTAGGGGCCTTCGAAGAAGTGCGAGAAGGTCCAGCCGTCCGGCGTGAGCCGGGTGTCCGCGGCGGCGACCGGGCGGTCGGGGTCGCTGATCAGGAAGCGCCATCCGGCCAGCCGGGTGCGGGCGGTGCGGCCGCCCGATGTGATCCCGTCCAGGACGTGGAGCGGGAGCGGGAGTTCGGGGGTGAGCGGGCCGGGGGCGGAACGGAGGGCCGGGGTGCGGGCCTCACGGACGGCGGTGGGGGAACCGAGTGCCGCGAGGACGCTGCGCAGGGCGGGCGCGGGGGCCGGGGGGACATGCAGCGGCATGGTGGGTCGCCTCTCACTTTCGGAGACACGGTGATACGTGGGCAGGGCGGACGGCGCTGTCTGCGGTGCGGGGCGGGGGCAGAGGGGGGCCGACGAAAGATGGCCGGGGCGCCAACTCTCTGCCTCGTTTGCAGAGTTTATACGACACGTGTTCACACGGTGTTTCGGCTAGCTGTCGGCCATATTGCCCGCAAGTCGGTATCAGGCCCTCCTGTGCGGGTGATTTGCCCGGGGAAATGTCCGCATCGGCGCTCCGACCTGGAAAGGTTCCCGCCCGGTGGTCGGCCGAAACTCGTCGGTGTTTTTCACTATTGCCGACAGGCAGGTAACTGCCCGTTGCCGTATGCCTGATGAATGTGCCGCGGGCCGCTGCGTCCGACGGTACTCTCCCGACGCCGCCCGCGCAGGCGTTATAGATCAGTCAGCCTGGGCATTATCGACCATGACGCGAGCGGCCGGTGTCGCTGGCTGCCCATTCGAGGAGGGACCCTTCGATGGGGGAGAAGGTCGTGGCAGGCGGATTCGACCTGTCCGATCGGCACCGCTACCGATCCAAGCTGCAGGAGTGCCTGGAGGGGCTGGGGATGCTGCTGGACCAGAAGCGGTTCGACCGGCCCAGGAACCTGATGGGGCTTGAGCTGGAACTGAATCTCGCGGGTCCCGACGGTATGCCCCGCATGATGAATGCCGAGGTGCTCGAACGCATCGCGAGCAGGGATTTCCAGACCGAGCTCGGAATGTTCAATCTGGAAGTGAACATCGCCCCGCACCGGCTCGGCGGCCGCGTATTCGATCAGCTCGCGGAGGAGTTGCGGACGGGGCTCGGGTATGCCGACCGCAAAGCCGCCGAGGTCGACGCCGGCATCATCATGATCGGAATTCTGCCGACCCTGGTCCAGGACGACCTGGTGTCCGCGAACCTTTCCGACGTCGATCGCTACACCCTGCTCAACGATCAAATCGTGGCGGCCCGCGGCGAGGATTTCACCCTCGACATCCAGGGCGTCGAACGACTCCAGTGCACCTCGGCGTCGATCACCCCGGAAGCCGCCTGCACGTCCGTCCAGTTGCATCTGCAGGTGACGCCCGCACGGTTCGCGGCGGTATGGAACGCGGCGCAGGCGGTCACGGCCGTCCAGATCGCTGTGGGAGCCAACGCGCCCTTCCTGTTCGGGCGGGAGCTGTGGCGCGAGTCGCGTCCGCCCCTGTTCGAGCAGGCCACCGACACCAGGCCGGCCGAACTGCGCGCCCAAGGGGTGCGCCCGCGCACCTGGTTCGGGGAACGCTGGGTCACCTCCGCGTACGAACTCTTCGAGGAGAACCTCCGCTTCTTCCCGCCGCTGCTGCCGATCGTCGACGAGGAGGAACCGCTGCGCGTCATCGCGGACGGCGGGGTGCCGCAGCTCAAGGAACTGGTGCTGCACAACGGCACGATCTACCGCTGGAACCGGCCGGTGTACGGGATCGCCGACGGTGTGCCGCACCTCAGGGTGGAGAACCGAGTGCTTCCGGCCGGTCCCACCGTCAGCGACGTGCTCGCCAACGCGGCCTTCTACTACGGCCTGGTGCGGGCCTTGGCGGAGGACAGCCGGCCGGTGTGGACGCGGCTTCCCTTCGAGTCCGCGGCCTCGAACTTCGACGCCGCGTGCCGCTACGGCATCGACGCCGAGCTCCTGTGGCCGGCGCCGCGGCGCGGCGCCGGCGTCACCCGGGTGCCCGCGGTCAAGCTCGTGAGCGAGGAGCTGCTGCCGCTGGCCGCGGCCGGCCTCGACGCATGGGGGGTGGAGGCGGCCGACCGTGACCACTACCTCGGCATCATCGAGGAGCGGTGCCGCCGGCGCGTCAACGGCTCGTCCTGGCAGGTCGACACCTACCACCGGGCCCTGGCCGCGGGCCTGGGCCGCGAGGCCGCCCTGTCCGCGACCACCCGGCGCTACCGCGAGCTGATGCTCGAGGGCGAGCCGGTCCACACGTGGCCCACGGGTTTCCCCGGCCCGCAGGCCCGGCACGGCTGACCCGGCGCCCGGCACGGCCGCGGACGGGGGTTGCCGGGGCCCCGGCAGGGCGCGCCCGTGCCGTCCCGCGGGTTGCCGGGGCCGCGGTCACGGCCGGTGTCAGCCGCCCTGCGCCTGGCCAAGCGCCGTGATCGCCTTGAGGATCACGGCCTGGATGTCGGCCGGGTCGTTCACCTGGTACCCGGTCCCACCGGTCGCCTGTGCGATCTGCCGCACCTCGTCCTTGTCGGCCCGCGGGCCGACGGCGATGGCGATCAGCGCCACCGGCTTCGCCGGATCCCTGAGCTTTTGCAACGCGGTGACGAGGCCGTCCAGCGAGATGCTCCCCGGGTCCTCGTTGGCGCCGTCGGTGAGCAGCACCACGGCGTTGAACTTGCCGCCGGCATACGTCGAGGTCGCCTCCTTGTACGCGGCCAGCGTCGTGTCGAAGAGGCCGGTCGCTCCGCCCGGCACCGGCTGCAGCGCACCGAACGCCCGCGTCAGCTTCTCGCGCTGGGTGCGCCCGCCGCCCGCCGGATCGCCGAGCCGGGCGGTCGGCACCAGCCGGCGGTAGTCGCGCGATCCGTCGAGGTGGGTGGCGAAGTCCCACAGGCCGATCTCGTCGTTGGGGGTGAACTGCGAAAGCGCCTGCATCAGCGAGGACTTGGTGACGTCCATGCGGGAGCGGCCGCCCGAGCCCGGCACCGGGTCGGCCATCGAACCCGAGGCGTCCACCACCGTCGTCAGGCGGGCGCTCTGCACGGTGATCGTCCACATGCCGAGCGCGTCCTGGAGTTCCTGGGCCGACGGAGGCTCGGCGCTCGCGCTCGCGTACGGCTGCGGAGCACGGGCCCCGGCGGCCGAGGCGACCGGGTCGGCCATCTGCTGCCCCGCCGTGCGAAACCCCTGCCCGGCCAGGACCCGCAGGGAATCGGGGTCGCCGAGCAGCGTCATGAAGCGCATCGCGGCCCGGCTCTCGTTGGTGCTCATCCGTGTCTCGCGGACCATCGTGTACGGATAGTCGAGCTGCGGCGCGCTGTCCGTGGGGTAGAAGAGGCGCAGACCCTTCGCGGTGCCGTGCTGGGCGTTGTAGGCGAAGGCCGACTGTTCGGACAGGACGAGGGCCTGGTTGCGATGTGGGTCGGCCGAACCGTCCGGGGCGAGCGTCTTCACCGCCCGGCCGTCGTCCGCGGAGACCCGCTGCGAGAGGACCTTGGCGAGGGCGGCCGTTCGCGTGTCGCCGTCCGGTCCGCCGCTCGCCGCCGATTTGGCGATGCAGCTCAGGGCCAGCAGCCCGGAAGCGCTGCGTGCCGGGTCGGCCGAGCCGAGGCGCAGCTTGTCGTCCTGGGTGGTGGACGTGGCCAATTCGGCCCAGGTGTAGGTCTTTTGGGGCCACGCGAGAGACGCGGCCGCCGAGGGCACCACGGCCAGGGCGACCGGCGACGCGGCGATGTGCCCCGCCGTCACCACCCCCGCCGACTCGCCGGCGTCCTTCGCCCGGTCGACCCACAGCGACGCGTCGGGTATCCACACCGAGAAGTCGGGCTTGGCTGCGGAGGCGAACGATGCGGCGACCTCGTAGGAATCGCGGGCGCTCACCCGTACGTCCATGCACGAGCCGTCCGAGGTGATCTTCTGCGCGCGAGCCCGTTCGGCGACGGCCCGGACGGCCGGGGCGATGTCGGGCGAGGCGACCAGATCGAGCCGTACCGCGGAGGCCGCGCAGGAGCGGCGGAAGGAGAGCAGCCCGCGCTGTACGGCGATGGCGGTGCCCCCGGCCACGGCCATGACCAGGACGGTGGCGAGGGCGACCGTACGGCGCCGGGCGGCCCCGCTGCCGTGTGTCGCGGCGTCGTCGGGCAAGCTGTGACGTCCCATGGCGGTGGTGCCCCTCCTTGAATTTTGAACAAGGAAAAGGGAGACCACACCATCGCAATGGCGCCCGTCCCCCGGCCTGTCGCGCGCGATCTTCGTAATGTCCTTCGAGACCCTAGCGGGGCGGCGGTGGGGATGGAACGGGATTCGTCAACTGGAGGCAGGTGTGCAGGTGGAGGCCGAGCGCGTGGCTGATTCTCTTCCCGAGGAGGGGAGTTCACCGCAGATCCTGCGGTCCGAGACCGTGCTCGTGCTGGCGCTCTCGCTCGGCGCGAGCGGTGTGTCGGCCCTGATCAGCTTTGTCGGATCGCTCACCAAGCCCGGCGGCCTCAAGCACCAGGCGGCCAACCTCAACACCTCGTACGCCCCCGGGCGGCCGTGGCTCGATCTCGCCTGGCAGCTCTTCGGCATCGCGACGGCGCTGGTGCCGGTCGCACTGGTGGCGCACCTGCTGCTGCGCGAACGGGCCGGCGGTCTTCGGGTGATCGGCTTCGACCGGACGCGGCCCTGGTCGGACCTCGGCAGGGGTGTCCTGATCGCCGCCGGGATCGGGAGCGCGGGGCTCGCCTTCTACCTGGTGGCCCGTGCGGCGGGCGGCAATCTGACCGTCGTGCCCGAATCGCTGCCCGGCGTGTGGTGGAAGTATCCGGTGCTGGTTCTGTCGGCGCTCCAGAACTCCGTACTCGAAGAAGTGATCGTCGTCGGCTATCTGCTGCGCAGGCTCGGCCAGTTGGGGTGGACCCCCATGGCGGCGCTGGTCGCGAGCTCCGTGCTGCGCGGCTCCTACCACCTCTACCAGGGCATCGGCGGCTTCCTCGGCAACATGGCCATGGGGGTGGTCTTCGTCCTGCTCTACCGGCGCTGGAAGCGGGTCGGCCCGCTCGTGGTGGCGCATGCGCTGCTCGACATCGGTGCCTTCGTCGGATACGCACTGCTCGCGGGCAAGGTGAGCTGGCTGCCCACGATGTGAGGCGGCGCTGGGGAGTGTCTTCGACGTGGCGTCGTCCGCCCGCCGGCCGGACGGGACGGTGAAGACACGACCTAGGGCGCGGTCAGCAGCTCGCCGTCGATGACGGTCACCGCCCGGCCGGTCAGCAGGGTGCGCACGCCGCGCACCTCGGTGCGTACGCGGCCGGAGCGGGGCGAGGCCTGGAGGCCGGTCAGTTCCGTGCGGCCCAGGCGTGCCGACCAGAACGGTGCGAGCGCGGTGTGGGCGCTGCCCGTCACCGGGTCCTCGTCGATGCCGACGTTGGGGAAGAAGCACCGCGACACGTAGTCGTAGCCCTGCGCCGGATCCGCCGCGGCGGCCGTGGCGATGATGCCGCGCCTGGAGTGCCGCCCCAGCGCGCGCGGATCGGGCGTGAGGGCGCGTACGGCCTTCTCGTCCGGGAGTTCCACGAGCAGGTCGCCGATGTCGGCCGAGGTGTCGTGGACCGAGACGATGCGGGCGCCGAGCGCTTCGGCCAGCCCGGCCGGAACCGCCTCCTCCGTGAGCGAGGAGGTCGGGAAGTCGAGCGTGATCGTGCCGTCGGCGGCCGCGGTCGCCGTGAGGAGGCCGCAGCGCGCGGCGAACCGGACCGTGCCGCTCGCGGCCCCCGTGGAGTGCAGGACGTGCGCCGTCGCCAAGGTGGCGTGGCCGCACATGTCGACCTCGGCGGCCGGGGTGAACCAGCGCAGCGCCCAGTCGGCCCCGCCGCCCGGAGGCAGGGGGTGCGCGAAGGCGGTCTCGGCGTGGTTGACCTCGCGGGCCACGTCCTGGAGCCAGTTGTCGGCCGGGAAGGCGTCGAGCAGCAGGACTCCGGCCGGGTTGCCGGCGAAGGGGCGGTCGGTGAAGGCGTCGACGATTCGGATGCGCATGCCTGGCACCGTACGGGAGGCGAAAAAGCGCGCGCCAAGGCCAATTCGCGATGACTGGACCGCGTGCGTGTCGTGACGTGCGGCCGGTCCGATGGCGCCGGACCGGCCGGGCGACGGTGAGGGTCGGGTCAGGCGGTCAGCGGAACCGCGTGGACCTCGTCGGCCGGGTGCCCGGCCCGCTCGTGAACGCGCCGCACGGCCTCGGCCGACGGCGCATCGGACAGGCAGTACACCGTGCCCGACTCGGGGTCGGCCCACGCCTTCTCGAAGTGCACGCCCTCTTCCTTCTCGATGGCGAGGTCCGCCCTGTGAGCCTGGGCCAGCTGATCGGCCGTGATGCCGGCCATGCCGTGGTGGACGTCCATGAACCGGGACATGGCGTCGCACCCCCTTCTGGATCCGCGGGGCGTTCGGAACCGGCGAGTCGGCGCCAGCCCCGCTCCTTCCACCCTGCGCCCGAACCGCCGCCGGAGCGACCGGGCCGGGGCCCGGACATGGCAGCGGACCGCGAAGTCGTCGTGCCACTTGCCAAGCGTAATTCACCGATATATCGTTGACGCATCGCGACAGATCAACGATGGAAGGAACGAAATCATGCGTTCACATGGACACGGACAGCACGGACCCGGCCATCACGGTCGGGGTGACTTCGAGGGGCGTCGCTCCGCCTTCGGGCCGTTCGGGCCCGGCTCCGGCGGGGGACCGTGGGGCGGTGGGCCGTTCGGCCCCGGCCGCGGTGGCCGGGGCGGCCCGCGGGGCAGGGCGCGGCGCGGCGATGTCCGCGCGTCGATCCTGGCCCTCCTGAAGGACCGGCCGATGCACGGCTACGAGATGATCCAGGAGATCGGCGAGCGCAGCGGCGGGGCCTGGAAGCCCAGCCCGGGTTCGGTCTACCCCACTCTTCAGCTCCTGGAGGACGAGGGTCTGATCACCAGCGAGAGCGAGGGCGGCAAGAAGCTGTTCACGCTCACCGACGCCGGGCGTACGGAGGCCGAATCGGGAGCCGAGGCTCCTTGGGAGGACGCCGGGCGCGGGGTCGACTGGGAGGCCATGAACGAGATCCGGCAGGCCGGCTTCGGCCTGATGGAAGCGTTCGGGCAGGTCTGGAAGACCGGCTCCGCGGATCAGCGCCAGAAGGCGCTCGCCGTCATCAACGACGCCCGCAAGAAGCTGTATCTGATCCTGGCCGACGAGGGCTGAGTCCCCGCCGGAGCGAAGCCCCGCGGCCGCCGCCCGCGGGGCTTCGCGCGTTGGCGCGCTGGCCCGCGGTCAGGCGGACGGGCCCGCGGCGTGGGCCGGTCGGTCGGGCGGGCCCGGTCAGGCGCACAGGCCCCCGAGCTTGCGCAGCGACTCGTTGAGTGCGGCCGTCGCCGAGTCCTTCAGCTTGCCCGCCATGAGGGAGACCGCGGCCCCCGTGAACTCCCCGTCGACGCGGACCGTGGTGGCCGCGCCGTCCGGAATGACCGTGTAGCGGTTCATGACGTTCACGCCCATCGGCCCCTTGCCCCGGATGCCGAACACCCGGCCGGCCTCGAACTCGTCCACCGTCCACGCCACTTCGGCGGGGAACCCCATGAGCTTCATGTTCTCCGCGTAGGTCGCGCCCAGCTCCAGCGCGTCGGGGCCGCCCGCGGGGAAGTTCGTGTGGGTGGCGTTCCACTCGCCGTACGAGGAGAAGTCGGTGAGCTGTGCCCAGACCTTCTCGGCCGGAGCCTCGATGCGTGCCTCCGCGCTGACCTCGGCCATGCGACCACTCCTTCGTGGGGACTGTGACGGGGACGTGTCGCGGAACGTAGCGGCAGCGGGGTGAACATTCAATACTGATGAACCGTCAGATCTTCTGGATCTCCATCGCCCAGATCTGGGCGGAGTCGAACACGTCGGAGGCGCGCGGGCGCGCGGACTCGTCGTGGCAGTGGAACGCGGCCCAGAACAGGTCGCCCGGGAGCGCCTCGCGGGGCGCGTACACCCGGTACACGTACTGCAGTCCGTCCTGGGCGAGAAGGGCGACCATCCAGCACATCGGCGCTCCCTCGGCGGGCGGGTGGGGACGGCTGTGGCATGCGTCCAGTCATGCGTCACCGGGAGGGACGAGCCCGGGTGCGGGCATGGTTGCGCCGGGGGCCGCGGGAGCGCGTCGGCGGCGGCGTGCCGGAAGGTTGCCCTGACGGGGAAGATTCGCGTGATCTCATCCGTAAGGAGGAGAACCCGGTCATGCGTGCCCACCTTCTGTCGGAGGCACGAATGCTCCCGCACGCCGATGCCTCGCGCGCCCGCGCCTGGTGAGCTTGAGGGGTGCACAGTTCTCCCCCCGGAGCGGCGCGCCAGACCTCTTCCCCCGTGGAGGCCGCCCAGCCCCGAGCCTCCGCCCACCCGCTGGATCCCGCGGACATCGAAGCCCGGCTCACCGACGAGCTCGCTTCGATGGTCACGGGCGCCCGAAGGCGCGCGCTGCGCGACGGGGACCGGCAGTTGGACACCGCCCACCTGCTGCACTCGCTGATGGAGAGCGATCCCGAGGTGCGGGCCACGTTCGAGAGCGGGCGCCAGGTCGCGCGCGTGCTCGGCTACCTGGTGCAGCGCAGCATCGGATACGGGCTGCGCTGGCAGGGCTCCGTCGAGGACTCGGGGGCGGTGCCCGTGATGACCCAGCCCGGCTGGTCGCCGAGTGCGCTCACAGCGATGGAGCACGCGCTGCGCCGCGCCGCGGCCCGGGGTGACGCGCGGGCCGAGGGGCGTGACCTGCTGGCGGCGCTGGCCGCCGACCCCGCATGCCGTGCCATCGAGGTGCTGACCCATGCGGGGGTGGACGCGACCTCGCTCACCGACCGTCTGCGGGAGCCGTCGCACCGGGTGTGACCAGGCGCCGGCCCGGATCCGCGGGGTCGCCGTCTCGACAGGCGTCACCCATGTGACGGTCCTGACCAGGCCTGCCATGATGTGCCGATGCACGCGTCTCAGGGGAGAAGCGCCGGCCTGGGACTCGCCCTGGTGTCGGCCTTCGCATTCGGTGGTTCCGGTGTGGCGGCCAAGCCGCTCATCGAAGCGGGGCTCGACCCGCTGCACGTGGTGTGGCTCCGGGTGACAGGGGCCGCGCTCGTGATGCTTCCCGTGGCCTGGCGCCACCGGGGTCTGGTGCTGCGCAAGCCCGCCCTGCTCGCCGGATTCGGGCTGCTCGCCGTCGCCGGAGTCCAGGCCTGCTACTTCGCCTCGCTCTCCCGCATACCCGTGGGCGTGGCCCTGCTCGTCGAATATCTCGCCCCGGCGCTCGTCCTCGGCTGGGTCCGCTTCGTGCAGCGCAGGCCCGTGACCCGGGCCGCCGCGGCCGGGGTGGTGCTCGCCGCCGGAGGGCTCGCCTGCGTCGTGGAGATCTGGTCCGGGCTGAGCTTCGACGCGCTCGGACTGCTCCTCGCCCTCGGGGCGGCCTGCTGCCAGGTCGGCTACTTCGTCCTGTCCGACCAGGGCGGCGAGGGCGAGGACGCGGCCGACCCCATCGGAGTCATCGCCTACGGACTGCTCATCGGGGCCCTCGTCCTGACCGTCCTGGCCCGGCCCTGGGGCATGAAGTGGTCCGTGCTCGGCGGCGGCGCCGACATGAACGGCACGACCGTGCCCGCCGTGCTGCTGCTGTGCTGGATCGTGCTGATCGCCACCGTGCTCGCCTACGTCACCGGTGTCATCTCGGTGCGCAGGCTGTCCCCGCCGGTGGCCGGGGTCGTCGCCTGCCTCGAGGCGGTGATCGCGACCGTCTTCGCCTGGGTCCTGCTCGGCGAGCACCTGGCGGCGCCGCAGATCGTCGGCGGCGCCGTCGTCCTGTGCGGGGCCTTCATCGCGCAGTCGTCCACGCCGAGAGCGCCCTCGGGACCGGTCGCCTCCGGCGGACCCGTGCCCGCCGAAGGGGAGTTGTCGGCCGGGCGCTCCGCCGCCTAGGGTGACGATCATGCACGCGACCGTACTTCCGCCTCCCGCCGCGTAACGCGGGCGGCCGCACTCCCTGACGAAGACCCTGCTCGGTCGGTTGCCGAGCGGCTCGTCGCTGCCCGCGCAGTCCACGCCAGCGACCAGCCAGCTGTCTTCTTCCCTCCCGGAGTACGTACGTGTCGAACCCTTCCACCGGCCTCGCCATGGGCCCAGCCGTACCGCTGCCCGCGGCCCCGCTGTCCGTCGGGCGCGGTCTGCTCTACCTCGCCTTCGCCGGATTCGCCTGGGGCACCGCGGGCGGCGCCGCGGCCCTGCTCTTCGGGGCCAGCGACCTCGGACCCCTCGCCCTCTCCTTCTGGCGCTGCGCGGGCGGGCTCGTCCTGCTGCTCGGCGCCATGGCGCTGCGCCGCCGGCCGGTGCCCGCGGCGCCCGAGGTGCGGGGCCGCCGGATGCTGCGCATCCTCGGCAACGGCATCGGCCTGATGATCTTCCAGAGTGCCTACTTCGCGGCCGTCGAGGCGACCGGGCTCGCCGTGGCGACCGTGGTGACCCTGGGCGCGGGGCCCGTCCTCATCGCCCTGGGAGGCCGCCTCGTGCTCGGTGAACGGCTCGGCCGGCCCGGCTCGGCGGCCGTCGCCGGGGCGCTGGCCGGACTCGCCGTGCTGTGGATCGGCAACGGTGGCGGCACGGTGCGGCCCGCCGGGGTCGTCCTCGCCCTGGTGTCCGCCGCCGGGTACGCGGCCATCACCCTGCTGACCAGGTGGCTCGGGCGCGACGGCGGCGCGGCCGACCCGTCGGCGACCACGGCCTGGGCGTTCGGCGTGGCCGCGCTGTGTCTGCTGCCGTTCGCCGGCGCGGAGGGCCTGGTGCCGCACACGGTCGAACCGGTGCGGGTGGCCGTCCTGCTGCTGTACGTGGCGGCGGTGCCGACGGCGCTCGCGTACGCCCTCTATTTCGCCGGTGCCGCGGTCGTCCGGTCCGCGACCGTCTCCGTGATCATGCTGCTCGAACCGGTGAGCGCGGCCGTGATCGCCGTGTCGGTGCTGGGCGAGACGATCACCGTGGCCACGGCGGCGGGCACCGCGCTGCTGCTCCTCGCGGTGGTCGGCCTCGCCGCATCCGAGACGCGGGAGGCGGCGAGGACCCGCAGCGGGACGGCCGCGCAGTAGCGAGCGGCCGGCCTCGGCCTTGGCGCGCGCCCGCCCCTGGCCCTGCGCCGGGGGTGGGGCCAGGCAGGGCGCACCGGCCTCAGAGCGCGCTGATGTAGCCGGGTACCGCCACCGCCGGGTCCAGGTCGTCCGCCGGGACGGGCGTGCCGTAGCCCCGGGTGAGCGGGAGCACGCCCGTCCAGTAGGGCAGCGTGAGGTCTTCGGCGTCGTCGTTCGGGCCGCCGGTGCGGAGCTTGGCCGACACCTCGTCCAGGTCGAGGCTGATCACCGCGGTCGCGGCCAGCTCCTTGGCGTTGGCCGGGCGTGAGTCGAGGGAGCGGCCCGGGACGACGTGGTCCACCAGCGCGTCGAGCGCGCTGCGCTTCTCCTCGGGGTCGGTGACCTCCTGGGCGACGCCGTGCACCACGACCGAGCGGTAGTTGATCGAGTGGTGGAAGGCGGACCGGGCGAGCACCAGGCCGTCGACATGGGTCACCGTCAGACAGACCGGGAGCCCCGGGTCGGCCTGGCCCGCCGCCCGCAGCGGACGCGATCCGGTCGAGCCGTGTACGTACAGCCGCTCGCCGACCCGGGCGAAGAGCGTCGGCAGCACCACGGGCGCGCCGTCACGGACGAACCCCAGGTGACAGACGTACGCCGTGTCGAGGATGGTGTGCACCAGCTCACGGTCGTAGGAGGCCCGCTCGCGCGAGCGGGTCGGTACCGTGCGGTCGGTCGCCTGGTAGGGGGCCGCGGTCGAGGTGTCCGGCATTGCGTTCTCCATTGCACTAGTGCATAATCTTGTTTGTGCTAGGAGAATATCGGATCGTGGGGCGTGGCGCATCGGAGATTGCCGAGAGCGTAGAGCGCGGAGTGGGCAGCGGCGGCCTCGAACCGGGTCAACTGCTCCCGCCGCTCAGGGAGTTGGCCACCGAGCTCGGTGTGAACCCGAACACCGTCGCGGCCGCCTACCGGCTGCTGCGCGATCGCGGGGTGATCGAGACGGCGGGCCGGCGCGGCAGCCGGGTGCGGGACCGGCCCGCGAGTTCGGCGCGTGACCTCATCCGCGCGGACGTGCCGGACGGCGTGCGCAACATCGCCGACGGCAACCCGGACGCGCGCCTCCTCCCTCCGCTCGGCGACGCGCTGGCCGCAGCCGCCCGCGGCAATGCCGAACGCCCCGGCAGGTACATGTACGGGCAGGAGCCCGTCGACGAGGAGCTGGCCCGCCTCGCCCGCGCCGCCTTCGACGAGCAGGGGGTGCCGGATGGTCCCATCGGGGTCCTCTCCGGTTCGCTCGACGCGATCGAGCGGGTGCTCACCGCGCATCTGCGGCCCGGCGACGCCGTCGCGATCGAGGATCCGGGCTGGGGCGCGCTGCTCGACCTCGTGCCGGCCCTGGGCCTTCGGCCCGAACCCATGGCGCTGGACGACGAGGGCCCGCTGCCCGAGGCGCTCGAACGCGCCCTGCGCGCGGGCGCCCGCGCCGTCGTGATCACCTGCCGAGCTCAGAACCCGACCGGCGCGGCCGTGAGCGCCGCCCGCGCCCGGACACTGCGCGAAGTGCTCGCCGCTCACCCCGGTGTGCTGCTCATCGAGGACGACCACGGCCACGGCATGGTCGATCTGCCGCTGCACCCCGTCGCCCCGGTCGCCGGGCACTGGGCCTTCGTACGGTCGGTGGCCAAGGCGTACGGGCCGGATCTCCGGATCGCCGTCCTCACCGGGGACGCGGTCACGCTGGACAGGGTCCGCGGGCGCCAGCGGCTGGGGCCCGGCTGGGTGAGCAGGCTGCTCCAGCGCGCCGTCGTCGAGCTGTGGACCGCCGGCGCCGTCGACCCTGCGAAGGTCGCCCGCTCCTACCGGGAGCGCCGCGAGGGCCTGCTGGGGGCGCTGCGCGAGCGGGGGGTCGCAGGGCACGGGCGGAGCGGATTCGTGGTGTGGGTGCCGGTGCCCGACGAGACGGGGGCGGTGTCCAGACTGCTGCACGCGGGCTGGGCGGTCGCGCCCGGAGCGCGCTTCCGGCTGGAATCGGCGCCGGGACTGCGGATCACCGTGTCCAGTCTGACGCCGGACGAGATCGGGCCGCTCGCGGACGCCATCGCCTCCGCCGTCGGCCCGGGTCCCGGCTCCCGCTTCGCCTACTGAGCCCGAGCCCGCCCCTTGGCCCTGGCGCGCGGCCTGCTCTGGGTGAGGGCGGCGCCCGCCAGGACGACGGCCGCTCCGACCGGGGTGTTCCAGCTGAGGCTCTCGCCGAGGACCGCGACTCCGGCGGTGGTGGCGATCACCGGGATGAAGTAGGTGACCATCTGCGCGGTCGTCGGCCCCACCTCGTTGACGAGTCCGTACTGGACGAGCACCGCGAGCCCGGTGCCGAGCGCGCCGAGCGCCGCGACGGCCAGCAGCGGAACCATCGGGAACGAGCTCGGAAAGCCGGCGAACAGTGGCGTGACCAGGGCGAGTTGAAGGGTGGCGACGCCGAGCTGGGGGCCGATCAGGGACAGGCTGGAGTGGCCGCTCCCGGCGAGCGTGCGCCGCACGTAGATCCAGCCGACCGGGTAGCAGAGCGAGGCGAGCAGGGCCATCGCGGTGCCCTTGGCGTCCAGGCCGTGGAAGCCCTGCCAGGCGCCGAGGACCGTGAGCACCCCGAGGAAGCCGAGGCCGAGCCCCGCGACCCGGCGCCGCGTCGGCCGGTCCTCGGACAGCGCCACCATCGACAGGGCCATGCCCCACAGCGGCGAGGTCGCGTTGCAGATGCCCGCCAGCGTCGAGGGGATCGTCAGTTCCGCGTACGCGAACAGCGAGAACGGCGCGGCGTTCAGGAAGAACGCGGCCACCGTGAGGTGCAGCCAGGTGCGTCGGCCGCGCGGCAGTCGCTCGCGCTTGACGGCCATCGCGACGGCCAGCACCAGAGTGCCGAAGAGCAGCCGTCCGAACGTGACCTGGAAAGGGGCGAAGCCGTCCGTGCCGACCTTGATCAGCAGGAAGCTGAAGCCCCAGATCAGCGATAGTCCGGCGAACCGGACGCGCCAGTCCAGGGCGGGCCGGCGCCGTGCGGCCGGCGCAGCGGCGGCGGGGGCGGGGGCAGGGCGCGAGACGGCCGGAAGAGGCGCGTCGCAGGCGGCGGGGGAGGGGGACGCGGAGGGCCGGGACGGGGTGGCGGTGCTCATGACGACCACGATGAGGCCGATAACCACGTAGCACAAGCGAGACTTCACCGTGGAGATGGATTAGCATCGCTTACATGTTGAATCTGGAGCGCCTGCGTACCCTCGACGCGGTGGCCCGGCACGGTTCGGTGGGCGGCGCGGCCGACACCCTGCACGTGACGACCTCCGCCGTCTCCCAGCAGCTCGCCAAGCTGGAGCGCGAGGCCGGCCAGCCGCTGCTCGCCAAGAACGGACGGGGCGTGCGGCTCACCGACGCCGGCCGGCTGCTCGCCGACCACGCCGCCCGCATCCTCTCCCAAGTGCAGGTGGCGCAGGCGGAGTTGGAGGAGCAGCGGGGCAGAGTCGTCGGCGAGCTCAGGATCGCGGGCTTCGCCACCGCCGCCCGCGGGCTCTTCCCCGCCGCCCTCGCCTCGCTGCGCGCCGAGCACCCCCAGCTCTCCGTCCGGTCCGACGAGCTGGAGGCCGACGAGTCGGTCCAGGGCGTGCTCCTCGGCGACCTCGACCTCGCGCTCGTGCTCGACTGGTACAACAAGCCGCTCCCGCTGCCCGACGGGCTCGCCAAGCGGGCCGTCCTCGACGACCTCGCGGATGTCGCCCTGTACGCGGACCACCCGCTCGCCGGACGCGATGTGGTGGACTTGGAGGAGTTCGCCGAGGACGAGTGGATCACCTGGCCCGAGGGCGAGTTCTGCAACGAGTGGCTGATGTTCACCCTGCGCGGCAAGGGCATCGAGCCGAGGATCGCCCATGTCGCCCGCGAGCACGCGACCCAACTCGCGCTGGTGGAGGCGGGGTTGGGCGTCAGCATCGCACCGCGCCTCGGCCGGGGTCCGGTCCCCGACGGAGTGCGGGTCGTGCCGGTGCGGGACGCGATGAACCGCCACGTCTACGCGGTGTGGCGCGCGGACGCCGACCGCAGGCCCTCGATCCGCGCCGCCGTCGAGGCGCTCACCGCGGCGGGGGAGCGACTCGCCTAGGCCGTGTCCGCGAAGTGGCGTCGTCCGCCGGCAGGGCGGGGCCGGCGGGGTCTGATGCGTGCGATCGCAAGGCGTACTCGTCCCGCCGCAACCGTCGCTACCCGCGGCGACGCAAGATCGAGCACGTCATCCCGGAACCGAGGAACCGGCGGGCCAACCGCCAACGCGGAGGCAGCAGGGGCGGCCGGCCCACCGGCTTCGACAAGACGGTCTACAAGCGCAGGAACGAAGTTGAGCGGACGATCAACACGTTGAAGAACTCGCAGGCGGTGGCCACGAGGTTCGACAAGAGAGGCCACGTCCTCCACGGCACCGTGACCGTCGCAGCAAGTCGCCTGTGGCTTGGCTCGTAAACCCGCCGAAGAGCGTGTGAGTACCCCGCGTCAGTGGACGAGTCCGATGGCCTCGATCTCGATCATCCACTCAGGGTTCGCGAGTGAGGAGACCTCTACGAACGACTCCGCGAGGTGGGGCTTGTCCGGGAAGTGCTCCGCGCGCAACTTCGCGAAGATGTCCTGCTGCGCCATGTCGGTGACGAACACGGTCGCCTTGACTACGTCGGCGAGGCTGGAGCCCGCGTTCGTGAGGACCGTCGACAGATTCGCGAGCGCCTGACGGGCTTGCGTCTCGAAGTCCCCGGCGCCGACCGTGACTCCCTGGGCATCGATCGGCGCTTGCCCTGACGTGAAGACCAAGTTCCCGACCCGGACGCCGAGCGATATACCGGCCGACTCGTACCAGTCGGGTTCCGCGGAGACACGCACACGCTCCACGGCAGGCTGTGTAACGGACATTCCTCTGACACTCCCTCAAAACTGCACACATACGGAGCCGGGCAGCTGTGATCACCCCGGCGTGGTCGACAGCCACGAATCCCTGAGATTCATTCCCGAGGGCTTGCAAGTCCGCCGCCGGACAGGCCCTAGGCAATGGGAAGGCCATCGGCAACCCGGCAGGGTCGGGCGGCGCGTTGAGAGGGGCTCTCCCCTTCGGCTTCGATGGCCGACTGGGGTGATCGTGGCCTGTGCGTGCTTTCGTTGCAGGCAAGCTCGCCATCACTGACGGATCACCGACAGCGGTAGCGCCGTCCGTGCGGAAGTGCTCATCGAACCTTCGGCCACGGGTATTCTCTGGCGATGTCCAGTCAGTCAGTGGCGGCGGGAGTCGGTCTCGCTGGTGTGATGGCGCACTGCGGCGGAAGCCCCGTGGGCGCCGTGGAGCTCTTGGCCGGGGCAATAGCCTCGGCACCGGCGGCTCCGGAGCCCTATGCGGCCCTCGCCGGGTTGTGGCAGGACCGACGCTCGGAACTGAAGGAGAGCCTCGAAGAGAACGGCTCCTTGAACGTTGTGCCGGCGCAGGCGTACTTCTTGTTCCTTGAAGGGGACATGGACGGCGCGGTGATGTCGCTTGGGTCGGTCACGGGTGTACGGCCCGACGTGGCATGGGCTGCTGCACCCTGGTTCGGGGATGTGCGCTTTCTCGGCGCGGTGAGTGCTGCGGCGCTGGCCGAGGCGTGTCTACGGACGTTGGACTACGGCCACGACCTGGACACCGATGAGATGCGGGAGCGGTTCACGCCCTGGTTCCATGCCCTCGACGTGGTGTCCGAACGGCATCCCGTGCCGGAGTCGCTGGCTGCCATGGCCAGGCTGCCCCGGGCCTGCGGCCAGTACGAACTGTCCTTTGCGCTGTGCGACCGCGCCGATGCCGTCGATCGGGTCATGTGGACGGCAGTCGCACGAGCGGCCACCTGGCGTGCGACGGGCGACCTGGATCAGGCTGCTGCGGCCTTCGAATGCGCCCTGCTCCTGGACTCCGCCAACTGGTCCCTCCACCTGGACCTGGCGGACGTACGCGCCGAGCAGGGCGACTTCGCCGCAGCCGCGCGCCTCGTCGAACAGGGCCTGGAATGCGCACCTCACGAAGTCACCCTGCGCGCGGCGAGCGCCGCCTACCGCACACGCCTTGCCGGCTCGTCCGACGGCCTGAGGGCCCTGATCGCCCTGGCGCCAGAGATCGCGAACATCACCTATCGGAACCTGCTGATCGACTACGCATGTGCAGGGCCGAATCTGCCTCGGAGACTCGTTGCCAAGGCCCGCAGCATCGGTGGGAACTGAATCGGCTGTCGTGCCAACCGGGGGGAAGCGGGACGGCGTTCAGGTGCTCCGTCACGTGATGTGCCGGACAGTGCCCAGGCCGTCCCCGGCTGGGGGCGTTCGCCGAACCGGGGTCGGTCAGTGCCCGAACTCGCCTCCCAGTTTGCGGAAGTCCCACGACACGACGGTGGTCGGCGTCAGGCGGAGCCACGCGTGCCGCCCGTCGTGGACCATCTCGTCGAGGCCGAAGTTCTTCGACGCGAACAGCCGCTCCACTTCGGCGAGTTCGGGTTCGGGACACGCCGCCCCGGTGCGCGGCGCCTCGCCGACCGGGACGACGCGGCCGCTCAGCTCCACGCCGCGCAGCTCCCCGTAGTCCGTGCCGTCGTCCACGACCACCGCGACGCGCGGATCCTTGCCGAGCTGGGTCCAGCGGCGGCTTCGGGTGATCGAGTACAGCCAGAGCGAGCCGCCGTGCCAGACGTACCAGAGCGGGGCGACGTGCGGGCTGCCGTCCGCGGAGACGGTGGCGACCCGGCAGGTGCGCTGCTCGCCGAGGAAGGCGTCGCGCTCCGCGTCGGTCATCATGATCCTGCGGCCCCGTCGCTGTGTGGCGGTCATCCGCACCATCCCTTCGAAGGTCCCGCGCCGACACGCGTTCTGACGATACGTCAGAAATCATGGCGTGCTCTTCCCCCGTCGCGCAATGGCGGTTAGCCTCCGGCGCCATGGCGACGAAGGAACTCCTCGTACGGCAACTCGTCCCCGCCTCCACGGTGCTGATGACCGTCGAGTGCCAGCAGGGCGTGGTCGGAAAAGACAGCGCGCTGCCCGAACTTGCCGCACAGGCACGGGAGTCGGGGGCGCTGCACAACGTGGCACGGCTCGTGACGGGCGCGCACCGGGCAGGCGTCCAGGTGCTGCACGCGGTCGCGGAGCGCCGCCCCGACGGACGCGGCGCGAACCGCAACGCACGGCTCTTCCGGGCCGCCGAACGACTGCCGGTGCAGCAGTACTCGGGCTCACGGGCGGTGCGCGTCGCCGAGCCGATCGAGGTGACCGACGAGGACTTCGTGGTGCGCCGGCTGCACGGCCTCTCGCCGGTGTCCGGCACGGACGTCGACGCGCTCCTGCGCAACCTCGGCTGCCGCACCCTGATCGTCACCGGCGTCTCGGCGAACGTGGCGATCCCCAACGCGGTCTTCGACGCCGTCAACCTCGGCTACACCGCGGTGGTCGCCGCGGACGCGATCGCGGGGGTGCCGGCCGACTACATCCCCGCGATGGTCCGGCACACCCTGGCCCTCGTCGCCACCGTGGCCACGACCGACGACATCCTGGGCTGCTTCGAGGAAGCGGGCCGCGCTACGCCAGCTTGATCGAATCCCCCTCGACGGAGATCGCGGCGGTTGGCAGCGGGGCCGGCGCGGGGCCGGCCTTCACGCTGCCGTCCGCCACGTCGAACTTGCTCCCGTGACAGGGGCAGTTGATGGTTCCTCCCGAGACGGACGACACGGCGCAGCCTTGATGGGTGCACTTCGCCGAGAACGCCTTGAACTGGCCCGCGGCGGGCTGGGTCACCACGACGCCCTCCTTGGCGAAGATCTTTCCGCCGCCCTGCGGGATGTCGGAGGTCTTCCCCAGGACGTCCCCGCCGCCCTTGGCGCCACCGTCCCCGGCGGGCGCGGCGGCCGTGGCCGGGCCGGAGCCGGCCGCGCTGTCCGAGCCGCCGCACGCCGTGAGCGCCGCGGCGAGACCTGCCGCGCCGACGCACGCGATGACGGTTCGGCGCGCCGGTACCTGTGCCGCTACCCGCGCGGGTGCGTGTGCCGGTCCCGGCGCGGGTGCGGAGTGCGCTTCGGTGCTCATGCTGAGTGTCCTCTCGACGTACGACGCGTGACTGCGTGCGTGACTGCGTGGGGGAGTACGGGAGTGGGGCGGGGGGCGTTCAGCGCCGGGGTGACTTCCTGCGAGGCCGTTCGGGTCGTCCGGCGGTGCGGGCCGTTCCGGCCGCGCGGAAAAGGCGCCCGGGGTCCGGGGCGGGGGGACGTAGCCTGGGCGCATGCTCACTGAAGTCACCGCGACCCGGTACGTCACGCCGTTGCGTGAGGGCGGGTCGCTTCCGGGCATCGTCGAGGCCGACGATCTCGGAACGTACGTCATCAAGTTCACCGGGGCCGGCCAGGGCCGCAAGACGCTCGTCGCGGAGGTCGTCTGCGGCGAGCTCGCGCGGCGCCTGGGGCTGCGCGTGCCGGAACTGGTCACCATCCAGCTCGACCCGGTCATCGGCCTGTCCGAACCCGATCAGGAGGTGCAGGAGCTCCTGAAGGCGAGCGGCGGCCTCAATCTCGGCATGGACTACCTGCCGGGCTCGATCGGGTTCGATCCGCTCGCCTATCAGGTGGACGCGGCCGAGGCGGGCCGGGTCGTGTGGTTCGACGCGCTGATCAACAACGTCGACCGGTCGTGGCGCAACCCCAACATGCTGGTGTGGCACGGCGACCCGTGGCTCATCGACCACGGCGCCACCATGATCTGGCACCACAACTGGCCGGGTGCCGCGGCCTCCGCGGCGAAGCCCTACAACGCGTCCGACCACGTGCTCGCTCCGTTCGGGCCCGACGTCGCCTCCGCCGCCGCCGAGCTCGCACCGATGGTCACCGAGGATCTCCTCACCGAGGTCACGGCCCTCGTTCCCGACGAGTGGCTGGTCGACGAGCCAGGCTTCGCGTCCACCGACGCACTGCGCCGCGCCTACGTCGACCCGCTGCTCGCCCGCGCCGCGGCGATCCACGAGCGCATCACCCTGGACGCCCCCACCGCCACCGGGCCCTCCCGGGCGCCGGGCTGGCTGACCGAGCACGCGAAGCCCTGGCCGCACCCCACCAAGAACAGCCAGAACAGCCAGAACACCAACAACGACCCGAACAGCCAGAAGGATGCCGACCGTTGAGCAAGCGCGAAGTCTTCGAGTACGCGCTGCTGCGCGTGGTGCCACGCGTCGAGCGCGGTGAATGTTTCAACGCGGGCGTCCTGGTCTATTGCCGCGCCCACTCCTTCGTCGCGGCACGCACCCACCTGGACGAGGCCAAGCTGAGGGCGCTCGACCCGGCCGCGGACGTGGTGGGCGTGCGGGCCGCGCTGCGCGCCGTCGAGGGTGTCTGCGGCGGCGGCGAGGGGGCCGGGCAGGCGGCGGGCGACGACCCGGGCCGCCGCTTCCGCTGGCTCATCGCGCCCCGCTCCACCGTGGTCCAGCCGGGCCCGGTGCACACCGGCCTGACCGCGGATCCCGCGGCCGAGACCGAACGGCTGCTCGACCTGCTGGTGCGGTGATCACGCCCCCGCCGGGGGTGCGACACGGGTGTGACATGCGCCGCGGGATCCGTGGGCCGTTGACACCGCGTGCCAGGGCTTCTAGCGTCTCGTCTGCTGAAGCTACTAAGCGGTTGCTCAGTGACTGAGGGCCGCGGATCCCAGGGCGAGGAGAACAGCATGTCCACCACCGAGCAGCGTGTCGCCATCGTGACCGGGGCGGCGCGGGGCATTGGCGCCGCGACCGCCGTCCGGCTTGCGGCCGAGGGCCGGGCCGTCGCGGTACTCGACCTCGACGAGGCCGCCTGCAAGGACACCGTCGACACGATCACCGCGGCGGGCGGCCGGGCCCTCGCCGTGGGCTGCGACGTCTCCGACAGCGCCCAGGTGGAGGCCGCCGTCGAGCGCGTCGCCGCCGAACTCGGCGCGCCGACCATCCTCGTCAACAACGCCGGTGTGCTCCGCGACAACCTCCTCTTCAAGATGAGCGAGTCGGACTGGGACCTCGTCATGAACGTCCACCTCAAGGGCGCGTTCCTGATGGCCAAGGCCTGTCAGAAGCACATGGTCGACGCCAAGTGGGGCCGCATCGTCTCGCTCTCCTCGTCGTCCGCCCTCGGTAACCGAGGCCAGGCCAACTACTCCGCCGTCAAGGCCGGCCTGCAGGGCTTCACCAAGACCCTCGCCAAGGAGCTCGGCAAGTTCGGCATCACCGCCAACGCGGTCGCCCCGGGCTTCATCGTCACCGAGATGACCGCCCAGACCGCCGCCCGCGTCGGCATGGGCTTCGAGGACTTCCAGGCCGCGGCCGCCACCCAGATCCCCGTCCAGCGCGTCGGCCACCCCGAGGACATCGCCAACGCCATCGCCTTCTTCACGGGCGACGCCGCGGGCTTCGTCTCCGGCCAGGTCATGTACGTCGCCGGCGGACCGCTCAACTAAGCGCAGGGGTACGGAACATGACTGAACTTCCCGAACTGTCGGGCAAGGTGGCCCTGATCACCGGAGCGAGCCGCGGCATCGGCTACGGCATCGCCGAGGCGCTCGTCGCCCGCGGCGACCGGGTGTGCATCACCGGACGCGGCGAGGACGCCCTCAAGGAGGCCGTCGACAGGCTCGGCTCCGACCGGGTCGTCGCGGTGGCCGGCAAGGCCGCCGACGAGGCCCACCAGGCCGCCGCCGTCGAGCGCACCATGGAAGCCTTCGGCCGGGTCGACTTCCTGATCAACAACGCGGGCACCAACCCGGTCTTCGGCCCGATGGCCGAGCTGGACCTGAACGTGGCCCGCAAGGTGTACGAGACCAACGTGATCTCTGCGCTCGGATTCGCCCAGCAGACCTGGAAGGCCTGGCAGAAGGAGAACGGCGGCGCGATCGTCAACATCGCCTCCATCGCCGGCGTCTCCGCCTCGCCCTTCATCGGCGCGTACGGCATGAGCAAGGCGGCCATGGTCAACCTGACCCTTCAGCTGGCGCACGAGTTCGCGCCGACCGTACGGGTCAACGCGATCGCCCCGGCGGTCGTCAAGACCAAGTTCGCCCAGGCGCTCTACGAGGGCCGTGAGGCGGAGGCCGCCGCGTCCTACCCGATGGGCCGGCTCGGCGTGCCCTCCGACATCGGCGGCGCCGCCGCGTTCCTCACCTCCGACCAGTCGGCCTGGGTCACCGGGCAGACCCTGGTCATCGACGGCGGGCTGTTCCTGAACGTGGGGGTGCACTGAGGAACGGGCACCTCCAGGCCACCTCCAGGAGCGTGCCCGCTCGGCCCGAAGCCCCCCCCAAGTGCCCCGTCGCGTCGGTCGGTCGATGCGGCGGGGCATCGCGCTGCGCCCGGCCGCTCCGGCGGCGGGAGGCGGGCGCACGGGCGGCGTTGTCAGTGGTGGCCGGTAGGTTCTGAACTCCGCACCGAGGGTGCGGAACCGAATGTCCCACGGAGGTTGTTGACGTGACCGATTCCGCCATGCTGCCCGAGTCCTGGCAGGGCGTCCTCGGCGAGGAGCTCCAGAAGCCGTACTTCAAGGAGCTCACCGCTTTCGTCGAGGAGGAGCGGGCGAAGGGCCCCGTCTTCCCGCCCCGCGACGAGGTCTTCGCCGCCCTGGACGCGACGCCGTACGACAAGGTCAAGGTCCTGGTCCTCGGGCAGGACCCCTACCACGGCGAGGGCCAGGGCCACGGCCTGTGCTTCTCGGTGCGGCCCGGCGTCAGGACACCGCCGTCCCTGCGCAACATCTACAAGGAGATGCGCGACGAGCTGGGCCTGGACATCCCGGACAACGGCTACCTCATGCCGTGGGCCGAGCAGGGCGTGCTGCTGCTCAACGCGGTCCTCACCGTGCGCTCCGGCGAGGCCAACTCGCACAAGGGCAAGGGCTGGGAGAAGTTCACCGACGCGGTGATCCGCGCCGTCGCCTCGCGGCCCGACCCGGCGGTCTTCGTGCTGTGGGGCAACTACGCGCAGAAGAAGCTCCCCCTGATCGACGAGGAGCGCCACGTCGTGGTCAAGGGCGCCCATCCTTCGCCGCTCTCGGCCAAGAAGTTCTTCGGCTCCCACCCGTTCACGCGGATCGACGAGGCGGTCGCGGCCCAGGGCCACGACCGCATCGACTGGCGCATTCCGAACCTGGGCTGAGGGCCCGGCCTGGGCGGGCGGGGGCGCCGGGCGGCCGGGGCGTGTGACGGCGTCCGGCTGACAGACCGGTGCCCCCGCCCGAGCCTGAGGCCGATTGTCAGTGGCTGCCGCTAGCGTCGAAACCGTTCGGCTTTCGAGACGACCGGTGGAGACAGTGTGACGGACATGCAGGAAGCCCCGGGGGACATCGTGATGACCCGGATCGGGCAAGCGATGATGCTGCTGCACGGTGGGGACCGCGAGGAGGCCCGCAACCGCTTCGCCGCCCTGTGGTCGGAGATCGGCGAGCGCGGCGACGCGCTCCACCGCTGCACCCTCGCCCACTACATGGCCGACGCGCAGGACGACGCGGAGGACGAACTGGCGTGGGACCTGCGGGCGTTGGCGGCCGCCGACGGCTTGAGAACCGCCGACGGCCCGCGTCATGACCGCCTCCCGGCCCACCGTGCGCCGCTCGCCGTGCGCGCCTTCTACCCCGCGCTCCACCTCAACCTCGCCGCCGACTACGCGAAGCTGCACCGCCCCGCGGAGGCCCGTCGTCATCTCGACCGGGCCCACGCCGCGCTCGACGTGCTGAACGACGACGCGTACGGAAACGACACCCGTGAGGCGCTGCGCCGCCTGGAACGACAGCTGGATGCCGTGTGACGAGGGGGGCGCCCCCTCAATGGCCGTATACCTGATGACAGATGCGCGCCTCGGGGCTGTCGGCGCGCCAGCCCGCGTAACCCTGGCCGAGCGCGCAGACGTCACCGGAAACGGGCGGTGCGGGGGCGGGTCGGGGGTGTGGAGTCGCGGGGGCGGCCGGCTGGTGCCGCGGCTGTTCGGTGCGGTGATGACGGCCATGACCGACCGCTTGCCGCCGGTCGGCCACAGGTGGCGGGGGCGGCGCGGCGGGCGGGCTCGTCGGCGCGATCGCCTCCAGGGCCTCGCGGGCGGGCGGCTGCGCGATCTGCGGGGAGAGCCGGCTGCTGCGGCCGCTGTCGGCGGCCGGAGCGGGCGGTGGGGAGGGCGCGGGTCCCGACTCGACGGAGACACACCCCGAGACGCATCCGCAGACGGCCAGGGCGGCCACGGTCGTCAGGAGCCTCAGCGCGTTCCTGGTTCGGTGCATCGGACAACTCTGCTGGCCGCGGCGGGCGTTGGGCGAGCCGGTGGGGCCACAATGGCCCGCACGAGTGACGCGCCCGCCGGGGCGGGCGCGCGGGAACCCGGCGCGGATTCCTGCCGCCGCCGGGCCGGCCCACCCGGCCCCGTCAGCTTCCGGTGCGCGTCAGCTTCCGGCGGCGCCGTCGATCGCTTCGCGGATCAGATCGGCGTGGCCGTTGTGGCGGGCGTACTCCTCGATCATGTGGGTGTAGATCCATCGCAGGTTGAAGTGCTGCCCGCTGCGAGCGGTGCCTTTGCTGAGGTCGTCGAGGCCGTGGCCGGCCGCTGCCTCCCGGGTCGCGGCGACCTCCGTGTGCCATGTGGCGAGCGCCTCGGCATAGGTGTCGTCCGGGCCGAAGTGGAAATCGCCGTCCGGGTCCTCGTCGGTCCCGTACACGCCCTCGTCGGTGCCGCCCGAGAACACCGTGACGAACCACCAGCGCTCGACTTCCGCGAGGTGGCGCAGCAGCCCGAGCAGCGTGAGAGCGGAGCTCGGCACGGCCGTCCGCTTGAGCTGCTCGTCGGTGAGCCCGGAACACTTCCAGAGCAGTGTGCCGCGGTGGTATTCCAGCCAGCCTTCGAGCATGTCCCGCTCGGTGGCGTCGAGTGCGGGCTCGTCACGCCGAGCGGATTCGGCCTGCGGTACCTCGGAGGTCGTCATGGCGTCATCCTGGCCGACGGTCACCGCCGTGGCCACCGGTTATCGAGATGCGGGCCCGGCCAGCATGCCGTGCAGCAGCTCGGAGAAGCCGCGGCGCAGTTCGGGCTCGGACGGCACCTCGGCATGGTAGGAACCGGCCGCGCAGGAGAACATCAGGCCTTCGCCGAACGAGACGAGGCCGAGCGCGTGGCGTTCCGGCGCGCCGGAGCCCGCCGCCGCCATCAGTGCCACGAGCGGCTCCCTGAACTGCCGTCCGGCCGCGTCGTAGTGGGCACGCAGCTCGGGTCGCCGGGTCGCCTCCAGGGCCAACTCGTAGCGGGAGACCAGCAGTTCGCGATGATCGGTGAGGCTGCGGTGCAGGGCGCGGGCGAGCGCCGCGGCCACGTCGTCGAGGTTGGCCCCCGCCACCGGCAGCTCGGCCGGGGTGAGAACCTCGGCCTCCCGCTCAGCCTGCCGCGTAACGGCCGCTTCGAGCAGCGCGAGCCGGGTCCGTGCCTGGTTGGAGGTCGAGCCCTGGGGCAGCCCGGCCCGCTCGTCGACGGCGCGATGGGTCAGACCGCGCATGCCCCGCTCGGCGAGCAGGGCGAGCGCGGTGTCGGCGATGAGCTCGGCACGCGAGGTGCCGGGGATGCGTGCGGCCATGAGATCAACCTATCCCGTGCACTACGGGTGTAGTAACGTGAGGTGTGCACTACAGGTGTAGTGCATGACAGACGCGGTACGCGGGTGTCATGGGCCAGGCGCCCACCAGGAGCCGGGCCGTGGGCATGACCACCAGCCAGACCGTGGGTCGAACCACGAGCGCGCCATGAGTCGGAGCGTCAGGGGGCATCATGAACATCGAGGTGGACGGCGTGGGCGGCACGCCCCGCGCGGTCGTCGTCGGCGGCGGGATCGGCGGGCTCGCCGCCGCGGCGGCGCTGATCGGGCGCGGCTGGCAGGTCACCGTCCTGGAGCGGGCCGCGGCGCCGAAGCCGGCCGGGGCGGGCATCGCGCTCGCCCCCAACGGTCTGCGCGCCCTCGACGTCATCGGCCTCGGCGACGCCGTCCGGGCCCTCGCCGCCTGGCAGGGCGACGGCGGCCTGCGCACCCCGCGCGGCCGATGGCTCTCCCGCACGGATGCGCGCGCCGCCGCCGACGCCTTCGGCGGACCCGTCGTGCTGCTGCACCGGGCGACCCTGATCGACACCCTGGCCGCCGCGCTCCCGGCGGGAACGGTACGCACCGGCGAGGCGGCGGAGCTGGCCGACCGCGGGGCCGCCGACCGCCCGGCCGTGGTTCGCACCGCCGGCGGGGAGATCGAGGCCGACCTGGTCGTGGGCGCCGACGGCATCCACTCCGCGCTGCGCGCGAGCCTCTTTCCGGCCCACCCGGGTCCCGAATACGCCGGGTTCACCACCTGGCGCCTCGTGGTCGCGGGCCCCGCCCGGCCGTTCGCGCCGCACGAGACCTGGGGGCCGGGCAGGCTGTGGGGCACCCAGCCCCTCAAGGACGGCCGCGTCTACGCGTACGCGGCAGCCAGGACCCCGCGCGACGGGCACGGTGCCGAGGGTGAACTCCCGGTACTGCGACGGCTGTTCGGCACCTGGCACGATCCGGTCCCGGCCGTGCTCGCGGCCGTAGGCGAAGGCGCGGTGCTGCGCAACGACGTCCACTGGATGGCCAAGAGCCTGCCCGTCCACCACCGCGGCCGGGTCGCCCTCATCGGTGACGCGGCCCACGCCATGGCGCCGACGCTCGGCCAGGGCGGCAATCAGGCCTTGGAGGACGCCGTCGTCCTCGCCCACTGCGCTGACCCCCACGGCGACCTCGCCGTCTCCCTCGCCCGCTACAGCGCCGAGCGCGTGCCCCGCACCAGGGCCATGACGGACAAGGCGGAGCGCGTCGCCCGGCTCGCGATGACGCGCAATCCGGCCGGCGTCGCGGCACGGAACACCCTGATCCGTGCGCTCCGCCTGCTCGGCCCCGGCTCCGCGCTGCGCCCCTTCGCGGACATCATGGACTGGCAGCCACCAGCCACACGTATGCTGACCAGGCAAGGAAGCAGGACACCACTCGGCGACAGGGAGACCCCGTGAAGGTCGGATGCATCGGACTCGGGGACATCGCGCACAAGGCCTACCTGCCGGTGCTGACCATGCTGGCCGACACGGAACTGCACCTGCAGACCCGCACCCCGGCCACTCTGGCCGCGGTGGCCGACGCCCACCGCATTCCCGCCGCCCAGCTCCACACCGACCTGGACGCGTTGCTCGCGCAGGGGCTCGACGCCGCGTTCGTGCACGCGCCGACCGCCGTGCACCCGGAGATCGTGACGCGGCTGCTCGAATCCGGCGTACCGACCTATGTCGACAAGCCGCTCGCCTACGAACTCGCCGAGTCCGAGCGGCTGGTGGCGCTCGCGGAGGAGCGCGGCGTGAGTCTCGCCGTCGGCTTCAACCGGCGGCTCGCCCCCAGCTACGCCCAATGCGCCGATCACCCGCGCGAGTTGATCCTGATGCAGAAGAACCGGGTGGGTCTGCCCGAGGACCCGCGCACGCTGGTGCTCGACGACTTCATCCACGTCGTGGACACCCTGCGGTTCCTGGCGCCGGGGCCGATCGAGCACACCGTCGTACGGGCGCGGGTCCGCGGGGGCCTGATGGAACACGTGGTCCTTCAGCTCTCCGGCGACGGCTTCACCGCGATCGGCACCATGAACCGGCTCAACGGCTCCACCGAGGAGATCCTGGAGGTCTCCGGGCAGGACACCAAGCGCCAGGTGCTCAACCTCGCCGACGTGGTCGACCACAAGGGCCAGCCGACGCTGCGCCGCCGTGGCGACTGGGTGCCGGTCTCCCGCCAGCGCGGCATCGAACAGTCCGTGCTGTCCTTCCTCGACGCGGTGCGGGCGGGGAAGACGCTCAGCGCCCAGGACGCGCTCGCGACCCATGAGCTGTGCGAGCGGGTGGTGCGGGAGTCCCTGCGGCAGGCCTCCTGAGCACCCGCGTCCCCTGCGCCGCACAGAACACGACGACCACCGCAAGCGCCGCGTAGACCGCCCAGTCGCCGAAGCGCACATAGGGCGTGGTGCCGGTGGTGAGCGGGATGTCGTACACGGCGGAGGTGCTGGCGGAGGTGCCGATCCACCGGCCGATCCGGCCGCCGTCCGCACCGTGGACCGCGCTGATTCCGGTCAGCGTCGCGTGGACCATCGGACGGCCCGTCTCGGCGGCGCGCAGCGCGGCGAGCGAGGCGTGCTGGGCCGGGGCCCAGGTGTCCTGGAACGACGAGGTGGAGGACTGCGCGACCAGCAACTGGGCGCCGTCGCGCACCAGATGACGGCTCATGTCGGGAAACGCGGACTCGAAACACACGAGCGGCCCAAGACGCACCCCCGTGGGCAGCGTCATCACCACGGGGGTCGTGCCGCGCCGGCGGTCCTCGCCGGCCGCCTTGCCGACCGACGTCGCCCAGCCGAGCAGCGAACGGGCCGGAATGTACTCACCGAACGGCACGAGCCGCATCTTGTCGTAGCGCTGACCGGTCGGCCCGACCGGTCCGACGAGCACCGAACTCTTGAAGATCCCCGGCTTGTCCGACCTGCGGGCGTCCACATTCACCAGGATGTCCGCGCCGACCTCCCGCGAGAGCTTCGCGATCCGGGCGGCCAGGTCGGGGCGGGCGGCCAGGTCCTGCCCCACACTGCTCTCGCCCCACACGACGAGATCCACCCGCTGCCCCACCAGGGCCCGCGTCAGCGCCTCACTGCGGGCGAAGCGGGCATCGCCGTCCTCGATCACGCCCGGCTGCACCACGGCGACCCGTAGGTGGCCGTCCCGCTGCATATGGGGAGCCCACACCCATACCGCGCTTGTGGCGAGCGCACACACAACAAGGGCCGACACCATGGCGATACGCGCCGCCCGGTGGACCACACAGAGGGCGACGGCGGTGTTCACCGCCACCACGAGCAGACTCACCAGCCATACCCCACCCACCGACATCAACCGCAGCGCGGGAGCCACCTCCCACTGGCTCGCGCCGAGCAGCCCCCACGGCCCGCCGAGCCCCTGCCACGACCGGACCAGCTCCACCATCAGCCAGCCCGACGGCACCACCGCCACCGCCGCCAGCGCACGCGCCGTCGAGGGCCTGCCGCCCAGGGCCGAGCGCACCAGCACACCCCACGGCGCCCACAACAGCCCAAGCAGCCCGGCGAGCACCACGATGAACACATTGAGGCTCGGCAGCAGCCAGTGGTGCACGGCGAGCATGAACCCGGTGCCGCCGAGCCATCCGTCGAGCGCGGCCCGCCGGACGCTGCCCGCGGAACGCACGAGCAGCAGCAGCGGCACGAGCGCCACATAGGCGAACCACCACAGCGACGGCGCGGGGAACGCGAGCGCGGGCAGCGCCCCGGCGAGCAGCGCGGCCGCGCCGCGCCACCAGGCCGAGGCGAGCCGCGGACCGTGACGGCCGACCGGAATCCGCATACCGCGCCTCCTTGCCCACCCCCGTGATCAGGTCTGTCCCCCCGCCAGTGTGCGGGAGAGCGGCGGCCGCGCGCAGACGGCCCGGCGGCCCCGGCGCGTTACGCCCGCCCCTCAGCTCCCCGAGTGCCCGGCGAGCACCCCCGACAACCGTCGCCACTTCTCGAACACGGTCACCGACCGCAGCCGCCACCCTTCCTCGGCGCGGACCAGCGAGAAGGCGTAGCGCCCGCCGGCCTCGAAGTCGGGTGCGGGCGGCCCGGCGTCGCCCGCGGTGCCGCAGCACATCGGGTTGAAGTAGTCGGCGCGCAGCTCGGCCCGGTCGCCCGGGTAGCCACCGAGATCCTGAAGGCTCAGCACCCGGTTGGTGATCAGATGCTGACGGACCGGGAACACCAGCAGGGTCTCGCCGAGCCACCGCGCCACCTCCTCGGCTCCGCCCTCGATGCCGCCCGCGGCACGGTAGTCGGCGCGTCCGTCGGCCGCGAACAGGGCGCGGTAGGCGGTCCAGTCCCCGTCGTCGACGGCCGCGGCGTATCCGGTGATGAGTTCGTCGATGGCCAGCCGGTCCAAGAGGGTTCCGAGATCCACACGCTGCGTCATCGGGTCAGTCTCCGCCCCCGGGCCCGTAACGCCAAGAGCGCTGCACTTGTGGGCGGTCGGCGGGCCGTGTTACCGCTGGCGCCATGACTGATGAGAGAGCCCCGGCAGTACGCAGCGAACGGCACGGCCCGGTCACGACGGTGGTGCTCTCGCGCCCCGGCGTGCGCAACGCGGTGGACGGCCCCACCGCGCGGGCCCTCGCCGACGCCTTCCGTGCCTTCGAGGCCGACGAACGGGCCGCCGTCGCGGTGCTGTGGGGAGAGGGCGGCACGTTCTGCGCGGGCGCCGACCTCAAGGCGCTGGGCACCGCACGGAGCAACACGGTGACCGAGGACGGCGACGGCCCGATGGGTCCGACCCGGCTGCGGCTCTCCAAACCGGTCATCGCCGCCGTCGCCGGGCACGCGGTGGCCGGCGGGCTCGAACTCGCGCTCTGGTGCGACCTGCGGGTCATGGAGCAGGACGCCGTGTTCGGGGTCTTCTGCCGGCGCTGGGGCGTGCCGCTGATCGACGGCGGCACGGTGCGCCTGCCGCGGCTCATCGGGGCGGGCCGTGCCATGGACCTCGTCCTGACCGGGCGGCCGGTGGACTCGCCGGAGGCCCACGCCATCGGCCTCGCCGACCGCGTCGTGCCCACCGGCACCGCCCGCGCGGCCGCGGAACGGCTCGCCGCCGAGATCGCCGCCTTCCCGCAGACGTGCCTGCGCCACGACCGGATGTCGCTGCGCGAACAGGAGGGGCTCGGCGAGGAGGAAGCCCTCCTGAACGAGGTGCGTCACGGCGTCCACGCCCTCGGCGGCGAAGCCCCCGAGGGAGCGGCCCGGTTCGCCGCGGGGGCGGGCCGTCACGGCGCCTTCGACGAATGGGCTTGACGGATCCCAGCCCTGGGCGCCCGGCGGGCTTGCGCGTACGCGGCCACGGGCGCCGGCTGGCGCGTACGCGACGGGAGCGGCCGCGCACGGATGCGGCCAGGGGCGCCGCCTCGCGCTTACGCGACCATGGGGGCCCGGCCCGGTCCGCCCGGCGCCGGGATCCGTGCCACGCACCAACCCGCTTGCCACGCAGGGAAGTTGGCCGCGCCCGAGCCGGCCCCCCGCGGCGGCCGTCCGCTAGGGCCGGCGGATGTACGGCGTCGTCACGGTCAGCTCGACGAAACCCAGGCGCCGCAGGATGGGGCGGCTCTGGGCGGAGGCGTCGACCTGGAGGTAACGGCAGCCGCGCTCCGCCGCGATGCGGGCACGGTGGGCGATCAGGGCGCGGTAGATGCCCTTGCCGCGCCACTCGGGCAGGGTGCCGCCGCCCCACAGGCCGGCGAACTCCGTACCGGGAAGGACGTCCAGGCGGCCCGCGCTCACCGGCACGTCACCGGCCATGGCCACCACCGCGGTGAGGGTCTCGGGAGCATGGGCGAGCTGGGCGAGCAGCCGTTCCCTCAGGCGGGAGGCGTCGCCGCCGAAGGCGCCCTGGTGAACCTCGGCCAGCAGGTCCACTCCGGCCGCGTCGGTGACGGGGCGCAGGGAGATGCCCGCGGCGAGCTCGGAGTGGAGAGCGAGGTCGGCGACGCGGGCAACCATGACGGTCTCGTCGGGCTCGGCCTCGAACCCGGCGGCCACCAGGCGCCGTCCGAGGTCGGCGGGGCGGTCGTGGGCGTACAGCTTCCACTCGCATTCCACACCGAGGGACGCGAAGTGGCGTACCTGCGCGGCGATCCGGGCATCGGCGTCCGCCTCGGTCAGGTCCGACCAGAGGACGCCGTTCCAGACGGGTGCGGGACCGACCTGCCGCACGACGCCGCCGACGCGCTCGATCCGGGCCCCGGGCCCGTCGGGCACGGCGTTCTCGCGCATCTGCCGGTCGAAGAGCGCGAGCACCTCGTCATCGGCGCCGCTGTTCAGGGAGTCGGTGTCCATCGGGCCACCCCATCACCGCGAGGAGACGCCGGGCAACCGGAATGCGCGCGGCTCAGGCCCGCGGCCGTGCGGAGGTTCCCGCGGCGAGCGGGGCGGGCTCGCCCACGGCGTCCGCCCACTCGGTGAGCAGCCGCTCGTACTCCTCCGCGGGCCACTGCCCGTCCGCGCCGTCGACGAGCGCACGGATGGCGTCGTTGGCGGCATCCGCGTCGGACGGCGGGGTGCCGGGCCGGTCGGGGGAGGTAGACATGCGAACAGGCTACGGGCCCGACCGCCCCGCTGTACCCCCGATTACGTCAATGCCCAGGTGAGCGGGGTGTGGGGTGGTCAAGGTCACAGATTGTGGGGGCTTTGTGTGGGATTTGGGAGGGCGAAGTCAGGCCGCCTGCGCGGTGTCGTCGCGAACCGCGGCCGCCCACTCGACGAGGAGTCGTCGGTAACGCTCCTCCTCGTCGGGGGAGAGGCGTCCGTCGGACTGCTCCCACAATGAGCGGATCTCCGCGTTCACCACGTCGGCAGGGCGAAGGCAGCGGCGGTCGAAAGTCGGGGGCATGAGGACAAGCCTACGGCCATGAGGTGACCCAGCGCCACGGAGTGGGAACTCTCAGCCAGCATCGGCGGATTGAGCGCGGCGCCGGGGCCGGTGGGCGCGGGTGCCGGGGGCCGGATCCGGACAGGCCGGCGCGGAGCCCGTTCAACTGTCCGGCGCGGTCCGGGCGTTGCCGGGTCCCGGCGCGCGGGCCTCCGCCTATCCTCGCGGCATGGAGCAGAGCGAGGTTCTCAAGCGAGTGATCGGCATCCTCACCGAGGCCGGGGACTACCGCCGCCGCATCGAGCAGGACGGCGAACGGAGCGGCAGGGACACGGAGATCGGCATCGTCACCGCCCTGCTCAACGAGACGATGCCGCACATCGAGATCCCCGCGGACGCCACTCCGCAGGAGATGGCGACCCTGGTGGCCCGGGAGGTCGGCGGCGCCATTCGTCAGCTCGTGGCCGCCTTCAGTCTGGCCTTCGTGGCCCTCGCCCAGGCCCATGACTCCGGCGAACAGGACGTGTCGTCGGCCGATGTCCTGCAGGATCTGGCGCTGCGCGCCGAGGAGGTCAAGGGCGACGGCCCCGCGTCCGGCCCCGCGTCCGGCTGAGTGTCCAACGGGCGCGCGACCGGCGGATCAGAGCCCGCCGCCCGCGTCCGGGCTGAGGGAGCCGGCTCCGATGAGGGCGAACAGGACGACGCCCAGGGCGATCCGGTAGACGACGAACGGCATGAAGCTCTTGCTGGAGATGAACGACATGAACCAGGCGATGACCGCGTACCCCACGCCGAAGGCGACGGCCGCGGCGAACAGGGTGGGCGGCAGCGGGGCCTGACCGGGGCCGCCCGCGTCCTTCAACTCGAAGACCCCGGAGGCGAGTACGGCGGGAACGGCGAGCAGGAAGGAGTAACGGGCCGCCGCCTCACGGGTGTAGCCCATGAGGAGGCCGCCACTGATGGTGGCGCCGGAGCGGGAGACTCCGGGTATGAGCGCCATGGCCTGGCACATGCCGTAGATCAGGCCGTCCCTGGTGCTGAGCTCGTGCAGCGACTTGCGTTCCCTGGCCGCGCGGTGGCGGCCGCCCGACGCGTCGCGGGCCGCGAGCCGGTCGGCGACGGCGAGCACGACGCCCATCACGACCAGGGTGGTCGCGATGACCCGCAGATCGCGGAAGGAGGTGTCGATCTGGTCCTTCAGGACGATGCCGAGCACCCCGATCGGGATCGATCCGACGATCACGAGCCAGCCCGTCCGCGCGTCGCTGTCCCCGCGCAGCGAACGGTCGGTGAGCGACCGGAACCAGGCCGAGACGATCCGTGCGATGTCCGAACGGAAGTAGATGAGGACGGCGGTCTCGGTGCCGATCTGCGTGATGGCGGTGAACGCGGCCCCCGGGTCCTGCCAGCCCGCGAACGCCGCGGTCAGCCGCAGATGGGCGCTGGAGGAGATGGGCAGGAACTCCGTAAGCCCCTGGACGAGCCCGAGTATGAACGATTCGAACCAAGACATGGGGTGCTGCGCCATCCAAGGGGATCGGGGTGCGGGCCGGCCGGCGCGACGGGAACGTCCGAGGCGTTCGGGGGCGGTGCGGCCGCACCACCGCTCCGGTGATCTTGTACGGATCGAGCCGCACGGTAGCGACCGCGGGTGAACGGACGGTTGCCGTACGACCGCGCCCCGGGGAAACGGGAGGTGGCGGGGCGGCGTGCCGGGGGAGGGGGTGCCGGTCTGCCACGGCATTCCGGCCCCCACGGCCCCGACGCCCCGTTCCGGATGGCCCCGACTGCCCCGCTCCGGAGGGGCCCCTGGGCCGTGTCTTCAAAGTCCCGTCCGGCCGGCGGCGGACGACGCGACGTCGAAGACACTCCCTAGCCCCGGCGCAGCCGGTGCCGCTTGTGCCAGGCGAGCGCGGCGGCGCCGACGCCGCTCAGGACGATGAAGCCCATCGCGATCACAAAGGCCGGCGAGGTCGGCGACGAGGCGCTGCCGCCCGCGACGACGTACGCGAGGGTGTTGGGCACCGACCCGGCCCCCGTCGCCAGCAGGAACGGCACCCACCCCATGCGTGACACCGCGGCGCAGTAGTTGGCCGCGGCGAAGGGCACCCCGGGGAAGAGGCGCAGCGCCATCATCGAGCGGAACCCGTGCCGCGACAGCTGGCCGTCGGCCGCCGTCAGCCAGCGCCCGCGCAGCAGCGGGCGCAGCGCGTCCTGCCCGAGCATCCGGACCAGGCCGAACGAGACGCCCGCGCCGAGCACCGTGCCCGCGAGGGCGGCCACGAGCCCCGCCTGGGTGGCGAACAGGGCCCCCGCGGCCAGATTGAGGATCGGGCGGGGCACGAACGCCGCCGTGCACAGGCCGTACGCCACCGCGAACAGCGCCACCGCCCCGGCCCCGCGCACGTGCGGCGGCCAGCCCGCGGCGAGCATTCGCTGCGGCTGGAGGACGAGCACACAGCACCCCGCGGCCACGAGGACCAGCACGAGCAGAGCGAACCGCGACCACGGCGACAGCAGCGCTCTGCCGCACCGGGCGGCGAGAGCGGACGGGGGCCGGGCAGCGGGCTCGAACATTCCCGGAGACTAACCGAAGCGGACCCGCGCCCGCCGTGAGCGAAGTCCCCCACCCCCGCCCCGCCGTGCGTACGGCGGATCCATGTCCCGCGTGTGCCCCGCGACCCGCTCGCCGCCCATTCCGTCGGGCCGCTCGTCGCCGCCGACTTCATCCGCAAGGCCATCGGCTGGAGCCTGCGCGCGTATGCCGAGACCGACCAGGGCGCCCCCCCACGCCGTCGTGACGGCCGAGCGCGAGCGCCCGTCGCCGCTGTCCGTGCGCGAGGCCCTGAGGAGCCTGTGACCCGGGCGCCCGCCCCAACTCGAGCCCCCGGAAAACCATTCGACGCGCCGCCACCCACCAGGGATGATCGGCGACATGTCCAGGTACGCCTTCCTCGCAGCGCCGTCCGCAGTCGCGGACGCGCCGAAGGCTGCCGTCACCTCGGCCACGGCCGCAGATGCCGTCGCACCCGCAGCGCCCCTCGGCGGCGCCCGAAGCTGACCCTTCCCGGAGACATCCGGCGGACCCCGCACGGGGAGGGTCGGCCGGATCTCAGGGGTCCCAGCACCGCTTTGCGACCACGCGAGGGACATTCAGCCATGCCCAAGACGGCATACGTACGCACCAAGCCCCACCTCAACATCGGCACCATGGGCCACGTCGACCACGGCAAGACCACCCTGACCGCCGCCATCACCAAAGTGCTCGCCGAGCGCGGCGGCGACGGCGCCACCCGGTACGTCCCGTTCGACCGGATCGACCGGGCCCCCGAGGAGGCCGCCCGCGGCATCACCATCAACATCGCGCACGTCGAGTACGAGACCGACACCCGCCACTACGCGCACATCGACATGCCGGGCCACGCCGACTACGTCAAGAACATGGTCACCGGCGCCGCCCAGCTCGACGGGGCGATCCTCGTCGTGTCGGCGCTCGACGGGATCATGCCGCAGACCGCCGAGCACGTCCTGCTCGCCCGCCAAGTGGGCGTCGACCACATCGTGGTGGCGCTCAACAAGGCGGACGCCGTCGACGACGGCGAGGACGGGGTCCTCGCCGACCTCGTCGAACTGGAAGTGCGCGAGCTGCTCTCGGCGCACGGATACGGCGGCGACGCCGTGCCCGTCGTACGGGTCTCGGGGCTCAAGGCGCTCGCGGGCGAGCCGCGCTGGACCGAGGCGATCGGCGCGCTGCTCGACGCGGTGGACACCTATGTGCCGCTGCCCGAGCGCTATGTCGACGCGCCGTTCCTGCTGCCGGTCGAGAACGTGCTCACCATCACCGGGCGAGGGACCGTCGTCACCGGGGCCGTCGAGCGCGGCACGGTGCGGGTCGGCGACCGGGTCCAGATCCTGGGCGCGGACGCCGAGTCGGTGGTCACCGGAGTGGAGACGTTCGGCAAGCCGATGGAGACGGCGCAGGCGGGCGACAATGTCGCGCTGCTCCTGCGCGGGGTGCCACGCGACGCGGTCCGCCGCGGACACGTGGTCGCCGAGCCCGGCAGCATCACACCGGGCCGCAGGTTCACCGCGCAGGTGTACGTCCTGTCCGCGCGCGAGGGCGGCCGCTCCACCCCGATGGCCACCGGCTACCGGCCGCAGTTCTACATCCGCACCGCGGACGTCGTCGGCGACGTGGACCTCGGCGAGCTCGCGGTCGCGCGGCCCGGGGAGACGGTCACCATGACTGTGGAGCTCGGCCGTGACACCCCGCTGGAGCCGGGCCTCGGCTTCGCGATCCGCGAGGGCGGCCGCACCGTCGGCGCGGGAACGGTCGGCGCGCTGCTGTGACCGGCCGGCCCGCCTCCACCAACACCCTGGGGGAGGCGGGCCGTTGGCATGGTGCCCGGCCCCTCGGCATGCGGCTGGTGCCTGGCCGCCGCGCGGTTCCGCGCGGCCCCGGCCACGCGATGCCCGGCAGCGGGGCCATCGTCGGCCGTGCCCCACATTCCCGCCCGCCCGGCCGCCCGGCGGCGGGCGCACAATGGGAGCGTGAACGACGACCCGCACACCGAGCCGATTCCCGTCATCCGGGAGGTCGACTGGGGCACCGCCAAGCTGATGCCCGATGTCGACCGGGAGCGGGCCTGGCTGCTGACCGTGAACGGCTCCCCCCAGTCGTACGTGGACCTCGACGACCCGACGTACATCGAGTTCGAGTACCTGCGCCGCCTCGCCCATGCCGTGGACTGCGCGGCCGACGAGGGCGCTCCCCTGGACGTGCTGCACCTCGGCGGCGGCGCGCTCACGCTGCCCCGTTACGTCGCCGCGACCAGGCCCGGCTCCCGCCAGGACGTCGTGGACGCCGACCGGGCGCTGGTCCAACTCGTCCGCGAGCGCCTGCCGGTGCCCGCGGACGCCGGGATCGCTCTGCACGCCGCGGACGCCAGGGAGTGGGTGGCCCGTGCGCCCGCCGCCTCGGCCGACCTGCTCGTGGCCGACGTGTTCGGCGGGTCGCGCGTGCCCGCGCACCTCACGTCCGTCGCGTACGCGCGCCTGGCCCAGCGGGTCCTGAAGCCGGGCGGGGTCTACGCCGCCAACCTCGCGGACGGCGCGCCCTTCACCTTCCTCCGCTCCCAACTCGCCACGTTCCAAGCGGTGTTCGCGGAGGTGGTGTTGATCGCCGAACCGTCCGTCCTGCGCGGGCGGCGTTTCGGGAACGCGGTCCTGCTGGCCTCGGCCCGCCCGCTGGACGTGGCGGCGCTGGCCCGGCGCACGGCGGGCGACGCCTTCCCGGCCCGGGTCGAGCACGGCGACTCCCTGCGCCGCTTCGTCGGTACCGCCCGGCCGGTCACGGACGCCGACGCCCAGCCCTCACCCGAGCCGCCGGACGGCGCCTTCAGTATCGGCTGAGCACGGGGCGGCGCGGGCGGGACCGCTCAGCGGCCATCGCCTGCGCCGCCCCGTGCGGCCAAAGGGATTCCCGGTGGCCGCCGTGGGTCAGGAACCGGAGCCGGAGGTCGGCACCAGGCGGATGGTGCTGAGGATCTTCTGGATGGTGTCCTCGGGAACCGCGTCCGACACGCCCGTGCCGGCGATGAGGCTCCACGCGGCGAGGTCGCCCTTGGCGGTCTTGAAGCCGAAGAGCACGGACTGACCGTCGGTGGAGCACTTGTCCGTCTTCTTGGCGCCGGTCGCCTTGGCGCGGACCACGCTGCCCTGAAGGCCGGACTTGGTCGTGTAGGGGACCGGCTTCTCCGAGGTGATGTGGTTCTTGTCCGGCTGGGTGTAGGCGTAGTACAGCCAGTCGTCGGCCTGCTCCGCCGCGTCGTCGGTCGACTTGGCGCCGTTGGCGCCCTTGGTGCCGACGGTGGCGAGCGCGGTGTTCTCGGTGTTGCCGCTGCCGCTCTTGGTGGTGCACCACTTGGACTTGTAGTAGGCGGGGGACGTCATCATCATGCCGCCGAACCCGTTGGGGTCCGCGTCGTCGGACCAGCCCACGCTCATGCCGGGGCTGTCGACCTCCCAGTCCGGCGGCACGTCGAAGGCGTCGCCCCGAGTGGGGTTCACCACGACCTTCCAGCCGGCGATGACCGGCTTGACGTCGGTGCCGGCGCCCCGCGGGTTGGCGGCGGGGGAGGACGGCGCGGCGGGGCCCGAGCCGGAGGCCGAAGGCGACTTCTTGTCCTTGCCGTCGGCCTGGTCGGTGCTCTTGCCGTCGTCCTTGAGGACCACCACGCCCGTCACGGCGGCGGCCACCACCACGGCGGCGGCCGCGACGATGGCGATGAGCGTGGTCTTCTTCTTGTTGTTCGGCGGCTGCGGCGGACCGGGCGGGCTGCCCACCGGGTACTGCGGCACCGTCGGCTGCTGGTACGGGTTGGGCGTCTGGTAACCCTGCGGCGGATACCCGGGCTGCGCGGGCTGCTGCCCCGGCTGCTGATAGGGGTTCGGCTGCTGGTACCCCGGCTGCTGGTACGGGTTCTGATTCGGATCCTGCGGGTTCTGCTCGCCCCCGGGCGGCTGCTGTCCTGGCCACATGGCCAGTAACCATAGAGGTGCACCGGCACTGCTGCTACGGCCGCCCCCGTCGAGGGATGGCCAACAACGGCTACTCATGGGTAACATCGAGCCTCATGAGCGCTGATCAGATGTCCGTGGGCGAGATGCTCGCCGCGACCGTTCCCATGGCGAGGACCCTCAACCTGGAGTTCCTCGAAACCACCCCCGAGCGTGCCGTGGTGCGGCTCCCGGACCAGAGCGACTACCACAACCACGTCGGCGGACCCCACGCCGGCGCGATGTTCACGCTCGCCGAGTCCGCCAGCGGTGCGATCGTCATCGCCGCCTTCGGGGACCAGATGAACCGTGCCGTACCGCTCGCCGTCAAGGCGGAAATCGGTTACAAGAAGCTCGCCATGGGCGTCGTCACCGCCACCGCGACCCTGGGCCGCCCGATCGCCGACGTGGTGGCCGAGCTGGACGCGGGGCAGCGCCCCGAGTTCCCGGTCGTCATCGAGATCACGCGCGCGGACGGCGCCGTGACCGGCGAGATGACCGTCGTGTGGACCCTGCGACCCAACTCCTGACCGTTCGCACGCGAACCCGCGGAGACGGACGGTGCCAGGTTGCGCGACGCCCGGGGCGCCTGACGGATGGTCAACTCCGTCGTGACGCATAGTGCGTTCACACGCTGAACACAGACCGCCGGCCGTGCCGCGGTCCACCACGGCGTGCCCGCGCACAAAGGAGTGACGGTCCATGTCCCACCCGGTTTCCCGAAGGTCAGCACTGCGTCTGCTCGGCGGCGCCGTCACGGTCGCGGCGGCCGCGACCGGCACCCTCGCGGTTCCCGCCGCCGCCCTGCCCCGGGCCCGCGCCGGGACCCCCGTCCCGCCACGGGTCGAGTCCCTGCTCACCCGTCTCACCCTCGACGAGAAGATCGCCCTGCTGCACGGCGCCACCGACCCGCACGGCCTCGGCCAGGCCGGTTACCTCGCCGGCGTGCCCCGCCTCGCCATCCCCCCGCTCCGTCTCGCCGACGGGCCCGCCGGCCTGCGCCTCAGGGAGCACGCGACGGCCCTCCCGGCCCCCGTACTGCTCGCCTCCGCCTTCGACCCCGCGCTCGCCCGCGAGTACGGCGAGGTCCTCGGCCGCGAGGGACGCGCGCTCGGCCAGGACGTCCTCCTCGCGCCCATGGTCAACCTGATCAGGACCCCGTACGCCGGGCGGAACTTCGAGACCTTCTCCGAGGACCCGCTGCTCAGCGCCGACCTCGTGGCCGAGGAGATCCGCGGCATCCAGAGCCAGGGGCTCATCGCCACCGTCAAGCACTTCGCCCTCAACAACCAGGAACAGAACCGCACGTCCATCGACGTACGGATCGCCGAACAGCCCCTCCGCGAAATGGAGCTGCGCGGATTCGAAGCGGCCGTCACCGCGGGTGTGGGCGCCGTGATGGGCGCGTACAACAAGGTCAACGGGACCTACGCCTGCGAGAACAAGCCAATCCTCAGCGACATCCTGCGGGACGGCTGGGGCTTCGAGGGCTGGGTGATGACCGACTGGTTCGCCGCGCACAGCACCGTCGCCTCCCTCACCGCCGGACTCGACATGGAGATGCCGAGCGGCCCCTACTTCGGAGCCGCCCTGAAACGGGCCGTGGGCGACGGCAGCGTCCCCGAGACGCTCGTCGACCGGGCCGTACGCCGCGTCCTCGGCGTCATGGAGCGCTTCTCGCTGCTCGACGCGGACGCTCCGGCCCGGCCGGCCCGCGACCCGCGGGCCGGCGCCGACACCGCGCTCAAGATCGCCAAAGCGGGCGCCACCCTGCTCCACAACCGGACGGCCACCCTTCCCCTCACCGGCGCCGCGGCCCGCTCCATCGCGGTGATCGGCCCCACCGGAACCCTCCCGTTCATCGGCGGGGGAGGCAGCGCGCACGTCGTCCCCGACCGCGCGGCGAGCCCCCTCGACGCCATCAGAACCCACGCGGGCAAGGACGCCGACGTCAGCTACGCGATGGGCGAGGACCTCTACGGCAAGCCGCTGCCCGGCACCTCGCCCGGTGCGGACTTCGAGGGGCAGCGCGTCTCCGCCGGCGTCACCTTCACCTACGCCGGCACCCTCACCGTGACCGACCCGGACGAGTGGACCTTCACCATCCACTACTCCGGCGACCGCCCCAAGGTCGTCCTCGACGACACCGAACTCTTCCCGCCCGCGCCCGGCCTCGGCGAACTGTTCGGCGGCGGACTCGTCGGCACCGCGCCCGACGGTCTCGACGTGCGCCGCAGCACACTGCGCCTCACCGAGGGCCCGCACCGGCTCGCCGTCACCGCCAAGGGCGGCCGCTCGGGGCAGCTCTTCCGGCTCCGGCGCACCACCGGCGCCACCCGGGCCGCCGACGTCGCCGAGGCGGTGCGCGCCGCACGGGCGGCCGAGAGCGTCGTCCTGTTCGCGTACGAGGACGCCACCGAGGGGGCCGACCGCACCGGCCTCGCCCTGCCCGGCCACCAGAACGAGCTGATCGAGGCGGTCGCCGCCGCCAACCCCCGTACCGCCGTGGTGCTCAACACCTCGTCCAGCACCACCATGCCGTGGCTGGCGCGCACCGGCGCCGTCCTGCAGATGTACTACCCGGGCCAGGAGGGCGCCGAGGCCACCGCGGCCGTCCTGTTCGGGGAGTGCGACCCCGGGGGGCGGCTCACCCAGACCTTCCCCGCGTCCGACGACCGCCACCCGGTGGCCGGGGACCCGCGCCGCTACCCCGGTGTGGACGGCACCCAGGAGTACTCGGAGGGCATCCACCTCGGCTACCGCTGGTACGACGCCCAAGGCGTCACGCCGCTCTTCCCCTTCGGGCACGGGCTGTCCTACACCACGTTCGCGTACTCCGGCCTGAGCGTGCGCCCCGACGGCGACGGGCTCGGCGTCACCTTCACCGTCCGCAACACCGGAAGCCGCGCGGGCGTCACCGTGGCCCAGGTCTACCTCGGCCCCTCGCCCGACCTCCGGCTCGACCAGGCGCGCCGTGCCCTGGCCGGCTACCGCCGCCTGGAACTGGCGGCCGGCGCCGTCGAGCGCGTGACCGTACGCGTCTCGGCCCGCTCGCTCTCCTCGTGGGACCCGGACCGGCACGGCTGGGTCCTTGGCACCGGAACCCGCGAGGTGAGCGTGGGTGTCTCCGCGGCCGAGGCGCGGCTCGTCGGCCGTGGCCAGGTCCGATCGGGCGCGGCGGGCCCTCGGCCGTGACCGGGTAGGCTTCCCGGCGTGCGCCAGGGGGGCGCACGCCGGGCCGCGACCCGGTGCGAGCGGGAGGAAGCGCGTTGCACATCCAGGAGTGGCTGGAGCACATCCCCGCCGTCAGTGTCTATCTCCTGGTGGCGCTCGTCATCGGCGTCGAAAGCCTCGGCATCCCACTGCCCGGCGAGATCGTCCTGGTCAGTGCGGCCCTGCTCGCCTCGCAACAGGGGCACATCAACCCGGTCGTGCTCGGCGCCTGCGCCACCGCGGGAGCGGTGGTCGGCGACTCGATCGGCTACGCGATCGGCCGCAAGGGCGGCAGGCCCCTCCTCGCGTGGCTCGGCCGCAAATTCCCGAAGCACTTCAGCGAGGGCCATGTCGCCCTCGCGGAGCGCTCCTTCCAGAAGTGGGGCATGTGGGCCGTCTTCTTCGGCCGCTTCATCGCCCTGCTCCGCATCTTCGCGGGTCCGCTCGCGGGCGTCCTGCACATGCCGTACTGGAAGTTCCTCATCGCCAACGTGCTCGGCGGCATCTGCTGGGCGGGCGGCACCACGGCCGTCATCTACTATCTCGGCATCGTCGCCGAATCCTGGCTGAAGAACTTCTCCTACCTGGGTCTGGTGGCGGCGCTCCTGATCGGCGTCGCGTCGATGCTGGTCGTCAAGAACCGGGCGAAGAAGTCCATGGCGGAGGCGGACGCGGCACGGTCCACGCCGGAAAACGTCCCGGCCGGCGACTGAACTCAGCCGTTCGGCTCGGTCCTTTCCCTCCCGTCGGCCCGCTCGATCCAGTGCCGGGCGGCCCTGCCCCCGGCACTCGGTGCGGCCCGCTCAGGCGGAACGGTCACGCAGCAGCACCTTCACGGCCCGGCCGAACACGACCCGGCCGGCCCCGGCGGTCACCGGGTCGAAGGCGCGCGGCACTCCGCGTACGCGCAGCTCCTCGCGCCAGACCAGGTACGCGCCCCGCCCGGCCGCTCCCACCTCGATCTCGGCCCAGCCCGCGATCGTCCGGCCCCGCTTCTCCAGCCGGCACCGGCCCGGTGTTCCCGGGACCGGCGGCTGCCAGCGGGTGATCTCCATCGGGTCCTGGAAGCACAGGCGGCCCAGGCCGGTGCGGGCCACGAAGACCGTGCCCCGGCCCGTCGGCGGCGCGGTGCGCACCGTGACCCGGGTCAACGGGACGCTGTCGCCGTGCCGTTCCCAGTCGGTGAGCCGCCGCCAGGCTTCGTCGGGGGTCAGGTCGGTGCGGCGTTCGATCCGGAAGAGTGCCATCGCGCGATCGTAAGCGGGCCGGGGTCGCACGCATCGCAGGCTCGTGATGCGGGACCCGGCCGCGGAGGCCGCGGCGTCGTCGCTTAGCGTGACACCCGGCGCGATCGAGTCCGTACAAGGAGTGGCGCATGGCAGAGCAGGCGTTGGTCGTGGCAGTGGGCGGCAAGTCGCCCCGGATCGCCCCGACCGCATTCACCGCACCCACCTCGGTGGTGCTCGGCGAGGTGTCCCTGGCCGACGGTGCGAGCGTCTGGTACCACGCGGTCCTGCGGGCCGACTGCGGACCGGTCGTCGTCGGCGCCGACAGCAACATCCAGGACAACTGCACCGTGCACGTGGACCCCGGCTTCCCGGTCACCATCGGCGAGCGCGTCACCGTGGGGCACAACGCGGTGCTGCACGGCTGCACGGTCGAGGACGACGTCCTGGTCGGCATGGGCTCCACGGTCCTCAACGGCGCCCGCATCGGCGCCGGATCGCTGATCGCGGCGCACGCCCTGGTGCCGCAGGGCATGGACGTGCCGCCCGGCTCCCTGGTCGCGGGCGTACCGGCGAAGGTACGGCGCGCGCTGACCGACGAGGAGCGCGAGGGGATCAAGGTGAACGCCCTGATGTACCGCGGCCTCGCCGAGGACCACCGCGCGGCGCACGGCGGCTGACGCCGGGGGCTGAGCGGAAGATCACAGGCGTCGGCGGCGATCGACCCGGCCGGCGATGAGTACCGTGAGCGCGTGCCCAAGAACAGAAACACGTTCTCATCGCTGACCGCCTGGCGGCGCCGCATCGCCTCCCGCGCGGTCCACGGCGGTTGGGGCCTGGTCAAGGCGGCGGGCGCGGTCACCGCCGAGCACCCCGGAAAGCTGCGCTTCCGCCGGATCGGCTCGGGAACCCGCCTCGCCTTCCCGCAGGGCACCGTGTTCGGCGAGCCCTGGATCGAGCTGGGCGACCACTGCATCATCGGCGAACAGGTCACCCTCACGGCCGGAATGATGCCCGGTCTCGACCTCGGGGCCGACCCCATTCTGACCTTGGGCAACGGGGTCGTGCTCGGCCGCGGCAGCCACGTCATCGCCGACACGACCGTGACCATCGGCTCGGACACCTACTGCGGCCCGTACGTCTACATCACCTCGACCAACCACAGCTACGACGACCCGCACCAGCCCGTGGGCAAGCAGTGGCCGCGCATGGAGCCCGTGGAGATCGGCCCCGGCTGCTGGCTCGGCACCGGCGCGGTGGTGCTGCCCGGGGCCCGTCTGGGCCGCAACGTGGTCGTGGCCGCGGGCGCCGTCGTACGCGGCGAGGTGCCCGACCACGCGGTGGTGGCCGGGGCGCCCGCGAGGATCGTGCGCACCTGGAACGAGCAGGACGGCTGGCAGCCACCGCTGCGCACGCCCGCGCCGGTGCCCATCCCGGAGGGCGTCACCCCGGAACAGCTGCTCGCCATCGCGGAGTTGGCCTCGGAAGAGTCCTGACCTCCACGGCAGGCCGCGAGGCCTCGAAGTGCCCCGCAGTACAGTGGGGCGACAGCGGAGACCAGTGGGCGCACCACACGGCCCGTCACCACAACATCGGACGGCCTCCCGGGGCCCACCTCATGGACGGAATGTGTCGGACCTCGAACTGCTGACCCAGTCACTGGCCCGCAACGTCAAGCGCTGGCGCACCGAGCGCGGTTTCACCCTGGAGGCACTCGCGGCCCGCGCCGGAGTCAGCCGCGGCATGCTCATCCAGATCGAGCAGGCCAGGACCAATCCCAGCGTGGGCACCGTCGTGAAGATCGGCGACGCGCTCGGCGTGAGCATCACCACGCTGCTCGACTACGAGAGCGGCCCGGCGGTCCGCATCGTCCCGCCCGAGCAGGCCGTGCGGCTCTGGTCGACCGAGCGCGGGAGCCACAGCGTCCTGCTCGCAGGCACCGAGGCCCCCGGCCCGCTGGAGCTGTGGCACTGGACGCTGGAGCCCGGCGACGCGAGCCCCTCCGATCCGCACCCGGCCGGCACGGTCGAGCTGCTCCATGTCACCCGGGGCACGCTCACCCTGCGGGTGGACGGCGTCAACTACCCGGTCCCCGCAGGTCATTCGGCGTCGTTCGAGGCCAACGCGGCGCACACGTACGGTAATGAGGGACCCGAGACGGTCGAGATGACGATGGCCGTGTCCGTACCGTTCGAACGCTGAGACCCGCTGCGACGCGTCGGAGCCCCCGCGGGGTCCTCGCATTCCGGATGACTTTGCGTCCGTATCTGGTAATCGGGCCCGCGCCGGGTGGACGCTGAATTATGGTCGATTTCGTGGCTCCGGAGAGACGGGCGTGCCGCGTTCACCTCCGACGAAACCACCCGTGCGGGTGATTTCGGTGCCCACGCCGAACCCGGGCACGGGCCCACGCAGTTGTGTGGTCCCGGGAGGCGGCAGCGGCCACACCGGTCGCTCGTGGCGCGTGAGCACCCATGGGCGCGGAACGCGGCCGCAGTGCACGACGTACCAGAAGCCCCCGCAATGTTCTTCGAGCCGTGTTGTGCGCAGTGATCGGGAACCGCCCACTGCAAAAACGGTGCTCCAGTCCGAAAGGCGCTCACGTGGAAGCTCTCGTCTCGGCGGCCGAACGGCCCGGCCCCGCACCCCGCAGGCCGGCCGGGCGGCGGCTGCCGCTGGTGAAGAGGGCGGCGGCGCAGAGCGCCGGCAGGGCCCCGGCGAACCTGACCAGGGTGGTGGCGGCCGGCGCGAACACGGCGGTGCCCGGCACCTCCGCCTTCCAGTCGGCGCTCTGAGACCGGATCGACGCGCCTCCATGAACCGGCCGATTCAGCCCGCTCTGTCGCAGTTCGTCCTGAAGGTCCACAGCCGCTGCGACCTGGCCTGCGATCACTGCTACGTCTACGAACACGCCGACACGAGCTGGCGCGGCCGACCGAAGGCGGTCTCCGACGAGATCCTCGCCCGAGTGGCGGACCGCATCGCCGAACACGCCCGCCGTCACGACCTCCCCACGGTCCACGTCGTCCTGCACGGTGGCGAACCGCTGCTCGCCGGGCCCGCCAGGCTGCGGCGCGCCGCCGAGGAGCTCCGGCGGGCGCTGCGCGGAGTGAGCGCACTCGACCTGCGGATGCACACCAACGGCGTGCTCCTGGACGAGAACTTCTGTGACCTCTTCCTCGAACTCGGCATCAAGGTCGGGGTCTCGCTCGACGGCGACAAGGTCTCCAACGACCGCCACCGCCGCTACGCCGACGGCCGCAGCAGTCACCACAAGGTCATCCGCGCCGTGGAGCTGCTCAACCGCCCCCGCTACCGGGCCCTGTTCGCCGGCCTGCTGTGCACCATCGACGTCGAGAACGACCCGGTCGCCGTCTACGACGCGCTGGTCGAACTCGCGCCGCCCCGGATCGACTTCCTCCTCCCGCATGCCACCTGGGACACGCCCCCGCCCCGGCCGGGCGGCGCCGCCACCCCGTACGCCGCGTGGCTCGACGCCGTCTACCGGCGCTGGGACGCGGCGGGACGCACCGTGCCGGTGCGCGTCTTCGACTCCGTGCTGCGCACCCTGCGCGGCGAGAGCAGCCTCACCGAATCCCTCGGGCTCGCCCCCGCCGACCTCGTCGTGATCGAGACCGACGGCACGTTCGAGCAGGCCGACAGCCTGAAGACGTCGTACGACGGAGCGCCCGCCACCGGCATGGACGTCTTCACGCACTCACTCGACGACGTCCTCCAGCACCCCGGCATGCTCGCCCGCCAGCAGGGCATCGAGCAGCTCTGCGCCCAGTGCCGCGCCTGCCCGGTGGTGCGGTCCTGCGGCGGCGGGCTCTACGCCCACCGCTACCGCACCGGCAGCGACTTCGACAACCCGTCCGTGTTCTGCCCCGACCTGCTGGCCCTGGTGACCACCATCCGAGACCGGGAGGCGGTCGTGCCCGCGGCCCCGAGCGCTCCGCCGGCCGTCGAACTCCCGCTTCCCCAGCGCGACTTCGACGCGCTGGCCGCCGGATTCGGTGGTGCGGACACCATCACGCGCCTGGCCGCCGCCCAACTCGACGTCAACCAGGAGCTGCTCGCCGCCGTCAGCGGCTGCATCGCGCTGTCCGACCGTGAGGCCACGGCCGCCTGGGAGCTCCTGACGCAGCTGGACGCCGAGGCGCCCGCGGAGCTCGACGCGGTCCTCGCCCACCCCTACACCAGGCCGTGGGCGCTGAGCGTCCTCGAAGGCCGTGCGGCCCCCGCGGGCGGTCTCGCCGAGATCGCCGCGGCCACGGTGGTGCGGGCAGGACTCGACCTCGGCGTCACCGTGCCGGTGCAGGGCGGCGCGCTGCGCCTGCCGGGACTCGGCACGGTCCGCCTCGCCGGCGGCGTCGACGAGGCCGAAGTGAGCGGCGCTGCCGAGGGGTTCGCGGTGCGCGCGGGTGTCCGCCGGTTCGAGATCGGCCGGCACGAGGGCCTCGACGGCGCGTCCCCGCACTGGGAGCCCGTACGCCTCTTCGAGAGCGACGGCTGGAGCGTCGCGATCGAGGACACCGACCCGCTGCGGGACTGCCACACCTGGCCCGTCGCACGACGCATCGCCGCCGACGAGATCAAGCTGTGGGCCGAGGACCTCACCGTCGCCCGGTCCCTGATCCGGCGCGAACTGCCCGCGTACGCGGACGCGGTGGCCGCCGGACTGCGCCTGATCACCCCCCTGTACGCGCCCGACGGCAGCAACGTCAGCGCCGCGTGCAAGGAGGCCTGGGGCGCGATCGGGGCGGCCAGGCCCTCCTCGCCCGATCAGCTCGCCCTGCTCATCGTCCACGAGTTCCAGCACGTGAAACTCGCCGCCCTGCTCGACGCGGTCGACCTGTACGACAAGGCCGACCGCGCCCTCCACTACGCCCCCTGGCGCCCCGATCCTCGCCCGATCGGCGGGCTGCTCCAGGGGACGTACGCACACATCGCGGTGACCGACTTCTGGCGGGTGCGCCGAGAAACGGCGCGAGGATCCGGCCAGCGCGCCGAAGCCGAGGCGCAGTTCGCGCGCTGGCGGCATCAGACCTCGGACGCGGTCGACGTGCTCCTCGGCTCCGGGTCCCTCTCCGACCTGGGGGAAGCCTTCGTGACCGGTATGGCCGAGACGGCGGCGGGGTGGCAGGCCGAGCCGGTCTCCGCGGCCGCGCGGTCGGCCGCCGAGCGCTCCGCCCGGCGCCACCGCGCCGAGTGGAAAGCCCGTACCGAAGGAGCGAGTTGACCGAATTCCCCAGCGAATTGCGGGAATTCTGCCCCCATTTGATTGATCCACTCAATGACCGGCGCATGGTTTCGGTCATGATCTGATCGGTGATCCACGAGTGGATCGGTCCATGGGTTTGTTCGTTCTGTTCCTTCGGAGAATCTTCCGTTCCTACACTGAGCACCCATCCACTTGGACCGGGGGAGACAGTGGTGCACGGATCAGTGGGGGCCGGTGAAGACGAACAGAAGCCATACTTCTTCCTCAGCTACGCACACACGCCGAAGAGCGACCCCAAGGACAAGGACCCCAACCTCTGGGTCCAGCGCTTCTTCCGGGACCTCTGTGCGCACGTGATGCAGCTGACGCCGCTCCCGGCCGGCAGCGCCGGCTTCATGGACCAGCAGATGCAGCCCGGTGAAGGGTGGCAGGAACGGCTTTCGGAGGCGCTGGCCCACTGCAAGGTGTTCGTCCCGCTCTATTCGCCCCGCTATTTCCTCAGCGAACAGTGCGGCCGGGAGTGGTTCGCCTTCTCCAGCCGGGCCGCCGCACAGAACAGCCGTAACGGCCACCACACCAGCAACCCCGTCACCGGCGTCGTGCCCGCGCTGTGGGTGCCCGTACCGACGAGACAGCTGCCGCAGCCCGCCGAGCGCCTCCAGTTCAACCACGCCACATTCGGCGAGGAATACGCCGACGAGGGTTTCTACGGCCTCATCAAGCTCAACTACCTGCGCGACCAGTACGAGCGCGCCGTCTACCGGCTGGCCAAACGCATCGTGAACGTGGCCCAGCAGTCCCAGCTGGCACCCGGCGACCCGCACCAGGACTATGCCAAGGTGCCGTCCGCCTTCGGCCCCACCGGCGGACCCACCCGCGAAATGGAGGTCTCCGTCCTCGCCTGCTCGCGCTCCACCCTCCCCGCCGGACGCGGCCCGGAATGCTACGGAACCGAGTCCCTCGACTGGAACCCGTACCATCCGGCCTCCTCCAGACCCCTCGCCGACCACACCGTCGACGTCGTCCGCAACCTGAACTACACCGTGCACCTCAGCGACTTCGAGGCCGAGCCCCAGCGGCTGCTCGCCTCGGGCCCGCCCGCCCCGGGTCTGCTGCTGCTCGACCGCTGGGCCCTGGACGCCAGGCGCCGCCGCGAACTGGTGGACCAGCTGTGCGCCACCCGCCGGCCCTGGATCAGCGTCCTGGTCCCCGGCAACCTGGAGGACCCCCAGACCCGGGCGCGCAACGAGGAGTTGGCGCAGCAGGCCGACGCCGCCCTCTCCCGCCGGGCCGACGAGAACGACGGGCACCGCACGACGGGCACCGGACTGCCCAGCCTCGAAGCGTTCAGCAAGGCGATTCCCGGGGCCGTGAAAGCGGCGGTCAGGCACTACGAGGCCAACGCGCCGACCTATCCACCGCCCGGGAGCGGTGGGCCGATGCCCCGGGTCCTTCCGGGCGGGATCGGCTACGGCGTCAGGGACCCCGGCGGCCGTGGTCAGAGCACGGACCAGGACAAGAACTACGGTGATAAGGCGGAGGGCTCATCAGATGACTGAGAACCGCAACGGGACCGTCGTCACGTTCTATTCGTACAAGGGCGGCACCGGACGGACCATGGCGCTGGCCAACTGCGCGTGGATCCTGGCGGCCAACGGATACCGGGTGCTCGCGGTCGACTGGGACCTGGAGGCGCCGGGCCTCCACCGGTTCTTCCACCCCTTCCTCGACCTGGCGGGCCTGGAGGCCACCCCGGGTCTGATCAACCTGATCACCGACTACCAGGACGAGGCCAGGCGCCCCGCCGACCGCGACCCCGACTGGCACCGCGACTACGCACGGGTGCGCCCCCACGCCACCTCCCTCAACTGGAACTTCCCCAAGGGCGGCAGCCTGGACTTCCTGTCCGCGGGGCGGCGCAACCGCGACTACCCCTCCATCGTGGGCAAGATGGACTGGGACGACTTCCACGAGCGCTTCGGCGGCGGCCAGTTCTTCGACGCCATGCGCGACGACATGCAACGCCACTACGACTACACGCTGATCGACAGCCGCACCGGGCTCAGCGACATCGCCGACATCTGCACCGTCCAGATGCCCGAAGTGCTGGTCGTGTGCTTCACGTTGAGCGACCAGAGCATCGACGGCGCCTCCGCGGTGGCCCGCGACATCGAGGAGCGCTACCACGAGCGGCGCATCCGCATCCTGCCCGTCCCCATGCGCATCGACGACGGCGAGAAGGAGAAGGCCGACGCGGGACGGGCCCTGGCCCGCGAGAGCTTCCCCGGCTTCCCCGGCGGCCTCAGCCCCGAAGAGCTCGGCAACTACTGGGGCACCGTCGAGGTCCCCTACCGGCCCTTCTACGCCTACGAGGAGATCCTCGCCACCTTCGGCGACGCGCCCAACGTGAGCAGCTCCATGCTCAGCGCCTGCGAACGGCTCACGTCCGTCCTCACCGGCGGCCTGGTCAACTCACTGCCCCCGATGGACGAGGCCGACCGGCTCACCCACGTCGCCGCGTACACCCGGCGCAGGCCCATGCCGCCCTCCAACATCGTGCTCACCCATGTCGCCGAGGACCAGATGTGGGCCGACTGGCTGGTCCACGTCCTGACGATCGCCGGCTTCCACGTCGTGCCGATCGACGCCCGCACCCCCCAATCGGCGGCGGCGGAAGCAGAGTTCACGGCCGGCGCCGGATACCGGATCATCCCCGTGGTGTCGCAGGCCTACCTCACCACCGAGCGGGCGAGGACCGCCTGGGACTCCGGATCCGGGCTCGACCCGGCGGGCGGACGCCGCCAGATCCTGCCGATCCGCGTCGGCGACGTCCGGCTCAGCCCGCCGCTCAGCAGCCGGGGCGTCGTCGACCTCGTACGCCTCGACGAACAGGACGCGGCGGCCGCCGTGCTCCAGGCGTTCGACCGGGCCGATGCGGGCGGCGCCCTCGCTGCCGCGCCCGCGGGACCCCGCTACCCCGGCAGCGTGCCCAAGATCTGGAACGTCCGGCCCCGGCACGCCTGGTTCACGGGCCGCACCTCCGTCCTGGAACGGCTGCGCGACCAGCTGCGCGGTGACAGCCGCTCGGCCCAGCGCTTCCCGCAGGTCCTCTACGGCCTCGGCGGCGTCGGCAAGACACAGGTGGCGCGGGAGTACGCGCACCGCTTCCGTGCCGACTACGACCTGGTGTGGTGGATCGAGTCCGAGCAGCCCGACCGCGTCGTGTCCTCGCTGGCCGAGCTGGCCGAGGAGATGGACCTCAGGGCCGGCGACGTGGTGGCCGAGGCCGCGGCGGCCGCCCTCCAGGCGCTGCGCCGCGGCGCGCCCTACTCCCGCTGGCTGCTGATCTTCGACAACGTCGAGGACCTCGACCGGGCGCTGAAACTGCTCCCGGAGGAGACCGAGCCCATCTCCGGCACGACCTACGGCCACATCCTCGCGACGTGCCGCAACAAGCCGGCGTCCACCCAGGTCGAGGCGATAGAGGTGGAGGTCTTCACCCGCCCGGAGAGCGTCGAGCACCTGTGCCGCCGGGTGACGAAGCTCCCGGCCGCCGACGCCGACCGGGTCGCCGACGCGGTCGGCGACCTGCCGCTCGCCGTGGAGGTCGCGGCGGCCTGGCTCGCCGAGACGGCCACCCCGGTCGACGCCTACGTGGAACAGCTCAGGGAGCAGAGCACCAAGGTGCTCTCGCTCGGCAAGCCCGAGGACTACTCGGAACAGATCGGCGCCACCTGGAACATCTCCATCAGGCGGCTGCGCGACGAGTCCAAGGCCGCGGTGCGCCTGTTGGAACTCTGCTCCTTCTTCTCGGCCGAACCCATCTCGATGCGGCTCATCGGCAGCGACTCGATGTTCGAGTCCCTGCTGCCGTACGACCCGGACCTGCGCGACCGGTACATGCTGGGCAAGGTCATCCAGACGCTGAACCGTTTCGCGCTGGCGAAGGTCGACCCCGCGGACAGCAGCATCCAGGTGCACCGGCTCGTGCAGGCCGCGGTGCGGTCCGGGCTCAGCGACGACGAGGCCGACACCGCCAAGCACGAGGTGCACCGCATCCTGGCCGAGGCCCGCCCCGTCGAGGGCGTCGACCGCGACAACCCCGTCAACGACCCCAAGAGCTGGCCCAGTTTCGAACTGATCTGGCCGCACCTGTCCGCCTCGGGCATCGCCGACTGCGACGAGGAGAAGGTCCGCCAGCTCATGGTCGACCGCATCCGCTATCTGCTCAAGCGCGGCGAGCTGGAGAGCGCCCGGGTGCTCGGCACCCAGCTCAACAAGGTCTGGACCCGCGAGCTGGGCGAGAACGACCTCCAGACCCTCAACATCCGCTTCGAGCTCGCCAACGCCCTGCGCGCCCAGGGCAAGTACCAGGAGGCGCGCGCGATGGACGAGGACACCCTCGCCCGCCAGATCAGCGTCCTGCACAAGGACCACCCCAACGACGACCACCCCAGCATCCTCATCACCACCGGCAGCCTCGCCGCGGACCTGCGCGCGCTCGGCAGGTTCGACGAGGCGCTCACCCGCGACCTGCGGATCTACCACGGCCTGCGGCAGATCTTCGGCGAGAACCACCCGCGCACCCTCATCGCCGCGAACAACCTCGCCATCGACTACCGGCTCAGCGGCGACAGCGAGGCGGCCCGCAGGCTGGACGAGGAGACCGTGGAGCGCCGCAGCGCCTTACTGGGCGACGAGCACCCCTTCACCCTCACCACCAAGGGCCACCTCGCGCGCGATCTGCGCGAGAGCGGCGAGTACACGGCCTCGGTGCAGCTCCTGCGGGAAGTGGTGGCCGCGTTCGAGCGGGTCCTCAACGCGGACGTGCCCGAGGCCCTGCGCACCGCCAAGAGTCTCGCGGTGTCCCTGCGCAAGGCGGGCCACCCGCACGAGGCGAAACGCCTGACCGAGGAAACGTACAACCGCTATCGGGGCCGGTACGGAACCAAGGCGCCCGACGCGCTCGCGTGCTGCCTCAACCTGGCCGCCGACTTCTCGGCGACCGGGGACAAGCGGGCCGCCCTCGACCTGGCCCTTCAGGCCCTGGAGGGCTACCAGGGAACCCTGGGCAGCGAGCACCCCTTCACCCTGGCCTGCCGCAACAACGTCTGCATCTACCGGCGGGGCCTGGGCGCCGCGGAGGAAGCGGTGCGGGGTGGCGAGGACGTGCGGGCGGCGCTGGAGGAAGTCCTCGGACCGCGCCACCCGTTCACCCTGTGCGCCGCGGTCAACCTCGCCAACGCCTACGGCGACCTGGGCCGGCCCGACCTCGCCGAACGGTGGGAACGCACCGCGCTCAAGGGCCTGTTGGAGCGGTTCGGACCCACCCACCCCGATGTGCTCGCCTGCCGCTCCAACCTGGCGATCACGCTCCGGGCGGCCGGCCGGGAGGAGGAGGCCCAGCGGCTGCGCGCCTCCATCCTGGAGCCGGCGGCCAAGCAGCTGGGCGTGGACCATCCGATCGCCGAGGCGGCACGCGCCTGGCGCCGGATCAACCGCGACCTCGAACCGCAGCCCGTGTGACCGGCGCGACCGGTGCGAGGGGAGGGGGGAGTGCTCGGCCCCACGGGCTCGGGCGCGCCCCCGGACTCACCAGGTGGCCCAGCTCAGCACCCGGGTGAGCACCCGCAGCGCCCCGAAGTGCGCGGCGCCGCGCTCGACGATCAACTGGGCGCCGGGAATTCGCTCGGCGAGCCAGCGCGTGTGCTGCACCGGCGCGAACACGTCCTGCTCGCCGTGCCACAGGAGCACCGGCGCGCCGATGTCCTCGGGCCGGAACTCCCAGTCGGTGCTGAAGGACATGACGTCGTCGACCCAGCCGTCGGCCGAACTACGCAGCCCCTCCTCGAAGTTGCGCTCCAGCATGGCGCGGATCCCCGCGTCGGCGACGATGCCGCGGTCCGGCCCCGGCAGGCCGTGGCGCATGTCGGCGACCGAGCGCCGGGGATCGGAACGGATCGTGATCGACCGCATCTCCAGGGCTGTCGTCAACTGGCCCTTTCCGGCAGCTGCGTTGATGTACTCCCGCACATTGGACTCGGTCATCCCCTCGAACCAGTCGAGCCCCTGCGCGTCGCGCGGAGCCAGACCCACGAGCGCGGCGGCCCGCGCGGTGCGGCCCGGGAGCAGCGCCGCGCAGGCCAGTGCGTGCGGCGCGCCGCCGGACCGCCCCACCACGGCGAACTCGTCGATCCCCAGCGCGTCGGCGATGGCTTCCACGTCCGCCGCGGCGTGCGCCACCCGGCGCCCCGGCAGCCGGTCCGAGTCGCCGTACCCGGGCCGGTCGAAGGTGATCAGGCGCACGCCGAGGCGGTAGAGCACCGCGCTGCGCGGCGCGGGCCCCAGCCGGCTCCCCGGGGTGCCGTGCAGCAGGAACACCGGTCTGCCCCGCGGGTTCCCGTAATTCTCGACCGCTAAGTCGCGCCCGTCCCTGGTACGAATCAGCTCCCCCAACTGGTGCCTCCCCGTAGGTCTGGTTGGCGCCAGTATGAGCGCGGGCGATTCAGTGGTACATACCCCCACTCGTCCAATGCGCGAGCGCCGAAGCGGCGCTCAGCCGAGGCGGGGGATCTCGATCGCGGGGCAGCGGTCCATGACCATGTCGAGCCCGGCGGCGCGGGTGCGCTCGCAGGCATCCTCGTCGATGACGCCCAGCTGGAACCAGACGGCCTTCGCCCCGATGGCCACGGCCTGGTCGGCCACCGCCCCGGCGAGGTCGCTGTTCACGAACACGTCCACGACGTCGACCGGGAACGGGATCGCGTCGAGGGAGGCGTAGCCCTGCTCGCCGTGGACGGTCTCGGCCTTGGGGTGGACCGGCACGACACGCTTGCCGAACCGCTGCAGGACACGGGCGACCCCGTAGGCGGCCCGCCCCTCGTTGGAGGACAGCCCGACGACGGCCCAGGTCGAGCCGGTGGAGGTGAGGATCTTGCGGACGGTTTCCTGATCGGCGTACACGGGGTTCTCCTTGGCGAGGCATCGAGGTCACTGAGGCTGTGAGTCACTTAGGCCGTGAGTCACTGGGACCGTGAGTCACTGGGACGGTGGGGCACTGGGATCATGCCTACACCCTTTGGCCGTGCGGCGAGGAAAACCCCGTGCTGCCGCCCGCCCCGGTCCGCCGGGCCGGGGCGGCCCCGGCGGCGCATAGGGTGGGCGGATGCAGGAGCAGTACCGCACGATCGCCCGAGAAGGCGTGCACGAGAGCGAGATCAACCGATCGCGCTTCATCTGCGCGCTCGCGCCCGCCGCGACCGAACAGGAAGCGCAGGCGTTCGTCGCGCGCATCCGCAAGGAGCACCCGACCGCCGGACACCACTGCTTCGCGTACGTGATCGGCGCCGACGCCGCCGTGCAGAAGGCGAGCGACGACGGCGAACCCGGCGGGACCGCCGGAGTGCCCATGCTCCAGATGCTCACCCGGCGCGAGGTGCGGTACGTCGTCGCCGTCGTCACCCGGTACTTCGGCGGGGTCAAGCTCGGCGCGGGCGGCCTGATCAGGGCGTACGGCGGTGTGGTCGGCGAAGCCCTGGACGCGGTCGGCACCCTCGTGCGCCGCCGCTACCGGCTGGCCACCGTCACCGTCGACCACCAGCGCGCCGGACGGCTGGAGAACGACCTGAGGGCGACCGGCCGTGCGGTGCGCGAGGTGCGCTACGCGGAAGCCGTGACCATCGGCATCGGGCTCCCCGAGGCCGACATCGACGCCTTCCGCGCCTGGCTCGCCGACGCCACCGCGGGCACCGCGACGCTGGAGCTGGGCGGCGAGGCGTACGGCGACGGCTGAGATCGGCCCGCGATCACGACTCCGGCCACGCCACCGAGGTGAGCGATGTCAGACTGAGGGCCGTGAGGGGCCAGGTGCCGGCCCGCACCAGCGGGGTCCGTGATGGTGGTGAGCCCGGCGGCTGCCGGAGCCGGTACCGGGAGAGGTGAGGAGAAACATGCAGGTCGGAGCGGTGTCTTGAGGATCCTCCACACCTCGGACTGGCACCTGGGCCGGTCCCTGCACCGGGTCGACCTGCTCGACGCCCAGGCCGCGTTCCTCGACCACCTGGTGGCGACGGTGCGCGACCACGGCGTGGACGCGGTCGTGGTGGCGGGCGACGTGTACGACCGGGCGGTGCCGCCGCTCGCTGCCGTCGGCCTCTTCGACCGGGCGCTGCACAACCTCGCCGACGCGGGGGTGGCGACCGTGATGATCTCCGGCAACCACGACTCGGCCCGCCGGCTCGGCGTGGGAGCCGGCCTGATCGAGCGCGCCGGGATCCACCTGCGGACCGACCCGGCGGGCTGCGGGACACCGGTCATGATCGACGACGTGGCCTTCTACGGGCTGCCCTACCTGGAGCCGGCCCTCGTCCGCGACGAACTGGCCGCGCCAAGGGGCGGGCACGAGGCCGTGCTGAGCGCCGCCATGGACCGGGTGCGCTCCGACCTCGCGCGCCGCCCCGCCGGGACCCGTTCGGTCGTCCTCGCGCACGCCTTCGTGGCCGGCGGCGAGCCGAGCGACAGCGAGCGCGACATCACCGTCGGAGGAGTCGCGGCCGTACCCGCCGGCGTCTTCCACGGCGTGGACTACGTGGCCCTCGGCCACCTCCACGGCAGTCAGGCGATCACCGAGCGCGTCCGCTACTCGGGCTCGCCGCTCGCCTACTCCTTCTCGGAGACCAACCACCGCAAGTCCCTGTGGCTCGTGGACCTCGCCGATGACGGAGCCGTCACCGCCGAACGGATCGACTGCCCGGTGCCCCGCCGCCTCGCCCGGATCCGGGGCCACCTCGACACGCTCCTCGAAGACCCGGCGCTGACCCGCCACGAACAGGCATGGGTGGAGGCCACACTCACCGACGCCGTGCGCCCGGTCGACGCCATGGCCCGGATCGGAGCCCGCTTCCCGCACACCCTGAGCCTCGTCTTCGACCCCGAGCACACCGACGGCGACGCGCACGCCTCGTACGCGCAACGGCTCAGCGGCCGCAGCGACCAGCAGATCGCGGAGGACTTCGTGGCGCACGTACGCGGCGGCAGCGGCCCCGACGACGGCGAACGGACGGTCCTGCAGGGCGCGTTCGACGCCGTAAGGGTCGACGACGGCGTGCGCGAGGTGGCCCGGTGAGACTGCACCGCATGCGGGTCACGGCCTTCGGCCCCTTCGCCGGAAGCCAGGAGATCGACTTCGACGCGCTGTCGTCGGCGGGCCTCTTCCTGTTGCACGGACCGACCGGCGCGGGCAAGACCTCGGTGCTCGACGCGGTCTGCTTCGCCTTGTACGGATCCGTGCCCGGCGCCCGCCAGAGCCCCGGCACCGTGCTGCGCAGCGACCACGCCGAGCCCCTCGTCTTCACCGAGGTCCTGCTCGAACTCACCGTCGGCGGACGGCGGTTGGAGGTCACCCGCCGCCCCCAGCAGGACCGCCCCAAGAAGCGCGGCAGCGGATTCACCACCGAGAAGGCGCAGACCTGGCTGCGCGAGCACGACCCCGCGGACCGTGCCTGGCGGTCGCTGAGCCGCTCGCACCAGGAGATCGGCGAGGAACTCGGGCAGCTCATCGGGATGAGCCGGGAGCAGTTCTGCCAGGTCGTGCTGCTGCCGCAGGGGGAATTCGCCAAGTTCCTCAGGTCGGACGCGGAAGCCCGCGGCAGGCTGCTCGGCAGGCTCTTCGACACCCGCCGGTTCGCCGCCGTCGAGGACCGCCTCGCCGAGCTGCGCCGGGCCGCCGAACGCCAGGTCAAGGACGGCGACGAACGTCTGCTCGCCTTCGCCCAGCGCATGGCCCAGGCAGCCGGCTCCGGCGCCGACGCACGCGCGTGGCCCCTGCCCGACGCGCGGCCGGGGGATCCGGGCCTCGCCTCGGACGTGCTCCAGTGGGCGGCCGTCGCGCGCGCCGGTGCGCGCGAGCGCCTCGCCGTCGCATCGGCCGCCGTCGACGCCGCGGAAGGCAGGCAGGCCGCCGCCCGGCGCGCCGCCGATGAGGCGCGGCAGCTCGCCGCGCTCCAGGAGCGGTACGCCCAGGCGCACGCCAGGGCCGAGGAGTTGGCGGCCCGCAGGCCCGAACAGGAGTCGCTGCGCGCGCGCCTGGAAGCCGCCCGCAAGGCGGAACTCGTCTCGCCCGCGCTCGAATGGTGGGAGCAGGCCCGGCGCGACCACCGCGCCGCCACCGCCGAACGGGACCGCTCCCGCGCCCGGCTTCGCCCCGACCTCGCCGACGCGGGTGCCGAACAACTCGCGGCCCTCGAACGCAGGATGCGCCAGGACCTCGGCGCTCTGGACTCCGCCCGCAGGGCCGAGCGGCGCAGCGCCGAGATCGACGCGGAGCGCGCCGGCCTCGACGCGCGGGCCCGCGCCGACGAGGACGTCCTCACCGACACCGCGGCCTGGCTCGCCGGCTGGGAGGGCGCCCGGCGCGGCCACCAGGCGCGGATCGACACCGCCCACGAGGCCGCGGCCCGCGCCGAACACCTCGCGGGCCGGCTCGAACCGGCGAGGCGCCGCCTCGAAGCGGCCCGCGAACGCGACGCGTCGCAGGCCCGGCTCGCCACGGCCGAGCGGCGGCACGCCGACACCCGGGACGCGGCCAACACCGCGCACGAACACTGGCTCGCGCTGCGCGAGGAGCGGCTGCGCGGCATCGCGGCGGAGCTCGCGGCACAGCTGCGCGAGGGGGAACCCTGCACGGTCTGCGGCTCGCCCGAACACCCCGCGCCCGCACGACCCGCCACCGGCCAGGTCGACCGCGCCGCCGAGGACGCGGCACAGCGGGCCCACCGGAACGCCGACGCGGCCCGCGCGGAGGCCGAGGCCGCCCTCGCCTTCGTACGGGAGGAACTGGCGGGCGCCCGAGCCGAGGCCGGTACGGCGAGCGTCGAGGAACTCTCCGCCGAGGCGGGGCAGTTGCGGCGCGAGCACGCGGCGGCGCGGGACGCGGCCGCCGCACTGCACGACGCCCAGGTGTCGCTCGCCGCGGCGGAGCGCGAGTACGAGCAGCGCCTGGCCGCTCAGCGCACGGCGCAGCAGAACATTGCCGCCCGCACCGCGAGCCGCGAGGCGCTGGACCGTGAACAGGCTTCCCTGGAAGGGGTGTTGAGCCAGGCGCGCGCGGGAGCCGCGAGCGTCGCGGAGCAGGCCGCACTGCTCGAACACCGGGCGGACATCCTCGCCGGGGCGGCGGAGGCGGTACGCGCCGTCGAAGACGGTGCCGAGCGGCTCAAGGAGGCCGACGGACGGCTCTCGCAGGCGGCGTTCCGCGCCGGCTTCGACACCCCGGACGCCGCGTCGGCGGCCCTGCTCGACGAGCGGGGGCAACGCGACATCCAGCACCGGATCGACGAGTGGCAGCATGCCTACGCCGCGGTCGGCGCCCGCCTCGCGGAGCCGGAGACCGCCGCGGCCGGCGCCCAGGCACCCGCCCGCGCCGATCGGTGCGAGGCCGCGGCCGCCGCGGCCGAACGCGCCCTGCGGGACGCCACGTCCGCGTTCTCGGCGGCCCGCGCCCGCTGCACCGAACTGGACACCCTCAGCGGCCGGGCCACCGAGGAGACCCACAGGATCGGCCCGCTGCGCGAGGAGTACGAACGGGTGGCCCGCCTCGCCGGGCTCACCGCCGGCACCTCGGCCGACAACGAGCGCAAGATGCGCCTGGAGTCGTACGTGCTCGCCGCCCGTCTCGAACAGGTCGCGGCGGCCGCGACCGCCAGGCTCCAGCGCATGTCGGGCGGCCGGTACACCCTGGTGCACTCCGACGCCAGGGGCGGCAGGGGGCGTTCTGGCCTCGGACTGCACGTGGTGGACGCCTGGACGGGCCGCGAACGCGACACCGCCACGCTGTCGGGCGGCGAGACGTTCTTCGCGTCCCTCGCCCTCGCCCTCGGCCTCGCGGACGTGGTGACCGACGAAGCGGGCGGCGCCCGCCTGGACACCCTGTTCATCGACGAGGGCTTCGGCAGCCTCGACGACCAGACCCTGGACGAGGTCCTCGACGTACTGGACTCGCTGCGCGAACGCGACCGCAGCGTAGGCATCGTGAGTCACGTCGGTGACCTGCGCCGCCGGATCCCGGCCCAGCTGGAGGTCGTGAAGGGGCGGACGGGCTCGTCGGTGCGGCTGCGGGGGACCGAAGGGGCGTGAGGGCAGGGCGTGCGGCCGCGCCCTGGTCTACTTCTTGCCGGCCTCGTCGTTGTCCTTGAAGCAGACGACGAACCAGTCGCCGGTCCCCGACTGGGTCAGCGAGCCGGTCGTGCCCGGAGTGTCGGAGCACGAGAAGGTGTCGACGACGCCGTTCTCATCCATCTTGAGGACCTTGTACCGCGCGTCCGGGTCGGTGCAGTCGAGCTTCTCGGTCTTCGCGTGCTCGTCCGTCCCGACGTTGCGGAAGCAGTCACCGACCTTGAGGCTCGCGGACTGGTCCTTCGCGTCGCGCGGCCCCCAGACCGAGAAGGCCACCATGCCCACGACGGCGATCACGAGCCCGAGGAGGATCAGGCGGTTGCGCCGTATCTGTGCCGGGGAGTACGAGACGGACGGGCCGCCCAGGGGCGGGAGTTGGGACACGGCTGGTTCCTCGGGGTGTCGGGAGGCGGGAAAGCAGCCTTGAATCTAGCCCGCTTCACCGTCCGATCGCGCGCCGGGGGAGGGGTGAGGAGTACACCACGCTCGTCGTCACCGCGCCCAGCGTCCCGATCTTTCCGGATATCTCCTCGAGGTGGCTCATCGAGCGGGCGCTGACCTTGATCACGAAGCAGTCGTCGCCCGTCACGTGGTGCGCCTCCATGATTTCCGGCGTCGCGTCCACCAGATCGTGGAACGGCTTGTAGTTGCCGTTCGGATAGCGCAGGCGCACAAAGGCGAGGATGGGCCTGCCGAGACGCTCGTGATCGACGACGGCGGTGTAGCCCGCGATCACCCCGGCCTCTTCGAGGCGGCGCACCCGCTCGGTGACGGCGCTCGCCGACATCGACACGGTCCGGGCCAGCTCGGCGTAGCTGGCCCGTCCTTCCTGCTGGAGGGCTTCCAGGATGCGCCAGTCCGTGGCGTCGGGGGAATACATGGTCATGGTGCCCACCCAACCGTGAAATCCCCGGAGCAACAAGAGATGTCCCGGGGATCGGACCTTCCGCGATGGATCACCGGCCCATAGATTTTCAGCCATGACGAGACAGCACACCGCCGCCGCCAACCCGGTCCTGCGGGTGGCCCCGGCCGCCCCCGCCGACGCCGCCGCCCACTTCCGGGCCGGCCTGGCCTTCCACGCGGACGTCTCCGACGTCGCCGGCGCGCTCGCCGCCGGCGGTGACCCGGGCTTCGTCGTCCTGGACTCCCGCTCCACCGCATCCTGGGACCAGGGTCATGTGCCCGGCGCCGTCCACCTGCCGACCGCGCTCATCGCCGAGCAGGCCGAGCTGCTGCTCGACAGGACGGTCCCCGTCATCACGTACTGCTGGGGTCCCGGCTGCAACGGCGCCGCACGCGCGGCCCTTGCCCTGGCCGAACTCGGCTTCCGGGTCAAGGAGATGCTCGGCGGCTTCGAGTACTGGGTGCGTGAGGGCTTCGCGTTCGAGACGTGGGAGGGCGGCGAGCGACGCGCCGCCGACCCGTTGACCGCGCCCGTCGAGGCCGGGGCGCACTGCGGCTGCTGAACTGCCGTGCGGGGGCGGCCCGTTGAGCGGGCCGCCCCCTGGTGTCTCAGAGCTTGGAGAGCTCGTCGACGAGGTCGTCGAGGCCGAGCGATCCCTGCGAGAGCGCCGCCATGTGCCAGGCCTTCGGGTCGAAGGCGTCACCGTGGCGGGCACGGGCGTTCTCGCGTCCGAGCAGCCAGGCGCGCTCGCCCAGCTTGTAGCCGATGGCCTGCCCCGGCATCGACAGATAGCGGATCAGCTCGCTCCGCACGAAGTCGGCGGGCCGGCTGCTGTGACCGGCGAAGAACGCGTGGGCCAGCTCCGGCGTCCAGCGCTCGCCGGGGTGGAAGGGCGAGTCCGCCGGGATCTCCAGCTCCAGGTGCATGCCGATGTCGATGATCACCCGGCAGGCGCGCATCATCTGCGCGTCCAGGTAACCGAGCCGGCGCTCCGGATCGGTCAGGAAGCCCAGCTCGTCCATGAGGCGCTCCGCGTACAGCGCCCAGCCCTCGGCGTTGGCGCTGACGTGGCCGACGGTGGCCTGGTAGCGCGAGAGCTGATCGGCGACGTGCACCCACTGCGCGAGCTGGAGGTGGTGGCCGGGAACACCCTCGTGGTACCAGGTCGACACCAGGTCGTACACCGGGAAGCGGGTCTCGCCCATGGTGGGCAGCCAGGTGCGGCCGGGGCGCGAGAAGTCCTCGGAGGGGCCCGTGTAGTACGGGGCCGCGGCGCCGCCGGGCGGAGCGATGCGCGACTCCACCTTCCGCACCCGCTCGGCGAGTTCGAAGTGCGTGCCGTCGAGCGCTTCGATGGCCTCGTCCATCAGGGACTGCAGCCAGTCGCGGACCTCGTCGACCCCTTCGATGTGGGCGCCGTGCACGTCGAGATGGGCCAGCGCCTCCCAGGGCCCGGCGTCGGGAAGGATCTTGGCGGCCTCAGTCTTCATCTCGCCGAGCAGCCGGTGATACTCCGACCAGCCGTAGGCGTACGCCTCGTCGAGGTCGAGCGCGGTGCCGTTGTAGTACTGCGACCAGCGCTGGTAGCGCTCGCGGCCCACCGTGTCGGGGGCGCCCTCGATGGCCGGCGCGTACACGTCGCGCAGCCAGTCGCGCAGGGCGGCGAGGGCGGCGGAGGCTTCGGTCGCCGCCTCGTCGAGCTCGCCGCGCAACGAGGCGGGGCCGGGCTCGGCGAGCCCCTCGAAGAAGCCGGTGGCGAGCCACTCGCCGAGCTGGCCGACGACGGTCTCCGTGGCGAGCGGACCGCCGAAGAGCTTGCGTTCCAGGCCCAGTTCGAGCGAGGCGCGGTATCCCTCGATCGCGGCGGGCACCGCGCGGAGGCGGGAGGCGAGGGCGCGCCAGTCCTCCTCGGTCTCCGTCGGCGACAAGGTGAACGCCATCCGCACGTCGTGCACGGGCGAGTTGAGGTTGCTGACCTTGCGCAGGCCCTCGTCCGCCTCGTGCACACCGAGCTCGGAGGACAACCGCTCCCGCAGCAGTCGGCCGCAGCGCCGCTCGGCGTCACTGTCGGCGCCGGGCTGCCGCTCGGCCTCGTCGAGTCGGGCGAGCGTGGTGCGCGCCAGGCCGGCCATGGCCGACTGTCCTGCGGGGGAGAAGTCGGGCAGGAGGGCGTGGCTCGCCCTGACGCCCAAGTAGCTCCCGGTGATCGGGTCGAGTTCGATGAGTGCGTCGACATAGGCGTCGGCGACCTGGCGGGGCAGCGCGCTGCTGGAAGTAACTGACATGCGGACATCCTCTACGAGGGAGGGCGCCGCGTCACCACCCATCAGGGCGCGAGCACCTGTCCGGCCGCCGTGTCCGCCGCGGTCCTCATCGGGGCCGGCTCTGTTCGACGTGCCGGGGCCGCTCCGGAACGTTCTTGGACGCCGTCTCGGCGAGGCGGGCCGTGACCACCAGGGTGCCCTCCTCGATCTGGTAGTCCAGGGGAAGGCCGAGCCCCCGCATGGCCGCGACCATGCCGGTGTTCGACGACTGGGTGATGGCGTAGACGCTGTCGCAGTTCGCCTCGGCGGCGAGGCCGAGGAGGCGGCGCAGCAGCTGGGAGCCGATGCCGCGGCGCTGCCAGGAGTCCTCCACCAGCAGGGCGACCTCGGTCTCGTCGCCGTCCCACAGCAGGTGGCCGAGGGCGACGAGCCGCCCGGAGGCGGTCTGCACGGCGAGGGTGCGGCCGTAACGCGGACTGAGCAGATGGCCGAGATAGCGGTCGGCGTCGCCGACGGGGCCGTGGTAGCGCAGGCCGAGCGTGTGCGGCGAGCAGCGCTCGTGCATCGCCTTGGCGGCCTCCAGGTCGCGCGGGTCGGCGCGCCGCACGGTGATCTCGTTGCCCTCGGGCAGGGTCAGCACGTCCTCGCCGCGCGGGACGCGCGGGCCGAGCCGGGCGTCCAGCTCGACCAGGGCCCGCGCTCGGGCGAACTCGGTCGGTGTGAACGGAAGGTGGGGCCGGTCGATGGTGATCGCGCCGCCGCCCGGGTCGCGCAGTCGCATCGTGGTCGATTCCAGTACGCCCTCGACCGGGGCGATCTCGCCGTTGGGGCGGCCGGTGAGGGAGACCGCGGGCAGCGAGTGGATGGTGCAGCGGCCCAGCAACTGGCGCAGGGCGAGCGGGAGTTCCGCGGCGTCGAGCGCGGTGCGGGTGGCGAGGCCGAGGACCCGGGTCGGGGCGTCGACGAGGTCGTGGGCGTCGGCCCGCTCGGTCCAGGTGTCGGCGCCGCCGGCCGCGGAGACGGCTTCGGACAGCTCGGTGGCCGACAGATGGGCGGGGGCGCGCAGCAGGAACTCGTCGACCGTGCCGTCGGCCAGCGGGTGCGTCTGGAGGGTGAGGATGTCCACGTGGTGTCCGGCGAGCACACCGCACAGGGCGGCGAGGCTGCCGGGCGCGTCCCGTACCGTCGTCCGCATCCGCCACAGGGCCGTCTCGCGGTGTGCGCCCTCGGCCGCTGCCTCGCCGGTCGCCGTGGCTCCGGCCGGGAGGCCGCCGGTCGTAGTGGCGCCGGTATCCGGGGGCGGGGGCGCATGACTGTGACGCCGTGCCCACCAGGTGTGGAACGCGGCCGTGGCGATGAGCGCACCCGCCGACGCGACCAGGAGGAACGTCCCGTCGGGGCCGTGCGCGACCAGGTTCGCGAGCCCGTCGGCCACGGCCACGGCCGTGAACAGCGCGGCGAGTTCGACGAACTCCCGCCGCCAGGCGTGACGGCGGGGGTGCCCGGCGGAGGCCGAGGGGTGCTTCGAGGCGTGCTTCGACGAGCGCGCCGAGGCGTGGAGCGGGGCGTGGGCCGGGGCGTGGATCGGGTCCTGCGTATCAGTCATGGGACCACTGTGGCCGAGCGGTGTTGCGTGATCGCGAACGCTTTGTGACTGACTGGTTAAGTGTGCTTCTGATGCTCTTTTGGCTGTTTTCCGCCGGGCATGGCCTGGAGTGTTCGCCTCCGGTGACAGGCCCGTTCGCGGCTCACCCGAGTCGGGCCGCCGTCCGCACGGCCCCGCCGACCGGCCGGCTCCCGTCCAGGATGACACGCGTGACCAGGGCGGGGTCGTCGTTCATCGGCACATGGCCGCAGCCGGGCAGCCGTACGAGGCGGGCGCCGGGGATGGCGTGCTTGGCGCGGACGCCCTGGCGGCGCAGGAGCAGCCGGTCCTTGCTGCCCCACGCGACGGTTACGGGAAGGCCCGGCACGTCATCGGTCACCAGGACGCTCTGCCCGGCGGCCAGGGTCTGCGCGAAGCCGGGCGCCTCGCACAGCGCGAGCGTCTCCGCGACGACGGCCTGCGGTGAACGCCTTCCGGGCCGGGCGTAGATGGTGCTGGTCAATGCCGTGCGCCCGGCTGCCGTGCGGGAGAGCCGTTCGATGACGGGAAGGGGCAGGGCCATCGCGACCTGCCGCATGGTCCGCAACACGGCGAACGCGTACTGCCGCTCCGGCGGCGTCCAGAAGCCGGCGGGCGAGAGCGCCGTCACGGACCGTACGAGCCCGGCGCGCCCCAGCTCCAGGGCGAGCAGACCGCCCAGCGAGTTCCCCGCGACGTGCGGGCGGTCGATCCCGAGGGCCTCGCACAGCGCGCCGAGCACGGGGACCACGCCGGCGAGGTCGTAGGAGACGCCGTCCGGCAGGCCGGGCGATGCGCCGAAGCCCGGCAGATCGACGGCGATCACATCGCGGTCGGCCGCCAGCAGGTCGAAGACCGGATCCCACGCCTGGAGGTGGTGGCCGATGCCGTGCAGCAGCAGGAGGGGTTCCCCGGAGCCCTCGCGCCGATAGATGACGGAGGTGGAGCGGCTCCCCCGGGGGGTGTCGATGGTGAACGAGACCTCTGCGGTCATGGTGCTGCTCCCTGTCCTGGGATCCGCGCTGAGACGACTTGTCAGCAACAACTACCGCCCAGTAGCCGGGAGTTCAATAGACATACCGGACGTGGCGCGGGCGGGCCGTCGGGCCGGGTCGTCCGCCTGGGGTTCGGCGGGATTCCGCTCCTCGGTGTCCCGCGTGGTCCTCACGGGGGCGCGAACGTCTCGTGAACGCTCTGTGGCACCCCTCGTGTGCGCTCCGTAACGGAACGAGGATTGGTCTTGACCAAGGGGGTGGGCCGCCCTATGGTCGCAGAGTTAGTGCAGGAACCTTTAATAAACAAGGGCACGGAAAGCCGCCGCGGACACGGCGATTGCGGAGGATCAGGGTGGGGACCACGCAGCTGGAATCGGTGCCGGAGCCGAAGTACTGGCACCTCAAGACGGTACTCAGCGAGGCGCTCGACTCGGACTTCGCGGTGGGTGAGATCCTGCCCAACGAGCGCGACCTCGCGGCCCGGTTCGGCGTCGCACGCGCCACGCTCCGCCAGGCGCTCGAACAGCTCGAACTCGAAGGCCGCCTCCAGCGCCGCCGCGGCGTCGGCACCACCGTCGCCCCGCCGCGCACGGCCGTTCCGGTCGCCACGGCCCAGCACGACTGGCCCGGCGCACCCGGCGACGACTGGCAGACCGCGGACGCGACGGCCGCCGTGCCGCCGGCCGCGGTCTCCGCCCTCTTCGACGCGGCAGCCGGCGAGGAGACGCACGTCGTCCGCCGGATCCGGGTGACCCATGGCCAGGCCGTCGCCGCCGAACTCCTCTACGTGCCGGCCGGGTCGGTGCCCGAACTCTCAGCCATCGACGTTCCGTCGGGCCCGGCCCGCGGCCGGGCCGTCCTGCGTGAACTGCGCCGCCTCGCCCTCGAAGGGCAGGACCGCGCGGTGGAGCTGGGTTCGGCCCGCGCCGACGACGCCAAGGAACTCGACCGGCTGCCCGGCGCCCCCGTCCTCGTCGTGACGACCCGGTACTACGCCGGGGGCCGCACCGTGGCCGTCTCGGTCGCCACCTATCGCGCGGACACCTGCCGTCTCACCTTCAGCGACTCGGGCGACCTGGAGATCAGCCACACCGCACAGCAGCGCCAGGCCTCCTGACCCTCCGGGCCGCTGCCGCACCCACGGACGCCACGGCCCGCACCACAGGAAGGGTGCGGGCCGTGGCGCCTCGGCGTCGTCTCAGCGGCGCGCGGTCACCGTGCCCTCGACAGCGAACAGCTCTTCCTCCACGTGGTCGAGGGCCAGACGCAGCGCGCCCGTCGCCACCGCCGCCTCCCCGAGCATGGACAGCACCACCCGCGGCGGCCGCAGACAGTAGCGCGCCAACTCCTCGCGCAACGGCTCCAGTACGCCGTCGATGCCGGCCGCCCACCCGCCCACGACGACCAGCTCGGGATCGAGGGCGAGCACCAGCGCCGCCACGTCGTGCACCAGCCGCTGAAGGAACCGTTCCACCGCGGCCTGCGCCCGCGCGTCACCCTGCCGGGCCAGCGTGAACACATCCGCGACGGCCTGCTCGTCCAGCGGGTGCAGAGGCTCGTCCGTGGTCGAGAGCAGCTTCTCGGGGGTGACGTCACGGCCCAGCAGATGGAGCGCACCGATCTCGCCCGCCGCGCCGCCGAAGCCCCGGTGCAGCCGGCCGCCGATGAGCGAACCCGCCCCCGGACTCAGACCGGCCATGACGAAGACCATGTCGTCGGAATCGGTCGCCGCGCCCTTCCAGTGCTCGGCGACGGCAGCCGCGTTGGCGTCGTTCTCCACCAGCACCGGGCAGCGGAACGAGCGCCGCAACCGCTCGCCGAGGGCCAGCCCCGTCCACTCGGGCAGCGCCGTGCCCAGCCGCACCGTGCCGTCCGCCTCGACGATCCCCGGGCTGCCGACGCCGACCGCACGCAGCGAGCTGCGCGCCACACCGGCCCGGCGCAGCACATCGGCGACGGTCACCCGGACCCGTTCGAGACGCTCGTCGGCCGAGGCCGCCTCGGGCACTTCGCGCGAACCCGCGCCGAAGATCCGCCCGTCGAGACCGGAGAGCAGAGCCGCCACCCGGTGCGGGCCGATCTCGATCCCGAGCAGATGCCCCGCCTCGGCCCGGAACCGGAAGCGCCGCGCGGGCCGGCCCTGACGCCGGGCCTCGCCCTCCTCGGGCGCCGATTCGACGACGAGCCCGGCCTCCATGAGGCCGTCGACCACGCCCTCGACCGTCGGCCGGGACAGACCGGTGATCCGGGTCAGATCGGTCAATGTGGGAGATTCCGCGCCCCTCAGGGCGTGCAGCACCACCGCGGAATTGATCCTCCGCAGCAGAGAGGGATCCCCGCCGGTCAGCCGCCCCAACGTGTGTCCTCCCAGCTCGTGCGCGTGTCTGCCGGATCGTACTCGCTGGTCAGGTGTACGGCGAGCGGCGGCCCGTAACGGAGGCGCATCAGCTCGGGGCCACGAAACCGGACTCGTACGCCGCGATGACGGCCTGGGTGCGGTCCCGGGCGCCCAACTTCGCCAATACGGCGCTGACATGCGTCTTCACGGTCTCCGTGCCCACGACGAGTTCCGCCGCGATCTCCGCGTTGGACAGCCCCCGCGCCATCAGTCGCAGCACTGCCGCCTCCCGGTCGGTGAGCGCCGCCGCGGCGAGCGCGGTCCGCGCCGCGCTGTTGCCGTACTCGGCGGCGAGCGCGCGCACCGCGGACGGGAACAGCAGGGAGTCGCCCTCGGCCACCAGCCGCACCGCGTTCACGATCTCGGCCGGCCGGGCCCGCTTCAGAAGGAACCCGTCGGCCCCGGCCCGCAGCGCCTCGTAGACGTACTCGTCGTTCTCGAAGGTCGTGACGACCAGGATCTTCGGTGGATCCTGGACGGTGCGCAGCACGGCGCGGGTCGCCTCTATGCCGTCCATGAGCGGCATCCGCACATCCATCGCCACCACGTCCGGCCTCGTCTGCCGGATCAGCGGAATCACGGCCGCCCCGTCGGCCGCCTCACCCACCACCTCGATATCGGGCTGCGCCTCCAGCACGGCCCGCAGACCAGCGCGGACCAGGGGTTCGTCGTCGACCAGAAGTACGGTTACCGGCATCGGGCCAGCCTAGTGGCCCACCGCGCGGGGCCCCGGGGGCTGTGGACGACGTCAGACCGGGGTCTCCAGCGGCAGCCGCACCCGTACCCGCCACTCTCCCTCGTACGCCCCCGTCTCCGCCTCCCCGCCGAGCAGCGCGGCCCGCTCCCGCATCCCGCGCAGGCCGCTTCCGCCCTTGCCGCGAGGCGCCGCCCCCGTCAGCGGATTGGTCACATCCATCTCAAGTCGCTTTCCGAGGACGGCCATGCGGATCCGTACGGGCACGGGGCCCGAATGCCGCAGCACATTGGTCAGCGCCTCTTGGAGGATGCGGTATCCCTCCCGCGAGACCGGTCCCGGCACCAGCTCAAGAGGGCCGGAGAACTCCGCGTCGACCTCCGCGCCCGAACCACGGGCCGACTCGATGAGCCGGCCCGCTTCCAGGAGCGTCGGGCGCCGGCTGGCCGGAAGCGTCGTCTCGCGCAGCACGAGCAGCACCCGCTCCAAGTCCTCCAGCGCCGCCCGGCCCGTCTCCTCGATGGCCAGCAACGCACGGTCGGTGAACGCCGGATCCTTGGCCGCGCGGGCCGCACCGGCCTGGATCACGGCCACGGTCAGTGCATGGCCGATGGAGTCGTGGATCTCCCGGGCGATCCGATTGCGCTCGAGAAGCAGCTCGGTGCGCTCCTCCAGCGCGGTGAACCGCTCCTTGGCGGAGGGCGCGAGCAGCTTGCGGGCAACCCACGTGATGAAGTTCCCGGTCAGCACGAGACAGACCGGCATGAGGGCGACGGGAACCAGCGCCAGCGGCAGGAGCCACCACCCCGCCGACCAGGACGCCATCCACCCGAAGACGACCGGCGCGTGACCCAGCCCGCGCGCCACCATGTCCACGGCCAGCGACGGTATCCAGACGGTCCCAGCGACGGCCACCCAGGACAGCACGAGCCGGACCTCGAGCCAGAGCACGGTGCGCCAGCGATCACGCCAGGTGGCCGACGGCGCGAGCGCGATCGAAGGATCGGGTCTGCCGCGCTCGCCCGGTGTGAGCAGCAGCTGCGCCTGGACACCTTCTTCGAGCCGCACCGCCGGTATCAGCCCGAACGGCACCACCAACAGGCCAAGGACGTACACCTGCTGGGAGATGAACATCCACATGGCCGCGAACATGATCGGGATGAGCAGGTGAAGCCACCGTGTGTAGGTGACTGGACGGGCCAGCAGGCGAAGGGAGCGGCGCATTGGTCCATCGTCCCAGCGCGCCGATCTCCGCGGCTCCCCCGTGCGGGGGAGACGTTCCCCCCTGCCGGGGGAGGCCGCTGACCAGGCCCGACGGCCACGCTTGAGGCATGACAAGGATCGAAGTCGAAGCACTCCGCAAGGAATACGGCACCACCCGCGCCGTGGACCACCTCACCTTCGCGGTCGAGCCCGGCCGGGTCACCGGCTTCCTCGGCCCCAACGGCGCGGGCAAGTCCACCACCCTGCGCATCCTGCTCGGCCTCGACTGGCCGACGGCGGGCACCGCACTGATAGGCGGCCGGCGGTACGCGGAGCTGGCGGACCCGTTGCGCGAAGTGGGAGCGCTGCTCGACGCCCAGGCCGCGCACGGCTCCCGCACCGCCCGTGCCCATCTGCTCGCTCTCGCCGTCAGCAACCGCATACCGGCGCACCGGGTGGAGGAGGTCCTTGGGGAGGCCGGGCTCACGAAGGTCGCCGGCCGCCGCGTCAAGACGTTCTCGCTCGGCATGCGGCAGCGGCTCGGGATCGCTGCCGCGCTCCTCGGCGACCCCGCGGTGGTGATCCTGGACGAACCGTCCAACGGGCTCGACCCCGAAGGGATCATCTGGATAAGGGAGTTGATGCGCTCCCTCGCCCGCCGGGGCAGGACGGTGCTGGTCTCAAGCCACCTGATGAACGAGACGGCTTCGTTCGCCGATCACCTGATCGTCCTCGGCCGCGGGCGGCTGCTCGCCGACACGCCCATGCGGGACTTCATCGATTCCCGGATCCGGCCCAGGGTCCGTTTCCGCACCACCGAAGGCGGCCGGCTGCGCGAGCTCCTGCTCGGTGAAGGCTTCGAGCCGGTCCCGGGTGAGGGCGGGCTCTGGACGGTCGAGGGGGCGCGGGTCGACGCGATCGGTCCGCTCGCCGCACGGGCGGGCATCCCGATTCTCGAACTGGCCACGGAGGAAGCCACATTGGAGCAGGCATATCTCGATCTGACCGCAGGCGAGGCGCAGTTCGCCTCCGCCCCCACCGTGACCCAGGAGGCCTGAGCCATGTCGTTCCCCGCGGTGTTCCACGCCGAGTGGATCAAGGTCCGTTCCTTGCGTTCCCTGATGGGCTCCCTGTTGACGGTGCCCGTGGCGACAGTGGGCCTCTCGCTCCTGATCTGCGGCGCCCTCGGCCGTCCCGAGCCCGGCAACACCGACTTCGACCCTGTGCTGTTCTCCTACTACGGCCTGAATTTCGGCCAGTTGGCGGCCGTCATCTTCGGTGTCATAGCGGTGGGCGGTGAATACAAGGACTCCGGTGTCCGCGTCTCCCTCGCGGCCGTGCCCGACAGGACGGTGTTCTACGGGGCCAAGCTCGCCGTGGTGGGAGGATGCGTCTTCACCGTCGGCCTGGTGGCCAGTCTGATGAGTTTCCTCGGCGGCCAGGCCCTGATGGACCAGGGCTTCGGGATAGGCATCGGGGACCCGGGCGCGCTGCGCGCCGTCCTCGGCTGCGCGGTCTACCTGGCGCTGATCAGCGTCCTCGCGGCGGGGGTGGCGGCCGTGCTGCGCAGTGTCACCGGCGCGCTGAGCGTGCTCGTGCCGCTGTTCCTGATCCTGCCGTTCGTGGTGGGCGACATGTCGCATGGCGGCAGCGCGGCCGACTTCCTGCCCGATCGTGCGGGCCGGCAGATCCTGCTGCAACACCCGGCCGGCTCGCTGGGCCCATGGAGCGGAATGGCTGTCCTCGCGGCCTGGACGCTGCTCATATCGGGCGCCGGCTGGTGGGCGCTGAAGCGGCGCGACGCCTGACCGTGCGCAGCTGACCGCACGACTGCTGACGGGGCGCCAATTGTCAGTGCCGGACGGTTTACTGACGGACATGACCACCGCCCTGTATCTCCAGCACATCGATCGGCTGTGCTCCCGGGAATTCCCCGCGGAGCGCGTCCGCAGCGGCTCGGGTGTGAGCGGGCCGGGCTACCACAGTGCGTGCTTGAGCGCCGACGAAGAGGAATGGGAGGACATCACGCAACGGCTCGAACTGCGCGCCCAATGCGTCGCCGACCACGAGGCCTTGATAGCGGAGCTCACCCGCCGCTGGGAGCAACCGCAGTGGATCAGCCTCTGGAGCACGCAGGCCCGGCTGGTCGCGGGAGAGGCGATAGCGGAGCCGTGGGCGGAATTCGCGGTCGGCTTCGACTTCCTGCACCTGTGGCACGTCGACGGCCGGTGGGTCGCGGTGGGGCTCGATCTGGAGGAGGACGGCCCGGGGTGGGACCTGAGCGTCACGGTGACAAAGACAGCGCCGCCCTAGCCCGGCGCCTCGGCCGATCGGGCCGAACGAGCCGAACTAAGCGTGGGGTTCCCGCGCCGCGAGGCGCAGACGGGCGTACTCCTCGGCCATGGTCTGAGCCGTCCAATGGGCGTTGAGACCACTGGGATTGGGCAGGGCCCACACCCGGGTCGTACCGATCGTGTGCTCCTGGGGCCCGATGCGGGCCTTGCGGTCGCCGAACGCCGTGCGGTAGGCGGTCACTCCGACGACGGCCAGCCAGGTGGGCCGAAGGCGCTCCACCTTCGCCGTCAGCAGGCGCCCGCCCTCGCGGAACTCCTCGGCGTCGATCTCGTCCGCGCGTGCCGTGGCCCGAGCCACCACATTGGTGATGCCGAGACCGTGCGACAGCAGTTCGTCCTGTTCGGAGGGCTTCAACTGCCGTGGTGTGAAGCCGGACAGGTGCAGGACCGGCCAGAAGCGGTTGCCGGGGCGGGCGAAGTGGTGGCCGGTCGCACCCGACATCAGGCCGGGGTTGATGCCGCAGAACAGCACGGACAGGCCGCCCGCGATCACGTCGGGAATGACGGTGTCGCGAGCGGCCTGGAGTTCCTGAGGAGTCAGCACGGGACCGGGATCACAGGATCGAGCCCGGCGCGTAACCGGCCGCAGCGGGGTGCTGCTTGACGATCTCCTCGATGCGGGAGACCACGGCGCCCACCTGGTCGCCGGCCGCGCCGGTGAAGGACAGCTTGTCGGCCATCAACGCGTCGAGCTGCGCCCGGTCGAGCGGCATGCGGTCGTCGGCGGCGAGCTTGTCGAGGAGCTCGTTGCGCTCGGCGCCCTGCTCACGCATGGCGAGCGCGGAGGCCACCGCGTGCTCCTTGATGACCTCGTGCGCGGCCTCCCGGCCGACGCCGGAGCGGACGGCGGCCATCAGGACCTTCGTCGTGGCCAGGAACGGCAGGTAACGGTCCAGCTCACGGGCGACGACGGCGGGGAAGGCGCCGAACTCGTCGAGGACGGTGAGGAAGGTCTCCAGCAGGCCGTCGAAGGCGAAGAACGCGTCGGGCAGCGCGACCCGGCGCACCACCGAGCAGGAGACGTCGCCCTCGTTCCACTGGTCGCCCGCCAGCTCGCCGGTCATCGAGGCGTAGCCGCGCAGAATGACCATCAGGCCGTTGACGCGCTCGCAGGAGCGGGTGTTCATCTTGTGCGGCATCGCGGACGAGCCGACCTGGCCGGGCTTGAACCCCTCCGTCACCAGCTCGTGTCCGGCCATCAGCCGGATCGTCTTGGCGACCGAGGACGGCGCGGCGGCCAGCTGCACCAGCGCGGTCACCACGTCGTAGTCGAGGGAGCGCGGGTAGACCTGGCCGACGGAGGTGAAGGCGTGCGCGAAGCCGAGGTGGCCCGCGATGCGCTGCTCCAGGTCGGCGAGCTTCGAGGCGTCGCCGCCGAGCAGGTCCAGCATGTCCTGCGCGGTGCCGACCGGGCCCTTGATGCCGCGCAGCGGGTAGCGGGCGAGCAGGTCCTCCAGGCGGCCGTACGCCACGAGCAGCTCGTCGGCGGCGGTCGCGAAGCGCTTGCCCAGGGTGGTGGCCTGCGCGGCCACGTTGTGCGAGCGTCCGGCCATGACCAGCTCGGCGTACTCGCCGGACAGCTTGCCGAGGCGGGCGAGGACCGCCACCGTGCGGTCCCGCATGAGTTCCAGGGAGAGCCGGATCTGGAGCTGCTCGACGTTCTCGGTCAGGTCGCGCGAGGTCATGCCCTTGTGGACCTGCTCGTGGCCGGCCAGGGCGTTGAACTCCTCGATGCGGGCCTTCACATCGTGCCGGGTGACCTTCTCGCGCTCGGCGATGGAGGCGAGGTCGACCTGGTCGATCACGCGCTCGTAGTCGGCGAGCGCTGCCTCGGGCACCTCGATCCCCAGATCCTTCTGGGCGCGCAGCACGGCGAGCCACAGCCGGCGCTCCAGCTTGACCTTCTGCTCGGGGGACCAGAGGACGGCGAGCTCCGCGGAGGCGTAGCGGCCGGCCAGAACGTTCGGGATGCGAGGCTTCGCAGACACAGCAGTCACGTGGACAGAGCTTACCTGTCGTCCATGGCGGCCCCGAATCGTCCATGACTCAAGGAAAGCGGCAGGTCAGGAGCCCCTGCGGGGCTCGGCCTGTCGCTAGTCCGTGAGACGAGTGTGAGACAGAAGTGGTCCCACCTTCCCCTCGCAAGCGTGTTGCTAAGTAGGACCATGAGGTGTTAAATAGAGTCAACCTTCCGCAGAAACGCGGAACGGCCCAACCCGGTGTCTCACCACCGGGCAGGGCCTAGATCCGAACCCCTCTGAACCAGGGAGTCGAACCATGAGCTCTACCGTATCTGCCGCCGTCAAGCTGTCCGCCGACCGCCCCTCGGGCGCTCCGCTGGCACTGCTCCCGGCGATGCCCGCGCAGCCTTCCCGCGCCGTGCCCGTCGAGCCGCCGGCCGCGCCCCGCACGTGGACGTTCACCAACTCCGAGACGGGCAAGCCGGTCTCCGTCACGTGCATGCCGGGCTGCGAGATGAACCACTCCTCGGACATCAAGACGCCGACGCACCCGGAAGACATCTGGTGCCAGGCCCGCGCCGAGGACGTCACGCTGCCCGTGAACGTCACCACCGAGGCCGAGGAGTTCCGCATCCTCGGCATCACGATGAACGTGCGGCCGTTCGACAGGCACATGTCGCAGCGCACGCCCAACGTGTCGGTCGAACTGCTCGACGATCACTGGGTCGAAGACCTGGACCCGGACGCCTTCGAGGCGGTCATCGACACGCTGGCCGCGAGGCTCGACGTCCTGCGCGCCACCCACGCCCAGCTGCTCAAGGTCCGCGCCGAGTACCGGAAGCACGCGTGAGCGCGGCCGGCACGGTCGCCGTGCAGACGACGGATCACGGTGTGGTGCCGGTGCCGGAACCGTCCTGGTGCCTGGGCGTGCACCAGGCGACCGGCTTCCGGTCGGATGTCTGCCACCTTGGCCGGACGGTCGCCGTGAAGGTGCAGACGCGGTGCCACGGCGAGGTCGTTCTCGTCGAGGCCTGCCTGGTGCAGTACCCGTACAGCACGGGGAGCCGGGCGCCCTACGTGACCGTGGACTTCGTCGGCGACGGGCACGAGTACAGCGACGCGGGCCTGCGGGGCTTGTCGGAGCGGCTGGTGGGCTTCGCTCTGGAGACCGTGCCGCGGCTGCGTGCCGAGCTGGCGGCGGCCGGGGAGGTGCGGTGAGCGCCTCGCTGGTGCGCCGGCCGACTGAGGACGCCGCGGTTCACGCGGCGTCCCGGTCGCCCCGGGCGCTTCCCCCGGTCCCGGCGATCCTCGCCGACCTGATCACAGCTAACCGGCTCGGTGACCGTGAGGGCGTCTGCCTGCTCGCTCACCGTGCCGTCCGCGCGAGCGGCGGGGAGGTGGGCGAGTGAACACGGCGAAGCTGCTGGCGAACACGTCTCTCGCGGCGGGGGTCGTGTTCACCGCGACCGCCGAGTACAGCCTGGCCCGTCGCCTGGGTGCGATGGAGCCGGTGTCAGTCATGCTTCCGGTGGCCATCGACGCCTACGCGATCACGGCGCTGAAGCGGTTCCGGCCGTTCGACATCGCCCTGTCGCTGCTCGTCATGGGGGCGGCTCAGGTGGCGGCGCATCTGCTGGACTCGCACGTGATGCCGGTGAACGGCTGGCTCGTCGTCGTCGTGTCGCTCCTCGTGCCTACGGCGATCTGGCGTACCCATGCCCTTGCCCGTGACGAGGTGCAGGCGCCCGTTGAGGCCGAGCCGCACGCAGCCGCGGACCTGCTGCCGGTCGTCGATGTCGAGCGCGTACCCGAGCCGTACCCGGCGATCCCGGCGGCTGTACCCGCCGTACCCGAGGCCGTACCCGCCGGGGCCCGGCTGCTGCCGATCGTCGCCCGGCCGGTTGCGGCTGAACGGTCCGCAGCGCGAATGGAACCCGTAGCTGTATCCGCAGCCGAGTACGCCCGTACCCGGCCGGAGGTGCACGTCGAGTACGTACCCGACGTGGAACCGTCGGACGCGGCGGCGGAACCCGACCGGCCCGAGGACGAGTTGACGAGGCTGGCCCGGAAAGAGTTCGCCGACCTGCTCGACGAGGGGCGTATCCCCGCGATCCGGCAGCTTCGGGATACGTACTCGATCGGCCAGCCGCGGGCCCAACTGATCCAGCAACGGCTTCGCCTGTACGCGGACTGACCGGTGGTCCCCGTCGCGTTCTTCGCTCTCGCGGCCCTGTTGGCGCTGGCCGGTCTGTCCGCGGTCGCGCCCCACGACGTACCCCGTATCACCGGGACCGTCGCGTTCATACTCACGCTTGCGACGCTCGGCGTCGCCATCCTCCACTGAGGAATAGCCGTGCAATTCGTGACCATCGGCGGTGTCACCGTCGGTCTGTGCATCCTGCTCGCCACCGTCATCAAGTGGTGGCCCGGCGCCCGGCCCCTCCAGAAGGACCCCCTGCGCCACGCCGGCCGCCTGCTGCCGTTCCTCCTCGCTTGGGCCTACGGCGTTCTCACGATCCTCGGGGTTGGCGGCCTGATCGGCTGGGTCGCCCGCACCACTCTGTGGATCTCTAACTGGCTCGGTGACGTCGCTCTCGTCTGGGGCGTCGGCGGGCAGACGGGTCAGCACGGCGGGGGAGCCCGCTATCTGCCGCTCACCCAGACCGGTGGCGCGGTCGTGCTCATCATGACCGTGGCCCTGGTGACCGCGGCCAAGCGCTCCAAGTACGGCAGTGAGCTGAAGGCCGGCGCCTGGAGCGGTATCTGCCTGGGCACGTCGGCAGGGGTCGCGGGGTTCGCGGCCGTGCCGCTTGCTCAGGCCGTCAACTGGATCGGTACGACGGTGTACGGGGCGATCGGATGAGCAGCCCGGCGGCCGGTGCCTGCGTTCTGGTTGTGTTCGCCGCGGCGACGATCGGGGGCACGTTCGCGGCCTCGCCCACGGTCGGCGTCCTGCTCGTCTGGGTCTGTGCCATGGCACTGCTGTGGCGGACCGCCCGGCGCCGCGTGTCCGATTCGTCCGCCACTCCCCCACCGCTGTCGCCGGACGCATCCGGTGACGTTTACGCAGGTGACACGACACGCATCGCGAGAGTGGAGCGGAGCCCAGAAGGGGTTATGTGCATCCTGCACCCAGAGCGGGAGGAGGTGAACGGCGAATGATCAAACGCCTGTTGACCCTCGCCACCGATCTTGTGTACTGCTCAGCCTGCGGCTGGTGGTACCCGGCGCACACCCACTGACAGAACAGAGCCCCCGCCCGGACGGGCGGGGGCTCTTTCGTGTTCGAGCGGGGTTGACCTCGCGACACGGTCGCGCCAGCATGACTACTGGACCAGTCCACTAGTCATCGAGGGTTGCGTTATGGCATTGCCGAAGTACGACCAGATCGCTTCCGACCTCCGCGGGCGGATCGTCCGTGGCGAGCTGGCTCCAGGGGCCGGCCTGCCATCCGAGCGCGAACTCGTCGAGCGCTGGAACGTGGCACGCGCGACCGTCGTCCGGGCCTTGGACGTCCTGCGTCAGGAAGGACTGATCGAAACCCGCCAGGGCACCGGTTCGACGGTCCGACCGCGCATTCCGCTGGCACGCACGGCAGGTGAGCGATACGCCACGTCCGTGGCTACGGGGCAGGTGTACACCGCGGGCGAGTACGCGGAGATCGTCTCGGCCGAGATCATTCCGGCACCCGACGACGTCGCCGCGGGCCTCGACGTCGACCCCGGCACGCCCGTTGTGCGCCGCCACCGGGTGACTTTCGAGGGCGAGGCGCCCACGGCAACCTCGTACAGCTGGTTCACCGCCGAGGTTGGCGAGGCCGCGCCGCGGCTGCTGCTGCGGGAGCGGGTGCGTGAAGGGACGACTCGGTACGTCGAGATGCAAACGGGCCGACGGCCTCACACCGGCCGCGATTGGTGGGCGGCGCGTCTGGCCACGGACGAAGAGCTGGCCCTGTTGAGGCTGGACGGCCCGGCTGCGGTCTCCGAGGTGCGTCACGCGGCGTATGACGCTGAGGGGAGGGTGCTGGCTTATGAGGTCGGCATCAACCCGGGTGGACGATGGTCTCGGAGCGACGAGTATTCGATGGTCGACTGATAGATCGTCAACCTGGCGTAGGGCCCCTGCCGTTGGTGGGGGCCCTTTCTGGTCTCCAACCTTGACCTGACTAGTCCACCGGTGGACTATGCAAGTGGAGTCCTGGTGTGAGCCGGGCGACCACAACAGCTTGCCACCCCATCGGAGGAAGCATGGCCACACTGTCGACGTCGGATATCTCCGATTGGCTCGCTGCGAGCCTGAACAGGCCGTCAGACGCGCGCGCGCAGTGGGCAGACGGGCGTCCCGCGCTCCTCGCCATGGGACGTCGCTTCTCTGCCGTCCGGTTCACCGCCGAGCTGGTGCACGCCGTGGCGGCCAGCGCAGACCCCAGGACGGCCAGCGAAGTACTGGCCGCACTGGACGGGCCCGTGATCCACGACCCGCGCAACGGACGCTTCTACGCCCTGGTGCCGGCGTCCCCGCCCGGTCCGACGCTCAGCCCGCACGCGACCTACCTCGGCCTCGGCCACTACATCGGCGTGCCGCGTGTCGGGGACGACGAACAGACCGAGGTGTGGTGCAGCTACTGGGCTGTGCCCATGCGGACGCCGGGTGATCTGTGCAGCCCGACGTCCGTCACGGGGCTGATCACGGGGGGCACCGCAATTCTGAACGGACGGATCGAGTCGTGAAGCAATGGGCCTACGTCGTGTACGAGCGGGAGGGCCGGACCGGGCTCATCACCGTCGACCTCGGCGACGACATGAAGCGGGTGGCATTCCTCCGGTCACCGGTGCCGGGCCATCTGAGCGAGGCGACGATCCGCACCCCAAAGCTGCGGCCGGCCTCGATCAGGGAGGCGGAAGCCGCGCGCGCCGCGGGCCTGACTCGCGAGTCGCAGAAGTCGTACCTGCCGCCGCGCCGGCGCTGAACTCCGCACCCTTGCCACCTCCGATCCGACAGGGAGCGGCACCACGAAAGCCCCGCCCGGAATGCGGTCCGGGCGGGGCTTCCTGTCTGTCAGGTCACCTCCGTCCCGCGGTGAGGGCTGCCGTCATGTGGCCCGCGAAGGAGTGGACTTGGCCGTCGGCGACGTCCGCGACGTAGGCGTGCAGGGTGGGGCCGTCCTGGACGACGAGCGTCACTGGCTGCCCGGACCCGAACCCGCCCGTTGACGGCTCTGCCGCCATGCGCGTCAGCGCGTTGGCCTGCTGCGTCGTGAACACCGGCTCCGGCCTTCCGGTCCCGTTGTAGGCAAGGTTCATGCCGGGCTGGAGGTATCCGCCGGAGTCGTAGCCGTGCCCCTGGCCGAGGAAGCTGAGGCCCGGACCGTACCGGTGCTTGGCGTAGTTCAGGGCCGCGAGCAGGTTGTCGTAGCCGTTGAAGATGTCGCCGTGACCAGGGAACTTGTACGCGTTGAACGTCGCAGAGATCGTCTGCATCAGACCCTTGGCGAGGTCCCCGGTGCGGTTGTTGATGTCGCCGATGTTTCCCTGAACCGCACGCTCGTTGCCGCCGGATTCGGTGGCGATCTGCCGCAGGATCCGGGCGACCATGTCCGGGCTCGTCGACAGGCCGTTCGCCGCCAGAGCCTGGATGACCTGTGGCGTCCACCTGGTCACACCGGACCCGGACGGGGCGCCGGCACTGCCGCCACCGAAGAGGCCGCCGACCGAGGCGACGGTCTTCTTGAGCAGGCCCAGGAGTCCGTCGAGCATGTGCTTCGGCAGCCCTCCGACTGCCTTGCCGATCGGCGTACTGCCGACACCGCCACTGATCTTCGACAGGATCGGCTTGATCAGCGAGCCCCACGCCTTGCTCGGGTCGGAGAACAGGTCGACGCCCGCCTTGGCGAGGTCGACGCCCTTGCTGAACCCGGACTTGATCCAGCCGCCCACCTTGCTGAGCCCGCCGAAGATCCCGCCATCGGAGAACCCAGGCAGACCGAGGGCTTGCTGGACGCCTGCGACGCCACCGCCGCGGGCCGCGGCGTTCATCGACTCGACGTACTGCGGGCCGACCGCGCGCGTCCACTCCGGGCGCATGACGGCCTCGCCCCCGGACAGGGCCGCGAGATGCACGTCCCTGCCAGGGGTGTAGCCGGGCAGGATGCCGCCCGTCGCGAAGGAGTATTCCTTCAGGGGGTCGAGATCCACGATCTTCGCTACGGCATTCCATACCTGCCGGATTCCGTCGTTGTAGACGGTGTTGACGATGAACTGGACGGGCGTCTTCACCAGGTCGTGGACCTTGCCCCAGGCGATGCCGATCGCATCCTTCGCCTGGCCGAAGGAATCGGCGACCTTGCCCATGCCGATCTTGAGCGCGTCGAAGACCGGCTGAAGCTTGCCTTGCAGCCAGGACGCCTTGTCGGAGATGAACCCGAAGGCCGGCTGGATGGCCTTCTGCCACAGCCAGGTCGCCAGGCCGCCCAGCCAGCTGAAGCCGTCGCCCAGGTAGTTGAACCACGGCTTCACCCCGTTGTTCCACAGCCAGGCCGCCCCGGCCGCGATCAGGTCCCACGTAGGCTTGATCGCAACCGCCCACAGCCAGACCGCGATGCCGCCGATCAGCCTGAACGCCAGATACAACGGCGTGATCAAAACGGTGGCTATGACCGCGAACAGGATGCGGGCACCCAGCTGGATCGCGTTCCAGGCGGGCTGAATGGCGTTGGTCCACAGCCACATCGCCCAGCCGCCCAGCGTCTGCAGACCCGACCAGATTCCCGAGAAGACCGGCTGCAGCACCGTCTGCCACAACCACGTCGCCCCGGCCGCGATGCCCTGCCAGGCTGCCTGAACCAGCACCCTGAACCACGTGAAGTGGTTGTAGGCGTACACCACGGCCGCCGTCACGGCGATAAGGGCCGTGATCACCCAGCCCCACGGCGACAGTTTCGCTGCCAGACTCAGTGCCGTCATCGCCGCCGCGGCAACCAGCTGCGCGCCGGCCCACAGGCGCGTCGCGATGAACAGCCCGTACATCAGCTGGATGGCGCCGGGGAAGTTGTTCGCTATCCAACTGACTCCCGTCGCCAGGATCTGCAGCGCCTGCAAGCTGATCTGGGAGATCGGGCCGAGCGCGCGCGACAGGTCGAAGAACGCATCGGCGATCTTCCGGATGGTCTCGGAGACGATCGGCGCGTTCTTCGAGGAGTAGTCCAGGAACTTCTCGAACTCCGGTGAACCCTTCAGTGAGGCGCCCCAGTTCGCGAACCGGCCGGTGATCTTCTCCATGCGGGTTGCGATGGAATCCATGTGCGGGAAGAAGGCATCGACGATGCCCGCCATCCCCTTGAAGATCAGACCGAACGAGATGCCCAGACCGACCAGCGCCGGCTCGATCGACGTCGCCAAGTCGCGCTTGAACGACTGCCACCACGGGGACTTGAAGCCCCGGCTCACCCGGTCCTGCAGCTTCCCGACCGCGTCCGCCGCGGCGTACACGAACGGTGTCAGCCCCGGCAGAGCGTTCTTCAGCCCGATGAGGGCCCGCGTGAAGATGGGCATCACTGCCGGTTGGAGCGCCGTGGACCAGGCGGTGAACGCCGACCGCAGGGAGAGGAACGCGTTGAAGGTGTCCCGAGCCGCAGGGGTCAGCTTGGCGAGGGCGTCCTGGTACTTCTGCTGTGCGGTCTCCGCGGTCGATGCCGAGCCGGCCGCCGACTGCTGGGCCTGGGCGATCTGCCGCTGAGCCGACGCGATCGAATCGGCGGCCTGAGCCTGGGCCTGGGCGACACCCGCGTTGGCCTTGGCGACCTTGTCCTGCGCGTCCGCCACGGCCTGGGCCTGGTCGGCCACGGTCCGCTGAGCCTGGGCCAGCTTGTCCTGTGCCTGGCGAACGATGTCGGTGCCCTCGACGCCGCTCTTCGCCGCGGCCGTCTGCTGGTCCTTCAGACGCTGCGTGGCCGTCGTCTGTTCCTTCAGACGCTGCACGGCCTGGTCGTAGGCAAGCTGGGCTTCCTTGCGCTGAAGAACCGTCGCCTTCGGATCAGCAAGGGACTTCTTCAGCGCGTCCTGCGCTTCGGCCAGGGACAGCGTCGCGTCCCGCTGCGACAACTGCGCGTCGGTGTACGAGTTGGCGAGGTCTTCCAGCTGCTGCGCGGCTGCCTTACGGGCGGCCGTCAGATCGAGCTGCGCCTGCCGGGCCGACTTCTGCGCGTCCGCGAGGGACTTCTCCGCGTCGACCACACCGCGCTCGGCCTGCTTCACCTGGTCTTGCGCGTTCTGTATCTGGTAGGCCGCGGCACGGTGCGCCGAGGCGAGGGCCTGCTGCGCGCCGGCCATCTGCAAAGCCTTCGAGGTGCCCTGGGTCGTGGCGACCGTGGACGCCTGCTGAGCGGCCTTCTGCGCCTGCAAGGCGCCCATGATGTTCTTGAACGCGGGAATCGCCACGGCGGCGATCGCGCCGAGCCCTACACCGGCACCTACGGCCGCGGCCGTGACGGCGCCGAGGCCGGCCGCCACCACCGGCAGAATGGGCAGGATCGCCGGGCCGAACGCCAGGGCCGCCGTCGTCAGCAGGTTGAAGTTGGCCGCCGCCGAGCTGGTGTCGACGTCCACCTTCACGTTCTGGCCGTCGAGACGGGCGATCTCAGCCCGCAACGCGACGAGTTCAGCGATCGCCTGCCCGGTGTCGACGCGCACGTTCACGTCGGGATGCTCGGCCCCCAGCCGCTTGAGATCGGCCTCGATCTTGTCGATCTCCGCCAGGGCCACCGCCGCGTCGACATCGACACCGACCCGCTTGTTCGACAAGGTCTCCAGACGGGCCCGCAGCCGGGCCAAGTCCGCATCAAAACCGGTGTCGCCGATACGGACATCAGCCTTCGGCAGGTTCTTCATCGCGGCCTGGAGCCGGGCCCGGAAGGCGCGGCCGAACGCACCGCCCGTCTCGTCACCCGAACGCGTCGCGGCCGGGAGCGCCGTGCGTCCGCCCTGCGTGATGCCGTTCCGCAGACTGTCCCGGATCTGTGCGGAGATGCGGGCCGCGATCTGCGCGCCCAGCTGCTCGCCGATCCGGATGCCGATCGCGTTGCCGACGGCTCCCGACATGGCCGGGCCGAACGCCCTGCCTGCCGCTTCACCAGCGTCCGTACCGGCACGGGTAGCGGCCGGGACGAGACCGGCCCGCAACCGCTGATAGATCCCTTGGGTATTCGGGATCACGTCGACTTCGACGGAGCCCACACTGATCGCCATAGCTGCCCCTTCCGAGCAGTCCGTGGCGCGGGCCCTTGAAGGTCAGATGGTGCGGTTGGTCAGTGGAGCTTGATCTGCCTCGCTCGAGGTGTCGCCGGCACCCGGTTGGACCCTGGGGAGAGGAAGGGTCCGGGGCGTCTGCGAGGATCGGGTCCGTGTAGAAGCCCTCCTCGGCTACGGGTCTGGAGCTTTCGGCCCAGGGCGGGGCGATGGCAGGAAGGACTCCCAGTCCCGCCACCCCTCGCGGTACGCCCGGCGCGCAACGGTCCACTGGATCAGCGCGTACTGCGTCTCGGCGGCGTCCTCGGGATCACGCACCCACCAGTCGTCGAGGCTGAACACGTCCAGCGGGGGCGGGTATTCGTCACCGGCCGGCGCACGGACACGGCGCCGGCTCATGCCGACCCCCGCCACCGGATCACGGCCGCATGCCGCGCGTGCGCCGAACGCGCCTGCGCGTCATGCCGCTCCTGGCCCTCTTCGTCCGGCAGCTTCAGCGCGGCCAACAGACGGGACACCAGCGAGCGGTGCTGACGCAGCTCCTGCACCAGAGGACTGGCCACCGGCTGCCCCTGCGACCCGGTCACGACCAGAGGGGCATCCCGCAGCGCCTCCTCCATCCGCTCGATGAGGTCGACTTCCCGGCATGCGTCGCCGAGGACACGCAGCTCATCGGCGCGCAGCTCGAACGCTCCGGCGATCTCCTCCCAGAGGCATGAGCCCTGCGACCCGAGGCCCGCCGGCGGTTGGTTCAGAGCCATCACGGCCCCCTTTCATGATCAGGAAAAACACAGCGAAGTCAGCACGCAGAAACTGGGGTGCTATACGGCCCCGATCCCTTAAAGATCATGATCATGGTTAATCCCCCAGGTGATCATGGTGTCCCAAACGATCATCATTTCGGTGATCGTTTGGGACGTCGGCGCTGGTGACGGCTGAGAAAGGCCTGAGGTCCGTCACCATCGGTCCGATGCTCGTCATGCCCAACAAGATCAGTGCCGTTGACGCCGAGTTCATGGGTCACGCAGCCAGCACTCGCCTGACCTGCTCGGCCGCGCCTGCACGGCTGAGGGCCGCCGCGGCGGCATGGGTGGCGTTACGCCATGCCTCCACCGCGCCGGCCCGCTGCCTCACCTCACCTGGCGTGGCGAGCCCGAGCGTGAGGTCCGGTTGCCGTGCGAGGTACACCCAGCGGGCCACGTGCTGGTGCCTGAGCTCCCGCCATCCGGACACGACCTGTGCCAGCCGCGGCCACTGCCTGTCGAGTACGGCGTCGGCCGTCGGCTCGGGCAGGGTGGCCACGGCGAACAGCGCGTTGTCCCGGCCGCCGTCTCCGCCTGCTGCTGCGACGATGTCGGCTCGGTCGGCGACGAGCTGGTCCAGCTGGACCGCGATGCCTTCGGCCCGCTGGTAGGGGGCCGTGACTGCGGGGTTGTTCCACGGGATGCGAGCGGGGTCGAGCTCGTCGGGCAGCTTGGCCGCCGCCTTGGCCAGCGCCGCGGTGAGGGTGGCGAACTCCTTTTGCAGGCCACCGATCCAGGCGGGCACGGCGTCGAAAACGGCCTGCGCGTACAGGAGGCGGGCGTCTTCGTTGAAGCGCCCGGCGGCCCGCCGCGTGAGGTCGGCGGCCTGAAGGTCGAGGGCGTACTGCTGGACGGTTGCGGCGACGTCTGCGGCCGTGGCGGGCACGGGCGGGCGCTCGGGGTCGGGGGCGCGCATTGCGGCGTTCACGGCGGCGTCTACGGCCGCGGCCTCGCGCACAGTGGCGGGGATGTCGAGGCCGCGGCGTTCGGCTGCACGGACCGCCTTCTCTGCGGCGTTCACGTTGAGGATCATGCGGATTCCATCTCCTGCTGGGCGAGCCGGGAGATCTCGGCGTCGGATGTGGAGCTGAGGACGGACGGGGTCGGCGCCATGAACTGGCCTGCGTGGCGGAACTCAAACAGCGGGTCGCCGGTGCCGGGCAGGTCGTTGTACTCCTGAACGGCTTCGGCGAACGTGGGGCGACTGGCGGCGTAGGCGTCGATGACGGGCGTCCAGTCGAACTGTGCGGCGCGCGCGGCGATGGCCTGGGCGAGGACGTCGTCACCGGAGAGTTCGGCGGCCGCGAGGGCGTCGGTGGCGGCGCGCGGGTCGTCGAGGCGGGCGGCCCGGTCGACGGCGTCACGACGGACGGCGATCGCGTTGGGGTCGGTGGCGCCGGTGTTGCCGAACATCTTCCTCTGGAGCTTGGCGCGCTGCGCTTCCACCTGGCCGAGCTCGGCCTGGCGCTGCGCTTCGAGGTCGCTCTGCGCCTGCTTGTACGCCTTGGCGGCCATGACGCGCTTCGCGTGGTCGCTGTACGTCTTGTTGTTCTCGATGCGGGCGAGCTTGGACTGGTAGGCGTCGTGGATCTGCTGGGCGTTCATCGGGGGGTCCCTTCTGCTGTGTCGGCGGCGGCGAGCGCCTGAAGATTGGTGATCATGTCGAGGACGGTTTCGGCGGGTAGGGCGAGGCGGACGGCTTCGGCGAGAGCGAGCGCGGTCCCTTCGGCGACGTGTGCGAGCTCGACGGGGTTGAGGCCGTCGAGGAGTGCGCGGATGTCGGCCGGCTCGTCTCGTAGGGCGGCGACCATCACGCCGTAGCTGGTGAGGAACGGGTCGGTCACGGCTGCTCCTTCTGTCGGGCGAGCTTGGCGGCGTGCCTCGCGGCAACCCCGGGCCGGCGAGCGGCGGCCAGCTCGGCCCGCTGGCGCTTCGCGCGCTCGATACGGGCACGCGCCGCGGCTATCCGCTCGGCCACGATGTCGTTGACGTTCATGCACATCACACCGCGATGAAGAGCTGGGGGAGTTGGGCGAGGGCGGCGCGGACGAGTCGGTGACGCTGCCGTCGGGTCGCTTCCTCGATGGCCAGGAGGCTGACATCTTCCGTGAGTTCGTCAAGCGTCCGGCCGTAGCCGTCGACCTGCTCCTGAAGCTGGGCGAGGGCCGTGCGGTAGCGTTCGCTGCCTTCCGCGCTCTCCGCGCTCCGAAGCTGGAAGTCCGGAGCAGGGCTCTTCGTGGCGAGCGCTCGATAGTGCCGAATCCTCATCGTGGTGGCTGCGACCTCCACCGCGGCCGGGCTGGGCTCGTCGACGAAGGAGACTCCGGTCGGCAAGTGCGTCCGCCTGTGAGGCTCGACGAAGCACGGGTACGCCTGATCTCCGTTCCTCCGCTGCAACGGACACTCCCGGTCGGTCGACTGCGGGTCGGTAGCCCAGGACAGGATTTGCGCGTTGAGCAACTGGTCCGACTCGGCCCCGCTCAGTGGGGTCCATCGCGGCTCATGGAGGACGCGGCTGCGCCGGAGCTCGCCGCCGTCCTGCCAGACGATGTGCCAGTGCGGCGGCGAGTCGCTGCACCGGTCCGGGTGGTAGTTGACGTAGCCCCAGGGGACGCCGTTCAGGGTTCCATCACTACTGATGAGGGATTCCTCGCGCAGCTGCCGGAAGACGGACAGGGTTACCTGCTTGCCGCTGATCGTGAGGGCCTGTACCTCAACGGCGACTGTGGTGATCGACGCGTTCTGGGTTGTGAGCTGCTTGGGCATGGTGACTCCTGGTCTGTGGTCGCTGTCGTCAAAAGCGGCAGCAACAAGGGGCGAGTGGGTTTCCGGGGCCGGGGCTGTCCCACCTGTCCCCTCCCTAAAGGAGGAGGGGGGAGGGGACAGGTGTGCCGACGTGCCCTGTCCCCGACCTGTCCCAGACCTGTCCGGGACAGGTCTGACCTGCGGTTTCTCGGAAACCTGTCCCGCCGTTGGGGACAGGTGAGATGTCCTATTCATGCTGTCCCGTCCCCTCGGGGTCCGGGGACAGGTTTGGGGACAGGTGATTTGCCCGGTTCCTCCGGTACTCGATGACGTCCTTCAGGAGGTCGTTGCGAGCTTGGATGCCGAGTGCCGCGCACTTGTGGCGAACTCGTTCGCGGCCCCAGTCGACGGGCACGTTCTCGGCGTCGAGGGCGGCGGCGATCTCCTCGATGCGCCCTTGGTGCCCGGTGCGTGCCTGGGGCTGCGCGACGGGGTCGAGCGGCACCAGTACGACGGACGTGAGCGGACTCCCGTCTTCCTTGGCCTCACCGTTCAGGGCGACTTGGTGCAAGCCGAAGACGACGTCGCCGAGTTCCTCGTCGTCCTTCTGCTTGCCGGTCTTGAGGGTGATCGTCGTGTCGAGCAGGCCGCTCCCCTTGCGCTCGACCCCCAGCTCGGTTTGGAGTGCACCCTTCACCGCGGTGGCGCCTCGGCCGCGGTCGCCGTCGTGGCCGGTGTGGTGGACGAGCAGGACACACGCACCGGACGTGCCGCGCAGCTGCTCCATGCGGTCGACGACCCGGCCCATCTCTGTGTTGGAGTTTTCTTCGATGCCGACCGTTACCCGGGCCTGGGTGTCGATGACGACGAGTGCGGGTCGCCGCCGACGGCACAGCTCGACGAGCACGAGCCATTCGGGGTCCATGGCCTGCACGGGCCGAGGCAGGAAGAAGACGCCCGTCATGCGGCACCCATGGTGTTGCTCCCAGGCGCGGACCCGCTTGCGGATGCCTCTCATGCCTTCGGCTACGAGGTAGATGACCGGGCCCTGGGTGACGTCCTGTCCGTGCCAGGCCATCCCGGTTCCGACGCAGCCGGCGAAGTCGAGCGTCATGAACGACTTGAAGGTGCCGGATGCGCCGTACACGCGGGCGAGGGTGTCCCTGTACAGGACGTCGGTGATGACCGGTTCGAGCGGCTCGATGTCGTCGAGCGCCGCCGAGTCGAGCAGTTCGGCTTCCAGGGCTTCGACCCGGTTAGCGAGGTGCTGTTCGGATGTGACGCCCACGGTGCGCGGACCGGTCGGCTCTGCCGGGAAGTCTGCCCACAGGTCGTCCTCGGGCGGCACCTCCCGGAGGTAGACGACGGCCGGATCGTTCACGCCGCCTCCTTTCGGGCCTCATGCCGGTTGCGGGTGACGATGTCGGCGTGGGCCTGGTCGAGTTCGGCGAGGCTGGGCCGCTGCCAGATCGGTGGGTGGGGGCGCAGGGCGTCGTCGAGTTCGGCGGTGATGTCGAGGTGGTACTTGCGCCAGTTCTCAGCGAAGGCCATGACGCCGGCGAGCTTCATGGGGTCCTCGGGGTCGAGGGCCCGCCACTCGGGGGTGGCGTACTCGGGGTAGTCGCCGTGCAGGTACCGGCGCTTGGCGGCGGCCCAGTAGTCGCGGACGGCGGCGACCTGTTCCGTCTCGGCCCCGGTCTGCGTTACGGTGGCAGCGGACTTACCGCCCGCTGCGGAGTCTTTCGGAGAGGGGCCGGAGTCGAGCCGGCCCCTCTTTGCGTTCCGGTTCATGCTGCGGCCCTCTCCTCTCCAGAGAGAATCCGCACCAGGTCGGCGGTAATTACGACGTGGCGGGCCCCGAACGGGATTGTCTTGACAGGGGAGTCGCCCCGCTTGATGCGCTCGTGCAGGTGGCTCTTACTGCAACCGAGCGCCTGCGCGGCCTGGCTGACACTGACGGTCGCGGGCCACTTGCGGACGTCGCCGAGGGTGGGCTGCTCACTCACGCCGCCCTCCTGGGGGTGATGGTGCAGTCGCTGAGGAACTGTTCGATGTCACTTCGCCGGTAGAAGACGCGGCCCCCACGCCCCTTGCCGGTCTTGATGTAAGCGGGGCCTTCACCGCGCCACCGGCGCTCTGCTAGCGCGGCGGCTGTGCCGAGCACGGGGTACTCGTCGGCCACCTGCTTCGGGGGCAGGAACTCCTCCATGCCTCTTAGCTCCCTTCTGGGATCACACGTTGCTTAGTAGGACCATCTAGTCCTACAATGCACCACATGGAGACTGTAGCACCCACCACGAACCGCACAAGGCCGAGACTGTTGCATACGCTGTTGCCCATGGCAGAGCAGCAGCGCGGACGACGCGCCATCGAAGTTGGCCCCACTGGTCAGACGGTCGCAGCGAACATCGCTCGACTGCGTGAGCGCCGAGGGCTGACCACCCGACAGCTGTCCGCCACATTGGAACGAGCGGGGCGGGCCATCCCGGCTTCGGGGATCACTCGCATGGAGAAGGCGGAGCGCGTCGTCACAGCTGACGAGCTAGTCGCCTTGGCTGCTGCCTTCGGTGTCTCGCCATCTGCGCTGCTCCTTCCGCTCTCATCCCGGGCGGTAGACCAGATCGAGGTCACCGGCGGGGGGACCGTGTCAGCTGACACGGCATGGGCGTGGGCGGACGGCGAACGCCCCCTTCACCTCTCGGAGGGCAACGAGCGAAAGGAGCTGGTCGAGCATGAGCTGTTCGGTCGCCCGCAGTGGCTGTACAAGCGCAGCCCTGAACACCTGAAGGCCAAGCGCGAACTCTTCGAGCGCATGGCGGAATGGGGGGCCGTCGACTTGGACGTCGTCAAGGGCCTAGACCCCGCCCCCTGGCAGCACAAGAAGCCAAGCGATGGCTGAGCCGAAGCGGATCGTCCTGCGGGATGGCAAGGTCCGCTACCGGGTGGTCGTCGACGCGGGCCAGGATGAGAACGGCAAGCGCGTCCAGCTGACGATTACGCGGGACACGAAGACGGCGGCCAAGGATGAGCGGGACCGGATCCTGCATCAGCGGGCCGCTGGCACGTTCATCGCCCCCAGCAAGATCACGTTGGGTGAGTGGCTGGAGCAGTGGCTGGAGTACAAGCGGCGCGACGTCGAAGAGACGACGATCCGCACCTACCGCCTGGCCCTGGTCCACGTCTTTGATCGGCTCGGCCACATCCGGTTGCAGGAGCTGACCGAGGACCACATTCAGGACTTCCTTGATGAGGTCGTCGCCACCGGTCGGCGCCGCGGCGGTGAGCCTGGTACGCGCCTCGCGGTGTCCACGGTCGAGGGCATCCTGACCCGCCTGCGGGAAGCCTTGGGGCGGGCGGTGGTCCGCAAGCTGATCGCCACCAGCCCGGCGCAGTACGTGCGGGTCGCGCTCGTCGACAAGAAGACCGACAAGCGGGAGCGGGCCAAAGTCAAGCCGTGGGCGGTGGACGAGGTGCAGACGTTCGTCCGCGGCATGGAGGGTGACCGGCTGTACGCCCCACTGTTGTTGTCCTTGATGGGTCTGCGGCCGGCTGAGGTCTGCGGCCAACGGTGGACCGATGTGAATCTGGTCGACGGGGTCCTGGGCATCACCACTACCAGGACGATGGTTGGCAACCACAAGGTCTTGGAGAAGGACACCAAGACGGCATCCGGGGAAAGGGCCTTGCCCTTGCCGCGCGGGCCCTGGGAGGCGCTGCGGGACTTCCGTGACCGGCAGGCCAATGAGCGGGAGCTCGCGGGGGAGGCGTATACCGTGACGGGCTACGTTCTCGTCGATGAGCTGGGGATGCCCATCAACACGCGGCAGCTGCGGGAGTACGCCTATCAGCTCATGGCTCATCTGGGTCTACGGCGGGTCCGGCTGTACGACGCTCGGCACTCCGTCCTTAAGGCGCTGGCGCTGAGCGGTGTCCCCGATGTGGTCCTCGCGGCGTGGGCGGGCCACACGAACGCCGGTTTCACGAAGCGGAAGTACGTGTCCATCGAAGCTGAGGACATGAGGGGCGCGGCCGTGGCCCTCGATGCCTTCCATGGCGGTAGCCAAAAAGCCCTCGCGTGAGAAAATGTGAGATTTTCTCGGTCATCAGCACGGCTAAATCTCCACTGACCTGCGCATTAGTCTTTCAGCGTAGAACAGTGGACAGATTCTACTGGCGATTTCTGCAGGCCAGCGCCCCACCCCTATTTGTCGCTTGCTACGAGAGTTCGAAGCCCAGTGCCTCGGCGGCCGCGGCGGGCGTGGGCTGGTTCCAGCGCTCGGACATCGCCTCGCGCGAGGAGAGCGAACGCGGCTCGGCTCGGTCCAGATACAACGTGCCGTTCACATGGTCGGTCTCGTGCTGCACGATCCGGGCGGGCCAGCCGGTGAACACCTCGTCCAGGGCGCGGCCGTGCTCGTCGAGCGCGCGCAGGCGTACGGTCTCGTGCCGGGCGACCACCGCGCCCCAGCCGGGCACGCTCAGACAGCCCTCGAAGAACGCGGCCCGGCCGGATCCGACGGGCTCGTACGACGGATTGACCAGGACGCGGAACGGCTGCGGGACACGGCCGCGGACGAGCCTGACCTCCTCGGACACCTCCGCCGCGTCCTCGATGACGGCGAGTCGCAGCGGCAGGCCCACCTGCGGTGCGGCGAGGCCGACCCCTGGTGCGGCGTGCATCGTCGCGCGCATCGCCTCGATCAGGCGGGCGAGCCGCGCCCGGTCGAGACGGTCGTCCACCGGCTCGGCGGGCCGCCGCAGCACGGGGTCTCCGGCCGAGACGATCGGGAGGACGCCGGGGGCGGAGAGGAGTTCGTCGACAAGGTCGTTGAGCGCGGGGGACGGCATGGGGACAGCATGCCAAGAACGATCACCAGGCGCGGGCACCGGGGTGCTCCTCCCACGAAACGTGCCCCGTCCACCTCGTGCGGAAGGACTTCCAGGAGGTGCGAATCGACTTCCCCTGCATGCGGACGACTTCCCCTACATGTACATGCGGAACGACTTCCACTCCGTGCGCAACAGCGTCCGCGGCGCGTGCGGAGCGGGGCGGTTCTCCGGTAGGGGCGGGCCAGCGGAATGGCCCCGGGAATGCTCAGCGCCTCGCGGAACTTTCCCTGGGGGGAGTCCCGGCGGAGCCTGTGCAGGGCGCGCGCCCGGGATGCCACACCGCCGGTTCCGAACCCCGGGATGCCACACCGCCCGCACCGAACGAGGAGATCATGCACAACGCGTCCGTCCGCACCGAGAGCCCGGCGCACCCGCTGGACAACCCCGCGTACGCCTCGCTGACCGGGCCGCACGCCCGGTTCGCCGAACGGCGGGGCAGGGTGCTGCGGTACCGGACCGATGTATCGCCCTGGCTCGGGCTGCCCGCGGAACCGGACGCCGCCGACTGGGCGGACCTGGCGGCGCTCGCCGGCCCCGGCACGGAAGTGGAACTCCCCGGGGTCCGTGCCCCGCTGCCCGAGGGCTGGGAGGTCACCTTCGACCTGGCGGGCGTCCAGCTCGTCGGAGAGGCGGTGCGGGCCCGGCCCGACGAGGAGGCAGTCCTGCTCGGCGCCGCCGATGTTCCCGACATGCTGGCGCTCGTGGAGCGCACCCGGCCGGGGCCGTTCCTGCCCCGCACCGTGGAGCTCGGCACCTACCTGGGCATCCGGCGCGACGGGCGGCTGATCGCGATGGCGGGCGAACGCCTGCATCCGCCGGGGTGGACCGAGATCAGCGCCGTCTGCACCGACGACGCCTTCCGCGGGCAGGGCCTCGGCTCCCGTCTGGTCCGTGCGGTCGCCGCTGGCATCGCGGAGCGTGGCGAGACGCCGTTCCTGCACACCGCCGCCGGCAACACCGGCGCGATCAGGTTGTACGAGTCCCTGGGCTTCCGGCACCGACGCACGACACGGTTCGTGGCCGCACGCGTGCCGGAACCGAGCCCGGCCCGCTGACGCCGTTCACCCCGGGGGAGATCCGGTGAGTCCCGGTTCCGGCACCGGCTGCGTAGGGCCGCGGCGTTCAGTCCTCGACCCGGCTCCAGTCGTGCACCGGGCCGGCCGAGCCCTCCGTCGGAGTGACCCAGAACGCCCGGCCCTGCGCGGCGCTGAAGTGGGCCCCGCTGCGGCCGTCGCCGGAGGAGCGCCCGGTGAGCCGGCGCCCTATCCACGGCACCAGGTGTTCCCGCGCGAAGCGCAGGTCGGCGCCGCGGCTCGCGATCCATCGGGGCCGGACGGCCGGGGGCAGGGCCGCGCGCCAGTCGTCCTCGGCGTCGAGGCCCAGGGTCTGCCAGACCGCTTCGGCCACCCTGCGGTGCCCCTCCGCCGTCAGGTGCAGCCGGTCGACGTCCCACATCCGCTGATCGCCAAGGACCGGGGCGCCGTACAGGTCGACGACCAACGCGCCGTGGCGCTCGGCGAGTTCGTCGACGTGTGCGAAGAGTTCTTCCATGCGCGGACGGAAGCGTTCCTGGACGGGACCGTTGCGGGCCGGACTGCGCATCAGTACCAGCTGCTTGCACGCGGGTGCGAGCTGTTCCACCGCGTCCGTCAGGAGGGCGCGCACCCGGCCCATGTCGCACTTGGGGCGCAGGGTGTCGTTCAGGCCGCCGACCAGGGTGATGACATCCGGGCGCAGTGCCACCCCAGCGGGCACCTGCTCCTCGACGATCTGCCCGATGAGCTTGCCGCGCACGGCGAGGTTGGCGTAGCGGAAGCCGGGTGTGCGGGCCGCGAGACGCGCGGCGAGCAGGTCGGCCCAGCCGCGGTAGGTCCCGTCGGGAAGCCGGTCGGACATGCCCTCCGTGAAGGAGTCCCCGAGCGCGGCAAAGCTGGTGTATGAGGCATTCATCTCCATGGCGCTGTGATCGTACCGCGCGGTAGCCAAGACCGGCGGGGGCGGTGGAAGCCCCCGGCGATGCCGCCCGAACCGATGGCGGGCACCGAGCCGCACCGGGTCGGTACGCGCTCGCACGCGCCTGCGCGCCCCCCAGCCCGGATTTCGGAGCGCACCGATCTCGACGGCCCCCTGTCCGGGGAAGCCGTTCCGCGGTATGCCGGGTACACCTCAAGTTTTCGGGCCCCGGCCGGGTCGGCCGTGCGAGAGAGCGAGCGTGCGATGTTGTTCACCGCGGCCTTCTGGAAGGCCACAGCCGAGCGTGCCGTCCGTACCTTCGCCCAGGCGCTCGCCGCCGTCCTGACGGCCGGGGCGACCAGTCTGCTCGACGTCCACTGGACCGCCGCGTTCGCGACCGCGGGGATGGCCGCGGTGCTCGCCGTCCTCATGGCCGTCGGATCGGCGGGCCTCGGGGCGCCCGGCCCCGGCCTGACCGAGACCACGAACCCGGAGCGCCCCGCCGGCCCCCTGCCGGTGAGCGGCGGTTAGGCCGCGGCCGGAGGCCCCACCAGTTCCCGCAGCACGTCCTCCATCGTGACCAGGCCGGCCAGCTTGCCGTCCTCGCCGAGCGCCGCCGCCAGATGTGTACGGCTGCGGCGCATCGCTGTCAGGACGTCGTCCAGCGGCGTCGCGGCGCGCACCCGGGCGATCGGACGCAGCGCGGCGACCGGGAAGGCCACGTCGCGCGGCGAGGCGTCGAGGGCGTCCTTGACGTGGAGATAGCCCAGGATGCGGCTGCCGTCGTCGACGACCGGGAAGCGGGAGTACCCGGAACTCGCGGCGAGCCGCTCCAGCTCCGCGGGTGTGGTGCCGACCGCGGCCCGCACCACCTTGTCCAGCGGAACCACCACGTCCCGCACCGGGCGGCGCCCCAGTTCCAGCGCGTCGCGCAGCCGGCCGGCCGCGCGGTCGTCGAGCAGTCCCGCGGCGCCCGCGTCGGTCACGAGACGGGCCAGCTCGTCGTCCGAGAAGGTCGCGGCGACCTCGCTCTTGGCCTCCACCTTGAGAAGTTTCAAGATGGCGTTGGCGAAGGCGTTGATCGCGAAGATCGCCGGACGTAGCGCCCTGGCCAGCGTCACGAGCGGCGGCCCGAGCAGCAGCGCGGTGCGGGCCGGCTCGGCGAGCGCCACGTTCTTGGGCACCATCTCGCCGAGCAGCATGTGCAGATACGTCGCGATCGCCAGGGCGAGCACGAAGGAGACCGGGTGGATGAGACCGGTCGGCACGCCCACGGCGTCGAAGACGGGCTCGACCAGGTGCGCGATGGCCGGTTCGGCGACCACACCGAGCACCAGGGTGCACAGGGTGATGCCGAGCTGGGCCGCCGCCATCAGGGCCGAGACGTGTTCCAGGCCCCAAATGACGCTGCGCGCGCGGCGGTTGCCGTCCTCGGCGAGCGGTTCGATCTGGCTGCGGCGCACCGAGATCAGCGCGAACTCGGCTCCCACGAAGAAGGCGTTGACGACCAGGGTGGCCAGGCCGATGAGAATCTGGATCGCGGTCATCGGGCGGCCTCCTCGTCCTCGTCATCGGTGTGCAGCGGCGCGTGCAGCAGGACGCGTGCCGCGCGCCGGCCGGTCGCGTCGACCACGTCCATGCGCCAGCCCGCCAGTTCCACACGGTCGCCGAGTTTCGGAATCCGGCCGAGTTCGGTCGCGACGAGGCCGGCGAGGGTTTCGTACGGGCCGTCCGGGACGCGCAGTCCGATGGTGGCGAGCTGGTCGTCGCGGGCGGCGCCGTCCGCGGAGTACAGGGTGCGGCCGTCGGCGTCCTGTCCCGCGGGGGCGAGGTCGGGGGTCTCGTGCGGATCGTGCTCGTCGCGGACCTCGCCGACGACCTCCTCCACGATGTCCTCAAGGGTCACGACCCCCGCGGTGCCGCCGTACTCGTCGATGACGACGGCCATGGTCCGCTTGCCGTAGAGCTGGTCCAGGAGTCGGTCCACGGTGAGCGTCTCGGGGACGAGCAGCGGCTCGCGCAGCAGAGCGGACACCGGATGCAGGCGCCGGCGCTCGGCGGGGACGGCCAGGACGTCCTTGATGTGGGCTATGCCCACGATCGAGTCGAGGCTGCCCCGGTAGACGGGGAAGCGGGACAGGCCGGTGGCGCGGGTGGCGTTGGCGACGTCCTCCGCGGTGGCCTGGATGTCGAGCGCGGTGACCTGCACGCGCGGGGTCATCACGTTCTCGGCGTTGAGCTCGGCGAGGTTGAGGGTGCGGACGAACAGTTCGGCGGTGTCCGCTTCGAGGGCGCCCTCCTTGGCCGAGTGCCGGGCCAGGGCGACCAGCTCCTGCGGGCTGCGGGCGGAGGCCAGCTCCTCGGCGGGTTCCAGGCCGAACCGGCGCACCAGATGGTTGGCCGAGGTGTTGAGGTGGCTGATCAGCGGCCGGAAGGCGGCGCTGAACGCGCGCTGCGGGGCCGAGACGACCTTGGCGACGGCCAGCGGCGAGGAGATGGCCCAGTTCTTGGGGACGAGCTCGCCGACGACCATCAGGAACACCGTGGAGATCACCATGCCGAGCACGAGGGCCACCGAGCTCGCGGCCGACGCGGACAGGCCGACCGATTCCAGCGGCCCGGTGAGGAGCTTGGCGATCGACGGTTTGGCGATCATGCCGATGACGAGCCCGGTGACGGTGATGCCGAGCTGGGCGCCGGACAACTGGAAGGTGAGGCTTCGTACGGCCTTGAGGGCGCTCGCGGCCCCGCGTTCGCCGCGCTCGACGGCGCGTTCCAGATCGCTGCGCTCGGCGGTCGTGAGGGAGAACTCGGCCGCCACGAAGACCGCGCACACCAGCGAGAGCAGCACGGCCGCGAGGAGCAGGAGCACTTCGGTCATCGGGTCACCTCCGTCCCATGATCGGCCAGGCGGAGGCGGTGCGCGCGGTGTCGCGCGGCGGTACGGGTACGGGGAGGCTCGCCCATGGGCGGACGCTCACACCTTTCGTTCGGTGAATCCGGTGGCTCGAAGTCCATCCATGGTAAAGCACTGGCAAAAATGTGGGTGTGGTCGCTCAGCCCAGGGGCTTCACCCAGCGCCGCCAGTGTTCCTGCGGCTCGTACCCCGCCGCCGCCCAGGCATGCCGCGCGAGCTCGTTGCGGACCAGCACCATGGCGTCCGCCCGGCGCCCGCCCAGTGCGACGAAACGGGCCTCGGCCGCCGACAGGAGCGCGCCGCCGATGCCTCTGCGGCGGTGATCGGGATGGACGGCGAGACGGTAGAGATGACAGCGCCACCCGTCGAACCCCGCGATCACCGTGCCGACCGGGCCCCCGCCCTCCTCCGCCAGGATCAACGCATCGGGGTCGCGGGCGACGAGGGCCTCGATGCCCGCCCGGTCGTCACTGATGCTGGTGCCCTCGGCGGCGACCTTCCAGAAGGCCAGCACCGCGTCCAGATCACCGGGCCCCGCGGCCCGGATACGCAGATCGTCCATGGCGCCATCCCACCACCGGGACCCGGCCCCCGACCAACCGTTTCGGCATACGGACGCCGCGCGCGCCGCTACTCGTCAGGGCCGAGCGCGGGCCGGCGGGCCACGCCCAGGACGCACGGCGACGAGGGCGCAGGGATGCCCCGCTCCGGCACCCGCAGGTGGCGGTGGCCGACCATTTCGAAGCCCGCCGCCTCGATCGCGCCCAGCGGGTCGCGCGCCGTGTGGCAGCCGCCGAACAGCATCGGCCACACCGTGCGGTCCAAGCCGCGCTGCACGGTCGCGAGCACCCGGCCCTCGGCCCTGCCGTGCTCGAAGAAGCGCAGCTCACCGCCCGGACGCAGCACGCGGCGGATCTCGCCGAGCGCGCGGGGCAGATCGCGTACCGAACACAGCACCAACGAGGCGACCGCCGCGTCGAAGGCCTCGCTCTTGACCGGCAGCGCCTCCGCCGCGCCCGGCACCACGTCCACCGGGACCTCGGCCATGAGTGCCGCCCGGACCGCCAACTGCCTCAGCGTGCGCTCCGGTTCCAGCGCCACCACCTCGGACACGGCCGCCGGATAGTGCGCGAAGTTGAGCCCGTTCCCGGCGCCGATCTCGATGACGCGCCCCGACAGGCCGTCGAGGAGCTCGGCGCGGTGCCGGGCGATCCCGGCCTTCAGGTCGACCGCCTCGCTGTAGCGGGCGTAGAAGCGGGCGAACACCGGATGGTGCACGGCATCCGGTGCGATCGTGGTGCGCGGCGCCATGACGGACCTCCTGAGCCTGCGGACAAGCCGGGGTACACCCCTACTCGCATTGTCCCCGTGCCAGGCCCGCTCACCCGTCGGCGGACTCCACGAAGCAGAACTCGTTGTCCTCCGGATCGCGCATCACCTGGAAGGTGCCCTGCGCGTCGGTCACCGTCGCACCCACCGGGTGCGCCCCGCGCCGCACGGCCGCGGCCCGCGCCCGGCCCACGTCCTCGACCGCGATGTCGAGATGCAGCCGGTTCTTGGCCGCCTTCGTCCCGGGCACCTTCTGGAACGCGAGACGTGGCGTGCCCGGCGGGTCGACATGGGCCCACGACGAGTCGCGGACCACCGGGCGCCCGCCGAGCAGCGCCGCCCAGAACCGCGCGAGCCGCCCCGGGTCGGCGCAGTCCACGACGAGCTGCCCGAGGCGGGCCCGTAACACAGCCATCAGCTACTCCAAACGCCGCCGAGCGCGGGGGCGAGCCAACGGGCCGCCCGGGTACGGAAGTCGGTGGGCGCCAGCCGTCCGGCGCCCTCGGGTACGGTGCCGAGCAAGGGTGCACCGGCCGATTGGGGCAGGTCCACCAGGTTGCAGCGAGAGGCCAGATCGGGCTCTGCGGGCCAGCTGCCCACGACGACCCCGGCGAACTCGATGCCCCGGGCCCGCAGGGCCTCGCCGGTCAGGGCCGTCGAGTTGAGTGTGCCCAGTCCGGCGGGCGTCACCACCACGACGGGCGCGCCGAGGATCCGGGCGGCGTCCGCGAGGGTGCCGCCCTCCTCGTCGAAGCGGACCAGGAGACCGCCCGCGCCCTCGACCAGAACCAGGTCGTGCCCGGTGGCCAGCTTCGCCGCCGCCTCGGCGACCTCCTCGGGACCGACGGGGGTCATGCCCGCCCGACGCGCCGCGGTGCCCGGCGCCAACGGCTCCGGGAACCGGGCCAGTTCGGCCCCGGTCACCGCGTCACCCGCGAGCCGCCTCACCTCGGCCACGTCACCCGGCTCGCCCGGCGCGACCCCCGTCTGGGCGGGTTTGAGCACCGCCACCGAACGGCCGCCGGCGAGCGCCAGGGCGGCGATCGCCGCCGTGGTGATGGTCTTGCCGATCTCGGTCCCCGTACCGCTCACGACCAGAATCGTCATCTCAGCCCTCCCGCGCCGCCGCGCACACCGCACGGCAGATACGCGCCAGATCGTCGTCGTCCGTCACATAGGGCGGCATCGTGTAGATCAGGTCCCGGAACGGCCGCAGCCACACGCCCTCGCGCACGGCCGCGGCGGTCGCCGCCTTCATGTCCACGTCGTGATCCAGCTGGACCACGCCGATGGCGCCGAGCACCCGCACATCGCGCACGCCCTCGATGGAGCGGGCCGCGCCGAGGCCGTCGAGCAGACCGGCCTCGATCCGCTCGACCTCGCCCCGCCAGTCCTGGCCGAGCAGCAGGTCGATCGAGGCGAGCGCCACCGCCGCCGCCAGCGGATTGCCCATGAACGTCGGGCCGTGGGCGAGCACCGGGACCTCCCCGGACGAGATGCCGTCGGCCACCCGGCTCGTGCACAGCGTCGCCGCCATCGACAGATAGCCGCCGGTCAGTGCCTTGCCGACGCACATCACGTCCGGTGAGACGCCCGCATGGTCCGCCGCGAACAGCGCACCCGTGCGGCCGAAGCCGGAGGCGATCTCGTCGAACACGAGCAGCACGCCGTGCTCGTCGCAGGCCTCGCGCAGTACCCGCAGGTACTCCGGCGGGTGAAAGCGCATGCCGCCGGCGCCCTGCACCACCGGTTCCACGATCACCGCGGCCACCTCGTCGGCATGGCGCGCGATCGCCTCGCGCAGCTCCCGCGCGTACGCCTGATCGAAGCCGGCCGGAGGGGCGTCCACGAACACCTGCTTGGGCAGTGCGCCCTGCCACAGCTCGTGCATCCCGCCCTCGGGGTCGCACACCGACATCGGCTGCCAGGTGTCGCCGTGGTAGCCGCCGCGCCAGGTGAACAGGCGCTGCTTGCGCGGCCGCCCGACCGAGCGCCAGTACTGCAGGCACATCTTCACGGCGACCTCGACGGAGACCGACCCCGAGTCGCTGAGGAAGACGTGCTGGAGCGGCCCGGGGGTGATCTCGACGAGCCGGGCGGCGAGCCGGACGGCGGGCTCATGCGTGAGCCCGCCGAACATGACGTGGCTCATCCGGTCCAGCTGGCCGCGCACCGCCTCGTTGAGCACCGGGTGGTTGTAGCCGTGCACGGCCGACCACCAGGACGCCATGCCGTCGATCAACTCGCGCTGCCCGTACGCCGGTTCGGCGAGCTTGAGCCGTACGCCAGACGCCGATTCCACCAGGAGCTGCTCCTGACGGCCCGGCATCGGACCGTAGGGATGCCAGACGTGCCGGCGGTCGAGGTCGAGCAGCTGTGCGGGGGAGTGCTCAGGCATTGGGCGCGAGATCCGTCCCCGCGCCGCGGCGGCGCACGGCCACCAGATCCGTGCGCGCCTGGTCGGCCGGAGCCGGCTCGGGCGCCGCGGACGCGCCGTGGCCGCCACAGGGGCCGCAGCCGCCGCCCTCGTGGGAGCCGCACGCGCCGTCCTCGTGGGAGCCGCAGCCGGCGGGGGACGTGCCGCACCCCGCGCCGGAGGCCTCCGTGCCACAGCCCGAGGCGGCGAGCGCGTCGGCGCGGTGACGGGGAAGCGTGGTGGTGCCCGCGCCCTCCACCTCGAACCCGGCGTCCGCGATCATGTCGAGGTCGGTCTGCCCCGCCTGGCCCTCACTGGTCAGGTAGTCGCCCAGGAAGATCGAGTTGACCAGGTGCAGCGCGAGCGGCTGCATCGAGCGCAGATGCACCTCGCGCCCGCCCGCGAGCCGCACCTCGACGTCCGGGCACACGAACCGCGTCATGGCCAGGATGCGCAGGCAGCGCTGCGGCGTGAGGTTCCACTCCTTGCCGAGCGGGGTGCCCTCGAAGGGGATGAGGAAGTTCACCGGCACCGAGTCCGGGTCGAGCTCGCGCAGCGAGAAGACCACGTCCACCAGGTCCTCGTCGGACTCGCCCATGCCCGCGATCAGACCCGAGCAGGCCGAGAGCCCCGCGCCGTGCGCCTTGGTCACGGTGTCCACACGGTCCTGGTAGGTGTGCGTGGAGGTGATGTCCCCGTACGTCGCCTCGGACGTGTTGAGGTTGTGGTTGTACGCGTCCGCGCCGGCCGCGCGCAGCCGCTCGGCCTGGCCGTCGGAGAGCAGCCCGAGGCAGGCGCAGACCTCGACGCCCTCGTTCTGCTCCTTGATCGTCTCGATGGTCTCGGAGACGCGGGCGATGTCGCGGTCCGTGGGGCCGCGGCCGCTGGCCACCAGACAGACCCGCTTCGCGCCGCCCGCCACGCCCGCGGCCGCCGCCTTGGACGCCTCGTCGGGCTTCAGCCAGGTGTACTTCAGGATGTCGGCCTTGGAGCCGAGCCGCTGGGAGCAGTACGAACAGTCCTCGGGACACAGGCCCGACTTCAGGTTGACCAGATAGTTCAGCTTCACCCGGCGGCCGAACCACTGGCGGCGCACCTTGCCGGCCGCGGCCACCACATCGAGCAGTTCGTCGTCGGAGGTCGCCAGTACGGCGAGTGCCTCTTCGCGGGTCGGCAGTTCGCGCCGCAACCCCTTGTCCACCAGCGTGTTCAGCAGGTCCATGGCGCCGATCTTCGCGCACGGCACCGCCCCTGGCCAAGGTAGGGATCCCACAACACAGCCCGTTTGAGGTGTGTGTATCGCCACACCATGACCAGTCATGGCACCGGCTAGGGTCTGTCGGCAGCCTACAAAAAGGGACTCCACCATGTTGCGAGCGCCGTTCGACTGGATCGACAGCGAATCGGAGCGCCGCGAGCGCGCCGGTCTGGTCCGCACGCTCCGGCCGCGCGACGTGCACCAGGACCTGCTCGACCTGGCGAGCAACGACTACCTCGGGCTCACCCGGCACCCGGTGGTCACGGCCGGCGCGGCCGATGCGGCGCACCGCTGGGGCGCCGGCGCGACCGGGTCCCGCCTGGTGACGGGCACCACCGCGCTGCACGCGGAACTGGAGCGCGAACTCGCCGACTTCTGCGGCTTCGAGTCCGCCCTCGTCCTCTCCTCCGGGTACGCGGCGAACCTGGCGGCCCTGACCGCGCTCGGCCCGCACGGCTCCCTGATCGTCTCCGACGCCGCCAACCACGCCTCCATCGTCGACGGCTGCCGGCTCGCCCGTGCCCGTACCGAGGTCGTGCCGCACGCCGACCCCGACGCCGTCCGCAAGGCGCTCGACGCCCACGAGGGCCCCGCGCTCGTGGTGTCGGACTCGGTGTTCTCGGTGGACGGCGACGCCGCACCGTTGCCCCAACTGGCCGAAAAATGCCGGGAGTTCGGGGCAGCCCTCGTCGTGGACGACGCGCATGGGCTCGGGGTGCTGGGCGCGGGCGGGCGCGGCGCGCCGCACGCGGCGGGGCTGGCGGGCGCGGACGACGTCGTCGCCACGGTCACCCTGTCGAAGTCCCTCGGCAGCCAGGGCGGTGCGGTCCTCGGGCCGGCCCGGGTCATCCGGCACCTGGTGAACGCGGCGCGCACCTTCATCTTCGACACCGGGCTCGCGCCCGCGGCGGCCGGCGGCGCACTCGCCGCGCTGCGTCTGCTGCGCGCGGAGCCGGAGCGCGCGGCCCGCGCCCGAGCCGTCGCCGTCGAGCTGCACGGCAGGCTCATCGCGGCGGGGCACGCCGCGGTGCGCCCCGATGCCGCGGTGGTCTCCGTGCGGGCCCCCTCTCCGGAGGCGGCCGTGACCTGGGCGGCCGACTGCCGGGCGGCCGGCCTGGTCGTCGGTTGCTTCCGCCCGCCGTCGGTGCCGGACGGCATCTCGCGGATCCGGCTCACGGCGCGTGCCGACCTGACGCACCAGCAGATCGACAGGGCGGTGGGCGCGATCCTGAGGACCGCGCCCACCGTCTGACGTACCCGCTGTGTGCCGTGCCCGCTGTGTGGCGTACCCACTGCGTGGCGTACCGCTGTGTGGCGTACCGTCAACTGGCCGCGGACACCAGCGAGATGAAGCGTTGCCAGGCCGGGTCGCCGAAGAGCAGCGCGGGCCCGTCGATCCGTTGGGAGTCGCGCACGGCAAGCAGCTCGCCCTTGAGCCGGGCCGTCTCGACACAGTTGTTCATGCCCACGCTACGGCTGCTGCGCCGCCACGAGGCATGGGTGAGGGATGTACTGGAAGGAACGTGCGCAGGGTGTGTGGACATCTCGCCTCCCCACCCGCCACGAACTAGCCCGGTTCCTCCCGGGCTGCCCTGGCGATGAGATCCAACGACTCCTCGGAGGAAAGCGCGTGTGCCTGGACGGTCTGGAACGCGGCACTGTACGCCTCGAGGTCTTCTCTCCGTTCGAGGTAGAGGCTACTCGTCAAGTGGTCGATAACCACCACATCCAGATCGGAAATGGCCGGAAACGAAAAGATAAGGAAGGGACCGGTCAGTCCTCTATAGGCGCCATGGCGGAAGGGGATGACCTGTAGCCGGACGTGCGGCAGCGCGGCGATGTCGAGGAGGTGCCGCAACTGTTCGCGCATGGCTCGCGGCCCGCCCACCCGGCGACGCACCACTGCCTCGTCGACGACCGCGCTGAGCGCCAGCGGCGGGTCGGCGCGCAGCACTTCCTGGCGGGCGATCCGCACCTCCACCAGCGCGTCCACCTTCGCGGGCGCAAGGCCCTCGAGCGCTGCCCGCGTCACCGCCCGCGCGTACGCGGGAGTCTGGAGCAGGCCGGGCACCACCGAGGTCTCCAGGGTGCGGGCCGAACGCGCCTGCGACTCAAGGCTGATGAAGTCGCGGTACTGCGGCGGCAGCAGCCCGCGGTAGGCATGCGCCCAGTCCACCCCGCTGCCTCCCGCCGCATCGGTCAACGCGCCCAACAAGGCGCGAAGTTGAGGGTCGTGGACCCCATAGGCGTCGAGCAGCCGAGCCACGTCGCCGGGCTTCACGCCGCTGCGCCCGGTTTCGATCCGGCTCACCTTTGACTGGTGCCAGCCGACGAGTTGGGCGGCCTCCCCGCTCGTGAGCCCCATCCGGTCGCGCAACCGGCGCAGCTCCTCGCCGAGCTTGCGTCTGCGCACCGCCGGCCCGTGCCCCATGGTCGCCTCCTTCGCTTCCGGCGCTTCCGGCGAGGGGTAAGTGTGGGCCCAAATGCGTTCTGTCGTCGCAGAGTTCACCGCTTTGAGCGACAGATATATGCATATCTTGGTGGATCGCACCCAAGACCGGCACGATGAGTGGCACTCTGGCGCGAAGCACAGTCCGAGGCCGACATCGTCTCCGCGAGCGCTCATCCGCTACGAGACCTCGAGCCGGCCCGGGTGGGAAAGGGACAGCGTCGCCATGGCAGACCATCTCGAAGCAACCGTCACGCTGCCGAGCGATCCCGCATCGGTCTCCGCCGCGCGGCGCCATGTCGCCACGATCCTCGCCGATTGGGGCCTGCCGCCCGAAGCCGAAGCCGTCGACACGGTGCGCCTCATCGTCTCGGAGCTCGCCACCAACGCCGTGCAGCACACCCTCGGACAGTCACCCACCTTCACGGTGGAGCTCCGCCTCGAACGCGAGGAGGTGCTCAGGATCGGTGTCACCGACAGCCATCCGCGCTGGCCGAAACGATTGCCCGCCGCCGTCCAGCAGGACAACGGGCGGGGCATGGTCATCATTCGCTGGCTCGCGGCCGAGTCCGGCGGCAAGCTGTCGGTCACGCCCACGGCGGACGGCGGCAAGACGGTCTGGATCGCGCTGCCGTGGCACACGGAGACGGCCGCGGTGCGGAGCGGTTAGCCCGGACCGCCGGACGCCCCGCACCGCCGGACACCGGCGCGCGGGGGAGGTCAGCCCACGCGCCCGTACCAGACGCTGTGGCTCCAGATCCGCTCCAGGCGCACGACGGTGCCGGACTTGGGGGAGTGCCAGATCCGGCCCTCCCCGGCGTAGATGCCCACGTGGTACACGCTGCCCCCGGAGTGGAAGAACACCAGGTCGCCGGCCTTGCGCGAGGAGGCCGAGACGTGCCGGGAGCTGTTGTACTGCTGCTGCGCCGAGCGGGGCAGCCTGCGGCCCGCCTGCTTGAACGAGTAGAGCGTGAGCCCCGAACAGTCGAAGCGGGACGGGCCCGACGCCCCGTACTGGTAGGGCGCGCCCTTCTTCGACGCCGCCACGTGAAGCGCCCTTGCGGCCACCGCGGCGGCGCTCGCCTCGGGCGCGGTGCCCGGTGCCAGCGTCGTCGCGCTCACGGCGAGGGTGAGGGCACAGACGGCACCGAGACGGACGGCCAGGGACGGAACGTATGTCTGCGCGGTCATGCGCAACCCTTCGTCAAACCGCCTGCGAAGGATGACCTGTCGGGTTCGGACTGGCGAAGACGCCCGGCCGCGTGAACGGCTTCACCCCGAGGGAGGGCCGACCCTCGGCCCTCCCGAAGTACTCGGGTCCTCCACTCCTGCCGGTCCACTCCTGTCGACCAGTCGTCCGGAACGGCGGCAGGACTCGGCGTCCGCCCGGACCGCCCCGCCGAGGTGGCGGGGGCTTGTCGTCTCAGGGATCTTCACGCACCGACTGTCGTATTTCCGACCCGAAACGGCTTTGTGTGAGGCTGCTCACGGATGAACCGTTTGGGTGGACAAGGGTGCTTCGACACCCCTCCGAAAGGGGCTGACGAGCCTCGTACCAGCAACGGAAGGATCGATTCCGCATCGTTGGCGGACGCAATAAGCACCTCATAAGGGCCGATGAAAGGAGCCACGCGTGGGCCGATCGGGGGTACTCCTTCTGGTCCGTTTCGCCGGCCCCTTGAGCGCGTCGGACCCCCTTTGCTCCATTCGGTGCCCTCTAACCCGCTCTCCTCGGCGGCACGCCGACCCGGCCCGCGCGGCGCTCGCCGTCCAGCACGCGCAGCGCCCGCGTCAGCGTGCCGGCGTCCACCCGTGCCTCCCCGCGCAGATGCATCGTGGTGAGGGCCTCCCTCAGTGCGGCCGCCCGGCCCACCAGTGCCTGTGCCGCACGCAGTGCACCGTAGGTGTCGTGGCCGTGGGCCGGGTTGATGCGGCCGAGCAGATCGACCACTTCGAGATAGGAGTCGATGAACGCGGCCTCGGCGCGCGTCAGCGCGGGCAGCGGCGGAAGTTCGGGCGGCAGCACCGTGATTCACCTCCCGTGCGACGACGTCTTGCGGCTGACGAGTACGTGGTCGGCGAGTCCGTACGCCACGGACGCCTCCGCGTCGAGCACCAGGTCGCGCTCGATGTCGGCGGCCACCCGCTCGGCGCTCCGCCCGGTGTAGTCGGCCAGGAGTCCGGTCAGGAGGGCGCGGCCGCGCAGTACTTCGGCCGCCTGGATCTCCAGGTCGGAGGGCTGACCGCGCACCGGCTCCTCCAGGGCGGGCTGACGCAGCAGCACCCGGGAGGCCGGCTGCACCATGCGCTTGCCCGGCGTGCCGGCCGCGAGCAGCACCGCGGCCACGGCGCTCACCTGGCCCAGGCAGAACGTCTGTACGTCGCAGGTGATGAACCGCATCGCGTCGTGGATCGCGGTCATCGCGGTGAGCGAGCCGCCGGGGGAGTTGATGTAGAGGGAGATGTCCCGGTCGGGATCGGTGTACTCCAAGTGCATGAGCTGGGCCATCACATCGTTGGCCGAGGCGTCGTCGACCGGCGTGCCGAGAAAGACGATCCGCTCCTCGAAGAGCTTGGAGTAGGGATCGAGCGTGCGGATGCCGACGGCGGTCCGCTCCTGGAACTCGGGCAGCACATGGCGGGCGGCAGGACGGTGGTTCATGACGCGTACCTCTCCTCGACCGGGCCCGAGGGCCCTCCCTAAAAAACGTACAGGACGTACAGAGCGATGTCCTGAGCCTCTGCCTGTCCGGCGCCAGAAGCAAGCCGCCGGAGCGGGTTTCGCTGTGGGCGAGCGGGCGGAGCGGGCGGAGCCGGGGGAGCGGGCGGAGCCGGGGGAGCGGGCGGGTGGAGCGGGCGAGCAGGCGGAGCGCGTCGTCGTGACGTGGACCCGCGGACCGTGGCCCTCACGCGTCGACACGGTGGCCGTGGCCTTCTTCTGCCCCGTTACTGGTGGGCTCGCGTAGTCAACTGTCGCGAGTTTTCGATGCTGCTGAGCGCGCTGGTGACTTTCCGTGATCTCCAGCCGGTTCCCGTGCCGCGGGGGCCCGGGGTTTCCTGCGGCCCGGTCGGCGGCGAAGATGCAGGCCATGATCGTCGCAGCCGCCCAGTTCGCCCCGGTCGCGGGGGACATCGATGCCAACGTCCGTACCATCGCCGGGCTGATCCGGGCCGCCGGGGCCGACGGCGCCCGCGCGGTCGTCCTCGCCGAGCTCGCCGTGACCGGCTACGAGCCGACGCTGATCCGAGACACCCCCGGCCTCGTCCTCACCGAGGACGACGCCCGCCTCGAACCCGTACGGGAGGCATGCCGCGCCGTCTCGGCGGCGGCGGTCGTCAACGGTCCCGTGCGCACGGCGGAGGGCCGGCCCGCGGTCACCTCGCTCGTCATCGGTCCGGACGGCGGCCTCCTCGCCCGGTACGACAAGCAGCACCTGTACGGCATCGAGCGGGAGGTCTTCGCGGCGGGCGGCCGGGACGGCCGCTTCGAGCTGGAGGGCACCCGGTTCGCGCTGGCCACGTGCTACGACAACCGCTTCCCGGAGCTCGCCGAGCGGGCCGCCGCAGACGGCTGCACGGTCTATCTGGCGAGCTCGGTGCTCTCCGCCGACAACGACTCGTTCGAGAAGGTCTATCCGGTGCGGGCCCGGGAGTTCGGTCTCCACGTGGTGCTCGGCAACGTCCTCGGCGACAACGAGGACGGCGTGGGCTGCGGCGCCGCCGGCGCATGGGGCCCGGACGGCGAACGCACCGCCGACGCCGGCACCGAGATGCCGGGTCACGTGCTGGCCGAGGTCGGCTGAACCGGCGCTTGGGGCATCGGCACAGCGGTTGTCGTCGAGGACGATCATGGCCGTCCAGCACGGTGATCCACTTCGCCGCTGGGGTTCGGTGAGAGGCCTCCGGGCCCGGTCCGGGGCCGGCTACGGTCCGGCTCGTGCCGGTGGAATTTCTGACCGAAGAGCAGGCGGAGGCGTTCGGAACGTTCGCCGAGGAGCCGACGAGGCCCGAGCCGGAGCGGTCTGACGAGGACGGCACCGGCGCGGAATGAATCCGGCGCGGCCCGGGACGGGCTCGCGGTCGCTCAGAGGAGGACGCCGCCGGAGACCTCGACACGCTGGGCCGTCATCCAGCGCAGGTCCTCCGACGCCAGCGCTGCGATGGCGTCGCCGATCTCCTCGGGTTCGCCGACGCGGCCGAGCGCGGTCTGCCCGGCCAGACCCTGGCGCATACCGACGTCATCCCGCATGGCACCGCCGTTGAAGTCGGTGGCGGTCGGGCCCGGGGCAATGGAGTTGACCCGGATACCTCGGGGGCCAAGCTCTGCGGCCAGAGTGCGGCTCAGAGCCTCGACGGCGGCCTTCGAAGCGGAGTAGACCGACGTCGCGGGACTGGTGTGGCGAGTCAACGACGACGAGACGTTGATGACCCGGGCACCCTGCGCCAGCAGCGGCACAAGCGACTGGATGAGGAAGAACGTGCCCCGCACGTTCGTGCCGAACACCGTGTCGAAGTCGTCGGCCGTGACAGCCTCCAGCGCCCCGAACACCCCCACCCCCGCGTTGTTGACCACGATGTCGAGCCGCGAGGCCCCCCATCGCTCAAGCAGTGCGCTCAGCTCGGAAGTGAGGGCTCCGAAAGAGGAGATGTCGCTGATGTCGAGACGCATGACAGCGGCAGTCCCACCCGCGGCGTGCACGCGCCGCGCGGTCTCCTCGGCCCCGGCCACATCCCCGCGGTGAGTGACCACGACCCGCACCCCGCGCGCCGCCAGGGCGACGGCTGTGCTGCGGCCCAGCCCACGGTTTGCCCCGGTCACCAAAGCGATCCTGTCGGCTGTCATCAGCTGCTCCCTCATCGCGCGGCACCAGAGAGACATCGGGCACCGCCATAAGAGGCGAGTCGGTCGACTCGCCTTTCCATCGCAGCGTAGACACACCAAAGAGGCGAGTCAAGTGACTCGCCTCGGGTCTGGGGCATACTGCACGCATGGCAGCAGAGCTCTCCGCACACCACCGCCGTCTCGCCCAGCAGAAGCGAGAGGCGATCATCTCCGCAGCCACGGACCTCTTCCTGGACCGCGGCTACGACGGGACCTCCCTCGTCCGTATCGCCGAAGGGGCGGCCGTCTCGAAGTCCACCCTGTTCAAGCAGTTCCCCACCAAGGCAGCCCTCTTCGAGGCCATCGTCACCGAGTCCTGGCAGCGTGACACCGCGGACACTGTCGCGCGGCCTCAGGCCGGAGACCTGCGTCGCGGCCTGACCTCCATCGGTCACCGCTACGCCGACCTGATCGGCCGACCCGGCATGACGGCCCTGTTTCGCATCGTCATTGCCGAGCTGCCCCGCTTCCCCGAACTGGGTCAGATGCAGTTCCGGCTCGGCAAGCTGCCCTACTTCATCTCGGTCCAGCACTACCTGGAGTCGGAGCACGAGGCCGGCAACGCCGACGTCCCGGACGCCGAGAGCGCCGCCAACCAGTTCCTCGGGATGATCGCCAACTACGTCCTGTGGCCCCGCATGCTGCTGACCGACTGGGACCCCTCAGCCTCTGACATCCACTACGCCGTCGAGCAGGCGGTGGAGACCACGCTCGCCCGGTACGCCTCCGACCGGCCGGCCTGATCCAGGGGCTTGGCAACGCTCAAGCGGGCTCAGCATCCTGTCGGCACCTACGAGAACCCCGTCAGCGCACTCATGCCCTGATCGAGATCGTTCTCATGCAGAACCAGGGGCGCGGGGCCGGTTGCAGCGGTCGGCAGGTGCCGTAGTTCCAGGCCAGGGAGCTAGTGGCGGCTTCGACGACATCGGATCGGGGGCCGGAGACGCACGAGGTGAGGAAGTCGTGCACTCGCTGCCCTGTTTCGCGCTGAAGGACGAGATATCGCAGGTAGGAGAGGTCGGACGGGGAGCCGCAAGTTCCGACAGGTACGTCGCACGTCGGCAGAGCACTTGAGGGAAGAAGAAGCCCCTGGCCGCGGCGCCAGGCACTCACCGGGGCTCGGGAGAACCCGCGGCATGTCGCACACTTCCTCCCGTGCGGGGTCGGTCATCCGTTTCGGTGAACCTCCTGGACTTCTCCCACCGCGCAGGGACGGAGGGCGGCGAGAGCTCCCCGCGCGCCTCTGACCTGCGGTTCCCTCGCCGCTCGCGGAGCACGGTGGCGTGGGGGAGCCGGAGTCTAAGCTGGGTGCATGGCCTACGAGATTCCGGTGACGCAAGCCCGCGCAGAGCTCGCGGAGCTGATCAACCGCGTGGTGTACGGCGGGGAGCGGGTCGTGGTGACGCGTCACGGCAAGCCGCTCGTCGCGCTGGTGTCGGCCGCCGATCTGGAGAAGCTGGAGGCCGACCGGGAGCAGGAGGAGCAGCAGGTGGCGAGCTCGCTCTCTTCCGTGCACCCCCTGACGCCGGCCGCCTCCGGCGAGCCCCGTCGCTTCGGGATCGCCGCCGAACACCGCGGCCCGCACGCCGGGGACTGACCGGCCGACCGGAATGTGCGCTCGCCGCGCCGCCGGAAAGATGCCCTCTGCACCGGTCGGCGGGGCGCATGATTCCGCTTCGATGATCACGCGTTCGCAAAGCGTCAGTTAACGCGCTGGAAAAACTTCCGCTCTAACGTGCAATGCCTGGCCAAGGGGCCGGGAGATGCCGTTCAACAAGTTGTTGCAGTCGGATACGGTTCCGCTGCGTCCGAGTGGAAGCGACCCCGTCCGACCGGCCTCCGCCTCGACGCCCGCTGAGTCCGTACACGGCTGTCCGTGGACGGAAGGCACGACTGTGAGGTGGGAAGCGTGCAACTGACGCCGCACGAGCAGGAACGTCTGCTCATCCATGTAGCCGCCGATGTGGCAGAAAAGCGCAGAGCCCGCGGGGTGAAACTGAACCACCCCGAGTCCGTCGCCCTCATCACCTCGCACATCCTCGAAGGGGCCCGCGACGGCCGCACGGTCGCCGAACTCATGGCATCCGGACGGAAGTTGCTCTCCCGCGACGATGTGATGCCGGGCATCCCGGAGATGATCCACGACGTTCAGGTCGAGGCGACCTTCCCCGACGGCACCAAGCTCGTCACCGTCCACGAGCCGATCGTCTGAGGGGGAGGAGCGCCGTGATTCCCGGAGAGATCCTCTTCGCCGACACGCCCATCGCCCTCAACGAGGGCCGTGAGACCGTCCGGCTGACCGTCGTGAACGCCGCCGACCGGCCCGTCCAGGTCGGCTCCCATTACCACTTCGCCGAGGCGAATCCCGGACTCGACTTCGACCGTACGGTTGCCCGGGGCAAGCGACTTCACATCGCTGCGGGTACCGCCGTCCGCTTCGAGCCCGGCATCCCCGTCGATGTGGAACTAGTCCCGCTGGCCGGCCGGCGCATCGTGCCGGGCCTGCGCGCAGAGACCGAAGGCGCCCTTGATGACTGACCTCGACCGAGCCGTATACGCCGACCTGTTCGGCCCCACCGCCGGCGACCGGATCCGGCTCGCCGACACCGACCTGCTCGTCGAGATCGAGGAGGACCGCTCGGGCGGGCCCGGACGGTCGGGCGACGAGGCGGTGTTCGGCGGCGGCAAGGTGATCCGCGAGTCCATGGGGCAAGCGCGGACCACCCGCGCCGAAGGCGCTCCCGACACCGTTGTCACCGGCGCCGTGATCGTCGACCACTGGGGCATCGTCAAGGCCGACATCGGCATCCGTGACGGCCGGATCACCGGCATCGGCAAGGCCGGGAACCCCGACACCATGGACGGCGTCCACCCCGACCTCGTCATCGGCCCCGAGACCGAGATCATCGCGGGCAACGGGAAGATCATCACAGCGGGAGCCGTCGACACCCACGTCCACTTCATCTCGCCCACCCTCATCGACCAGGCGCTCTCGTCGGGCATCACCACTCTGGTCGGCGGAGGCACCGGACCCGCCGAGGGCTCCAAGGCCACCACCATCACGCCCGGCCCCTGGCATCTGGCCCGGATGTTCGCCGCCCTGGAGAACGCGCCCGTCAACATCGGCCTGCTCGGCAAGGGCAACACGATGTCCCGGGAGGCCATGCACTCCCAACTGCGCGGCGGCGCGCTGGGGTTCAAGATTCACGAGGACTGGGGGGCGACGCCCGCCGTCATCGACGCCTGTCTGGGCGTCTGTGAGGAGACCGGCGCCCAACTCGCCATCCACACGGACACGTTGAACGAAGCGGGATTCGTCGGCGACACCCTCGCGGCCATCGCGGGCCGCTCGATCCACGCCTACCACACCGAGGGCGCGGGAGGCGGACACGCGCCCGACATCATCACCGTGGTCTCGCAGCCCAACGTGCTGCCCAGCTCCACCAACCCGACCCGGCCGCACACCGTCAACACCATCGAGGAACACCTCGACATGCTGATGGTCTGTCATCACCTCAACCCGGCGGTGCCGGAGGACCTGGCGTTCGCCGAGTCCCGCATCCGGCCCTCCACCATCGCGGCCGAGGACTTCCTGCACGATCTGGGCGCCATCTCCATCATTTCCTCCGACTCCCAGGCGATGGGCCGGATCGGCGAGGTCGTACTGCGCACCTGGCAGACCGCTCACGTCATGAAGGTGCGGCGCGGCGCGCTCGCGGGTGACGGCCGGGCCGACAACCACCGGGTGCGCCGCTATGTCGCCAAGTACACGATCAACCCGGCCGTCGCGCAGGGCCTGGACCACGAGATCGGCTCCGTCGAGAGCGGCAAGCTCGCCGACCTGGTCCTGTGGGAGCCCGCCTTCTTCGGCGTGAAGCCGCAGCTGGTGATCAAGGGCGGCCAGATCGCGTACGCGCAGATGGGCGACGCCAACGCCTCGATCCCCACCCCGCAGCCGATCCTGCCCCGGCCCATGTTCGGCGCGTACGGCAGGGCGCCCGCGGCGAACTCGCTCAACTTCGTCTCCTCGGCGGCGCTCGAGGACGGCCTTCCCGAACGGCTCGGTCTTGGCAAGGAGTTCGTGGCGATCAAGAACACTCGGCGGGTCGGCAAGGCGGACATGCGCGAGAACGACGCGCTGCCCGACGTCACGGTCGATCCGGACACGTTCACCGTGACCATCGACGGGGACGTGGTGGAACCCGCGCCGGCCGCCGAACTGCCCATGGCCCAGCGGTACTTCCTCTTCTGACGGGCGGTCAACACATGAGTCGCGCTGCCCTGCTCGTCCTCGCCGACGGCCGCTTTCCCGCCGGTGGCCACGCCCACTCCGGTGGCGCCGAAGCGGCCGTCAAAGCGGGACGCATCCGCACCCCCGCCGACCTGGCGGAATTCTGCCGGGGCCGGCTGCACACGGTCGGTCTCACCTCCGCCGGGCTCGCCGCGGCCGCCGCGGCCGGCCTCGACCCGCTCGCCCTGGACGAGGCCGCCGACGCCCGCACCCCTTCGCCCGCCCTGCGGACCACCGCCCGCAAGCTCGGACGCCAGATGATGCGGGCGGCCCGGACGACGTGGCCGAGCGGCGAGCTCGACGCGCTGGCGGTGGCGCGGCCGCGCGGCGCGCACCAGCCGATCGTGCTCGGCCTCGCCGCGCGTGCGGCGGGGCTCGGGCCCGAGGACGCGGGGCACTGCGTGGCGTACGAGGTGGTCAGCGGGCCGGCCACGGCGGCGGTGCGGCTGCTGAGCCTCGACCCGTTCGACGCGACGGGCGTCCTCGCACGGCTCGCGCCGGAGCTGGACGATGTGGCCCGGCGGGCGGCCGTCGCGGCGGCGCGGGCGGTGGTGGAGGGCCTCGACGCGCTGCCCGCCGCGTCGGCTCCGCTGCTCGACGTCATGGCCGAGGCGCATGCGGCTTGGCCGGTGCGGCTGTTCGCGTCGTAGGAGTGTCGTAGGAGTGGCTCCCTGCGCCCCGGAGCTCCCGCCCCCGGACCCCCTTCGTGCCGAAGGCACTCGTCCTCACGCGCCGGACGGGTGGGGAGGCCGGGGGCCCGCGGGCCCCGTCATTCGGGGCGGGTTCGTCCTCGGCCGCCGGACGGGCTGGGGACGGAGGGAGATCGCCGCCCTTTTCGCCCCCAGCCGGCTTGCCCTCAATCGCCGCAAGGACTGCGGGAGTTGTCCTCACCCCTCCGGCCCCCCAACCCCAACCGCAACCCCAACCCCAACCGCACTCTCCTGGAGACCCCATGCACCTCGACCACTCCCACGAAGGCCCCGCCGCCATCAGCGCCGACGCCCACCGGCCCGACGGTTCGCGGCGAGCGTTGCGCGTCGGGCTGGGCGGGCCCGTCGGGTCCGGGAAGACCGCCACCGTCGCCGCCCTCTGCCGTGCGCTGCGCGACCGGCTCTCCATCGCCGTCGTCACCAACGACATCTACACCCGCGAGGACGCCGCGTTCCTGTTGCGCAACGCCGTGCTGCCGCCCGAGCGGATCCAGGCCGTGGAGACCGGCGCCTGTCCGCACACCGCGATCCGCGACGACATCTCCGCCAACCTCGAAGCCGTGGAGGACCTGGAGGACGCCGTCGGGCCGCTCGACCTGATCCTCGTCGAATCGGGCGGCGACAACCTCACGGCCACTTTCTCCAAGGGCCTGGTCGACGCCCAGATCTTCGTCATCGACGTGGCCGGCGGCGACGACATTCCGCGCAAGGGCGGCCCCGGCGTGACCACCGCCGACCTGCTCGTGGTCAACAAGACCGACCTCGCCCCCCACGTCGGCTCCGACCTCGCCCGCATGGCCCGCGACGCCAAGGAACAGCGGGCCGAACTCCCCGTCGTCTTCCAGTCGTTGAGGTCCGAGACCGGCGTGGCCGACGTCGCGGAATGGGTCGGGGAGAAGCTCGCGGCATGGAAGGCGTGACCCTCGGCGCGGCCGGGCTGCGCGCCACCGCCCGCATCGTCGCCAGCCCCGAAGGGCTGCCCGTCCTCGAAGGAGAGGGGCCGCTCGCCCTGCGCCGCACCCGCGCTCGGGGCCCGTACCACCGGGTCACCGTCGTCGGTGCCATGAGCGCCCCGCTCGGCGGCGACCAGATCGCGGTGGAGGCCGAGGTGCGGAGCGGGGCGCGGCTCGACGTCGACTCGGCGGCCGCCACCATCGCCCTGCCCGGCCGCGGCGGCGAGCGCGCCCACTATGACGTACGGCTCACCGTGGCCGACGGCGGTGAACTGCGCTGGCTCCCCGAACAGCTCATCAGCGCACGGGGCAGCGACCTGCGGATGCGGACCCGGATCGACCTCGCGCCCGGTGCCCGCCTGGTGTTCCGCGAGGAGCAGGTCCTCGGCCGCCACGGCGAACCCGCCGGCACGCTCATCACGCGTCTCACCGTCCACCGCGCCGGCCGGCCCCTGCTCGATCAGGAGTTGGCCTTCGGTCCGGCGGCGCCGGGCGGCTGGGACGGCGGAGCCGTCCTCGGCGGGCACCGGGCCGCCGGTCAACTCCTCGTCGTGGGGACGGAGTTCATGGAGCTGCCGGTCGCGGCCGAGCTGCTCGGCGCGGACGCGGTGCTCACCCCGCTCGCCGGCCCCGGGTTCCTGGTCACGGCCCTGGCCCCGGACGCCCGGCTGGTGCGCCGGGTACTCGACGACGTCCTGCGCGCGCGCCTGCTCCCTCGCGGCTGACCGCTCAGCGGAACCTCCAATCCGGCTATCGGTTCGGTAAAGAAACACCTGGCCGGGTTGTGCACAGGGTGCTCACAGACGAAAGGATCCCCCGACAGGCCCGAACGCAGCGCTGAGCTGAACAGCGCACTTCAGCAGGGGGAGGTACCACTTGAGACGCACCGCAGTGCTCGGCTCGGCCGGCACACTGATCGCGGGCACGCTGATGGTGGGCGCGATAGCGGCCCCGGTCGCCAACGCCGACAACCGCGACCACGGTTGGTCCGAGGCGCGTGGCGTACAGGTCGCGGCCGACCGTGCGGCCAAGCAGGGCATCAGCTGGACCGACTGCCCCGCCGACTGGGCGATCGCGAAGCCCGTCCAGTGCGGCTACGTGAGCGTCCCGCTCGACTACGCGCGGCCGGGCGGCAAGCAGATCAAGCTCGCCGTCGACCGCATCGGCAACACCGGCACCAAGGCCGAGCGCCAGGGTGCCCTCGTCTACAACCCGGGCGGCCCCGGCGGCTCGGGCATGCAGTTCCCGACCCGCGTGACCAAGAAGAACCCGCTCTGGACGAACACCTCGAAGGCGTACGACTTCGTGGGCTTCGACCCGCGCGGCGTGGGCCACTCCACGCCGATCTCGTGCGTGGACCCGCAGGAGTACGCCAAGGGCCCCAAGGCCGACCCGGTCCCCGACAGCGAGGCCGACAAGCGCGCCCAGCGCAAGCTCGCCGCCGAGTACGCGGACGGCTGTGCCGAGCGCAGCGGCTGGATGCTGCCGTACATGACCACCCCGAACACCGCTCGTGACCTGGACGTCATCCGCGCCGCGCTCGGTGAGAAGAAGCTCAACTACCTGGGCGTCTCCTACGGCACCTACCTGGGCGCGGTCTACGGCACGCTGTTCCCGTCGCACGTCCGCCGCATGATCGTGGACAGCGTGGTCAACCCGGACCAGGACAACATCTGGTACCAGGCCAATCTGGAACAGGACGTCGCCTTCCAGGCCCGCTGGAACGAGTGGGAGGACTGGGTCGCCAAGTACGACGCGAAGTTCCACCTCGGCACCACCCGGGCCCAGGTCGAGGCGCAGTGGCTGAAGCTGCGCGCCGACGCCAAGAAGAGCCCCCTCGACGGCAAGGTCGGCCCGGCCGAACTGCTCGGGTTCTTCCAGAAGGCCCCGTACTACGACTCGTACTGGGTGCCGGTCGCCAAGGCGCTCAGCGCCTACGCGGCGGGTGACAGCAAGCCGGTCGTGGCGGCCGCGGCGTCCGACATGACGGACATCGCGGGCAACATCGCATCCGAGAACGGTAACGCCGTCTACACGGCCATCGAGTGCGCGGACGCCAAGTGGCCCACCAGCTGGCACAAGTGGGACCGCGACAACACCCGTCTCAACAAGGACTACCCGTTCCTGACCTGGTCCAACGCGTGGATGAACCTGCCGTGTGCCACCTGGCCCACCAAGCAGCAGAACCACCCGGTCAAGGTCAAGACCGGCAAGGGCCTCCCGCAGGTCCTGATCGTGCAGTCCACCAATGACGCCGCCACTCCCTTCCAGGGCGCCGTCGAGCTGCACAAGGCCTTCAAGAACTCGCGCCTCGTCATCGAGAAGGGCGCCGGTTCCCACGGTGTGACCGGTCTCGTCAACCCGTGCATCAACTCGCGCGTGGACGACTACCTGCTCACCGGAAAGACCGACCACGCGGACTTCACGTGCACCCCGCACGCGACTCCCGTGCCGTAAAAGGCAGTTGAGCACAGGGCGGCCGGAACTCTCCGGCCGCCCTTCGTGCTGCAGTGGCCCGGCCTGCCGAGCCCGGCCTGCCGAGCCCGGTCAGCCGCGCGCGGCCAGCCAGGCGTCCTCGGCCGCGTAGTCGAACAGGTCGCCGTACTTGGTCATTGCGGGGAAGGCCTCCCGCCAGTCCCTTCCTTCCAGCTGCCCGGCGATCCACTCGACCGTGCGCGGCAGCGACTCCACATATCCGGTCACCGGCTTGTAGCCGAGTTCCCGCTCGGCCGCCGACATGTCGTACACGATCGGATGCGGACCGCTCCACGGCGTCAGCCCGATGCCGTCGTCGGGCATCCCCTCCACCGGCACGATCTCGCTCCGCACGCCGAGCACCTCGTCGACGGCCGCGCCGATCTCCGCGACCGTCGGCGCCTGGGGATCCGCCGCGTTGAGTACCCGCGAGCCCGGCTTCAGCGCGGCGAGCCGGATCAGCTCGGCGATGTTGGCCGCGTGCGCGGGATGGAAGCGGCTGCGCCCCTCGAACGCCAGGATCCGCACCGGCCGCCCGTCCAACGCCCGCTTCACGAAATGCAGTTCGCGGGGGCTACGGCAGTGCACGCCGTGGATCGCGCCCGCCCGCACGAGCGTCGAGGGCAGCGCCGAATCGAGCAGCTCCCGCTCAAGGAGCACCTTCCTGGTGCCGTAGGTGGCGTCACCGGGCGCGACCGTGGCGAGCGACTCGGGGATCGGCACCGGATAGCACGGCGGCCCGGCCGGCCCCGCCATCGTGTCGAAGCTGCGGCCCTGGTCGTCCTCGTACACCGCGCCGCTGGAGATCACCACCGCCGAACCGACCCGGTCGCCGAGCCCGATCAGCTGCCGCGCGTGCTCCCTGCCGTACGCCACCATGTCGACCAGTACGTCCACACCGTCCCCGACCACGGCGGCCAGCGCCGCGTCGTCCTCCCGGTCCAGTCGCACGGGGCGGACCGCATCGGGCCACGCGGGATCCTCACCTCCGCCCCGTGACGCGGCGCGTACCTCCCAGCCGTCCTCGGCAAGGGCGCGCACCGCGACCCGGCCGATCTGTCCCGTGGCTCCTATGACGCATGCCGTTCCCTTGCTCATGCATCGACGCTACGGCCGGGCGATCATCACGGGCCAGAGCGTTTCACCCTGCGCGGATCCGCCCAGGGCGCAGCCTTCCGGGGAACTCCGGGCGTCAGCCCATGATCCCGCGGAAGCGCCGCGAGGCCTCGGCCTTCACATCGGCCGCGTACCGGTCCACGTACTCCTGGCCCGACAACTCCATGACCTTGTACATGATTTCGTCGGTGACCGCCCGCAGGACGGCCTTCTCGCCCTCCATCCCCGCGTACCGGGAGAAGTCGAGCGGCTCGCCGAAGCGGATCGACACCCGCTTGATCTTCGGCAGGGTCTGGCCGGGCGGCTGGATCTCGAAGGTGCCCACCATGGCGCACGGAATCACCGGAACCCCGGCCCTGAGGGCCATCACCGCGACGCCGACCTTGCCCTTGTACAGCTTGCCGTCGGGCGAGCGCGTCCCTTCGGGATAGATGCCGAGCAGTTCGTCCTTGGCGAGCACCCCGAGCCCCTCGCGGATCGCCGCCTTCCCCGCCTCCTTGCCCGACCGGTCCACCGGGATCTGCCCGACCGCGCGGAAGAACGCCGCGGTGAGCCGCCCCTTGAGACCGGGCCCCGTGAAGTACTCCTGCTTGGCGAGGAAGGTGATGCGCCGCTTCAGCATCACCGGCATCAGGAAATGGTCGGAGAACGACAGGTGGTTGCCGGCGACGATGGCAGCGCCGTCCTCGGGAACATGGTCGAGCCCCTCCAGCCGCGGCCGGAACAACACCCTCAACAGGGGCCCCAGGACTGCGTACTTGAGGATGTAGTAGAGCACCCGCGAGCTCCTCACCATGCAGAAGGGTGGCCAGTGTAGGCGCAGGCCGCGGCCCCTGTAACCACCGCGGGCCGATCACGGGAGTGTCGCTCCGCGGCCGTGGCCGGCGGGCGATGGTCACGGGGCTCGGCCGGTGAACCGTGGCCGCATGTGCGTCCACCCCGATCGGGGCGTCCAGCTCGTACCCCGTGAGCGACACCTCGGCGAAAACCACGACCCCGGCGTGCGCCGTCGGACGGCCTCCGCACGGGCCGTGCGTTGGCGCTCACGTCGTACGCCGTGCACCCGGGCTGGGCCACCGCGATGGCCGGGGGATGCCTCACCGCGAAGCTCTCCTGGGGAACCGGAGCGGCCCGTGTGCCGTGGTCACGCCCTGCTCACGCCCTGCTCACGTCCTGCTCGTGTGCCGCCTATGTGCTGCGCGACACCGCGGCCGTTCCTATCGCGGTCAGCCCGAGCACCACCCAGCCGAACCACAGCCAGCCGCTGCTGCCGAGCGCCACCGTGTACGCGGTGATCACCACCAGCATCACCAGAGTGAGCACCATCATCGACTTCGTCGAACGGGGCATCGCGGTCCCCTTCCTCCCGGCAGGTGCCGTGAAGGCCATGGTCACCCCGCGAGGGGCCCCGGCGCTACTGCCCGCGCGAGTTCAGCGAGGCCAGATAGGCGTTGTAGGCGTGAAGCTCCTTGTCGCCGTCGCGCTCGGCGGCCCGGTCGGTGCGGCGCGCCTGTCGTTTCTCGGTGGCGTACCACTGGAAGACGAGCGCGATCAGCACGAGCACCGAAGGGATCTCGCTGAACGCCCAGGCGATGCCGCCGGCCGCCTGCTGGTCGGTGAGCGCGTCGACGCCCAGCGAGGACGGCGGGCTCTTGTACGTGCTGATCATCGGCTCGCTGGCCATCATCAGGGCGATGCCGAAGAAGGCGTGGAAGGGCATCCCCGCGAACAGCTCCAGCATCCGCATCACATAGCCCGGCCGGTGCGGCCCCGGGTCGACGCCCATGATCGGCCAGAAGAAGACGAGGCCGACGGCGAGGAAGTGGACCATCATCGCGATGTGCCCCGTCTTCGACTCCATCAGGAAGTCGAAGATCGGCGTGAAATAGAGCCCGTAGAGGCTGGCGATGAAGAGCGGGATGGTGAACGCCGGATGCGTGACGATCTTCATGTACCGGCTGTGCAGCAGCATCAGGAGCAGTTCGCGCGGGCCTTTGCGGCCGCGTGTCGCGGTTACCGGCAGCGCGCGAAGGGCCAGGGTGACCGGCGCGCCGAGCAGCAGCAGGATCGGCGACAGCATGCTGATCACCATGTGCTGCACCATGTGCACGCTAAACATGACCATGCCGTAGTCGTTCAGCTTGGTGCACATGACGAACGCGATGGTCAGGACGCCCACGGTCCAGAAGATCATGCGGCTCACCGGCCAGCTGTCACCGCGCCGCCGGAGCCGGACCACGCCCCACGCATACAGGGCGAGCCCGAGCAGGCAGCCGATCAGGAAGAAGGAGTCCGCCGACCATGCGAGGCCACGCGCCAGCGTGAACGGCGGCAGGTCCATGTTCATGTCCATGCCGTGCCCGCTGTGATCCATCCGCTGACTCCTGATTCGTACCGGTTGTCCCGCACCAGACTAGAACCGCCCCCGGCCGGTGATGCGGGCGGGGGCGGTTCATTGCGTACCAAACGATCCGGAAGCGACCGGAGGGGCGGAGGGCTAGAGGACGCACTCCGCTTCGGCGTACCGCTCGGCCGGGACGGTCTTCAAGGTGGCCGTCGCCTCGGCGAGCGGGACCATGACGATGTCGGTGCCGCGCAGCGCGGTCAGCATCCCGAACTCGCCGCGGTGCGCGGCCTCCACGGCGTGCCAGCCGAAGCGGGTGGCGAGCACGCGGTCGTAGGCGGTGGGCGTGCCGCCGCGCTGGACGTGACCGAGGATGACCGGGCGCGCCTCCTTGTCCAGGCGCTGCTCCAGCTCGATGGAGAGCTGACGGGCGACACCCGCGAAGCGCTCGTGGCCGTAGACGTCGGTGCCGCCCACGTCGAACTGCATCGAGCCCTCGCGCGGCTTGGCCCCCTCGGCGACGACCACGATCGCGAACTTCTTGCCCGCCGAGAAGCGCCGGCCGACCAGCTCGGTCAGCTCGTCGATGTCGAAGGGACGCTCGGGGACGACGATGGCGTGGGCGCCGGCGGCCATGCCGGAGTGCAGGGCGATCCAGCCGGTGTGCCGGCCCATGACCTCCACGATCAGGACGCGCTGGTGCGACTCGGCGGTCGTCTTCAGACGGTCGAGCGCCTCGGTCGCCACGCCCACGGCGGTGTCGAAACCGAACGTGACGTCGGTCGATGCGATGTCGTTGTCGATGGTCTTGGGCACGCCGACGATGGGGAGACCCGCGTCGGAGAGCAGGGTCGCGGCCTTGAGGGTGCCCTCGCCGCCGATCGGGATGATCGCGTCGAGGCCCAGCTCGGCGACGTGGCCCCGGGCGCGCTCCACGCCGTCGCGCAGATGCGCGGGCTGCACGCGGGAGGAGCCGAGGATGGTGCCGCCGCGGGCCAGGATGCCACCGACCGCGTCGAGGTCGAGCTTGCGGTAGTCGGCTTCGAGCAGGCCCTTCCAGCCGTCGTGGAAGCCGATGACCTCGTCGCCGTGGTCCACCACCGCGCGGTGCACGACGGATCGGATGACGGCGTTCAGGCCGGGGCAGTCGCCGCCGGAGGTGAGCACACCAATTCGCATTGCCCGGAGAACCTTTGCAACGTGGGCCGACGACCGGACCACGTCGTCCGGTTGGATCCCCGTCACCCTACCGGCGCAGGGTGACGGGGGCCGAATCGGAGGTCCGACTGATGGACGTCGTACGAAGGTACGAAGCCGGTCGCGGCCGGACGCGTCCTAAACGGGCTGGGTCGCCGACGCGATGCGCTCCGCGCGCAGCGCCTCGTACCACCGGTCGTCGGTCGGCGGCAACGCGTTCACGTCGAGGGCCAGCTTCAGGAGCATGTCCGCGATCTGCGGATTGCGCGCGAGCACCGGACCGTGCATGTACGTGCCGAACACGGTGTCGTTGTACGCGCCCTCGGTGCCGTCGCCCGTGCCGTTGCCCTTGCCCAGGCGCACCCTGGCGAAGGGGCGGGCCGTGGGGCCGAGGTGGGTGATGCCCTGGTGGTTCTCGAAGCCGGTCAGCTGGGGCAGGCCCAGGCGCTCGTCGATGTCTCCGAGCACGTCGCCGACACAGCGCTCGCCCTCGCCGCGCGTCGAGATCACGTCGATCAGGCCGAGACCCTGCTGGCGCTCGCCGACGTCGTTGACGAACTCGTGGCCGAGGATCTGGTACCCGGCGCAGACCGAGAAGATGATCGCGCCGTTGGACGCGGCGCGCTCCAGGCCGCCGTCGCGGCGCAGCCGCTCGGCCGCGAGCCGCTGCGGCCGGTCCTCGCCGCCGCCGATGAGGTAGATGTCACCGGAGGTCGGGATCGGCTGGTCGCTGCGGACGTCGAGCCGGTGCACGTCCAGGCCGCGCTGGCGCGCCCGGCGCTCCACGACCAGGGCGTTGCCCTGGTCGCCGTAGGTGCTGAGCAGGTCGGGGTAGACCCACACGAGGCGCAGGCTGTTGTCTGCCATGTCGCTTGCTTGCTCCTTGCTCGGGTCAGTTGCCGACGACGCGGCGTACGTCCTGGAACGCGGTGTAGTTGGCGATCAGCTCGATCCGGCCGGGCGGCGCCAGCTGCGTGCACTCCTCCAGGCTCTCGCACACCCGGAAGTCCAGGTTCGCGACCTCCAGACGCACCGCGAGGTCCAGCTTGCGGTCGCCGATCACGAAGATCGGGTGGCCGGCCAGACGGGTGTAGTCGACGTCCCACAGCCAGGAGGTGTCCGTGCCGTCGGCGCCGCGGGCGTTGACGGACAGGACGACGGGGGTGGGCGGCGGGTCGATGAGGGAAAACGTTTCGAGCCAGCCCGCCGGGTTCTTCGCGAGCAGCAGCCGCAGCTCACGGCCGGCGAAGGTGACCACGTCGTAGCGTCCCGCGACCGCCTGCACCTGGTACATGCGTTCCAGGGCGACCTGCGGCGGCACCCCGAACACCGCGGCGACCGCGGCCGAGGTCGCCGCGTTCGCCTTGTTGGCGCGGCCGGGCAGCTGGAGGTGGATCGGCCAGGCCGAGCCGTGCGGGTCGAGGACGTAGTCGCCGTTGAGGACCCAACTGGGAGCCGGGCGGCGGAAACCGCACTCGCCGCAGAACCAGTCGTCGCCGGGGCGCTGCATCACACCGCCGCAGGAGGGGCACGACCAGGCGTCGTCCTTCCACTCCTGACCGGCCGCCACCCACACCACGTTGGGGGAGGAGGACGCCGCCCACACCACCAGCGGGTCGTCCGCGTTGGCGATCACCACGGCCTTCGAACCGGAAAGGCCCTCGCGCCACCTCTCGGCGAGCATCCGGGTCTCGGCCGCGCGGTCGAGCTGGTCGCGCGACAGGTTGAGGAGCGCGATCGCCTTCGGCGTCACATCGCGCGCCACGCCCGCCAGATACTTCTCGTCGACCTCGATCACGCCGTACTTCGCGTCCGAACCGCCCGCGAGCGCCGACGTGATACCGGCCGGCATGTTGGCGCCGAGCGCGTTCGACACCACCGGGCCACTGGCTCGCAGCGCCTCGGCGATCAGCCGGGTGGTGGTCGTCTTGCCGTTCGTCGCCGACACCAGGACGACGTCCAGATGAGTGGCGAGCCGCCCGAGCAGATCGGGGTCGAGCTTGAGCGCGACGCGCCCGCCGATCACCGATCCACTGCCCCGGCCCGCCGCGCGCGACACCGCCGCGGCGGCCTTGCCCGCGGTCACCGCCAGCTTGGCTCGCGGTGACAGGGGCCCGGCACCTCCAACGTGTCCTGACATCGTCCTTGATCCTCCTTGCGCCTGGGTCAGGTGTCAGCCTATCGAGATCCGGTCTGCGCCCCGAACCGCGCCACCATGCGAAATGGCTTCCGCTCCGTGGAACGTACTCTTGCGCCCATGCGCCACCGCCCCATTCCCGGCAGTTCCGGCTCCGTACGAGAGATGAGTCTCCTCGGCGACCGGTTGCTCCACGCGCCCTGCGAACCCGTCACGGAGTTCGGCCCCGCGCTGCACCGCCTCGTCGAGGACATGTTCGCGACGATGTACGCGGCCGACGGTGTCGGCCTGGCGGCGAACCAGATCGGCGTCGGGCAGCGGGTGTTCGTGTACGACTGCCCCGACGACGAGGACGTGCGGCATCTGGGGTACGTCGTCAACCCGCGCCTGGTGGAGGCGGACGGCATCGAGGTGCGCGGCCCCGAGGGCTGCCTTTCCCTGCCGGGTCTTGAGGCGCCGACCTCGCGCTTCGACCGTGCGGTGGTGGAGGGGGTGGATCTCGCGGGGGCGCCGGTGCGGATCGAGGGGACCGGGTTCTTCGCGCGGTGCCTTCAGCACGAGTGCGACCATCTGGACGGGGTGGTCTACGCCGACCGCGTGACGGGCCGCCACCGCTCCCGCTTGCAACGCGCGATCCGCAAGGCCCCTTGGAGCTGACCCCCCGGGGCTCCGCCCCAGACCCCGTTCGGGCCTGGACGGCCCTCGTCCTCAATCGCCGGACGGGCTGAGGTGGGCTGCCCTGGCACCCTGCCAAGGGCAGCCCACCCAGGGGCGCGGGGAACTGCGCGAGAAGCGTCCACGGTCCGCAGGCGAAGGCGGGGTTGCGGGGCTTCGCCCCGGGATCTGGCGTGGCCGGGGTCAGAAGCCGGGGCCGCCCGCGCGGTCGCCCGCGGCGGCGAGGCGGCCCCAGAGGAGATCCGCCAGCGACCGCACCAACTCCGCGCGCGAGCAAGGCCGTTCACCCAGCCACCAGTCGCCCGCCGCGTGCATCATGCCGACGATCCCATGGCCCCACACCCGCGCGAGCACCTCGCTGCCCGGCCCGAGGTCGATCCGCTCGGCTATGACCACGCCGAGGTCCTCGCCCATGCGGCGCAGCAGCGGCGCCGAGTGGCGCCCCACGTCGAAGCCCTGCTCGGACTCGGGCGCCGGCGCGTCCTCCGCGGGGTGCATCAGGAACCGGTAGACCTGGGGCCGCGCCTCGATCGCCGCGAGATAGGTGTCCAGGGTCGCCTCGACCCGCTCGCGCCGGCCGGCCGGTGCGTCGAGCGCGGCCCGCAACGCGGCGAGCAGGGCGTCGGTGTGCCGCGTGGCCAGCGCGCGGTAGAGGCCGCCCTTGTCGCCGAAGTGGCGGTAGAGGATGGGCTTGGTGATGCCGGCCTCCGCCGCGATCGCGTTCATCGAGGCCTTGGGGCCGTCCCGCAGGACCACCCGGTCCGCCGCCTCCAGGAGTTCGCGCCGCCGGCGCTGGGCCGCCGTGCGCTGCTGCTCGGCCTGCTGCGTGGTCTCCATGGGTTCGTCTCCCCGCCCGTACCGCGTCTTCCGTGGGTTCCCGGTCTCGAAAGCCTTGCGCAACGTAACACTCCGCCCGTACCGGACGCTGCGGGGCCGAAGGCCGGTTGACAGCGGCTACCCGCCGGTAACAGACTGCGGTTACCGCAAGTAACGCAGGGAGTGGTGGAGGGGACATGGCCGAGTTCACGATGGATCTCAACGACGACCAGAAGCAGGTCCGGGACTGGCTGCACGGATTCGCCAAGGACGTGATCCGGCCCGCCGCCGCCGAGTGGGACGAGCGCGAGGAGACTCCCTGGCCGGTCATCCAGGAAGCCGCCAAGGTCGGAATCTACTCCCTCGACTTCTATGCGCAGCAGTTCTTCGACCCGACCGGTCTCGGCATCCCGGTCGCCATGGAGGAGCTGTTCTGGGGCGATGCGGGCATCGCGCTCTCCATCGTCGGCACCGGCCTCGCCGCCGTCGGCGTCCTCGCCAACGGCACCGAGGAGCAGATCGGTACCTGGATCCCCCAGATGTACGGCGATGTGACCGACGTCAAGGTAGCCGCCTTCTGTTCCTCCGAGCCGGACGCGGGGTCCGACGTCGCCTCGATGCGCACCCGCGCCGTGTACGACGAGGCCAAGGACGAGTGGGTCCTGAACGGCACCAAGACCTGGGCGACCAACGGCGGTATCGCCAATGTGCACGTCGTCGTCGCGGTCGTCGACCCCGACCTCGGCTCCAAGGGCCACGCCTCCTTCATCGTGCCGCCGAACACCCCGGGCCTCAGCCAGGGTCAGAAGTTCAAGAAGCACGGCATCCGCGCCTCCCACACCGCCGAGGTCGTCCTCGAAGACGTGCGCGTTCCCGGGCACTGCCTGCTCGGCGGCAAGGAGAAGCTCGACGAGCGGCTCGCCCGCTCCCGTGAAAAGGCGAAGGCGGGCGGGGGCGAGAGGGTGAAGAACGCCGCCATGGCCACCTTCGAGGCGTCCCGCCCGGCCGTCGGCGCGATGGCGGTCGGCACCGCGCGGGCCGCGTACGACTACGCCCTCGAATACGCCAAGACCCGCGAGCAGTTCGGCCGCCCCATCATCGACAACCAGGGCATCGCCTTCCAGCTCGCCGACATGCGCACCCGGATCGACGCGGCCCGCCTCCTGGTGTGGCGCGCGTCCTGGATGGCGACCACGGGCAAGAAGTTCGAGTCGGCCGAGGGCTCGATGTCCAAGCTGTACGCGAGCGAGACGGCCAAGAAGGTCACCGCCCAGGCGATCCAGATCCTCGGCGGCAACGGCTACACGCGCGAATACCCGGTGGAGCGAATGCACCGGGACGCCGCGATCTACACCATTTTCGAGGGCACCAGCGAGATCCAGCGGCTCGTCATCGCCCGCACCCTGTCGGGCATGCCGATCCGCTAGCGGCCGGTACGCGAAGGTGCCCCGACCTCGTCCGAGGCCGGGGCACCTTCGCGTCGTGGAGCCGCGTCAGGCGGGCAGGTTGGCCTCGATGAGGGCGACGACCTCGGGGGCGTCCGGCTCCGTGCGCGGACGGATGCGGGCGGCCACCTCGCCCTGCGGGGAGAGCAGGAACTTCTCGAAGTTCCACTGGATGTCGCCGGCCTCGCCGTCGGCGTCCGCCGTCTTCGTCAGCTCCGCATACAGCGGGTGGCGGGTCTCGCCGTTCACGTCGCTCTTCTCCAGCAGCGGGAAGGTCACGCCGTACGTCGCCGAGCAGAACGTGCCGATCTCCTCGGCGGTGCCGGGCTCCTGGCCGCCGAACTGGTTGCACGGCACGCCGAGCACGGTCAGGCCGCGCTGCCCGTACTGCTCCTGAAGGCGCTCAAGGCCGGCGTACTGGGGGGTCAGACCGCACTTGGACGCCACGTTCACCACGAGCACGGCACGGCCCTTGAAATCGGCGAGCGAGGTCGGCTCGCCGGACAGGGTGCGCAGCGGGATGTCGTACAGGCTCATCGGTAACTCCTTCTGGGAAAAGGTGAGTTGATCAGTCGGCGGCGGGGGTCAGGGGGCGGAAGAGACCCTCCTGGACCACCGAAACCAGCAGGTCGCCCGCGCGGTTGTAGATCCGGCCACGGGCGAGGCCCCGGCCGCCCGTCGAGACGGGGGACTCCTGGTCGTACAGGAACCATTCGTCGGCGCGGAACGGGCGGTGGAACCACATCGCGTGGTCGAGCGAGGCCATGTCGAAGCCGCGCGGCCCCCACAGCGGCTCGACCGGGATGCGCACCGCGTCCAGGAGCGTCATGTCGCTCGCGTACGTCAGCGCGCAGGTGTGCACCAGCGGGTCGTCGCCGAGCGGGCCGACCGCCCGCATCCAGACCGCGCTGCGCGGATCGGCGCCCTTGATCTCCTCGGGCGTCCAGCGCAGCCCGTCCACGTACCGGATGTCGAACGGCTGGCGGCGCGCCATCCGCTCCAGGGCCTCCGGCAGCGCGCCCAGGTGCTCGCGGATCTCCTCGGTGACCGTGGGCAGCGACTCCGGCTCGGGGAAGTCGAGGCGCGGCGGGAGCTGGTGCTCGATGCTGCCGTGCTCCGGGCGGTGGAACGACGCCGTCAGGTTGAAGATCGTGCGGCCCTGCTGCACCGCCGTGACCCGCCGGGTGGTGAAGGACCGCCCGTCGCGCACCCGCTCCACCTGGTAGACGATCGGCACACCGGGACGGCCCGGCCGCAGGAAGTAGGCGTGCAGCGAGTGCACCGGGCGCTCGCCGTCCGTGGTGCGCCCGGCCGCGACGAGGGCCTGGCCCGCGACCTGGCCGCCGAAGACCCGCTGGAGGGACTCCTCGGGGCTTCGGCCGCGGAAGATGTTGACCTCGATCTGTTCGAGGTCGAGCAGATCGACGAGTCTCTCCGCCGGGTTGGTCATGACGTCGCGGTCCTCTCCGGAACAGGGGGGTGGGGGTCAGAGTTCGCCGACGGCGGTGACGCGCAGCACCGCGCGGCCCTCCTCGTCGGAGGCCGCCAGGTCGACCTCCGCGCCGATGCCCCATCCGTGGTCGCCGTTCGGATCGGCGAACGCCTGGCGGACGCGCCACAGGCCGTGTGCCGCGTCCTCCTCGATGGAGAGCAGCTTGGGGCCGCGCGCGTCGGGCCCGGTGCCCAGGTCGTCGTACTCGTCCCAGTACTTGTCCATCGCCTCGCCCCATGCGTCCGCGTCCCAGCCGGACTCCGCGTCCAGTTCGCCGAGCGCGGTGAGGTTGTCGAGGGCCGCGAGCTCCACGCGGCGGAACATCGCGTTGCGCACGAGCACCCGGAAGGCGCGGGCGTTGGCCGTGACCGGCTTGACCTCGTCGGCCTTCTCCTGCGCCTCCTCGGCGGTCTGCACCTCGGGGTTGGCGAGCTGTTCCCACTCGTCCAGGAGCGAGGAGTCGACCTGGCGCACCATCTCGCCGAGCCACGCGATGAGGTCTTCGAGATCCTCGGTCTTCAGGTCGTCCGGGATGGTGTGGTCGAGCGCCTTGTACGCGCTCGCCAGATAGCGCAGGACGATGCCCTCGGTGCGCGCCAGCTCGTACCAGGAGGTGAACTCCGTGAAGGTGAGTGCCCGTTCGTACATGTCACGGATGACGGACTTCGGCGACACCGGGTGGTCGCCGACCCACGGGTGCGACGTCTTGTAGACGTTGTACGCGTGCCACAGCAGCTCTTCCAGCGGCTTCGGGTACGAGATGTCCTGGAGCCGCTCCATGCGCTCCTCGTACTCGACGCCGTCCGCCTTCATCTGTCCGACGGCCTCGCCGCGCGCCTTGTTCTGCATGGCGGCGAGGATCTGGCGCGGATCGTCCAGGGTCGACTCGACGACCGAGACCATGTCGAGCGCGTACGACGGCGACTCCACGTCCAGGAGGTCGAAGGCGGCGAGCGCGAACGTGGACAGCGGCTGGTTCAGCGCGAAGTCCTGCTGGAGGTCGACGGTGAGCCGGATCGTGCGGCCCTCGGCGTCCGGTGTGTCCAGCTGCTCCACCACACCGCCATCGAGCAGCGAGCGGTAGATCGCGATGGCCCGGCGGATGTGCCGCAGCTGCGCCTTGCGCGGCTCGTGGTTGTCCTCCAGGAGGTGGCGCATGGCCTCGAAGGCGTTGCCCGGCCGGGCGATCACCGAGAGCAGCATGATGTTGGTGACCCTGAAGCGCGAGGTCAGCGGCTCGGGCTCGGAGCCGATCAGCTTCTCGAAGGTGGTGTCCGACCAGCCCACGAAGCCCTCGGGTGCCTTCTTGCGAACCACCTTGCGGCGCTTCTTCGGGTCGTCGCCCGCCTTGGCGAGCGCCTTCTCGTTCTCGATGACGTGCTCGGGCGCCTGCGCCACGACATAGCCCGCCGTGTCGAAGCCGGCCCGGCCGGCGCGCCCCGCGATCTGGTGGAACTCGCGGGCCCGCAGGGTGCGTACGCGCGTGCCGTCGTACTTCGTCAGAGCCGTGAACAGCACCGTGCGGATGGGGACGTTGACGCCGACGCCGAGGGTGTCGGTGCCGCAGATGACCTTCAACAGGCCCGCCTGCGCCAGCTTTTCGACCAGCCGGCGGTACTTGGGCAGCATCCCCGCGTGGTGCACGCCGATGCCGTGCCGGACGTAACGGGACAGGTTCTGGCCGAACTTGGTGGTGAAGCGGAAGTTGCCGATCAGGTCGGCGATCTTGTCCTTCTCCTCGCGCGTACACATGTTGATCGACATCAGCGACTGCGCCCGCTCGACCGCCTGGGCCTGCGTGAAGTGCACGATGTAGACCGGCGCCTGCCGGGTCTCGAGCAGCTCGGTCAGCGTCTCCGTGATGGGTGTCGTCACGTACTCGTACGAGAGAGGCACGGGCCGGGTCGCCGAGCGGACCACCGCGGTCTCGCGGCCGGTGCGGCGCGTCAGGTCCTTCTCGAACATCGCGACGTCGCCGAGCGTGGCCGACATCAGGACGAACTGGGCCTGCGGCAGCTCCAGGATCGGGATCTGCCAGGCCCAGCCGCGGTCGCCCTCGGCGTAGAAGTGGAACTCGTCCATGACGACCTGGCCGATGTCGGCGTGCTTGCCGTCGCGCAGCGCGATCGAGGCGAGCACCTCGGCGGTGCAGCAGATGACGGGCGCGTCCGCGTTGACGGAGGCGTCACCGGTCAGCATGCCGACGTTCTCGGTGCCGAAGAGCTTGCACAGGTCGAAGAACTTCTCCGAGACCAGCGCCTTGATCGGCGCGGTGTAGAAGGTGACCTCGTCCCGGGCCAGCGCCGCGAAGTGCGCGCCCGCCGCCACCAGGCTCTTTCCGGAGCCCGTCGGGGTGGAAAGGATCACGTTGGCCCCGGACACGACCTCGATCAGCGCCTCCTCCTGGGCCGGGTACAGGGTGATGCCCTGGCCCTCGGCCCAGGTGGAGAAGGCCTCGAAGAGGGCATCGGGGTCGGCACTCGGCGGCAGCTGATCGATAAGGGTCACGCCCCCATCTTGCCTGGCCGGGCCCGTAAGCGGGAACCGGCCGCCGACGCGAAGATCATCGCAGGTAGGCTGCCAGCTCGGCCCGTCCACGGACGGGCCGTCAACTGTGCGCACGAGCAAGAGGAATGGGGCGGGGCGCGGCCATGATGGGACCAGCTCACTCACTGTCGGGGGCCGCGGCCTGGCTCGGGGTGGGCGCGGCAGCGGCCGCCTACGGGCACCCCATGCCGTGGCCGGTGCTCGTCGTGGGCGCCCTGATCACGGCGGGCGCGGCGCTGGCGCCCGACCTCGACCACAAGTCGGCGACGATCTCGCGCGCGTTCGGGCCGGTGTCCAAGGCCCTGTGCGGCATCGTCGACGACCTCTCGCACGCGGTCTACAAGGCGACCCGGGGGCCCGGTGACCCGCGCCGCAACGGCGGTCACCGCACGCTGACCCACACCTGGCTGTGGGCCGTCCTGATCGGGGCGGGTGCCTCGGCGGCGGCGGTGTTCGGCGGGCGCTGGGCGGTCCTCGCCATCCTCTTCGTGCATCTGGTTCTCGCGGTGGAGGGCCTGCTGTGGAGGGCCGCGCGGGTCTCCAGCGACGTCCTCGTGTGGCTGCTCGGCGCGACGAGTGCGTGGATCCTGGCCGGCGTCCTCGACAAGCCCGGCAACGGCTCGGACTGGCTGTTCAGCGGCCCCGGCCAGGAGTACCTGTGGCTGGGCCTGCCGATCGTCCTCGGCGCGCTGGTCCACGACATCGGCGACGCCCTGACGGTCTCGGGCTGCCCGATCCTGTGGCCCATCCCGCTCGGCCGCAAGCGCTGGGCTCCGCTCGGTCCGCCGAAGGGGATGCGGTTCCGTGCCGGGAGCTGGGTCGAGCTGAAGGTGCTGATGCCGGTGTTCATGATCCTGGGTGGGGTGGGGGCGGCTGGGGCCCTGAACTTCATCTGACCCGGGCCGGCGCGGGGCCTCGGGCACGAGGCCGTTCCTCTGGTCCTGTGCTCCTGCGGTCCTGTACCGCTGTGGCCCTACGGTGCTGTGGCTCTGCGGTGGTCCCGTTGTGGCTCCGCCACGGATTCCCCGGCCCCCATCCGCGGTCGGCCGCGGACCGTGCGTGGCCGACCGCGCAGTTCCCCGCGCCCCTCAAGGGCGTCGCCGCCCCCTCGGGCGGCGGCGAGCCGGTCCTGACTGTCCGGTTCCGGGTGGGTGGACCCGGTCGGGGGCGCGGGGAACTGCGCGACGAGCCATGTGAGGGCCGCGGTGGCAGGGGAGGCGCCGGGGGCCGGGCGCAGGCCCGGTGGGACGGGGTCGCTGAGTACCCCGCACCGCACCGCGGGTCATCCGTGCCAGGACTGCCACAGCGCCGCGTACGCCCCGCCCGCCCCCACCAGCTCCTCATGGCTGCCGAGCTCCGTGATGCGCCCGCGTTCCACCACCGCGATGACGTCCGCGTCGTGCGCGGTGTGCAGGCGGTGCGCGATCGCCACGACCGTGCGGCCGTCCAGGACGCGGGCCAGGGAACGTTCCAGATGGCGCGCGGCGCGGGGATCGAGCAGGGAGGTCGCCTCGTCCAGGACCAGCGTGTGCGGGTCCGCGAGGACGAGCCGTGCCAGCGCGATCTGCTGGGCCTGCGCAGGCGTGAGGGACAGGCCGCCCGAGCCGACCTCCGTGGCGAGGCCGTCGTCGAGCGCCCGCGCCCACCCGTCCGCGTCGACCGCCCCCAGCGCCGCCCACAGCTCGGCGTCCTCGGCGCCCGCGCGAGCGAGCAGCAGGTTGTCGCGCAGCGAGCCCACGAAGACGTGGTGCTCCTGGTTGACCAGCGCCACGTGCTCGCGCACCCGTTCCGCCGGCATCCGCGACAGCTCCGCCGCACCGAGGGTGACCCGCCCCTCGCGGGGCGCGTAGATCCCGGCGAGCAGCCGGCCGAGCGTCGACTTGCCCGCCCCGGACGGCCCGACCAGGGCGACCCGGGTGCCCGGAGCCACCGAGAGCGACACCTCGTGCAGGACGTCCACACCCTCGCGGTAGCCGAAGCGGACGTCGTCCGCCTCGACGTGCCGCCCGTCGGGCCGCACCCGCGCGTCACCGGCCGCCGGCTCGATGTCCCGGACGCCGACGAGCCGCCCGAGCGAGACCTGGGCCACCTGGAGCTCGTCGTACCAGCGCAGGATGAGCCCGACCGGCTCGACCAGCATCTGGGCGAGCAACGCGCCCGTGGTCAGCTGGCCGACCGTGATCCAGTCCTTGAGGACGAAGACCCCGCCGATCGTCAGCACCGACACCATGATCGTCATGTGGGTGACGCTGACCACGGGGAACAGCACCGAGCGCAGGAACAGCGTGTACCGCTCCCAGGCCGTCCACTCCTTGACCCGCTGGTCCGACAGCGCGATCCGGCGCGCCCCCAGGCGGTGGGCCTCGACGGTGCGCCCCGCATCGACCGTCTCGGTCAGGGCGGAGGCGACCGCCGCGTACCCGGCGGCCTCCGAGCGGTAGGCGGCCGGCGCGCGCCGGAAGTACCAGCGGCAGCCCACCACCAGCACCGGCAGTGCGACCAGCACGGCGAGGGCGAGCGGCGGAGCCGTGACACCGAGGGCGCCGAGCAGCAACGCCGCCCACACCACACCGATGGCCAGTTGTGGCACGGCCTCGCGCATCGCGTTGGCCAGGCGGTCGATGTCCGTGGTGATCCGGGACAGCAGATCGCCGGTGCCCGCGCGCTCCAGGACGCCCGGCGGCAGCCCGACCGACCGCACCAGGAAGTCCTCGCGCAGATCGGCCAGCATCTCCTCACCGAGCATTCCGCCCCGCAGGCGCACCATGCGGACGAACACGGTCTGCACGATCAGGGCCACAGAGAACAGGACGGCCACGCGCCCGAGTTGGAGGTCGCGGACCCCCGTCGACAGGTCCTCGACGACACCGCCGAGGAGGTAGGGGCCGACCATCGACGCGATCACCGCGACGGCATTGGTCCCGATCAGGACGGCGAACGCCCTGCGGTGGCGCCGCATGAGTTCACCCACGTACGCCCGGACCGTGGCCGGCGTGCCCACGGGCAGGGTGGTGGCCGACTGCGGGGCCGCCGGGTCGTACTCCGGTACCGCCACGCCGATCATGCCGACTCCTCCACTTTCTTTGTCGCCGCGGACGAGGACACGGACGCGGGCACTGACACGGACACTGGCTTCGGTTCTTCCTCGTCGCTCTCGCGGGTGACCACCGCGCGGTAGCGGGCATCGGTGCGCACGAGGTCGCGGTGGGTCCCCACCGACACCACCTCGCCCGCGTGCACGAACACGACCCGCTCGGCCGCGTCGAGCAGCAGCGGCGACGACGTGAAGACGACCGTGGTGCGCCCGGTGCGCAGCCGCTTGATGCCGTTCGCGACGCGTGCCTCGGTGTGCGAGTCCACCGCGGAGGTCGGCTCGTCGAGCACGAGCACCTCGGGATCGGCCACCAACGACCGTGCGAGGGCGAGGCGTTGGCGCTGGCCGCCGGAGAGCGAGCGGCCCCGCTCCGTGATCCGGGTGGCCATCGGGTCGCCGTCGCCGTCCACCGAGGCCTGCGCGAGTGCGTCCAGCACGTCGTCGCAGTGCGCCGCGGTCAGCGCGGCCGCCGCCTCGACCTGCCCGGACGACGGGACGTCGAGCAGCTCGCGCAGCGTGCCCGACAGCAGCACCGGATCCTTGTCCTGAACGAGGACGGCCGCGCGGGCGTCCTCGAGGGGGAGCCCGTCGAGGGACACCCCGCCGAGCAGCACCGACGGCAGCTCGTCCGACTCCGGGGCATGGCCGCCGAGCCGGTCCGCGAGCCGCCCCGCCGCGTCCGGATCGCCGCACACCACGGCCGTCAGCCGCCCCTCGGGCGCGAGCAGCCGGCTCGCCGGGTCGTACAGGTCGCCCGAGAGCGGCTCCGTAAGCGGCCCCGACGGCGCCGCCGTGTCCGCGTCGGCGGGGCCGGTGACCCGCTGGAGCGCGAGCACCCGGGCCGCCCGCTTCGCGGAGGGCCGCGAGAACGAGTACGCCATGGCGATCTCCTCGAAGTGCTGCAAGGGGTACAGCATCAGCGTCACCGCGCTGTAGACGGTGACCAGTTCGCCCACCGCGATCCGCCCGTCGAGGGCCAGATGCGCGCCGTACAGGACGACCGTGATGAGCAGCACGCCCGGGAGCAGCACCTGGACGGCCGAGATCAGCGACCACATACGGGCGCTGCGCACCGCCGCCCTGCGGACCTCCTGGGAGGCCTCCCGGTAGCGGCCGAGGAACAGCTCCTCGCCGCCGATGCCCCGAAGGACCCGCAGACCGGCGACCGTGTCGGAAGCCAACTCCGTTGCGCGGCCCGCCTTTTCGCGCTGGATGTCCGCACGCCGCGTCGCGCGCGGCAGCAGCGGAAGGACGGCCAGCGCGAGGACGGGCACGCCGATCGCGACGACCATGCCGAGCGCGGGCTGGTAGAGGACCAGACCGACGCAGATGATCACCAGTGCGGCCGCGGCCGCGACGAACCGCGACAGCGCCTCGACGAACCATCCGATCTTTTCGACGTCACCGGTGGAGACCGCCACCACTTCGCCCGCCGCGACCCGGCGCGTCAGCACCGAGCCGAGGTCGGCGGCCTTGCGGGCCAGGAGCTGTTGCACCCGGGCCGCTGCGGTGATCCAGTTGGTCACGGCCGTGCGGTGGAGCATCATTTCGCCGAGCGCGATGGCCACGCCGAGCAGCACGTTGAGGGCCGCGGCCAGCGCGAGCCGGTCGCCCGAGCGGTCGATGGCCGCCTGCACGGCGAGGCCGACGGTCAGCGGGAGCCCGGCGATGCCGCACTGGTGGAGCAGTCCCCAGCCGAGCGCCTTGAGCTGGCCGCCGAGCTGGTTGCGGCCCAGCCAGTACAGGAAGCGCGGGCCCGAACGGACATCCGGCGCACCCGGATCCGTGTAGGGAAGATCGCGAATTTGCATGACGTCCCGGGATTCCTTGCGTCGAGTGGCATGAGCCGTGCAAGGTTCGCCCCTTCGCGATGTGGATTTCAATCGATTTTTCCGCGTTGGGGCCCAGAACCCGCCACCGGCCACCCGCTGGGTCTGGCGCCGCGACCGTGCTCGCGCTTCACTCCTGGTCCATGAGACGACGAAGGATCATGTCCATGCTCGGCGGCCTCACCCTGGCCGCCGGACTGATGCTCGGAGCGGGCCCGGCCCACGCGGCAGACCCCCCGCCCATCGAGTTCGGCACCGACTGGCACGACCCGCTGACCGCGGCGCCCCCGGTGGCCACTCCGCACACGAAGTCCTGCCACGTCACCCTTGCCGAGGCCCAGTTCCGCGACTTCACTCCCTACAAGGGGAGTTACGCACCGCCCAAGGGCTGCGGCGACCGGTGGAGCAAGGTAGTGCTCCGCCTCGACGGCAAGGTCAAGGGGCGCCAGTACGACCGTCTGGGCTATCTCCACGTGGGCGGCGTTGAGGTGCTGCGCACATCCACCCCCGAGCCTTCGGTGGACGGCATCGCCTGGAACGTCGAGAAGGACGTCACGCGCTACAGCGCCACCCTCCGATCCGCGCAGCCCGTCGAGATGCTCATCGGGAACACCGTCGACGACACCTACACCGGCGTCATCGACGTCAAGGTGACCCTCACGTTCTACGCCGCCGACGCCAGGACCGCGCCCGCGGCGACCCCCGACCGGGTGCTCCCGCTGGACGCGGCGCAGGTCACCACGGGGCGCAACTCCGAACGCCTCCTCGCCGAGGTGTACGCCACCGGTTCGGGCGGCGGCTGCGAGGAGTTCTGGTACCTCGCCGTCCCCGACCCCGCCCCCTACTCCTGCAAGGCGCCGGCCGGCCCCAACCGCGAGGTGCGCATCGCCGTGGACGGCCAACTCGCGGGCGTGGCGGCGCCGTTCCCCACGGTGTGGACGGGCGGCTGGTCCAACCCCTTCCTCTGGTACGTCGTGCCCGCGCCCCGCGCCTTCGACGTACAGCCGGTCACCTATGATCTGACGCCGTACGCGGCCCTGCTCAACGACGGCCGTCCCCACCGGGTCGAGGTGTCGGTCGCCGGCGTTCCCGCCGGGCAGGACGGCTGGTCCACGCCGGCCAACCTGCTCGTCTGGCAGGACCACGGACGCGAGGTCGTCACCGGAGCACTGACCCGTCACGACGAGACGGCGCCGGTCGACTCGACGACGTACAAGCCCGGTTCACCCGAACTGCGGCTCGACGCCGCGAGCAGTCACCGTCTCACCACGGCCGGATACCTCGACACCTCGCACGGCCGCGTCACCACCACGGTCACCCGCTCGGTGTCGGGCGACTCGGCGCACCGGTGGACCGAGGGTGAGAACACCGATGCGCTGAAGGGCAGTTGGCGCGACGACGAGAGCGTGACGACCCGGGGCCGCGGCCCGGCCGTGACCGTGCGGAACGACCGCACGTACACGATGGACGGAACGACGACCATCGCCGCGGACGGCCGGCTGCGCACCGCCATCACCCTCGGCGACCGGGCGAACTCCCTCACCCTGCACGGCACGCGCCCCACGGCCTTCTCCCACCTCGACGACACCTACCGGGGCGACGCCTCCTGGACCATGAACGTCCCCCGAGAGCAGCGCCACGCGACCGGCACCTCCGCCGAGCGCTACCGCCTGTACGGCTCGGACGGCTGCTACGACCACAGCCTCACGACCGCCCAGGGCGCCCTGACGGAGGACGTACGGCGCTGCTGAGCCTCGCGGGTGGATCGGCCGGTGCCGGCCGGCACCGGCCGACCCACCCGTACCACCCGTACGGCATCGCCGGGGGCCGCAAGGCCCCAGTGCGCACTCACACCTCGGCGGGCTTCACGGAGTCCACTCCGGGCCGGGCCTTCTTCCATTCACCGCGGGTGAAGTCGGGGATCTCCTGCGGCATGCCCCGCTGCTTGATCGACAGGTGGCTCAGGGGGACCGGGGAGCTCCAGGTCGCCGCGTCGTACACGTCGAAGTCGGGTACGAGTCCCAGACGCATGCACTGCATCAGCCGGAACACCAGCATGTAGTCCATCCCGCCATGGGTGCCCGGCGGGTTGGCGTGCTCCTTCCACAGCCAGTGGTCCCACTCGGCGTACCGCGAGAAGTCGCCCCACGCGTCGTTCCCGTGGTCCGGCTCGATGTAGATCCGCTCGGGGTAGTCCTCGAAGAGCCCCTTGGTGCCGGCGAGGCTGTTGATCCGGCTGTAGGGGTGGGGCGTCGACACATCGTGCTCCAGCCGGATCACCCGCCCCTTCGCGGTCTGCACGAGGCTGATCGTGCGATCGCTTCCGATGTACGTCTCCTTCCAACTCGCGTCTCCCGCAGGCATGTTGGCGGCCCGGTACTGTGCGAGGCCCAGCGAGGGCGAGCCGACGCTGACGATGCTCACCGCACGGTCGCCGCGGTTGAGGTCCATGTAGTTGGCGACGGGACCGAAGCCGTGGTTGGGATACAGGTCGCCGCGGAGCCGGGTGTGCCAGAGCCGGCGCCAGGGGCCCTCGTAGTAGGCGGGGTCGAACATCATCGCGCGCAGATCGTGGTTGTACGCCCCCGCGCCGTGCAGCAGATCACCGAACGTGCCGGCGTGCGCCATGCGCAGCACCCGCATCTCGTTGCGTCCGTAGCAGCAGTTCTCCAGCTGCATGCAGTGCCTGCGGGTCCGTTCGGAGAGGTCCACCAGGTCCCACAGCTGATCCAGCCGGAGCGCCAGGGGGCACTCCACGCCGACATGGACCCCGTTCAGGAGCGCCGATCCGGCGATGTCGAAGTGGGAGTCCCAGGGGGTCGCCACGTGTGCGAAGTCGATGTCACCGCGCCTGAGCAGCTGTTCGTAGTCGTGGTCGCCGTGGACGTACACGGCGGGCGCGGGCTGCCCGGCGGCGGCGACCTTGGCGGCGGCCCGCTCGGCCTTCGCCTTCACCGGGTCGCACAGCGCCACCACGGCGACGCCCGGCAGGGCCAGATACAGATCGAGCATCGCGGCGCCGCGGTTGCCGAGGCCCACCATCGCGACGCGTACGGTCGAACGCCGCTGGAAGGGGACCCCGGCCATGGTGGCGCCCCGGCGCGGCCGCTCCCGCACCGGCGTCCGCCCGGCCGCCGCGGCCGGGCCGCCCGACGCGCCGATCCCGACGGCGGCGCCCGCGGCCCCCGCGGACCACAGGACGGAGCGGCGGCTGACGTCGTGGTGCTCCGGTGCTGTGTCGTGCATTGAGGCTCCAGGTGATCGACCGGATGTCCAGGCGCCGACGCGCGCGGTCCCCGCCCGGCCCCGGGAGATCCCGGGAAGGGCGGGGCGGGGGAGCGCGCAAGGGTGTCGGCTGGACTCTTGATACCGGTCGGCGGGCGCCTGGTGGCGTTTCATCGGGAGGGCGCGAAGGGTGTGTCGGGCGATGCGGCGGCGCTCGCTCAGCAGCCGCGCTCCGGGGCTCCGTCCACCAGCGTCGTCAGCAGTCCGCCGAGCACCTCGCGCTGTTCGGCGGTCAACGGGGCGAGGATCTCCTCCGCGGCGCCCCTGCGCGCGCCGCGCAGCGTGCGCAGCGTGGCGCGGCCCGCGTCGGTGAGCTCGATCCGGATCACCCGGCGGTTGCTCGGATCGGGCACCCGGCGCACGTCGCCGCTCTCCTCCAGCGCGTCGACCAGGGTGGTGACGGCGCGGGGCACCACTTCGAGGCGCGCGGCGAGGTCGGCCATGCGCGGCGGCTCGTTCCAGTGCGCCACCGTGCGCAGCAGCCGGAACTGGGCGGGCGTGATGCCGACCGGCTCCAGGTGGTGCTTCTGGATCCGGTGCAGTCGGCGGGTGAGTCTCAGCAACTGCTCGGCCAGCAGACCGTCGGCGTCGGGGGCCCGGGAAATGTGTGGCTGCATACGGGAACAATAACAGGACCTGGTTCATTGTGAGTATAGGTAACAATGAGCTATGCTCTCGAAGTCGTCGCCGCTCCGCCTCCCGGCGGGCGCCCTCATCCCTGGCGAAGGAGCCCATGCGCCCCGAACAATCCACCTGGACACCCCCGCCCCGCGGCGCCGAGCCCCCGGAGCCGGCTCAGGTCCGCCGCATCCTCACCCTGTTCCGCCCCTACCGCGCCCGGCTCGCCATCGTCGGACTGCTCGTGGCCGCGTCCTCGCTCGTCTCGGTCGCCTCGCCGTTCCTGCTGCGCGAGATCCTCGACGTGGCCATTCCGCACCACCGCACCGGCCTGCTGAGCCTGCTCGCCCTCGGCATGATCGGCACGGCGGTCCTCACCAGCGTCTTCGGCGTGCTCCAGACCCTGATCAGCACCACCGTCGGCCAGCGCGTCATGCACGACCTGCGCACGGCGGTGTACGCCCAGCTCCAGCGGATGCCGCTCGCCTTCTTCACCAGGACCCGCACCGGCGAGGTGCAGTCCCGCATCGCCAACGACATCGGCGGAATGCAGGCGACGGTCACCTCCACCGCCACCTCCCTGGTCTCCAACCTGACGGCCGTCGTGGCCTCCGTCGTCGCGATGCTCGCCCTGGACTGGCGCCTGACCTGTGTCTCGCTCCTGCTGCTGCCGGTGTTCGTGTGGATCAGCCGCCGGGTCGGCCGTGAGCGCAAGAAGATCACCACCCAGCGTCAGAAGCAGATGGCCGCGATGGCCGCCGAGGTCACCGAATCGCTCTCGGTCAGCGGCATTCTGCTCGGCCGCACCATGGGCCGTGCCGACTCGCTGACCAAGAACTTCGCCGCCGAGTCCGAGCGTCTGGTCGACCTCGAAGTGCGCTCCAACATGGCCGGGCGCTGGCGCATGTCCACCATCGGCATCGTCATGGCCGCCATGCCCGCCGTCATCTACTGGGCGGCCGGCCTCGCCCTCCAGACCGACGGCCCCTCGATCTCCATCGGTACGCTCGTCGCCTTCGTCTCGCTCCAGCAGGGCCTGTTCCGCCCCGCCGTGAGCCTGCTCGCCACGGGTGTGCAGATGCAGACCTCGCTCGCCCTCTTCCAGCGCATCTTCGAATACCTCGATCTGCCCGTGGACATCACCGAGGCCGACGAGCCGGTACGCCTGACCACGGTGCGCGGCACCGTCCGCTTCGAAGACGTCGACTTCCGCTACGACGAGAAGCAGGAACGCCCCACCCTCGCGGGCATCGACCTGACCGTGCCCGCGGGCGGCAGCCTCGCCGTGGTCGGCCCCACGGGCTCCGGCAAGTCCACGCTCAGCTATCTGGTGCCGCGCCTGTACGACGTGACCGGCGGCCGCGTCACCCTGGACGGCGTCGACGTGCGCGACCTGGACTTCGACAGCCTGGCCCGAGCGGTCGGCGTGGTCTCCCAGGAGACGTACCTCTTCCACGCCTCCGTCGCCGAGAACCTCCGCTTCGCCAAGCCCGACGCCACCGACGAGGAGCTGGAGGCCGCGGCCCGCGCGGCGCAGATCCACGACCACATCGTGTCGCTGCCCGACGGCTACGACACCCTGGTCGGCGAGCGCGGCTACCGGTTCTCCGGAGGCGAGAAGCAGCGGCTGGCGATTGCCCGGACCATCCTGCGCGACCCGCCCGTGCTCATCCTCGACGAGGCGACCAGCGCGCTCGACACCCGCACCGAGCACGCGGTGCAGCAGGCCATCGACGCGCTCTCCGAAGGCCGCACCACCATCACCATCGCCCACCGCCTCTCCACGGTGCGCGACGCGGACCAGATCGTCGTCCTCGACGGGGGAGTCATCGCCGAGCGCGGCACCCACGAGGAACTGGTCGACCGGGACGGCAGATACGCGGCGCTGGTGCGCAGGGATGCCGAGCCGGCCCCCGTGCGGAGTTGAGCCCGCTCTCCCGGTCGCGGCCCGTGTCGCCCGGGGTGGAGCCGGCCGCCGAGGCCCCGCACACGGCGACGCCGCCGCTCCCGTGGGACGGGGAACGGCGGCGCCGGGCGTGACGACCGTCAGACGAGCCAGCCGAGGAAGTGGAAGACGCCGGCGAGCAGGTCGGTGATGAGGTTCATGATCGTGCTTTCTGCTGGTGCGGTGGCATCGGAGCGATGCCGTCGTGGGACTGCGCAAGGCCCGGTCTGCAGCCCGTCGCTTGCGCCCCTCAAGCATCCTTCGCCACAGGGGAGTTGAGCAACGAATGGCGTGACGATCACGCGTACCAGCGAACACCCGATCCCCTGTTCGTGTGTTCTCCTGCTCCGTATGGGCACGCGTCGACGACCCCCGAATGTCTGATATGTCGTAAATTCGGGGGTAGCGTGCCGCCATGAGTGAGACCCCGTACGGCCGTCGCCCCCGGCTGACCCGCCGCGGCCGACTGCTCCTGTTGCTGGTCGCCCTGCTCGTGGTGGCCGCCGTGGTGCTCGTCCTGGTGCTGCGGCAGTCCGGCGCGCCGCCCCGGAGCCTCGTCGTGCCGGAGGGCTGGCGGGCGAGCCAGGTGTACGCGGCCGTCGACAAGCGCCTCGATCTGTCGCCCGGCACCGCCAAGAAGGCCGCGGCCGCCACGAAGCTCAAGCTGCCGGCCGAGGCGCGGGGCAATCCCGAGGGATATCTGTTCCCGGCGACCTATCCGGTCACGGACGACACGACCCCGGGCGGCCTGCTCGGCTACATGGTCGAGACCGCCAACCGGCGTTTCGGTCAGGACCGCATCACGGAAGGCGCCCGGGGTAGTGGGCTGACGGTCTATCAGGTGGTGACCATCGCCGGGATCGTGCAGGCCGAAGCCGACTCGGTGGCCGACATGGGCAAGGTCGCGCGCGTCATCCGCAACCGTCTGCAGCGCGGTATGCCGCTCCAGATGGACTCCACGCTGAACTACGCACTCAACCGCTCGACGCTGGCCACCACGACGGACGACACCAGGACCGACAGCCCGTACAACACCTATGAGCACAAAGGGCTGCCGCCGACGCCCATCGCCAACCCCGGGCAGCAGGCCGTGGACGCCGCGATCCGCCCCACACCCGGCGCCTGGCTGTACTTCGTGACCGTGGCGCCCGGCGACACCCGGTTCACCGACAGCTACGCCCAACAGCTGGACAACGTAAGGGAGTTCAACGAGAACCAGAAGAAGCGCGACGGCGGCCGACCGCAAGGCTGATCACCGGGCCGCTCGCAAGGCTGATCGCAGAACGCATCACACCCCGGCCGGTTCGCGCTCCAGGAGCCGCACGATCTCTCGCACCGCCGCGCGGCCCGCGCGGTTGGCTCCGATCGTGGATGCCGAGGGGCCGTAGCCGACCAGATGGACCCGCTCGTCCCGGACCGCCCTGGTCCCGTCGAGCCGGATGCCGCCACCCGCCTCGCGCAGCCGCAGCGGAGCGAGATGGCCGACGACCGGACGGAAACCGGTGGCCCAGACGATGGCGTCGGCCTCGACGCTCCGTCCGTCGTCCCAGGCGACCCCGTGCTCGGTCAGCCGGTCGAACATCGGCAGCCGGTCGAGGACGCCCTTCGCCCGCGCCGCCCGCACGGCGTCGTTCAGTGGCAGCCCGGTCACCGACACCACGCTCCTCGGCGCCAGCCCGAGACGCACCCGCTCCTCCACCATCGCCACGGCCTCCCGCCCGGCCTCCTCGTCGAAGGGGCCCTCGCGAAAGACCGGCGGCCGCCGCGTCACCCAGGTCGTCCGCGCCGCCACCTCGGCGATCTCCATCAGATGCTGGGTGCCCGAGGCCCCGCCGCCCACCACGACCACCCGCTGCCCGGTGAACGCGCCGGGTCCCGGATAGTCCGCCGTGTGCAACTGCCGCCCCCGGAACACCTCGTGGCCCGGGTAGCGCGGCCAGAACGGCCGGTCCCAGGTCCCGGTCGCGTTGATCAGCGTGCGCGTGGCGAACCCGCCCTCCGAGGTCTCGACGAGCAGCCGGCCGCCGTCGCCCTCCCGTACGGCGGCCACGTCCACGGGCCGGTGCACCCGCAGGCCGAAGGCGTCCTCGTACGCGGCGAAATACTCTCCGATCACCTCGGACGACGGACGTCCGGCGGCCGCGCCGGTCAGCTCCATGCCGGGCAGCGCGTGCATGCCGTGCACCTTGCCGTAGGTGAGAGAGGGCCAGCGGAACTGCCAGGCGCCGCCCGGACGCGGCGCGTGGTCGAGCACCACGAAGTCGCGGCCGGGCTCCAGGCCCGCCCGCCGCAGGTGGTAGGCGCCGGACAGACCCGCCTGCCCGGCGCCTATGACCACCACGTCCATCTCGCGCACCCCGATGCCGTTCACGGTTCTACCAACCGCGCCGGGTGCGGAGATCTTCCCGGGCCGGACCGCTCGGCGACCGCGCCCGGTCAGCGACCGCGTCCGTTCAGCGGCCGCCACCCACGAGGAGCGGGGCCCCGCCCGGCGCGGACGCCGGGCGCCCGCTCGCCGCGGGCACCCCCAGCAGCGGTGAGGCCGGGATGGTCGCGAGAAGCCCGCGTGCCGCGAGGTCCGGGGTCACGCCCTCGCCGAACCAGTAGGCCTCCTCCAGATGCGGGTAGCCCGAGAGCACGAAGTGCTCGACGCCGAGCTCGTGGTACTCCTCGATCCGGTCGGCCACCTGCGCATGGCTTCCGACCAGGGCCGTGCCGGCCCCACCGCGCACCAGACCCACGCCCGCCCACAGGTTCGGCGAGATCTCCAGGGAGTCCCGCGAGCCGCCGTGCAGGGCGAGCATCCGCTGCTGGCCCACCGACTCGCTCTTGCCGAGCGCCTGCTGGGCCGCTGCGATCGTCTCGGCGTCGAGATCGCCGAGCAGCCGGTCGGCCGTCGCCCACGCCTCGCGCGAGGAGTCCCGCGAGATGGTGTGCAGCCGGATGCCGAAGCGCACCGTGCGCCCGCGCTCCTCGGCGAGCCCCCGGATCCAGTCGATCTTCTGCTTCACCTGCGCGGGGGGCTCGCCCCAGGTCAGATAGACATCCGCGTGATCGGCGGCCACCGGGCCCGCGGCCGGCGAGGAGCCCCCGAAGAAGATCTCCGGCAGCGGGTCCGGCGGCAGCGCGGTCAGGCCGCCCTCCACCTGGTAGTGCTCGCCGTCGAAGTCGTACGGCTGCCCGCGCCAGACGCCCCGTACGACCGAGAGGAACTCCGAGGTCCTGGCGTAGCGCCGGTCGTGGTCGAGGTGGTCGCCGAAGCGCCGCTGCTCGGTGGAGTCTCCGCCCGTCACCACGTTGAGCAGCAGCCGTCCGCGCGTGATGCGCTGGTAGGTGGCGGCCATCTGCGCGGCGAGCACGGGGGAGATCACACCGGGCCGGAAGGCGACGAGGAACTTCAGCCGCTCGGTGTGCTGGGCGAGCGCGACCGTCGTCAGCCACGCGTCCTCGCACCACGTGCCCGTGGGCGTCAGCACCGCTTCGAAGCCCAACTGCTCGGCCGCTTTGGCGATTTGGGCCAGATAATCGATGTCGGGCGCGCGCACCCCGGTCACGGGGGAGAGCCGCGAGCGCTTGAGGCCGCCGTCGGTGTAGGCGTGGCGGTCGACCAGGGTACGGCCGTCACCGCCGGTGGGCAGGAACCAGTGCAGGTGAACGGTCATCAGGAAGAGGCCTTTCCGTACGAGCGGGGCGCGGTGGTGGAGGGGGGAAGCGAGCCGTTGAAGCGGGTGTCGACGTAGTCCTTGAAGGAGAAGCGCCGAGGGATCAGCTTCAGATCCGCGAAGGTGTCGGCGATCTGCTGCTCGGAGGAGATCGCGGCGTCGTCCACGGCCACCGCGACGCGGGTTCCGTTGCTGCGCTTCACCGAGTCGAGCGCGACGGAGTAGGGCAGTCCGGTCTCCTTCGACCAGACCTTGGCCCACTCCTCGGGGTGCTTGAAGACCCAGTCCTGGGCGCGGTTGAGGCGCTGCAGATAGTCGCCGATGGCCTTCGCCTTCGCCGGGTCCTTGAGCGCGGCCGGCGAGGCGACCTGGAATCCGAGGCCGTTGACCTGCCCCTCACCGGTCGTCAGGATCCGCCCCTTCTTGGAGCCGAGGACCTGCGAGGTGTACGGGTCCCACACCGCCCAGGCGTCGACCTTGCCCCGGTTGAACGCGGCCAGCGCGTCGGCCGGCTGGAGGTAGGTGGGCGTGACGTCGCCGATGCCGAGCCCGGCCTTCTTCAAGGTGGACAGCAACTGGTAGTGGGCGGAGCTGCCCTGGGCCACGGCGATCGACTTGCCCTTGAGGTCGGAGGGCCGCTTCAGCGGGGAGTCCTCGGGGACGAGGATCGCCTCGCCCGCGGAGGAGCCATGAGTCGCCGCCACGATCTTGATCTTGGAGTTGGCTCCCGCGGCGAAGACCGGTGGCGTGTTGCCGACCCCGCCGATGTCGACGGCCTTGGCGTTGACCGCTTCGAGCAGCGGCGGCCCGGAGGTGAAGGTGGACCATTTGATCGTGTAGTCGAGGTGGTCGAGCTCACCGGCCGCCTTGAGGATGGCCTCCGAACCGCCCTTCTGGTCACCGACGTCGAGCGTGACCGAGCCGGAGCCCGAGCCGGACCCGGCCTTGGTGTCCGCGGCCGAGTTCCCGCCGCACGCGGCCAGAAGCACGGTGAGCGGCAGAAGCATCAAAACGGGCAGGGTGTGGCGTCGCATGGATACGTTCTTTCCTTCGCGGAGATCGCACAGTGCGCGGGGTGCGCCGAGCGGGGTGCGGGCGGGGTCGTTGAGGTTCGGGGCGGGTTCCCGTCAGGTTCCCGTGCCGGAATCGGGCGCCGGAGTCAGGCGGCGGAGGCGGTGGCGACAGCGGGCTGTTCCACGCCGAGTTCGCCCAGCAGGCGGGAGCGCAGCGCGGCGAAGCCGGGCGCGCCGACCGAGCGGGGCCGCTCCAGCGGGACGGACGTGTCATGGGCGATGGCGCCGTCCCGCATGACCAGGACGCGGTCGGCGAGCAGCAGTGCCTCATCCACGTCGTGCGTCACCAGCAGGACCGCGCAGCCGCGTCGCTGCCAGAGTTCGGCGACCAGTTGCTGTGCCTTGATCCGGGTCAGCGCGTCGAGCGCGCCGAACGGTTCGTCGAGCAGCAGCAGATCGGGTTCGCGCACCAGCGCTCGGGCGAGCGAGGCGCGCTGGGCCTCGCCGCCGGAGAGCGTCTTGGGCCACGCACCGGAGCGGTGGCCGAGCCCGACCTCCTCCAACGCCGCCTCCGCGAGCGCCCGTTGGGGCTTGCCGGGCAGTCCGAGCAGTACGTTGCGCCACACCCGCTTCCAGGGCATGAGGCGCGGTGCCTGGAAGGCCACGGCCCGCCGCCGGGGAACCAGCACCGTGCCCTCGATCTCCCGGTCGAGACCGGCGAGTACCCGCAGCAGCGTCGATTTGCCGCAGCCGCTGCGCCCGAGCAGCGCGGTGAACTCGCCCGCCCGCAGGGTGAGATCGAGTCCGTCGATGACGGGTCGCCCGTCGAACGCGCGGGTCAGTCCCTCGACCCGTACGGCGTCGGCATCGGTGGGGGCGGTGGCGGTGGTGGTCACTGGCCCGTGAAGGTCGGTCGCCATTGCAGGAGCAGCCTTTCGAGAGTGCGGACGACGGCGTCGGCGAGCAGGCCGAGGAAGGCGTACACGACCAGGCACACGACGATCACGTCGGTGCGGAAGAACTCGCGGGCCTGGTTCATCAGGAAGCCGATGCCGGCGTCCGCGTTGATCGACTCGCCGAACACCAGGGCGAGCCAGGCCGTGGCGAGGGAGTACCGCAGCCCGGTCATCGCGCCCGGAAGGGCGCCCGGGAGCACCACATGGCGCACCAGACCCCATCGGCCGAGCCCCAACGCCTTTCCCGCTTCCACGAGTTGGGCGTCCACGCCGCGAATCCCGGCGTACACGTTCAGATACAGATGGAAGGCCACGCCGAGCGCGATGAGGGCGACCTTGGGTGCCTCGCCGATGCCGAGCCAGATGATGAACAGCGGGATCAGGCCGACCCAGGGCACGGTGCGCAGCATCTGCACGGTGGCGTCGATCAGGTCCTCGCCGAGCCGCGAGAGCCCGGAGAGCAGGGCCAGGACGATCCCGGCCACGCCCCCGACGAGCAGGCCCACCGCCACGCGCTGGAGCGAGATGCCCATCGCCGACGGCAGCGTCCCGTCCGAGATCAGATCGGTGCCGGCGCGGGCGACCGTGCCGGGCGAGGCGAGCGTGTCGGGGCTCAACACCCCGGTGGCGCTGAGGACTTGCCACAGGACGAGCAGGGTCAGCGGCCCCACGGTGCGGCGCAGCCAGCGCGGCACCGAGCGAAGCCGGCCGCCCCGCGAGGCGAGGGGAACGACGGGTTCGAGTGCGGGGCCGGCGGGTGGCGCGGTGGCGGCGCCGCGGGGCGGGGCGGCTTCTTCGGCCGGGGCGACGGCATCCGGCGGGGCATGGTCGACGGTCATGGGAACTCCATGGGTCCAAGCGGTGGAAGGCGCTGGGCAGGGGCGGCCCCGGGCAGGCCGGACCGGCGCGGGCCGGCGTGGACGGTCGCGAAGGCAGGCCCTTGCGGGGCGGGAGCGCGGGTGCTGGTACGGAGCGTGACCTCGCGGCATCGCGACCGCGCACGGACGGGTGTCAGTGGGCGAGGGCGAGGCGTGCGAAGAGCCGGGGAAACCCGGGACGGCTCCGTGTCAGGACTGGTGCGGTGAAAGCCGGGGGGAAGGCCGGCGGCGCCGGTGGGCCGAGGCGGAAGGCGTCAACAGCCGGACGGGACGCGCCGGAACGTCAGCAGCCGCGACAACAGGCGGCGGACGCCACCCGCAGCAGGTCGATGTGACCGCGCGTGGTGAGCAGGGCTGAACGTGACATGGCGTGAACGTAGCGACCCGTTCCGGACGGGGTCAACGACGTCTCGCCCCTCGGACGCGTGATCTTGCCCATTGGGCGACCCATGGGGTGGCGGCTTCGGTGCGGCACAGCGCGTACCGGGCGTGCGGCCGGGAAGATGAGAGACATGTCCGACGCCTTCACCACCCATGTCCTGACCATCACGACCGGCTCGCAGGAGACGGTGACCGATCTGACCGGCGACTGCGAGGAGTTCCTGCGCCGGCACGCGGCGGGCCGCGACGGTCTGCTCAACGTCTTCGTGCCGCACGCCACCGCCGGCATCGGTGTCCTGGAGACCGGTGCGGGCAGCGACGACGATCTGCTCGCCGCGCTGCACACCCTGCTTCCCGCCGACGACCGCTGGCAGCACCGGCACGGCAGCCCCGGCCACGGCCGCGACCACGTCGTGCCCGTGCTCGTCGCGCCGCACGCCACGCTGCCGGTCGTCGGCGGCCGGCTCGCCCTCGGCACCTGGCAGTCGGTGTGCCTGGTGGATACGAACAAGGACAATCCCAACCGGCAGGTCCGGCTCAGTTTTCTCGGCTGAACCGGGCGAAAGCAACTGCACAGGCCCGGGAGTTGAGGGTGTGGCATCATGGCCGCGTTGTCTGCCCGGGGGTGTGACGCCGCAATCCCCCGAGCCGCTGAAATCGGCTTCGCAACGGCCTGCTTCTCCAGCGTGGAAGGCGTGGAAGGCTAAGGATGAAGGTGTCTGGCTCTGCGTTACCGTCGCCGGAGGACCGTCGGCTCAGGCGCCGTCTCAAAAAGGTTCGTCAAAACTGTGAGGCGCTGCTCGCGGACTGGGGCATGGAGCACGGGTGCGGCATTGATGAACTGCACCGCTATCTCAGCACCCAGAACCGGCGTCCGATCCATCTGATTCCGATGCCCTTCCCGGAACGGCATCTCTTCGGTCTCTGGCTGAAACTCGACGACTTCGACATCATCGCTTACGAGAAAGCCGCCTCCCCGTCACACAAAGAACACATCATCGCCCATGAGCTCTCCCATATCGCCTTTGCCCACCGCGGTTCCGTGGAATTCGACCACAGCGATACCAGCCGCCTGTTCACCGACGTCGAACCGGCCGAGGTCCAGGGCATGTTGATGCGGTCCCGCTACAGCGACGACGAGGAGCAGGAGGCCGAGACGATGGCGTCGCTGATCCTGGCCCGCGCCACCAAGAGGTGGCTGGAACCGGCCTGGGGCGTCCCCGACGAGGCCGCGGAGATCGTCGCCCGCATCGAGAACGGCGTCGGCCACCCGGACCCGTCGTGAACGCGGTCAACACGGTCCTCACCTGGGTCTGCGCGCTCGGCGGCATCGCCGCCTTCGGCTACCGGCTGCCCGACCTGCTGCGCAGGAAGCACGACGTGGCCCTGTGGGCGCTCTGCGTCTACTTCCTGTGCTCGGGCATCAGCTTCCTGGTCGACCTGGACGCCCTGCGGGTACACATCTCCGACCTGTTCGGCCTGCCCAACATCACCTCACTGATCGTGCAGGTCGCCGTCGTGGTCCTCACCGCGGCCCAGCAGGTCGTCCTCGTGTACTGGTCGTCGCCCCCCGAAGCGGCCCGCGGGCGGGCGGGGCGACGGGTGCTGTTCTTCGGCGCCGCGCTGTGCGTCCTCGTGGTGGCCTCCCTCGCCGTGAGCCCCGTCGCCAGCGCCAAGACGGCCACCTCCACGATCCTGCTCAGCATCCAGGACGGCCGGTACGCGCTGTACATGTCGTTCTATCTCGTGATCTGCGGTGTGGGGCAGTTCGAGACGGTCCGCCTGTCGCTGCGCTTCACCAAGATGGCCAACCGGCAATGGCTCAAGGTCGGTATGCGCACGGTGACCGTGGGCGCGAGCCTGATCCTGGTGTACTGCGTCACCCGCAGCATCCAGATCGCCGGCACCCGGCTGCACTACGACGCCTCCGCCCTCGACCCCGTCCAGTGGTCGTGCGGCACCGTCGGAGCCCTGCTCCAGATCACCGGCTGGACCATTCCGTCGTGGGGCATCCACCTGACCCGCGCCGCGGGCTGGCTGCGCAGCTACCGCTCCTACCTCAGGCTGCGGCCGCTGTGGTGGGCGCTCTGCCAGGCCTCGCCGGACATCGCGCTCGACCCGCCCCGCTCCTGGGCGCGCGACCTGGTCCCGCCGCGCGATCCGCACTACAGCCTCTACCGGCGGGTCATCGAGATACGCGACGGACAGCTGATGCTGCGCACCTCGCTCTCGCTCGCGGACTTCTCCCGCGTGGCCCGCTCGCTCGGCCTCCCCGAGGACCCCACGTCCCCGCTCGGCGAGGCGCTCCAGGTGCGGGCCGTCCTCGACCGTTCCGCATCGGAGCGGGACGAGCAGGCGGACGCCGCGGACATCCCCGCACGGCCGCCGTACGACGACTTCCGCGACGAGGTGGAGTGGCTGACGCGGGTGGCGTCCTCGTTCACCGCCCTCACCCAGGGCCGGCCCGTGCCGGTCCCCGCCAGAATCCCCTCATGACCCAGGCGTCCCACCCACCCGTCGCGGCGCGCGACGACGCGGGCCGCCGGACGTCGGCGGCCACGGCGTCGCGCGCGGTCCGGCATCTGGTGGCGCTCGACGCCGCACACGGCGCGACGGCCGCCCTGCCGGCCGTACGTCAACTCCTGATGCGCGTACCGGAGCTGACGGCCGACCCGGCCGGCCTGTACGGGGCGGACCGCGATCTGACCGCCGCCCTCGCCGAACTGTGCGAAGTGATCGGCTGGATCCTCTTCGACGCGGGCCTCAACCGCGGGGCCCACCGCATGAACCTGAGGGCCCTGGCCCTTGCCGAACGCTGCGGCGACCGCGCCATCGCCCGACTGGTGCTGCTCAACCACAGCATGCTCCACACCCACCGGGGCCGCCCGAGGGCCGCCCTCGACGCCGTGGCCGAGGTGGCGGGCCCGCGGCCGCTGCCGAATCTGGTCGCCACCCTCGTCCTGATCCGCCGCGCCCACGCGATCGCGCTCCTGGGCGGCCACCGGGAGGCCGGCGCGCTCATCGCCCGCGCCCGAGGCCGGTTCCTCGACGGCGCCTCGCGCCTCGACCCGCCCTGGTCGTGGTGGATCGACGAGCCAGAACTCACCGGCCACCACGGCTGGGTCCTGGCCAGGCTGCACGACTGGGACCACGCCATCCCGCTGCTGTACGAGGCCGCCACGACCCCCGGCCCCTCATACCGCCATCTCTTCACCGCGGAACTCCTCGCCGCCCTGACCGGGGCCGGGGCGTGGAGCGAGGCCGAAGGCCTCATCGCCGACCTGGCCCCGCGCGCCGCGGGCATCGGCTCCGCGCGGACGACCCAGACCCTCGCCCGCACCGCCACCCAGCTGCGCGACTGCGTGGCGGCGCCCCCGAACCTGCGGGACGCGGCGGCCTTCCTGCTGGAGGCGGTCCCCCCTCATCCCGAGGACAAGGGCCGGCCTTCCCGCTAGGCCCGCCGGGCTCCGCACGCACCACCCCACCCCAAGCCGACAGACAGGGACAACATGCTTCACATCCGGGTGTCCACGCCCGCGGCCGCCGCTCTCGTGGCGGTCGTGCTCCTCTTCGCCGCCGGAGGCCCCGTCTCCGAGGTCGCCTACGGCACCGCCGTGACGCCGGCGTCGCAGGCGCAGACCACCACCCACGGCAGCCCCTACGTGGCGACGCATCTCTACTTCGGAACGGGCCGTCACAACGGCGAACCGCCCATCACCGACGACCAGTTCATGAAGTTCGTCGCCGATGTGATCACGCCCCGGTTCCCGGTCGGCCTGACCATACAAGAGGGCCGCGGGCAGTGGCGCGACAAGACGGGCAGCATCAACAGGGAGAACTCCTACGAGCTGACGGTGCTCTATCCCTCGCGCGAGGCCCGCACCCACGACCCCGACATCGAGTACATCCGCAACCTGTACTGCTCGATGTACGGCCTGGAGTCCGTGGGTCGCGCCGACGTCAAGGCGCAGGCCGACTTCTGAGCCCCACGCCTACGGGGGCGTGAGCCGGCGGATGACGAAGAGCATCGCGCCGAGCAGCACCAGGACCGCGCCCGTGATCAGGCCGTCGAGGTCGCCGACCCCGGCGATCACCCGCCGTCGCTCGTCCGTGCCGGTGGCCGCGGCCACGGCGCGGGGCGTGGGGGCCGCCGTCCCGGCCCCCGACCCCGATTGACCCGCGTCCGTCGTCCCGGTCGTCCCGGCCGCGCGGTCACCCGCGGCCGCCGCCGACGGCGTGGGCGTCCCGCACCGCAGGACACCGTCGACGTCCTGGCGGAAGCCGTCCGGGCCGAGCACGGTGAAGCGGTAGCTCTGGCCCTCGCCGACCGGCACCGTGATGGTCCTGGCCCGGCCCGGCTCGACGGTCACCGCGACCCCCGCCAGCCGGAAGCGGAACGGCGCGTCGCCCGCGTTGCTCGCGGTGACGTCCACACCACCCCCGGCACAGTCGTCCACCGCGGCCACCGAGGGCGCGGGCCCCTTCCCAGGCAGCGCCGCACCGGTGCCCATCAGTGTGCTCACGGCCGCGAGCGCGAGGACCCGGCGGGCCGCGCCGTGCTTCGATGCGTGCCTCACGAGGGGCCCTTCGGGGTGGGGGAGGGGCGGCGGCGAACACATCCCAGTACGCGCGCGGACCGAAGGGCGTTCAACGCGGCCCGCGCACCGCTGTGTCGCACAGGGACCGGGTCACGGCTGCGCCCCGCCGGAAGGCGGCGGCTCCCGCGGCGCGGGCCTCACAGACCCGGGGCGCCCCAGACCGGGAACCAGCGGGACAGATCCTTCTCGATCCGCACGTCGTCCGCGAGGACCGCGCTGATCCGCAGTTCGAGTGCGTTGTCCCGCCGGTCCGCGGACAGCGGCGCGAACGGATAGAACGTGCCCCGCTTGTAGAGGTACACCAAGGCGAACGCCCGGCCCTCCGCGTCCTCGAACCCGACCAGCGAACACAGGAGTTGAGGGCCGAACCCGGCCCCTTCGAGTGCGCTGTTCACGGCGTGCAGATCGCCCACGAGCGAGGTCAGGCCGTCGGGGCCCCGACGGGAGAGCAGCCACGAGAAACCGTAGGAGTCACGGCTGAACTCCACAGGGGCGCCCCCGCGTTCGCCGTCCGCTTCGAGCAGCTGTGTCACGTCCTCGCGGATCCCGGCGAAGGCCCGGCCCTCCACGGTGGTGAAGCACACCGAACCCCGGCCGGTCGGCGTGAACCCGGTGGCCGCCCGCAGGGTCACCACGGCGGACGGCAGCGCGAACAGCCGGTCGAGGTCGGGTGCGGCGGGCCGGGTGCGGCCGAGCAGGACGTCCAGGAAACCCATGCGCTGTGTCCTTCGTCAGAAGGGGCCGACCCGTGTCCGGGGGCCCGTGTCCCGGTCATGCCGGACGCCCGAGCTCCGCCGAGATCCTGGCCAGCCGTTCCAGGCGCTCCTCCAGACTCGGGTGGGTGGCGAAGAGCCGGGCGACGCGGCTGCCCGCGCCGAGAGCGGGCACGAAGTAGAAGGCGTTGAACGCACTCGCGGTGCGCAGGTCCTTGCCGGGGATGCGGGCGATGTCGCCGTCGAGCTTGGTCAGCGCGGAGGCGAGGGCGGACGGATGCCCGGTCAGCAGCGCGCCGGCCCGGTCGGCGGCCAGTTCGCGGTAGCGCGAGAGCGTGCGGATGAGGAGGAAGCTCAGCGAGTACACCAGCGCCGAGACCCCCATGACGGCCGCGAGGACCACCATCGTGTTCTGGTCGCGCCGTCCGCGGCCCCCGTACAGCTGCGAGTAGAACGCGAAGCGCACGACGAGCCCCGCGACCACGCCGAGGAACGAGGCGACGGTGATCACCGCGACGTCGCGGTGCGCCACGTGCGACAGCTCGTGCGCCAGCACTCCCTCCAGTTCGTCGGGCTCCAGACGGCGCAGCAGCCCCGTGGTGACGCAGAGCACCGCGTGGTCGGCGTTGCGGCCGGTGGCGAACGCGTTGGGCAGGTCCGTGTCGGCGACGGCGAGCTGCGGCCTCGGCATGTCCGCGGTGGCGCACAGCCGGTCGACGACGCCGTGCAGATGCGGCTGCTCCTGGCGGGTCACGACCCGGCCGTGCATCGCGTACAGGGCGATCCGGTCGGAGAACCAGTACTGAGACCACAGGACGGCCGCCGCCACCACGACGACCACGACCACCGACTTGAGCAGGACCACGAGGACCGCGACGAAGGCCACGTACAGCAGGCCCAGCAGGAACACCGTGACCAGCATGCGCGTGGTCAGCTCCCGGTCCGGTGCGAAACGGGTGCGCACAGCCGTCCTTTTGATCATGGCCTACTCCAGGAGCGTGCGGTGATGCTCACCCTCCACCATGCCACCGCGCGGGGCATTCAGAGCAGCTGGCGTCGCACCAACTCGTGCAGGCTTCCGCCGGGATCGGCGAGGAGCTCGGCGGGCGGCCCCTGCTGTACCACGCGGCCCTCCGCCATGACGATCACCCGGTCGGCGTCCAGGACCGTGGAGAGCCGGTGGGCGATGACGAGACGGGTGGCGTCGAGACCCCTGGTGCTCTCCATCACGACGCGCTGGGTCTCGTTGTCCAGGGCGCTCGTGGCCTCGTCGAAGAACAGCACGCGGGGGCGCCGCACCAACGCCTGGGCGATCATGAGGCGCTGGCGCTGGCCGCCCGAGATGGCCCCGCCGCCGGAGATCATGGTGTGGAGCCCCATCGGCATCCGCTTGATGTCTTCGGCGAGCCCCGCCATCGCGGCCGCCTGCCACGCCTCCTCCTGGCTGAACGCCTCCGCGCCGCAGATGCAGTCCAGGATCGACCCGGAGAGCGGCTGGGCGTTCTGCAGCACGACCCCGCACTGGCGGCGCACGGCCGCCCGGTCGAGGGCGGACAGGTCCTGGCCGTCGTACAGGACGCTGCCCGACACCGGGTCGTCGAAGCCGATGAGCAGGCGCAGCAGGGTCGACTTGCCGCAGCCGCTGGGCCCGACGACCGCCACGAACTCGCCCGGCGCCACCTTCAGCGACACGTCGTCCAGGACGAGCGGGGCGTCGTCGGCGTAGCGGAAGGACACCCCTCGTGCCTCGATCCCGCCCGACAGGACACCGGGCTGGGTGCTGGCCCCGCGCACCTCGGGTGCTTCGTCGAGCACCGGCCTGATCTGCTCGAACATGGGCAGCACCGCGGCGGCCGAGACGAACGCCCCGGTGAGCTGGGTGACGGCCGTGAGCAGCATCGTCACCGCGGTGTTGAACGTCAGGAACGCGCCGGCCGACAGCGAACCGCGGGCCGGCCCCGCGAGCAGGGCGAACATCAGGAGTGAACACAGCGGCAGATACACGGCGTTGAGGACCGTCGTCATGTTCGTGATCCGCCCGGCCCGCTTGTGGAGCTCCCTGCTGCGCGCGAATTCGCCCGCCCACGCGCCGTAGGCGAAGCTCTCGGCCGCCGCGACCCGCAGTTTGGGCAGTCCGCGCAGGGTCTGGAACGCCTGGTTGTTGAGCTTGTTGCTCAGCGCGACCAGACGGCGCTGCCAGCGCAGCTCCCCCATCCCCAGGGCGAGGAACACCGCCGCGACGACCAGGAGCACGGCGATCGCCACCAGGGCGAGCGGCACGCTGAAGCACAGCAGCAGGACCAGGTTGACGAGCCCGACCGTGCCCGCCTGCAGGACGACGGGAGCGGTGCCCGAAAGGACCCGGCGGATCGCGCCGACCCCCATCGCCGCACTCGCCAGCTCGCCGGTGGAACGCCCGGCGAAGAACGCGGTCGGAAGCCTCAACAGGCGGTCCCACACGGCGGGTTGGAGGGTGGCTTCGATACGTCCCTCCATGCGCAGGACGGTGAGGTTCTGGAGCAGCGTGAACGCGGCCGACACGACGGCGCCGACGACGACGGCCAGCGACACCTGCACGATGAGATCCGTCTCGGCGCGCGGCACGAACGAGCCGAGCACCTGACCGGTCGCGAGCGGCACCAGGGCGCCGAGCGCCACCGTCACGAGGCCGGCGAGGAGCAGCCGGCGCAGGTCCGGACGGGTGCCGCGCAGGCTGAAGCGCAGTAGCCCCCAGGCGCCGAGGGGCCGCTCGGGCAGCGGGCGGTAGAACATCACGGCGCGCCGCTCGAACTCCCCGGCATTGCCCGCGTCCACCCGGGTGCGCCGGCCCGACGCCGGGTGCACCGCGTCGTACCCGCCGCGCCGCCACAGCAGCGCGACCGGTGTGCCGCTCGTGCGGTGGCCCACCAGCGGGCCGGAGTCCTCGCGCCACCAGCGGCCGTCGAGTCTCACCGGCCGGGTGCGGATCCGCGAGCCGACCGCGACCCGCTCGACGGGGTCGGTCCGGTCGCCGACCGCGCCGCCGAGCGAGGGGTCGGCCAGGGTGATGCCGGCCGCCTCGGCGACGAGCCGGCAGGCCGCGTACGTCACGTCGTCGCCCGGCGACGCGGCGCGCGACGGCGCGCCGCGGGTGCGGCCGATGGAGGTCAGCAGCGCCCGGTCCGCCTCCTCGCGGACGGTCTCGCCCGCCTTGATCCCGGCCGCGGTGCGGTCCTCGTGGGCGCGCTCCATGCGCTCGATCCAGCGGTCCAGCGCCGAAAGGAGCCGGTACTGCTGATTGACCATGCCCTGCCACAGGGCGCCGTCGACGAGCAGGTCACCGGCCGCCTCGGCGCTGAACGCGGCCCCGTACTGCACGCTGCCGGGCGCGACCGCGAGCCACAGATTGTCGTCGTCGGCCACCGCGTCGTCCGGGGCCGTACGGCCGTCCAACGGGGCCTCGAACAGCACCCGTTGACCCCGTGCCACCCCCAGCGAGAAGGCATGCTCCAACAGACTCAGGGCCGCGTCACCGGTGTCGTACCCGCTCGCGCTGAAGCCCTCGTACCCCGTGGAGTGCGGAGGCCGGTACAGCTCGCGCAGCGGGATGCGGCGCAGCACGCACCCCCGCAGGGGGCGGCCGACCAGGGTGTGGCGCGGGCCTTCGACGGGCCCGAGGAGCAGGGTGCCCGGTTCGAGGCGGCCGAGGAAGTGCCAGTGGCCGCCGTCCGCCGCGTCGACCGCGAACAGGTCGAGGGCGCCGCTCACCACCTGCCACAGCACCTCGGGGCCCTGGAGCGAGAAGCCGGGCAGACCGGCGCAGTCGATGTGCTGCCCGAGCCCGGCGAGCGCGGCGGCGACGGGGTCGTGCCCCTGGGCGGCCGGGCTCTGCGCGGGGTGCGGGAAGGGGTGTGGCGAGGTCACCTCAGTGCTCCCTGACCAGCTCGGCGTAGGGGCCCCCGGCCGCGACCAGCTCCTCGTGACGGCCCCGCTCGACGACGCTTCCGTGGTCGAGTACCACGATCTCGTCGCTGTCGCGGACCGTGCTGAGGCGATGCGCGATGACCACGCAGGCGCAGCCGCGGCGGCGCAGATTGTCGATGATGACGTGCTCGGTCTCGGCGTCCAGCGCGCTGGTGACCTCGTCGAGGACCAGGATGCTGGGCGTGCGCACCAGCGCCCGAGCGATCTCCAGGCGCTGGCGCTGACCACCGGAGAAGTTGCGCCCGTCCTGCTCGACGCGGCTGTGGATGCCGCCGGGGCGGCGCGCGACGACCTCGTACAGGGCCGCGTCCTTGAGGGCGGCGACGACGGCGTCGTCCGGGATCGAGGGGTCCCACAGCGCGATGTTGTCCCGCACCGTGCCCTCGAAGAGGAAGACGTCCTGGTCGACGAAGGACACCGACGCGGCGAGCGCGCCCCGCGGAATGTCCTCCAGGCGCCGCCCGTCGATGCGGATGGTGCCCTCCCAAGGCGCGTACAGGCCCGAAATCAGCCGGGACACCGTCGACTTGCCGCTCCCCGAGCCGCCGACCAGGGCCACCTGGCGGCCCGGTCCGACGGTCAGCGAGAACCCGGTGAGCAGGGGCTTGTCGAGCGGGCTGTAGCCGAAGGTGATGTCGTCGAGCGTCACATGGCCCTTGAGGCGGCGGGTGCTCGCGGGCGGCTCGGGCCGCGCGTGCAGCGCGTCCACGGGGAAGTTCTCGACGTCCTTGAGCCGGGCCACGTCCGCCGCGAAGTCCTGGACGCGCCCCGCCACGCCGTTGAGGCGGGTGACCGGGGCGGTGAAACGGGTCACGAGCGCCTGGAACGCGACGAGCAGACCGATCGAGAGGTGCCCCTGGACCGCCCGCAGCCCGCCGATCCACAGGATCAGCGCGCTGTTCAGCGTGGCGAGCGCGGGGGCGGCCACGCCGAGCCAGGCGCTGGGCACCCCCAGACGCTGCTGTTCGTCGAGGGTGGTGGCGTGCTGGCCCGCCCACCGGCGGAAGAACCCGTTCTCACCGCCGGTCGCCTTCATCGTCTCGATCAACTGCAGCCCGGTGTAGGAGGTGTTGGTGAGCCGGGCGCTGTCGGCGCGCAGCTTCTGCGTGCCGGTGGCGCGCAGCCGCACCACCACGCGCATCGCGACGACGTTGAGGAGCGCGATGGCGACCCCGATGACGGTCAGCTGCGGATCGTAGGTCCACAGCAGGACGGCGTACAGCAGCACGACGATGCCGTCCACGGCCGCCGCGGTCAGGTCCCTGGCCAGGGTCTCGGCGACCGCGTCGTTGGACTGGAGCCGCTGCACGAGGTCGGCGGGACTGCGCTGCGCGAAGAACGTGACCGGCAGCCTCAGCAGATGACGGAAGAACCGGGCGCTGCTCAGCGTGGAGGAGATGATCCGCCCGCGCAGCAGATTGGCCTGCTGGAGCCAGGTCAGGACGACCGTCAGCGCCACCATGGTGCCCATGGCCGCGAACAGCACACCCAGCAAGGAGCTCTGATGGCCTATCAGGAAGAGGTCGATGTAGGTGCGGCTCAGCGCGGGCAGCGTGGCGCCGACGGCCACCAGGAGCAGGCTGGCGAGCAGCGAGGCGAGCATCGTGCCCGTGGTGCCGCGCAGCCGGGCGGGCAGCGCGCGAAGGACACCGGGCCTGCGGCCGCCGCGCCGGAAGCCGGGGCCCGGCTCCAGGACGAGGACCACGCCGGTGAAGCTCGTGTCGAAGTCCTCCGACGCCACGAAGCGGCGGCCCTTGTCGGGGTCGTTGATGTGGACGCCCCGGCGGCCCAGCCGGCGCCCCGTGCCGTCGTACACGACGTAGTGGTTGAACTCCCAGAACAGGATGGCCGGCGCACGCACCTCGGCGAGCGCGGCCGGTTCCATCTGCATGCCCTTGGCCGTCAGCCCGTAACTACGGGCCGCCTTCAAGATGTTGCTGGCCCGTGAGCCGTCGCGCGAGACGCCGCAGGCGATGCGCAGTTCCTCCAGGGGCACGTGGCGGCCATAGTGGGCGAGCACCATGGCGAGCGAGGCGGCGCCGCATTCGAGCGCCTCCATCTGGAGCACGGTGGGGGTGCGCACGCTCGTCGTGCGCCGCGCCCCGGGCGCCCGTCGGCGACGGCGGGAGCGCCGGGCGCGGCCGGCCGGCGCGGGCCCGGCGCGGCCGTGACCGGCGGGCGCGAGGCCGGGGGAGGGGGGTGTGGTGTGCGGTGCGGTCACGGGAGCAGCCAATCGAGGGGACGCCGGTCGGCCAGGTGGACGGTGGCGGTGGCCGGGGTCATGGAGTCGACGGCGAACGGCGGGCCGTCGGCCGACGACCAGCGGTAGCCGGACGCCGTGGGCGCGCGGTCCAGGCGTACGAGAACCGCGACGGGTCTGCCCTGTTGCGACACCTGCTCGGCGAGGCGGGCGTCGCCGAGGAACGCGGCGATCTGCTGGCCGCTCTGCGCGGTCCTGCCGACGGCGGCGACCCGCCCGCGCAGCACCCCGTACCGGTCGGCCGGGACGGACTGCACGCCGAGGTCGACGCGGGCGCCCACCGGCACCTGCGCACCGCTGTCGCCGGGCACGTACACCATGGCCACCAGGGGGTCGTCGGGGCCGCCGGCGCGTTCCACGCTGGCCACGTTCGCGCCGGTGGCGACGACGGATCCGATGGTGGCGCCGAGACCGGTGAGTCGCCCCGCGGCGATCACACGGACGGTCCGGTCGCCCTGGGCGGTACGCACCTTCAGGAGCGGCGCGTCGGCGGCAAGGGACTGGCCCTCCTTGGCGAACACCGCGGTGATCTGGCCCGCCACCGGGCTCTGCAGGACATAGCTGCCCTGGGCGTGCGTGAGGACGGCGGGGGCGTCGATCGTGGAGGAGACGGAACCCTCGACGGCCCAGAAACAGGCGGCGGCCATGACCATCACGGTGACCAGAAGAACGAGCCTGCCCTGCGGGCGCGCGAAACGCACCGGCAGGTCGAGTTCCTCCGGCGACTGCAGTTTGGAAAGGGCCTGTTGGCGAAACTGCACGGAACTCTTCCCTCAGCCGTGAACGATCGGCAATGAGCCCCGGAACCTGTTGGGTTCCGGGGCTCGAATGCGATCTCAGAGACCGGCGACGAGGCCCGTGGCCAGGCCCGTGACGGCGCCCGTGTTCACACCGGTGACCGAGCCGACGAGGCCCGTGACCGAGTTGACGATGCCCGAGACGGGGAGCACGGAGTCGGCGGTGCCGGTCACGTTGGAGAGCGCGGTGCCGACCAGGCCGCCGGACACGTTGTCCAGGTCGGCGTCGGAGATCTCGAGGGTCGCAACCTGAGCGTTGTTCATGGTTCTGCCTTTCATGGGGACATTTCCTATCGGGAACTCCTTGCCGGTGCTCCCGCAGTGGCCAGGATCAAAACACGCCGACTGCGTGCGCAGCCAATCGCCGCGGCTCTGATCAGGCGGTGTGTCCCCTTTCTAAATGGCAGTGGGTGCAGGCACGTTCATGATTTGGGGGCAGATTCTTCACGAGCTTCACCGGACGAATTCCGGGAGTGCGCGCTTTTCTTTTCCCGGGTCCTTCCGAAGTGGGACACTCCCGTACCAAAGCCGCTGCCCGGGGCGGCCGCTCCGGGGCGGCCCGCGGTCCCGGTGACGGGTCTGCGCACGGGATGTGCAGGTTCTCGGAAGGTGTCCTTCCGCTTGCCTGCGGGACACGTCTGGGGCGCCTCAACGCCCCTGGAGCGCCTTGACGTTGGTGCCGAACGTCCAGTTCTTCGCGCCGTCCCAGTTGAGCGACCAGGTCATCAGGCCCTTGAGCCGGCCGCCGTAGCCGTTCCACGCCTGGGCGACCTGACCGGTCGTCATGTAGCCGCCGCCGGCGCCCGGCTGGGCCGGAAGGCCGGGTACCTGCTTGTCGAGGGGCACCTTGACCGTGGTGCCCTGCACGGTGAGGCCCTTGTCGAGACAGGTGGTCTGCGCGGTGAACCCGGCGACCGTTCCGGCCTCGTAGGAGTCGCCGGAGCAGCCGTACATGCTGCCGTTGTAGTACTGCATGTTGAGCCACCACAGCCGGCCGTTGTCGGCGTACTTCTTCACGATCGGCAGGTACGCCCCCCAGATCGAGCCGTACGTCACGCTGCCGCCGGTGACGTACGCGGTCTCCGGGGCCATCGTGAGGCCGAAGCCGGCCGGCATCTGGGCCAGGATGCCGTCGATGATGCGGATGAGGTTGGCCTGGGACGGCGAGAGCGTGGCGATGTTCCCGCTGCCCACCAGGCCGGTCTCGATGTCGATGTCGATGCCGTCGAAGTTGTACCGCTTCAGGATCGGCACGATCGTCGCCACGAAGCGGTCGGCGACGGCGCTCGAACCGAGGTCGATGCCGGCCGCGGCGCCGCCGATGGACATGAGGATCGTCTGGCCGTCGGCCTTGGCCTGGCACATCTCGGCGGGCGTGGCCACCTTCACCGTGGCGTCCATGCCGTCCTCCCACAGGACGGTGCCGTCCGAGCGGATCACCGGGAAGGCGGCGTTGACGACGTTGTAGCCGTGGTCGCGGATGCGGGAGTCGGTGAGGGGGATCCAGCCGAGCCCCGGGTGAACGCCGTTGGCGGCGCCGTCCCAGTTCTCCCAGTAGCCCTGGAGCACCTTGCCCGAGGGTCTCGGCTTGAGCGAGCAGGTGTCCGCCCGCGGCGCGCTCGGCGCGGCGGCCACCGGGGCCTGCGCGGCGAGCGCCAGCACGAGGCCGGCTCCCAGCAGACGCAACGTACGACCGATCATGATGTGCTCCTTGCCTCCGGGAGCGCCGCTGGAGCGGGGGCGCGGCGGGTCCTGGACCGTGGGGGGACAGGAGGAGGTGCGAGGGGTGGCGCCCCACACCGTAGATTGGTCCAGACCTACCGTCAATCACTCACGCACGTAAGGAAGTTGGGATCCACGGCGCGCCCCTTGCACGCACAGATCGGCAAGTTGGGGCCCGGCGCCCGCCCATCACGCGCACCGGCGGGCAGGTTGGGCCCCGCCGCCCCTGCCCGATCGCACTCAGCGCCCGGCGGCGCGCCCCACCGACTCCACCAGCGGCAGCAGCCGGTGCGCCACCCGCTCGCGCAGCGCCACCTCGGTGCGGGTGCGCACGACCCCCGGCAGCTGGATGAGCCGCTGGATGACGTCTTCGAGATGGCCGTTGTCGCGGGCGGCCACACGGGTCAGCAGATCGCCGCCGCCGGTGATCGAGAACGCCTCGATGATCTCGGGCACGGCCGCGAGGGCGTCACCGACCTCGTCGAGGTGCCCCTGGGTCACCTCGATGTGGACGAAGGCGAGCACCGGATGACCGAGGGCCGCGGGGGAGAGCACAGGGCCGGTGCCGGTGATCACCCCGTCCCGCTCCATCCGGTCGAGCCGCGCCTGGAGCGTGCCGCGGGCGACGCCGAGGATGCGGGCGTACTCACGGATGCTGGTGCGCGGCTGCTCGATCAGCAGACGCAGGATCCGGGTGTCGAGGGTGTCCACGGCCATGTCTCGTCGGCCCCTTCTGGCGGTGTTACGGCTCTGGCGACAAGGCTGCGACTGTACCCATGGCCCAGTCCCGCGAGCAGCGGGTGTGCCGACGGCCCACCGGTGCGCCCGGGGGCGCCGGCCTCGTATGGGCGAGCGCCGCTCCCGCCGGGCGTAGACTCACGCAGCGCCGAGTCGCATGTGCACCGGGCCACCGGGCCGCCCGTCTCGACGCCGCGTGAGTACGGCGCGCATCTCGTACGGTTCCATTCCACGCCGCCCCGCTTCGCCGCGCCGGCCGCCGACGCCCCCACTCAGGGCCGTGTCGGCCCCCAACAGCACGATCCCCGACCGTCGGGCACCCCTCACGGGCGCCGGACTGCCAGGTCCATGGTCATCACCGCGGTTACCGGCCCGTCCCTCATGGCGCGCCGGCCGGCCGCCATCGAGGGGACAGCTATGCAACTGAACGAGCTCCTGACCGGCTTCGGCCACGAGGTCCTCCACGGCGACACCGACACGGTGATCAGCGCGCCCCCCACCTTCGACGCCCACCGGGTGACCCCCGGCGCGCTGTACATCGCTGTGCCCGGCCACCATGAAGGGGGATCGGAAGGTGTGCCCCGGGCCCTGGGACTCGGGGCGGTGGCCGTCCTGCTGGAGGGCGACGACACGGCCGGGCCCGCGGACGGTGTGTGCGTCGTACGCGTACCGGACGCACGTGTGGCGGCCTCGGCGGTCGCGTCCCGCTACTACGGCGAACCGGGCCGCTCGATGGACGTGGTGGCGGTCACCGGCACCAACGGCAAGACCTCGGTGTCCTACATGATCGAGTCCGTGCTGCGGATCGCCGCGGGCGCGCGGGTGGGTGTCATCGGCACCTCCGGCAGCCGCATCGGCGACGCGCGCGTCGCGATGCCACGCTCGGTCCTGACCACGCCCGAGTCCCCGGATCTGCAGTACCTCCTCGGATACATGCGCGACCGGGCCACGGGCACCGTGGTGCTGGAGGCCACCTCCATGGCGCTGCTCACGCACCGGGTCGACGACGCCCACATCGATCTCGGGGTGTTCACCAACCTGACGCAGGATCACCTGGACGACCACGGCTCCATGGAGAACTACGGCAACGCCAAACTGCGGCTGTTCCAGGGCCTGTGCCGCCGCGCCGTGGTCAACCTCGACGACCCCATGGGCGCCACCGTGCGGCGGCTGATGCCGGACACGGCCACCACGTACGCCCTCGACACGGAGGCGGACTACTGGGCCGGCGACATCGCCATGGACGCCGCGGGCAGCCGGTTCACCCTGCACCACCAGGGGCGCACCTACCCCGCGGCGATCCCCGTTCCCGGTCGCTTCTCCGTGTCGAACGCGCTCGCCACCCTCGCCGCCTGCCATCTGCTCGGCCACGACCTCGGCGTGCTGGTGGGCGCTCTGCGGTCGATGCCGCCGGTACCGGGCCGGTTCGAGCGGCATGTGACCGGTCGCGGGACCTCCGTCATCGTCGACTACGCGCACTCCCCGGACTCGCTGGAGAAGATCCTCACCGCGATCCGGAGCTTCGCCACCGCCCGGGTCATCACCGTCTTCGGCTGCGGCGGCGACCGCGACACGACCAAGCGGGCGGCCATGGGCGAGATCGCCGGACGCCTGTCCGACCTGTGCGTCCTCACCTCGGACAACCCGCGCGGTGAAGCGCCGGAGGCGATCCTCGACCAGATCGCCCCGGGCGTGGCGGCGACCGGCACCCCCTTCGAGCGCATCGCCGACCGGCGGCGGGCGATCGCGGCGGCACTGGCCGCCGCGGGTCCCGACGACATCGTCCTCGTCGCCGGCAAGGGCAGCGAGCCGCACCAGATCGTCGGCGACGAACTGATTCCCTTCAGCGACATGGCCGTCGTACGCGAACTCGCCGAGGAGCACGCACAGGGGCCCGCACAGGGGCCCGCTCCGGAGCCTTCCGGAGCGAGTGCGGCGATGTCCGTGCTCGGCGGCTGACGGGCCGGCCCGCGTCCATGGCTGGGTGAGGACGGCTCCGAACAGGGCACGCGTGGGACGTCGAGCGGGCGTCGACGCCCGCGGACGGACCGATGGCGTGAGGATGGACGGATGAATACTGCAGAGGTTGTGGCGGACGCGTTCGGACGCGTCCAGGAGGAAGTGCACACCGCCGTCGAGGGCCTCTCGGCCGAGGAACTGGCCTTCCGGCCGGACGGCGAGGCGAACTCCATCGCCTGGCTGGTGTGGCACCTGACGCGGGTCCAGGACGACCACGTCGCCGACGCCGCGGGCCGGGACCAGGTGTGGACGGCCGGGGGCTGGGCCGACCGGTTCGGCCTGGCGCTCGGCGACGAGGAGACGGGCTACGGGCACACGGCCCAGCAGGTGGCGGCGGTCAAGGACGTCTCCGCGGAGCAGTTGCGCGGTTACTACGACGCCGTCCACGAGCAGACCCTGTCGTTCGTGCGGGCCCTCGACGACGCGGCGCTCGACCGCGTCGTCGACGAGCGGTGGACCCCGCACGTCACGCTCGGCGTCCGGCTGATCAGCGTCATCGGCGACGACCTCCAGCACGCCGGCCAGGCCGCGTACGTACGGGGCCTGCTGAAGGGCCACTGACCCGGCCCGGTCCTGCCGTCCGCCCCGGCGACCGGCGCCGCCGCACCCGCCGGGGCCGGAGCGTGCGGTTCAGGCGGACGGAAGGGCCGTGTCGAGCCAGTCGAACATGACCTGGTGGGCGCGGTGGAAGGCCCCGACGTGGCAGTGCTCGCCGGCGCCCTCGGCCTCCGAGAGCGTGACCAGGGTGGCGGGGGCGTTGACGAGCCGATCGGCGAGCAGACGGGGCTGCCCCTTGAAGAACTGGTCGTTCTCGGCGTCCAGGACGAGAGTGGGGGCGACGATCTTGTCGGCGCTGCCTTCGAGGGAGTAGGCGCGAGAACGGCGCACCAGGTCGGCGTAGGAGTGCGCGCCGACCGTCCATACGCCGTTGTCGAGGGCCCAGCGCACCTGGGTGTTCTCGGCGGCGGCGGCCGCGAGGGCGGCCTCGGCGGCCTCGTCGCGGCCCTCGGCGATCCAGGCGATGACCTCCGGGGGGAGGGCGCGATCGAAGACGCCGCCGAAGTCGAGGACACCGTCGTCGAGGATGAGCGCGGCCACCCGGTGGTCGTGGGCGGCGGCGCGGGCGACGAGATAGCCGCCGAGGCTGTATCCGAACAGGGTGATGCGCACGGGGTCGATCTCCGGCCTCGTCAGGGCGTAGTCCACGACCGGGGTGGACACCGCCTCCCAGTCGGGGCGGAAGACCAGCTTCTGCTCGCGCAGTACCGCGCCCTGGCCCGGCCCGTCGAAGGCGAGCACGTTGTAACCGCGGCGCAGCGCGGCCGCGGCGATGACGAAGTAGGCCTCCTCCGCCGTGGAGTCGTATCCGTTGGTGTAGACGACGGTGGGGCGCGCGGTCCCGCTGTCGTCCACCAGGAACAGATAGCCCGGCAGCGTGGTGTCCTCGTACGGGATGGCGACGCTCTCCACCGGCGAGTCGAAGAGCGCGGCGGCCGCGGCGAAGGTGCTGCGGGAGGCGCTCGACAGCAGGGCGACCTCGGGGTCGGTGGCCGGCGCGGAGCGCAGATAGAACTCGGCGGTGCGGTAGTAGTTCGACGCCCTCAGGAGGGCCTCGCGGGCGCTGACCCGGTGACCGGCGGCGAGCGCCTGCCGGCCGATGGCGGCCACGCGCTCGGCGGTCGCCTTCCACGAACGGTGCCAGCTCGGTTCGTCGCCGTCGTCGATGGTGCGCGCGGTGGCCAGGATCTCGCCGAGGTCGGCCCCCTGATAGGCGGTGAACCCGGCCGCCCGCAGGGTCTCGAAGGAGAAGGACTCGTCGTCGAAGAGGAACTTCATGCTGTGCCGTCCATTCGCTGGGTGCCGCACGGGAACGCGACCTTTAGTCGAGACGATCCCGTTCCGTCTCGGCTAGAGCTTAAGGTGTGACCAGTCGAGACGCAACCGTTCCGTCTCGATTACGCTGGGCGGCATGAGCGATCCAGCCACCACCACTCCCACGCCGCCCGCGGAGCGGCGCGTCGCCGGGGGCCCCGTCCTTCAGGACGAGGTCACCCGGGCGCTGACGACGGCGTTCTTCGAGGAACTGGCCGCGACCGGATACGGCCGTCTCGCGATGGAGGCCGTCGCCAGACGGGCCGGCGCGGGCAAGGCGGCGCTGTACCGACGCTGGCCCTCCAAGCAGGCCATGACCGTCGCACTGGTCTCCGAAGTGGCCACCGCCTCCGACATCCCCGACACCGGCTCGCTCCGCGGCGACGTCCGTGAGTTCCTGCACGGCTGGTTCGCCGCGCTCAGCCATCCGCTCGCCATCCGCGTCATTCCGGACCTCATGGCCGAGGCGTCGCGCAACGACGAACTCGGCGAAGCCCTGCTGACGAGGGTGCGCGACCCGCGCCGCGAACAGGCCGCCCGCCTGCTGCGCCGCGCGGCCGAGCGCGGAGAGCTTCCGCCGGACGCCGACACCGAGCTGAACCTGGACTTCCTCGCGAGCCCGGTCTACTGGCGCATGGCCGTCGTCCGCACCCCGACCGGCGACGACTACCTGGACCGCCTCACCGCGAAGGTCGTGGCGGCGCTGACGGCCTGAGCATCGCCATGGCTGGGCCGATGGGCCTGCGTGGACGAGAGAAACGCCCGAACCATGGACCATTGGCCCAGTAGTGCGACGTCGAGTTGAGCCATTGGGACGACAAGTGATGTCATGGGTGGGTCGATGGCGCTGTGGTCTCCGCAGCGCCTTTCTCATGTCCTGCCGAGACAAGGAGCAGTGGGTCCGTGGTGAAGAGGGTGTTCGTGGCTCCCGACCCGGGGAGGCTGCGGCTGCGCAGCGCGTCGCGAGCCGTCCTGGGGATCGGCCTCGCGGTCGTGGCGTGCGGCCTGGCCGGCCACTCACTCGTCGCGGCGATCACCGGCGGCCTCGCGGCGCTCCTGGCGCTCTTCACGGTGACGGATCCGACCGTCCGCGGCCAGGCGGTCACGACCGCCCTGCTGCCGGTGGTCGGTCTACCCGTCTTCGCCCTTGCGGCCTGCCTCCACGACGTCCCCCTCGCACGGGACCTGGCGTTCCTCGCCATCGTGGGCGCGGGCGTCTACGCCCGCAGGTGGGGCCCGCGCGGCCACTCGCTCGGCGTGTTCGGGTTCATGTCCTTCTTCGTCGCCCAGTTCCTGCACATGGTGCCCAGCCAGCTGCCCGAGCTGTACGAGGCCGTGCTGCTCTCCCTGGCGATCGCGGCGGCCGTCCGGTTCGGCGCGTGGTGCTACGAGCGCGGCGGGCCCGCGACGGCGGCGCTCGTGGTGCCGGCGCCGGGCCGGGGCCTGTACCGGGCGACGACGCGGCAGGCCGTGCAAGCCGTGGTCGGAGCGGGATTCGCCCTAGCGGTCGGCCAGTTGCTGTCACCGGACCGGTGGTACTGGGCCGTCGGCGCGACGTGGTGGATCTTCGTGAACACCACCTCGCGGGGCGAGACGCTGGTCCGCGGATTCCGGCGGGTCCTCGGCACCGTGATCGGCGCCGGGGCCGGCCTGGCGGTGGCCGTGCCCCTGCACGGGGCGCCCGTACCCACCGCCGTGCTGATCGCGCTGTGCGTCTTCGGCATCTTCTACACGGCGGCCGTCTCCTACACCTGGATGATGCTCTCGGTCACCCTCATGGCCAGCCTGCTCTACGGGCTCCTCGGCGTCCTCGACACCGATCTGCTCGCCCTGCGTTTCCTCGAGACGGGCGTCGGCATGGCCGGGTCCGTCATCGCCGTCCTGATCGTGCTGCCCATCACCACCCACGCCACGACGGACGCCTGGGTGCGCCACGCGCTGCACAGCGTCCGGGCCTCCGCCGCCGCGGCGGCGGCGCGCCTCGCGGGCGACGACGCCGACCCACTGCCCCACATCGCCCAACTGGAGCTGACCCTGGGCAGGGTCCGGCTATCCCTCGCGCCGCTCGTGCACCCGCTCAACCCCGTACGGGCGCGCAAGGCGAGGGCCCGGCAGATCCTCGGATACCTCGACGACTGCGCCCGCGAGGCGCGCGGCCTGGCCGCGGTGGCCGCCGACGCCGAGGCCTCCCACGACCAGCGCCTGACCGCCGCGTGCGAGCGGGTGGAGGCCGCGGTGGCCGTGCTCGTCTCCTCCCCGTCGGCGCCGAGCGCGTCGCCCCGCTCGTCGTCGCCCGTCCACAAGCCGGCCGCCGCTGCCGCGGAACACCCGGCGCTGGCGCACCTGCACGAGCTGGAGCGAGTCCTGCTGAGCCTGGGAAGCCCCCTCCAGGCCGCCCCCGGCTCCCCGCTCGCCGACACGTAGGCCCGCCCCGGCCCAGGTTCGCGCTGTCCTCGCGCCGGGACGGGCGGGGGCCGCCCATGCGGGCCTGCACCGAGCAGTCGACCGGGCGGGGGCCGCCCATGCGGGCCGGGACCCGATACCCAAGGGGCGCGGGGGAGCTGCGCGACCGGCCACGCACGGCCCGCAGGAGAACGCCGGGCCCGCGGGAGCCGTCCGACGCCGCCCTGGCAGGATCACGTTCATGCTCACGCCCCCGCCCTCACACAGCGAAGCCCGCCCCTTCGACGCTCTGCTCTGCGACTTCGACGGCGTTCTGCGCCTGTGGGACCCGGATGGAATGACCGCGCTCGACCGCGCCTCGGGGCTGCCCGAAGGGACCCTGGCGGCCGCGGCGTTCCGGCCGGCGCTGCTCGACGACGCGGTCACCGGCGCGATCAGCGACGAGGAGTGGCGGGCACGGGTCGCGAGGGACCTCGCCGCGACGTTCGGCGCCGGCCCGGCGGGAGAGGTGGTGCGCGCGTGGAGCGCGCTGACCGGAGAGGTGGACGGCGAAGTGCTGGCCCTCCTCACCGGCCTACGCCGCCGGGTCCCCGTAGTGCTGGTGTCCAACGCCACCACGCGCCTGGAGGACGACCTCCACGGGCTCGGCCTCGCCGACGCGTTCGACGCCGTCGTCAACACGGCCCGTATCGGCGTCGCCAAGCCCGACCCCCTCGTCTTCGAGGCGGCGGCCCAGCGGGTGGGCGCGGACCTCCGTCGCTGTCTGTTCGTGGACGACACCCCGGGACATGTCGAAGCCGCCCGGCGCGCGGGTCTGACCGGGCATCACTATCGAGATGCCGATGGATTGCGCGACATCACCGCTCAACTCGTCGATCTCCCGGGCCCGTCGGCCTGACCGGCAGCGCCAAGCCCCGCACCGCCGACCCCAGTTGGTCCAGACCTCCTGCTACGGTCGCCGGAGCACGCCACCTGGTGTGTGGCCGGGACCCGGTTCGGGCCCGCGCGGTGAGGACTTCGGCGGAGACGGAATGGGTGGCACGGTGGGCACGGACAGGGCCGCGCGGGCGTTCATCGGATCGTTCACCACGGCGGGCGGACACGGGGTGACCGCGGTCGCCGTGGACGAGGGAACCGGGGCGCTCCTCCCGCTCGGGTCGTCGTCCGCCGTCGTCAACCCGTCGTTCCTGGCGCCCTCGCGCGACGGACGCGTCCTGTACGCCGTGGGAGAGACCTCCCACGGGACGGCTGCCGCCTTCGACATCACCGGCCCGGTGCCGGGGCTCCTGGGCGAGCCCGTCCCGGTGAACGGCGCGGGCCCCACCCACCTCGCCCTCGCCGCCGGGCACCTCGTCACCGCCAACTACGAATCGGGCAGCGTCACCGCGCTGGCGATCCGCCCGGACGGCACGCTCGACCGGCCCGTGTCCGTCCTGGCGCACCACGGCTCGGGCCCCGACCCCGACCGGCAGCGCGCACCGCACGCGCACCAGGTGCTCGCGGACCCGAGCGGCCGCTGGATCGTCAGCGTCGACCTCGGCACCGACTCCGTCCGCGTCTGCGAACTCGCCCGGGGCAGCGGCGCCCTGCGCCTGCACTCCGAGGCGGTACTGCGCCCCGGCAGCGGCCCCCGCCACCTCGCCTTCCACCCCGGCGGGCTGCACGCGTACGTCCTCAACGAACTGGCACCGACGCTCACGGTCTGCCGCTGGGACGCGGCGGCCGGGCACCTCGAACCGCTCGGCGAGACACGGGTGGTCGAGGACGGCGCGAGCGGCGAGATCTACCCGTCCGAGGTCGTCGTCGGCCACGACGGACGCTTCCTGTGGGCGGCCAACCGCGGGCACGACTCCCTCGCGGTCCTCGCGCTCGACGAGGGCGCCGACAAGCCCCGGCTCGTCACCACCGTGGGCTGCGGCGGTCGTTGGCCGCGCGACCTCACCCTCGACCCGTCGGGGCGCCGTCTGTACGCCTCCAACGAGCGCTCGGGCGACGTGACCTGGTTCGACATCGACACCGCCACCGGCATCCCCACCCGAGCCGGTTCCCTCCAAGCGCCCGCCGCGTCATGCGTCGTCTTCTGCTGATGCGCCAACGCGCCAACGCGCCAACGCGCCAACGCGCCAACGCGCCGACGCGTCGACGGCCTGACGCGCTGACGCCCGCCCTTCCAGGCGGCGTCGTGACACGGCCGGCAGCCGCGGAGTGGGCAACTCGGCCGGCCCGACCGCGCAACGCGGCGGGGCCCGCCCCGGTCGTCCGGTGCGGGCCCCGCCTCTCGCGTGCGTGCGGTCAGTGGACCGGCGAGCCCTGCGCCTGCGGGGTGATGCCCAGCGAGGCCGCGTACTTCGACAGGACCAGCTTGCCAATGGCCGGGTAGGCGCCGAGCGCCTCGGCGGCGGAGCAGTCCGCTTCCTTGGCGGCGGCGTCGAGCAGCCCGTCGGCCACCTCCGGGCCGATCAGGTACGGGGCGACCGCGAGTTGGACCGAGCCCGAGCCGCGCAGCTGGTCGGCCATCGCGCCGATCGCGCCCTCCTGGTCGAGCGCGGCGGCCATGACCGGCACGGCGAGGCGTGCGGCCAGCAGCATGCCGGTGATTCCGGCGGCCTGTACGGCCTCCTCGCCGCCCACCGTCGCCAGGATGATCCCGTCGGCGGCGGTCGCGACCGTGAAGAGCCGGGCGCGGTCGGCGCGGGCGAGGCCGGCCTCGGAGAGGCGCACGTGCAGGGCCTCGGCGAGCAGCGGATGCGGGCCGAGCACATCGGTCAGCTCGGCGGCGGCACGGCTGTCCATGACGGCCTGCCGTATGCGGCGGATCAGGGCGCTGTCGGGACCCGCGAGCAGCGGCACGACCACGGCGTCGAGCCCGCCGGGCCCGGAGGTCTCGGCGCTCTCGCGGCCCGCCGCGCGGGCCTGCTCGGCGCGCGCGGCGCGCTCGGCGGCGGTGCGGGCGAGAACGGCGTCGAGCGTGGGGTACTCGGCGGAGTCGGCGTCGGTGCTGTCCAGGTAGCCGATGCGGGCGTGCAGGCCGGGCAGCTCCGAGCGGGCGATGCTGATGACCTCGTCGGCCAGGCTGCGCACGGCCGGGCCGGGGGCGCCGGGAACGGCGAGAACGAGCGCGGGTGCGCCCTCCGGAGCAACCACCGGTTCCGGGCGGCGGTGCCGGCCGGACTGGCGGGGTCGCGGCATTCGTACGGGCAGGCCGGATGCTGGCCCAGTGGGGGTGCTCATGGCGTCGCATGCTACTGGTTTTGCGTGGGCGGCTGTTCGGGGAGGGGACAGCTGAGCGGTATCTGTCCCGATTTACCCGGAGAGTGGCATAAAGATCAACTGTCCCGATCCGTCTCGGCCCCTACTCGGTCGCGATCCACAGCAGGCGCGGGTCGGGCGGAAGCCGCCATTCCCCTCCCGCGAGACCCTCCGCGATGACCAGGCAGCCGTCGAGCGGGTCCCCGGCCGCCTCGACCGTGCGCGCCTGCGGCAGGAGTCGCGCCAACTCCCGTCGCAACGGCGCGAGAAGGGGCTCACCCACCTTGAACAGGCCACCGGTGAGCGCCACGTGAGACGTCTCGCCCAGGCTCGTGGGGCAGACCGCGGCGGCGGCCCCCGCGATGTGCCGCGCCGCGTCCTCCAGGATGCCGGCGGCCACCGGGTCGGACCCGGCGCAGCCCGCGACCTCGGGCGCGAACGAGGCCAGCACCGCGGGCCGGTCGCCGCGCGGATACAGCAGGCCCGGCAGTTGTGCGGGCGGCCCGAACACCGCCTCCAGACGGGCCAGCAGCGGCGCGGAACCTCCCGGCCGTCCGTCGTGGTGGCGCAGGGCCGCGTCGAGACCGGCCCGCCCGATCCAGGCTCCGCCGCCGCAGTCGCCCAGCAGATGTCCCCAGCCGTCGGCGCGGCGCCACGTCGTCAGATCCGTGCCGAGCGCGATCATCCCGGTCCCGGCGGCGACCACCGCGCCGGCCCGCTGACCCAACGCGCCCGCGTAGGCGGTGACCGCGTCGGCCGCAAGGGCGAGCCTGCGCACCCCGAGCGCACGGGACAGGGCGCCCGGCAGTTCGGCCCGCAGGCCGTCGCCGAGGGTGGCCATCCCGGCCGCGCCCACCGCCGCCGCGGTGATCCGGACGGCCCCGGTGCTTTTCCTCAACTCCTCGACGGCCGGGAGCAGTTGCTCCAGAAGATGGCCGGGGTCGATCCCGGCGGGTCCGGTCCGTACGGGCTCCTTCGAGACGACCGTCGCGACGGGGCCGCCGGAGCGGTCGGGTTGGCCTGAGCGATCGAAGTGGTCGGACCGATCGGCGCGGTCGGAGTGCCCGGGGCGCCCGGAGTGCCCGGCGCGCGCGCCCGGCTCGGCCCGGCGCAGCGCGAACCGCACCCCCGATCCACCCGAGTCGACCCCGAGCACCCAGGGCGCACCGGCGTCCGTCACGGCAGTTGCCAGTCGACGGGGCGGGCGCCCTGCCGCTCCAGAAGTTCGTTCGTACGGCTGAAGGGCCGTGAGCCGAAGAACCCGCGGTCGGCCGACATGGGGGAGGGGTGCGCGGACTCGATCGCCGGGAGATCGCCCAGCAGGGGCCGCAGATTGCGGGCGTCCCGGCCCCACAGCACCGAAACCAGCGGGGTGCCGCGGGCGACCAGCGCCTTGATGGCCTGCTCGGTCACTTCCTCCCAGCCCTTGCCCCGGTGGGCGGCCGGTTTGCGGGGTGCCGTGGTGAGCGCCCTGTTGAGCAGCAGCACACCCTGCTTCGTCCACGGTGTCAGGTCACCGTTGGACGGGCGCGGGGCGCCCAGGTCGGAGTGCATCTCGCGGAAGATGTTCTCCAGGCTGCCGGGCAGCGGCCGCACCTCGGGCGCCACGGAGAACGACAGCCCCACGGCGTGCCCCGGTGTCGGATACGGGTCCTGGCCGACGATCAGGACCCGCACGTCGGCGAAGGGCTGCTGGAAGGCCCTGAGCACATGCGGCCCCGACGGCAGATAGGTGCGCCCCGCGGCGATCTCTTCGCGCAGGAAGTCGCCCATCGCGGCGACCTTTCCGGCGACGGGCTCCAGTGCGTCCGCCCAGCCGGGCTCGACGATCTCTTTCAACGGTCGTGCTGCCACGGGCGTCACTCTACTGGCGCAGCGACCGGCACGTTCGCCCGCCGCTCAACCGAGCACCGCCGCCCGCACGCACAGCACGTCCGGCAGATGGGAGGCGAGCAACTGCCAGCTGTCGCCGTCATCGGCGCTCGCGTACACCTCCCCGTTGCGGTTGCCGAAGTAGACGCCCGCGGGCTCGGCGTCGTCCGTGCAGAGCGCGTCGCGCAGCACCGTGCCGTAGTGCGCCTCCTGCGGCAGGCCCGCCGAGAGCGGCTCCCAGTTCCTTCCGGCGTCCTCGGTACGGAAGACCCGGCACTTGTTGTCCGCCGGGACCCGGTCGGAGTCGGCCGTGATCGGAAAGACGTAGGCCGTGCCCGAGCGCCGGGGGTGGGCGGCGGCCGCGAAGCCGAAGGTCGAGGGCAGGCCCGCGCCGATGTCCGTCCACTGCTCCCCGGCGTTGTCGCTGCGGTAGACGCCCCAGTGGTTCTGCAGATAGAGGCGGTCCGGGTCCACCGGGTCCTGGGCGACCTTGTGCACGCACTGCCCGAACTCCGGGTCGGGGTCGGGCAGAAAGACCGCCGAGACGCCCTTGTTGGCGGGGGCCCAGCTCGCCCCGCCGTCCCGTGTGCGGAACACCCCCGCCGTGGACACGGCGACCGTGAGGGCGCGGCTGTCGCGCGGGTCGGTGACGATGGTGTGCAGCCCCTCGCCTCCGCCGCCGGGGACCCAGCGGGAGCGCGTGGGATGCTCCCACAGCGGCCGTACGAGCTCGAAGCTCTCGCCGCCGTCCTCGGAGCGGAACAGCGCGGCCGGCTCCGTCCCCGCGTACACGACGCCCGGTGCCTCGGGCCCGGCCGGGCGCAGCTGCCACACGCGCTCCAGGGAGGCCCCGGTGAACTGGGGGAACTTCACGGCCGGTTGCTTCGGCTCGGTCCAGCTGCGGCCCAGGTCGTCGGAGTGGAACACCGACGGCCCCCAGTGCGCGCTGTCTCCGCCGGCCAGGATCCGGGGGGTGGCGGCCCGCCGGGTGTCGATGGCGACGGAGTACACCGCCTGGGCGTTGAAGTGGGGGCCGTCGAACGTCCACGTCCCGTCGCGCCTGCGGCCCAGAAAGAGCCCCTTGCGCGTACCCACAGTGAGCAGTACCTCGGTCATGCCGGTCCCTCCAAAACGCCGTTGTTCCGGATGTGGCCCAGTGTGCACCCGGCCACTGACAACAGCCTCCGCGGCGGGAAATTTCCAGCTCAGCCGGGGTCGTCCGCGGGTTCGGTCACCGCGTCGAGCAGGAACGGGAGGAACTGCCCCGCCAGCGCGCCGGGCGCGAGGACGTCCGGCTCCACATAACTCTGCCCGAGCGCACCCTCACGCAGCGCCACCACGACGCGCACCAGTTCGGCCAGGTCTCCGCGGGCCCGGAGTCCGGCGCGTGCCAGCAGGGCGCCGAGCAGGGCCGCAGCCTCCTCGCGCAACCGGGCGTCGTGCGCGGCGAGCCGGACGGCCGCCCGCGGATCGCGGATGGCGTACAGGGTGAACTCGGTGGTCACCAGGTACCAGGTGCGCTCGTCGGGTTCGACGTGCGCGAGCAGGGCGGCGATCCGCGCCACCGACAGGTCCCGGTCGTCGGTCCGGGCGGCCAGGCGTCCGATGCGCTCCAGTTCGCGCGCCGCGTGCGCGTCGAAGAGGGCGAAGAAGAGCTCCTCCTTGGAGGAGAAGTTGGAGTAGAACGCGCCCCGGGTGTAGCCCGCGCGCCGGCAGACTTCCTCGATCCTGGCCGCGCCGAACCCCGACTCCGCGAACACCTCGAGCGCGGCGTCGAGCAGCCGGGCCAGCGTCTGCGGCCGGCGCTTGGTCGTTCCCTTGGGCACTGACGACTCCCGGACCCTTGACAGCGCGGACGCGCTCGGAAAGCATCCAGGCGCGTATCGGATACGTGAATGTATCCGATGACCGCGCCCGCCCACCCCGTCACGCACCCCTTTGCCGCATCTCTCCGACGCGGCCCCCCGGGCGCGCCCCCCACTCCCTTCAGGAGGAACGCACATGACCGACCACGTCACGGCTCCCGCCCCCGCCGAGGTGATCGCGGGCGCCGCCGGCCCGGTGCCCGAAGGGGTCACGATTCCCATGCCTCCGGTCTTCGACGGCATCGAGGCCGAGCGCCGCTACCGCAAGGAACAACTCGCCGCCGGATTCCGGCTGTTCGGCCGCTTCGGGTTCTCCGAAGGCGTCGCGGGACACATCACCGTCCGCGACCCGGAACACCCCGACCGGTTCTGGGTGAACCCGTTCGGCATGAGCTTCGGCCGGATCAAGGCGTCCGATCTGATCCTCGTCGACCACGAGGGCAACCTCCTGTACGGGTCCCGGCCGGTCAACCGCGCCGCGTTCGTCATCCACGGCGCCGTCCACCAGGCCCGCCCCGACGCCGTCGCCGCCGCCCACTCGCACTCCCTGCACGGCAAGGCGTTCTCCTCCCTCGGCATCCCCCTGGACCCCATCACCCAGGACGCCTGCGCCTTCTTCGAGGACCACGGCCTCTACAGCGACTACCGGGGCGTCGTCAGCGACGCCGAGGAGGGCAAGCGGATCGCGGCCGCGCTCGGCGCGTACAAGGCGGTGATCCTCCAGAACCACGGCCTGCTCACCGTCGGCCACTCGGTCGCCGAGGCGGTGTGGTGGTTCATCACGATGGAACGCTCCTGCCAGGCCCAGCTCCTCGCCATGGCCGCCGGCACCCCCCGGCACATCGACCGCGAGACGGCCCTGCACACCCGGGGCCAGCTCGGCGGCCACTTCGCGGGCTGGTTCCAGGCCCAGCCGCTGTACGAGCAGATCGCCGACTCCGACCCGGACCACGTCAACTAGCCTGCTCCTCATGGGACTTCGGGCGGGGCGCGGCATCGCCGACATCACCGGGGAGGTCGCCGAGTGCGGCATGCTCGGCTACGGCAAGGCGGACCAGCAGAGCGCGGGCCTGCACACCCGGCAGCGAGCCCGCGCCTTCGCCTTCGAGGAGGGCGCGGTCCGGCTGCTCCTGGTGGTGTGCGAGCTGCCGCTGATCTCCGACGCGGTCGTGCGGGAGGTCCTGCGGCGGCTGCCCGAGGGGTACGGCGCCGCCCAAGTGATGGTGACCGCCACCCACACCCACTGCGGGCCCGGCGGCTACTTCCACCACGCCCTCTACAACGGCAACACCGGCGGCTTCCGTGAACTCACCTTCCGCGCGATCACCGACGGCATCACCGAAGCGGCCCGCGCGGCGATCGCCGACCTCGCCCCGGCCCGACTGAGGCTGGCGCACGGCGAGTTGACCGACGCCGGCGTCAATCGCTCACCGCGCGCCTTCGCGCGCAACCCGGCGGCCGACCGCGCGCACTTCCCGGACGCCATCGACCCCCGGACCACGGTGCTCGCCGTCGAACGCGACGGCAGGCTCGTCGCGGCCGTGAACTGGTTCGCCACCCACAACACCAGCATGACCAACCGCAACCGTCTCGTCAGCTCGGACAACAAGGGCTACGCGGCCCTGCACTGGGAGCGCACGGTCGCCGGCGTCGACCATCTCGCGGGCGGCACACCGCGGTTGGTGACGGCGTTCGCGCAGACCAACGCGGGAGACATCTCGCCGAACCTGGGGCTCGCGCCGGGCCGCGGGCCGACCGACGACCAGTTCGAGAACACCCGGATCATCGGGACCCGCCAGTACGAGGCCGCCGCCGCGCTCACCGGCGGCAGGCCGGTCCTCGGCGGGCTCGACGTCCGCACCACGGACATCCGCCTCTCCGCCGTGGACGTGGGCCCCGCGTTCACCGGCGACGGCCGCTCCCACCGCACCTCGCCGCCCGTCGCGGGAGCGGCCGCGTTCGCCGGCGCCCACGTCGACGGCCCCGGATTCAAGGGCTTCGGGGCCGGAGCCAATCCGCTGTGGGACGCGCTCTCGCGGCGGCTCGTCTACCCCTTCGCGCCGGCCCTGCGCGATGCCCAGCACCCCAAGGCGCTCGCCCTGCCCGCGGGCCCCGTCAACCGTTTCCTGCCCATGGTCCAGGAGCACGCCAGGGTTCAACTCCTGCGCATCGGACCGCTGTTCCTCATCGGTGTGCCCGCCGAGGTCACCATCACCGCGGGCCTGCGACTGCGCCGCACGGTCGCCGCGATCCTCGGCGCGGACCTGCCCGACGTCCTGGTCGCCGGATACAGCAACGGATACGTGCACTACGTGACGACGCCCGAGGAGTACGACGCCCAGGAGTACGAGGGCGGCAGCACCCTGTTCGGGCGCTGGGAGCTGCCCGCGCTCTGTCAGACCGTGGCGGGCCTCGCCACCGCGATGCGTGACGGCGTCCCGGTGGATCCCGGCACGCCGGAACCCGCGGTGCCGGCGCGCCCGCGCAAGCCCCGGCCCGCCGCACAGGTCCCGCACCCGGGCCGGCGGTTCGGCGACCTCCTGGACTTCTCCCTGATCGGCCGCCGTGCCACGGCTTCCTTCGTCGCCGCACACCCCTCCAACAACCTGCGCAGGAACGGCAGTTACCTCGCCGTGGAGCGTAGCGAGGACGACGGGCCGTGGAGGCGCGTCGCGGACGACGGGGACTGGGCCACGGTGTTCCGCTGGGCGCGCTCCGGCGGCGCGACCTCGATCGCCACGATCACCTGGAACATTCCCGCGGACACGGAGCCGGGCACCTACCGCCTCGTGTACCACGCGGACGACGCGGCGAAGGGCCCGTTCACCGGGGTGAGCGAGCCCTTCGGCGTCGGCTGAGCGTGCGGCCCAACGTCAGACGGCCCAGCCGTACGGGTCCGGTATCCGCACCTCGGCGCCCAGTTCGCGGGCCGCCCTGAGCGCCCATGACGGGTCGCGCAGCAGTTCCCGGCCGAGCAGGACCGCGTCGGCCTCGCCGTTGGCGAGGATCTTCTCGGCCTGTGCGGGCTCGGTGATCAGGCCGACGGCCGCGACCGCCACGGGGCTTTCGCCGCGCACCCGCTCGGCGAACGGCACCTGGTAGCCGGGCCCGACCGGGATGCGCACGCCCGAGGCGTTGCCGCCGCTCGACACGTCGATGAGGTCCACACCGTGCTTCCCGAGCAGCGCGGCCAGGCGCACCGTGTCGTCGGGAGTCCAGCCGCCCTCGGTGAGCCAGTCGGTGGCGGAGACGCGGAAGAACAGCGGCAGTTCCTCGGGCCACACCGCCCGCACGGCGTCGGCGACTTCGAGGGCGAAGCGGGTGCGGTTCTCGAACGATCCGCCGTACTGGTCGGTGCGCCGGTTGGAGTGCGGCGAGAGGAACTGGCCGATCAGATAGCCGTGCGCGCCGTGGATCTCGACGACCTTGAAGCCCGCGTCGAGCGCCCGGCGGGCCGCGTCCGCGAACTGACCCACGACGTGCTTGATGTGAGGGACCGTCAATTCCGTGGGAACGGTGTGCTTCTCGCTCCAGGCAACCGGGCTCGGGCCGACCGGCTGCCAGCCCTCCGCGCTCGCGGGGGGCAGCGGCGCGCCGCCGCGCCAGGGGCGGTCCGTCGAGGCCTTGCGTCCGGCGTGTGCGATCTGGATGCCGGGGACGGTGCCCTGGCTCTCCAGGAACGAGGTGATCCGGCGCAGCGGGGCGACCTGGGCGTCGTTCCAGATGCCGAGGTCCGCCGGCGAGATCCGGCCCTCGGGGCTGACGGCGGTGGCTTCGAGGAGGATCAGGCCGGTGCCGCCGGCCGCGCGGGCCGCGTAGTGCGCGAAGTGCCAGTCGCCGGCGACGCCGGCGTCGGGCCCGAAGACCTCGGCCGAGTACTGGCACATCGGCGCCATCCAGACCCGGTTCGGGATCGTCAGGGACCGCAGGGTGTAGGGCTCGAAGAGGGCACTCGCAGCAGACACGGCAGACTCCAGTCGACACGGCCCGGGGCGCCGGTGCGGCGCCGGGATCGCTTCGTACGATACTCGTCGTAGTACGGGAGGTGTCAAACTACGACGCTCCTCGTACAATGAGCTCCGTGACCACCACGACGAACGCCCGTGAACTCGCCCACCCGGCGCGCGAGGAGATCCGCCTGGACGGCGTCCTGCACGCCCTGTCCGACCCGATGCGGATGCGGGTGGTCCGGGCGCTGGCCGCCGGCCGGGGCGAGCTCTCCTGCTCGTACTTCGTGCTGCCCGTCACCAAGTCGACGACCACCCACCACTTCCGGGTGCTGCGCGAGAGCGGCGTGATCCAGCAGGCCTACCGGGGCACCGCCAAGATGAACGGGCTGCGCCGCGCGGACCTGGACGCGCTCTTCCCCGGCCTGCTCGACAGCGTCCTCGAGGCGGCGGACCGCGAGGCCCTGCGCCTGGGCGACGACTCCTGACTCCGCCCGGCGCGAGGCCCCGGCCCGCGCCGGGACCGCGGCCGCCCGCAGGGCTGCGCCGCCGTACCCGCGGCGGACGGACGCCCGCCGCCGGTCAGGGAGCGGGCCGCGGCGGCAGGCCCTGCTCCCAGTCGAGCCCGTAGCGCTGGAACAGCTCCGCCCGCAGGGTCACCGCGTCCATGGGGGCGCCCGGCAGGAGCGCGGCGAAGACGGCGCCCATCAGATTGGCGCGCAGCATCGGATACTCGTGCTCCACGTCCCGCGAGCCGTACCGCTCGATGGTGTCCCGGAGGAGGGCGGCCAGGCGCTGCTGCTCGGGGCACCGCACGAACCCCTGGGCCTGCAGGATGCCCGCCATGTGCGCCCGCATGAGGACCGGCTGGGAGTGGGTGAGACCGAGGATCGCGTCGATGGCGCGGGCCAGGCGCTCACGCCCGTCGGTGGTCCGCGGCTCGCGCTCCAGGCCCGCCTCCAGGGTCAGATGCATGAGGCGGTGCACGGCGGACTGGAGCAGCTGCCGCTTGCCCGGGAAGTAGTACGACACGAGGCCGCGGGCCGAGCCCGCCCGGTCCGCGATGGCGCCGAGCGTCGTCGATTCGTAGCCCCGTTCCGCCACCAGCTCCACAGTGGCCTGCAGCAGCCGCTCGCGAGAACGTCTGCGCAATTCTTCATTGACCGATGCGCTGCGCGGGGACATGCTGTAACTCCTGCGTTGACTGGCTCGGAGCCAATATACTCAGGCTGTCGCGGGGCGGTACCCCTTTCACGGGGTCTGACCTGCGCACGGGCTGCTCGTTCGGGGTGACGCGGGGGATCACCTCGGACGAGTGGCCCCTTTTCGCCCCCGCGGCGGCCCCCTCCGTGATCTCCCCCGCCGGCCCTCCCCGGCCCCGCTCGGCGGCCTTCGCCGACGCCGCTCAGCGGCCCTGCCCGGCCCCGCTCAGCGGCCTTCGCCGGCGAGCGCGAGCACCGCCCGCAGGCCGTCCGGGCGCTCCCGCACCGGCAGATGGTCCACGAAGTGCACCGCGCAGCCGAGCGCCGCGGCCCCGCCGTCCGCCCGGCGGTCGTCGCCCACCATCAAGACGCCGCCCGGAGCCTGCCCGAGCGCCTCGCAGGCCACCTGGAACAACCGCGCGTCGGGCTTTTGCACCCCGTGCTCGAAGGACAGCGCGTACGTGTCCACGAAGTCGTCCAGGCCGTGCGCGCGGAAGACGGGCCGCAGGTCCCAGCCGATGTTGCTCACCACGCCGATCCCGATCCCGCGCTCCCGCAGCCCGGCGAGGACCGGTCCGGCGTCGGCGTACGGACGCCAGGCGGCCGGGGTCATGTGACGGTCGTAGAGCAGGTCGTACAGGCGGGGGTCGGGCAGCCCCACCGTGCGGGCGAGACCCGTGTACGCGCGCCGGTGCAGTTCGCCGTCCCGGTCGCGCACGCTCCACAGCTCCGCGAGATGCGCGGGCACGCGCAGCGGGTTGGCGCCGCCGGGCAGCGCACCGGCCTCCTCCAACTCCCGCGCGCACCGGGCGAATTCGGCCTCCGGCAGCGTGATGGCGCAGGCGTCGAGCGCCGCGGAGAGCCAGTCGCCCACGGGCTCGACGCGAAAGAGGGTGCCGGAGAAGTCGAAGAGAACGCCCTTGATCGTCATGCCCGTGATCCTCGCCTGCTCAGCGTGGCCGGTTCAAGACCAGACGCTGATATGCCGCCGCGCTCAGCATGACGACGGCCACTCCCGTCAGCCAGCCGCCCACCACGTCCGAGAACCAGTGCACGCCGAGGAACAGCCGCGTGAACCCCACGCCCAGGGCGCTGACGACCCCCGCCGCCGTGACGGCCGCCCGCACCACGGGCCGGGCATCGTGCAGCACCAGGAGCCAGACGATCAGCCCGGACGCGACCGTCACGCCCAGCGCGTGCCCGGACGGGAAAGCGGCGTACGAGGCGGTGGCCACCGGGTCCGGCCAGTGCGGCCGCTCCCGGCCCACGGCCGCCTTCAGGCCCTGCTGCACGGCCGTGCCGCCCGCGCTCGTCGCGGCGACCCACAGCGCGAGCAGCCGCTCGCGGCGCCACAGCAGGAGCGCCACGACCGCCGCGAGCAGGGAGCGCATCGTCCAGGGATCCCACACCCAGTCGCTCAGCAGCCTGTTCGCATGGGTGAGTCCGGGGTCGGTGACCGCGCGCCGGTGCAGCGCATCGGCGACCGCCCGGTCCCACGCCATCAGCGGACCCCACTCGGCCGCCACCAGGATCAGCAGCAGCGCCGCGAGCGCGGCGCAGACGAGACCGGCGCGGAGCGGCGCGGTGGGGCGCGCGGAGACGGGAGCGGGAGCGAGCAGCATGCCAGTGATCCAACCCGATACCGAGTGGCCCGGCTAGCCCAGGGCGTGCAGGCCCGGTACGAGGGCCACGAGCAGCGGCACGGCCGGGACGAGAGCGGCGTACGCGGTCAGGCGCAGCCGGTGGCTCGCGGGGAGCCGTGGAGCGGCCGACAGGAGGCGGTGCACGCGCCGGGGGAGCTGGCCGTCCGGGGCGGGACAGGGCCCGAACACCCCGCGGTCCTCGTTGAGTTCGACCAGGGCGAGCGCGATCGTGAGGCGCCCGAAGCGCCTGGAGGCCACATCGTCGGCTGCCAGCTCCACCAGCCGGTGCATCTCGTCGCGGAACGCCGCGAACACCGGCACCTGCGGGAACCCGCGGGCGAGTGCGCCCGAGCAGTGCAGCAGCCAGTCGTGGCGGGCCCGCGCGTGCCCCAGCTCATGGGCGAGCACCGCATCGAGCTGACGGCCCTTCAGGCGTCGAAGTGCCGCGGTGGTGATGACCAGTTGGGGCATCTGGCCCGGCAGCCACCAGGCGTCGGGCCGCGCCGCCTCAAGGACCACGAGGCGCTCGCCCGACGGCTCCTCGCCGGGCAGCAGCGGAGAACGCAGGCGAAGCTCGGCGCGGCGCCGGCGCCGGCGCGCCCAGCTGTCCCTGATCTCCCGGGTGAGCATCGCTCCCGTCCAGGCCCCGCCGAGGAAGAGCACCACGGCGAGCGCCGCCGACCACGGGCCGTAGGGACCGAGCGCGTACGCCTCGACGACGGCCCGGGGTGCGGGCGCGAACACCTGGCCGCGCACGGTCCGCCACGCGGACGCGGCACTGAGGACCATCGCGAGGCCGAAGCACAGCAGGACCGCCGCCACCACGCACTGCCAGACCCACAACGCCACCACCGGCTCGCGCTCGACCCAGTCGGCACGGGCGAGCAGTCGCGGGGCGGCGACGGCGGACACCAGGCCGAGCACCAGCAACGCGAGGGAGACCGTCATGGTCTCAGCCTATGAGCGGGGCCGCCGTCATAGGTATGTCCGCGGGCACCAAGTGACGTACGCCACGACGCGCCACGGGCGGCGGGCTCAGACGGTCACCAGCATCGCGAGCATCGCGATCCCCATCGACAGCCGGCACGCCAGCGCCAGCTCCGGCCGGGCCCCCCACGGCACGGACGGCACGCCGCCCCCCGGTGCGCCGCCGCCCGCCGACGGCAGCAGCCGCGCCCCGGCCGACAGGACATAGCCCGCGAAGTACACCAGCAGCGCCCCCGTCAGCAGCGGAATGCCGCCCCCCGGATGCCCGGCATGCCCCGCGTGTCCCTCGGGGTGGGTGCTTCCCGGTGCCATCGCGAGCGCCATGTAGACCATCGCGAGCGAACCCACCACGTGGTGCAGATGGTGCGCGCCGCCCCGCGCGAGCCACAGGGCGCGCAGAGCGCCGCCGCCGAAGACCACCGCGTACGCCGCCGGCATCCACACCCCGGGCGGGGCGAACGCCGCCGGCACGGCCATCGCGGCCATCCCGAACCCCATCACCGCCTCGCCGCCCGCCGCCCTGCGAGCCGGCTCGGAGCCGCTGCGCAGGCGCAGCAGACAGTACGAGCCCGTCGCCGCGCACAGCGCGACGAGCAGCCAGCCGGGCACCACCGGACCGTGCACGGCGTACCTCCCCGCTCGATGTGACGCCTGCCGCCCAGTCGATGCCCATCCACGGGGCCGCATACGCGGGCGCAGGGACACACAGGGGGAGCGCGCGGGGGATCACCGCGGGCCGCCGCGGGGTGCCGGCCGGCCGGGGCCCGCGGCCTTCGGCGAGGACGGCCCCCAGGTCAGGGCCGAAAGCGCAGCGGATGATCGTCCGGGATCTCCACCACCACGATGCGGACCCCGTCCGGGTCCTCGATCCACATCTCGACGAGCCCCCACGGCTCGCGCACCGGAGGCCGCACGACGTCGACCCCGCGCTCCACCAGTTCCTCGTGGGCCAGCGCCACGTCGGCGACCTGGAGCCACAGCTGGAGCCCCGGCGCCGGCGGGCGGTCGGCGCGGCCGGACACCTCGAGGAATCCGCCGCCCAGGAAGTAGACCGTGCCGCGCTCGGGTCCCTTACCGAACTCGCGGTACACCGCGAGCCCCAGGTGCTCGCCGTAGAAGGCGCGTGAACGCTCGGGGTCGGTGGGGCGCAGAAGGGTCCGGCTGCTCAGTACGTGCACCATGGCAGAGGACCCTAACCGCCGGGATACGCTCCAAGGACCGCCCCGCACCACCGATCAGCAGGGAGACGCGCACGATGGACACCGCCGGACACGCCACCGCGGAGCTGAGCTACCGGGACGCCACGGAAGCAGACGTCGAGGCGCTCGTGCCGCTCATCGAGTCGGCCTATCGCGGGGACGCGAGCCGTGCCGGCTGGACCACCGAGGCCGACATCCTGCAGGGGCGGCGCACCGACCCCGAAGGGGTGCGCGCCGTCATCACCACACCCCGCAGCAAGCTGCTCACCGTGACACGGGACGGCGTGCTCGTGGCCTGCTGCCAGCTGGAACACCGGGGAGAGGCGGCCTACTTCGGCATGTTCGCGGTCTCGCCCGCCCTCCAGGGCGCGGGCCTCGGCAAGCAGATCATCGCCGAGGCCGAGCGCGTCGTGCGGGCCGAGTGGGGTGTGCGCGAGATGCACATGACGGTGATCTCGGTCCGGGAGGAACTCATCGCGTTCTACGAGCGGCGCGGCTACCGCCGTACGGGAAGGATGTCGCCCTTCCCGTACGGCGACGAGCGCTTCGGTGTGCCGCAGCGCGACGACCTCGAATTCGAGCTCCTGGTCAAGGAGTTGGGCTGACGGCGCGCCTTACGCAGTGAAGCGGCCGGTGCGGCGGATCTCCGGGTGGTCGGTCGTCGCGCCGTCCAGTTGCAAGGCCCGTGCCAGACGCAGATGGTCCTGGGTGTTCACGGTCCAGCCGATCACCTTGAGCCCGGCCGCGTGAGCCCGCTCGACCGTTTCCAGGGTGATCCGTTCGATGCTGAGCACCAGGCTCCGCGCGCCGACCGCACGGGCCCGGTCGATGAGGTCGGGCCCCCAGTCGTCGTCCACGAGCCCGGTGCGCACGCCGGGCACCAGCGTCGCGATCTCGGCGAGCGCCGTGTCGTGGAAGGAGATGACCTCCACCCGGCCCACCAGGTCGCGCCGCTCGATCACCTCGGCGAGCGAGCGGGCCGCGGCGACGTCCTTGATCTCTGCCTGGATCGGGGTCTTCACCGCGTCGAGGACCTCCTCGAACACGGGGATGCGCTCGCCCCGGCCCGCGTCCAGCTCCCGCAGCTCGGCGAGGGTCATCTCCCCGACGGGCCCCCTGCCGTCCGTGGTGCGGTCGACCTCGGCGTCGTGCAGGACGACGAGGGCGCCGTCCTTGCTGAGACGCAGATCGAGTTCGATGACGTCCATGCCCGCGCGTTCTGCGTGGACGAAGGAACGCAGGGTGTTCTCCGGCTCGACACCCATGACCCCGCGATGACCGATGGTGAGGAACGTCAAGACAGGCCTCGCTTCCGTCGACGGCGGTAGGCGTGCGCGACGCGGTCCCGTGCGCACGCGGCAGCCGCAGCCTAACGGCCCGCCACCGCTACGGACCCCGGCTCGCGCGGGCCGGCGGCGCGGTCCGTACGAGTTGACGCGATCCCGAGGACGAGGCCGGTGATCAGGGCTGCGACTAGGACGGCGCGGGTGCTCATGGGCGCGGCTCCGGGATGCGCTCGGGGGGCGGGGGAACTCCGTCCTACCTGTGCGCACCCGTCGCGGGCCACTTCGCGTCACCCGCCCGTGGGCGATTCCTCCGGGGCTTGACGCGGCTGACGCGGCGGCCTCATCCGGGGCCCGGCCACCCGTCGTGACTGTCCGGTTCTCCACCCGGCGGCGGCGCGAGACGGCCGAGGTCGGTCAGCATCGCCCGCGCCAGCTCCAGCTCGGCCAGCCCCCGCAGCTCGCTCCAGCGCAGCGCGATCCGCGGATGCGCCCACTCCTCGTTCTCCTCCGCGTGGACCAGCGCCTTTCTGATCTCCCTCAGCTCGGTCTCGGTGCGCACCACGTGGTCCTCGACGAGCGAGCGCAGCCGGTGCGGGGTGGCGAGGTGTCCCAGCCAGATCCGCAGCACCAGCGGATGCTTGAGGACCGGCGGCCCGCTCGTCTCGGCGGAGTCGGCCCATTCGGCGAGCGCGCTGCGGCCGGCCTCGCTGATCGCGTACCGCCGCTTGGCGCGTGGCTCCTCGGGCCCCGTGCGCCGCGAGGTGGCGTATCCCAGCGCCTCCAGGCGGCGCAGTTCGGCGTAGACCTGGCTGATCGCGGGCGACCAGTAGAAGAAGCGCAGCGACGCGTCGGCCCACTTCTTCAGCTCGTAACCGGTGCGCTCGCCGGGGAAGGAGAGCAGCCCGAGCACTGCCCATGCCGTCGCCGGCAACGGCCGCGCCGTCTCGTGTCGGTGGGGGGACTGACGACTGGTCATAAGGCGAATTGAAGTGAGCGGGAGGCGCCGCCACAACCCCAACCCGGCCCGTGAGAATCTCCGTGATCTTGAGATCGCGCTTGGTGGATCCCACCGCCGGGGTGCCGGGCCCCGCGCGGGCGGGGCACCCGCGTCCCGCGGCCCCGCCCCCGCGGGCAGTCTCCGTGCCTGCCGCGCTCGGCTCGCCATACCGCAGTCATCGCCGCACCATTGCACCAATGCAGGAAGAAGAGCGGTCCAACAGGAAGAGGGCAGGATAATTTACTGATCCCCCTCTTGAGCGAGAGAACCGAACACCGATACGGTGTCTTGACGCGAGGTTCTCCTGTGGAGGAAGTGACATGACGGAAATTCTTGTGCAGGACCCGGCCGTGGGGGGCGCAGTAACCGACCGGCGGGTGGTCGACCACCCCGCGTGGCCCGCGCTCAAGAATGCCGTCGAGGAGATCCGGCCCTGGCAGTCGAAGGACGGATCCATCGACTTCGACGCCGAGGGCGCCCCCGCGCGCGCCACCGTCGAGGCGACGCTGAGCCAGGTGATATCCGCGGTCGAGCAGCTCTCGCCGCTGCTCCCGCACGACGAGCCCTATCACCGCGCGCTCGTCGCCGACCTGCGCAAGTGGGCCGACAGCGCCTTCGACGTGCCGGACTTCCTGGACTCGCTGCTCCAGTTCCACCCGGCCGCCGACCGCGCCGACGGACTCCAGCGCCTGGTCGTCTTCCCCATGTACACGCAGAACGGCAACCCCGACCGCAACCTCGAAGCGGTCGTGCTGCGCATGGTGTGGCCCGAGTGGCTCGCCGAGCTCGAAGCCACCCGCTACGACAACCCGCTCTTCTGCGGCATCACCTTCGAGGACTTCACCGCGGGCTACGACACCCACTCCGCGGTCCTCTTCCCCGAGACCATCGCCGTGCGCGAGGCCCCCGAGCGCTTCACCTGGGGCGGCATCTTCTGCGACCGCGAGGCGGCCCGCTTCCGCGCCGTCACCGAAGCGTCCGTGGGTATCCTCGGGCTCGAACTCCCCCAGGACATCGGCGAGTTGGTGGCCGATCAGGAGCGCTGCGAGAAGGCCTTCGTGCTGTGGGACATGGTCCACGACCGCACTCACAGCCACGGCGACCTGCCGTTCGACCCCTTCATGATCAAGCAGCGCCAGCCGTTCTGGATGTACGGCCTCGAAGAGCTGCGCTGCGACCTCACCGCCTTCAAGGAGGCCGTGAAACTGGAGGCCGAGGGCAACCAGCACGGCCGCGACGTCCAGTACGCCGTGCTCTTCGACCGGATGTTCCGCTTCCCGGTCTCCGGCGACCGCGTCCGCAACTACGACGGGCTCGGCGGCCAGCTCCTGTTCGCCTACCTCCACAAGCACGACGTGGTGCGCTGGACCGACAACAAGCTGCACATCGACTGGGACCGCGCCCCGCAGGTCACCAACCAGCTGTGCGCCGACATCGAGAAGCTCTACCGCGACGGCATCGACCGCCCCAAGCTCGTCCACTGGTTCGCGGCGTACGACCTCGTCTCCACCTACCTCGCCCCGCACCCCGGATCCCGCTGGGCCAAGGGCCCCGACGCGCTGGACCTGACCCTCCCGCCGCGCAAGCTCGTCGACGACGTGCTTCCGGACGAGTTTCCGCTCAGCATGTTCTATGAGGCGCTCTCCAAGAAGCTGAAGAACGTGATCGCCTCCACCAAGGGGATCACCGCCGCTTCCGCTCCGGCCGGGGCCGCCGCGTGAGCTCTCGTACCGAAGGCTCGGAAGGTTCGGAAGGGGCGAGGAAAATGAACAACGGACCTCTCAACGGCGCCGTCGTCGCCGTGGCGGGTGCCGCGGGACCGGCAGGCCGTGCCGCCCTGCTGCGGCTCGCGGAAGCCGGCGCGGTCGTGGTGGGCGCCGACTCGGACGTCGAACGTCTGGCCTCGGCCGTGGACGCCGCGCGGTACGCGCACGGCGGGGCCACCGTCACCGGCGAGACGGTCGACCTCCTCGACCTGCAGGCGACGCGCGACTGGGCCGACCGCATCGAGAAGGACTTCGGACGCGTGGACGGCATGGTCCACCTCGTCGGCGGCTGGCGCGGCGCCACCTCCTTCCCCGAGACCGACCTGGCCGACTGGGAGCTCCTGGAAAAGCTGCTGATCAAGACGGTGCAGCACACCTCGCTCGCCTTCCACGACGCCCTGCTGCGCAGCGACCGCGGCCGCTTCGTCCTGGTCAGCCAGTCCGGCGCGCACAAGCCCACCGCCAACAACGCCGCCTACAACGCGGGCAAGGCCGCGGCCGAGGCGTGGACGCTGTCGCTCGGCGACGCCTTCCGCAAGGCGGGGGGCGAGGACGGCCCGCGGTCCGCTGCTGCGATCCTGGTGATCAAGGCACTGGTGCACGACGCGATGCGCGCCGAGCGACCCAATGCGAAGTTCGCGGGCTTCACCGACGTCACGGAGCTGGCCGACGCCATCGCCGGCGTGTGGGACAAGCCCGCCCAGGAAGTGAACGGACAGCGCCTGTGGCTGACCCCCAAGCCCTGAGGACGGACGCCCGAGCCCATCACGACCCGGCGGTGCGCGGCTTCGCCAGCGACAACTACGCCGGTGCGCACCCCGAGGTCCTCGCGGCCATCGCCCTCGCCAACGGCGGTCACCAGATCGCCTATGGCGAGGACGACTACACCGAGCATCTCCAGCGCGTCATGCACAGCCACTTCGGCGCGGGCGCCGAGGCCTTCCCCGTGTTCAACGGGACCGGGGCCAACGTCACCGCGCTCCAGGCGCTGACCGACCGCTGGGGCGCCGTGGTGTGCGCCGAGAGCGCCCACATCAACGTGGACGAGGGCGGCGCCCCGGAGCGGATGGCCGGGCTCAAGCTGCTCACGGTGGCCACCCCCGACGGCAAGCTGACGCCCGAGCTCATCGACCGGCAGGCCTGGGGCTGGGAGGACGAGCACCGCGCGATGCCGCAGGTCGTCTCGATCACCCAGAACACCGAGCTCGGCACGGTCTACACGCCCGCCGAGATCAAGGCGATCTGCGACCACGCCCATGAGCGCGGCATGAAGGTCCATCTCGACGGGGCGCGGATATCCAACGCCGCCGCCTCGCTCGACGTGCCGATGCGCACGTTCACCAATGCGGTCGGTGTGGACGTCCTGTCGTTCGGCGGCACCAAGAACGGGATGCTCTTCGGCGAGGCGATCGTCGTCCTCAACCCGGACGCGGTGCGCCAGATGAAGCACATCCGCAAGATGTCGATGCAGCTCGCCTCCAAGATGCGCTTCGTGTCGGTGCAGCTTGAGGCGCTGCTGGCCAAGGACCTGTGGCTGCGAAACGCCCGCCACTCCAACGCGATGGCCCGGCGCCTGGCCGAGGGTGTGCGCCAGGTCGACGGCGTGGAGATCCTCCACGAGGTGCAGGCCAACGCGGTGTTCGCGCGCCTTCCGCACGACGTCGGCGAACGGCTCCAGAAGCGCTACCGCTTCTACTTCTGGGACGAGGGGGCCGGCGATGTCCGCTGGATGTGCTCCTTCGACACCACCGAGGACGACGTCGACGGGTTCCTGATGGCGCTGAAGGAAGAAATGGCACGCTAGCTCCGACCCCGGGCAAGAGTGTACGAGTGCATGAATATGCGGTCGACCGTAAAGTCATTGACTTGCGGTCGACCGCATTCGTACGCTCCCGTGCCATGGAGCTCCTGCAGCACAACCCCCAACTCTCCGCCTATCTCGCGGCGGACGAGGTCGTCGACCATGAGCACCCCCTGGTGCGCGCCACAGCGACCCGGCTCGCCTCTCGCACCCACGACGCATACTCATACGCCAAGGCGGCCTTCGAGTACGTGCGGGACGAGATTCCGCACTCCTCGGACTCGGGGGAGCCGCGGGTGACCTGGCGCGCCTCCGACGTGCTCGCGCTGCGCACCGGGATCTGCTGCGCGAAGGCCCACGCCCTCGCCGCGCTGCTGCGGGCCGAAGGCATCCCGGCCGCGTTCTGCTACCAGCGCCTGACCGAGGAGGGCGCCGACCCGGCCCTGCACGGCCTCATCGCCCTCAAGCTGCCCGGCGCCCACGCCTGGGCGCGCCAGGACCCGCGCGGCAACGTGCCGCCGGGCGTGGACGCCCAGTTCTCCCTCGGTACGGAGCGGCTGGCGTGGCCCGTGCGCACGGAGTTCGACGAAGTGGACTACCCGGTACTTTTCGATAAACCGCACCCGGGGGTGGTGGCCGCGCTCAGGGCCGCTCCCGACCGGCCCTCGCTCTGGCCGATCTACCCGACCGAGCTGTGAGGCGCCACCGACCAGGAGTGGCGGTCGCGCCCGTACACCGACCGGCAGTGGCGGTCGCGCCCATACACCAGGAGTGACGATTCAGCCCGTCGCCTCGCGACTCTTCACCTGCTCGGGCGTCGGGGCCGTACCGCCGAGGTGCGCGGGCACCCACCAGGTGTCGGCCGCGTCCTTCGGCCGTACGGGATAGGCGCGCTGGGCCGCTTCGAGGAGCTCCTGGCAGCGCTCGCGCAGCCGCCGCGTGATGGCGCCCGCGTACTGGTCGGCCGGCGCCTCCAGGGGCTCGCCGACGCGGATGGTGACGGGAATGTGGCTGCGCTTGAAGTTGCGCGGCCGGCCCTTGGTCCACACCCGCTGGGTCCCCCACAGCGCCATCGGGATCAGCGGGACCCCGGCCTCCTGGGCCAGCCGCGCCGCACCGGACTTGAAGCTCTTCAGCGTGAACGACTGCGAGATCGTCGCCTCGGGGAACACGCCGATCACTTCACCGGAGCGCAGCGAGGCCAGCGCGTGCTGGTAGGCGTCCTCGCCCTGCTTGCGGTCGACCGGGATGTGCTTCATGCCGCGCATCAGCGGGCCCGAGATCTTGTGCCGGAACACCGACTCCTTGGCCATGAACCGCACGAGCCGCTTCTGCGGCAGCGTGACGAGTCCCGTGAAGATGAAGTCGAGATAGCTGATGTGGTTGCTGACGAGCACCGCCCCGCCGGTGCGCGGGATGTTCTCCGAACCCTGGGTGTCGATCTTCAGGTCGAGCGCCTTGAACATCGCGCGTGCGGCGCCGATGACCGGTCGATAGACGAGTTCTGCCATCTCAGGGGAGACCCTTCGTGTGCCCGGGGAGGGTGCTCCCGGAGAAATAAGTTACGCAGCCGTAGGTTTTAGGCTGTGGGCAGATGGTGCCCGATGCGCGCCGGGCTGGCCAGTCCTGGCACGGGGCCCGGGAGAGATTCTCATCACGTCTTCGCAGGCCGAGGACCTGGGAATCAATGCGGAGCGGTGCGCGCTGCAACCGTACGACAGTGCAGGTAGTGGCGGTGTGAAGAGGCGAGGGGGAGCGATGGTGGCGGGAGGCGGTGTGCGGGACGGAAGCGGGCGCAGGCTCGGCGAGGCCGAGTTGGGGATCCCACTGGGACGGCGGGCCACGCTGGTGCAGTTCTCCAGCGCCTTCTGCCAGCCCTGCCGGGCCACCCGGCGCACCCTGACGGAGGTCGCGGCGATGGTCGAGGGCGTCGCCCACGTGGAGATCGACGCCGAGGAACGGCTCGGTCTTGTGCGGGAGCTGGAGATCGCGAGCACCCCGACGGTGCTGGTCCTCGATGCGCGGGGAGCGATCGTGCGCCGGGCGAGCGGGCAGCCGCGCCGCGCGGACGTCATCGCCGCGCTGGGGCGGGCCGTGTGAGCCGCGCGTCGCCGGAGTCCTGTGTGAGCCGCGCGTCGGCAGTGGTCCGTGTGAGCCGCCCGTCGGGGGCCGGCCGCCGTGCGAGGGGTCCGGCAGTGAGGGATCTCCCACATCACGGAAGGCACTTGACTGGGAGCGCGCCGGATCGTCAGTCTGACGACGTGCCGACAGACCTCCTTCTTCACGGACGCGCCCACGTGGATCTCGCTCGCTGTGCGAGCGCGCGCTGTCCGGGCCGCTGAACACCCGCAGCCCCCGTCGCACTCACCGCAGAAGGACAGTTCCATGACGGCTTCGCCCGAGCTCGGTACCCCACAGACGGCCTCTCCCGACCTGCTCAAGTCGGTCTTCCGCCAGCACGCCGCGGGCGTCGCGGTGATCACCGCGCAGCGGGGCGGCCGCCTCGCCGGTTTCACCGCCACCTCCCTCAACTCCGTTGCCGCCGACCCCCCGTTGATCTCCTTCGGGATCGGCACCGGCTCCTCCAGCTGGCCCGTCGTCGCCGAGGCCGACCACATCGGCGTGCACATACTCGGCGAACACCAGCAGGAGCTGGCCGCCACGTTCGCCCGCAGCGGCGCCGACCGCTTCGGCCCGGCCACCGACTGGCGCACCGGGCCCGAGGGCGTCCCCGTCCTCGGCGGCGTGCTGGCCTGGCTGGTCTGCAAGGTCGTGGCCCGTGTCCCGGCCGGTGACCACCGCATCGTGCTCGGCCAGGTGGTCGTCGGCGACCCCGCGGGCGCCGGCCGCCCGCTGCTCTACCACCAGGGCCGCTTCAACGCGCTGCGCGACTGAAAGTTCCCTGATCGCGGCGATTACTCACCGTTGGCAACGTCACAGTTCAAAGCGCTTGCTTACTGGGAACAAGCTGGGTGTACTGACGAGTAATATTTCGTTCGGAGCGCCGGTCGCCCCGACCGGAAACCGCCCCATCAGGCGCCTATGCTGCGTGCATCAAGGCAGCCCAGAAATGACGATGCAGTAGGAGAGCCGGCGTGAGCTTGAGGATCGTTGTCTGTGTGAAGTACGTGCCCGACGCCACCGGCGACCGGCACTTCGCCGATGACCTGACCGTCGACCGCGACGACGTCGACGGCCTCCTTTCGGAGCTCGACGAGTACGCGGTCGAGCAGGCACTGCAGATCGCCGACGAGGCGGACGACGCGGAGATCACCGTGCTGACCGTCGGCCCCGAGGACGCCAAGGACGCGCTGCGCAAGGCGCTTTCCATGGGCGCCGACAAGGCCGTCCACGTCGAGGACGACGACCTGCACGGCACCGACGTGATCGGCACCTCGCTGGTCCTGGCCAAGGCCGTCGAGAAGACCGGCTACGACCTGGTCATCTGCGGCATGGCCTCCACCGACGGCACCATGGGCGTCCTTCCGGCGCTGCTCGCGGAGCGCCTCGGCGTCCCGCAGGTCACGCTGCTCTCCGAGGTCTCGGTCACGGACGGCACCGTGAAGGGCCGCCGTGACGGCGACGCCGCGTCCGAGCAGCTGGAGGCCTCGCTTCCCGCCGTCGTCTCGGTCACGGACCAGTCGGGCGAGGCCCGCTACCCGTCCTTCAAGGGCATCATGGCCGCCAAGAAGAAGCCGGTGGAGTCCCTGGACCTGGGCGACCTGGACCTGGAGGCCGACGAGGTCGGCCTCGAAGGCTCCTGGACCGCGGTCGACTCCGCGGCCGCGCGCCCGGCCCGCACGGCCGGCACGATCGTCAAGGACGAGGGCGAGGGCGGCAAGCAGCTCGCCGAGTACCTCGCGAGCCAGAAGTTCATCTAAATGCCCCGCCGGCCCGGGAACCTTCCCGGCCGACGCCGCATTTAGGGCTCGCCGAGCCCCTCAACCGCCCGCCGTTTCTTCGCACTTGCAGGAGATTGAAGTCCCATGGCTGAAGTTCTGGTCTACGTCGACCACGTGGACGGTGCCGTCCGCAAGCCCACCCTCGAACTGCTGACGCTGGCCCGCCGCATCGGCGAGCCCGTCGCCGTGGCGCTCGGCGCCGGCGCCGAGAACACCGCGGCCGCGCTCGCCGAGCACGGCGCGGTCAAGGTCCTCACCGCCGACGCCCCCGAGTTCGCCGACTACCTCGTCGTACCCAAGGTCGACGCCCTCCAGGCCGCGTACGAGGCCGTGTCGCCCGCGGCCGTGCTCGTCCCGTCCTCCGCCGAGGGCAAGGAGATCGCCGCCCGCCTCGCGCTGCGCATCGGCGGCGGCATCATCACCGACGCCGTCGACCTCGAAGCCGGCGACGAGGGCCCGGTGGCCACGCAGTCCGCGTTCGCCGCCTCCTTCACCACCAAGTCCCGCGTCTCCAAGGGCACCCCGGTCATCACGGTCAAGCCGAACTCGGCCGCCGTGGAGGCCGCCCCGGCCGCGGGCACCGTCGAGGCCCTCTCCGTCACCTTCTCCGAGCTCGCCTCCGGAACCAAGGTCACCTCGCGCACCCCGCGCGAGTCGACCGGCCGCCCCGAGCTGACCGAGGCCGCGATCGTGGTCTCCGGCGGCCGCGGCGTCAACGGCGCCGAGAACTTCGCGGTCATCGAGGCCCTCGCCGACTCGCTCGGCGCGGCCGTCGGCGCCTCGCGCGCCGCGGTGGACGCGGGCTGGTACCCGCACTCCAACCAGGTCGGCCAGACCGGCAAGTCCGTCTCGCCGCAGCTCTACATCGCCAACGGCATCTCCGGCGCCATCCAGCACCGGGCCGGCATGCAGACCTCGAAGACCATCGTGGCCGTCAACAAGGACTCCGAGGCCCCGATCTTCGACCTGGTCGACTACGGCGTGGTCGGCGACCTGTTCCAGGTCGTCCCGCAGCTGACCGAAGAGGTCAACAGCCGCAAGGGCTGACCTGCGAGTTCAAACCGGACCCGGGGCCGCGTGGTGATCTTCACCGCGCGGCCCCGGGCTGTTTCGGACAACCATTGACGCAGGAGGACCGGCCTATTAACTTCGCTATACGGATTGTTGATTCCGTGAAGCGGAAAAGTTTCGACCGTGTGGAGGATGCAGGATGGGTCAGCAGGAGCAGGTGGCAACGAGCCTCGCCGGCGTCGTCAGCGAGGAGATCAGTGCCTCGCTCGTCGCCGTGGACGAGGAACTCGCCCGCCGTTACCCGGGCGACCCCGGCACCCGCCAGCCCGTGCACACCGTCTACGTACCCGGAGACGTCTTCGACGCGGGCACCATCCGCTCCTGGGGCGACCAGGCACTGGCCGCCCTCGACGAGCACGCCCCCGACGCGGCCTCCTTCGCCAAGGTCCTCGGCATCTCCGACGAACTCGCCGGACCCGTGTACGACCGCGTCCGCGCCAAGCTCCAGCGCGAACCCATCGAAGACCTCCGCGTCGACTTCGAGGACGGCTACGGCCCCCGCCCCGACGCCGAGGAGGACGCCGACGCCGCCCGCGCCGCCCGCCTCATCGCCGAAGCCTTCGCCAACGGCACCGCCGCCCCCTACATGGGCATCCGCATGAAGTGCATGGAAGCCGCCGTCCGCGACCGCGGCATCCGCACCACCGACGTCTTCCTCACCACCCTCATGCACAACGGCGGCCTCCCCGACGGCCTCGTGCTCACCCTCCCCAAGGTCACCTACCCCGAGCAGGTCACCGCCTTCGTCCGCCTCCTCAGCGCCTTCGAGAAGGCCCACGACCTGCCCGAAGGCCGGCTCGGCTTCGAGATCCAGATCGAGACCAGCCAGTCCATCCTCGCCGCCGACGGCACCGCCGCCGTCGCCAAGATGATCGACGCCGCCCAGGGCCGCGCCACCGGACTGCACTACGGCACCTTCGACTACAGCGCCTGCGTCGGCGTCTCCGCCGCCTACCAGGCCAGCGACCACCCCGCCGCCGACCACGCCAAGGCCGTCATGCAGGTCGCCGCCGCCGGCACCGGCGTCCGCGTCTCCGACGGCTCCACCAACGTCCTGCCCATCGGCACCACCGAGCACGTCCACGAAGCCTGGCGCCTCCACTACGGCCTCACCCGCCGCGCCCTGGCCCGCGCCTACTACCAGGGCTGGGACATGCACCCCGGCCACATGCCGACCCGCTACGCGGCCGTCTACGCCTTCTACCGCGAAGGCCTGGAACAGGCCGCGGGACGCCTCGCCGCCTACGTCGCCAAGACCGAGGGCGACGTCATGGACGAGCCCGCCACCGCCAAGGCCCTCAGCGGCTACCTCCTGCGCGGCCTCGACTGCGGCGCCCTGGACACCGCCGAAGTGGCCCGACTCACCGGCCTGACCCGCACCGACCTCGAAGCCTTCGCCTCACCCCGCCGGGGCAGCCTCACCGTCACCGCCCCGTAGCCCAACCGGGACCGGGCGCACCAAGCCCCCTCACCCCCGCCCCGTACTCTGTACGCGACCACAATCGCCACAGGGGAACGGGGCAGCGGTGTCTACGGGGGAGAGCCAACTACTGGCCGGCCGGTACCGGATCGTCGAGCAACTCGGCCGCGGCGGCATGGGCGTCGTGTGGCGCGCCCACGACGAAGTCCTCGGCCGCGAAGTCGCCGTCAAGGAACTGCGCGCCTATAACGACGCCTCCGCACCCGAACTGGGCGACCTCTGCCTGCGGATGCAGCGCGAAGCACGCGCGGCCGCCCGCGTCCGCCACCCCTCGGTCGTCGCCGTCCACGACGTCACCGAACACGAGGGCCGCCCCGTCATCGTCATGGAACTCATCGACGGACCCTCCCTCGACGACGTCCTGAGCGAGCGCGGCGTCCTGGAGCCCACCGAAGCCGCCGCCATCGGCGCCAAGGTCCTCCAAGCACTCGCGGCCGCCCACCGCGCGGGCGTCCTGCACCGGGACGTGAAGCCCGCCAACATCCTGCTCGACGCCTCCGGCCGCGTCGTCCTCACCGACTTCGGCATCGCAGCCATGGACGACCCGGGCGACGGGGAAACCCCCCGCCCCCACAAGCTCACCCGCACCGGCGAACTCGTCGGCTCCCTCGACTACCTGGCGCCCGAACGTGCCCAGGGCCAGGACCCCGGCCCCGCCTCCGACATCTGGGCCCTCGGCGCCACCCTGTACGCCGCCGTCGAAGGCGCCGCGCCCTTCCGCCGCACCTCCACCTGGTCCACCCTCAACGCCATCGTCGTCGAACCCCTGCCCCAGGCACGCCGCGCAGGCCCCCTCGGCCCCGTACTGCTGCGCCTGATGGACAAGGACCCCGCCCGCCGGCCCGACGCCGAGACCGGCGCCCGGCTCCTCGCGGAGGTCACCGCGAACACGGGCACGACCGCGCCAACGGCCGTACGGACCGCGCAGATACGCGCCACGCCGGCACCGGGCACAGCCGCACCGGCCACCGCCGCCGCACAACCCGCCCAACCATCGCGCAGCGCGACCGTACGCGATGTCCTGCCGCACCGGCCCGAGGGCTTCGGACCGGCACCCGCAACCGCACCCCCCGCACGGCCCAGCACGGCCCCCCAAACGGCTCCCGCACCACCGTCCTCGGTGGACCATGACGAGGCACGGGGCGCGCAGACATCGCGTCACGACGGGTCGGGACCGGTCGTACGCGACATCGCCGAGCCGCGGCCGGCCCCGAAACGCGGGCGCCGCACGGCATGGATCGCGGCCGCGGCTGTCGCGCTCGCCGGCGGCGGTGCCGGATACGCGCTCCTCGGCCAGAGCGACACCGGCGACCGGCCGCAGGCCGCCGGAGCGCCGGCCGGCGCGAGCCCGGACGCGGCCGACGACCAGATCGGCTCCACCGGCCCGACCACACCGGGCCCCTCCGCGCGGACCGCCTCAAACTCGCCCGCACCAAGGGCGAGTTCTAGTACGAAACCGTCCCCCAAAAGCGACACGGGAAAGACGGACGACGCCAAGGCGGGGGCCACCGGAACGCCCGCCCCGAACAAGAGGACCCCCGGCGCCCCGGGCACGGCCACTCCCGGCGGCCCGGCGGGCGGCGCCGCGCCGCCCGCAGGCAGCTGCCGGCCCACCGCCGGCGGCAGGTTCGACTGCCAGGTGTGGCGCACCGCGAAGTCCACCCAGCGCGACGGCGCCCCGGCCGGCGTACTCAAGGCGGGCACCAACTACTTCTACTGCCAGACGAACCTGGGCCGCCGCGAGACCTACGGACAGTGGACCAACACCTGGTGGGCCAGGACCGACGACGACAGCGGCCACACCAACGTCTACGTCAGCGTGGTCTACGTGAAGGGCGGCGACAACAACCAGCCGGTACCCGGCCTCAAGGTCTGCTGACCCGGCTTCCCCCGCCCGGCCGCACCCCGAGCCCTACGCGTCCGGGGGCGGCGCGATCTCGCCCGAACCACGCCGGATCAGCACCGTCGGCAACACCACCCGGGCCGGCGTCCCGTCCGCGCCGTCGAGCCGCCGGAACAACAGCTCCGCCGCCGTACGCCCCAGAGTCGCGGCGTCCTGCGAAATCACCGTGATGCCCAGCAGATCGGCGAGCTCGATGTCGTCGAAGCCCACCAGGGCCACCGGACGCTCACGGCCCGCCAGGACCCGTACCGCCGTCACCGTCACCCGGTTGTTCCCCGCGAACAGCGCGGTCACCCCGCCAGGCCCCGCCAGCATCGCCTCGGCCGCGTCCCGCACCCGCTCGGGCCCGGTCGAACCGAGCGACACCCAGGAATCCTCCACCCGCAGCCCCGCGTCCGCCATCGCCGCGTGATAGCCCCGCAGCCGCTCCGTCGCCGTGTGGATGCGCGGCTGGTCACCGATGAAGCCGATCCGGCGGTGCCCGTGCGCGATGAGATGCGCCACCCCGGCCCGCGCCCCGCCGAAACTGTCCGACAGCACCACGTCGGCGTCGATCCCGCCCGCCGGCCGGTCCACGAACACCGTCGCCACCCCGGCCTTTATCTCCGGCTCCAGATAACGGTGGTCGGACCCCGCCGGAATCACGATCAGCCCGTCCACCCGGCGAGCACAGAACGCCAGAACCAGCTCCTGCTCACGATCCGCGTCCTCGGCACTCGACCCGTTGATGAGCAGCGCCCCGTGCTCCCGCGCGACCTCCTCCACCGCACGGCTGAGCGGCCCGTAGAACGGGTCGGCGAGATCTTCAAGGACCAGCCCGATCGAGGCGGTACGGCCCTTGCGCAGCACCCGCGCACTGTCGTTGCGGCGAAAGCCGAGCGCCTCGATGGCCTCCTGCACCCGGCGCTCGGTGTCGGGGGTCACCCCGGCCTCGCCGTTGACCACCCGGGACACCGTCTTGAGGCCGACTCCGGCGCGCGCCGCGACGTCCTTCATCGTCGGACGGTTGCCGTAGCGGGGCTCGGGGTGGCGGGCATTCTCGGCCACAGTGCGCTGTCCTGTCGTCGTCGGGAGCCGTCCGGCGCGCTCTGCTGCGCGGGCGGTAGGTGTGGCGTCGAGCATAGGCCCTGGACAACGTTGTCACATCCAGGGAGACTCTCATCTTGACCTGCTGTTACCCGTCTTCCGCCAGGAGATCCGTCCTCGATGCACACCGACCTCGTCGCCGCGCTCGACATCGGCGGCACCAAGATCGCCGGAGCCCTGGTCGACGCCGAAGGCCGCCTTCTCCTGCGCGCACAACGGCCGACTCCCGCCCATGCGGACGGCGACACGGTGATGGGCGCGGCCGAAGAGGTGCTGGCCGAGCTGACCGGATCCCCCCTGTGGGAGCGCACGAGCGCCGTCGGCATCGGCAGCGCCGGCCCCGTGGACGCGTCGGCGGGCACGGTCAGCCCCGTCAACATCCCCGGCTGGCGCGGCTTCCCGCTGGTCGAGCGGGTGCGCGCGGCAACCGGCGGACTCGACGTCGAACTCGTCGGCGACGGCGTCGCGATGACCGCCGCCGAGCACTGGCTCGGCGCGGCCCGCGGCTACGACAACGCCCTGTGCATGGTCGTGTCGACCGGAGTCGGCGGCGGTCTCGTACTCGGCGGCACACTGCACCCCGGCCCCACCGGAAACGCCGGCCACATCGGTCACATCAGCGTCGACCTCGACGGCGACCCCTGCCCCTGCGGGGCGCGCGGCTGCGTGGAGCGGATCGCCAGTGGGCCCAACATCGCCCGCCGCGCCCTGGACCACGGCTGGCGCCCCGGCCCCGACGGTGACACCTCGGCCGCCGCCGTCGCCGCGGCCGCCCGGTCCGGGGACGCGATCGCCCAGGCATCCTTCGAGCGCGCGGCCCAGGCGCTGGCCGCGGGCATCGCCGCGACCGCCACCCTCGTGGAGATCGAGATCGCCGTCATCGGCGGGGGAGTGGCGGGCGCGGGTGACGTCCTCTTCGCCCCCCTGCGCCGCTCCCTGCGCGAGTACGCCACGCTCTCCTTCGTCCAGGGCCTCACCGTCGCACCCGCGTCGATGGGTAGGGACGCGGGGCTGGTCGGAGCGGCGGCCGCGGCGTGGGCACGGCGCACCGAGCGCGGCGCGGCGGCGTTGCTCAAGTGACGGATGACGTCTGACAGTCGCGGACCGACAGCTACTGTCATCCGTCGCCGACGACGATGCCGGCGCTCCGACCACTCCTCGCCGTCCGTGCCGCACGGACCGTCCCGGGCCGCCTCGAAACGGCGAGCGTTTCCGGTAGGGCTTGTTGAAGTCTGTTGGAAGAGCGGCCGTAACGGTTGCTCGCCTTTGCGTCAAAACCCTTGACGGCACCCGGAGTTGGGGGTGTGATCCAAGCCTCGCGTTTGGTTGTGTTGGGTTGCACCCCGGAGGAGGGGGACATGGCGCAGTCATCGTTCAACGGTCCCGCCACGCCATGTGGCGTGAGCGGACATCGGATGTCCCGGCGAGGTCTTCTGCGGGGCGCGGCGGTCGGTGCCGGCGCGGTCGCCCTGCCCTCGCTGCTCACCGCGTGCGGCAGCGGACCCGGCGGCGACACCAAGACGGTCCGCCTCGGCTCCAACGCGTCGGACGCCGTGCCCAAGAAGGCGTTCGCCGACGCGTTCGCCGCGTACGAGAAGCAGTCCAAGGAAGGCCGGACCATCAAGGTCAACACCGTTGACCACAACACCTTCCAGGAGAACGTCAACCGCTATCTGCAAGGCAAGCCGGACGACGTCTTCATGTGGTTCGCGGGCTACCGCATGCAGTTCTTCGCCCAGAAGGGGCTGCTGTACGACATCAGCGACCTCTGGCAGGGCTTCCACGGGTTCTCCGACGCCCTGAAGGCGCAGTCCACCGGCGCCGACGGCAAGCAGTACTTCGTGCCGTACTACTACTACCCGTGGGCGGTCTTCCACCGCGCGAGCCTTTTCCAGGAGCACGGCTACACCGCGCCCAAGACCTTCGACCAGTTCGTCGACCTCGCCAAGCAGATGCGCAAGGACAAGCTCGACCCCATCGCGCTCGGCGAGAAGGACGGCTGGCCCGCCATGGGCACCTTCGACTACCTCAACATGCGGACCAATGGATACGAGTTCCACAAGAACCTGATGGCCGGCAAGGAGGCGTGGACCGACAAGCGGGTCAAGGACGCCTTCGACAGCTGGCGAAGGATCCTCCCGTACTGTCAGCAGGGCGCCAACGGACGCACCTGGCAGGAGGCCGCGCAGAGCCTGCAGAGGAAGCAGTCCGGCATGGCGGTGCTCGGACTGCCGCATGTGGGACAGCAGTTCCCCGCCGCCGACCAGGGCGACATCGCGTTCTTCCCGTTCCCCGAAATGGACCCGCAGTACGGGCAGGACGCCGTAGAGGCGCCCATCGACGGCTTCCTGCTCGCCAAGAACGCCAAGGAGCTCAAGAACAAGCAGTCCATGGCGAGCGCCAAGGACCTGCTCGCCTGGCTCGCCACCCCCAAGGCGGAGGACGCCTACCTCGCCGGAGACCCGAACAACATCGCGGTCAACAGCGGCGCCGACACCGCGACGTACACCCCGCTGCAGAAGAAGGCCGTCGAACTCGTCTCCGGGGCGCGGCAGATCTCGCAGTTCATGGACCGCGACACCCGACCCGACTTCGCGTCCACCGTCATGATCCCGGCGATCCAGAAGTTCATCGGCAACCCGAACGACGTGGACGGCCTCGTCAACGACATCGAGCGCCAGAAGAAGTCCATCTTCGCCTCCGAGGGCTGACGACACCGACGACGGCCGACGACGGCCGACAAGGGCCGACGCCGGCCGACAAGGGCCGATGACGGCCGGCGAAGGCCCCGCCAACCGACCGACTCCCGCTTCGACTTGGAGTACTCAGCCGTGGCGCTCACCACCGTGCGGCGCGCGGGGCGACGGCGCTCGGGGCGGTTCACCGCCCGCGACCTCGTCGTCCTCGGCCTGCTGCTTGGCCTGCCCGTCCTGCTCGACCTCGTCATCGTGTGGGGCCCGACCTTCGCCTCCGTCGTCCTGTCCTTCACCAGCTGGGACGGCGTCGGCGACATCACCTGGGTCGGCACGCGCAACTACACCGACCTCTTCACCAACTATCCGCCGTTCTGGCCTGCCGTGCGGCACAACCTGATGTGGCTGGGCGTACTCGGCTTCGTGGCAACGCCGTTCGGGCTGCTGCTGGCCGTCGTCATCGACCGGGGCGTCCGGTTCAGCCGGTTCTACCAGTCGACGCTGTACATGCCGGTGGTGCTCTCCCTCGCGGTCGTCGGGTTCATCGCCCAACTCGTCTTCTCGCGCGATCAAGGCGCGCTCAACGCCCTGCTCGGAGCCCGCGACAACCCGACGGACTGGCTCGGCGACCCCGACCTCAACATCTGGATGATCCTGCTGGCCGCGGCATGGCGGCACACCGGCTACGTGATGATCCTTTACCTCGCGGGCCTCAAAGCCGTCGACCCCTCCCTCAAGGAGGCGGCGGCCATCGACGGCGCGAGCGAACGCCAGACCTTCTTCCGGGTCGTCTTCCCGACCCTCCGCCCGGTCAACGTGATCGTCGGCGTCATCACGGTCATCGAGTCGCTGCGCGCGTTCGACATCGTGTACGCCGTCAACCACGGGCGCAACGGCCTCGAAGTGCTGTCCGTGCTCGTCACCGACAACATCATCGGCGAGGCCAGCCGCATCGGCTTCGGCTCGGCGATCGCGGTGGTCCTGCTGATCGTCTCCCTCGGGTTCGTCCTCACGTACCTGGTCCAGGAGATCCGAGGGGAGAAGAACCGGTGACCACCGACACGGCGCCCGCGCCCACGACCACCGTCCGCCGCCCGGCGCCCGCGGCCCGCAGGCGCCGCGTCCGGCCGGGACGCCTCGGCGTGCACGCCTTCCTGCTGACCGTCTCGCTCGCCTTCCTCGCGCCCCTGCTGCTCGCGGTCTACGCGTCGCTGCGCCCCTACGAGGAGACCTCGCGCTACGGATACTTCTCCCTCCCCAAGCACCTCTCCTTCGCCTACTACCGGCAGGCCTTCAGCGACGCGGGCATGACGAAGTACTTCGTCAACACGCTGATCATCGCGGTGCCCGGCGTGCTCATCGTGCTGTTCCTCGCCTCGTTCGTCGCCTTCGCCGTCTCCAGGCTGCGGCTGCGGGGCGCGATGGCCCTGCTGATGCTGTTCACGGCGGGCAACCTGCTGCCCCAGCAGGTGATCGTCACGCCCCTGTACGTCGTGTTCAACCGCATCCCGCTGCCCTACTGGATGTCCGACTCGCTGACGCTGTTCGACTCGTACTGGGCCGTCATCGCCGTGCAGGTCGGCTTCCAGCTCGGCTTCTGCGTCTTCGTGCTCGCCAACTTCATGCGCACCCTGCCGCTGGAGATCCTGGAGGCGGCGATCGTCGACGGCGCCGGGGTGTGGACGCAGTACTGGCGCATCACGCTGCCCCTGTGCCGGCCCGCGCTCGCGGCGCTGGCGACGCTCCAGTTCACCTGGATGTACAACGACTTCCTGTGGGCCCTGATCTTCATGTCCGACGGCGACAAGCTGCCCATCACCTCCGCCCTGAACAACCTCCGCGGCCAGTTCTTCACGGACTACAACCTGTTGGCCGCCGGATCGGTGATTGTCGCGCTGCCGACCCTGATCGTGTTCCTGCTGCTGCAACGGCACTTCATCGCGGGGCTGACCCTCGGGTCGAGCAAGGGGTAGCGGCAGTCGGCGCTGGACCCTCAAGGGCGCCACGGATCCGGCGTCAACTCCCGCTCCCATCCGACTCGTTGGCTGCACGAGCCGGACTCCTCACGCCCGCGACCAGGCATCGAGCACGGCTCGACCGGTGATCGAGCGTGCCTCAAGGCGAGCGTCACAAGGTCTGCGGCCTCAAGCAGATGCGCGCCTGCCGCGGGCCCGCCGTCGAGGCTCCCGCGCGGCTCGACTCCGGAGGCCACCATGACCGTCGAACTGCACGTCGCCACCGCTCTCCTGCACGACTTCGACACGGCACACCACTCGCTTCCCGGCCGCGAGGTCGCCCGCCGGCCCAGCCCCGTCGACCCCGCCGTCACCATCGTCGACCTGGACACCGCGGACGCCCCCGAAGGAGCCGCCCTGATCGACCCCATCTTCCGGCGCACGGGACCGCGCGCGTTTCGCATCACCGAGATCCGCTGGTACGACCGCGACGGCTACTTCATCGCCCCCAGCATCCCGCTCGCGGCCTGAACGGCCGCCCGCGCGGCGCCACTGGCGGCGAGGGCTCTCCCGGCTCGGCGACGGGCACCCGGCGCCGGCGGTTCGAGCGGCCGGCGGCCAGACCATAGCCGCAGCTCAGCCCCGTCGGCCACGGGTTTTCCGGTGGGCCGGGGCCCGATCGAAAATGGTTCGCCACGCGTCCGAGTACCGGTCAGGCTGCTGGGGAAAGCCCCCTTCCCAGGAGCACCCAGTGACCGACCTCGACCTTCTCGTTCCGCCCGCCGGCCTCGCCGCCGCCATCGACGCCGGGCACGTCGTCCGCAAGGCCCACCCCCAACTCCCGCTCTCCATCTACTCGTACAGCAGGACCTGCCAGTACGAGCAGGCGTGGAACGAGGTCACCACGCGCTGCCGGGGTCTTGTCGCCGACGACACGAGCGGGGCCGTGGTCGCGCACTGCCTGCCCAAGTTCTTCAACGTGTCCGAGCATGCCCTCGGCCGCCCCTACGCGCCGCCGCTGCCCGATGAACCCTTCGAGGTGTACGACAAGGTCGACGGCTCGCTCGGCATCGTCTTCCACTACGCCGGCCGCTGGCGGGCCGCCTCCCGCGGCTCGTTCACCTCCGAGCAGGCGACCTGGGCCACCGCGTGGCTCGACGCACGGGACTCCTCGGCGCTGCGGCCCGGCGTGACCTACCTGGCCGAGATCCTCTACCCGGAGAACCGGATCGTCGTCGACTACGGCGGCCGCCGCGACCTGGTGCTGCTCGCCGCGTACGACGCGAGCGGCGAGGAGCTCGCCCTGTCGCGCGCCGCAGGCCACTGGGCACGGGTCGGCTCCGTCGCGCGGACGTGGCCCGCGATGCCGCTCGCCGAACTCCTGGAGCACACCGGGGCCGACGCGCACGCCGACGGCCGTGCGGCACGGGGAACGGACGCCGAGGGCTATGTCATCCGCTACGCCTCGGGGCTCCGCGCCAAGGTGAAGATCAGCGAGTACGTGCGGCTGCACAAGGTGCTCACCGGCGTCACCGAACGGGACGTCTGGCGCTTCCTCGGCATCCGCCGGTTCGCCGGCGAGGACCCCAAGCGGGTGGCCCAGGCCATCGGCTGCGGCCCCGGCGAGATCGCCGAACTCATCGCGGACGGCGGCGACCCGCTGGACGTTATGCTGCGGCAGGTCCCCGACGAATTCGACGCGTGGGTGCAGGACGTGGCGGCCCGCCTCGACGGCCGGGCCGCCGAACTGGCCCGCCTCGCCGAGCGGCGGTTCGACGAGATCGCGCACCTCGCCCAGGACCGCGGCGCGTTCGCCCGTGCCGCCCGGCTGATCCCCGAGCGCACCGTGCGAGCCGCCGTGTTCCACCTGCTCGACGGCCGCGGCATCGACCTGATGATCTGGCGGGCCGTCAAACCGGCCGCCGCCAACCCGTTCACCAACGACGAGGAAAGCTGAATTCCCGATGCCCACCGTGCACGTCATGACCGGACTGCCCGCCTCCGGCAAGACCACCGCCGCCCGCAAGCTCGTCGAGGAATCGGGCGGCCAGTGCCGCCGCGTCAACCTCGACGACCTGCGCGGCATGTTCGACCCCGCGGGCCGCGGGCGCGAGCGGTCGCACACCGCCGAACAGAGCGTCCTCGCGGTCCAGGACTGCGCGGTGCGCGAGACGATCGCGGCGGGGTTCGACGTCGTGGTCGACAACACCCATCTCACCCCGCACATCCCCAAGCGGCTCAAGGCCGCCGTGGCGGGCCGGGCGCGGTTCGTCGTGCACGACTTCACCGATGTGACCGTCGAGGAGTGCCTGCGCCGTGACGCGGCCCGCGCGGAGCCCGTCGGCGAGGACGTCATCCGCCTCCTCGCGGACAAGCACGCCAAGGCCGTGCGGGGCGGCTGGCGGCTCACCGACGCCTGGCTCAACGACACCGTCGTGCTGGCCGAGGCCGAGCCGTACATCCCGGACGCGTCCCTGCCGAGCGCCGTGATGTGCGACATCGACGGCACGCTCGCCCTCAACGAGCACCGCAATCCGTACGACTTCAGCCGCTGTGAACAGGACGGCCTCAACGGCTCGGTCCGCGACGCCCTGATCGGTTTCCGGCAGGCGCACGGGGACACGATCGTGCTGCTGTCGGGCCGCGGCGAGGAGTTCCGGCCGCAGACCCGGGCCTGGCTCGCCGCGCACGACGTGCCCTACGACGAGCTGTGGATGCGGCCGGCCGGTGACGGGCGGCGCGACGACGTCGTGAAGGCCGAACTCTTCGACGCGCATGTGCGCCACCGGTTCCACGTGCGCGTCAGCCTCGACGACCGCGACCGGGTCGTCGCGGTGTGGCGCGCCATCGGCCTGCCCACCTGGCAGGTCGCCTACGGCGACTTCTGATCCGGCCGACACCCGGGGCGTGGGCAGGCCCGTTCCGGCACCCGGGGGCGTCAGCCGACGCGTTCCGGCACGGAGTGCGTGACGACGACGAGGAACGCGTCGCTCTCCAGGTCCATCACGACCTCCGCCGCGAGGCCTTCGTTCCTGCGCTCGTGCGCGAACGCCTCCGCGGGCCAGTGGCCGCGCGGATCGCCGGCCGGAAAGCGTTCCAATACCGTACGACGCATTTCGTCGCACCCCCTTGTTTCTCTCTTCGGGCACTCGCACAACGACGCTCGCGCCGCCGGCGTTACGGCCCCCCGTGGCCGGTGCTCACCGACCAGGACGCGGCGGGACGCCCGATGGTGGCACCCGGCAGGCAACAGCCCGGCCACAGTTGTGATGTGACCGAGGAGGCCCCGGGCCACCCGGGCGTTTCCGTGGCAGGGTGTTGCGGGCAGTCCACTGGGGGCTACGAAGAGGGGGAACCGTGATTGTGTGGATCAACGGTGCGTTCGGCGCGGGCAAGACGAGCACCGCGCGCGAGCTGATCGACCTGATCCCGAACAGCACGTTCTACGACCCCGAGGTGATGGGCGGGGCACTACGGCAACTGCTGCCGCAGAAACTCCTTGCACAGGTGACCGACTACCAGGACCTGCCGATCTGGCGACGCCTCGTGGTGGAAGGCGCCGCCGCGCTGCACGCCGAGGTCGGCGGCGTACTCGTGGTGCCGATGACGCTCCTGAGACAGGAGTACCGGGACGAGATCTTCGGCGGGCTGGCCTCCCGCCGCATACCCGTACGCCATGTGGTTCTCACCCAAGAGGAAACGATCCTGCGTGCGCGGATCGCGGCCCGCGTGGAGTTCCCCGACGACCCCGCGGCCGATGAACAGCGGGTCCGCAAATGGGCGTACGACCACATCGAACCCTTCGGGCGCGCGCTCGGCTGGATCGCCGCCGACGCCCACGCCGTCGACAACAGCGTGCTCACCGCGCGCGAGAGCGCCGAACGAATAGCCGGCGCGGTCCGCTCCGGAGCGGCCCGCGTCTGCGAGATCGTGCAGACCCCCGAACCCACCGCCGAGACGCTCGCCGCCGGGGTGCTGCTCTTCGACGAACACGACCGCGTGCTCCTGGTCGACCCCACCTACAAGCCGGGCTGGGAGTTCCCCGGCGGAGTGGTCGAACGCGGGGAGGCCCCCGCGAGGGCCGGGGTCCGCGAGGTCGAGGAGGAGCTGGGGGTCCGGCTCGACCGCGTACCACGGCTGCTCGTCATCGACTGGGAGCCGCCGAAGCCCCCCGGGTACGGGGGCCTGCGCCTGCTGTTCGACGGCGGCACCCTGGATGCCGCGGCCGCCGCGCAGGTGCTGCTGCCCGGCGCCGAGCTGCGCGGCTGGCGCTTCGTGAGCGAGCAGGAGGCGGCGGGGCTGCTGCCGCCCGCCCGCTTCGAGCGGCTGCGCTGGGCGCTGCGGGCGCGCGAGCGGTCAACCGTGCTCAACCTGGAGGCCGGAGTCCCGGTCGGCTGAGGCCGTCATGACGGCCGCCGCGTTCTCGGTCAGCGGGTCGCCGTGCCCGAAGCAGACGGTGTCCGCGCCGAGCGCGGCAAGACGGCGGAACGACGCGAGCGCCCGCTCCCGGTCGGTGTTGAAGACACCCAGCATCACCTGGCCGACCCCGGCCACACCGTCACCGGTGAACAGCACGCCGTGGTGCGGCAGATGGACCGCGATCGAACCGCCGGTGTGACCGGGACAGTGGATGGCGACCGCGCCGTCACCGAAGCCCAGCGCCTCCCCGTCGCCGACCTCGCGGTCCACCCGTGTCGGCGGCGCCTCGGGCACCGTCAACGCTCGTTCGTAGAAGGGGAGTTCCCACTCCAGGAGCACCGGCTCGGCCATCGGGGCCTCGCCCCGGATCGCCGGCGCGTCGAGCCGGTGCGCGATCACCTCGGCGCCGTGACGCGCGGCGAGTTCACCCGCCGCGCCGTAGTGGTCCCGGTGGCCGTGCGTGATCACGATCCGGCGGATCGCGGCGGGGTCGAGCCCGAGGCCGCGCACCGCCTCCTCGATCGGCGCCGCCGCGTTCACATCACCCGCGTCGACAAGGGTCAGTCCGTCCTCGTCGCGCCACAGATACGCCTGGCCGACCGGGAAGCGGAACATGTGCAGCCGGGAAGTGACTTCTACGAGATCCATGTCCATGCGGCGAACGTACGTCCGGGACGCCGGCCGCCGCACGGATCTACGCTCTCGGCGATGTCCGCCGAGCGCGCAACCTCGCTGACGGGCGATCAGCTCCGCTTGGAATGCGCGTAGTTGACCAGGAAGTGGGCCTCCGCGACCGACAGGCGCTCCAGCTCCTCGGGCGAAACGCTCTCGTTCACCGCGTGGATCTGCGCCTCGGGCTCGCTGAGGCCGATCAGGAGGATCTCTGCCTGCGGGTAGAGCGTGGCCAGGGTGTTGCACAGCGGGATCGAGCCGCCCATGCCCGAGGACTGCATCTTCTCGCCCGGGTAGGCCACCGCCATCGCCTCGGCCATCGCGGTGTACGCAGGGCTGTTGACGTCCGCGCGGAACGGCTGGCCCTGGCCGACCTGCTCGAAGGAGACCCGGGCGTTCCAGGGCACGTGCTTCTCGATGTGGGCGCGGAGCAGCTTCGTCGCCTCCGCGGCGTCCTGGCCGGGCGGCACCCGCAGACTGATCTGCGCGCGCGCACTGGCCGGGACGGACGGCGTCGCGCCGGCCACCGGGTGGCAGTCGATGCCGATGACCGTGACGGCCGGCCGGGCCCAGATGCGGTCGGCGACGGTGCCGGTGCCCGGCAGCTCCACGCCGTCCAGGACCTTGGCGTCGTGCCGGAACTCGCCCTCGGGATACTGCAGTCCGTCCCACTCCGAGTCCGCGGCGAGGCCGTCGACGACCGTCTGCCCGTGCTCGTCGCGCAGCGAGTCCAGGACGCGGATGAGCGCGGCGAGCGCGTCCGGTGCGGCGCCGCCGAACTGGCCCGAGTGCAAGTTGCCCTCAAGGGTGTCCACGCGCACGCGGATCATCGTCATGCCGCGCAGGGTCGACGTCACCGTGGGCAGGCCGACCCGGAAGTTGCCGGTGTCGCCGATCACGATCGCGTCGGCCGTCAGCAGCTCCGGGTGCGCCTCGGCGTACCGCTCGAGACCGCCCGTTCCCTGCTCCTCGGAGCCTTCCACGATCACCTTGACCGCGACGGGGACACCGCCGTTGGCCTTGAGGGCGCGCAGCGCGAGCAGGTGCATGATGAACCCGCCCTTGCAGTCCGCGGCGCCCCGTCCGTACCAACGGCCCTCACGCTCGGTCAGCTCGAACGGCGGGCTCACCCACGCGGACTCGTCCAGCTTCGGCTGCACGTCGTAGTGCGCGTAGAGCAGCACCGTCGGCGCGCCCTCGGGGCCGGGCAGCAGCCCGTACACCGACTGCGAACCGTCGGGGGTGTCCAGCAGCGCCACGTCCTGGAAGCCCTCGGTGCGCAGGGCGTCCGCCACCCAGTTGGCGGCCGCCTCGCACTCGCTCCTCGGCGCCACCGCCTCGTCCGCCACCGACTGGAAAGCGACCAGCTCCGTCAGCTCCGTCTTGGCGCGGGGCATCAGCGAGGCGACGGTCTCGGCGATCGGATGTGCGGTCATGGGCACGCTCCTCGTGGGTGCGACGTTGTCAGTACACATGCGTGAGTGCACATGTGTGTACGGCGGAGATATGGCCGATCCTCCCACAGCGGGCCAGGACGGCAGGTCGGGGCTACTGCACCGTAGGATGCGGTCGTCAAGAGGACACTGGTCTGATGGGGAGCACAGGCACATCGTGAGCAGCGAGAACACAGACGCCGGGACGGACGGACCCCTGGGCGGGCACGAGGGCGAGCCCAGCGCCGAGCCGACTGCCGAGTCCGCCGCCGAGGCGGTGACGGAGCCGGCGCCGGGGCTGGTGACGGAGTCGGCGACGGGGCCCGTCTGGGACGTCGTCGTGGTCGGCGCCGGGCCCGCGGGCGCCTCGGCCGCTCACGCGGCGGCGGACGCGGGGCGCACGGTACTGCTCCTGGAGAAGGCCGAGCTGCCGCGGTACAAGACCTGCGGCGGCGGCATCATCGGACCCTCGCGCGACGCCCTGCCCGCAGGCTTCGACCTGCCGCTCCAGGACCGGGTGCACGCGGTGACCTTCTCCCTCAACGGGAAGCTAGCGCGTACCCGCAGGTCGAAGAAGATGCTGTTCGGCCTCATCAACCGGCCCGAGTTCGACGCGGGTCTCGTGGCGCTCGCCGAGAAGGCCGGGGCCGTGGTCCGTACCGGCGTCACCGTCTCCAAGGTCGAGCAGCACGGCTCGGCCGTCCCCGACCGCCGCACCGTGGCCGTCGTCCTGTCCGACGGGGAGACAGTCCTGGCCCGTGCCGTCGTGGGCGCCGACGGCAGCGCCGGCCGCATAGGAGCACACGTCGGAGTCAAGACCGACCAGGTCGACCTGGGTCTCGAAGCCGAGATCCCGGTGCCGCCGAGCGTGGCCGAGGACTGGGCGGGGCGGGTCCTCATCGACTGGGGCCCCATGCCCGGCAGTTACGGATGGGTCTTCCCCAAGGGCGACACCCTGACCGTCGGCGTGATCTCGGCACGCGGCGAAGGTGCCGCCACCAAGCGGTACTTGGACGACTTCATCGCGCGGCTCGGCCTTGCGGGCTTCGAACCGGCCATCTCCTCGGGCCACTTGACGCGCTGCCGCAGCGACGACTCGCCGCTTTCCCGCGGCCGGGTCCTGGTCTGCGGCGACGCGGCGGGCCTGCTGGAGCCGTGGACGCGGGAGGGCATCTCCTTCGCGCTGCGCTCGGGTCGCCTCGCCGGCGAGTGGGCGGTGCGCATCGCCGAGTCGCAGGACGCCGTCGACGCGCGCCGTCAGGCCCTGAACTACGCCTTCGCCATCAAGGCCGGGCTCGGCGTCGAGATGGCGGTGGGCCGGCGGATGCTGACCCTGTTCGAGAAGCGCCCGCTGCTGCTGCACGCCGCGATCACCGGACTGCGGCCCGCGTGGAACGCCTTCGCGGACATCACCCGCGGCGCCACCACCCTGGCCGGCCTGGTCCGCACGCACCCGCTGGCCCGGCGCGCCCTCAACGCCGTCGACCGCTGACCCGCCCCGGCGGGGCCGGACACCCCTGGCCCCGCCGGCCCGGCGGCCTCACGGGGTGGGGGTGACGCGGAAGACGGGGTGGTCGGGGGCAATGCGGCGCAGCTCCGCGTCGCTGGAGTCGGGGCCCACGCCGTTGAAGAAGACGCCCACCTCCGCCTTCCAGCGCTTGAGGTAGGCGCGCAGCAGGGCGGGCTTGTCGTCGTCGGCGACCTCGACCGCGGTGAACACCTCGGTCTTCTTGCCGAGGTGCAGCTCGCCGCCGCCCGCCGCCCGCATGTTGTGCGTCCACTGGACGTGTCCGCGCGGAGCCACCAGATACCGCGCTCCGTCGACCGTCAGCAGGTTGACCGGGGTGCGACGCCACTCGCCGCTCTTGCGGCCGCGGACGGCGAGGACGCGCGAGCCCCAGACGCTGATACCGCGGCGGGTCACCCAGGCGACGGCCCGGTTGAGGACGTTGACCGTGAACCAGCCGGGCTTCTGGACGTGTGCGGATGAGGACATCGGGTGTCTCCCCTTGAAGCTGACGCGGTCGATGAGGCTGGAGGCCGAGAGAGCGGTGCTCTCGTTCGTGAGCAGTGTGCACTGAATCGGCGCTCTCAAGCAAGAGCGGCGCTCTCGAAAAGGCGCGGTGATCTGTTTTGTGTGCGGCGGTCGCGTTCGTGGTCGGTGCTCTCACACCTGGCAGACTGGTGCCATGAGCACCGGTCAGGGAGCCCGCGCACGGGCACGGATCGAAGTCACCGCGGCCATCAAGGACGAGGCGAGAAAACAACTGGCGGCCGACGGCGCGACCAAGCTCTCGCTGCGCGCCGTGGCACGCGAACTCGGCATGGTCTCGTCGGCGCTCTACCGCTACTTCCCCAGCAGGGACGACCTCTTGACCGCCCTCATCGTCGACGCCTATGACGCCGTGGGCGAGGCCGCCGAGCACGCCCTCGCCCAGCAGCGGAAGTCCGCGTCGCCCGCGGCCCGGTGGACCGCCGTCTGCCGCGCGGTGCGCGCCTGGGCCCTGGCGCACCCCCACGAGTACGCGCTCATCTACGGCACCCCCGTTCCCGGCTACACCGCGCCGCAGGCCACCATCGGCCCCGCCGCGCGCGTCGGGCTCGCCCTCCTGGCCATCGTCCGCGACGCCCATGAGGGCCGGGGCATCGCGCCGCCGACGCTCGCCGCACCCGTGCGCGCCGAGGCAGGTCGGATGGCCGCGGACCTCGCTCCCGACCTGCCCCCCGCCGCTGCCGCCGCCCTCGTCGCCGCCTGGGCGCAGCTGTTCGGGCTGATCTCCTTCGAGTCGTTCGGCCAGTTCCACCGGGTCGTGGAGGACCGGGAGGCGTTCTTCACGCACGCCGCTCAACAGCTCGCCCACTCCGTCGGCCTCGTACTCCCCGCGTAGTACGCGCGATCACCTCGTGCGGCGGACGACCGGGCCCACCGCTCCGGTCTAGCGTGGCCGGTATGGAAGAGCAGCAGGCGCCGCGCGCCGACCGCCGCGGCGGGCCGCCCCGGCGGCGGGAGGGCGCGGGACCGCCGTGGCCGCTGCGGCGCCGGGCGTGGAACGCCAAGGACACGGCGGACGCGAAGGACACGGCGGGCGCGAAGGACACGGCGGGCGCGAAGGGCGCTGCGGACCCGGCGGGCGAGGCGTCGCGGCTGCCGTGGGCGTCGACGGCGGCGCTCACCGTGTTCGTGCTGGTCGGCACCCACTTCGCCGCGCACGCCCAGTCCCACCGCACTCCGCTCGACGCCTTCGCGCAGGTGCTGCTCGTCGCCGGGTGCGCGGTGCTCCTGCTGCGTCTGCGCCATCCCGTCGTCGCCGTCTTCGCGACCTCGGCGGCCGCCCTGCTCTACCTCGGGGCGGGCTACCCCTACGGCCCGGTCTTCGTGCCCGTCGCCGTCGGCTGTTTCGCCGCGGTCGTCGCCGGCTGTCGTCGGCAGGCCTGGGCCGCGGTCGGCATGCTCTGGCTCGGACACCTCCTCGTCGCGCACTGGCTCTACCGATGGCTGCCGCCCGAAGGGGACGCCGCGGCGTCGTGGGGGCAGGAACTGGGCATCGCCGCCTGGGCGGTGGCCGTCGTCGCGGTCGCCGAGCTGCTGCGCGCCCGCCGGGAGCAGTGGGCCAGGGAGCGCTCCGCGCGGCTCGCCGCCGCCAAGCGGCGCGCGGACGAGGAGCGGCTGCGGATCGCCCGCGAACTGCACGACGTGCTCGCCCACAGCATCTCCGTCATCAATGTCCAGGCCGGCGTCGGCCTCGCCCTGATCGACTCCGACCCGGAGCAGGCACGCACCGCCCTGACCACCATCAAGTCCGCGAGCAAGGAGGCGCTCGGCGAGGTGCGCCAGGTCCTGGAGACGTTGCGCGCGCCCGGAGAGGCGCCGCGCTCCCCGGCTCCCGGCCTCGACCGGCTGCCCGAACTCGTCGAGCAGGCCGCGAGCGCGGGGCTCACCGTCACGACCACGACGAGCGGACGGCGAAGGGCGCTGCCGCCCGGCATCGACCTGGCCGCCTTCCGTATCGTTCAGGAGGCCCTCACGAACGTCGTGCGCCACTCCTCCGCACGCTCCGCGCACCTCACGGTCGGCTACGAACCGGACGCCCTGGTGCTGCGCGTCGACGACGGCGGCCCGCCGTCCGGCGGTGACGCGGGAGGCAGCGGCAGCGGCCTGATCGGCATGCGCGAGCGGGCCGCCGCGCTCGGTGGCACCATCGACGCGGGACCGGTCACGGGCGGCGGTTACCGCGTCGCCGCCAGGCTTCCGCTCGCCACCGGACCCGGCACCCTGCGGATGCCGGACGGCCGGCCAGCCACCCCGCCCCCATCGGCCGGCGACCCCGAGGAGGGGCCATGATCCGCGTACTGCTCGCCGACGACCAGATCCTGGTGCGCGCCGGGTTCCGGGCGCTGCTCGACGCGCAGGGCGACATCGAGGTGGTGGGGGAGGCCGCCGACGGCGCGCAGGCGCTCGCCCTGGTGCGCGACGCGCGGCCCGACGTGGTCCTGATGGACATCCGGATGCCGCGACTCGACGGCCTCGCCGCGACCCGGCGCATCACCTCCGACCCGGAACTCGGCGGCGTCAAGGTGGTCATGCTCACCACCTTCGAGCTCGACGAGTACGTCTTCGAGGCGATCCGCTCCGGCGCCTCGGGCTTCCTGGTGAAGGACACCGAGCCGCAGGAACTGCTGCGCGCGGTCCGTGCGGTGGTCGACGGCGACGCTCTGCTCTCGCCCGGGGTGACCCGGCGCCTGATCGCCGAGTTCGCCGCGCGCTCGAAGGAGCCGACGGCCGCCGACGCCCTGGCCGGACTCACCGACCGGGAACGGGAGGTGATGGCGCTGGTGGGCCTCGGGCTGTCCAACGAGGAGATCGCCCGTCGCCTCGTCGTCAGCCCGCTGACCGCGAAGACCCATGTCAGCCGCGCGATGGTGAAGCTCGGCGCCCGGGATCGGGCCCAACTGGTCGTACTGGCCTACGAGTCGGGGCTCGTACGCCCCGGCTGGCTCGGCTGACGCGGCCCGCGGCCCGAGCCGTGGGGAAAGCGCCACAGGACGTGCACGGTCCGCCAGACGAAGACGATGAGGGCGCAGCCGCCACCGAGCAGGAGCAGCACCCGCCGCAGCGGGTAGGGGAGTTCGAGCGCGTAGCCGGAACCGGCGATCGCGCCGAACACCACTGCGGCTGCGAAGAGGGCGCTGGCCAGCGCGTATGCGATCTCGATGGTGATGGCGTCCCGCTCGGCCCGACTCCGTGTCCCCATGCGCGAAGTCTCACAGCAGGGACGCCCGGGGAGCAACCGCCGCCCGTCGGCCGCGCCCGCGGAATTGGCCGAGGACGACCCGGCCGCATGCTCACTCGCCCCACCGCGCGGCTCACGTCCTGGAGTGGTACGCCGCCCACCGTGCACCGTGCACCGTGCCCGCCCCCGTGCACAGGTCATGTCCCCTGTGGCAGACCGCACGCGCCGCACCGTGCCCGCCGCCCCGCACAGGCCACGTCCCACCCGTCACTCCGCACGAGCCCGTGGCCCCGGGTCACCCGCCCATGTGCCGGACGCACACGTGCCGTCTGCCCATGTGCCGGACGCACACGTGCGCCACGCCTCCATGCCCCACGCCTCCATGCCCCACGCCCACATGTCCCGAGCCCACGTGTCACCCACCCTCGTACGGTCGGCACACGGACCACATGCCCCCGCACCACATGCCCCCGCACCACATGCCCCCGCATTGAATGCGCCCGCATTAAATGCGAGCGCATGAAAACCGGCCACCTCTGCTACGGTGCGGCCATGGCAGCTGAGAAGCCCGAGCGCCTGCTCGTGGAGGAATGGCGGGACATCCTCGCGACCCACGCGCGTACGACCTGCGAACTCGATCGGGAGCTGCACGCGTACGGGCTCTGCGCGAGCGATTTCGAGGTCCTCGACATGCTGGCCGAATTGCGCGAGGACGAGTCGGCCTGCGGGCTCCGCGTGCAGGAGCTGGCCTCGCGGATCCATCTCAGCCAGAGCGCGCTGTCCCGGCTGATCGGCCGGCTGGAGAAGGACGGCCTGGTCGTCCGGAGGATGTGCCGCGAGGACAGGCGCGGCGTGAGCGTGTCGATCACCGAGGCCGGCCGTTCCCGCCACACCGAGGTGCTGCCGTTGCAGCGCGCGGTGCTCGCCAGGATGCTGACGGCCCGGCCCGAGGCCTGACCAGTGGCGTAACCGCGGGGTCGCCCGCGCGGTGCGAGCCCCGCTGGCGGCGGTCGCATCCTCGCATCCCTTGTCCCTCCAGCCCCCAGCCCCCAGCCTCCTAGGCCGTCGCGTGGCGGGCGGTGCAGGCGATCAGCGAGGCGCCCGCCGCCAGCGCGGCGACCGTGGTCAGGGCGACCGGCAGGGAGGCCCATTCGGCGAGCAGCCCGATCGCGGGCGGGCCGAGAAGCATGCCGCCGTAGCCGAGCGTGGACGCCGCCGCGACACCGCCGGGGCCGGCGAGGGCGCCCGCCCGTGCGACGGCGACGGGGAAGATGTTGGCGAGCCCGAGCCCCATCACGGCGAAGCCGGCCAGGGCGAGCCAGATCTGTGGTGCGAGCGCTCCGAGCAGCATCCCGGCGCAGGCCGTGAGCCCGCCCACCACCAGGGTGCGGGTCTGGCCCAGCCGCTCCAGGAGGACGGTGCCGGAGAGACGGCCGGCCGTCATGGCGAGGGCGAACAGCGAGTAGCCGACGGCCGCGATGCCGGGCGCCGCCGCCAGGTCCTGCTCCAGGTGGAGGGCGCCCCAGTCGGCCATCGCTCCCTCGCCGTACGCCGTGCAGAGCGCGATCGCGCCGAAGAGCAGCACCAGCCGACGGGAGCGTCCGTCGAGGCGCCGGCCCCGTGCGTGCGGGGTGCTCGGGTGTACCGGAGCCGGATGCCGCAGCAGCACCCGCCCCGCCAGCGCGGTCACCAGGAGACCGAACCCCGTCAGGGCCATCAGGTGCGAGGTGGCGGAGAGGTTTCCGGCGACGAGCGCGCCGACCCCCGCGCCGACCATGCCGCCGAGGCTGAACGCCGCGTGGAAACTCGGCATCACCGGGCGGCGCAGCGCCGCGACCAGGTCGACGGCCGCGCTGTTCATCGCCACGTTGACGCCGCCATAGGCGGCACCGAACAGCAGCAGGACCAGGCCGAGCGCCAGGGCGGAGTGGGTCTGCGGAGGGAGCGCGATGGCCAGGGCCATGAGGCCGCCGCACGCCACGGTCACCCGATGGCTGCCGAAGCGGCGGCAGAGGCGGCCGGTGAGCACCATCGTCACCACGGCACCGGCCGAGACCCCGAGCAGGGCGAGCCCGAGCTCGCCCGCGGAGGCGCCGGTCTGCTGCTTGATCGCGGGGATACGGACCACCCAGCCGGCGAACAGGAAGCCGTCGAGGGCGAAGAACACGGTCAGGGCGGAGCGGAGGCGGAACAGGGTGGGTGTGGCGGTGTGTGAGCCATGGCCCCCCGGAACGGCCGTCCGCACTTTGTTTAGTAGCGGCACAAAGTCAGGATAGGGGTAGCTCGGGGCGCGCTTCAACCACACGGACGGCAGGAGGCGGACGGCCCGCGCCGCCGTGGCGCACGGCCTTCGGCGGAGGGACGGCTTCCGTCCGGGATCATGGGAGACTCGCCCCCATGAACGGCAAGGTGACCAGCACCCGGACCAGGCTCGACAGGGGCCGCGGCGCGCTCGGACCCGCCCTGGAGCTGGTGCACACCGGCCGCGCGCCCACGCGTGCCGTCCTCACCGCGGAGCTCGGCGTCACCCGCGCCACCGCGGGCGCGGTCGCCGCCGAACTCGAAGCGCTCGGCTTGATCCAGGTCGATTCCCGGCCCGCGGCGGCAGGTTCCCAGGGCCGCCCCTCGCACCGCCTCGCCGTCCACGAAGCGGGCCCCGTCGCGCTCGCCGCCCAGGTGCACGCCGACGGCTTCCGGGCCGCGCTCGTCGGCCTCGGCGGCGAGATCGTCGCCACCGACGCGGGTCGTGTCATCGTCTCCGCCGACCCGGCCCAGGTGCTTGGTGACGTCGTCGACGCGGGCGCGGCTCTCCTCAAGGGCAGCGGCCGGCGCTGTGTGGGTGCGGGTCTCGCCGTGCCCTCCGCCGTCGCCGAACCGGAGGGGACCGCGCTCAACCCGCTGCACCTGGCCTGGCCGGCCGGCTCGCCGGTACGCGAGATCTTCGCCGAACGGGTGCGCGCGGCAGGCATCACGGGCCCCGCCTTCACCGGCAACGACGTCAACCTCGCGGCGCTCGCCGAGCACCGTCACGGCGCCGGCCGCGGAGCCCGGCACCTGCTCTGTGTCGCCACCGGCCACCGCGGTGTCGGCGGGGCCCTCGTCCTCGACGGCCGCCTGCACACGGGGAGTTCGGGCCTGGCCCTCGAAGTCGGCCATCTCACCGTCAACCCCGACGGCCGCCCCTGTTACTGCGGAAGCCGCGGCTGCCTCGACGTCGAGGCCGACCCGCTCGCCTTCCTCGCCGCGGCCGGCCGCGCGCCGGGGCCCGAGGTCTCGCTCCTCGAACAGTCGCGGGCGCTGCTGCGCACCGAGTACGAGGACGTCGCGGTGCGGCGCGGCGCAGAGGAACTCATCGACCGGCTCGGCCTCGGTCTCGCCGGACTCGTCAACATCCTCAACCCCGACCGGATCGTCCTGGGCGGTCTGCACAAGGCGCTCCTGGAGGCGGACCCGGACCGCCTGCGCGCCGTGGTGGCCGACCGCAGCCTGTGGGGCCGGAGCGGCGGCGTCCCGATCCTCGCCTGCTCCCTCGACCACAACAGCCTGGTGGGAGCGGCCGAGCTGGCCTGGCAGCCGGTGCTCGACGACCCGCTGGGAGCGCTGGCTCACCAGGCGTAGACGCGCCCCGGATTGCTGACGAGGATCCGCTCCACCAGCTCGTCGCCCAGGGCGAGTTCCAGCCTCGGCCGCACCCGGCGCATCAGGTACGGCATCCCCGGCGTGTCCGGTGTCACGGTGTCCCCGCCGAGCAGCAGCCGGTCGGCGAACCCGGCGTCCGCCAGCGCCGCCAGCGCGTCGGGCATCCGCCAGTCCGTGGCGTGGTTGGCCCTGGACGGCCCGTCGAAGGCGAGGTACGCGCCCGCCTCGGCGGCCAGGCGGTGCACGGTGAAGTCGGGGGAGCGGTTGAGATGACCGAGGATCACCGAGCGGGGCGCCACCTCCAACTCCCCGCACAGCAGGTCCAGCACGTCCAGCGCGCCCGTGCCCAGCTCCAGATGGACGGCGATCGGCGCACCCGTGACGTGGTGCGCCTCGGCGGCGGCGCGCATCGTGCGGGTGGCGTGGTCGTCGAGCCCGTGGAAACCGCCCGCCACCTTGATCATCCCGGCCCGTACCCCGGTGTCGCCGATGCCCTCGGTCAGCTCGCCGACGAAGAGTCCGGTGAGACGGTCCAGGACGGAGCGGAGTACCTCGTCCGCGTAGTGGGCGGCTTGGTGCAGCCCGGTGGCGGCGACGATGTGCACCCCCGACTCCCTTGAGAGCGATGGGAGTTCGCCGGCCCGCCGGCCCATTCCGTACGGCGTCCACTGGACCACCGTGCCGCCGCCCAGCTCACGGAACGCGCCGAGCGCTTCCGCTGCCCGCCCGACGTCGTCCAGTTCCTGGCCCGGCAGTCGCGGGCTGCGGATGAAGAGGTGGTCGTGCGCGTCGACGGCACCGAGCGCGGCGGGCTCCACCCTGCCGAGGACCGTGCGTACCGCGCTCACCAGTGCCGTCCCGAGCGCAGCCCGGCGCGTCCGGGCTGCGACAGGTGCAGCACCTGGAACCGGTCGCCGGGCTCGGACGGATCGGCTTGTTCCCAGAGGGTGAACCGCACCAGCTCCCAACGGCTCGGGTCGATGGCCACGGCGCTCGCCACCACCCCGGGCGCGAGCGCCCTGTCGGCCTCCCGCGCCGCGAACGCGGCGGGTTCGACCCCGTCGGGGACCGGCACGCACAGACGGGTCGCGGTGGCCGGCACCGCCGAGGACGCGGGCCCTTCGGCGTAGGCGAGGCCGGCCCAGTGGCGTACCCGCGGCCGCCCGAAATCGTCGACGATGCCCTGGAATCCGGGGCCGCACAGGAAGGAGTTCATGCCGTCGGACGTGGCCCAAAGGTAGAACGGGGCATAGGAGTTGACCGGGGAATCGACTCCGCGCTCACGCATCAGATAGGCCTTGAGGCCGAGCCCGGGGAAGTCGTCCAGGAGGTGGCCCCGGGTGGCGACGCGCTTGCGGATGATCTCCATGTCGTAGTCGGCGGGCAGAGTGATCTCGTACTGCATGGCCTGCACGGCGTTCGTTCTCCTCGGGCAGCGGGCAGCGGGCAGCGGGCAGCGGGCAGCGGTCGCGGGGCCGGTGGGCGTCGGCTGCGGGTGGTCACCCGGGGGCGAGCAGCGAGAGCAGGCCGCGCACTCCCGCGTCGAACGCGTCCGGCGAACCGGATGCGCGCGCCAGCACGTAGCCGCCCTGGACCGTCGCCACGACGGCCGCGGCGATCTCGCCCGGCACCACGTGTGCGCCGAACTCGCCCTGATCCAGGCCCTCTTGGACGATGGCCGCGATGCGTCCGCGCAGCCAGTCGAGCGTCTCGTCGACGGGTGCGCGCAGCGCGGGGTCTGCGATGATCTCGGGGTCCATGGTGAGGCGTCCGACGGGGCAGCCGCGCAGCACGTCGCGTTCGCGCAGCAGATAGGCCGCGATGCGCTCGTACGCCGTGCCGTCGCCCCCGAAGGTGGCCTCGGCCGTGGCTCGCATCTCCTCGGCGGTGCGCCGGATCGCGGTCAGGGCCAGATCGGGCTTGCCGGCGAAGTGGTGGTACATGCTGCCCTGGCCCGCGTCCGCCCGCTGCTGGATCGCCTTGGGGCTCGTGCCCACGTATCCACGCTCCCACAGCAGCTCGCGGGTGGCGGAGATCAGACGCTCGGAAGTGCTCATGACATCAATGTACATACCAGTAGGTACAGAATCCAGTAGGTGCAGAATCCAGATCCAGGGCGGACGCCTCACGCGGCGAGCCGAAGGCGAAGGGCGGGGGCGAAGGGCGGAGGCCGCAGGCGGAGGCCGCAGGACGTGGGGCGGAATCCGGCTACTCCGGCGGGGGTAGCCCGACTGCCGCCCGCCGTACGACGACGCGCACCCCACGGCGGCGGGAGGCTCGAAGCATGAACCGGCCGTCCCGTCGAGGAGCGCCGGAGGACAACGAGGGAGCTGAGCGAGATGAACACTCTGGCCTACGCGGGGCCCGGACCCTGGATCCTCTTCTTCCCGCTGATCTGGGCCGCCGTGATCTTCACCGTCGTCACCGTGGCGCGGCGCGCCGGATGGCGGGGCCGTCGCGGTCCCTGGCGCCCGCCTCTGGACGACCGTTCACCCATCGCCGTGCTCGGCCGGCGGTTCGCGGCGGGCGAGATCGACGAGGAGGAGTACTGGCGCCGCATCTCCGTGCTCGAAGAGCACTTCGGGCGGACCGGCCTCACGGGTACGGGCAAGGGCGGCGCGCCCTGAGGCCGGGCCCGGCCGTGCGGGGCCGTGGCGGGGACCGGGTCCGCACGGCCGGAGGCCCTCCGCGCGGGATCGGCGCCGCGACGTGCGGCGCGTCCCTGCCCGGTCAGCCCGCGACGGACGACCTGGCGGCGGCCTTCACCCGCTCGCGCACCGGACGCGGACGGCTCTCCTTGAAGGCGGGCGTCGCCGTCGGTTCGTACAGCGGGTACGAGGAAAGGGGTGGTGCGGGCGAGGGGGCGGCGAGGGTGAACCACACGGTCTTGCCCAACTCGCCCTGTGGGCGCACCCCCCACGCCTCGCTGACCGCGGCGATCAGCGCGAGCCCGCGGCCGCCGGTGGCCATGGTGTCGGCCTTGCGCACCGCGGGGGGAAGCGTCGGATCGTGGTCATGGACGGAGATGGTGAGCCGGTCGAGCAGCAGCTCGATCTCCACCGTGCACATCTTGTCCGGCTCGGCGTGCCGGTGGACGTTGGTCAGCAACTCGGTGACGCCGAGCGCCGCCTCGTCTATCAACGGATCCAGATGCCAGTAGCGCAACTGCGCCGACACGATTCTGCGGACCTGTCCGATCCGCGACGGCAGGGCTTGGAGCTCCACCGTGCACTGCCTGTTTGGCTGGCTGATCACGGTTGCGACTCCCCGATTAGGTCCGGAAGTAGCTGTCTGGTCCGGCGGCCTTGCTCGGAGCGTCACCGCCGGTAAACCCTCAGTGATGTGACACCAGCGTGGACCAGGGGTGGGGAGTGCGCAACTCGCACCCGCCGGCGCACGCACGTTCAGTGCTGCGCTCCGTGCGCCGTCTGCCGCATGGCCTGCAGGAATCGCTGCGTCAGATCGGGTCCGCGCGAACGGCCGGGATCCTGGTCCATCGTCAGCCGGTAGCGGGTGCCGTTCAGCCGCGCCACCGTCCGGTCCTCCTTGGCGAGCCAGGGCAGCCAGGGTCGCGCCGTGCTGACCGCGTCGACGGGCGCGCTGTCGATCTCCCGCCCGTTGCTGGTGAGCAGGGCGAGCCGGCCGTCCTTGATGAGGACCTCGCCGGCTCTCGTCAGCGAGCGCGTCCACCGCTCGATCCGTACGCCCTTCGCACTGAACTCGGGTTCGGCCATGACCATCCGGCCCCCTTCGCATCGCTCCTGGTGGGCAGTCTGCACAACGTCGAGCCTACGCACCAGGGTGCGTGGGGGATCGGGTCCGGGCCAGCGCCGTCCGGTGCTCATCACCCGTCCCACAAGCCACTCCTATGGCTCCCCAAAGGCAACGTTTGTGCAGGTGAGAGCGGTATCGTCAGAAGCGGGGGCGGCACGCAGACACGACGAGGAGTGGCATGGAAACCATCGATGTGGACCGCAGCGATCCGCGGTACCGGGCCTGGCTGAAGGAAGCCGTGCGCAAGGTCCAGGCCGATGCCAACCGCTCCGCCGACACCCACCTCCTGCGCTTTCCGCTGCCCGAGGCGTGGGGCATCGACCTTTACCTCAAGGACGAGTCGACCCACCCCACCGGCAGCCTCAAGCACCGCCTCGCCCGTTCGCTGTTCCTGTACGGCCTGTGCAATGGCTGGATCCGGCCGGGCAAGCCCGTCATCGAGGCGTCCAGTGGCTCGACCGCCGTCTCCGAGGCGTACTTCGCCAAGATGATCGGCGTCCCGTTCATCGCCGTCATGCCCCGCACCACGAGCGCCGAGAAGTGCCGCCTGATCGAATTCCACGGCGGCCAGTGCCACTTCGCCGACGACTCCATGAAGATCTACGAGGAGTCCGCGAGGCTCGCCGCGGAGACCGGCGGCCACTACATGGACCAGTTCACCTACGCGGAGCGGGCCACCGACTGGCGCGGCAACAACAACATCGCCGAATCCATTTATCAGCAGCTGAAGTTGGAGCGCTATCCGGAACCGGCCTGGATCGTCGCCACCGCGGGCACCGGCGGTACCTCGGCCACCATCGCGCGCTACGTGCACTACATGCAGCACGACACGATGATCTGCGTGCCCGACCCCGAGAACTCCTGCTTCTTCGACGGCTGGACCCACAACAACCCGCTCGCCTCCAGCGACTGCGGCTCGCGCATCGAGGGCATCGGCCGGCCCCGCATGGAGCCGAGCTTCGTGCCCGGCGCCATCGACCGGATGATGAAGGTGCCGGACGCGGCGAGCGTCGCGGCCGTGCGCGCCCTGGAGAAGGCGATCGGCCGCAAGGCCGGCGGCTCCACCGGCACCGGCCTGTGGAGCGCGCTGCGCATCGTCGCGGAGATGGTCGACGAGGGCCGCACCGGCAGCATCGTCACCCTGCTCTGCGACCCGGGCGACCGCTACCTCGACAAGTACTACTCGGACACGTGGCTCGCCGAGCAGGGCCTGGACATCGCCCCGTACGCCGCGACCCTCGACACCTTCCTGGAGAGCGGGGTGTGGGCCGTCCGGTAACCGGCCGCACCGGGACCTTCTGCCCGTGCGGGACACCGCGGCGCGTGCCAGGGTGACGTCATGGACACGCGCCCGGTAGCCGTAGCCGTAGACGGATCCGACCACAGCCTGCGAGCCCTGGAATGGGCCATTCCCACCGCCCGCAGGCTGGCCGCCGAGCTGGTCATCGCGCACGTCCTGCCCGACCACACCCAGCTCTGGGCGGCTCGCAGGTCCGCGCTCGGTCCCGGTCCCGCGCTCAACGATCCGGTGACCGACCGGGTCCGCGCCGCGCTCTCGGGGCGCGACGAGCTGCCCTCCGTGCGCTTCGACTCGCTGGTGGGCGAAGTACCGGACGCGCTGCACGCGTTGGGGGCCGGGGCGCGGATGCTGGTGATGGGCTCGCGCGGGCGCGGCGGCTTCGCCAGCCTCCTCCTCGGCTCCAACAGCCTGGCCGTGGCGACGCGGGCGCCCTGCCCCGTGGTGGTGGTGCCGCGCCTGGCACGTACGGGGGCGGACGAACGCACCTCGGGACGGGTCGTGCTCGGGCTCCACCTGGGCGAGACCGCCGACGACGTCATCGAATTCGCCTTCGTGGAGGCCGCGGCCCGCGGTGTGCCGCTCCAGGTGCTCACCGCCTACCCCGCCCCGCCGCCAGCCGCGCTGATGGTCGCGGGCGAGTACCCGCCGGGCCCGCTCGATCCCGACCAGTACGAACCCGCCGAGGACGATGTGACCCGCGAACAGGCCGAGCGGATCGGCCCGTTCGAGGCCCGCTTCCCCGGCGTCGAGGTGGACGCGCTGATCGCACCGGCCGACGCCGCGGGCCATCTCGTCGACGCCTCCGCCTCGGCCGCCCTGATCGTGGTCGGCCGCCACCGCAGACGCCTCAAGTCGGGTTCCCTCCTGATGGGCTCGGTGGCCCACGCGGTGCTGCACCACACGGAATGCCCGGTGGCGGTGGTGCCGGCCCGCGAGGACGACTGACTCTCGGGGGCGACTGACTCGCGGGGACGACTGGCCCCGGGGGCGGCCGGCCCGCGGGGGCGGACGGCCTGTGCGGGGCGGCCGGCCCGCACACCGGCGGCCTCGGCCCACCATCAAGTGCCGCTCGCCGACGCCGTGTTGAGGTGACCCGGCATTGACCCGCAGTTTGCCCCCGACGCCCCCTTCGCTGTCTACGGTAGGAAAGATCCACCGAACGGCAACGGGGAAAAGCGGGAGCTGCCATGCCATCTGTACTGATCGTCGGCGGGGGACTGGCCGGTCTGACCGCCGCCCTGTGCCTGGAGTACCACGGGGTGGACTATGTCCTGGTGGAGCGCAACACCGAGCCGACCGTGCTGCCCCGTTCCCGCGGCATGCACACCCGTGCCGTGGAGATCTTCCGGCAGATCGGGGTCGAGGACGCCGTGCTGGCGGCGAGCGCGACCGCCCTGAAAATGGGGCGGTTCGGCGGCGCGCGCACCGGGCGCAGCATCGTGGACTCCGAGGCGCTCGACCTGCGGCACGTCTACGCCGGCGGCGCCATGGTCGGCGCGGACGAGAGCCCCTCGGCGTTCTGCTTCTGCCCCCAGGTCCTGCTCGAACCGGTCCTGCGCGACCTCGCCGAACAGCGGGGCGGCGACATCCGCTTCGGCACCGAGCTGACTGCGTTCACCCACGACGCCGACCGGGTCACGGCCACCCTCACGGACGTCACCACGGGGCGCGCCAAAACCCTGCACGCCGACTACCTCCTGGCGGCCGACGGAGGCGGCAGCCCCGTGCGCACCGTCCTCGGCATCACCAGCACCACCCGCCCCGCCACCCACCACTACCTCAATCTCTACTTCCGCGCCGACCTCACCGACATCGTGCGCGACCGCACCTTCAGCCAGTGCGAGATCGCCGGGCCCGAGGTGTCCGGGCTGTTCCTGGCCAAGAACAACACCGACGAATGGTCCTTCCACCTCGCCTACGACCCCGAGCGCGAGAGCCCGCGCGACTACCCCGACGAACGCTGTACCGCCCTGCTGCGCGCGGCCATCGGCGTGGACGACCCGGCGCTCCGCGTCGACCTGCTCGCCCGCGGGGCCTGGGACACCGGCACCGCGGTCGCCGACGCCTACCGCGTCGGCCGGGTCTTCCTCGCCGGTGACGCCGCCCACCGCCACGCCCCCTGGGGCGGGTTCGGCGCCAACACCGGCATCGCCGACGTGCACAACCTCGCCTGGAAGCTGGCCGCCGTCCTGCGCGCCGAGGCGCCGGAAACCCTCCTGGACACCTACGAACCCGAGCGCCGCCCGCGCGGCCTGCTCGTCGCCGAACAGGCCTGGCTGCGCACCGACTTCTTCGCCCGGTACGCCATCCGCACGCCGGACAACGCCGAGGCCCTGGCGCGCCAACTCGACACCGGCGAGATCATGACCTGCTACCGGTACGCGTCCGCCGCGGTCCACGGCGCACCGGCCGGGGACACGGTCGAGGCGCTCGCGGGCCAGACCGGCACCCGCCTCCCGCACCTGTGGCTCGAACGCGACGGCGGCCGGCTCTCCACCCTCGACCTGTGCGGTCCCGGCTTCACACTCCTCACCGGCGCGGACGCGCAGGCGGGCATATGGGCCGACGTCGCGGACGACTTGCCGGTGACGGTGCATCACATCAGCTACGGCAAAGCGGACGTGGACTCCGGGCGGACTGCTCTGCGGGACACCGAAGGCGCCTGGCCGGCTCTGGTGGGTCTCGCTCCGCACGGCGCCCTTCTGGTGCGGCCGGACGGTTTCGTCGCCGCCCGGTCCGACGAGGGCCTCACCCCGGAGGGCCTCGTGTCGACGTGGCGGGCTCTCAACTCGCTTCAGGAGGCGCCTTCGTGACCCCAGAGGGTTTCGCGAAGGGGCGGGGTGGAGGTGGGACCCGCCTCAGGGCTTGGGCGCGCTCGCCAGCAGGCGGTCCAGTGCGCGCATCGCGCCCTTGAAGGACTGGCCGACGCCCGGCCCGGCGGCCCGCATCGTCAGACGGAACAGAGCGGGCCCCCCACTCGCCATCGTCCAGCGCACCGCCGTGCCCTCCCCGACGGGAGCCAGCCGCCAGTCCTCCAGCATGGCTGCCACGCCGGGCACGTTGGTCTCGTCGATCCGGTAGGCGTAGCGCGCTCCCGCGTCCCTCGCCATGATCGTCTCGCGGAAGAAGACGCCGCCGCGCAGCCTGATCTCGCGTCCGGCCCCGCCGTCCAGGGGCCGGGCCGCCACGACCGAGGAGAACCAGGCGGGCATGTCCGTCACCTGGTCGGCCAGCGCGCGGTAGACGGCGTCCGGACCGGCCGAGAGCCGGGCGGTGAACACCAGGCGCACCGGCGCCGACTCGGCGAAGTCGAGTTCCACGGACCTGAGTCGGCGAGCCATGACGCGTTCCTCCTGGCGGTTCGGCGCGGCGGAACCCGTACCGGCAGCGGATGCGCGAGAGCCCGTACCGACCGGTAGGGGAGGGCCCGCACACCATAGCCGCCCGGCCGTCAGATGTCTGCGGAGCCGCCGTTGTCGGGGCCGTTGTCGGAGCCACTGTCGGGGCTTTCCCCCGCCACCACGACGTCCCGGAGATGCTCGGTCATCTCCGCGCGGGACCGGTCCGAAAGGCCCGCGTCCGTCACCAGCGAGTCGACCTGGTCGAGCGTGGCGAACGAACTGAGCCCCACCGTGCCCCACTTGGTGTGGTCGGCGATCACCACGACCCGCCGCGCCGAGTGCACGAACCGGCGATTGGTCTCCGCCTCGGCCAGGTTGGGCGTGGACAGGCCGGCCTCCGCCGAGATGCCGTGCACGCCGATGAACAGCACGTCGAAGTGGAGGGAGCGGATGGCCGCGTCGGCGACCGGCCCCACCAGCGTGTCGGACAGCGTGCGCACCCCGCCCGTCAGGACCACCGTCGCCGCACCCGGCCGCGGCCCGGAACCGGCGGACGAACGCTGCGCGGCATGGAACACGTCGGCGACCTGCACGGAGTTGGTCACCACCGTCAACTCCGGGACGTCCACCAGCTCCTGCGCCAGGGCGTACGCCGTGGTGCCGCCGGCCAGCGCGATGGCGCTGCCGGGCACGGCCATCCTGGCCGCCTCCCGCGCAATGTCCTGCTTGGCGCTCAGTTCGAGGGCCGACTTCGCCTCGAAGCCCGGCTCGTGCGCCGTGGCCTCCGCGACGGGCACCGCGCCGCCGTGCACCTTCTCGATGACGCCCTGGCGGGCCAGCGCGTCCAGATCCCGGCGGACCGTCATGTCCGAGACGTTGAGCCTGCGGGTGAGTTCGTTGACCCGGACCCCACCGCGCCGTCTGACCTCGTCGAGGATCAGAGCACGACGCTGCTCCGCGAGCAGATTCTGGTGGTCGCTCACTGCCGGGCCGGTCCTTCCACATCGTCGAACACACACGCCGGGCACACCTGCCCCCCCCCGGCTTACGGCACCCCATCCTGTCACGGGGAGATTCCGTGAGAGCACTGCACCGGGGCACCCGGATCCGAGATCCTTGTGCTCCGTGCCACCCGCGCCGCCGATCCTGCCACCACGAGAGCGAGCCGCAGACGTGTCCCGTGCCACACCCGCCGTCGCAGCCGGTGCTCCCACGGCCGAAGGCGCCGGCCCCGCCCTCGAGCTGCTGGTCCACGGCGTCGGCGGCACCACACCGCAGAAGATGCTCGGCGACCCGCGCACCGTGTGCGTCACCGGCGACGACACCGCGGCTATCTACCGCTGCGCCGAGGACGCCGACGCCGAGGCCCACCCCGAGCGCTACCGGGGCCGGCCGGTGCCCGAGGCGTACGTCTGGTGCAATCTGACGTCCGGCAACAGCGCCCGCGCCCTGTGGCTGCTCCTGCTGCCCTTCATGGTCGTCAACCTCGCCCACTGGATGCGTCCGCCCGCCAAGGACCCGCTCTGGGCGATCCGCCTGTACGGGGTGTTGGTGCGGCTCGTCGCGCTCAGCCTCACCGCGCTGCTCGTGGCCGCGGCCTGCGAGGTCGCGCTCGATCTCACCGCGTGGCAGTGCGCCGGCACTGCGGGCTGCTCCCGCTCGTGGTACTGGCTCGGCTTCACGTCCGTGGCGCATCACGGCTGGTGGTCGCAGCCGGGCCGGCGCCTGGCCCTCGCGGCCCTCGTCCCCGCGGCCCTCGTCGCCCTGCTCTGGTACCTCTCCAACCGCACCTGGAGCGCGTACGAATCCCAGCGGCCGCTGAACACCGAGCCCCCCGACGACCCCCGGTCCCCCCAACCGGCCTTCAGCCGCCCCGGGTTCTGGTACGGCAGGCGTCTGGTGGCCCGGCTGCGCGCCGCGCACACCGCCGCCGGCTTCCTCACCACCGGCGCGGGCGTGACGCTGGCCGCCGCCCGCCACGACCACGCCGACGGCGGCGGCCCCGCCGCGCTGGGCCTTGTCCTCGAATGCGCTCTCGCCCTCGCGGGCCTCGTCGTGGTGTGGGTGGTGTGCCGTCGCGGGCGCACCGAATCCCACCGCGACGAGCGGCTCGACCGCGCCCTCACCTCCTGGCTGCCCGTCAGCTCGCTCGCCCTGCTGGTGCTCGCCCTGGTGTACGCGTCCTGGGACCGCTCCGACTGGGCCTCGGCCGGCACCCTGCCCGGGGACCGCGCCTTCGGCCTGCTCGCCCTGGCCCAAGGCGTCCTGGTCGTCGCACTTGCGGCCGTGGCCGGCCTGCTGCGACGCCGCGCGCAGGGCGGGCGCACCGCCCTGCGGGGCTTCGGCGGCCCCGCCGTCGCCATGCTCGCCTGCGCGCTCGGCGGGGTGATGACCGGCGGCGTCGCCCAGCGGGTCGCCGACTGGGTGGACCACGGCGCGACCCCCGGCATGAGCCGCTCGGCCTACCACGGGCCGCCTCCGCTGCTGACCTGGCAGGCCTCGGTGATCCCCGCCCTGATCGTCGTGCTCCTGCCCGTGGTGCTCTTCTTCGCCGTACGCACCTGGCGCACCGCCCGCGCGGACGCGCCCCGCATCATGGCCGACTACCCCGGCGAGCGACCCGACACCGCCCGCACCCGCACGATCGCCGCCGCCCGCGCGATGGCCCGGCTCACCGACCACGCCCCGCTCTTCCTCGGCATCCTCTCCGGCGCCTCCCTGCTGCTCGGCGCCGCGGCCCTGGCGGGCGCCTGGTGGACCGGCCAAGTGCCGGCCAGAGCGGCCGGCACCGCCCCCGGCCCGGTCGCCTTCGGCGCCGACGCCGCGCAGTCGCTCGGCTCCTGGTGCACCGGCGTCGGCTTCCTGCTCTTCGTCACCTGGGGCCGGCGCGCCTACAAGGACGCCGCGGCCCGCCGCACGGTCGGCATCCTGTGGGACGTCGGCACGTTCTGGCCGCGCGCCGCCCACCCCTTCGCGCCGCCCTGCTACGCCGAGCGGGCCGTCCCCGACCTCGCCTGGCGGATGAACACCTGGACCGAGCGCACCGGCGGGCGCCTGGTGATCTCCGGCCACTCGCAGGGCAGCGTCCTCGCCGCGGCCGCCGTGTGGCAACTGCCCGCCGCGACCCGGCGCCGGGTCGCCCTGCTCACCTACGGCTGCCCCGTCGAGCGCCTCTACGGACGCTGGTTCCCCGCCTACTTCGGGCCGGCCCCGCTCGAAGCCCTGCACCGGGAAGTGCACTGCTGGCGCAACCTGTGGCGGGCCACCGACCCGATCGGCGGCCCGGTGCGCACGGGAGGCGACGTGGACAATGGACCGCTCCTGGACCCGATGGCCTACGGGCGGACCCGCGAACACCCGCTGCCCGCCCCGATCCTGGGCCACTCCGACTACCAGGCCGACCCGGCCTTCGGCCGCGAACGGGCCCTGCTGCTGGCCGAGTTGGCGTCGTCGCTGCCGAACCAGCGCGCGGATCAGAGCAGTTCGGGAAGATCGTCCGGGTAGAGCAGGGTCAGATCGTCGGTGCTGGCGTCGGCCAGCTGGGCGACCCGGCCCGCGTGGCGCTCCACCATCGACTCGAACGTCTGGCGCGCGGTGCGTCCGTTGCCGAACGCGGCGCCCCTGGGCAGCGCCGTGAAGTACTTCAGGAGGCACTCGGCGGTCCCCGTGCCGAGCCGGTACTCGTGCTCGTCCGCCTGCTGCTCCACGATGCGCAGCAGCTCGTCCGCGGAGTAGTCGGAGAATCTGATGGTCCGTGAGAAACGGGATGCCACACCGGGGTTGACGCTCAGAAACCGTTCCATCTCCGCCGTGTACCCGGCGACGATGACGACCACCGCCTCACGGTGGTCCTCCATCAGCTTGACCAGCGTGTCGATGGCCTCCCGGCCGAAGTCGCGGCCGGAGTCCTCGGGAGACAGGGCGTACGCCTCGTCGATGAACAGCACCCCGCCGCGCGCCCGGTCGAAGGCCTCCTGGGTGCGGATCGCGGTGGACCCGATGTGCTCGCCCACCAGATCCACCCGGGACACCTCGACCAGGTGCCCGCGCTCCAGGACGCCGAGGGAGGCCAGGATCTCCCCGTACAGGCGTGCCACCGTGGTCTTTCCGGTGCCGGGTGAGCCGGTGAAGACCAGGTGACGGCGGGCCGAGGCCGCCTTGAGGCCGGCCTGCTGCCGCCTGCGCCCGACCTCGATCATGTCGGTGAGCGCCCGGACCTCGCGCTTGACGCTCTCCAGGCCGACGAGCGTGTCCAGTTCACCGAGCACGGCACCCGACGGGCGCGCGGGTTCCGCCGCAGGCTCGGGAACGGCGGGCTCCACGGGGCGCTGACCGGGGACGGCGGAGAGCAGCCCCATGGTCTGGGTCGCGCTCTGCACGGCCGGCGCGTCGCCGGCGGCCGGCTGCGCGCCGCTCTCGTCGCTGGTGCAGTCCTCGACGACCGCGCCGTCCTCGGAGAACTCGTAGCCCCGGCGCGCGCACCGCTCGGTGCGGCAGCGCGTCAGCGTCGTACGGCAGCCGTCGATGACGTGGAAACCGAAGCCGCCGCTGCCGGTGACGCGACAGCCGTGGAAGGTGCCGCGGCCCTGAGCGGACACGTAGAAACCGGCCTCGGCGGGCGAGGTGACCGTGACGCGCTCGATCCGCGGATCGGCGCCCTTGGTGACGATGACGCCGGTCTGCGCGCCGTCGATGGTGCAGCCCGCCAGGGTGCCGCCGCTGCCGTGGTCACGGAACCAGGCGCCCGTGGAGGCCTGGCTGATGCGGCAGTCGTCGAGCTGCGCGGTCGCTCCGTCGCTCACCGACACGGCCGTGTTGCGGACCTGGGTGAGATCGCTGTCGACGACATCGGCGCGCGAACCCCGGTCGAGCACGAAGATCGCGTCCGGAACGTCGTGGACGCGGCACCCGTCGAGGACCGCGGCGGCGCCGTCGCTGACCCACACCGCCGGATAGTCGCCCGTACTGTCGTGGATCTCGCACTGGTTGGCGTCGACCCGGGTCCCGGGATCCCACACCGAGAGGCCGTTGCGCCCGAAGCGGCGGACCTTGGTCCGGGTCAGAGTGAGCACCGAACGCGAGCGCAGATCGACCGCGTTCTCCGGGATGTCGTGGATGTCGCAGTCGGCGAGCGTGAGGACCGCGTCGGTGTCCAGGGTGATGCCGTCGGCCGATGTGCGGTGCACCGTGCAGTCGGTGAGGTGGGCCGTGGCGCGCGACGCGATCTGCACGCCTGCGCCCTTGATCTCGTACACCTCGCAGCCGAGCGCCTCGAGCCCCGCGCCCTCGCCGCTCACGGACAGCCCGGCGCCGCTGGAATGGTGCACCCTGCACCGTTCAAGACGGGGGTGGCCGCCGCCGTGCACCGAGACACCGGACTGGCCGGCCGCCACGACCTCGCACTCCTCGAACAGGCCGCCCGCGCCGTCGAACACGCCGATGCCGACGCCGCCCGGATTGTCCACGGTGCAGCGCCGCACCGTGGGCCGGGCGCCGCCCCGCACCTCGATGCCGACGGCCGAGCGGGTCACCACCCGCAGATCCACGAGTTCGGGCGCGCCGTCCTCCACGAGGAGCGCGGGCGCCGCCGCGTCCTGACCCTCCAGATACAGGTCCCGCACGGTCGCGGAGGCGCGCACGGTCAGCGCCACTCCGTCGGCCGGCGCGATCCGGACCGAGCCGACCGCGCCCTCGGGGCCGCGCAGCGTCACGGGGCGCTGGAGCACCAGATTCTCCCGGTAGGTGCCGGGGGCGATGGTCAGGACGTCGCCGTCGCCCGCGGCTTCCAGGGCCGCGGCCAGGGAGGCGTACTCGCCCGTGCGGCGGCGCCACCTCGACGTGCCCGTGTGCGTCACCTGGACCGTGCCCTGAGCCATGGTGCTGTCGTGCCCCCACCTCGTGCGTACGCCCTCGCACATACATCGACCGTGATCTCGTATGCGCGACTGATGGTCCACCGTAGCGCGCGCGGAGCCGCTGAGTTGACCGGTCAGCTGCCCGCGCCCGTGCGGCCCCAGTCCGGACCGTATCGGGCCCATGCGCGGTCCAGTCGCTCGTACCGCCGGCGTATCAGACGCCATACGATCAGCCGCCGGATCGCCTCGATGAGGCCGGCGGCCGTCACGGCCGCGCAGATCCCCGCGAACACGGCGTGCGTACGGGCCGCGGTCGGGGCCATCGGCGGGGGCGCCGGACGCCCGTGGTCGTCGGTCCATATCGGGAAGGTGGAGCCGGGAGCGGGCGCCTGCCGCGGCGATGCCAGTGTGCCGTGGTGTGAACTGCCGTCGTACGCCGTCCAGTTGGCGACGACCCTGCTGCCGGTGGTGCGCAGCGACGTGCCGTCCGGCTCGGCGAGCGGCGCCCGCCGGTCGGCGTTGTGTACGACGACGGCCGTGGTGACGTGCCGGTGCCGGCGCTGGTCGGCGACCGCCCTGCGCAGCGTCGTGTCGGTGAGCGAACCGCACAGGAACCCGACGGCGGGTGCGGCGAGCACCATGAGGGCCAGCGCCACGAGCGCCAGCCAGGCTTCCACGACATCGGTGCGGCGACGCAGCGGACAGCGCCGCCAGCGCCACACCCCGACCACGGCTCGCACGGGCCATCAGCCCCTTCCCCTCACCCTGTCCAACGCGGCTGCTGCCCACAGGAGTTCCCGCGCCGCGCGCAGGTATGCGACGCGGGGCGCGGGTACGCGGACGAGTCGGAGGGGCGGGACGGGCCGGGCGGGCTAGGCGAGGACCTTCAACGGGTCGCCCACGCGGATGACGCCGGTGTTCTCCGGCAGGACCAGCACGCCGAACGCCAGTGCCTTGCCGATGCGGCGGTGCCGCGCCAGGCTGCGCAGCGGCTCCTTGCCGCGCTCCGCGGTGGCCTGGTCGGTGGTGGTGATCACGCAGCGGCCGCAGGGCTTCGCGAGCCGGAAGGAGACCTCGCCGATGGAGATCCGCGACCATGTGTCCTCGGCCCACGGCTCCGTGTGGCCGAGCACCACATTGGGCCGGAACCGGTTCATCGGCAGCGGCCCTTCGACGGCATGATCACCCTGTGCGATCAGCGCGTTGAGGGCGTCCAGTGAGGAACGCGTGGCGATCTGGAGCGGAAAGCCGTCGGCGAAACTCACCGTCCGTCCGTCCGGCGCGTACGTGGGATCGACGGCCCTGCGGTGTGCCGGGTCGTCCAGGTGCATCAGTCGCACCTCGGTGTCGAGGTAGGAGCTGAACCACTGGTGCGCCTCGACGGTGGCGGGCACCGCCTCGAACGTGCCGCCGAAGAGCGAGACCGTCTCGGCGGCCGCCGTCCGCGGCGGCTCCACCACCAGATCGTCGCAGCCCGGCGCGGACAGCCGCACGCCGCCGCCCGGCAGTGTGGCGGCACTGCTCAGGGCCAGGGCGGGCCGCTCCCGCTGCGTGACGGCGACGCCCTCGGTGTTCACAAGCATCCAGCGGCGGTCCCCGGCGAGCCCCCATGGCTCGACCGCCGCTTGCCCGCTGTCGTATCCCCCGACCGACTTGACGGGATGGATGTGGATCCCGTCGACGACAGCGTTGAGCCCGTTGTTCATGAACACATTCTGCCAGCAGCGTCGGACAGGTGTCCGAGCGGCTCGACCCGGGTTCGGTCAGTACCCGGTGCCCTGGTAGGGGCGGTTGTACGGATCCTCGTACGGAGCGGGCGCGGGCCGGGGCGCGGCGGGCCGCATGGCCTCGTACCCGGTGCCCGGCGCCGGACGCTGCGGCATGGACTGCTGCCCCTGATAGCCGCGCGGGGCCGAGGGCTGCTGCGGGATGTACGGGGTGGCGGCGTGCTGCAGCGGCACCGGCTGCTGCATCTGCTGCTGGTACCCGTACGACGAAGCGTAGGAAGGGCTCTGCTGCGAAGGGGCGGCCGGCAGCGCGGGCAGCGCCGACGGAAGGGCCGGCAGGTAACTGCTGCTGCCGGTGTCGTAGAGGGAAGGCACTCGGATCGGGGCGATCTGAGGCGTGCCCCTTTCTGCGACGAGGGAGTCGTAGATGGGGGTGTCCGGGAAGAACGGCGCGGAGTAGTAACCGCCGCCATAGGTGGAGCGGGGGGAGGTCATGGCACATAAGTTAAGCCCACGATGTGGCCGTTGGGGAGCCCCAATCTCTGGGTCATCCGTTTTACGCCGGTTTTGGCCGCTTGACCTGCCGAAACATCCAACGACCGACCCTTCTCGGCCGGCCGGCCCGGGGTGCGAGGTGTGGCCCGCACACACTCCGGTCCACGGCCGTGTGTGCGTGAGACCGAAGGGCACACAGCGCGCCGACAACTCCCGTGACCTGTGCGGGAGTTGGCGGTCGCAGCCGGCGGATGGCGACGGGTGACGGCGCACGGGCCGCAGCACGGCCGCGTGCGCTCACGGTTCGGACGTGGGTGTGCTTCAGTTCTCGAAGTAGGCGTCGAGCACCGCTTCGAGGTGTTCGCCCCATCGGGCGAGCTCCGCTCGATCGGCGGCGTCGACATCGTGGGAGAAGCGTCGGGGCGCAGGCGTGTACACGGCGATGTGGAACCGCCGCGACCACCGAGGGGTGCGATATTCGACCGCGCTGACCTCGTCCCACCGGAAGTCGGCCTCCTCGTCGCGCAGCCGCAGCCGGATGCCCCGGTGGTCGGCGACGATCGAGCCCTGCCGGTCGGACATCTCGCATGCGGGCCGCTCGCCCGTGCCGGCGTCGCCGTCCGTGTCCGCGTCGGACTCCGCGGCGGCTTCGGCCGCGGTGTCCGCGCCGGCCTCGGTACCGGTGTCGGCTTGGGCGTCCGCGTCGCCGGGGCGGGCTTCGCCGCCCGTGTCCGGTTCGGCGGCGCCCGGATCCGCGGCGTCCTCGTTCGCCCGCCCCGCGCCGTCCGCTTCGGAGGCCGCGCCGGACAGCAGCTCCTCCGGCGCGGACGCGCGTGGCGGTACGAGGCCGGGGACGTACGCGGGATCCGTCGCGGCACCGGTCAGGGGCATGTACTGGTGTTCTGATCGCTGCTCCACGGGCGGAAGTATGGCCGAGGAACCTGTGTAGCCGTGAACCCGCCGGCCCTGTCGCCGGGGTCGGGCGCACCAATCGGACGCGAAGTCGTCCGTCTGGCTCAAAGGTCACATCCGCCCGGGATCCCCGCAGCCGGGGCCCGCCGACCCCCGAATGTCGAGCTCGGACTCGGCCGGACGCCTCCGCCGGCCGGCGCCCAGGCGCTCCTCGCCGCCCGGCCCACACGCCCCGCTCGAATAGCGCGGCCAGCCCCTTTGGGCTGATATAGGGCTGTATGTGCGTATCCCATGACGCACCGTGACAGCCGGAAGAAGCTGGCGTCGCGTCGAGGCACAACGAAGGAAGCCGAGTGATGTCATCCGATCAAAACCCTCCCCAGGACGAGCAGATCCCCATAGGTCCGGGTGACGAGCCCGGATTGCTTCTGCTCCGCACGGTGGTCGCCTCGCGCCCCATGCACGAGGTCGCCTCGCTCGTACACCTTCTGAACGAGGCCGGCGGCTACCCGCCGCCGGGCGACCAGGCGCTCCGCCTGGCCGCCGTCACGCGCTCGGTGAACGAGGTCCATCAGCTGATCTCCCTGGTGCAGGAGCCCCCCGGTACCGCCGAGGACGCCGGCACCGCCCTGCACGCCGCGGCGACGGAGCGGCCCATCGAGGACGTGGCCGCGCTGATCGCCAGGTTCGGCTCCGGCGACGACGAGCTCCGCGTGCGCGTCACCGAGGCCGCCGAGCGCCGCGCACGGGAGGCTGCGGAAGCCGGCCCCCCGGTACGGCCGGCCGGGACCGCCGACCCGCGTGGCCAGGTGGCTGAATCCGGTGACTCGCGTGTGCGGGCGGCCGGGGCCGGTGACCCGCGCGGGCATGTGGCCGAGGCCGGCGGGGCTCCGGCGCGGCCGGCCACGGCCGTCGACGCTCTGGAGGCTCCCGTGCGGGCGGCCGACGGCGCCGAGCGCCACGCACCGTCCGTCGGACCCACCGAATCCGCCGCGGCCGCCGAAGTGGCTGAACTCCCCGAAGTGGCCGACCCCGTGGGCTCAGCCGGCTCAGCCGGATCAGCCGACGAGCGGATGGCCGTGGCGCTGTCGGCGTCGCGAGCCGCCCCCGGTGGACCGGAGCCCATGGCTCCGTTCGCCCCGGCGCAAGCGGAGGCCCCTGCAGCGGGTCCGTCGGAAGCCCCGGCAGAGGTCCCGGCAGAGGTCCCGGCCGCGGCCCCGGCCGCTCCGGCCCCCGCCGCCGCGGAGGCGACGGCGCCTCCCCGCCCCGACGTGCCCCCCGCCCAGGCGTCGCCCGTCCCCGAGCCGGCCGCCGCGGCCCGGACACGCTCGTCCGCTTCGCTGCCCGTCCGGTCCGTCCTGAGGTGGCCGGCCGCGGTCGCCCTGCTGGTGATCGGCGCGATCCACCTGCCGACCGACCTCAGGGAGCTGCGCTCCGGCGACCTGGCGGCCGGTGCCTCCCTGGGCATCGCCGCCGTCTGCATCGCCCTGGCGTGCCTGCTGCCCCTCTACGACCCGCTGTGGGCCTGGATGGTCGGCGCGGCAGCCGCCGTCGGCATCGTCATCGCGCACTCCCTGGCGACCGAACTCAACTCCGTCCATCTGCTCAGGGACAGCCTGGGCAGTACGTTCACGGGCGCGACCCGGCTCATCGTGCTCTGCGCGGTGATCGCCGCCGCGCTGGCCGCGACCGTACTGACACGCAAGCCCAAGGTGCGCTCGGCCAACGAAGCCTGACCGCACCTGCCGTTGCGGCGCCCCGAACTCCGGTTGAATCCAAAGGAGTTCGCGGGCGCCGCGGCCTGTTCGGCGACGCGGCCCGTCCGAGCGGCCCGGCCGCGGTCCGGGGGCCGCGGCCGGGAGAGATGCTGGGAAGGCGGCCGGGGATTAAGTTGACGGTGCAGCATCTTTCGTCGCGGCGACGAGCGAGTACCGCGACCAGTGATGGGGGAGAGCATGTCCATGCTTAAAGGAGCCAACGTCCCGGTGCCGGCGCACTCGGTGCGCGTCGAGCTGGCCTGGCGATCCGGCCCCGGCGTGCCCGACGTCGATGCCTCGGCCCTCCTGCTGGCCGACGGCCGGGTCCGCTCGGACGCCGACTTCGTCTTCTACAACCAGCCGGCCCACTCCTCCGGCGCGGTGCGCCACGAAGGCAAGCGCTCGCAGCCCGACGCCGTGACGGACACCCTGGTCATCGACCTCGCGCAGATGGAGCAGGCCGTCGAGCGCGTCGTCCTGGCGGCGTCGGCCGACGGCGGCACCTTCGGCCGGGTTCCCGGGCTCGGCATCCGCGTCCTGGACGCGGCCACCGGCGCGGAACTCGCCCGCTTCGACAGCCAGGACGCCACCGTCGAGACCGCCTACATCCTCGGCGAGCTCTACCGGCGTCAGGGTGCCTGGAAGTTCCGCGCCGTCGGGCAGGGCTACGACAGCGGGCTCGAAGGCCTGGCGACGGATTTCGGCATCACCGTCGACAAGCCCCAGCAGCCGCCCGCTGCGCCCCCGGCCCCCTTCACGCCCTCGCTCCAGCCGCCCGCGCGGCCCGCCACGACCGCGCCGGCACCCACCGCGCAGGTACCGGTCGCGCCCACGCCTCCGCCGCCGTCCGCGGCGCCCGTACGCCTGTCCAAAGTCACCCTCACCAAGGAGGCCCCCCGCGTCTCGCTCGCCAAGCAGGGCGGTTCGTCCGGTGCGATGCGCGTCAACCTCAACTGGCAGACACGCAAGCAATTCAGCGGCTGGGGAGCCAAGTTGGGGCGCGCGGCCGCCAACCACTCCGACCTCGACCTCGACCTGTGCGCCCTGTACGAGCTCTCCGACGGCCGCAAAGGCGTCGTCCAGGCCCTGGGCAACGCGTTCGGCGCGCTCCACCAGCCCCCGTACGTCCACCTCGACGGCGACGACCGGACCGGCGCCGTCGAGTCCGGCGAGAACCTCACCGTCAACCTCGACCAGAAGGACAAGTTCCGCCGGCTCCTGATCTTCGTCACCATCTATGAGGGCGCGCGCAGCTTTGCCGACCTGCACGCCACGGTGACCCTCCAGCCGCAGTTCGGGGCCCCGGTCGAGTTCTTCCTCGACGAGTGCACCGTCCCGTCCACGGTCTGCGCGCTCGCGCTCATCACCAATGACGGCGGCGACCTCATCGTCCAGCGCGAAGCCCGCTACCTGGTGCCCGCCCGTGGGGTCAGCCCCCAGCGCACCGTCGACCAGACCTATGGCTGGGGCATGAACTGGACGCCAGGACGCAAGTGAGCGCCGGCCTTCACGACTGCTCGGGGGCGGCCTCGGGCCGGGCGTATGTGCGCCCCTTCCAGGCCGCGCCCCGGCCCCGGTAGTGCTGCACCGCCGAATCGACGGTCATCAGCAGGTAGAGGAGCGCGGTGAACGGCAGCGCAGGAGCGAGCCAGAGCGGTTGGCGGTAGTAGCGCAGCATCGGCACGTACGTCCCGGACATCACGAGCCAGGCGAGCCCGCCCGCCCAGGCCGCGCCCGCGCTGTCGAAGGCCAGGCCGGCCAGGCAGGTGAGCGGCGGCGCCAGATAGACCAGGGCGAGCCCCGCGACCGTGCCCACCAGCATCAGCGGGCTGTGCCGCAGCTGCGCGTACGCGCTGCGCGAGACCATCCGCCACAGGTCCCCCAGGCGCGGATAGGGGCGCACACTGTCCACCCGGTCCGCTAGGCCCAGCCAGACCCGCCCGCCCGACCCGCGCACGGCGCGCGCCACGGACACGTCGTCGATCACCGCGTGGCGCACCGCGTCGGGCACGCGCGCCCGCTGCGCCGCGTCGGCGCGCAGCAGCACGCAGCCGCCCGCCGCGGCCGTGGCACGGGCCTTCGCTGCGTTGATCCAGCGAAACGGGTACAGCTGGGCGAAGAAGTAGACGAACGCCGGGACGATCAGGCGCTCCCAGCCGCTCGCCACGCGCAGCCGCGCCATCTGCGACACCAGGTCGAAGCCGCCGCCCCGCGCCGCGGCCACCAGCGCACGCAGGCTGTCCGGCGCGTGCGCGATGTCGGCGTCGGTGAGCAGCAGGTACTCCGGATCGCGCAGGCGCGCGAGGGCGATGCCCTGGCGCAGCGCCCACAGCTTGCCCGTCCAGCCCGCTTCCGGCTCGCCCGGGGAGACCACGTTCAGCGGCAGACCTCCGTGCCGCTCGGCGAGGGAGCGGGCCAGTGCGCCGGTCCCGTCCGAGCTCCCGTCGTCCACGAGGAAGATCTCCGCGCGCCCGGGATAGTCCTGGGCGAGCAGGGAGGGAAGACTCATCGGCAGCACCTCCGCCTCGTCGCGGGCGGGCACCACGACCGCGACATCCGGCCACGTTCCGAGCTCGGCGGATCCGGGCTCGGCGCGGGGAGGCAGACGCTGGTCGGTGCGCCAGAAGAAACCCTGCCCGAGCAGCAGCCAGAGCCAGACGATCAAGGACACCAGGGCGATCCATACGAGGGCGCTCACCCGCCGCAGTCTGCCCCACGGGCCGGTCCGCGCACGGGACCTCGGCCGAAATCGCCGGGGGCCGTCGACTATGGTGACCGGGTGAAGATCGCGCTCATGGACTCCGGAATCGGCCTGCTCGCCGCGACCGCCGCGGTGCGTCGGCTCCGCCCCGACGCCGACATCGTGATCTCGTCCGACCCCGACGGCATGCCATGGGGTCCGCGCACCCCCGACGACATCGCGGAGCGCGCTCTCGCCGTGGCCGGGGCCGCCGCAGCCCAGGAACCGGACGCCCTGATCATCGCCTGCAACACCGCATCGGTGCATGCGCTGCCCGCGATCCGCGCCGCCCTGGAACCCCGGATCCCGGTGATCGGCACGGTGCCCGCGATCAAGCCGGCCGCGGCGGGCGGCGAGCCCTTCGCGATCTGGGCGACCCCGGCCACCACCGGCAGCACCTACCAGCGCGGACTGATCAGCGAGTTCGCCGCCGGTGTTCCCGTCACGGAGGTGCCCTGCCACGGTCTCGCCGAAGCCGTGGAGCACGCCGACGACGCCGCGATCGACGCCGCTGTCGCCGCTGCCGCGGCGCTCACCCCGAATGGCGCAAGGACCGTCGTCCTCGGCTGCACCCATTACGAGCTGGTGGCCGGACGCATCCGTACGGCCCTGCGCCCCGGGGGCGGGCCGCTCACTTTCTTCGGCAGCGCCCAGGCGGTGGCCGCCCAGGCGCTGCGCCGTGCGGGCATCGCCCCCGCGCCCGACGCCGCCCAGGTCGGGGCCCTGACCGTGCTGCTCAGCGGCCGCGTCGGCGCCCTGCCCGATGTCGCCCTCGCCTACCCCGAAGGGCGCCTGCTCCAGACCGTGAGCACCGCTCACTGAGAGCCGAGCGGTGCCCTGACGGCGGAACGTGAGTACGCTGCTAGGCATGAGGGAAGCGTTCCCGGAGTACCCCACGCCCCCCGAGCCCCGTCCCGGATCCGGTGCCACCGAGCAGCCGCCCGAGGTCTGGATCGGCCGGGCCACCAACCGCGTCCAGTGGCTCCTCGCGGCCGGCGGCGCGGCGTGCATCGCTCTCGGCGTCGAGCTCGCCGTCGACTCCACCTGGACCTCGGGCGTCCTCCCGCTCCTGATGTCCGTCATCGGCTGTCTCGCCGCCGGGCTCCTCGTCCTCTTCGGGACCCTCGCGTTCGTCCATGTGGCCGTCCGGGTCGAGGGCGACTGTCTGGAAGTGCGCTGCGGCCACATCGGGCTGCCCCGCCGCACCATCCGCCTCGACCACGTGGTCGGCGCCGACTTCGTGCCGCGCGTCACCCCGCGCCAGTGGGGCGGCTGGGGCTACCGCTGGCGTCCCGAGATCGGCACCGCCGTCGTCGTACGGCGCGGCGAGGGCATGGCGCTCAAGCTCGGTGACGGGCGCGTCTTCACGGTCACGGTCGACGACGCCGAAGCGGCCGTCCGGATCATCCGCAACCGGCTGCGGCTGCTCGGCACCGCAAAGCCCCTCGAAGCCTGACGCCCCGCGCCGTCCGCCCCGCGCCGTCCCGTCCGGACTCCCGCGCACACAGCGAGCGGCCGTAGACTCCGCCGGGTGAGCACCACCAAAGCCCCCACCACCGCCCCGGGCCGGCCCGGCGCGCGGCCCGCTGCCACCTCGCGGCCGCGCCGGCTGCTGAACCGTCTCGTCAGGCCGGGGGTGGCCGCATTCGGCGGGGTGCTCCTGTATCTGAGCTTCCCTCCGAGGCCCCTGTGGTGGCTGGCGCTGCCCGCGTTCGCCGTCTTCGGCTGGGTGCTGCGCGGCCGGAGCTGGAAGGCGGGCCTCGGCCTCGGCTACCTCTTCGGTCTCGGCTTCCTGCTGCCGCTCCTGGTGTGGACCGGTGTCGAGGTGGGCCCCGGGCCGTGGCTCGGGCTCGCCGCGATCGAGGCGCTGTTCATCGGCGCGGCGGGAGCGGGCACCGCGGTGGTCTCCCGGCTGCCCCTGTGGCCCCTGTGGGCCGCCACCCTGTGGGTCGCCGCCGAGGCCGTCCGCGCCCGCGCCCCCTTCGGCGGCTTCCCCTGGGGCAAGGTCGCCTTCGGCCAGGCGGACGGGACCTTCCTGCCGCTCGCCGCCCTGGGCGGCACCCCCGTGCTCGGCTTCGCCGTGGCGCTGTGCGGATTCGGACTGTACGAATGCCTGCGCCAGGCGCTGCGCCTTCGCCGCACGGGAAGCCTGCGCAAGGGCGCGGCGGCGACCGCGCTGCTCACGGTCGTCGTGCCGGTCGCGGCGTCGTTCGGGGCGCGCGGCCTGGTCAGCGACTCCGCCGAGGACGGCACCGCGACCGTCGCCGTGATCCAGGGCAACGTGCCCCGCCTCGGCCTCGACTTCAATTCCCAGCGCCGGGCCGTGCTCGACTACCACGTACGGGAGACGCTCCGGCTCGCCGACAAGGTCAAGGCGGGCAAGGAGCCCCAGCCCGACTTCGTCCTGTGGCCGGAGAACTCCTCCGACGTCGACCCCTTCGTCGACGACGACGCACGCGCGATCATCGACCAGGCCGCCAAGACCATCGGCGCACCGATCTCGGTCGGCGCGGTGGTGGGCGGCTACGGGACGAAGCTCTACAACGAGCAGGTCCAGTGGGACCCGGAACTGGGGCCCGTCGCCACCTACGACAAGCGGCAGATCCAGCCGTTCGGCGAGTACATTCCACTGCGCGGCCTCATCGGCACCTTCGCCCCCGGGTACACCTCCATGGTGCGCCAGGACTTCAACCGGGGCACCAAGCCGGGCGTGTTCACCATGGCGGGCACCAAGGTCGGCATGGCCACCTGTTACGAGGCCGCCTTCGACTGGGCGGTGCGCGACACCGTCACCGCGGGCGCCCAGCTGATCTCCGTGCCGAGCAACAACGCCACCTTCGACCGCAGCGAGATGACCTATCAGCAGCTCGCCATGAGCCGGGTGCGGGCCGTCGAGCACAGCAGGACCGTCACCGTCCCCGTCACCAGCGGTGTCAGTGCGGTGATCATGCCCGACGGCAAGGTCGTCCGGAAGACCGCTCTGTTCACCCCGGCCTCGCTCGTGGCGAAGGTGCCGCTGCGCTCCTCGCAGACGCCCGCGACGCGACTGGGCACGCTGCCGGAGTGGGCGCTCGTCGCGGCCGCCGCGGCGGGCCTGGCCTGGGCGATCACCCGGAACGTGCGCGGGCGCCGCGACTCCAGGGGCTGACCGGCCGGTCCCCGGTGGCCGTTAGGGTCGAGAGCATGGCAACTCCTGACTTCATCCGAGACATCCGGGCCGTCGCCGGGCACCAGCTGCTTCTGCTGCCGGGCGTGAGCGCGATCGTCTTCGACGACGAGGGCCGGGTCCTGCTCGGCCGCCGCGCGGACACCGGCCAGTGGTCGACGATCGGCGGGATCCCCGAGCCGGGGGAGGAGCCGGCGCACACCGCGGTGCGTGAGGTGTACGAGGAGACCGGCGTACGGTGCGTCGCCGAGCGGGTCGTCCTTGTGGAGGCGGCGCACACTCCCGTCGTCTATCCCAACGGTGACGTGTGCCAGTTCATGGACATCGCCTTCCGCTGTCGCGCCACCGGGGGCGAGGCCCGCGTCAACGACGACGAGTCGCTCGACGTGGGCTGGTTCACCATGGACGCCCTGCCGAAGCTCAGCGAGTTCGCGCTGTTCCGCATCAAGCAGGCACAGGCGGACGGCCCCACATGGTTCCAACCCAGCACCGAGCTCTGAAGTGTGTGCGCTGACCACATGGGTGAGGGTGGGGCGGACTGCCTAGGGTCGAGAGCATGACCGCGCCCCTCACCCCCGCCCACTCCGTCACCGTCGACCTGCGAGGACGCGGCGCACTCGTCACCGGCGCGGCCGGCGGCATCGGCCGCGCCTGCGCCCTGCGGCTCGCCTCGGCCGGAGCCGAGGTCAGGGCGGTGGACCGGGACGCGGCAGGGCTCGACGACCTCGTGGCCCGAGCGGCCGGGCTCAGCGGCACCGTGCACCCCCTCGTCCTCGACCTCACCGACCTCGACGCCGCCGAACGGGCCGCAGCGGGCACCGACATCCTGGTGAACAACGCCGGGCTCCAACTGGTGCGCCCCATCGAGGAGTTCCCGCCCGACGTCTTCCACACGGTCCTCACCGTCATGCTCGAAGCCCCGTTCCGTCTGATCAGGGGAGCGCTGCCCCACATGTACGCGCGGGGCTGGGGGCGCATCGTCAACCTGTCGTCGGTGCACGGGCTGAGGGCCTCCGCCTTCAAGTCGGCCTATGTGGCCGCCAAACACGGCCTCGAAGGCCTCTCCAAGACCGCCGCCCTCGAAGGCGCCCCGCACGGCGTCACATCGAACTGCGTCAGCCCCGGCTATGTGCGCACGCCCCTGGTGGAACGGCAGATCGCCGACCAGGCCGCGGCCCACGGCATACCGGAGGAACGCGTGCTCACCGAGGTCCTCCTCAAGGACGCCGCGCTCAAACGACTCCTCGAGCCGCACGAGGTCGCCGAGGCCGTCGCGTATCTCTGCACCCCGCAGGCGTCGTTCATCACCGGCACCTCGCTGGCTCTCGACGGGGGATGGACCGCCCACTGAGCCGCCGGCCTCCGCGGTGGCACCGCTCGCTCCGCTCGTTGTCCTGCACCCCTCAAGAGTTGTCCACAGGCCTGGCGAGGCCGCACGTCCGGCAGGTATCCCTGTGACCATGACCCACCACCACGCGCACGCCGGCGACCATCCGGAAGCCCCCTACCTGGAACTCCTCGCGCGCGGCGCGCCGGCCGAGGCGTACGACAGCCCGGCCCTGATCGCCCGCGCCGACGGCGCGGGCCCCGACACGCTCGCGGACCTGGACTCGATGCGCCGGCTCGCCCTGCGCGTACGCGCCGACCTCGAAGGACGCAGACGCCGCGAGGCCGAGCTCTCCGCCCTGTTCGAGACCGCCCACGACCTCGCGGGACTGCGCGACCTGGACGCCGTGCTGCGCGCCATCGTGCAACGCGCCCGCTCGCTGCTGCGCACCGAGGTCGCCTACCTCAGCCTCAACGACCCCGCAGCGGGCGACACATACATGCGCGTCACCGAAGGATCGGTGGCCGCCCGCTTCCAGCAGCTGCGGCTCGGCATGGGCGAAGGCCTCGGCGGGCTCGTCGCGCAGACCGCCCGCCCGTACGTCACCTCCAGCTACTTCGACGACGAACGCTTCCAGCACACCAGCGCCATCGACACCGGCGTACGCGACGAAGGCCTCGTCGCGATCCTCGGCGTTCCCCTGATGCTCGGCAGCACCGGCAGCACGGTCATCGGGGTGCTGTTCGCGGCCGACCGGCACCCCCGGGTCTTCGCCCGCGAGGAGATCGCCCTGCTCGGCTCGTTCGCGGCGCACGCCGCCGTCGCCATCGACACCGCCAACCTCCTGGCCGAGACCCGCTCGGCCCTCGCCGAACTGGAGAGGGCCAACGCGACGATCCGGGACCACAGCGCGGTCCTCGAACGGGCTTCGGAAGCGCACGACCGGCTCACCGAACTGGTCCTGCGCGGCGGCGGAGTCCACGACGTGGCCGAAGCGGTGTCCGAAGTCCTGGCCGGCACCGTGGAGTTCGCCGACGCCGACTCGCCCCATACCGCCGTCCTGCGGCTCAGCGGCACCGACGGCCACGCGATGCGCCACGGCGACGACTGGCTCGCCGGAGTGTCGGCCGGCGGCGAACTCCTGGGCGCCCTGGTCCTGCACGGCCACCCCGGCCTCGATCCCGTCGACCGGCGCACCCTGGAACGGGCCGCGATGGTCACCTCGCTGCTCCTGCTCGCCCGGCGCTCGGCGGGCGAGGCCGAACAGCGGGTGCGGGGCGAGCTGTTGGACGATCTCCTGGACGCGCCGGGCCGGGACCGGCAGGTGCTGCGCGAACGCGCCGCCCGCCTGCACGCCGACCTCGACGCCCCGCACGTGGTGCTCGCCGCGCGCATCGACGGCCCCGTCCCCACCCCCGCCGCCCGCCGCACCGCGGACCGCCGGCGCATCGGCTCCGCCGCCGCGTACCTGGCCGCCACCCGCCACGGCCTCGCCTCGACACGGGACGGCGGTACGGTGCTGCTTCTGCCGCTCGGCCCCGGCGACACCCCGGCCGAGACCGCCCGCCAGACCGCGAAGCAACTCGGCGGCGCGCTGCGCGAGCCCGTCACGGTCGGCGCGTCCGGCGCCGTCGCGGCCCCGGCCCTGACACCCGGGGCCGTCGCCGCCGCCTACGCCGAGTCCCGCCGCTGCCTGGAGGCCCTGCGGCTGCTGGGCCGCACGGGCGAGGGCGCCGCCGCCCAGGAACTCGGCTTCCTCGGGCTGCTGCTCGCGGACACCCAGGACATCCACGGATTCGTCGAGCGCACGATCGGCTCGGTCGTGGCGTACGACAAGAAGCGCGGCACCGCCCTGGTCCGCACGCTCGACGCCTACTTCGCCAACGGCATGAGCCCCGCCCGTACCAAGGAGCATCTCCACGTCCATGTGAACACCGTGGCCCAGCGGCTGGAACGGATCGGGCGGCTCCTCGGCCCCGACTGGCAGACACCGGCCCGCGCCCTGGAGATCCAGCTGGCCCTCCGCCTCCATGTGGCGGGCCCGGCCACAAGGCCCTGAGGAGCGGGGCGTCACCACGCCGGTGCCCCGCTCCAACGGGCCTTTGCGGCAAGGCAGTTCAGGCAGTTCAGGCGGTCCGGGCATCGCCGCCCGGCGCCGGTGCCGGGGCCGCGTGCCGCACGGTCCCGCCCGTCTCGACGTGGTCCAGATCCCGCCGACGCGTCTCCTGCGCACAGCCGACGGCGAGCAGTGTGAGCAGCACGGCCGCGATGACGTACAGGGCGATGGGAGTGGAGGTGCCGTAGTCGGACAGCAGCGCCGTCGCGATGAGCGGGGCGGGCGCACCGGCCGCGACGGAGGAGAACTGGGCGCCGATCGAGGCCCCGGAGTACCGCATCCGGGTCGCGAACATCTCGGCGAAGAACGCCGCCTGCGGCGCGTACATCGCCCCGTGGAAGACCAGACCCACGGTGACGGCCAGGATCAGGTGTCCGAAGCTCCCGGTGTCGATCAGCGCGAAGAACGGGAACATCCAGGCGCCCACGCCCACCGCCCCGATCACATACACCGGCCTGCGTCCGATGCGGTCGGAGAGTGCGCCCCACGCCGGGATGACCACGAAGTGCACGGCGGAGGCGATGAGGACGGCGTTGAGCGCCGTCTGCTTGGCCATCCCGGCCGACGTCGTCGCGTACACGAGGATGAACGCGGTGATCACGTAGTAGCTGATGTTCTCCGCCATCCTCGCCCCCATGGCGACGAGGACATCGCGCCAGTGGTCGCGCAGCACCGCGACGAGGGGTGGCCGCTCGGTCGCGCCGTCGGACGTCCGGGCCGCGGCGCGCGCCAACGCGGCCTTGAACACCGGCGATTCGTCGACGGAGAGCCGGATCCACAGGCCGACCAGGACGAGCACACCCGACAGCAGGAACGGTATGCGCCAGCCCCATGCCGAGAAGGCGTCGTCGCTCAGCAGGCCGGTCAGCGCGGACAGCACCCCCGCGGCGAGCAACTGCCCCGCGGGCGCGCCGGTCTGCGGCCACGAGGACCAGAACCCGCGCCGCCGGGCATCCCCGTGCTCCGACACGAGCAGCACGGCACCGCCCCACTCGCCGCCCAACGCGAACCCCTGCACCAGGCGCAACGCGGTGAGCAGCACGGGAGCCGCGGCGCCGACGGTGGCATGGGTGGGCAGCAGCCCGATGCCGAAGGTGGCGCCGCCCATCATGACCAGACTCACCACGAGCAGCTTCTTGCGCCCGAGCCGGTCCCCGAAGTGCCCGAAGACCAGGGCCCCGAGCGGCCGCGCCGCGAACCCGACGGCGTAGGTGAGAAAGGAGAGCAGGGTGCCGACGAGGGGCGCGGAGCCGGGGAAGAACAGCTTGTTGAACACGAGCGCTGCGGCCGACCCGTAGAGAAAGAAGTCGTACCACTCGATGGTGGTCCCGATGAGACTGGCGGCGACGATGCGCGTGAGGTTGGCGGGTGGTGGGGGAACGGCTGCGGGGGAGGACATCGGCACCACTTCCCGGGGTTCGACGGGGACGATTGACGTGTTGCCACACCGTAGGAACACGCAGGTCAGCGGCGTATGTGGTGGGACACCACAGTTCCGTGCCCGGGGGTGGGCGAGGCTGTCCGGGGACATGAGGGCGGTGAGCCCTGTGAAGAGGCCTGGAGAGGATGCCGGAAAGCTCGCGGGCGAGGGTGTGAGCCAGGTCTTTCGCCGGACGGACGCCGGTGTGGGCCGGCTCCGGCGGGGATCCGCCCCCGTGCCCGCCCCGGCCGAGAGCGCGCGGCCGCCCTCGGCCCAGGCGGGAACGCGGGCGAATGGGTAGAATTCGGGTCATGGGAGAGTGGCGGCCCCGTGCGGCGACCGCGCCCGAACTCGTCCTGGAGACGGACACCGGCTCCACGGTGATGAGTCCGAGCCGGGACTATCACGTGGGGCGCGACCCTTCGGGCGACATCGTCCTCGACGACGCCCGCGTCTCGTGGCATCACGCCGTCCTCCATGCCGAGTTCGATCACTGGACGATCGAGGACGAGCACAGCACCAACGGCACGTACGCCGACGGACGGCGCATCCAGGAGTGGGACATCGGGCCGGGCAGCGTCATCCGCTTCGGCAACGTCACGGACGGCCCCCGAGCGGTGCTCGTCGGCCGTGCTCCTGCCGAGCCGGTGCCCGCCGAGCGTCCGTCCTCCGTCAGCATGCCCTCGGCCACGGGCACGTTCCGGCAGCCGACGACCGTGCGCCCGTTGCCCGCCCGCACGGTCCGCATCGGCCGCGCCGACGACAACGACGTGGTCATCGACGACCTGCTCGTCTCCCGCCGGCACGCCGAACTGCGGGTCCTCGCGGACGGCACGTACGAGATCGTCGACGTCGGCAGCCACAACGGCACCTACCTCAACGGCCAGCCGGTGGCCCGCGCACCGGTCGCGCCGGGGGACATCGTCGGCGTCGGCCACCGTGCCTACTGCCTCGTGGGGGACGAGCTGCAGGAGTACGTCGACACGGGCGAGGTGTCGCTCGACGTCCAGGACCTGACGGTCACCGTCGACCGCGGCCGCAAGACGCTCCTCGACCAGGTGTCCTTCCCCGTGGGCGAGAAGTGTCTGCTGGCCGTCGTCGGGCCCAGCGGCGCGGGGAAGTCCACCCTGCTCAACGCTCTCACCGGGCTGCGTCCCGCTGACGGCGGCACCGTCCTCTACGACGGCCGCGACCTCTACCGCGACTACGCGGAACTCCGCCAGCGCATCGGTCTCGTACCGCAGGACGACATCCTGCACGCCCAGCTGACCGTGCGCCGCGCCCTCGGATACGCAGCCGAACTCCGTTTTCCCCAAGACACCGAGAAGGCGGAACGCCAGGCCAGAGTCGACGAGGTCATCCGCGAACTCGGCCTGGAACAACGCGTCGACCAGCCCATCCACAGCCTCTCCGGCGGCCAGCGCAAGCGCGTCAGCGTCGCACTCGAACTGCTGACGAAACCGTCGCTGCTCTTCCTCGACGAGCCGACGTCCGGGCTCGACCCCGGCATGGACCGCTCGGTGATGCACATGCTGCGCGGCCTGGCCGACGACGGCCGCACGGTCATCGTCGTCACGCACAGCGTGCTCAGCCTCGACGTGTGCGACCGGCTCCTGGTGCTCGCCGCGGGCGGCAGGATCGCCTACTACGGACCGCCCCACGACGCGCTCCTGTTCTTCGGCTTCACCCAGTGGCCGGAGGCGTTCGAAGCCTTCGAGGGGGACCGTGACCGGGACTGGGCGCGGGACTACCGGGAATCGCCGTTCCACCAGCGGTACATCGCCAACTCCTCCGTGCAGCCGTTCCCCGGGCCGCCGGCGCGGACCGGCGACCCGGCGCCCGCGCCCTTCACGCCGCCGCCGAAGCCGCAGAGCTGGGGATCCCAACTGCGCACCCTGGTAAGGCGATACGCGGCCGCGCTCGGCGCGGACCGGACGTTCCTCGCGATCATGATCGCGCTGCCGTTCGTGATGGGCGCCATGGCGCGCGCCCTCGCGGGGAGCCGGCTGACGCAGGAGACGGCGATGAACGCGCTGCTCATCCTCTGCGTGGGCGGAGTCCTGACCGGTGCCGCCAACGCGGTCCGTGAGCTGGTCAAGGAGCGCGTCATCTACCGGCGAGAACGAGCGGTGGGGCTGTCCAGATCGGCGTACCTGATGTCCAAGGTCGTCGTACTGGGAACGATCACCGTGCTGCAGGCCGTCGTTCTGACCCTGGTCGCCCTGCTCGGTGTCGATCTCAACGCACCCGGCGGCAAAGGCGTGCTCCTGCCGCCGCTGGCGGAAGTCGCCTTGGCGGTGGCCCTGCTGGCGTTCACCGCCATGATGCTGGGACTCCTCGTATCGGCGCTCGTGCGCAAGGAGGAGGTGACGATGCCGCTGCTCGTGCTCCTCGCCATCGTCCAAGTCGTGTTCTGCGGCGCACTCCTGAAACTGAACGGGGTGCCCGGTGTGGAACAGCTCGCGTGGCTCGTGCCGTCGCGCTGGGCGCTCGGCGCCATGGCGGGGACCATCGGCCTCGGCAGGATCGTCCCGGGGGACCTGACCACCGACCCGCTGTTCGCGCACTCCGCGGGGGTCTGGCTGCTCAACATGGGCATGCTCGTCGTGCTCTCGCTCGTCTTCGGATACGCGGTCGCGAGGCTGCTGCGCCGCCACGAACCCGCCGTCATGCGGAAGTAGGAGCACCGGCGATGACCACTGCGGACTTCCGCCCCACACATGTCGTCCCCCAGGACGGGCTGCCCGCCTGGGAGGCACCGGACGTCGACGGTCCGACGACGCCGCTGGACGCGCTGCTGCCCGTGCAACTGGTCGACCGGCTCGGCGACTGGGGCCGGATCGTCTGCGCCAACGGCTGGTCGGCATGGGTCGACGGCCGGCTCCTGCTCGCGGTGCCGCGGGATCCGCCGGGCGCGGGCGGGCCGCTGACCCGCACGGCCGACCCGCGCCCGCTGCTTGCCAGGGCCGAGGACGCGGTCGCCGGCTACCGGCGCGCGACGGAGGACCTGGTGGGCGGCAGCGCCGACGGCCAGTCCTTCCGGCGCCGGACGCGCGGACTGCGGGTGGGGGTGGTCGTGGACGGCGAATCGGTATGGCTGTACGACGCCGAACACGAGCGGTGGGTGTACTGCGACGGGGCGCGGCTCACCACGTACGCGGCGGGGGAGGGGCCGAGCGTCGAGGGAGCCGGGGCGGGAGAGCGCGCTGGCGAGGGTGTGGAGGTCGGTGGCGGGGAGGGGCCCGCCGGGCCGGAAGCGACGCGGGTGGTCGGGTCGGGGGCCCGTTCGCCCGTCGAGGAACCCACCGCCGTCGTCCCGGCCGTGCCGGGCGCGGCCGACGACGGTGACGGCGGCGGGGCGGGGCCGGGGGAGACGCGAGTGGTCGAGGCGGCGGCAGATCCCGCGCCTCCGCTCCGGCCCGGTGACGGCTGATGGCACCCGTACCGGGGGAGCCCGGCACGGGCCCGCACTCCGGGCGGCCCTCCGAGCTGATCGGGAAGCAGATCGCGGGCTACCGGATCGAGGGTGAGATCGGCCGGGGCGGCATGGCCGTCGTCTACCGCGCCAAGGACCTGCGCCTCGACCGGACCGTCGCCCTCAAGCTTCTCGCGCCCGAACTCGCCCGCAACGACACCTTCCGGCAGCGCTTCACGTACGAGTCACGCGTGGCCGCCTCGATCGAGCACCCGCACATCGTGCCGGTCTTCGAGGCGGGGGAGACGGACGGGGTGCTCTACATCGCCATGCGGTACGTCCCCGGCCGCGATCTGCGCCATCTGCTCGACCACACGGGCCCGCTCTCCGTCACCGCCGCCCTCCGCATCGCCACGCAGGTCGCGTCAGCGCTCGACGCGGCGCACGACCACGGGCTCGTCCACCGCGACGTCAAACCCGGCAACATCCTCGTGGCCAAGGGCACGGACAGCGACCATCCGGAGCACGCCTACCTCACGGACTTCGGCCTCACGAAGAAGTCGCTCTCGCTGACCGGGTTCACGACCGTGGGCCAGTTCGTCGGCACCCTCGACTACGTGGCCCCGGAGCAGATATCGGGCCGGCCGGTGGACGGCCGATGCGATGTCTACAGCCTCGCCTGTGTCGTGTACGAGACCATGGCGGGCGGGCCGCCGTTCCGGCGCGACGACGACATCGCCCTCCTGTGGGCCCATCAGTACGACGAGCCGCCCCGCCTGACGCAGGAACGACCCGGTGTCGCCGCCGCCCTCGACGGGGTCCTCGCGCGGGCGCTGGCCAAGAGCCCCGAGGACCGGTACGGCTCCTGCCTCGCATTCACCGCCGCGCTGCGGGCCGCGGCCACGGCGGGCGCCGCGACGGGCCACCCCGCGACACGGGTGGACCGCCATGTCGTGGGAATGCCGGCCGGTCCCGGCGCGCCTCCCGAGCCGCCCCGCTGGGCCCGGCCGGTCTTCCGGGGCCTGAACGGCTGACCCGCGCCCCGCTCAGGCGGGATCCACCTCGCCCCGCCGGTGCACCCGCCGCGCGCACAGGCCGCCGAGGAACCCCGAGACCAGGCCCCAGGCCACGGCCAGGAGCAGGGCCCGCCACAGCTGCGGCCGCAGCTCCACCAGGCCGGACAGACCGCCGCCGAGATCCCCGATGCCGAGGAGCGAGAGGCCGGCGTGGGCGGACACGCCGGCGAGAAGGCAGACGGCGAGGACCGTGAGAGTCAGCGCCACCGCCATGTGCACGGCGTGCTGCCAGGCCCGCATCCGCGCCGGGGACCGGGCCGCCGTCAAGAACGCGGCGCACAGCACCAGGACCGCCGCGACGACAAGCAGCACCCACGCCCGGCCGTCGTGGTCGGCGAGCGTCCTCAGGCTGAGCGTGGCGTCGTCCGGTGTGCGCAGCACCTCGTCGAGGACCCGCGGCATGGGCAGCCCGAACGGTCCGTTCACCCGGCCCTCCCAGGACGCGCCGAGGCCGAGGGTGAGGGCGAGCCAGACGAGGTTGGGCAGCCCGAGCAGCAGGACCGCGAACGTCTCGGCGGTATGCCCTTGCGTCGCCGCCACGACGAGGCCGACGACGAGCCCCAGGGCGACGTAGGCCAGCAGCAGGACCACCATGGCGAAGGCCGCGGGCCGTACCGACTCCTGGAAGCGCAGCAGGCGGGCGGGGAGCGGCGCCCGCCGCGATACGAGCAGGACCACGACGACGACGCCCGCGAGCCACAGCAGACCGAAGAGGAGGGTCAGCGGCACGTCGGTCTCGAATCCGACCTTGGGCGAGGCGTCCAGGATGCCGCCGATGTCGCCGGCGGGGCCGTCCCCGAGCGAGATCGTGAAGCGGTGCCTGGCCATGAGGCCGAGGCCGATGAGGAGCAGGAGCCAGAGCGCCGCGATCCGGGCGGCCCAGCCGGCGAGTTCCCTCGCGTCGGCGACGGCCCGGTGCCGCAGCGGCCGGAGGAATCCGGCGGCGATCGCCAGAGCCCCGGCGAGACTGACGGAGAGCGGGAGCACGGAGAGCCCGGCGTTCGTCTCGGCGATCGTCCCGGCGTCACCGGAAAGCCCCACCGAACCCCCGACCGCCATCACGACGACGGCCGCCACGACACTCGGGAACGCTCCGCCGGGCAGGTCACCGGCGCCTGCGGCCCACAGGCCGAGTCCGGCGACGACGGCCATGGCCACCAGGGAGGCGAACACGGCCACCAGGGCGTGGGGCCAGCCATGCGGCGCCCGTCGCCCCTGTTCCGCGCGTTGCGCCGCTGTCCGCCGGGGCGGTGTCTGCTCGCTCACGTTGTCACGCTAAGCAGCGCCGGACCGGCCCGCCCGTCGGGAGGGCCGACCGCGTCAGCTTGCGGGCCCCCGGGAGCCGATGCACACAATGGGCGCGCAAAGGGATAAAACGCACACCGCGCATCCCTTCGCACCAGATCCCCTCCACCGGACCAGCCGCCACCAGATCCCTCTCCTCCAGGTCCCGCCTACGCAGGGAAGAAGTGTTCGTGAGCGTCGAACCGCCGTCGTCAGGACGCCCCACAGGACCGCCTTCGGGCCCACTTTCGGGCCCCTCGCAGCCGAGCCCCTCCGGGGCGGGCGACACCCAGGCGGGCGCGACCCGCGCCGGTGCGACGCCCCCTCCGGGGGCCGAGCGGCCGTCGGGGCCGCCGAGCGGCGGCCCGCCGAGCGGGCCGGGCGGCGGCGGGCGCGGCGACGGGCCCCAGGAGCCGGACAAGGGCTCCGGTGCGAGCCCCGGGCGGGGCCGGCCGTGGTGGAGGTCCGCGCCCCGCGTCGCGGCGATCGCCGCCGTCGTGGTCGCGGCGGTGGTGGTGACCATCGTCCTGACCCGCCCCGACGGCTCGTCGCAGGCCGGTGGTGAGGTGCTCCTCCAGCCCGCGGGAAGGACGGGGCCCGACCCCTTCACCGAGTCGACGGCCCGTGGGGACTCGACGCCGGCTTCTCCGAGCGCGCTGCCGAGCTCGTCGGCCTCGGCCAACGTGACGCGCGGAGTCGACGGCGCCGCACCCGGCCTCTACGGCGGAACGCGGAAGGTCGGCAGCTGCGACGTGGAGAAGCAGATCGGCGCTCTCCGGAAGGACCCGGCCAGGAACAAGGCGTTCGCCTCCGTGCTCGACATCGAACCGTCCGGCGTCCCCGGCTATCTGCGCGCGCTCACGCCCGTGCAGCTGCGGTTCGACACCCGCGTGACCAACCACGGCTACCGCGACGGTGCCCCCACCAGCTACCAGGCCGTGCTGCAGGCCGGCACCGCGGTGCTGGTCGACGACCGCGGGGTTCCCCGGGTGCGCTGCGCCTGCGGCAATCCGTTGCTGCCGCCCGTGGCGCAGAAGGGCACGCCGAAGCGGACGGGACAGGCGTGGCCCGGGTACACCTCGTCGAACGTCGTGGTCGTGGCGCCCGCCGCGCAGGTGGTGAAGGAGTTCGTCGTGTACGACCCGGACAGCGGCGGCTGGTTCGCACGGCACAAGGGCGACACGGCGGGCACCGGCGACACGAAGACGAAGCCGCCGGTGACCGCCCCGTCCTCACGCCCGCCCGGCTCGCCGTCCCCCGACGAGTCGTCCTCGACGGGCAGCCCGCCGCCGTGCGATTCGCTCTCGGAGAGCTCCTGCCCGCCCACGTCGGTCCCGCCGTCCGCCCCGCCCTCCTCGCAGCCCCCCTCGTCGCCCGCCTCGCAGCCCCCGTCGTCGCCCGCCTCGCAACCCCCCGCCTCCGCGGCGCAGAAGTCGCCCGCGTCGTCGAAGCCGCCCGGGTCGTCCGAGCCCGCGCAACCGGTTTCGCCCCCCGCGTCGGAGGGAGGTTCGTGACCCAGGAGGCGTCTGTGGGCGCCGACGTGATCACGCGTCGCCGGTGGGGCCGGCCGGGCCACCGCGCTTGAGAGGGGTGGCCGGACCGGCGGCGGATGATTTTCCTGGGGCGTAAGAGCTCGTAAGGCCTCGCAAACCCTTCGTCACGCATCGCGGGAGCGCCCTATGGAACGTGCAGGCCGCAGCGCCCGTCGCATGTCGCGCCTGTCCCGCGCGGCTCATGTGGTGCGCGCCCTGATCACGGCGGCCCTGGTGACGGTTCTGTATTACGTGGCGCCACTCGACTGGGGAGTGGGCGTGGGCACGGTGGTGATGCTCCTGGGGGCGCTGGTCGTGTTCGGGTGGCTGCTCGTGTGGCAGCTCGGAACCATCACCCGCGCGGCCTACCCGTGGTTTCGTGCCATCGAGACGATGGCCACCACCGTGCCGCTCTTCCTGGTGCTGTTCTCCGCCACGTACTTCCTGCTCGGCCATGACGTCCCGGGATCCTTCTCGGAGCCGCTGACCCGGACCGCCGCGCTGTATTTCACCATCTCGGTGTTCGTGACCGTCGGCTTCGGCGACATCGTGCCCACCAGTGAGGCCGCCCGGGGCCTGACCAGCGTGCAGATGATCGTGGACCTGATCCTGCTGGCGGTGCTGGGCAAGGCGGTCATCGGGTCGGTGAGGGTGGGACTGCGCCGCAGACGGACGCCGCCCGACACCGGGCCGGAGCCCGAGCCGGACTGGGGGCGCGAGGACCTGCCGTGACGCCCGAGTGCAACGTCGTTCAGCATGAGGTGAGTTGAGGTGGCGAGCCCTCCGAGCGGCGCGGGGCGTGTGCGGCCGTCCGCCCTTCGAAGGGAACCCGCCCGTCATCCGGGAGGAACCACCCGACATCCGAAGGGAACCCGCCCCACCTGGACAGGCCTCACGCGGCCCAGGCGACGCGTGCGGCCGCCGGCGGGTGGAAGCGGCCCGTGTGTCCCGGGTGGGCGGATCGTCGTGAGAGGTCAGACTTGAGACACCGGCCCGGGTCCCGGCCCGAGCTCCTCCGAACCGAGGGAACACCATGACCTGGGCATCTTGGACCACCGTGGGCATCCATGTCCTCCCCGGCGTCGTACAGGCCGAGGAGTTCGGCCCGATGCAGGGGGACCTGACCATCCACACCACCTGGTCGGGGCACGAGGCTGACCTCGCCGTGCAGTACTCGGGCGCCGCCGACTGGTACACGCTCGTCGGCAGCCCCGTGCCCTGCCACTCCGAGGAGGACAGCCGCTCCTACCACCAGGCCGTCGTCGACGGGGTCCGCGAGGGCGAGAGGGCCCAGGACGTGCTGAGGAAGCTCGCCCGCACCGCCTAGCGGCGGGGGCTCGAGAGGGCGCGGGGCCGCGGTCGGCCCGCCCCGGGGGCGCCGGTGAACGCCGGTGGCCGGACGGGCCGTCGAACAGGCCGTCGGACGGGCTGTCGGCCCGGCCGCTCATGACGGCCGGGTGCCCACGCGCTCCGCTGGGCGGGTCACTTCGGGGGACGGGGCGTTTCGGGCGGCCGCCGACAGGTGATGCATGGCCAACCGGCGGCCCCGGTTCGGCGGCCGGAGCAGCAGCCGTTCCCGCTCCACCGTCGTCAGGAGGCCGTCGTGTCACTGAGTCACCGTCGTCTGCCGTTGCCCCGCCGCGGCGGGCACGTGATCGTCGCGCTGCTCACCGCCTCACTGGCGCTGGCCGGCCCGGCCGGGGCCGCACCCCGAACCGACGGTGACGGCGCGCTCCGGGCCCGGCTGCGCGAGCTGGTCGAGCGGCCGGACGGGCCGCCCGGCGCCATCGCGGTGCTGAGGGACGGAGATCGCGTACGGGTCGTGCAGGCCGGCGTGGCCGAACTCGGCACCAACCGGCCGCCGCGCGCCACCGACCACATGCGCCTGGCCAGCGCCGCGAAGGCCTTCAGCGGCGCCGTCGCGCTGCGCCTGGTCGACTGCGGAATGCTCTCCCTGGACGACACCCTCGCCAAACGGCTCCCCACCCTGCCGGACGCCTGGGGCTCGGTGACGCTGCGTCAGCTCCTGAACCACACCAGCGGTCTGCCGGACTACAGCGCCGCACCGGACTTCATCGACGTGATCAGGGCCGATCCGCACCATGTGTTCGACTCCCGGCACCTGCTCGACTTCGTCGCCGACGAGGACCTGGAATTCGCCCCCGGCTCCCGCTTCCAGTACTCCAACTCCGACAACATCGCCGTGGCCCTGATGGCCGAGGCCGTGACCGGGCAGCGCTACGAGGACCTGCTGGCCTCGAAGGTCTACCGGCCGCTGGGGCTCACCGGGACCAGCCTCCCGGCCGGCTACCGCCTGCCCGAGCCCTACCTGCACGGCTACGACGTCGAGCCCGGAGCCCCGACTGAGGACGTCTCCACCTTGTTCGGCGCCTCCGGTTCCTGGGCCTCGGGCGGCCTGGTCTCCACTCCGGCGGACTTCAACACGTTCATGGCCGCCTACGCGGGCGGCACGCTGATCGGTGACGCGACCCGCAGGCAGCAGCGGACCTTCGTCGACGGAGCCTCCGAGCCGGCCGGCCCCGGTACCAACAAGGCCGGGCTCGCGATCTTCAAGTACACCACCCGGTGCGGGGTGGTGTACGGGCACACCGGCAACACCGCCGGGTACACCCAGCTCGGCGTGGGCACCCCGGACGGCCGTCGGAGCCTCACCGTCTCCGTCACGTCGCAGGTGAACCAGGGCTCGAACCCGGACCTGCTGGCACACCTGCGTGCCGTCGAGGAAGACTTCGTCTGCGCCCTGCTGAAGGGCCAGGGTCCGCATTCCCCGGGCCACTAGCCGATCGCGAGCGCCGCGGCCGGCGCCGCGTCGACTCCGCGCGGTGACGTCGGCCCACGCCGGCCGGGGGTTGTCCTCACCCCGGTCCTGGCGGCACCCCTGGCGCGGCCGGCCTGTCTCCGGACACCATGGGTGTGGCCCGGCACCATGACGGCACGCACCACGAGGACGCACACATGGCCCGATTCCGACGCATGTGGGGCGTCCTGTTCGCCGTGGCCGGGGTAGCGGTCGCCGCGGTGGCCGGCGGGGCGGCCTGCGAGCGGGGCGACGGCGCACCGGCCCGGCGGAGCGCCGCGCGGCCCACCACCCCGGTGCACGCCACGAAGGACCGGGCCGCCGTGGGCGGTCACGCCGCCGATCACACCCCCGTCCGCGCGCTCCTGCACCGGCTGACCACGCGGGACGGCGGTCCCGGCGCTGTCCTCGCGCTCGGCGGCGAGCCGGACGGCGCCGTCCTGAGCAGCGGCCTCGCCGACGTGCAGAGCGACACCCCGATGCGCGCGGACAGCCGGTTCCGGATCGGCAGCCTGACCAAGCCGTTCGTGGCGACGGTCGTGCTCCAACTGGTGGGGGAGGGCCGGGTGGCCCTCGACACGCCCGTGGAGCGCTATCTGCCCGGCGTCGTACGCGGCCACGGCAACGACGGACGACGCATCACGGTCCGTCAACTCCTCCAGCACACCAGCGGCATCCCGGACTACCTCGACCACATCGAACCGGAGGACGTCCTCCGCGCCCCGCTGACGCACTACGACCCGCGCGCCCTCGTGCGGCTCGCCCTCGCCCACGCCCCGGACTTCGAACCCGGCACCAACTGGCGCTATTCCAACACGGGTTACCTCCTCGCAGGCATGCTCATCGAGCGGGTGACCGGGCATCCGTACGGTGACGAGATCCGCCGGCGCGTCATCGGACCGCTCGGCCTGCGCCGGACGTCCGTTCCGGGCGACGGCTCGGAGATCCCCGGGCCGCACGCGCGCGGCTACGCCAGAACGGCGAAGGACGCACCGCCGATGGACATCACCGCGCTCAACCCCACGGTGGCGGGTTCCAGCGGCTCCATGATCTCCAGCGCCGCCGACTTCGACCGTTTCCTGGACGCGCTCCTGCGCGGCAGGCTGCTGCACCCGGCCCAGCTCCGCCAGATGATGCGGACGCGTCCGACCGGCAGTACGGACGGCGGGGCCTACGGCCTCGGCCTGGAGAGCCACCCCCTGCCCTGCGGCGGCCTCGCCTGGGGGCACGACGGCGGCATCCCCGGTTACGAGACCGCGGGGGCCGCGACGGCCGGCGGCCGGCAGGCGACGGTCATGGTGAACCTCTACCCGGGCAACACCGGCGCCCAGAACGCCGACATGACATCCGCGATCCGGACGGCGCTGTGCGAGGGCCGCTCCTCGAACCCGTCGCCGGGGCACGGCTGACGGGGCGGCGACCGCCCGTCCGCCGGGGTGGCCTCGCGGATCAGGGCCACGTTCGGCGGCGACCGGCGCCGAAGCCCTCACTCCCGCGGAGGGCCGCGTCACCACGGCACCAGCCGAGCGCGGAGCCCGCACCGAGCGTCCGTCAGCCGGGCGTGCTCGGGCTGGGTGTGCTCGGGCAGGGCGTGCTCAGGCAGGGCGTGCTCGGGCCGGGGGTCGTGCCGGGCGCCGGCGCCCGCTCGTGGCGCTCCATCAGGGACAGGAGCGGACCGGTCATCGAGGTGGTGACCACCGCCGTCACCAGCAGCGCCAGGTACAGCCCGGGGGTGAGCACCTTCGCGCTGTACCCGACCTGGAGCAGGACGATCTCGGTGAGCCCGCGGGTGTTGAGCATGACGGCGACACGGAGCGCCTCCGTGCGCTCCTCGCCGCCCAGGCGGGAGACCGCGTAACCGCCGCCGATCTTGGATACGACGGCCAGCGCGGTCGCGGCGATCGCCACCGGCCAGGGGATCCCGCCGGAAGCCCGCCACACCTGCAGGCCCGTGGCGATGAAGAAGACCGGCACCAGCCACAGGCCGAGCGTGGACACCCTGCGGACCGGTGCGTCCCAGTGCGGTGAGCCCGGCGGGATCATGAGACCCACCACGAACGCGCCGAAGATCGCGGTGAGTCCATGGGACTCCGCCCCGTCCGCGGCCCGGAGCACACAGACGCCCAGGACCACCGTGATGAGCCAGGGACGGCGGGCGCACAGGCGTTGTGCCCATGGCGCCTTCAGCAGACGGCGCCCCACGGTCGCCGCCAGCGCCCCCACCACCAGCACGACGACCGCGCTCCACATACCGTTCGAGCCGGGTGTGGCGATGCCCACCACCACGGCCAGGAGGAGCCACGCGACGGCGTCGACGAGCGCCGCCGAGGTCAGCGAGAGCCGCCCGGCGCGGGTGGCCGTCAGACCGCGGTCGGCGAGCACCCGCGCCAGGACGGGCACCGCCGACACCGCCATCGCCGTGGCGAGGAGCAGCACGAACGCGGCGGTCGGCGCGGTCCCCCGCAAGGAGGGCCCGCCGTACCGGACGAGGCAGGCGCCGAACGCCGCGCCGGCCGCCAGGGACGGCACGAAGGTGCCGAGCGCCGTCCAGCCGACGGCCCTGTCCCTGATGCGGGAGGCGTCGAGCCGCAGTTCGTGGGCCACGCCCACGAGGAACAGGACGAGCCCCGCGTGCCCGAGATCGCGCAGTGGTCCCAGCACATCGGCCGGCAGCAGGACGGCCTGCGCCCCCGGCCCCGCCAGGCCGAGGACCGCCGGACCGAGCAGCATGCCGAAGGCGATCTCGCCGACGACGCCGGGCTGCCCGATCCGGCGGGCGAGAACGCGCCCCAGGAACCCGAAGGCCAGGAAGGCGCCGAGCGCGGCGACCACGTGCGCGGCCAGGAGCGGCGTCATCGGCCCGGGACTCCGCCGTCCGCCGCGCCGACGCCGTCCGCGGAGCCGTCGCCGGCGGGGTCGCCCGTCAGGAAGTCGACGGCGCGCCGGATGACGGCCTCGTCGCGCAGCACCTTGGTGTGGCCCAGGTCGCGCACCCGCATCAGCTCGGCCTGCCCCCAGGCCGCCACCAGCGCCTCGCTGTCGGTGATCGGAGACTCCGGGTCGTTCTCGTCGTGGACGACGAGCAGCCGGCTCGTGAACCCCGGTGCGGCCAGGGCCGGTTCGATGGCGTCGAAGGAGACGCCGAGCCATTCCTGCGCACGGGCGCGGACCAGTGCGATCGCCTCGGGCGTCACCTGCATCACCTCGCCGGAGCGGCGCCACAGGCTCGTGTAACTGCTGATGGGGTTGACGAACACCGCCCGCTCCGGCGTGAGTCCGTGTGACATGGCCAGCGTCGTGGCCGCTGCGCCGAGGGAGTGGGCGACGACGGCGTGGAAGGGGCCGAACCGCTCGTGGGCTGCCTCGACCGCCCGCGCGAAGTGGATGACGGAGGACTCCGCACCCTCGGACTCGCCGTGGCCCGGAAGGTCGGCGACGACCACCGCGCAGCCTGCCCGGACGAGCGCCTGCGCCAGGACGGTCAGGTGGCCCGCGTTGCCCGCCCAGCCGTGGACCAGCAGGATCCGCCGCTCTCCCGCGCCCCACAGGTAATGGACCACCTTGCCGCCGTCGACGACCTCGACCTCCTTGGCGGCCTGATCCAGGATCGGCCGGGTCGCGTTCGGAGGCTGCGTCCGCATCGGCGTGAAGGCCAGTCGGCGCAGCTTTTCCGTGGTGTCGGTGTCCAATGGATTGCCCCTTACTCCGGTTCTGTTCCGGTTCTTCGGAACGGTCTTTTCTGCACGGCCGAGACGGCGTCCTCACGACGGTGTCTTCCTGACCGTGTCCTCACGATGGCGGATCTTCAAGACCGCGCAGGTAGGCGGAGACGACTTTCCGTACCTCGGGCGACTCCACCATGTCGAAATGACCGGCTCCTTCGACGAGTTGGAGCGTGGAGTTCCGCCAGTTCGCGTGCAGGCGCACGGCGTGTGCCACGGGCACGTGATCGTCGGCCGTGCCATGGATGACGAGTCCGGGCTCCTCGATCGTCCGGACGGCCGAGAGCGCCGAGTACTCCTCCCACACCGTCGCGCCGAACCGTCTCTCGATCTCCTCGGCCACCGCCCGGACCCGGTCGTCGTCGAGGCCGTTCATCTCGGCGAAGCGCTCGACCAGGAACCGGGTGGAGGGCGGCGAGGAGATCGAGACCATCGCACGGCCGGCCACCCCGGCCTCCCACGCCGTCAGGGCCCACAGCCCGCCCATCGAGTGGCAGACCACCGCGTGCAGGCCGGACAGCCTGGCGTACAGGGCGCGCAGCACGGCCCGTATCTCCGCGGGGTCGGCCGTGCCGCCCAGCGCCTCGCCGTGCGGCGGCACGTCGAAGAGCACCACCCGGTAGCCCTGGGCGAGGAGTTCCTCGGCGATCGTCACCATGCTGCCCAGATTGGTGTTGAGGCCGTGGACGAGCAGGACGGTGGGGCCGCTGCCGCACTGGAAGTACTTGTAGAACCGCCCGCAGGCCTTGAGCGTGTGGGAACGGCACCGATTGAGGAACGCCTTCGCGAACGGATCGTGGGGCAGCCGGACGACCGTGTAGAAACGCTCCACGAGATCGTCCACGGATTCGGTTCGGCTCACGGCGCGTTCCTCGATCGGTGTCGGTACTGACAGGGCGTGGGCGGGCGGGGAGTCAGGTGCCGGGCTGCTCGCTCAGCGCCGCCAGGCACCGCCTGGCCCGCTCCGGCAGCACGTACTCCCCTTCCTTCGCGATGCGGTCGTACAGGGCCTCGACCCGCTCGTAGTGATCGTCGAGGTTCTGGTCGAGCAGGTGGTACGCGGACCGGTTGTAGATGCCGAACTGGAGGTCGGTCATCAGGCCGAACGGATCGATGTCCGCCGCGCGCCGCGACCCGCCGAACACCACGCGCAGGAACTCCTCCACGCTCTCGTAGCCGAGCGTGGCCAGGAGGAACTCGATCGACGCCCACTTGCGCCGGACCTGGTGGGCCCGCTGGTCGGGATCCACGATGAAGTCCAGACCGCTGGTCATGCCCTTGGGGTAGTGCACCTTGTTGAAGCAACGCAGGTCGATGGTGAGGCGGTCCTTGGTGGTGCGGGGCAGCGTACTGTCGGCGTGCGCACGGTAGTTGTCGAAGACCAGGGCGTCGCCCACCCGGCTGTCGCAGTAGTAGCCGGGCGAGGGCGTGTCGGCGTACGTCTTCGACCAGTACATCGCCATGAGGAAGTCCCGCACCGACGGCAGGTCGATCTCGGACAGCTTCCCTTCGAGGAACAGGTACAGCGCCTTGTCGACGGCGTCCTTCTCCTCACCCTCCAGGCCGCACTCCAGCATCTTCTCGTACACGTACGGCAGGTTGGGTGCCTCCAGCTCGGCCTCCTCGAAGATCACGAAGGGCTGCCGGCTGAGCGGAGTCGGGGTGAGCGCGGTGTGGAAACTGCGGTACTCGGTGGGGAAACCGAGCTGCTTCTTCACCAGCGACGGGATCTGCAGGGCGATCGAGCTGGCCGCGTGCGTACCGTACGGCCGCTTCTCGGCCGGCACGGTGAACGCGTTGACGACGGCGGTCTCGACCTCGGGGAAGTGCTCCTGGACGATGTCCCGGTTGAGATCGTAGAAGCGCTTCGCCGACGGTACGAACAGCACACAGTTCTCGAACATGGTGGAGACCGGGAAGTAGCTGCCGATCGAGGCGGCGGCGAAGCTCTCCTGGATCACCGCCTGACAGCGCAGCTGGCGTGCCAGGTTGTCCGCCAGGTCGTCGTCCAGGTTCATCCGGACAACGTGGGTGGGGTGCGACTCGGGCAGGAAGCGGCTCGCGTTCAGCGACCGGTTCGGAGGCAGCCGCACCTCCCAATCCCCCTTCTCCACAAGGTACTTGTCGAGGACGGGGGACAGCTGCTCGGCGTGCACCGCCGCCGAGGAGTGCAGGAAGGTACCGGTCTTCTGGTAGGTGCCGGTGACGGTGGCGTCGTCGTCCACCGCCACGCCCGGCGTACGGCTCGCGTCGCTCATGACGTGGTGTTCTCCGATCGGTCCGAAGTGGTGATGCGGTGCACGTAGGTGCGGACGAAGCCCTCGTCCACGGGCGGGGACGGATAGTCCCGCACACCGAGGACGGCGCCGCCCACCGGGAGCGCGGCAAACATGTCCGCAAGGCCCCGCGCCGTCAGGCCGTCCACCAGGGCGGCGATCCGGGCGAGCGGACCTGTCGGGTGCTCCGCGGCGAACGCGAGCGCCCGGTGGCGCCACTGGTCGAAGGGCACGAGCTGCGCTCCGCCGGCGGCGGAGCCGAGCATCTCGAAGAAGCGGTCGAAGGTGGGGGCGCCCGCGTTGACGAAGTCGTAGTCCTGGCCGATGCGCGCCAGGTCCTCCGTCATCGCCGCGGCGATCGTCCGGCACAGGTAGTCGACCGGCAGTACCGTCGTGAGATCGGCGTCCAGCGCCGGGAAGCTCCCGAGTTCGAGGCTGCCCGTGATCAGGTTGTGCAGGAAGTCGCCCCGGTCGAGCCGGAAGTGCCCGGTGCGGGTCGACGCGCCCACGAACGGCAGCCGGTACGTCGACGCCTTCGCGCCGCGCCAGCGGGCGGCGGCCACCATCTGCTCCGCCTGCCACTTGGACGTCAGATAGCCGAACTCCCGGTCGTCCTCGCTGACTTCGTACCCGAGGTACTTGGGGAGCGTCGCGAAGGTGGACACGAAGTGGAAGGCCTTGCCGCGGCCGCGCGAGGCCAGACGCAGCGCCTCGTGCGTGCCGACCACATTGGGCCCGGTGTAGTCGTCGAGCGGCCGCATCCAGTCCACCAGGGCGCCCGAGTGGCAGATGGCGTCCACCTGGTCGGCCAGTTCGTCGAAGTCCTCTTCGGGCAGGCCGAACAGCGGCCGCGTAAGGTCGCCCACGACCGGGTTCAGGAGCGGCGCGAACTCCTCCCTCCACAGGCCGTAGCCGTCGAGCGAGTCGACAAGGCGCTCCATGCCCCGGCGGGTGTCCTCCGCCCGCACCAGGCAGTAGGCGACCACATCGGACGCCAGCAGCTCGTGCAGCAGATAGGCGCCGACGAACCCGGTGGCGCCGGTGACGAAGACCGACTCCGGCCGGACCGGCGCCGCGGCCGCGTTGTCGAACCGGAGGTCGGGGTGGAGGCAGCCCTTGCGGGCCGTGGAGAGATCGACGCCCGGGGATCCGGCCGCATCGTCCGTCCCCGTGGCCGGCTCGCCCGTGGCCGTCGCCGGCGCCGCGTCGAGACCCGCCTCCAGGAGCCTCTCCAGCAGGAAGTCGCCCAGCGAGGTGAGGTTGGGGTGGTCGAAGGCGATCTTCGCGGGCAGCGCGAGCCCGGTCAGGTCCGCGAGCTGGTTGCGCATGAGCACCGCGGTCAGCGAGTCGATGCCGATGTCCTGGAGCGACACGCTGACGTCGACGGCCTGCGGTGAGGCGAAGCCCAGCGTCTTGGCCACCTCCGCGCGCACCACGCCGAGCACCACGTCCTGATACTCCTCGGGCGCCGCCTCACTCAGGAGCTTGCGCAGGTCCGCCGCACCGCCCGCCCCGGAACGCTTGCCGGCGCCGGCGCTGAGCAGCGACCGGAACAGCGGTGGAATGCCGCCGCGGCTCTCGTAGTAGTGCTGTACGCGGTTCAGGTCGAGCGCGGCGGACATGGTCAGCGCGCGGCCGCTCCTGACGGCGAGCTCCAGCAGTTCGAGGCCCTCGTCCGGGGCCAGCCGGTCGAGGCCGAGCTGAGCGAAGCGGGCCCGGTCGAACTCGCTGAGCCCGGCGGCCATGCCCTCGCCCTCCCAGGGGCCGAACGCCACCGACGTGGCCGGCAGGCCCTTGGCCCGGCGCAGATGGGCGAGCGCGTCGAGGAAGGCGTTGGCCGCGGCGTAATTGCCCTGGCCGGGCGCCCCCAGGACGCTCGCGATGGAGGAGAACATCATGAAGAAGTCCAGCTCCATGTCCTGGGTCAGCTCGTGCAGATGCCACAGGCCGTCCACCTTGGGCAGGAGGACCGCGTCGAACCGCTCCGGTGTGAGGTCGGTCAGGGCGCCGTCGTCCAGCACCCCCGCCGCGTGGACCACGCCGCGCAGCGGACGCTCGTCGCCGAACAGCGCCATCACCGCGGCGACGTCCTCACGGACGGCCGCGTCGCAGGCCACCACCGTGGCCGTGACACCCCGCTCGGCGAGCTCCTCCACCAGGGCCTCGGCCCCGGGGCTCTCCATCCCGCGGCGCGAGGTCAGCACCAGATCCCGTACGCCATGGGTGTCGGCGAGCCACCTCGCCACCCGCCGCCCGAGGTCGCCGGCGCCACCCGTGACGAGCACCGCGCCGTCCGCCCTCACGAACTGCCGCTGCCGGGCCGGGACCAGGACCACCTTGCCCACGTGCCGCGCCTGGGCGATGAAGCGCAGCCCGTCGGAGGTGTGGGTCATGGGGAAGGACCTCAGCGGCAGCGGCACCAGCTTGCCCTGGCCGAACAGCTCGGCGATGGAGACCAGCATCCGCTGGATGAGGTCGGGGCCCGCCTCGGGCAGGTTGTAGACGGTGTAGGTCACACCCGGGTGGCTCCGGTCGACGGCCGCCTGCTCGCGCACATCGATCTTGCCCATCTCCAGGAACCTCCCGCCGCTGCCCAGCATGCCGAGGCCGGCGTCGATGAACTCGGTGGCCAGGGAGTTCAGGACGACGTCGAAGCTCCCGCGGGTCTCCCCGCCGCCGGCGCTCCGGGCGAAGTGCTCGACGAACCCCAAGTCGCGCGAGGACGCCAAGTGGGCGTCGTCCAGGCCGAGTTCGCGCAGCGCCGGCCATTTGGGCTCGCTCGCGGTGCCGTACACCTCGGCGCCGTGGAGCTGCGCCAGCTGCACCGCGGCCATGCCCACGCCGCCGGCCGCGGCGTGGATCAGGACCCGCTCGCCCGGCCGCAGCGCGCCCAGCTCGTGCAGGCCGTACCAGGCGGTGAGGAAGGTCATCGGGATGGTGGCGGCCTCCTCGAAGGTGAGGTGCTCGGGCATGCGCACCACCTGGCGCGCGTCCGTCACGACCTCGGAGGCGAAGGAGCCCCGGGCCAGGCCGAGCACGGCGTCGCCGACCTTCACCTGGTCGACGCTGCCGCCGACTTCGGTGACCACACCCGCGAACTCCAGGCCGAACGCCGGGATCTCCACCATCCCGAGGGCGTTGAGGACGTCGAGGAAGTTCACCCCGGCGGCCCGCACCTCGGCCCGGATCTCACCCGACGCGAGGGCCCGCTCCGGCAGCGGCGTGACCTTCAACGGCTCGTCCAGACGGCCCTTGGCGGCGATCTCCAACTGCCAGCGGCCCTCGGCCGGGAGCTCCAGGTCGCGGGCCGAACCCACCCGCAGCAGCTGCGGCACCAGCACCTCGCCGCGCCGCAGCGCGCACTCCGGCTCGGCTTCCAGCATCAGCGCGGCGGGCAGCGCCGCGCGGTCCGCCTCCTGCTCGCCCAGGTCGATCAGGCGAAGCCCCAGCTCGGGGTGTTCATTGCGTGCGGTCCGCAGCAGACCCCACAGCGGGCCCGCACCCAGACCGGACACCATGTCGTCGGCGCCGGTGCCCACCGCACGACGGGTGACCCAGACCAGGGGCGTGCGGAACTCCCCGTCCACCGCTTTCTGGAGCTGTGCGAGCCCCGTGGCGGCGAACGCGTGGGCCTGGGCGGGCACGTCCGCGTCGGAGTCCCACAGACACACGAGGCCGTCCAGGTCCTCGGCGTCCTGCAGCTCCCGGACCTTGATGACCTGGATGCCGGCGCGGGCGAGGACCGTCTTGACCTCGCGCTCCCACGCGACGTTCCCGACCGGGGCCATCAGGCCCCAGGAGCCTCCCAGTTCGACGTCGGAGGTGTCGGCGGGCCGCCAGTCGACATCGAACTGGAACCGGTCCACCCCCGCGGCGGCGAGACGGCGCAGCACGGCCCGGTCCACCCGTCGCGCGTGCAGCCGGTGCAGCCGGCCGACCGGGACGCCGTCGCCGTCGTGGATGTCGAGCGAGGCCCAGAACTCGCCGTCACCCAGCTCGAATGCGGCGACCCGCACCCAGATCTCCGACAGGCCCTTGACGCGCAGCGAAAGGCGCTCCGCCTCGAACGGCACGAACAGGTCGTCGCCGGTGCGGTTCTGCAGCCGCTGTGTCAGGAGCAGCGAGTGCATCGCCGAGTCCAGCAGCGCGGGATGGAGAACGTAGCCGGCGGCGGAATGCTGCGCGTCCTCCGGCAGCGCGGCCCTCGCCCACACCTCCCCGCCGACGTGCCATGCCTCCTTGATGCCCTGGAACGTCGGCCCGTAGCCGTAGCCGAGGGCGTCCAGGTCGCGGTAGAGGGCGGACGCGTCGAGGGGCTCGGCGCCGGGCGGCGGCACCGTCACCGACGCGCCGGCGGCGGCCCGCTCCGCGGGCGTGAGACGGCCCTCGGCGTGCAACTGCCAGGCACCGTCCTCGCCTTCGGGTGCGCTGTAGACCTGGACGGGGCGGCTCTCGCCGATCCTCGGGCCCACCGTGACCTGCATCCGCACCGGCACCCCGGAGGCGAGCACCAGCGGCGAGGCGATGACGACGTCCGACAGGTCCCACTCGCCGTCGTGCGCGGCGTCGCCCGCCGCCCGCATGGCCTCGAAGAAGGCCGTGCCCGGCATCAGCACGGCGTCCATCACCCGGTGCTCTCGCACCCACACTGGCTGATCGGCCGCCACCACATTGGTGAACAGCGACAGTTCGGTGCCGGCGATCTCCACCCCGCCGCCCAGCAGCGCGTGCCCGGTGGGGTTCAGACCGGCGCCGATCTCGCGGGACATCGGCGGCTCGAACCAGAACCGCTCGCGCTGGAAGGCGTAGGTCGGCAGGTCCACCCGGGCCCCGCCGAACGGCGTGAAGTAGCCGTCCCAGTCGACCGGGACGCCCCGCACGTGCAGCTCGGCCAGGCCCCGCTGGACGACCGTGGCGCCGTTCTTGCCCGGCGCGCACGACGGTACCCACGACACCGGGCCCTCGTCGGCCAGGCAGGCCGCGCCGAGACCGGAGAGCACGGGGCGCGGGCCGAGCTCGAGGAAGGTGTTCGCGCCCTCGCGGCGCAGGCTGCGCATCCCGTCGCTGAAGCGGACCGCCCGGCGCACCTGGCGGACCCAGTAGCCGGGCTGCTCCAGTTCGCCCGGGGCCGCGAGCTCGCCGGTGAGGCTGCTGACGAGGGGGATCACGGCGGGTCCGTAGCCGACGCCCTGCGCCACGGCCCGGAACTCGTCGAGCATGGCGTCCATGTGGTGCGAGTGGAAGGCGTGCGACACCGTGAGTCGCTTGGCCCTGCGGCCCCGTTCCGTGAAGTGCGCGCCGATCGCCGCGACGGCGTCGGTGTCACCGGAAACCACGGTCTGGGTGGGGGTGTTGAGCCCCGCGACGTCCAGTTTCCCGCGCAGCCCGAGCGCGTCGAGGGCGGCCTCCGCCTCATCGCCGGTGGCTTCGAGGGACACCATGGCGCCGTCGCGGGCGGGCAGCGCCTGCATCAGACGACCGCGGGCCGCGACGAGCCGGCACGCGTCGTCCAGGTCGAACACTCCCGCCACATGGGCGGCGGCCAGCTCGCCGATGCTGTGCCCGAGCAGCAGCTCGGGTCGCACCCCCCAGCTCTCCCACAGCCGCCACAGCGCGACCTGGAGGGCGAACAGGGCGGGCTGGGTGAAGTCGGTGCGGTGCAGCAGCTCCTCCTCCGCGCTGCCCGGAGCGGCCCACATCACCTCCAGGAGAGGTTTGTCGAGGCCGGTGAAGCGCGCGGCGATCCCGTCCAGCGCCTCGCGGAAGACCGGGTGGACGTCGTAGATGTCCTTGCCCATGCCCGCCATCTGGCTGCCCTGGCCCGTGAAGAGCAGGGCCAGGCGGGGTTCCTCGGCATGGTTCCCGGTGCGCACCGACTCCGCGGGCAGCTCCCCGGTGCGGGCGAACGAGGCCAGTTTGTCGAGGAGTTCGGCCTTGTCCTTGACCGGGAGCACCAGCCGGCGGCGGAAGTGACTGCGCGTGGTGGCCAGCGAGCGGGCCACGTCACCGAGGCGGTCCTGGATGTTCATGCCCAGGTGCAGGTGCAGGTTCTCCGCCTGCCGGCGCAGCGCGGCGTCACTGTGCCCGGACACGACGAACGGCACGGTGGGCGGCAGCGGCGCCGGCGCGGTCTCCTCGGCGGTTCGCCCGGCCGGCCGCGGCGGCTCCTCCACGATCACGTGGGCGTTGGTGCCGCCGATGCCGAACGAGCTGACGCCCGCGCGGCGCGGCACGTCCTTCGCCGGCCAGGGGCGCCGGTCCCGGACCAGCGCCATGCCGGCGCCCTCCCAGTCCACGGCGGGGGTGGGCTCGGCGATGTGCAGGGTCTTGGGAAGCGTGTCGTGGCGCATGGCAAGCACGACCTTCATCACGCCGGCCAGGCCCGCGGCGGCCTGCGTGTGACCGAGGTTGGACTTGGCGGAACCGACCCACAGCGGCTCCGCGTGGGAGTGGCTGCCGCCGAAGACCTCGCCGAGCGCGGTGCCCTCGATGGGGTCGCCCAGCTTGGTGCCGGTGCCGTGCGCCTCCAGGTAGTCGATGTCGTCCGGCTGAAGCCCGGAGGCGGCCAGGGCGGCCCGGATGACACGCTGCTGCGCGGGGCCGCTGGGCGTGGTGAGGCTGGCGGCGTGGCCGTCGTGGTTGACGGCGGTGCCGCGCAGCACGGCCAGCACGGGGTCGCCGTCGCGCTGGGCGTCGGAGAGCCGCTTGAGGACGACCGCGGCGGACCCCTCGCTCCAGCCCGTGCCATCGGTGTCGGAGGAGAACGACCGGCAGCGGCCGTCGGCCGACATGCCGCGCAGGCGGCTGAACTCGACGTGCAGTTCGGGGGTGAGCATCAGGCTCACACCGGCCGACACCGCCAGATCGCACTCGCCGTTGCGCAGCGCGTTGCACGCGAGGTGGGTGGTGACCAGGGAGGAGGAGCAGGCCGTGTCCAGGGTGAGGGTCGGGCCTTCGAGGCCGAACACGTACGACACCCGGCCCGACATGGTGCCGCCCGCGGAACCCGGGCCCACATAGCCGTCGAGGTCGGTGAGCGTGCCGGCCATGGTGAGCCCGTACTCGTGGTACGCCGAGCTCTTGCCCACACCGATGAACGCGCCGGTCTGGCTGCCGCGCAGCTGGTCCAGTGTGTACCCGGCCCGCTCGAACGCCTCCCAGGTGGTCTCCAGGACCATGCGCTGCATGGGTTCGAGGGAGCGGGCCTCGCGCGGGGAGATCCCGAAGAAGGGGGCGTCGAAGAGATCGATGGGGCCGACGAACCCGCCCCGGCTGCAGTACGAGGTGCCGGGCACGTCCGGGTCGGGGTCGTACAGGGCCTCGGCGTCCCAGCGGTCCTTGGGGACCTCGACGATGCCGTCCCCGCCGCGCTCCAGCAATTCCCAGTATTCCTCGGGGGTGTTGGCGTCGCCGGGCAGGCGGCAGGCCATGCCGATGACGGCGATGGGTTCGTCCTGGACGGCGTGCCTGCGGTCGGGCACGGCCCCCCGGCCCGTATTCGTCGCGCCGGCCAGATAGGCGGCCAGGGACTTGACGGTGAAGTGCTCGAACAGCTTGGCGCCGAAGACCGGCCGCCCGAGGAGCTCTTCGAGGCGGGTCTGGACGCGGACGACCCGCAGCGAGTTGCCGCCGATCTCGAAGAAGTTCTGGTTGACGCCGATCCGGTCGTGGCCGAGCACCTCGGCCCAGACGGCGATGATGTCCCGCTCCAGCTCGGTGGCGGGTCTGGCGGACGCTTCGACCTCCACCACGGGGTCCGGCAGGGCCTTCTCGTCGATCTTGCCGTTGGGGGTCAGCGGGAACGCGTCCAGCTCCACGATGAACGCCGGGACCATGTATTCCGGCAGCCGCTCGGCCAGCCAGGGGCGCAGCACGCGGTGCAGCGGCGTCCTGGGCGGTTCGCCGACGGCGGGTGTGTTGGCGTAGCGGCGGGAAACGTCGAGGTCGGGGGCCCCGGCGGGGGGCGGGCTCAGGTCGGGGCGCGTGCCCGGCCGCCAGAACAGGGCGTCGCAGTACCAGGGGGAGCCCGAGCGGCCGGGCAGCAACGCCATGCCCAGGCCCGCCTGCTGGGCGGCGTCGGCGAGGTCGGCGGGGTCGGTCCAGGACGTGGGCGGCCGGGTGTCGGTGCCCTTGGCTCCCAGGGCCGGGGCGACCCGGCCGTATACCTCGGCGAGCCGGCCGTTGGGGATGTTGTTCAGGCGCAGCGGACGGTCGGTGACGGAGTCCAGCTCGGCGCGGAGCGCGGCCGGGCCGAAGCCGCCGGCCTGCCAGTCCTTCTCCGTCGCCGGCGCGGCGGCCCGTGCGTCCTCGCCGATGTGCAGGGTGACGTCGTAGCGGTAACGCGTCATCTCGTTGACGTGGCGGCCGTCGCGCAGGGTGATGTCGACACGGGTGATCTGCGGGAACAAACGGGGCAGGTTCGCGAAGTAGTCGCGGCTGAGGACCAGTTCGCGTTCCGCGCGAATCCCGCGCTCGGTGCGGCGGGCCAGCTCGTCGGCGGTGAGGGCGCCGCTCTCGCCGTCCGCACGGAAGTCGGCCACGTCGGCGTGGAAGACGTCGAGCGTCGACAGGTCGCGTACGTCGCCGAGGAAGACGCGCCCGTTGGTGACGGCCCTGGTCGCCCAGGCGAGGACCGAGGTCAGGTAGTCGACATCGGGGAAGTACTGGGCCACCGAGTTGACGACCACCGTGTCGAAGGAGCCCCCGGCCACCTCGGGCAGGGCGTGGGCGGCGCGCTGTTCGCAGGTCACGTGCGGCAGCGACGCAAGGTGGCGCCGGGTCATGTCGACGGCCGCGGCGGAGGCGTCCACGGCGTGGTAGGTGCGGCAGTGCGGCGCCAGGCCGAACAGCATCAGACCGCTGCCGGAGCCGATCTCGAAGACGTTCTCCGGCGCGTAGGAGAGGATGCGCCGCACCGAGCTCTGCTGCCAGTCGCGCATCTCCCCGTGGGAGAAGGGGAGCCCGTCGTAGCTGTTGCGCCAGCCCGCCAGGTTGAACGTGGCGTCGGCGCCGGGCTCGGAGGGAGCGCTGTCGCCGCCGGATTCGTAGGCGCGGTCCCATGCGGCGGCCCACTCGGCCAGGGCGGCGCCCTGGTCCACGGGGGCGGGACCGGCGCCGCCGGACGTCTCGCGGACGCAGTAGGCGACCAGGTGCTCGTCCCGGCCCACCACCACGGCGCGCCGGACCGACTCGTGGCGGCTGACGGCCGCCTCGACATCGGCCGGTTCGATGCGGTGGCCGCGCAGTTTGACCTGCCGGTCGTTGCGTCCGATGAGGGTGAGGCGGCCGGGGCCGGCGAAGCGCGCCAGGTCGCCGGTGCGGTACAGGGCGCCGGGACCGAAGGGGTTGTCGGCGAAGCGCAGCCGCGTCTGCTCGGGGTCGTTGCGGTAGCCGCGGGCCACCCCGGCGCCGCCGATGCACAGTTCACCCGGGAAACCGATCGGCACCGGCGCGAGGTTCTCGTCGAGGACGTAGACCTGGGTGTGGTCGATCGGACCGCCGACGAGGATCGCGTCCTCGTCGGCGCGGGCCGCCACCTCCCAGGCCGTGGACCACACGGTGGTCTCGGTGGGGCCGTACATGTTCCACACCGAGAGCCCGTCCTGGGTGGTGAGCAGCCGGTCCGCCAGATCGCGGGGGAGCGCCTCACCGCCGCACAGGATCTTCCTGAGCGTCGGGGTGCCCCGCCAGCCTCCGTCGAGCAGCAGCTGCCAGGTGGCGGGGGTGCCCTGCATCATCGTGATCGCGTGCCGCTCCAGCAGCCCGCTCAGCGCCTTCGCGTCGAGCGTCTCCTGGGCTCGGGCGATGACCGTGGTCGCGCCGCAGAGCAGCGGCAGGAACAGTTCGAGTACGGAGATGTCGAAGGACACCGTGGTGACCGCGAGGAGCCGGTCGTCGCCTGCGCACCCCGGGCGCCGGCGCATGGCGGCGAGGAAGGCGGTGAGGGCGCCGTGGGTGATCTCGACTCCCTTGGGGCGGCCTGTGGAGCCCGAGGTGTAGATGACGTACGCCAGATCGTCGGCGCGCACCTCGACCGCCAGGGTGCGCCCGGCGTCCCGCTCGCCGCCCGCGTCGACGCTCACGCAGCGGGTGCTCCAGGCGGCGAGGGCGGTGGGTACCGCGGCGGGGGTGACGATGAGACGGGGGTCCGCGTCGTCGAGCATCTGGCGGATGCGCTCGGCCGGGAACCGGGGGTCGACTGGCACGTAGGCCGCGCCCGTCCTCAGGACGGCGAGGAGGGCGACGACGAGGTCGATCGAGCGGTCCAGGGCCACGCCCACGAGGTCGCCCCGGCCCACGCCCCGCTCGCTCAGCTCCCGCGCGAGCCGGCCGGAGCGGGTGTCGAGCTCGGCGTAGGTCAGGCTGTCGTCCGCGCACACCAGCGCGGTGTCCTCGGCGTGGTCGCGAGCGGCCTCCTCGAAGAGCTGGGGCAGGCCCTGTCCGGGAAGCGGCGCGGAGGCGCCGGTGTCGTTGAACTCATCTACGAGCAGCGCGAGTTCGTCCGCTTCGAGCAGGTCGACGGCGGCCGGACGCAGCTCGCCGGCCGCGGCGAGACGGCCGCACCACGCGGCGAACTGCCCGGCCAGCCGGGTCACGTCCTCGGCGGACAGGCGCGCGGCGTCGTGGTGCAGTGCGACGAGCGCGCCGCCCTCGGATCCGTCCTGCTGGACGTGCAGTTCCAGCTTCGGCCGGTGGCCGTCGGGCTCGACGGCATCGCGGTCGCCCCAGGAGATCAGCACGTCCGGTGTGAGCGCGCCGCTGGCCCAGCGTTCCCGGAGCGCCTCGTCCCGGCCGACCGCGTCGCGGCGGATCCATCCACGGTCCTGCCCGCTGGTGAACTCCTCGCGCACGGTCCGCAGGTTGTCCGCGACCGTCGCGCCGGCGTCGATACGGCACGGCAGGGGCAGCCATGCGGCGAACAGGTCGCGGTGTGCGGCGTCAACTCCCTTGCGGGGGGCGGCGACCGCGAGATGGACGTCCTGCTGCCCGCCCGCCCGGCCGAGGAAGAGGGCGAGGGCGCCCGCGAGGTGGGCGGCGGCCGCCGCGGAGGCGTCCAGGCCGTCCTCGTGACCGAGGTGCGGGACAGGACAGCGTACGAGGACGGGATCCGGCCGCCGCGCGCTCCCCGCGAGGTCGGGCGCGGTCTTCGGGCGGGGTCCGGGGTAGGGCAGCCGGCAGGGGTGGTCGCCGGCCTCGATCAGACGGGCACGCCAACGGGTGGCGGCCTTGAGGCCCTGAGGCCCGCGTCGGTGAGGCGCGCGCTCGCGTCCCCGCCCGGAACGTCCAGGACCGTACCGAGCGCAATTCCCATGGTCCTTGCGGCAGTTGAGCAGTCCAGCTCCTCGCCCTCCAGGGTGCACAGCCGGGTCAGGATGACGCTTCCGGCGCCCGTGGCCACCCGCAGGCCCGACGCATCGTCGCAGGAGAGGACCGTGCCGGGTGCGGCGGTGGCATCGTCCGGGGCGACGCCCCTGTCGACGCGGGCTTCCCGGACGGCGTGGACATGCCCGCCGAGTGCGATCTTGGGCCATACCAGCGGGCTCGCGAACGGGCCGTAGTCGGTGGCCCGGACCATGGCGGCGACGCGCTGCGCCGGCAGGCGCCAGTCGATGAGCCCCTCGGCGGGGAACTGGGTGTGCCGCGAGAAGTAGCGCCGCGCCGCCGTGTCCTGCGGGGTCGCCGTTTCGCGGCCCTGCGTGATGTCGTCGATCAGCGCGGCCAGACTGGCCACGGCCGCCTCGTCGCACTTCAGGCCGAGCGACAGCGCGGTGTCCTCGGGCCTGATCACCACCGGTACGCGGCCGAGCACCGCACCGCCGTCGACCGTCTCGGCCATGCGGTGCCAGGTGATGCCGTACTCCCGCGCCTCCTCGGCGATGGCCCAGGACGGGGTGTGCAGGCCGGAGTAGTGGGGGAGCGGACCGTAGTGGTAGTTGACGGCGCCCCGCGTCGCGCAGTTCAGCAGCGCATCGGGCACCACCGCGTAGTTGCCGACGCTCAGCAGGAGGTCGCAGGTGAGCGTCGGTGCGAGCGCCACCGCTTCGGCGAGTTCGTGGTGCGCGATGCCCGCCTTGACCGCCCAGGCCCGCGCGGTGGCGTCCCCGGTCACCACGGCGGTGACGCGGTGCCCTTTCGCCACCAGTATCTCGCCGCAGCGGACGAGCACGCTGCCGCCGCCGATCAGGACGGAACTCAAAGAAGTCAAAGCCATGTCTCCCCCGTGATGATCCACGGCGCGTCCATGAGCGCCGGCCGTCCCGGGGGGCGGGAAGCGTCGGCGCCAAGGGCGGCCCGTCGAAGAGGGCCTCCAGGTGCCGGATCCAAGCGCGCGCACGGGGTCGGTCCCCCCCATGCACCCGTGCCGATTCCCCCGAGATCGAGTGGCGTCGACCCACGCGCCGCCGTGCGGGCGTGAGGTGGTCGCGCTGTCAGGATTGCCAGTACGCAAGTGCTGAACTGCCGAAGTGCGTCGGTGCCGTAGTGCAGGAACGCTGTCGTGCAGGCGTGCGCAAGTACCGGAGTGCAGAGGTGTGTTGTCGTGCGGTCGGGCCGTGACGTCCCCCGCCCCGGCGCCGGTTCCTCCCCCTGGCGCCCCGCCCATCATTCGTCATCGGACCGGCCGCGGGTGGCCTCCTGCTGCGCGCCTTCGGCTGGCGCTCCGTGTTCTACATCAACCTGCCGCTGTGCGGCGCGATGCTGATCGCTGCCGTGGTGATCCTGCCGAAGCGGCGCTGGCTCGGCACCGGGGACCGGTTGCCGGACCCGGTGGGCAGCATCGCGCTCGCCCTGGGCATCGGCGGCGTGGTGAGCGCCCTTACCGAGGGTGATACCTGGGGCTGGACGGACGTCCGCACCGTCGGACTCGGCCTTGCCGGACTCGTGCTCGTCGCGGTGACCGTGCTGCGTTCGCGCAGCCACCCCGCTCCGGCCCTGGAGATGTCGGTGTGGCGCAGCCCTGTCTTCCGCACCGCCAACGTGGGCCTCGGGCTGCTCAACATGACGATGTTCGCGTGGATGCTGGCGGCCCCGCTGTTCGCCGCCGACATCTGGCACTGGTCGGTCCTCCGGGCGGCCGGGGCGCTGAGCGTCGGCGCGGTCTCCTCGATGGCCGGCTCCCTGGCCGCCGGGCGGCTCACCCGTCCCGCTACCCAGGTGAAGGTGACGGTCCTCGGCGCGCTGTCCTTCACCGGCAGCAACGCCATCTGGGCCTCCGGCCTCTTCGGCGCGACGCCCAACTTCCTGGGCGGCTGGCTTCCTGCCGCGATCCTCGGCGGCGGCGGGCTCGGCCTCGCCATCACCTGCCTGTCGTCGCTCGCGGCCGGGACGGTGCCGCCCGCGAAGTTCGCGGGCGGCCTCGGCATGACCCTGACGGTCCGCCAGGTCGGCGGCTCGGTCGGCGTCGCGGGATTCGCCTCGATCATGGCCTCGGGACCGGCGCCCGGCGGCATCTCGTCCTTCCATCACGTGTATGTCGGGGCGATGGCCGTCAACATCCTGTGCGCGGCCGTGGTGTGCACCATGCTCCTCGTGCTCCGGCCGAAGCCGGCGCCGGCGGTCGCGGCGCCGGCGCCGGCCCCGCAGGACCGGGGGGCCACCCCGGCCCCGTAACACCCGGTACCCCAATAGCCTTGCAGCGCAAGGGTATTGGGGCGACACCGAAAAGGGCCCTCTGGCCGCGACCGCGATGGCCGCGCCCAGAGGGCCTGTTGTCGACTCCGTCTGCTCCGGCGGCCACCGGCCGCGCCGGCGCACCGCCCCCGTCAGGCGGACGGCACGCGGATCAGCAGCGCGTCGCCCTGCCCGCCGCCGCCGCACAGCGCCGCCGCGCCGAGACCGCCGCCGCGACGGCGCAGCTCGTACGCCAGATGCACCACGAGCCGGGCGCCGGAAGCGCCGATCGGGTGGCCGAGCGCGATGGCCCCGCCGTCGACGTTCACGATGTCGGGGCTGAGGCCCAACTGCTCGGTGGAGACGATGCCGACGGCGGAGAACGCCTCGTTGATCTCCACCAGGTCCAGGTCGGACGCCTCCAGCTTGGCCTTGGTCAGCGCAGCCCTGATCGCGTTCGACGGCTGTTCGTGCAGGCTCGCGTCCGGGCCGGCCACCACGCCGTGGGCGCCGATCTCGGCGATCCAGGAGAGCCCGAGCTCCTCGGCCTTGGCCTTGCTCGCCACGACCACGGCCGCGGCGCCGTCGGAGATCTGGGACGCGGTGCCGGCCGTGATGGTGCCGTCGGCGTCGTACACGGGCCGCAGCTTGGCCAGGACCTCCGCGGTGGTGTCGGGACGCACACCCTCATCGGTGTCGCACACCACCGGGTCGCCCTTGCGCTGCGGGACCGTGACCGGCGCCATCTCCTCGGCGAACCGGCCGGCCGCCGCCGCGGCCGCGGCCCGCTGGTGCGAGGCCGCGGCGAAGGCGTCCTGCTTCTCGCGGGTGACCCCGTCGTAGCGGCTGTTGTACTTCTCGGTCGAGACGCCCATGCCCACTTGGTCGAAGGGGCAGAACAGGCCGTCGTGGATCATGTGGTCGATCATCTGCACGTCACCGGCCTTGAAGCCGGCACGCGACTGGGGAAGAACGTGCGGAGCCTGCGACATGGACTCCTGGCCGCCCGCCACGACCAGGTCGAACTCGCCGGCCCTGATCAGCTGGTCGGCCAGCGCGATGGAGTCGATGCCGGACAGGCACACCTTGTTGACGGTCAGCGCCGGAACGCTCATCGGGATGCCGGCGGCCACCGCGGCCTGGCGGGCCGGGATCTGGCCGGCGCCCGCGGTGAGCACCTGCCCCATGATGGTGTACTCCACCTGCTCGGGAGCCACCCCGGCCTTCTCCAGGGCCGCCCTGATCGCGATGGCTCCGAGCTGAGCACCGGAGAAGTCCTTCAGAGCCCCGAGCAGGCGACCGGTGGGGGTACGGGCCCCAGCCAGGATGACGGAACCGGACACGATGTCCTCCGTGGGTTGGAAGTGGTGGGCCACAACACGGCTACATTACCCACGAGTTGGGCCCGCGAAGTGCACGCTGCGACGGTGTGAGCGAGGGCACAGCCGAATGGCGGAGTGCCGCATGTCCACCCGCGGGAACGTCGACTACGGCGCCGGAACCACCTGTTCGTCGACGGCCCTCGCCGTGGCCGGACGGCCGTCCTGGAGCTGCTGCAGACGCTTCAGCGTCGCGGCGAGCGTGGCCTGCGCGCCCGAGGGGTCGTCCCCGGTACCGCCCTCGACCCTGACGCGCACCACGACCCTGCCCGAGCGGCTGTATCCATAGACGCTGTCCTCGCTCGCTCCGGGGTTGACGACCAGCGTGCTCTCGTCCCCCACGGGCGCCGTGGGGGACTGCTCCTTGGCCGTCTCGGTGCCCTTGCGCGCCACGTAGGAGGTGTGTGCGTTCTCGGCCGTGTCGAAGAGGCAGATGTCCACGTAACTCATGTTGCGCGTGGACCCGTTGTATTCGTACGAGGCGTCGCCGCCGCGGATCCACCCCTTCGGCGCGGACTCCGCGTCCCTCACGTTGCAGTACTCGCCCTTGATGACCTTCTTGTCGCCGTGCGGGGACCAGCCGCGGGTCATCTCGCCGTAGCCGGGCAGGGATTGAGTGATGGCGGCCTGGGAGAGCTCCTTCGTGATCGGCTTCGGGGCGGGGGAGGAGAGGTGTTTGTTGCCGTCCGACGCGCTGGAGGGCGCACTCGAACCGCCGCCGGAGGAACAGGCGGTGAGCGCGGCGGTGCCGACGAGCGTGGTCAGGAGGGCGAGGCGTACGCGTGACATGGGCGCAGCCTATGCAGTCGTGATCATGGGTCGGGGCGGGTGCGAGCAGGTGTTTGTTCGTGCACATGTGCCCGTGGGGCGGAAGGGGTGTGCCGACCTATAGTGGCCGCTGTCCGCCGGGTCGGCGTCGAGGGAGGCCCCGCATGGCCAGCGCGTTTCAGGTACACAAGCTCAAGGGCATGTTCGCCGCGTTCGACGCGGACGGTGACGGTTGCCTCCGCGAAGAGGATTTCACCGCGCTCGTCGCCCGGTGGCGGCGGATGCCGGCCGTGGCCCCCGGGACGGAGCTGCACGAGCGGGTCGAGGCGCTCCTGATGGGATGGTGGGCGGCGCTGCTCGACGCCGGGAACACCAAGGGCGACGGCACGGTGGACATGAGCGAATTCCTGGGCCTGGTCGATGAGTTGCCCGCCAGGGTCGCCGAGGTCACCGCGACGGCCGACACCCTCTTCGACGCCGTGGACGCCAATCGCGACGGCCGCATCGACGCCGACGAACACCGCACCCTCGTCGAGACGTGGAACGGCCGCCCCGTGGACATGGCCGGCGTCTTCGAGCTGCTCGACCTGAACGGCGACGGCCACCTCAGCCGTGAGGAATTCGCCCTCCTGTGGCGCCAGTTCTGGATCAGCGACGACCCCGCGGAACCGGGCAACTGGCTCTGCGGCCGTATCCCCGCGCGGTAGGCCGGCCGGCCCCCGGGCCGACGGGTGCGGGCCGCGCGGCCGGGGCGCGGATGGCAGGGTGTCGGGGGCCCGTACCGCTCACCCTGGGAGGCCCCCGGCATGGCCGTCATTCACCGAACGGTCCTGACTCCGACAGAGGTGGAACTGCTCGCCGCGTGGCTGCCTTCGCGCCCGTGGTACCGCGGTACGGGCACCCCGGAGTTGGCCAAGGCCGGCGGCTTCCGCGTGGACGACCCGCAGGGTGAGGCGGGGATCGAGTTCGTCGTGGTGACCGACGGCCCCGGGAACGGCCCGGGATCCGAGGCGATCACCTACCTGGTTCCGCTCACCTACCGCGGCGCTCCGCTCGAGGGGCCGCCCCTGCCCTCGTCGGCACGATGGAGCACGGCGTGCTGGGGCGGCGCTGGGCCTACGACGCGTGCCACGACCCGGTGGCGGTCGCCCGGATGACGGCACTGATCTAGGGCCGGGCCCAGGCCCAGGACCAGAACGCCAGTGACGTACCGGACCGGGACGTCATGCGCTCCTTCACCGGCCACGGTCCGGCCTTCGACGCCGTCCCCGCCGCCGTGGACGACCAGGAGGGAACCACGCCGTCGGCCGGGCAGGACGGCCCGGTCCTCCACCTGCGCCGGGTGCTGCGGTCGGTGCGGGACGGCCCGTCGGCCCTCCCGGAGGGCGCGACCGGCCACATCCGCGGCCCCTGGCACACGCCGGCCGGCACCCGGACCGGCGGACTCTTCGCCGTCCTGTACGCCAACCCGCCGGCCTAGGGCGTCTACGCTCTGGTCACCGACACCGGAACAGGCCCGCGTGTACGGAGACGATCCGTGTGCGCGGACGAGGGGGGAAGCTCCGTGACCGACGACCAGAGCGGCGTGGTCCTGTACTGGCGCCCCATGTGCGCCTTCTGCATCAGACTCCGTCTGCGGCTGCTGTTCACGCCGCTGCGCTACGTCAAGGTGAACATCTGGCGGGACCCCGAGGCGGCCGCGTTCGTCCGGTCGGTCGCGGACGGGAACGAGACCGTGCCCACCGTGACGGTGGCCGGGCGCCCGATGGTGAACCCGTCGAAGAAAGAACTGCTCGCCGCGGTCGCGGCCCACTCCCCGGGCTCGATGTCCCGCACCGGCCGGCCGGCCACGTCCGCGTCCGACGTGCCCGACTGAGCGGTCGGGCGGTCGGGCGGTCGGGCGATCCCCGTGCGACGGCCTTCGCTTTCCCGCACGGCGGCCTTCGGCTTTCCGGCGCTGCCCGCCCCGTCCGCGTACCGCCGGAACGTCGTGTCCGAAAAGCGCCAGTGATGGGCGCGGGAAACACGGATCGTGGAGGTGCACAGCACCCAGCACGCCCCACCTCTCACGCGTGCCGCGCACGTGGCCGGGCACCCGCCCGAGCGCCCGATCGTACGACGGCCGCCGCGGGGTGCCGTACCGCAAGGGAGGCAGCACCATGAGCACCACCACCGCACGCACGGCCGTCGGAGACCGCCCCGCCGCCGACGACTGGAGCGCCCTGGCCGGCGAACTCGACGCGCACGGGCACGCGTTGACCCGGCAGCTCCTCACGCCCGGCGAATGCCGGGAGATCACCGCCCTGTACGACGACACGGAGCGGTTCCGCACCACCATCGACATGGCCCGCTACCGGTTCGGCTCCGGCGAGTACCGCTACTTCACCCATGAACTACCTCCTGTCGTAGCCGAGTTGAGGGCCGCCTTCTATCCGCGTCTGCTCGTCGTCGCCCGCGACTGGGCCGAGAAGCTCGGTAAGCCCGCGCCTTGGCCCGACAGCCTCGACGAGTGGCTGGCGATGTGCCACGCGGCAGGTCAGGACCGCTCGGCGCAGATCCTGCTGCGCTACGGACCCGGCGACTGGAACGCACTGCACCGCGACGTGTTCGGCGACATGCTCTTCCCCCTCCAGGTCGTCATCGGCCTGGACGCACCGGATGTCGACTACAGCGGGGGCGAGTTCCTGATGACCGAGCAGCGCCCACGCGCCCAGACCCGCGGCTCGGCCACCGTCCTGCCCCAGGGGCACGGCCTCATCTTCACCACCCGGGACCGGCCCGTCGCGAGCAGGCGCGGCTGGTCGAACGGGCCGATGCGGCACGGGGTGAGCACCGTGCGCTCCGGGCGGCGCCACACCCTCGGCCTCGTCTTCCACGACGCCGCGTGACCCGACCGCCCCTGCCCAGCCCGCGCATGCGGGCGATGGGGCCGGGGCCACCGGGCCGGAGGGCGGCCGACGGGCGGGACCGCCTGGGGCCCGTCCGATGGGTCGGTGAACGTTGTGGGCAGGGTCCGCCACACGGCTGCTACGGAAACGATTCGGTGTCCACGGACAGGTGACAGCACACCACTCCCGCGTTGAGAGCGTGACGGCATGGAGAGCACTGGGGTGGAATCTGTCACTCCGCATAAGGATGCCCCCATGCGTCTTCGTTCCTCCCTCGCCGCCGCCGTCGGCGCCCTCGCGCTCGCCGTCACCCTGCCGGCCTCGTCCGCCGGCGCCGCGACCGGCCAGTTCGTCTTCACGTACGAGCGTGACGGCAAGACCATCGAGGACAAGCTGCACGACCCGCGGGCCCGGTTCTGCATCAACCTGGACGAGGTCTCCAAGCCGGGCACGACGCCCGCGCACTCCCCGCGCAACCGGACCAACAGCCGCGCGACGGTCTACCCCGAAATCGACTGCGAGGGCGAGGGCGTCGGCCTGAAGGCGCTCAGCGGTAAAGCCGGCCCGGAGGTCAAGGTCCGTTCCGTCATCTTCAACCAGTAGCTCACTGCCGACGACACTCCCGGTGGGACCGCGGCCCAGGCGGGTGCGAGGAGCTCCACCGGTGAAGCGGGGTACTCGCACTCGCTCCGCCGTAGACGGTCAGCCGGGCATTGCTCCTAGCGGGTGGCCTGCTGCTGGATGCGGATCATGTTGCCCGAGGGGTCGCGGAACGCGCAGTCCCGGGGGCCCCACGGCTGGTCGATGGGCTCCTGAAGAACCTCGGCGCCCGATGCCCGTACCTTCTCGAAGGTCGCGTCGAGATCGGCCGTCCTGAACACGAGCGTCGGCAGGACGCCCTTGACGAGGAGTTCCTGCAAGGCGTCCCCATCGTTCTGGGACCGGCCGGCGTGCGGCTCGGACAGGACGATTTCGAGCCCCGGCTGGGTCGCGCTGCCGAGGGTCACCCAGCGGAAACCGCCCGAGGCCACGTCGTTGCGGACCTCAAGGCCCAGCGCGTCGCGGTAGAAGCCGAGCGACTCGTCCGGGTCGTTGACGGTGACGTGGCAGTACTGGAGTGCGATGGTCATGCCGCACACGTTAGGCGGCGGCGTCGCCGTCCGCTGCTCGGACCGTGGCCGTGCCCGTGGGGGTGCGCGTCGGGCGGGTGTGCAGCTTCGCCACGCACGGGGGCATGGCCGCCACGGCGCTGTGCTCCCGGGCCCGGTACGAGCTCGGCGTCTCGCCCACGATTTCGGTGAACCGGGAACTGAACGAGCCGAGCGACGTACAGCCGACCGCCATGCACGCGTCGGTCACGCTCGTCCCGGCCCGCAGCAGCGCCATCGCGCGCTCGATCCGGCGGGTCATGAGGTAGCTGTAGGGCGTCTCGCCGTAGACGGCACGGAACCGGCGGGAGAAGTGGGCCGGCGACATCAGGGCGTGCCGGGCCATGGCCGGAACGTCGAGGGGCTTGGCGTACTCCCGGTCGATGAGATCCCGCGCTCGGCGCAGGTGCACGAGGTTGGCGAGGTCTTCCGGGGTCATGTCACGACGCTACCACCGGGCCGCCGGCCCGGTCGTCGAGACCGCCCGCGCACCGGGTGGCCCGCGCACGCGGGTTGCCCCGGCCGCCCCGACCGCCCCGGGAGGGCGGCCGGGGCCGGTTTCAGTGCCGGCCGTCCGGCAGCGGCGACGGCGGGGCCTCGCGCTGGTGGGGGAACGGCGAAACCTCGGGCTGCTCCCGCTGGAGCGAGACGGTCCGGGCCGGAGCGGGTATCGAGATGCCCTCGGCGCGGTAACGACGGTGCAGCCGCTTGATGAACTCGTGCTTGATCCGGTACTGGTTGCTGAACTCACCGACGCCGAGGATCACCGTGAAGTTGATCCGCGAATCCGCGAACGTGTGGAAGCGAACGGCGGCCTCGTGCCCCGGCAGCGCCCCGGTGATGTCCGTCATCACGCTGTCCACGACGTCCAGTGTCACCCGCTCGACGTGTTCGAGGTCGCTGTCGTAGCCGACCCCGACCTGCACCACGATCGACAACTCCTGTTCCGGGCGCGTGTAGTTGGTCATGTTGGTGCGGGCGAGCCGCGCGTTGGGGATGATCACGAGGTTGTTCGACAGGTTGCGCACCACCGTGTTGCGCCAGTTGATGTCGACGACGTACCCCTCCTCGCCGCCGCTGAGCCGGATGTAGTCCCCGGGCTGAACGGTCTTGGACGCGAGGATGTGCACCCCCGCGAAGAGGTTGGCGAGGGTGTCCTGGAGCGCGAGGGCCACCGCGAGGCCGCCCACACCGAGGGCCGTGAGCAGGGGCGCTATCGAGACGCCGACGGTTTCGAGGGCGACCAGGATGCCCATCGCCACCACCACGACGCGCGTGATGTTGACGAAGATCGTGGCCGAGCCCGCGACGCCGGTCCGCGAGTGCGCCAGGGACTGCACGAGCCCCGCGACGACCCGGGCCACGGCGAGGGTGGTGATGAGGATGATGAGGGCGGTCAGCGCGTGGTTGACGATGCCCGAGACCCGCGCGGTCAGCGGCAGCTGCGCCGCGGCCGCCGCCGCGCCTGCGACCGTGGCCGCCCACGGGGCGATGGTGCGCAGCGCGTCGACGATGATGTCGTCCCCGCTCCACCGCGTCCTGAGCGCGTGCTTGCCCAGCCACTTCAGCACGATGCGGAGCAGCAGCCCCGCGGCGACGCCCGCCACCATCGCTATGGAGGCCGCCACCCAGTCGTGCAGGACAACGCCTCGGTTCAACGCACACCCTCCGGGCGCCGGGGGAGGGGTGGCCGGCCGGAGGGCGCCGTCGAGCGCCGTATGTGATGTGTCGTCACCTTGTCACCTGTCAGATCGTGCTGCCTGGAGCCTCGTTCGGAGAGCCGCCCCTCGGAACGGGCTGCCATCCTGCCCCATGCCCGGAGCGTCCCCGCAGCTGGGCGGCGCCCTTCCGTGGGCACCCTCCGCCGCGCCGTGGGCACAGGCGGTGAGGGGAGGCATCAAATGCGGGGCGCGACGGTATACCTACCAGTAGGGAACCCGCCCGCTGCGGCGGCCGGCGCCGCCGCCCGGTATCCGGTACCGCGGAATCCGGTACCGCGGACGGTTCCCTTCCGGGGCGGCGGGAGCCCCTCGGCGGGCAGGCCCGCTTCCTTCCCGCGCGGGAGCCCGCGCCCCGTCGTGGCCCCGGTGGAACCGGCCGGTTCCTCATTCCCGGCCCCAGCCCGTGACCGGCCGCAGAATCGATCACGTGAGGAGCGAGGCGATGAGCGAGCGATGCGACGGGATCGTTCAGTACTTCGACCGTGAGAAGGGCTACGGGTTCGTCGTGCCGTTCGGCCGGCGTGATGCCATCTACGTGCGCCGGGAGGACATCGAGGGAGAGATACGGACCCTGTCGGAGGGGCAGCAGGTGTCCTTCGTCATCGAGCTCGGCCTGGGCCGCTTCGAAGCGCGCGCGGTGCGCCCGTGACCGATGGCCCGGCGGCGGCTCCCGGCGGCGGCTCCCGGGGGGAGGCGGGGGCCGCGCTGCGTGCCCCCGCGGGCACCCCCCGCGAACACCCCGCCGTGACCGTCCCGCCACCCCGGGTCACCGTGGCCGGGGCCCCGTCATGACCCGGGGCGATCAGGAGATATCTTGATGTCGAGCAATGTTGCAGACGTGGAGCGGAGCACCCGGTGACTGACTCGACCATCATCTATACCCACACTGACGAGGCGCCGGCCCTGGCCACGTACTCGTTCCTGCCCGTGATCCAGGCGTACGCCTCGACCGCCGGTGTCACTGTGGAGACCCGTGACATCTCGCTCGCGGGACGCATCATCGCGAGCTTCCCCGAGTTCCTCGAGGAGAGCCAGCGGATCGACGACGCGCTCGCCGAGCTCGGCGAGCTGGCCAAGACGCCCGGCGCGAACATCATCAAGCTGCCGAACGTGTCGGCCTCCATCCCCCAGCTCAAGGCGGCCGTCGCCGAGCTGCAGGGCCAGGGCTACGCGCTGCCGGACTACCCGGACGACCCGAAGAGCGACCAGGACAAGGACGTCCGCGCGCGCTACGACAAGATCAAGGGCAGCGCCGTCAACCCGGTCCTGCGCGAGGGCAACTCCGACCGCCGCGCCCCTGCGTCGGTCAAGAACTACGCCAAGGCCCACCCGCACCGCATGGGCAAGTGGACCTCCGACTCGAAGACCAACGTCGCCACCATGGGCGCCAACGACTTCCGGTCCACCGAGAAGTCCACGGTCATCGCCGCCGACGACACGCTGCGCATCGAACTCGTCGCCGACAACGGCAGCACCGTGGTGCTGCGCGAGTCGGTACCGGTCCTCACCGGTGAGGTCGTCGACGCCTCCGTGCTGCGCGTCGCCGTGCTGCGCGAGTTCCTCACGGAGCAGATCGCCCGCGCCAAGGCCGAGAACGTGCTCTTCTCGGTGCACCTGAAGGCCACGATGATGAAGGTCTCCGACCCGATCATCTTCGGCCACGTGGTGCGCGCCTTCTTCCCCAAGACGTTCGCGAAGTACGGCCAGACGTTCGCCGCCGCGGGCCTGACCCCGAACGACGGCCTCGGCGGCATCTACAAGGGCCTGGAGTCGCTGCCCGAGGGCGCCGAGATCAAGGCGTCCTTCGACGCCGAACTCGCCGAGGGCCCGGAGCTCGCCATGGTCGACTCCGACCGCGGCATCACCAACCTGCACGTCCCCTCCGACGTCATCGTCGACGCCTCCATGCCCGCCATGATCCGTACCTCGGGTCACATGTGGGACCGGGCGGGAGCCGAGGCCGACACCCTGGCCGTGCTGCCGGACAGCAGCTACGCCGGTGTCTACCAGGCCGTCATCGAGGACTGCCGGGCCAACGGCGCCTACGACCCCTCGACGATGGGCTCCGTGCCGAACGTCGGCCTCATGGCACAGAAGGCCGAGGAGTACGGCTCGCACGACAAGACCTTCGAGATCCCGGCCACCGGCACGGTGCGCCTGGTGGACGCGGCCGGCAACGTCGTCCTGGAGCAGGCCGTCGCCGAGGGCGACATCTTCCGCGCCTGCCAGACCAAGGACGCCCCGATCAGGGACTGGGTCAAGCTCGCCGTCACGCGGGCCCGCGCCACCGGCGACCCGGCCGTCTTCTGGCTCGACGAGGGCCGCGCCCACGACGCCCAGCTCATCGCGAAGGTCAAGGAGTACCTGGGCGAGCACGACACCGAGGGCCTGGACATCCAGATCCTCACGCCGGTCGAGGCGACCAAGCTGTCCGTGGAGCGCATCCGCCGCGGCGAGAACACGATCTCCGTCACCGGCAACGTGCTGCGCGACTACCTGACCGACCTGTTCCCGATCCTGGAGCTGGGCACCAGCGCCAAGATGCTCTCGGTGGTCCCGCTGATGAACGGCGGCGGCCTCTTCGAGACGGGCGCCGGCGGCTCCGCCCCCAAGCACGTCCAGCAGCTGGTCAAGGAGAACTACCTGCGCTGGGACAGCCTGGGCGAGTTCCTCGCGCTCGCGGTCAGCTTCGAGCACCTCGCGACGACCACGGGCAACGCGCGCGCCCAGATCCTCGCCGACACCCTCGACCGCGCCACGGGCACCTTCCTCAACGAGGACAAGTCGCCCAGCCGCAAGCTCGGCGGCATCGACAACCGCGGCAGCCACTTCTACCTGGCCCTGTACTGGGCGCAGGAGCTGGCCAAGCAGACCGAGGACGCACAGCTCGCGGAGGCGTTCGCGGCCCTGGCCAAGACGCTCTCGGAGCAGGAGAGCACCATCGTCGACGAGCTCGTCGCGGTGCAGGGCTCGCCGGTCGAGATCGGCGGCTACTACCAGCCGGACGCTGCCAAGGCGACCGAGGTGATGCGCCCCTCCACCACCTTCAACCAGGCCATCGCCACCCTCGCCTGACCCCGACTCCCCTCGCGGGGAGCCCAGTTGAGCACGCCGCTGCCCCGGCCGGATCCGTTCCGGCCGGGGCAGCGGCGCATGGGCGGTGCGGCCCGGCGCGGGTCAGAGGTGCCGCGGCAGCCGGACCGTCAGCGCGTACAGGCGGGTGGTCTGCACCGGGTTCTCGTTGTCGTCGCTGACCAGGAGGAGCCGCAGCCGGCCGTCCCGGGAGCGGCCGGTGACGGCAAGCCCCTCGATGTTGTCGAGCAGCGGGTTGGGCTGCGGCTGCTTGGCCGTCGCGCCCAGGGACGGACAGGCGGCCAGGTCGGCCAGCAGGGTCTTGCGCACGACGCGGGCACGCCCCGGCAGGTCCTGGACGCCGCTCACGTCGCTCGCGCCGCGCGGGTCGGCGAGGAAGAGGCGCACCGAGTTGCCGACACCCGCGGTGAAGCCGCGCTCGAGGACGAGCAGCCGGCCGTCTCCCGTCGCGGTGATCTCCGAGACGCCCGCGTTCGGATCGGCGGGATAGGCGTACTGCCCGGCGAGCCGGAACGCGCCCTTCACGCTGCCCCGTTGCCAGGTCTGGAACCGCAGGAGCGTGCGCCCCGCCGCGTCCTTGGCGTCCCCCGCAAGAGGAGCCTCCATGGAGGCGATGAGCGTGCGGCCACCGGGCTGCAGGGCGAGACCCTCGAACGTCGCGTTGGCGATGGCGCGTCCGGCCGGCGCGACCCGCAGGGCGTCCGGGACGGGAAGCCGCCCCAGGAGACGGCCGTCGCGGTCGTAGCGGCGCACGGACGGTTCGAGCTCCGAGGTGATCAGACGGGTACCGTCCCGCTCCACGACGACGGCCTCCGAGTCGAGCGGCGCGCCCTTCTCGTCCGCGAGCGGCACGACGCGGGCCGGCGCGGCCGCCAGGTGGCCGCCCACCTTCAGGGAGAACAGCTGCGAGCGGTCGGACAGTGCGGCGATCCTGCCGTCGGTGTCCACGGCGAGCCCGGACAGATTGCCGACCACCGTGCCCTGGAACATCGTCTTGTCCAGGACGTCGGAGAAGCCGTCGAGCACCGTAGAGGCGGAGCAGGCGTCGCGGCCGCCCGGGGACGGGCCGGCCGCGGCGCTCGCGTCCATGGCACCCATGGAGACGACGACGGCCAGCGAGAGGGTCGCAGCGGCGGTGACGGTGGGCAGGCGCACTAGTTCCTCCGAAGTCGGGGGCGGGGCCCCGACACCGTAAACCGGCGTGTGTGACGGGCGCGTTGACATCCGCGATCCCGCGCGCAAACACCCGATCACCGGTCGAACCGGGCCCGGAGCGGCCGGCGCCGGAGCACACCGCATGTGAGCTGCGCCCCTGGCGGACCGTGAGCGGCCCCGGGCCACTTATCCTGAGCGACCCGGTCCGTACCCGGTGTCCTGGCCGCACAACCTGTCCTTGGAGTCCGACTTGAGGGTAAATCTCCGTTCCCGAGTCACGATGTGGCTCGGGCGTACCTACCTTGCCAGGATCCAGAAGCGCGGTATCGGGCCGGCCACGATCTCGCTGCTGCCCGACGCGCTGCTCATGCCGCTGCGCCGTGACGGACTCGACCCGGTCCCCGAGCTCACCGCGCGCCAGGCCGACGAGCCGGTCAGCAAGGTCCCGCTGCCGTTCGGCATGGACGCCTGGGTGGTGACGGGACACGACGCCGTCAAGGCCGTCCTCGGCTCCGCCGACGGATTCAGCAACGACTTCACCCACCTCGCGGGCAACGCGGGTGTCGTGGAGGAGCAGCATCCCGGCGGGCTCGGATTCAGCGATCCGCCGGTGCACACCCGGCTGCGCCGCATCCTGACGCCCGAGTTCACCATGCGCAGGCTGCGCCGCCTGACCCCGCGCATCGACGCCCTCGTCGAGGAGCGGCTCGACGCGATGGAGGCGGCGGGCGGCACGGTCGACCTGGTCGAGGCGTTCGCGCTTCCCATACCCTCCCTGACCATATGCGAGCTGCTCGGCGTGCCCTACGAGGACCGCCACGACTTCCAGCAGCTCGCCATGGAACGCTTCGACCTGTTCGCCGGGGCGACCGCGCCCCTCGGCGCGATGTCCGCCTCGCTGTCCTACTTCCGGGACGTCGTCAAGCAGCAGCGCGAGAACCCGGGCGACGGCCTCATCGGCATGATCGTCAAGGAGCACGGCGACAGCGTCGGCGACGACGAACTCGCCGGGCTCGCCGACGGCGTCCTGACCGGCGGGTTCGAGACCACCGCGAGCATGCTGGCGCTCGGCTCCCTGGTCCTGCTCCAGGACCCGGACGCCTTCGCGCGGATCGCCCACGACGAGGCGGCCGCCGCGACGTTCGTCGAGGAGGCGCTGCGCCATCTCACCGTCGTCCAGCTGGCCTTCCCGCGCTTCGCCCGCGAGGACGTCGAGGTCGCTGGTGTGGTCATTCCCAAGGGCGACATGGTTCTCTGCTCGCTCAGCGGCGCCAACCGCGACGCCTCGTTCACCGCGGACGGCGCCCGCTTCGACCCGCAGCGCAAGGCGGGCGGCCACCTCGCCTTCGGTTACGGCATCCACCGCTGCATCGGCGCCGAACTCGCCCGCATGGAACTGCGCGCTGCCTTCCCCGCCCTGGTCCGCCGCTTCCCCGACATGCGCCTGGCCGTACCGGCCGAGGAACTCGCCTTCCGCAAGCTGTCGATCGTGTACGGCGTCGAAGCGCTGCCCGTGCGCCTGCGGGGCTGACGGCAGCCGCCCGGACCGTGGACCGGGCGGCGCGAGGCGTGCGGGCCGTGCGCGCGGTCAGCTCACCGTGAGCGCGGTGTCGTCCAGGACGAACGACGTCTGGAGCTTGGAGCCCTCCGTCGCGGTGAACCTGAGCGTCACCGTCTGCCCCGCGTAGGCGCCGAGATCCACGGTGCGCTGCGCGTAGCCGCTCGCGGCGTTGAGGTTGGAGTACGTGACGGGAGTGGCGAGGACCGTGCCGCTGGCGTTCACGACCTGGACCTTGAGGGTGTCGTACGCGGTGCCTCCGGTCTCCGCGGTGTCGATGTGCAGCTGGAAGCCCAGCGAGGCGGCGCAGCCCGCGGGGATCGACACCGTCTGGGCGAGGGTGTCGGTGTGCGCGGTTCCCTTGCCGCCGAGCCAGGCCTTGTAGGCGCCTGTGCGGGCGGGCTCGCCGGCGTTCGTGTTGATGATGCCGCTGGTCGCGGACCACCCCGAACTGCCGGATTCGAAGCCGGGGTTGGCGAGCAGCTGGGCCGCGGTGCACGAGCCGGTGCCGCCGCCCGTGGACGCGCCGGAGAGCCACTCGGTGGCGTTGAGGGCGAGCGCGGCGTCGGTGCCCGCGGGGTCGTTCCAGCCGTCGTACAGGGTGTTGCCGGACTGGCCCGTGCCGTCGTCGATGGGCGAGCTGTCGCCCCAGAAGGCGACGCGGCCGCTGCCGAAGGAGCTGGTGGCGAAGAAGGCGCCGGTGTTCCCCGAGGATCCGGTGCGGTAGACCTCGCCCTTGGCGGCGGCGTTGTCGGCCGGCTTGAGGGTCACGGTGGTGCCGTTGCGGATGATGCTGCCGGTCACCTTGCCGAACGAGCCGTTGAGGACCGGGTCGGAACTGTCGCTGACGGCCCTCGGGTTGTCGGTGGCGATGTTGAGCGAGTCGACCGAGAAGCCGAACGGGTCGGTGGAGTCGACACTGTTGTTGGACATCAGGTCGTTGATGACCTTCACCGCGTCCGCGCCGTCGTTGTTGCGGTCGGAGCCGGTGTGGTCGGAGATGAGGAAGAGCCCGCCGCCGTTCTTCACGAACTGCATCACCGCGGTCTTCTCGGCGGCGCTCAGCAGGACGTTCGGCTCGGGCAGGACGAACGTGTCGAAGTTCTTGAGGTCGAGCGCGGACGACGTGCCGTAGGTGATGGTGTTGCCCGAAGGCAGCGTCTTGAGGGCGTAGCCGCCGCTCTTCTGGAGCGCCACGCCCCACGAGGACAGGGCGCCGGTCCAGTCCTTGTCGGCGCCGGGGGAGGGGTTTTGGGCCAGGGGATCCGGCTGGCTGGTACTGATGATCCAGTCGGCGTTGCCCGCGGTCTCCGCCTTGGAGTTGTCGAACAGCACCCGGTGCGGGGCGGTGGCGGCCGGGTGGGCCGTGGCGGCCGGCGGGGTGGCGGCTTCGGCGGCCGCGCCACCGGCGACGACGAGCGCGCCGATCGCGGCCAGGGCGCCTGCGGTCCGTCGGCCCGAGCGGCCGGAACGTGTGGCTCCGAGCATCCTGCGTACCTCCGTCAAAGGTGGGGAGAGGTGGTGGGGACACCAAGTCTGCGCGCGTAGAACGTCGTTGTACGGTCGCCCGTGCGGCGCGCGATTGAACCGTACATGGCGAAAACGCGCCGCGGCAGGGGGCGGGCGGTGGCCGGTTCGCCCGCCCGGTGGCCGACCGGCGCCCCTTCGCGCGGACCGTCCCCGCGATCGTCTCCGCCCGGGGTCAGGGGTCTGGGGCACGGGCTGCGCCGTCCCAGGAGCGGCAGCGGCGCCCCGCCCCGAAGCCGAGCCCCTATGCTGAGCAGCCATGTTCGCTCCCCAGGGCCCCACCTTCCGGGAACTCGCCGTCCAGGCGCTGTCGTCCGTCGAGCACGGCTACGACCTGCTCGCCCCCAAGTTCGACCACACCCCCTTCCGCACGCCCGAGGCGGTCCTCGCGCCGGTGGCGTCCGTGCTCGACGCGCTCGGCCCCTTCGGCCGGGGGCTCGACCTGTGCTGCGGTACCGGCGCGGGCCTCGGCGTCCTTGGCGAGGTGTGCCGCGAGGAGGTCACCGGGGTCGACATCAGCGCCGGGATGCTGGCCGTCGCCGCCCGCGCCCACCCGAGGGCACGGCTGATCCGGGCCGACGCACGCGCGCTGCCGCTGCGTGCCGCGTTCGATCTGGCCGTCAGCTTCGGCGCGTTCGGGCACTTCCTGCCCCGGGAGCGCCCCGGCCTCTTCGCCCAGGTGCACGCCGCGCTGCGGCCCGGCGGCAGGTTCGCCTTCCCGGTGGTGGCGCCGCCGCGGCCCGGCGGCCCGGCGCACCTCGCCCTGCTGGGATTCGACACGGCGATGCGGGTGCGCAACGCGCTGTGGCGTCCCCCGTTCGTCATGTACTACCGCGGGTTCGGGCTCGCGGACGTGCGCCGGGAACTCGCGGCCGCCGGCTTCGGCGTCGAGCTGTACGCGCTCGAGGAGCTCGGCCGACGCGCGGACGGCAGCCCACGCGCCCGGCTTGTGGTGGCCACCAGGTAGCGGGCAGGAGAAGGCGCCGCGCACGAACGGGCCCCGCCGTAGGAGCGGGGCCCGTTGTGACGTCCTCGTGAGCCCTCGAACGAGGGCGTCAACCTCCGTCTGCTTCTTCGGGCAGTTCCGTCAACCTCCTTCAGGAACAGGTGAGGTGGGGCGCCGCCCAGTCGGCGTGGTCGTAGTCGATGCCGTCCCCGGAGTCCGTCACGACCAGCTTCAGCTCGTCGGCTCCGGTCAGATCGGCGCCGATCGTTCTCGCCGCGTCGGCGCCGGTGACCCGGCCGCTGGCGGCGACCGGCACCCCGTCCCGGTAGACCTGGAAGACGACCGACCCCTTCGCGCCCACCTCGTCGTCGAGACCCACGTCCGCCCTGAACGCGGTGCAGGTGCCGCCGAGGTAGTACGTCAGCGTGGACGAGGCGTGGACGCCGAGGCCCTTGGTGTATCCGGCGCCGTTGAGGGTGAGGCTCCGGCCGTCGCCCGTGGCCTGTTCGCCGTTGCTGCGGTCGCGTTCGACCGGACCCCAGCCGTTCTCCGCCGATGTCCACGACAGATCGCTGAGCTGGTGGAGCCCCGGCGCCGGTGACGTCCTGGGGCCCGGCGTGACCCGGTACATCACCGTGCCGTGCGCGGGCACCGACGCGCCGATGGCGCCCGTGGTGACGCTGGTGCGATGGGACCACAGGTCCTTGAGGGTGTACGAGGACGACCCGCCGAGCCCGATGGCACCGATCGACGTCGAGACCGTGCGGGCGGAGGCGGTCTCATTGGTGAGGGTCACCGAACGGCCGCCGTCCGCGAGGGGCTTGGTCATCACGACCAGGCCGCCCGAGCTGGACACGACCGTGCCCTGCCGACCGAGCGGATCCTGGTCGACGGCGATGACGTCGGTGTTCTTCAGGATCGCGAGGGTGGCCGCGCTCGGGGCGCGCAGGTCGCTCCCGATGAGGAGCGGCGCCGCCATCTGCGACCACAGGCTGAAGTGCGTGCGGTACTCGGTGTCGGTCATGCCGCCGTTGCCGACCTCCAGCATGTCCGGGTCGTTCCAGCCGCCCGGCCCCGCGGCGGCGGCCAGCGGCTGGTTCTGGTGCGCGATGCCGATCATGCTCGACCAGGAGTCGCTGATGTCGCCCGTGGTGCGCCACGAGTTGCCGGTGCCCGACGCCCACGTCCAGGGCTGGTTCTGGCCCCACTCGCAGATGCTGTAGAGGATGGGCCGGCCGGTGGCCTTCAGGGCGTCGCCCATCGCCCGGTAGCGCTGTCGGGCGTCGACGCCGCCGTTGTTGCAGTTGTCGTACTTGAGGTAGTCCACACCCCACGACGCCCACAGCTCGGCGTCCTGCCGCTCGTGCCCGAGACCGCCGGGGAAGCCCTGCGTGTCGCAGGTCTTGGTGCCGGCGCTGGAGTAGAGGCCGAACTTGAGCCCCTTGGCGTGCACGTAGTCCGCGACGGCCTTGATGCCGTGGGGGAAGCGCGCCGGGTCGGGCACGAGATTCCCGGCGGCGTCACGGTCGGGCAGCGCCCAGCAGTCGTCGATGTTGACGTAGGTGTACCCGACGTCCTTGAGGCCGTCGGCGACGAAGGCGTCCGCGACGCCCTCGACCATCGCCTCGTTGAACTCGGCCCGGCAGTGCGTGGAGTTCCAGTTGTTGAACCCCATCTGCGGGGCACGCGCCAGACCGTTGTCCACGGCCGCCGCCTCCGGCGCGGCGGCGACCTCCACGGCGGCCGTCAGGCCGCCCGAGAAGAGGGCGACGGTGCCCAGGAAGGCGACGAGACGGTGTCTGAAACTGTGCAGTTCGGTAGTCAAGTGCGACTCCAGTGGGGGTATTTGGCGCACAAGCGAACGACGTCGAACGAAAGCAACCACATCTCAGCGGTCGGACCCGTGCATGTCAAGGGAAGCGGGCGCCGTGTCGGAATACCGGGCCCCTGCCGGGCCGGCTGCTCTCCTTGGCCTCGCTGCCCGAGGAGAGCAGCCGGCCCTGGAAGAGCAGCGGCCCGGATTCCTTCAGCGCCCGAGGGCCGAACCGGCGGTCCGGGACGCGGCGCCGGTCCCTCGGGTGACGGTCAGGCCGAGCGGTCGAGTTCGAGCAGCGACGTCACCAGCCGGTCCACCTCCTCGGGCGTGTTGTACAGGGCGAACGAGGCGCGGGCGGCGGCTGCCAGGCCGTAGTGGGCCAGGGCGGGCTGCGCGCAGTGATGGCCGGCCCGGATCGCGATGCCGTCGCGGTCGAGCCACGAGGCGATATCCGCCGGATCCCGGCCCGCCATGGTGAACGTCAGGACCGCGATCCTCCGTGCCTCAGGACCCAGGATCTCCAGGCCCGGCACGTTCCCCATGGCTTTCCGCGCGTACGCCGTGAGGGCCTCCTCGTACGCCGCGACCGCGGCCAGGTCGAAGGAGGTGAACCAGTTCAGCGCGGCGAGCAGTCCGGCCACGCCCGCGATGTGCCCGGTACCGGCTTCCAGGAGATGGGGCGCGGGGGCGAACGTGGTGCGCTCGAAGGAGACCGAGTCGATCATGTTGCCACCGCCCTGCCAGGGCCGGAGCTCCCCGAGCACGCCCGGCTTCACATAGAGCGCGCCGATGCCCGTCGGGGCGTACAGCTTGTGCCCGGAGAAGGCGTAGAAGTCGGCGTCCAGGGCGGTCACGTCGACGGGCAGGTGGGCGACGGCCTGGGCGCCGTCGACGAGAACCCTGGCCCCGTAGCGGTGGGCGAGCGCGGTCATCTCGCGGACCGGCGGTACCGTGCCGAGGACGTTGGACGCCTGCCCGAGCGCCACCAGGCGGGTGCGCGAGGAGAGCAGGCCGGCGTAGGCGTCCTGGTCGATCCGGCCGTCCGCGAGGAGGGGCACCGGCACCACCCGGGCCCGGGTCTCCTTCGCGATCAACTGCCAGGGAACGATGTTGGAATGGTGTTCGAGGGCCGGTACGAGGATGTCGTCGCCGGGGCCGAGGCGGCCGCGGCCCCAGCTCTGGGCGACCAGGTTCACCGCCTCCGTCGTGCCGCGGACGAACACGATGGAATCGGGGGACGCCGCCCCGAGGAAGTCCGCGACGGCGGCCCGGCCCGCCTCGTAGAGATCGGTGGCCTCGCGCGCCATGGTGTGTGCGCCCCGGTGGATGTTGGAGTTCGCCGTGCCGTAGTAGCCGGCGACGGCCTCGATGACCTGGCGCGGCTTCTGCGTGGTGGCCGCGTTGTCGAGCCACACCAGCGGATGCCCGTTGACCGTACGGTGCAGGATCGGGACGTCCTTGCGGGCCGACTCGGGCGTGAACGCATCCGGGGTGCGGCCCGGGGCGTCGGCCGGGCCCGTCTCCGGGCGGCTGTCCGCCGGGCGGCTGTGCGCCCGCGGGTCCGCGGTCTCAGGAATAGTCATGGTAGGTGGACACCTCGACGTTCTGGAGCACCGCGATGGCGTCCTCCACCAGGACGGCCGTGTTGAAGTAGGCGGTCATCAGGTACGAGCTGATGCCCTTCTGGTCGACGCCCATGTTCCGCATGGACAGGCCCGGTTCGATCTCGTCGGGGACCGCGGCCGGACGCAGCCCGACCACTCCCTGCTCCGCCTCGCCCAGGCGCATCAGCAGGATCTCCGTGGTGCCGACCGCTCCGCCGCCGGAGAACCGCATCTTGTCGGAGGGCAGCAGCGGCACCCCGCGCCAGGTGAGCAGCGGGCTGCCGAACCGGGTGTCGGTCACCGGCGGCACACCCCGGCGCGTGCACTCGCGGCCGAACGCGGCGATCGCCCTCGGATGTGCGACGAAGTACCCCGGCTGCTTCCACACCCGGGCGAGCAGCTCGTCGAGGTCGTCGGGGGTCGGTGAGCCGGTGCGCGACTGTACGCGCTGACCGGCGGACACGTTGTTCACGAGGCCGAATTCGGGGTGGTTGAGCAGGGCGGCCTCCTGCCGCTCCCGCAACGCCTGCGCCGTCAGGTTCGCCTGGGCCCGGGTCTGGTCGATGGGGCCGTTGTAGAGGTCCGCCACACGGGTGTGGACGCGCAACACCGTCTGGGCCAAGGTCATGTGGTACTCGCGCGGCGCATCCTCGTAGTCGACGTAGGTGCCGGGCAGGTCGACCTCGCCGACGTGGCCCGAACTCAGGTCGATGGGCGCTTCCGTGCCCGGCCGGACGCCGTCGCCGGCGACGAACGCGTCCATCGCATCCCTCAACCGCTCGTCCCGGGAGGTGAGTTGGGTGAGGGCGGCGCGGTCGGCGCACAGGGCGGTGCCGGGGGTGAGCGCCTTGACGCGGTAGGGCATCGGTTCGCCCCGGGTCCACGCGTCGAGGTCGAAGAACTGGCCGTCGCCGGCCACGTCGAGCAGTGCGTCCTCGCCGTACCGTCCGGTGACGCGCTTCTCGGCGCGGCCCTCCACAAGCACCCACAGCCGCTCTGCCGGGTCCCCTTCCTGGACCAGGACCTGGCCGGCGTCGAACGTCAACGGTGCGAAGGCGGCGGCGAGTTCGTCGAGCGCGGCGTCCTCGGCGTCGCGTAAATAGGGCAGTTCGCGCAGGTCGCCCGCCACCACGCGCGGGGTGCCGTTGTCGTCGTACGTGCTGATCCGGTCGTCGCCCAGGATGAAGGAGCGACGGCGGTTGACGCGGTAGACGCCTGATTCGATATCCACCCAGGGCAGGGCGCGCAACAGATAGCGCGGGGTGACCCCGCGCATTTGCGGAACGGTCTTGGTGGCGGTGGCGAGTTGCCGTGCGGTGTCCGGGCTCAGGCTCATTCGCTGGTTGTTCACAGGAACGTTCACCGGTACCTCCTCGACGGGACGTGACGAGGACCGATCGTGTTCCTGGAATCCGGACACCACAAGAGGCATGTGCCAGGGGCAGTCCTGAAATAGCGGGATTGGCGGCGCGAAAAGCGGCTACACCGCAGGTGGCGTGGTCTCCGGCCGTCGCGGAAGCGACTCAATCCCAACTGGTTACATTCCCTAATAGATTCCTAAAGCCCGACTTATGGGAACATGTTTTCTGGTTGGGATTCCGGGGTGCGCGGCATGCGTTTCCCCGGCTCCAAAGGTTCTGAAGAAGAAAGGATCCTCCCGAGGGGATCTCCGGAGAAATGCCTTCGCGATGGATCCACGATAAAGATCCCAGATAAAGATCCCAGATAAAGATCCCCGATAAAGATCTGCGAGGAAGATCCGCGAAAGAGATCCACGCATGAGGTCTCCGGGCAGGGCCTGCGGTAAAGGTCTGCGGGAAAGGCCTCGAAGGTCAGCGGGCGGTGCGCTCCGCCACGGACGTGCGCCAGCCCGCCCTTTCCGCGGGGGGCTCCTGTTCGGTGGTGGGCGCGCTGTGGCCGCCACGGGTGAAGAAGCCGGCCAGCGGCAGGGTGGCGGCGCCCACGGTGACGGCGTCCGGGCCGAGCCGGCCGAGCTCGATGGTGACGCGCTCGGCAGGATGGCGCAGCGCGTAGGCGGTCGCGTGGCGGCGCACCGACTCCAGGATGTGCGGTCCGAGTTGGAGCCCGGCCCAGCCGCCGATGAGGATGCGCTCCGGGTTGTAGAGGTTGATCAGATCGGAGAGACCCGCGCCCAGGTACTCCGCGGTCTCCTCGACGACCGCACAGGCCGTCGCGTCGGCGGCGGCACCCTGTTCCGCCGGGAACGCGGCGGTGAGCAGCGCGGTGAGCGCCGTCTCCTCGGTCGCCCGGGGCGGCAGTTCGGCCCCGGCCTCACGCCAGCGTTGGATGACCGCCTCGGCGCCCGCGTACGCCTCCAGGCAGCCGAGCGCCCCGCAGCGGCAGCGCCGTCCGCGTACGTGCACGGTGGTGTGGCCCCATTCGGCGGCGCTGCTGTGCGCGCCCCCGTAGATCGCGCCGCCCGACACGATGCAGGCCCCGACGCCCGAGCCGAACAGGACGATCACCGCGTCGGTGGCCCCGCGGCCCCCGCCGAACCACATCTCCGCCTGGCCCAGCGTCTTGGCGCCGTTCTCGATGAAGTACCGCGTTGTGTCCGGAAGGTGGAGCGACTCGCGGAGCAGGGACTCCAGCGGCACCGCGTCCCAGCCGATGGTCTGACCGTGCACCACGGCCCCGTCGGGGGAGCTGCGGTCGACGATGCCGGGCACGCCGACCCCCACGCCGAGCAGCCGGGCGGGGTCGAGGCCGCTCTCGCGCAGGACCTCGGCCACGCCGTCGCGGATGTGGCCGACGATGTGGCCGACGTCGTAGCCGCCGACGTCCAACGACAGCTCCACGCGCGCCAGTTCGCGCAGCACGAGGTCGAACAGCTCCACCCTGACCCGGGTCTCGCCGACGTCCACGCCGATGAGGTGGCCGCTGTCCGGGGCGACCCGGAGCAGGGTGCGCGGCCTTCCGCCGTCGGAGTCGACCACCCCGGCGTCCTGGACGAGCCCGTCGGCCGCGAGTTCCGCGACGACATTGCTGATGGAGCCCGAACTCAGCCCGGTGGCGGGGCCGAGCGCCTGGCGGCTCATCGGGCCGTCGAAATACAGCCGTCGCAGTACCGCGCCGCGGTTGTCCCGACGCAGGTCGCGGACGGTCCTTCTGTTCGGTGTGGCCATGTGGCTCCCTCCCTGCGTGCAACATACCGGTGCGCGAGCGTCCGACGGACAGCATGACGCGTCTTAACTCACGTACTAAATTAAGGCATGAATCCAGAGGGTGGGATGCCGGGCTCCCCGCGGGAGCCGGCTAGCCGGTCAGGTGCCGGACGAGGCGGTCGAGGAAGGCCTCCTGGCCCCGGACGAGCAGGGGGGCGGCCGCGTCGGGGGAGAGCCAGGCGAAGCGGTCCATCTCGGGGAACGCACGCACCGTGCCCGACCCGCGCGGCCACTCCATGGTGAAGGTGCCCGGCACCGCGTCGGCCGGATCGAGGTCGGCCTCGATCGCCCACACCGTCACGGTCTTGCCGCCGCGCTGCACGATGTCGCCCAGCGGCACCAGGAGGCCCTCGGGAGGCGGCAGCCCCAGCTCCTCCTCGAACTCGCGCCGCGCCGCGTCCTCGGACCGCTCCTGCGGGCCGTACTCTCCTTTCGGCACCGACCACGCGCCCGTCTCACGTCCCATGAAGAACGGGCCGCCCATGTGCCCGACCAACACCTCGATGCCGTCCTCCCGCGTGCGATACAGCAGGAGGCCCGCGCTGCGCCGTGCGCCCATGCCGCCAGTCTGCGGGTCCATGGGGCGCGGCGCCACGGGGCGGCACGGGCGAGGGGGTTTCAGTTGCTATGTATGGGTATTCGCACGCGAGGGAGGTGGTGCACATGGTGGATTCGGGGCGGAACGAGACGGCCGAGGAACGCGCCGATCGCAGGTGGGGCGATCTGCTCCAGGAGCTGAGGGTCGCGCAGACCGGCGTCCAGATCCTGTTCGGGTTCCTGCTCGCGGTCGTGTTCCAGCAGCGGTTCACCTCGCTGAGCTCCACCGACCGGGCCATCTACGTCGTGACGGTGGTCCTGGGCGCGGCGACGACCGGCGCGCTCATCGGTCCCGTCTCCTTCCACCGCATGCTGGCGGGGCAGCGACTCAAGCCGCAGACGGTGACCTGGGCCTCGCGGCTCACCGTGGTCGGTCTGGTGCTGCTCCTGTGCACGGTGGCGAGTTCGCTGCTCCTGATCCTGCGCGTCGCCCTGCACAACGCCCTCGCCCCCTGGCTGGTGGCCGGGGTGGTCTGCTGGTTCGTCTGCTGTTGGTTCGTGCTGCCGGCCCTCGCGCACCGGCGTTACCGCGATCGTGACCGCGACCCGTCCGAGGGGTGACGCCGGGCCCGGTCGGCGACCGGGCCCGCACGGATCACCGGGCCCGCACGGATCACGGGTCACGCACGGATCACAGGTCACGCCGGCCCCGATGCCGCGGCGACCCCGGTGCGGGGCTAACCGCGGGACTCCTCCGCGCGCTTGGCGGAGACGGCGAGGGTGAAGGAGTGGCCGGCCGGGTCGGCGTAGACCCGTTCGTCGCGAGGCCCGTTGTTGTCCTTGGTGTCGACGGGCGTCCCGCCCAGGGTGATCACCTCGCGCTCGGCGGCGTCCATGTCGCCGTAGGCCACCACGATTCTCAGGTGCGCCTGCTGGGAGTCCTCGGGCCGCGGCCAGCTGGGCGGTGCGTACCCGTGGTCGCGGTGGATCGCCAGATGGACGCCGTTTCCGCCGATGACCTCGACGAAGTCCGAGTCGCGGCCGATCTCGATCTCACCGCCGAGCAACTTGGCGTAGAACTCGGCCAGTTCGACCGGCTCGGCACAGTCAAGGACGAGGATGCTGGTCTTGGAAACACTCATGCGGGGCGAGTTCCCCCTCCGGGCCCCGCCTAACGCCCGCTCGCTCCGGGGTCCGCCCGGCATCCGCTCCCGCGAGGCCGGCGTGCCGTCACCGGCCCACGCGGGAGGAGGGCCGGCGGCCGAGGAGTTCGGCGAGCCCGCGCCGGGTCGCGGCCAGCACGATCCGGTCCTCGGGCCGCAGGACGTAGTTCGGCGGGATGCGCCACACCAGGTCGCCGGGGCGGCGGGTGGCGCCGAGGTCGGGCACCCGGTCGGCGGGGGAGGAGGTGTCGAGCGCGAGTACGCGCCACGCGCCCTCGCGGAACGCCTCCTCGACGGTGCGGCCCACCAGCTGGGGGTGGCCCGCCACGTCGACGGCCGCGAAGAGCAGTACCTTGCGCTCCACCGGGATGGCGCCCAGGATCTGACGGCCCATCATGGCCCCCGCGAACGCGGGCGCCGCCAGGTGCGAGACGCTGCGGCTGCGGGTCATGGCCTGGGGGTGGGCGGCCCGCAGGGTGCGGTAGACGGCGGTGGCGAAGTCGTCGTCGTACAGCCGCATCACCACCCGCAGATCGGGCTTGACCGAGCGGGCGTACAGCGCGGCCTCCAGGTTGGTGGTGTCCGAACTGGTCAGCGCGAGCAGGGCATGGGCGCGGTGGATGCGGGCCGACTCCAGGATGCCTTCCTGCGTGACGTCGCCGATGACCGTGGGCACCCGCAGCCGGCGGGCCAGCGCGATGCCGCGGGCCTGCGGGTCGGCCTCCACGCAGACGACGGGGATGTTCAGCTCGCGCAGCCGCACCAGGACCCGGGCGCCGATCTTGCCCATGCCGAGCAGCACCACGTGCCCCGAGAGGCCGCGTGGGGGGCGGGGCAGCGCGGAGGCGTTGCGGAACGTGCCGAGCCCTTCGAGGACGGCCGCGATCAGCACCGGCAGGAGCAGCAACCCGGTTAGTCCGGAAAGGAGTTGGAGGATCTGACGGCTCACCGGGGCGCCGACGGCGGGATCGTCGATGGCGAAGATGTCGAGCAGGGTCAGATAGGCGGCGTGCAGCGGGTCGTCGCCCGTGGTGAGCCAGGTCGCGACGGCCAAGGCGACCACGGATGCGACCACCCCCGCGAGCGACCAGCGGAGCCTGCGCGAGAAGAGCCGGCCGAGCGGTGCGCCGAGATCGGTGAGGCGGCCGGGCGACTGGGCGGGGCCCGTGTAGGTGACGGTCTCCAGGACGACCCGGCCGCGATGGCCCGCCCCGTCGAGTGATCGTTCGTCGGGCAGCAGCCGTGGCCCTTCCGAGCCACTGCGGTCCGAACCCTCCGCCCCCGCCGGGTCGTTGGTGGTCGACGACAGCAGTGCCAGGGTGCACAGGCCCGGGTCGGCGACCTCGCCGCGCCGCGGCGGCGGCCGCTGCCCGGCCCGCAGCAGTACCCCGTCGGCGTGGACGACCTTGCTGGTGCCGGCGAGCGCGGTGGCGGCGAGGGCGGGCGCAGCGGTGTCCGCGTCGGACAGGACGGTCGTCGAGGACTCGGCGCCCGACGGCCCCGGACCGGGGGCCGTCAGGGCCGCCGCCTGGTCGAGCAACTCCTGGAGGTACTGGCCGAGTTTGCGGTTGTAGAGCCGGATGACCAGTCGCACGCGGGGGTTGAGGCGCCGGGCGGTGAGCGCGGCCCTGATGTTGGTCTCGTCGTCGCGGTGGACCAGCGCGAGCGCCGCGGCACGTTCGACCCCGGCCTCGACGAGGGCCGCGTCGGTCGGTTCCGATGCCTCCAGGAGCCGGGCGCCGTCCTGCCCGTCGGGTCCGGGCGCCGTGGTCCGCAGCATCGCCGACGACACCCGGCCGAACAGTGCCGAGGCCCTGGTGAGGCCGTTCGCCGGGATCCGCGCGGCGGCGGCCCCGGCCTCCGGGGGTACGACGAGGACGACGTGTTCCCCGTACACGTCGCGCAGTTCGCCGGCGAGCCGGTGGGCGAGGGCGTCGTCCCCGCTGACGATCATGTGGCCGACGGGCGGACCGGTCCACGGCTGGGGCGCGGGCGACTGGGGAGGCAGTGAAGGCACGCAGAAGACCTTGCCTCATCGAGGGGCGTCGCGTCGACGTCCCGATGTCCCGGAGCGAGGACTGTCGCCCGGTCAACCGCCGCTCTCCGCATGGCTGTTGTAGCGCAGCAGATACTCGGCGAACCGGTCCAGGTCCTCCGGCGCCCAGTCGGCGAGCCGCTCGTGGAAGGCCTGACGGCGCAGCTCCGCCGCCTCCGCGAGCTTGGCGGTGCCCGCGGGGGTCAGCCGGAGCAACTGGATGCGCTGGTCGTCGGGGTCGCTGATCCGCTCGATGAAGCCGAGCCTCTCCAGGCCCGCGATCTGCCGGCTGATCGTCGACTTGTCGAGCATGTAGTAGGCCGCCAGGTCGGTGGCCCGGCAGCCCTGCTGGTCCTCCATGTGCGAGAGCAGGGTGAACGAGACGAGCGAGAGCTCCGGATGCATCCGGGCGGCGGCGGCGCGGGCACGCCGGGCGAACGCGGTCAGCTCACGCTGAATGGTGACGACCGACTGGTCTCGGCTGAGCACGGCTGATCCCCTTTCCGGTCCAACGGATCAGTTGTACAATACAACGTCAGACGGGGTGGCGGGTCGCGCCGCGCCCGGCGACGGTCTCACTCGGGCGACGGGTCCTCGCCGAGGGTGTCGAGCGCCTCGGTGAGCCAGCCGATCCAGAACGTCTCCAGTTCGATGCCGCCGCGCAGCACCAGATGGCGCAGCCGGTCCTGCTCGCCGTCCCGCTCCGGCGGGAAGTCCTTCGTCTCGATCGCCAGATACGTCGCCAACTGGCCCCGGTGCAGCGCGAGATGACGCTCCAGTTCGGCCCGCAGACCGCGTCCGCCGATCACGGCCGCCGCGCGCACGCGCAGCAGCAGCGGGTCCCGCATCGGCTTGGGGTCCTGGCCGGCCGCCGCCCACTGGGCGAGCTCCGAGCGGCCCGCGGGCAGCACCTCGTACTCCTTCTTCTGCCCCCTGGCCGGCATGGCGGACGGCAGGGCGCGGATGAATCCGGAGTGCTCCAGCTTGCCCAGCTCGCGGTAGATCTGCTGATGCGTGGCCGACCAGAAGTAGCCGATCGACTTGTCGAAGCGGCGCGTCAGTTCAAGCCCCGACGAGGGCTTTTCGAGCAGTGCGGTCAGGATCGCGTGCGGGAGGGACATGACCGCATCCTAGGTTCGGCCATGCCCCGCCCGGTGCCCCCGGCCCGTCAGAGCGTCGCGGCCAGACGGGTGCCCTGGTCGATGGCGCGCTTGGCGTCCAGCTCGGCGGCCACGTCGGCGCCGCCGATCAGATGCACCGTCGCGCCGGCCGCGCACAGCTCCTCGTACAGGCCGCGCCGCGACTCCTGGCCCGCACACAGCACGACCGTGTCGACGGGGAGCACGGACGACTCGCCGTCCACGGTGATGTGCAGGCCCTCGTCGTCGATCCGGTCGTAGCGCACGCCCGGGACCATGGTCACGCCCCGGTGCTTGAGTTCGGTGCGGTGGATCCATCCCGTCGTCTTGCCGAGCCCCGCGCCGACCTTTGTGGTCTTGCGCTGCAGCAGGTGGACCTGGCGCGGCGGCTTGGGCCGCTCGGGCCGGCGCAGCCCGCCGCGCTCGGCGTACGTGGTGTCGACGCCCCACTGGCGGAAGTAGGTCTCGGCGTCCAGGCTCGCCGCGTCCCCGCCGTCGGTGAGGAACTCGGCGACGTCGAAGCCGATGCCGCCCGCGCCGACCACCGCGACGCGCTCGCCGACCGGCGCACCGTCGCGCAGGACGTCGAGGTAGGTGACCACGCTCGGGTGGTCGCAGCCGGGGATCTCGGGGGTGCGCGGGGTGACGCCGGTCGCGACGACGATCTCGTCGTACGCGCCGCCGGTGAGGTCCCCGGCAGCCACCTCGGTGTTCAACTTGACGTCCACGCCGTGCAGTTCGAGCTGTGTGCGGTAGTAGCGCAGCGTCTCGTCGAACTCCTCCTTGCCCGGCACCCGCTTGGCGATGTTGAGCTGGCCGCCGATGCGGTCGGCCGCGTCGAAGAGGGTGACGGCGTGGCCGCGTCCGGCCGCCGACACGGCGAAGGCGAGCCCGGCCGGCCCCGCGCCGACCACGGCGAGCCGCTTGCGCAGCTTCGTGGGGGAGAGCACCAGCTCGGTCTCGTGGCAGGCGCGCGGGTTGACCAGGCAGGAGGTGATCTTCCCGCTGAAGGTGTGGTCGAGGCAGGCCTGGTTGCAGCCGATGCAGGTGTTGATGGTCTCGGCGCGCCCGGCGCTCGCCTTGGCCACGAACTCCGGGTCGGCGAGGAAGGGGCGAGCCATCGACACCATGTCCGCGCGGCCCTCGGCCAGCAACTGCTCCGCCACCTCGGGGGTGTTGATGCGATTGCTGGTGATCAGCGGGATCGACACCGACCCCATCAGCTTCTTCGTCACCCAGGTGTAGGCGCCCCGTGGCACCGAGGTCGCGATGGTCGGGATGCGCGCCTCGTGCCAGCCGACGCCGGTGTTGATGAGCGTGGCGCCGGCCGCCTCGATGGCGCGGGCGAGGGTGACGACCTCCTCCAGCGTCGAACCGCCGGGCACCAGGTCCAGCATGGAGAGCCGGTAGATCAGGATGAAGTCGGAGCCGAGGCGCTCGCGCGTGCGGCGCACGATGTCGACCGGGAAACGCATCCGGTTCTCGTAGCTGCCGCCCCAGCGGTCGCTGCGCCGGTTGGTGGCACCCGCGACGAACTCGTTGATCAAGTAGCCCTCGGAGCCCATGATCTCGACGCCGTCGTAGCCGGCGGACCGCGCGAGTTCGGCCGCCCGCACGAAGTCCTCGACGGTCTGCTCGACCTCGTCCTCGCTCAGGGCGTTCGGCACGAAGGGGCTGATCGGGGCCTGGAGCGCGCTCGGCGCCACCAGGTCCTCGTGGTAGGCGTACCGGCCGAAGTGCAGGATCTGCATCGCGATCCGGCCGCCCTCGCGGTGTACCGCGTCCGTGACGGTCCGGTGCTGCGCGGCCTCCGCCTCGGTGGTCAGCCGGGCACCGCCCGGGTAGGGGCGGCCCGCGTCGTTGGGGGCGATGCCTCCGGTCACCATGAGTCCGACCCCGCCGCGGGCCCGCTCCGCGTAGAACGCGGCCATCCGCTCGAACCCGTTCTCCGCCTCTTCGAGCCCGACGTGCATGGAGCCCATCAGCACCCGGTTGGGCAGTGTGGTGAACCCGAGGTCCAAGGGGCTCAGCAGGTGGGGGTACGCGGTCATGGGGGCGCCTCCGGGTGGGATGTCGTCGCCTCCGTTGTAGACCAGCACACCCGCTTATGCAACAAGTTGCATAACACTGAGGCGCCGCTCACACCCTGATGCTCACGCCCTGACGCGCGCTCCGATGCTCATACCCAGGGCGGGGGCCCCTCGGGGATCAGCTGGTGCACGTCGAAGAGCACCGCGGCCTCCACGCCCATCGCCGACCCCGCGGCGCGCGCCAGCCAGGTCAGGAACGGCCGCGGCGCGAAGGCGTCCGCCTCCGCGCCGAGCCCCTTGGTGTACTCGGCGTGCGCCGCCAACGAGGCGATTCCGCGCTCCAGGGGCTCACCGGTCACCTCCACCCCGTGTGTGGGCCGCTCCGCCCCCGCGAACGCGACGAACCGCACGCCGGGCCATGGTTCGAGGCCCTCATCCATGAGCTCGGGGAAGATCCACCGGTTCCCCGCGTCCCGCGCGGCGTCGAGCGCCGCGAGGCCGACGGCGCGGTGGTCGGCCTGATTGACGAGCCCGCCGATCATCCGCTCCGTGTACGCGCCGGAGAGCACGACCTCGGGGCGGGTCCTGCGCATGACCCGTACGATCTCGCGGCGCAGCTCCGTCCCGTACTCGACGACACCGTCCCGGTGTCCGAGGAAGGCGACCTCCGTGACCCCGACCTCGCGGGCCCCGGCCCGTTCCTCCTCCTCACGAAGGGGCGCGGCCCGGTCCGGGGGCACCGCGTCGATGCCGGCCTCCCCGCGCGTCGCCAGGAGATAGCCGACCTGTTTGCCCTGCGCGGTCCAGCGGGCGACGGCGGACGCGGTGCCGTACTCGATGTCGTCCGGGTGCGCCACGACGGCCAGCGCCCGGGTCCAGTCCTCCGGCAGCGGGGGGAGCGGTGGCCCGCCGGTGCCGCCCAGCTCGTTGAAGGCACTCATGTCTCCATGATGGCTCCACCCCCCACCAGCCGCCCCTTCCCACCCGGGGCTCCGCCGAAAGCGGGTTGAGGGGCGCGGGAGCCGCCCCAGACACGGGCACGGTCCGCAGCCGAAGGCGGGCTCGGAAGGGGCGCGGGGGCCGGACGACTCACACCTTGCGGTAGTCGTACGCCTCCGAGGCCGCCGCCTCCACCGCCGCCAGATCCGCCCCGGCCGACGCCGTGACCACGGCGGCCACCGCGCCCTCCACGAAGGGTGCGTCCAACAGCCGTGCCCCCGAAGGGAGTTCGCCCTCGGCGAGCAGCGCCTTGACCGTGAGGACCGCGCTGCCGAGGTCGGCCAGGACGGCCACGCCCGAGCCCCGGTCCACCGACCCGGCCGCCGCCACGATGAGTTCCTCGCTGGTGCCGAACCCGCCGTCGGGCAGGCCGCCCGCGGGGGCGACGGGGGCGGTGGCCCCGCCGCCCGCGAGGCCCCGGGCCAGGTCGGCCACCGCCGCCGCGACCGCCGCGCTGTGCGAGACGAGCACCACCCCGACCGGCCCCTTCGCCCCGCTCACGCGGCGGCCTCCACGAGCGCGCCGACGAGCAGCGCCGCCGATGTCGCCCCCGGGTCCTGATGGCCCACCGACCGTTCGCCGAGATAGCTGGCCCGCCCCTTGCGGGCCCGCAGCGGCACGGTCGCGAGCGCCCCGGCCTCGGCCGCCTCGGCCGCTGCCGCGAAGGACCGTCCCAGCGCCTCGACGGCGGGCAGCAGCGCGTCCAGCATCGTCTTGTCCCCGGCCGCCGCCCCGCCCAGCTGTCCGACCGCGGCCACCCCGGCCCCGAGCGCCTCGGCGAGCTGCTCGCGGGTGACCTCGGCCGCGTCCCCGAGCGCCTTGCCCGTACGTCGCAGCAGCGTCCCGTACAGCGGGCCCGACGCGCCGCCGACCGTGGAGATCAACTGGCGCCCGGCGAGGGCGAGTACGGCCCCGGGGGTGTCCGGGGTCTCCTTGTCGAGCGTCGCCGACACGGCGGTGAAGCCGCGCCGCAGATTGGCTCCGTGGTCGGCGTCGCCGATCGCGGAGTCGAGATCGGTCAGGCGGGTCTCCTCCCGGCCCACCGCGGCGGCGGTCGCGGTCATCCAGCGGGACATGAACGCGGCGTCGAGCACGGCCTCTCCTTCCGTCATGGTCAGCAACCCCAGCGCAGTGCGGGCGTGTTGACGGGCGCGTCCCACAACCGGAGCAGCTCTTCGTCCACTTGACAGAGCGTCACCGAACAGCCCGCCATGTCCAGTGAGGTCACATAGTTCCCGACGAGCGTACGGGCCACCGGCACGCCCCGTTCGGCGAGCACCCGGTGCACCTCGGCGTTGAATCCGTACAGCTCCAGGAGCGGGGTGGCGCCCATCCCGTTGACGAGCAGCAGCACCGGGCTGGTCGGCCGAAGCTCGTCGAGGACGACGTGCACGGCGTAGTCCGCGATCTCCCGCGACGTCATCATCGCCCGCCGCTCGCGCCCCGGCTCCCCGTGAATGCCGACCCCCAACTCCAGCTCACCCTGCGGGAGTTCGAAGGTCGGACTGCCCTTGGCGGGGGTCGCGCAGGCGCTCAGTGCCACCCCGAAGCTGCGCGCGCTCGCGTTGACCCGGCGGGCGATCGCCTCGACCCGCTCCAGCGGGGCGCCCTCCGCGGCGGCGGCCCCGGCGATCTTCTCGACGAACAGGGTGGCGCCGGTGCCGCGCCGGCCCGCCGTGTAGAGGCTGTCGGTGACCGCCACATCGTCGTCCACCAGGACCTTGGCGACGCTCACCCCCTCGTCCTCGGCGAGTTCGGCCGCCATGTCGAAGTTGAGGACGTCGCCGGTGTAGTTCTTGACGACGAACAGGACTCCCGCACCCCCGTCCACGGCCGCCGCGGCCCGTACCATCTGATCCGGCACCGGTGAGGTGAACACCTCACCGGGACACGCGGCGGCGAGCATGCCCGGTCCCACGAAACCCGCGTGCAGCGGCTCGTGACCCGACCCGCCGCCCGACACGAGGGCCACCTGCCGGGCCACGGGTGCGTCCCGTCGCAGCACCACCCGGTTCTCCACGTCGACGGTGAGCGAGGGATGCGCGGCGGCGATTCCGCGCAGTGCGTCGGCGACGACGCTCTCGGGCACGTTGATGAGCATGTTCACCATGACCTCCAGGCGAGGCGTGCGGAGTATGACGGCCCCAGTATCACGCGCGCCCCGGCTCGCGGGCCGCCTTCTCGATGACGTCGGGCCGGTCGGTGATGATGCCGTCGACGCCGAGCCTCACCAGCGCGGTGGCGGCGCCCGCGCTGTCGACGGTCCAGGCGTTGACGCGCATCCTCGGCCAGTGCGGGCTCTTGAGGGCGTGCACCGCGTGGACGTACTCGGACGTCACCGCGCGCTGCTCGGTGTTGATCTCGTCCACGTAGGCGGCGTACTGCTCCAGTCGGGCGGCGGGCGGGGTGCCCAGGAGGCCGGTGCGCACCGTGGGGCGCAGCCGGTGCGTGGTGCGCAGTGCGGGGGCGCTGAAGCTCTGGATGACCAGGCGGCCGGCGAGATGCGGCCCGTCGAGCCAGCCGGCCCTGCCGAGGGCGTCCAGGGTCTGGCGCTCGATGCCCGGATAGAGGTCGGGCCGCTTCAGTTCGAGCAGGAGGCTCTGGCCGGTGCGGTCGAGCAGGGCCAGGTACTCCTGGAGGGTGGGGACGCGTTCGCCGCGGAAGCGCGGTGCGAACCAGCCTCCGGCGTCGAGCTTCTTGATCTCGGCGAGCGTGAACGAGCCCACCGCCCAGGGGGAGCGCCCCGGATCGCGCTGCTCGGCGTCGGTGGTGCGGTCCAGGGTGGTGTCGTGGATGACGACGAGCGCTCCGTCGGCGGTGCGCTGCACATCGTTCTCCACCCAGTCCACGCCGAGGGCCGCGGCGCTGCGCACCGAGGGGAGGGTGTTCTCCGGTGCGCGGGCCGGAGCCCCACGGTGTCCGAAGACCGTGAGGTGCCCGGCCGCCGGGGCGGCCCGCGTCGTGTGGACGGGCAGGGCGAGGGCGATGACCCCGCAGAGCGCGCCGACGACGGTGGACACGGCGATGCGGTGACGCATGGGCATTCCTCACGACGACTCGGATCGACGTCCGCGAGGGTGCCAGTGCGCGGGGCGCGGCAGCGGTTGCGCCGGGGAGCGGCGGGCCACGAGGCGGCCGTGTTCCCCGGTGAGGGTGGCTTCCGTTCGGTCACAGGGCCCAGGGGCGAGCACATGAACGGCCGGGGAGCCGGGTCACTCCTTGCCCTCGTAGCGCCGCTCGAAGCGGGCGATCCGGCCCTCCGTGTCGACCGTCCGCGCCTTGCCCGTGTAGAAGGGGTGGCTCTCGGCGGAGATCTCCACGTCGATGACCGGGTAGGTGTTTCCGTCGTCCCAGTCGATGGTCTCCTCGCTCGTCGCGGTCGACCGGGTCAGGAAGGCGAATCCGGCGGAGCGGTCACGGAAGACGACCGCCTGGTACGGGGGCTGCTTGTCGCGCTGCATGGGGACTCCGGGGGGTGTCGGTCGCCGCGTGTCGCCGCGGGGTCGGGGTCGGGTCGTGCGGGGCGGGGGCTGCCGGGCGGTCCGGACGGTCCGGGCGGTCCGGTAGGCCCGGTAGGCCCGGACCGTCCGGTAGGCCCGAGGGCTCCGGAAGCCGGCCTGCTCCCGGCCTGCTCACCGTGCCACCGTCGCCGGCGGGGTTCGTGGGCCTCCTGATGTCATCCGGGACTCACGTGGTCTCGAAACCGTCGAGGTTCTCGATGTCGTCCTCGTCGACGACGTGCATGGCCGCCTCTTCGGCTGAGGCGGCGGCCCCGTCCAGGCCGATGTCCGTGGCGAGCATCCGCGTCTCCTCGTCGGGGTGTGCGCCCTCGTCGGGGGCGACGAGCCGCCCGGCGCGCGCGCCGCCGACCTCGTTGTCGCGCGGCTCGCCGTCGGTGTCCCAGGTGTCGCCCATGCCGTCGCCGTCGGCCACGGCCACCTCCGGGACCTCGTCGAAGAGGCGCTGCTCCAGGCTCTCGCCGCGCAGCCGCTCGGTGGCCGTGACGCCGGAGCGCTCCACCGCCCAGGGGCGTTCGGGCGGTGAGTAGCCCGTGTCGAGGGGATCGGCGGGGCCGTCGTCGAGGGTGTCCTCGGCGCCCAGGATGCCTTCGTCGTCCTGCACTTCGGAGCCGTCGGGCTGGTAGACGTCGTCCCCCCACGTCTCGCTGTCGACCACGGCTACCTCCTGGGTCGCGACCAGTGGTGCGCACGCCGCGGGGTCCGGCCCGGCCTGCCTCTCCAGTCTCGGCCCGGCGGGCGCCGACGACCACCGCACGCGAGCCGGGCGGGTGACCGGTACACCACTTTGAACGCGTTCAAGTTCTTGCGATAGGATCGGTTCCACCTACTGAGGGGGCGCCATGAAGGTAGTGATTCCCGGCGGCACGGGGCAGGTCGGCTCGATCCTGGACCGGGCGCTGACCGCCGCGGGCCATGATGTCGTGATCCTCACGCGGCGGCCGCACGGTCCGCGCCAGGTGGGCTGGGACGGGGAGACACCCGGCGGGTGGGCGGACGTGGTCGACGGCAGCGACGTCGTCATCAACCTGGCCGGCCGCAGCGTGAGCTGCCGATACACCGAGAAGAATCTGCGGGCCATGATGGATTCGCGGGTACGTTCCGCCCGAGCCGTCGGCGAGGCCATCGGCGCGGCCGCGCGGCCCCCGAAGCTGTGGCTCCAGATGAGCACCGCCACCGTGTACGCGCACCGCTTCGACGCCGCCCACGACGAGGCGACCGGGATCCTGGGCGGCTCCGAGCCGGACGTCCCGGGCTACTGGGCGTTCAGCGTGGAGATCGCCAAGGCGTGGGAGGCGGCTCAGGCGGAGGCCGTGACGCCGGGCACCCGCAAGGTCGCCCTGCGCTCGGCGATGGTGATGAGCCCCGACCGTGCGGGCGTCTTCGACGTGCTCCAGAAGCTGGCCGTGCTCGGCCTCGGCGGCCCGGTCGCGGGCGGGGCGCAGTACGTGTCCTGGATCCACGACCGTGACTTCGTCCGGGCGGTCGACTTCCTCGTGCGGCGCGAGGACATCACGGGACCGGTGAACCTGGCCGCCCCCCACCCGCTGCCGCAGCGCGCGTTCATGCGCGCCCTGCGCGGCGCCCGGGGCATCCCGGTGGGGCTGCCCGCCACCAAGTGGATGGCTGAACTCGGCGCGTTCGCGCTGCGCTCGGACACCGAACTCCTCCTCAAGAGCCGCCGGGTGGTGCCCGGCCGCCTCCTGAACGCCGGCTTCGCCTTCGCCCACCCCCAGTGGCCCGCGGCCGCCGCCGATCTGGTCGTCCGGGCGCGCGCGGGCCGGCGCGGGGGAGCGGCCCAGGGCCCGCCCGACCATTGATCAGTTAGTGGGGCGTGGCGAGCCGCCATTGCCGCCGCAGGGACCATCCCCGCGTGCGCGGGGAACAGGGCGATCAGGGGGTTCAGGCGGATCCGGGGGGGGGCATAGAGGGAGGGCGAACGCAGACCCATGCGCGGTTCGGGGCAGAGGCGGCGCTGCCCGACGGGGTTCGCCTCAGTCGGCTGTCCGGCCGGTCCATCTGGTGAAGCGCCGCAGGCCCCTTCGGCTGCGCTTGAGCGGCGTGTCCTCCGGGGCGGCGGAGCCCTGGGCCGCGGTGAGAGCCGCGGCCGGACGTTCCACCGGGGCTTCCAGGTACTGGCTGCCCTGTTCGAGCCGGTTCCGGACCGCGAGCGCCATGGTCTGGTGGGCTTGATGCTGTACCAGGCCCGCAGCGGCCAACCGGTCCCACATGTACAGCAGTTCCTGCCCTCGGGCCGCCACTTGGCTCGCGTCCTCGAGTCGTTGCCAAGCCGCGGTGGCGCGCGCGACCTCGGGCGCGGCCCGGCTGAGGTCGGTACGGCACCGGATGCGCGCGACGGTGAGCGCGAGCACGGTGGAGACCGTGTAGTCGCCGCGCAGGAACGCCATGTAGGCCTCGATCGCCCGCGCCTCGAGCGAAAGGTCGTCCTCCACGCCCCGGCGCAGCGTCAGGTGCTCGCGCAGAGCGCTGGCCAGGACGAACGCCGCGTGCAGCTCCTCCCGCTGCGCGTGCTGGATGATCCGCTCGACGCGGGCGAGCGGGGGGAACGCCTGCTCCTCCGCCTCGGTTCGCTCGCGGCCGGGCGGCAGGTCCTCCTCCTCGGCGATCGTGTAGCTGGAGCCGTCCGGGTGCACCCGGACCCGAGCGACCTGCTGCGCGGTGCGGTCCACGACCGTTGCCGCCACCGGAGCCCCCAGGGTGCGGGCGAACATCGCCACGGCGTCGAGGATCGCCTCGTTGGGCGGCCTGGTGCCGCCCATGGTCAGCAAATGACCGTTGACCACGGTCGATCCGTCCTCGGCGACGTACGCGTCCAGGCGGATCAACGGCTGCGCGCTGAGCGCGGGCAGATTTCCCTCGTCACGGGATACGGGCAAGTGGGGCATATCCGCTCAGCCTCCGGGTCGGACCACGCCGAGGATCGGCATGGATGCGGCCGGTGCGGTCGTGATCGTACGTCCTGGTCGAGGAGCGTGGACGATCTGTCCGCCTCCGATGTACATGCCCACGTGCGTGGCATCGTTGAAGTAGATGATCAGATCGCCGGGTTGGGCGGACGAGAGGCTGACGTGGCGCAGTCCCTGCCACTGGGCCTGTGAGGTACGGGGTATGGGATGTCCGGCATGGGCCCATGCCACGGAGGTGAGCCCCGAGCAGTCGTACGACGAGGGGCCCACATCACCCCACCCGTAGGGCTTGCCGATCTGGGCCATGGCGAAGGAGACGGCCTGTCCGGCCCTGCCGCTCACGGCCGGCGCGCCGCCCGAAGGTCCGTTGCCGGAAGGCCCGTTGCCCGTGCCACCCTTGTTGGCCGGCCCCGCGTTCGCGCCGGGACCGGGCCACTTGGACGTGGCCTCGTTCTCCTTCTGCTTCTCCAACTGGGCCAGCCCATTGGCCTGTTCGGACTTCAGGCCCGCCTCGATCCGCTCGGCGTCGGCGATCTTGTTCTGGATCTTTTCCTTCGCGTCGGCCTTGTCGGCGAGGGTCTTCTTGAGGTCACGCAGGTTCTTCGTCGCGGCCTCGGTCTGCCGGTCGAGCTCGGCGCGGGCAGTCTTCTGGTTCTCGTAGATGTTGTGGAGCGTGTCGCGGGTCCGGGCGGCCTGCGCGGCGTCCGGGAGCGCGTTCTCGGGATGGTCACCGAGTATCAACTGGAAGCCCGCGGAGCTGAAGTAGTCCCCGCGGTACTGCGCTCGGGCCGCCGCCCCCGCGAGGTCGTGCAGGGCCTGCGCCCGGCCCTGGGTACGGGCGAGGTCGCTCTGGAGGGACGCCAGTCGCTTGGACTGCCCGGTCGCCTTCTCGTTGGCGGCGTCGTACGCCTCTGTCGCCACCTCTGCCTCGCGGTAGAGGCCGTCAAGCTGACTGCGGATCTCTTCCAGGGGGCCGCCGTCGGCAGGTTTCGGGTCGTTGGGAGCCGCGTAGCTTGGGCCCGGTACGAGGATGACCGCGCCGACAAGGGCTGCCAGAGCGACCCGGCTTCGCAGCTGTCTACCGCCGGTCGACAGGTTCATCAGCGCCACTTTCAGGAGGCCGGGTACGAGAGTTCGGATCACGACCTACCATCAGGGTGGTCAAGTTGGGTCATACGGAGATCCGTTCAACCCATGAACACACTATCCGCACGCGAACGGTAGATCCTCGTACCCCCACCTGGGTCACCGTGTACGCGTCCGATTCTTCGGCCACAGTTGGCCGATTCCCGTCGTGACTGGTGGTGGCCCGTGGTGGCTCCCGGCCCACCGTTTCCACGAGAGCGAGCCGGCCGAGCTCCCGCTACGGGGCCGCAGTCGACCTCGCCCCGCTCGTCTTCCGGCGCGGCGAACCCACCCGAGAACCTTTGCCCGAGAGCCCTTGCCCGAGAACCTTGGTCGGACAGGAACTACCCGAGAACCTTGGTCGGACAGGAACTAGGGGCCGCCCGGCCCGGGGTGCGGCTCTGCCCGCGAGCGGCTCCTTCGGCGCGCGAACCCGGCGAGCGTGAGCAGCCAGGCCGCGACGGCGGCCCACAGGATGATCTCGCCGAGCGTGCGCAGCCAGTGGACCCCGGCGGCCGTCGAGGCGGTCAGCGCGGCCACCGCGGTCATGCCGAGCGGGAAGACGGTGGACCAGCGCCGGATGTCGTAGCGCGGCCGGGGCCGGCACACCTCGGCGACGAGCAGCGCCGCGCACGCGGTGAGGTTGGCGGCGAGCAGGACCAGGGTGGTGGTGCGCAGGGCGGTGTGCGCGGCTCCGGTCCACAGCGGGGACGCGGTCAGTTTCGCCGAGGCGAGCGCCGAGATCGCCAACGCGCCACCGCCGATCCACTGGTCGCCCGCGCCGGCGTACACCTCGCGGACATCGAACCGGACCAGCGCCTCCCCGTAGAGGAAGAGCCCGAGGACGAGTGCGGCCAGGGCGGCCCGCGCGAGCCAGGCGCCCGTGGCGGTCAGGGAGAGCGTCGCGGCCAGGACCGCGAGCCCCTGCGTGGCGACGCACACCAGGAAGGCGGCCCCGGGCATCCGCCGGTGCCAGTGGCGTACGACCGCGAACAGGAGCCCCGGCCAGATCGCGGCGGCGAGGGCGAGCAGTGCCAGGGCCGTTTCCGTCAGGCCGAGCGCGCTCAGGCGGGTGCCGAGCACCGTGGTCGCGGCGACGGCGGTCAGGGCGGGCGGTGTGTCCGCCTCGCCGGACCAGCGGGCCCGGTTTCCCAGGAGCCGCCGCGCGAAGTCCCAGGCGAGCAGCACCCACAGCAGCGCGGCGATGACGAGCCACGCCCGCGAAAGGATTTCGTGGCCCGTCAGGTGCAGCCCGATGGAGATGATCGCGGTGGCCATGACGGCGCCACCGGCGGCCGGGGGCAGTTCGGCCCACCACGGGGCGCCCTGGCGGTTCATCGCGGGGCGCCCTGGCGGTTCATGGAGCCATCTCAACGCGGCCGGGGCCGCGTCGCCACCGAGGTGGCGTTCCGGTGGAAATGCTTGTACAGTACAACTGATAGAAGTTGTAAAAGCCAACCATCGGGTGGTGGCCGGGTCCCGGTCCCGCACCCGGTCAGAAGGGTCCGCTGATGTCCGGAGGTCACAAGGCCGGCCGCCCCGGCGCGTCGGGCGACGTGCGTACGGCACCGTCGCAGCCCGCGCTGCGACACGTCCTCACACATCTGATCACCCCCCTGCTGATGTGCCTCGGCATGGGGCTCGCCTATCTCGGCGCGTTCGCCACCCCCGAGCCGCACCACCTGCCGGTCGCGGTCGTCGGCGCGGGCCCCGAGGCGAAGGTGTTCGCGCAGACGGTGAAGGACAAGGCGGGCGACGCGCTCGACGTCCGTACGCTGCCCGACCGCGCCGCCGCCGTGGACGAGCTGACGTCCCGGAACATCTCCGGCGCCTACGTCCCGGACGCCAGGGCGCCCGAACTGATCGTCGCCTCGGCGGGTTCCGACATGAGCGCCACCGCCGTCGAGAAGGTCTTCACCCCGGTGGCCGCCGCACAGGGCGCACCCCTGAAGATCACCGACGTCGTGCCGCCGGTCTCCGGCGACCCCACGGGCTCGGGCATCTTCTTCCTGCTCATCGCGGTGAGCATCGGCTCCTACGCCTCCGTGGCCGTGCTCGGCGCGGCCGGTGCGGGACTGCCGTCGCGCACGCGGGCCTGCCTGGTGGCCGGGGTCTCGTTCGTGGTCTCCCTGATCGGCGCCGCCTTCGCCGGACCGCTGTTCCACCTGGTCGACCACGGCCTGTGGGGCGTATGGGCGATGTCCTGGCTGTACTCGGCGGGCATCCTCTTCCTCGGCGCCGGACTCCACACCTTCCTCAAGCGCTGGACCACACTCGCCGTGATGGTGCTCTTCGTGATGCTCAACTTCACCAGCTCGGGCGGTCTGTTCCGGCCCGAACTCCAGGACGGCTTCTTCGGCGGACTGCACGCCTTCTGGAACGGCGCGGGCCTCGTCGAGGGCATCCGCGACCTGGTCTACTTCGGCGGGCACGGCCTCGCCCGCAACGTGTGGGTGCTCGCCGCCTGGCTGGTTCTCGGCCTCGCCGTGATGATGGTCGCGGGAGCGGTCGAACGCCGCCGCGCCCCGGCCGCCACCCCCGCGGCACCCGCGCCCGCCACGGCGCCCGCCCCGGCCGGCGAAACCGGGCAGGCGGCCGGGCGGGCCACGCGGGACGCCGCGGAGGAAGAGGAGATCGAGGAGACCGTCGGCGTCTGAGACGGCGGCGACACCCGGGAGGCACCCCATGCCGGCACAGCACACACCGCGGGTCCGCCGCGTCTACGACCCGCCCGAGGACGCCGACGGCGTACGCGTCCTCGTCGACCGCCTCTGGCCCAGGGGGCTGTCCAAGGAACGCGCCGCCGTCGACGAGTGGCCCAAGGACGTCACCCCCTCGACGGAACTGCGCCGCTGGTACCACGAGGACCGCGCCCGCTTCGCCGAGTTCCAGGAGCGGTACGAGGCCGAACTGGCCGAGCCCGGTCCGAGCGGCGCCGTCGAGCGGCTGCGAGGCCTCGCCGAGGACGGCACCCTCACCTTGGTCACCGCCGTCAAGGACATCGACCACAGCCATCTGCCGACGCTCCTCGCCGCCCTCGGGCCCGGCCGGTCCCGCTGAGCCGGCGCCCGTCCGGCCGAACCCGGCAGGCGCACCGCCGCCGTCCCGGCTAGGCAGGGCACATGGCACCGATGTCACGGATGGGCACGATCGACCGTCGCTGGTTCGAGCGGGTGGCCGGCGCACGGCTGCCCGGCGCGGACCAGGTGCTGCCCCGCCTGAGCCGCGCCGCCAACCACGGGCGGCTGTGGTTCGCGACCGCCGCGGTGCTCGCCGCGGCCGGGGGGCCCACCGCCCGACGGGCCGCGCGGCGCGGGGTGGGCGCCCTCGCGCTGGCCTCGCTCACCACCAACACCGTCGCCAAGTACGCCACCCGGCGCGGGCGTCCGGTCGTGGACACCGTCCCGCTGGTGCGCCGCCTGGCCAAGGCGCCGCGCACCTCCTCCTTCCCCTCCGGGCACTCCGCGTCGGCCGCCGCCTTCGCGGCCGGGGTGGCCCTGGAATCCACCCGGTACGGGGCCCTGGTCGCGCCGGCCGCCGCGGCCGTGGCGTTCTCCCGCGTCTACGTCGGCGTCCACTACCCGGGCGATGTGCTCGCCGGCTGCGTGCTCGGCGTGGCCGCCGCGGCCGCCACCTGCTACTGGTGGCCGCCCCGGCCGCAGCCAGTCCATCCGCTGCACACCCGTGCCGCGGCGCCCACGGTGCGGCGCGGGCAGGGCCTCGTGGTGGTCGTCAACGGCGGCTCCGGCAAGGGAGTTCCGGGCCGGCTGCCCGCGCAGGACCATCTGCGGCTGCTGCTGCCCGAGGCCGAGATCGTCGAACTCGGCCCCGGCGAGGACCTGGGCGAACTCCTCGACGAGGCCGTCGCCCGAGCGGGCCGGCTCGCCGGAGTGCTCGGGGTGTGCGGCGGCGACGGCACCGTGAACGCAGCCTGCGAACGGGCCGCACGCGCCGGGCTCCCCGTGGCGGTGTTCCCCGGCGGCACCCTCAACCACTTCGCGCTCGACGCCGGCGTCGCCGCCTTCGAGGACACCGTCCACGCCCTCGAACACGGAGAGGCGATCCGCGTCGACCTGGCCCGGGTGCACGACGGCGGCGGCCAGAACGTCGCGGCCTTTCTCAACACCTTCAGCGTCGGCTTCTACCCGGACCTGGTACGGGTGCGCGAGGGCCTGGAAGACCGCATCGGCAAGTGGCCGGCGGGCGCCATCGCGCTCCTCCGCGTGCTGCGCACCGCAACCCCCCTGCACCTGCGCGTCGACGGCCGCCCGCGGGTGCTGTGGCTCCTGTTCGCGGGCAACGGCCACTACCGGCCCGACGGACTCGCCCCCTCCTACCGGCCCCGCCTGGACGAGGGCCTGCTCGACCTGCGCACCGTCGACGCCGAGGTGCCGCTGGCCCGGGTCCGTCTCGTCGTCTCCGCCCTGGCCGGCGCGCTGCGGCGCTCGCACGTCTACCGCGCGGAACGCGTCCGCTCGGTCCGCCTGACCGGCCTCGAAAGCGTCAACTCCCTTGCGTACGACGGCGAGACGGCGCCCGCACCCGACGCTCTCGTCCTCGACAAGGAGGACCGGGCGCTCACCGTCTACAGCCCGGCCGAAGCGCAGGACGAGCTCGCCCAGCGAGCCCGCACCGCGACGGCCGCCCTCGCCGCGGGAGCCACGGCGACCCGGGCGCGGCGGACCCCCTAGGGGCAGGTGTGTCTCGCCCAGCCCTGTGGGTCGGGTTTGCCCGAGGGGCCTCACCCGCCTCGTGCCTCCAACGGCGCCGCGTCGGGCCCGACCCCTTCGGCCCCTTCGGGCGAGGCCTCTGTCGCATCCGGCCCTGGGGGAGCGGCCTCCGCTGCCGCGGGCTCCGGCCCCGCCACCTCCGGCCCTGTTGGCTCCGGCAGGGCTCGGGCGAGGAGCCACGCCAGGGCGGGGAGGGAGATCAGCGGGGCGAGGGCGGCCTGCAGCGACGTTGCGTCGGCCGCGGCCCCGATCAGCGGACCGGCAAGCCCGCCCACGCTCACCGTCAGGCCCAGGGTCACGCCGCTCGCGGTGCCGATCCGGGTGGGCAGATAGTCCTGCCCCAGCGTCACCTGGAGTGAGAACGGCACGTAGAGCGCGGCCGACGTCAGCGCGACGAAGAGGTAGAAGGCGGGGCCGGGCACGAACACCACCCCGGCGACGGCGGGCACCGCGGCCGCGTACGACCACCCCACCACCCGCACCCGGCCCCAGCGCGCGGCGAGCCCGCCGCCCACGACCGTGCCCGCCGCGCCGCCCGCGTACAGCACGAACAGGGCCGCCGAGCCCGCCACTTCACCGCCGCCGACCCGCTCGCGGGCGTACAGCGCGATGAACGCGCTCAACCCCACGAAGACCAGGGAGCGGCAGACGACGACCAGGGACAGTTTGAGGAACGAGGCGCCGTCGTCCCGCACGGCCCCGCTCACCACCCGCGCCCCGGCCCGTCCGGGCATCCGGGTCGCGCGCAGCGCGAGCACACACAGCACGCTGCCGAGCGCGGCCGGCACCACGAGCAGCGGCGCGGCACGCAGGCCGCCGGCCCCCACCACCGCGGCGACCAGCAGCGGGGCGGCCGCGAAGCCGAGATTGCCCCCGAGCGAGAACCAGCCCATCGCGGTGTGGCTCCCGGCGCTCGCCACGCGGGCCACCCGGGCGGACTCGGGATGGTAGGCGGCCACACCCGCCCCGGAGACGGCGACCATTGCCAGCGTCATGGCATACGTGCCACCGCTTGCGCTCAGCGCGACGCCGATGCCGGCCACCGCCGTGCTCACCGGCAGCAGCCATGGCATCGCCCACCGGTCGGCGAGCGCCCCGAACAGTGGCTGGACGACGGAGGAGAGCAGGGAAGCGGCGAGTACGATGCCGGAGGCCGCCGCGTAGGAATACCCGCGCTCGGCGACGAAGAACGGCACGAGGGCCGCCACGGCCCCCTGGTACACATCGACGCAGGCGTGCCCCACGGCCAGCAGGAACACCGGCCGCGTCAGCGGCCCGCCGCCCCGGCCCCGCGCCCGCCACCGCCCGCCCTCACGGCCCTGTCCCCGCGGCGCACCCCGCGTGGGCACTCCCTGCCGTGCCGGCTCGTCCCGCACGGTCGGCTCGTCCCGCACGGTCGGACCGTTGTGCCCAGTCGGATCGCTCCGCCCTGTCGGCTCGTCCCGCGTGGTCGGCTCGGCCCGTTCGGACGCATCACCCCGCCCAGCAGGATCCCCCTGGCCCATCGGATCCCCCCGGCCCGTGGGGCGGCACCGGCCCGTCGGTCGAACTCGGCCCGCCGGGCGGCCCCGGCCCATCCGTTCGTCTCGTCTGTTCGGCACCGTTCGATCATGGCCGGGGCCGCTCCTGTCGCGCTTCCGATAAATTGCCACATGATGCCGAACATCCGCCACACGCCCGCCGCTCCCACCCGCGCCCAACAGATGGCCCCCGGGGACAGCATCGACGCGCACCGGCACGACGATCACCAGCTGATCCACGCGAGCCGCGGCGTCCTGGCCGTCACGACCGGATCCGGGACCTGGGTGGCCCCCGCCACGCGCGCGATCTGGGTGCCCGCCGGCACCGTGCACTCCCACCGGGCGCACGGCGGGGTCGAGCTGCACCTGGTGGGGATCGCGGCCCACGAGGACCCGCTGGGCCGCGACGCGCCCACCGTCCTGACGGTCGGTCCGCTCTTGCGCGAGCTCCTCCTCGCCCACACGCGCGCGCCCGACGAGCGCAGCCCCGAGGGGGAGCGGCTGCGCGCCGTCCTGCTCGACCAGGTCCGAGCCGCGCCCCAGTGGCCCGTCCACCTGCCCGCGCCGAGCGATCCCCGGCTCGTCGCGGTCTGCGCGATGCTGTGGGCCGACCCCGCCGACCGGCGCGGGCTCGCGGAACTGGGCGCGCGGGCCGGCGCGAGCGAACGCACCCTGACCCGGCTGTTCCGCGCGGACCTCGGCATGACGTTCCCGCAGTGGCGCACCCGGCTGCGGCTCTACCACGCGCTGCACCTGCTCGCCGACGACCTCCCGGTGACCACCGTGGCCCAGCGCTGCGGCTGGTCCTCCACCAGCGCGTTCATCGACGTGTTCCGCCGGGCCTTCGGCCACACTCCGGGTGCGCACGGCCGCTTGCGTTAGAGCACGCTCCAACTCGTAGCGTCTGAGACATGAACAGCGCAGACCACATGAAGAACGCAACGGGCCACGCCATCGCCGCGGACGGCACCGAGACGACCGACGAGCGGTTCGAGCGCGGGCTCGCACTGCTGCGCACCATCGGCGGACAGGAACACCCGGCCGTCCTGGACAGCCTGGCCGACATCGCGCCCGGCCTCGGCCGGATGACCGTCGCCTTCGCATACGGCGACCTCCTCGCGCGCCCCGGACTCACGCTGCGCCAGCGGCAGATCGCCACGGTCGGCGCGCTCGCCGCGATGGGCAACGCCGCTCCCCAGCTGCGCTTCCACATCGACGGCGCGCTCAACGTCGGGGTGAGCCCGGCCGAGATCGTGGAGCTCCTCATCCACACGGCCGTGTACGCGGGTTTCCCCGCCGCGCTGAACGCCATCGCCGCCGCCCGCGAGGTGTTCGAGAGCCGCCCCGGCACCGAGGCGCCGCCGGTGGACACGGCGCCGCCCGAGGGCGACCGGTACCAGCGCGGGCTCGCCAGGCTCGCGGAGGTGGACGGGCACGCCGGTGAACAGGTCGTCGCCTCGATGCGGGACATCGCGCCCGATCTGACGCGCTACATCGTCGAGTTCGCCTTCGGAGACATCTACTCGCGCTCCGGGCTCGACCTGAAGTCCCGCGAACTGGCCACCGTCGCCATGTGCACGGCGCTCGGAACCGCCGCCCCGCAGCTGCGCGTCCACATCCACGGCCTGCTCAACGTGGGCGGCACCCGCGAGGAGGTCGTCGAGGTCATCACGCAGATGGCGAGCTACGCCGGGTTCCCCGCGGCGCTCAATGGCATCACCGCCGCCCGCGAGGTCTTCGAGGAGCGCGCGGCGAACTGACCGTACCCGCGCGGCGGCGCGTGGCCCAGGGCCGGGCGGCGGGGGAGGGCAGCGGCCCCGGGCGATCCTGTCGGCCCGGGGCCGCAGCCCCCTGCTTTCCCCCTCCGCCCCCCGGGGTGATCCCTTCAGGGAAGCAGCTTGTCCAGGGCGGCGGGGCCCTCGGCGGCCAGCTTGCGCTCGGCCCAGGCCAGGTTCTGCGGGGTGATGTCACGCCCGGAGGCCAGCACCAGGTCCTCCGCGCTGACCTCGCCCCCGGCTCCGGTGTGCAGCAGCGCGTCAGGGGTCACGGGGTCGGACTGCGAGCTGGAATCGGACCGGTCGTTCATGCCGCCTCCTACGTTCGTCCAGTAATGCACCATTCTGGTCCCCGCCTACCCGGTCCGCATCCGGCCCACACGCCCCTCCGGCACCGGCGTACGACCCCGGCACGGCCCACCGGCACCAGGGGTCCGGGCGCCGCCCGCGCGCACCACTCCGGCCGCCGCGGACAGCCGCCCCGGCCGCCCCGCACAGGCGTCTCCGGCCGGCCGCCACAGCCGCCCGCGGCCGCCGCGCACAGTCGCCCCGGCCGCCGCGCACGGTCGGTTCGTGGCGGTGCGCCCGCCCGGTTCAGGACGCCGCGTACACCCGGCCCGCGTACGTCGCGAACGTCTCCGCGGTGAGCTTGCGGGCCAGGTCCGCCTCGGTGATCATGCCGACGGGCATACCGTCCTCGACCACCACGATCCGCCGGATCCGCGCGTCGCTCATCGCTCTCACCGCGAGTGCGGCGTCGGCCCCGGCGTCGACGGTGTGCACGCCGCCCTCGGCGAGATCGCCCGCGGTGACCTTGGCGGCGTCCTTGCCCGCGGCGAGCGCCTTCACGACGATGTCCCGGTCGGTCACGATGCCGGTCAGGGTGCCGTCGGCGCCCTTCACCGGCAGCGCGCCGATCCCGTGGTCGCGCATCAACTGGGCCGCGCGGTCGAGGGTTTCGGACGCGGGAACGCACCGCACGTCGGCGGTCATCAGGTCGCGGGCAGTGGTCACGGGAGGCCTCCGGTTCAGGGGTGCGCGAGGAGCACGGATGCGGAACACACGCCTCGGCCATGCTCGCCGCGCGCGGGGCTCCCGGCGACCGGTCGGCGCCGTTCGAGTGAAGGCTCCCGGCCGGGCACCGGCGAGACGGTCAAGTCCCGTGTCAGCAGTCGAAGTTGGCTCCCCGGCCGCCGGCTCGCCCGGCGGCCCCCACCCCGGGCGGGCGGCCGCCGGGCGAGCCGGTGAGAAGCCGGTGAGAAGGACGACGACGGCGCCCCTTCCAGATTCTTGTAACACGTTCTACTGTGTGCGCCGCCGTACCGCGACCGTCCTGGAGGGGCCGTGCACCTCGCATACACGCCTGAGCAGCAGCAGTTGCGCACCGAGCTGCGGACCTACTTCGCCGGGCTCGTACCGGACAACGTCTACGCCCGGTACGCGGATCCGGCCGCGCAGAAGCAGTTCTACCGCGAGACCGTGCGCCGGCTCGGCGACGACGGCTGGCTCGGGGTTGGGTGGCCGACGGAGTACGGGGGGCGCGGCCTGACGCCCATGGAGCAGTTCATCTTCTTCGACGAGGCGGCGCAGGCCGGGGTGCCGCTGCCGCTGATGGCCCTGAACACCGTGGGCCCGACGATCATGCGGTACGGCACGGACGAGCAGAAGGCGTACTTCCTGCCGAAGATCCTCTCCGGTGAGATCGACTTCGCCATCGGCTACAGCGAACCCGACGCCGGCACCGACCTCGCGGCGCTCAGGACCCGCGCGGTGCGCGAGGGCGACGAGACCGACGGCACGTACCTCGTGAACGGGCAGAAGATCTGGACCACCAACGGCGACACCGCCGACTGGGTCTGGCTCGCCGTGCGCACCGATCCGGACGCCCCCGCCCACAAGGGCATCACCATGCTCCTCGTGCCGACCTCCGACCCCGGCTACAGCTGCACCCTCATCAACACCCTCGCCTCGCACGACACCACCGCCAGCTACTACGAGAACATCCGGGTCCCCGCGGCGCACCGGGTCGGCGAGGAGAACAAGGGCTGGCGGCTGATCACCAACCAGCTCAACCACGAGCGCGTCACCCTGGCCGCCCACGGCACCATGGCGATCCGCGCCCTGCACGACGTCCAGCGCTGGGCGGCCGACACCAAGCTCGCCGACGGCCGCCGCGTCGTCGACCTCGGCTGGGTCCGCAAGAACCTCGCCCGCACCCACGCCCGCCTCGACGCGATGAAGCTCCTCAACTGGCAGATGGTCAACGCCGTCCAGGAAGGGACCCTCACCCCCCAGGACGCCTCCGCCGTCAAGGTGTACGGGTCCGAGGCGCGCCGGGACGCCTACGCCGCGCTCATGGAGGTGGCGGCGGCCGCCGGCCCCCTGAAGGAGGGCTCGGCCGGCGCGGTCCTGCACGGCGAACTCGAACGCGGCTACCGCTCCGCGGTGATCTTCACCTTCGGCGGCGGGAACAACGAGATCCAGCGCGAGATCATCGCCTGGATCGGCCTGGGCATGCCGAGGGTCCGCCGCTAGGTCCACCGTGACGCACACCGACAGTCGGCAGGTGACGACGCCATCGCACATCCGGGCCCGCGGTGGCGAACGGGCCCGCTCGGGCGGTCACTTCAGGCCGGAGAGCGTGAACACGGTGCGGGCGGTCTCACGGTCGATGTGCGCCGCCATCCGGCTCAGGGCCGTGGCACCGCACAGCAGGGTGCCCCGCCGGATCGAGGTGCGGGTGTCCTCGTCGAAGCGGCGCCACATGGCGGGATTGCGGACCAGGACGGTCGGGTCGATCTCGACCCCGTTGCCCTCCGTGTCGCGGAGGATCATGTGCTGGGCCACACCGTCGGACCACCTGATCGAGACGAGGCTGTCGGTACGGACCGTGTGCCTCGTCAGCGGGCCGCGGGCGCTCAGTTCGCCGGGGGCCGTGGAGACCCGGGGCGGCAGAAGGATCACGAAGACGAGGGCCGCCAGGCCGGTCCAGAGGGCGCCCCGCGTCACGTCGAGCGTGCCGAAGCCCGCGTCCGTGGCGAGCAGCGCCGTGAACAGGAGGCCGGTCACGCCGATGGCGGTGCGCCGCTCGCGGGCCCAGTCGATGTCGTGCGCGAGGGGTCCTGGAGGCTCCGCGACGGCGGTCCGTGTGCCGGTCGTGGACCGTGTGAATCGTCGTCCCATGGTGCGACGGTAGGGCGGTTCCGGGGCCATGGACCGGTTTCTGACGCACCGCTGACGCGGTGGCTACGGCATTGTGATGACGACGGTTCGAACCTGGGTCACGCGAGTACCGCCCTCGCGTCGCCCCGCTCGATCCGGCGGTGTCCATCAGGGTTCGAAGCGGTACCCCATACCGGGTTCCGTGATCAGATAACGGGGATGGGAGGGGTCCGCTTCCAGTTTGCGCCGGAGCTGGGCCATGTAGACGCGCAGGTAGTTGGTGTTCGCTCGGTACGTCGGCCCCCACACCTCCAGCAGGAGCCGGCTCTGTGTGATCAGACGGCCGGGGTGGGTGATGAGGATCTCCAGCAGGTGCCATTCGGTCGGGGTGAGCCGCACGCTGCGCTCGCCCCGCCTCACCCTCTTCGCGACCAGGTCGATGGTGAATTCGTCGGTCGTGACGACGGAGACCTCGGTGACCCGAGAGGTTGTCGGCGCCTCCTGTCTACGCGTGGCCGCCCGGAGGCGGGCCAGGAGCTCGTCCATGCTGAACGGTTTCGTCACGTAGTCGTCGGCGCCGGCGTCCAGCGCCCGGATCTTGTCCTCGGAGGTGTGGCGTGCGGAGAGGACCAGGATGGGGACCTTGCTCCAGCCACGGACGCCCTTGATGACGTCGAGGCCGTCCATGTCGGGCAGGCCGAGGTCCAGCACGATGACGTCCGGCCTTCCCGCCGCCGCGAGCCGCAGGGCCGCGCTGCCGTCGCCGGCCTCCTCGACCTCGAACCTGCGCGCCTGGAGGGTGATCCTCAGCGCGCGGACGAGCTGGGGATCGTCCTCCACCACCAGCACCCGGGTCATCGGTGTGCAGCCTTTCCTTCGGTACGGGCACGGCGGGAGCCGGCGGGGCGTTGCCGCCCTCGGAGGATGCCGGGGGAGCGGCGCGCCCCGCAGGCTCACGGAGGTGTGCGTCGTGGAACGTCAGCTCTTGGAGAGAGCCTTCAGGGCGATGTTGAGTTCGAGGACGTTGACACGCGGTTCGCCCATGAAGCCGAGGGTGCGGCCCTGGGTGTGGTCGGCGACGAGTTTGTCGACCTGCTCGACGCCGAGTCCGTTCTGCTCGGCGACCCGGTGGACCTGGAGCTTGGCGTAGGCGGGGGAGATGTTCGGGTCGAGGCCGGAGCCGGAGGAGGTGACGGCGTCGGCGGGGACGTCCTGCGGCTCGATCCGGTACGCGGCCGTGGAGTTGTCCGCGATGACGGCTTTCCTGGCGGCGAGGACCTGGGCGCAGAGGGTGCCCTCCTCCGCGTCCTTGGTGCAGACCCCGTTCACCGCGCCGCTGTCGGCGGCCTTGTTGGTGGCGCCGGAGAGGATCAGTGAGTACTGGGTGTTGACGCTGTTGCTGCCCAGGCCGTTGGAGGGGCGTGGCTGGAACCACTTCAGGTCCGGCCGGGCCGCCTCCTCGGCGTTTTTCGGATCGTTCTTCGGGAGGTTGTACGTCTGCCCGATGAGGGAGGAGCCGACGACCTGGCCGCTCCTGTCCTTGATCTCGGAGCCGTTGGCCCTGTCGTGGAAGAGGGCCTGGGCGATCCCGGTGACGGCGAGGGGATAGATGACGCCGCAGATCACGGTCAGGACGAGGAGGGCGCGCAGGCCCGCCCCGAGCAGCCGTGCCGCGTTTCCTACGGAACTGTTCATGGTCGATCAGCCGATTCCGGGGATGAGGGTGATGAGCATGTCGATGATCTTGATGCCGATGAACGGGGCGACGAGCCCGCCGAGTCCGTAGATCCCGATGTTGCGGCGGAGCATCCTGTCGGCGCTGGTGGGCCGGTACTGGACGCCCTTGAGGGCGAGCGGCACGAGCGCGATGATGATGAGCGCGTTGAAGATGACGGCGGACAGGATCGCGGAGTTCGGCGAGTGCAGGCCCATGACGTTGAGCTTGTCGAGGCCCGGGTAGACCGCGGCGAACATGGCCGGGATGATCGCGAAGTACTTGGCGACGTCGTTGGCGATGGAGAAGGTGGTCAAGGCCCCCCGTGTGATGAGGAGTTGCTTGCCGATCTCGACGATCTCGATGAGCTTGGTGGGGTTGGAGTCCAGGTCCACCATGTTCCCGGCCTCCTTGGCGGCCGAGGTGCCCGTGTTCATCGCCACGCCGACGTCCGCCTGGGCGAGAGCCGGGGCGTCGTTGGTGCCGTCGCCCGTCATCGCCACGAGCTTGCCGCCGGCCTGCTCCCGCTTGATGAGGGCCATCTTGTCCTCGGGCGTGGCCTCGGCGAGGAAGTCGTCGACGCCGGCCTCCTGTGCGATGGCCTTCGCCGTCAGCGGGTTGTCGCCCGTGATCATGATCGTCTTGATGCCCATGCGGCGCAGCTCGTCGAACCGCTCGCGCATGCCTTCCTTCACGACGTCCTTGAGGTGAATGACACCCAGGACCCGGGCACCCTTGTCGTCCTTGACCGCGACGAGGAGGGGCGTGCCGCCGGCTTCCGAGATCCGGTTGGCGAGCGTGTCGGCTTCGTCGGAGACCTGCCCGCCCTGTTCCCGCACCCAGGTGATGACCGAACCGGCGGCGCCCTTGCGGGTCTGGCTGCCGTCCACGTCGACGCCCGACATGCGGGTCTGCGCGGTGAAGGCGATCCACTCGGCCTGGGACAGTTCGCCCTGGTGGCGTTCGCGCAGCCCGTACTTCTCCTTCGCGAGGACCACGATGGAGCGGCCCTCGGGGGTCTCGTCCGCGAGGGACGACAGCTGGGCGGCGTCGGCGAGTTCGGCCTCCGTGGTGCCCTTGACCGGGACGAATTCGGAGGCCTGCCGATTGCCCAGCGTGATCGTGCCGGTCTTGTCGAGCAGCAGTGTCGACACGTCGCCGGCGGCCTCCACCGCACGTCCGCTCATCGCCAGGACGTTGCGCTGGACGAGCCGGTCCATGCCCGCGATGCCGATCGCGGAGAGCAGGGCGCCGATGGTGGTCGGGATCAGACAGACGAGCAGGGCCGTGAGCACGATCATCGACTGTTCGGCGCCGGCGTAGATCGCGAACGGCTGGAGGGTGACCACGGCGAGCAGGAAGACGATGGTCAACGAGGCGAGCAGGATGTTCAGCGCGATCTCGTTGGGCGTCTTCTGCCGGGCCGCGCCCTCGACCAGGGCGATCATGCGGTCGATGAAGGTCTCGCCGGGCTTGGTCGTGATCTTGATGACGATCCGGTCGGAGAGGACCTTCGTGCCGCCGGTGACGGCCGAGCGGTCACCGCCCGACTCCCGGATCACGGGCGCGGACTCGCCGGTGATGGCGGACTCGTCGACGGACGCGACGCCTTCCACGACGTCACCGTCGCCGGGGATGACGTCCCCGGCCTCGCAGACCACCAGGTCGCCGATGCGCAGCTCGGCTCCCGGGACCTGCTCCTCACTCCGGCCGTCCGTCAGGCGGCGGGCGACGGAGTCCGTCTTGGCCTTGCGCAGGGTGTCGGCCTGGGCCTTGCCGCGCCCCTCGGCGACGGCCTCGGCGAGGTTGGCGAAGATCGTGGTCAGCCACAGCCAGGCGGTGATGGCCCAGCCGAACCAGTCCGTCGGGTTCTTGACCGCCAGCACGGTCGTGACGACGGAGCCGATGAGGACCACGAACATGACAGGCGACTTGACCATGACGCGCGGGTCGAGCTTCCGCACCGCGTCGGGGAAGGACTTCAGCAGCTGCTTGGGATCGAAGAGCCCGCCGCCGACCCGTCCGGCGCCCGGCTTGTGGCCGGTGGATACGTCCTGGTGCGGAGCCCTGGTGGGCGTGGCGGTGCTCATGAGGCGAGCCCTTCGGCGAGCGGTCCCAGCGCGAGGGCCGGGAAGTAGGTCAGACCGGTGATGATGATGATCGTGCCGACGAGCAGTCCGGCGTACAGAGGCTTGTCCGTCCGCAGCGTTCCCGCGGTCTCGGGGACGGGTTTCTGCTCGGCGAGGGAACCGGCGAGTGCGAGGACGAAGACCATGGGCAGGAAGCGGCCGAGCAGCATGGCGATGCCGATGGTCGAGTTGAACCACTGCGTGTCGGCGTTCAGGCCCGCGAAGGCCGAGCCGTTGTTGTTGGCGCCCGAGGTGTAGGCGTAGAGGATCTCGGAGAAGCCGTGGGCGCCGGCGTTGGCCATCGAGGTGACCGGCGTGGGCAGCGCCATCGCGGCGGCCGTGAAGCCGAGGACGAGGGTGGGGGTGACGAGGATGTAGCAGGCGGCCAGCTTGATCTGGCGGGTGCCGATCTTCTTGCCCAGGTATTCGGGGGTGCGGCCGACCATGAGGCCGGCGATGAACACGGCGATGATCGCCATGATCAGCATGCCGTAGAGGCCGGAGCCGACACCGCCGGGTGCGATCTCGCCGAGCTGCATGCCAAGGAGCTGGATGCCGCCGCCCAGGCCCGTGTACGAGGAGTGGAAGGAGTTGACCGCTCCCGTCGAGGTCAAGGTCGTGGCCACCGAGAAGATCGCGGATCCGCCGATGCCGAAGCGCGTCTCCTTGCCCTCCATGGCGCCGCCCGCGGCTTGGAGCGCCGGGCCGTGGTGGGCGAACTCCGTCCACATCATCAGCGCGGTGAAGCCGATCCAGATGACGGCCATGGTCGCGAGGATCGCGTAGCCCTGCCGCAGGTTGGCGACCATGCGGCCGAAGGTCCGCGTGAGGGCGAAGGGGATGAGCAGGATCAGGAAGATCTCGAAGAGGTTCGAGAACGGGGTGGGGTTCTCGAAGGGGTGGGCGGAGTTGGCGTTGAAGTAGCCGCCGCCGTTGGTGCCCAGCTCCTTGATGACTTCCTGCGAGGCGACCGCGCCGCCGTTCCACTGCTGGCTGCCGCCCAGGAACTGGCCGACGTCGTGGATGCCGGCGAAGTTCTGGATGGCGCCGCAGGCGACCAGGATCACCGCGCCGATCACGGAGATGGGGACAAGGATGCGGAGGGTGCCGCGGACCAGGTCGGCCCAGAAGTTGCCGAGTTCGCCGGTGCGCGAGCGCGCGAAGCCCCGTACCAGGGCCACCGCGACGGCCATGCCGACCGCGGCGGAGACGAAGTTCTGGACCGCGAGGCCGCCGGTCTGCACGACGTGGCCCATGGCCTGCTCGCCGTAATACGACTGCCAGTTGGTGTTCGCCACGAACGAGGCGGCCGTGTTGAAGGCCTGGTCCGGGTCGATCGCGGAGAAACCGAGCGAGCCCGGCAGGACGCCCTGGGCGCGCTGCATCAGGTAGAGGAACAGGACGCTCACGGCGGAGAAGGTCAGGACAGCGCGCAGGTAGGCGGGCCAGCGCATCTCGGCCGACGGGTTCGCGCCGATGGCCTTGTAGATCCACTTCTCCGGCTTGTAGTGCTTCTCGGAGGAGTAGACCTTCGCCATGTACTCACCGAGGGGTCGGTAGGCGAGCGCGAGTGCGGCGATCAGCGCGATCAGCTGGAGCACTCCAGCGGTTACGGGGCTCATAGCAGTGCTCAGAACCTCTCCGGGTACACGAGGGCGAGGATGAGGTAACCGAGCAGGGAGACGGCGACCACCAGACCGACGATGTTCTCGACGCTCACAGCTTGGTCACCCCCTTGGCGATGAGGGCCACCAGCGCGAAGACCGCGACCGTGGTGACGACGAAGGCCAGATCGGCCATCGTGAGCTCCTGAATGAAGAGGGAAGTAATGAATCGGCCACATGGCCGATGACGACATAACCGTGTCTTCATCCCGGCGCTAAGACGCTTTGACGGGGTCCATACGGCCGCCGGGGGACTCTTGACGGCACCCTTACGTGAGGGGCCCTGAATCGCCGCTCAGCCCTGGTGGGACAGGCCGGCCGTGTCCAGGGCCGTACCGGCCTGCGCGGCCAGCGCGACAGCCACCAGGCAGGCCTCTTCGGGCGGCAGGGGGCGGCCGGGGAGCGGGTCGAGGAGGAAGCGGCCGTAGTAGTGGCCTCCGCCGAACACCCGCAGCTCCGTCTCCACGTCCGGCCACTCGGCGTACTGGGTGATCCGGTCGCCGCGGCGCAGCCACAGGCCGCCGTCGTGTTCGAGGCGGGGGAAGTGCCCGACGAGACTGCCGTACTGGAAGCGACAACCGCGAAGCCCCAGCAGGCCGACGAGCTCCCGGCGCACGTACTCGACGACCTCTTCCGGTGAGCCGCCGTCCTCGGCCATCCGGGCAGATTCCCGGAGGCTGGTCAGGTGCGCGGTATCGGCGACCACGACGGTACGGAGCCGGCGCACGCGGACGGCCAGCCGCGAGACGATCAGACCGACGACGAGCAGGAGAACGACCGTCAGCATCTCCTCGCCGTTGTCGATGACGAACCGCCCGTACGGCCGGGTGAGGAAGAAGTCGAACCAGGCGGCCGCCGAGAGCGCCGCCAGCGCCCCGGCCGCCGAGGTGCCGAACGCGGCGACCGCGACCACCACGACGACCATGACAAGCGCCTCGTTCGTCACAGAGAGCTCCGTGCGGAACGGCACGAGCGCGCGCGCCACGAGGAAGGGAGCCACGAGCCCCGCCAGCAGGGCAGTGGGGTCGTGGAGTCGGTACCCGGACATGTGATGCCTCCTGTCCGGAAGGCGGAGTGCAGAGCCCTGGATCAGAACCTCTCGGGCCTGATCAAAGCGGCCACGAGGTAGGCGAGCAGGGCGACGGCGACGATGAGCCCGACCACGTTTTCCACGTCCATCCGCTGCTTCTCCTTCGATGTGTGCGCCCAGGCCGCGTCGCCCACCTTCAGCGTGCCCCTGGGGGCACGCGCAACCACGCACCCTGGCGGGGTCTTGACGTACCCCATATGGCATTAGGGCCTCGGCGTCAGGAGCGCGTGAAGAGTGGACCGGCTGGCGTATGGATCGCGCCAGGCACCCTGGTCATCCGGCCACCGCCTTCGGACGCTGTCCTCACTTTGTCCAATGGAGGAACAGCGAAGATGGCTATGCACACGCGCAAGCCGGCCACGGCAGGACAGGCGCCGAACCAGGAGGAACCTCCTGATACCGGCGTCACGACGCACGCCGCAGGCGACGGACACCGGCTGACCGCCCTCCAGGGTTTGGCCGCGCTGTCCCTCGACGCGATGGCTTCCGTTGCCTACGGGCCCGAGTCGATCGTGCTGGTCCTGGCGGCGGCCGGTGCCCACGGCCTGGGGTTCACCCTCCCCGTGACCCTGGCGATCGCGACGCTGATGGCCGTTCTGGTGGCCTCGTACCGGCAGGTGATCGCGGCGTTCCCGGACGGCGGCGGCTCGTACGCCGTCGCCAAGAAGCACCTGGGCCGCCGCACGAGCCTGGTCGCCGCCGCCTCGCTGATCCTGGACTACGTCCTGAACGTCGCCGTCTCCGTCACCGCCGGCGTGGCCGCGCTGACCTCGGCCTTCCCGGGGCTGTACGGCGAGCGGGTGTGGATCTGCCTCGGGGTCCTCGCCCTGGTCACGGCGATCAACCTGCGCGGCGTCGTCGACTCCGCCAAGGCCTTCCTCGTCCCGACGGCCGTGTTCGTCGGGACGATTCTGACCATGGTCGCGGTCGGCCTCTTCCGTGACGGTCCGGTGAGCACCGCCTCGGCCGCCGGACACGCCTCGGCCCTGAGGGAGGGGGCCACCGCGGTCGGTGCGCTCCTGTTGCTGAAGGCATTCGCTGCCGGCTGTTCCGCCCTGACGGGCGTCGAGGCGGTCGCCAACGCGGTGCCGTCCTTCCGGGCGCCGGCCGCCCGGCGCGCCCAGCGCACCGAGGTCGCCCTCGGCGCCCTCCTCGGCGTCATGCTGATCGGGCTGGCGGTCCTGATCGGCCGGTTCCACCTCCAGCCGGTCGAGGGAGTGACCGTCCTCGCCCAGCTCGCGGACGCCTCGTTCGGGCACAACGCGGCCTTCTACGTGGTCCAGTTCGCGACCATGGTGCTGCTGGCCCTGGCCGCGAACACCTCCTTCGGCGGGCTCCCGGTGCTCATGAGCCTGCTCGCACGCGACAACTACCTGCCGCACGTCTTCGCCCTCAAGGCGGACCGCCAGGTGCACCGCCATGGTGTGGTCTGGCTGGCGCTGGTGTCGGCCGCCCTGCTCGTGTTCTCCGGCGGCGACACCAACACCCTCGTCCCGCTCTTCGCCATCGGAGTCTTCGTAGGCTTCACGATCTGCCAGGTCGGCATGGTCCGGCACTGGCACGGCGAGCGCCCCAGGGGCTGGCGGGCGAAGGCCGTCCTCAACGGCTTCGGTGCGCTGCTGACCGGTGTCTCAGCGGTCGTGGTGACCGCCACCAAGTTCACCGGAGGTGCCTGGCTGATCGTCGTCGCCCTGCCGCTGCTCGTCCTCGGCTTCGGACGCGTCCGCCGTGCCTACGCGCAGATCGGCGAACGCCTGGAACTCGGCCGCATCCCGCAGGCGCCCCACAGCTTCCGCTCCCTCGTCGTCGTACCGGTCTCCGGCCTCTCCCGGCTCACCTGTCAGGCGCTCACCGCGGCCCGTTCGCTCGGCGACGAGGTCGTCGCCGTGACCATCACGCACTCCGCCCCGGAGGACCGGCAGGCAGCCGAAGCGCTGCGCCGGGACTGGGAGTTGTGGAAGCCCGGAGTCGAGCTGACCGAGATCGCCTCGGAGAGCCGCTCCCTCGGCCGGCCCATGTCGGCCTACGTGCGCGAGCTGACGCGAACGCACCCGAATGCCCAGGTGACCGTGCTGATCCCGGAAACCGAACCCGCTCACCTGTGGCAGCGGGCGCTCCAGAACCAGCGCGGTTCCGTCGTCGCCCACGCCGTGCGTCGCGACACCGACGCCGTCATCTGCCGGCTGCGCTTCCGCATCACCGACGACGCGCGCCGACCCGCGTCGACGCGCCCTTGACGGCGACCTGACGCGACTCGTAGCCGCCGTGCGAGAAGGTGCCCGTCCCTCTGCCTGGCCGGGCCGGTTCGGCTACCGGGTGGCGCCCGCCGGGACGGGGGGCCGTTGGATGTCCTCCGGGTGGGCCGTGGACAGCACGGCCTCCTCGTAGGTGATGGTGCCTGCCGCGACGAGTGCGTTGATGCTGCTCTCCAGGGTCTGCATGCCGTCACGGTGGCCGGTCGAGATCATGTTGCGGATCTGGCGGGTCTTGCCCTCCCGGATCAGGTTGCGGATCGCCGACGTGCCCACCAGCACCTCGAAGGCGGGCACCCGGCCCCCGCCGGTGCGGGGGATGAGCGTCTGGTTGAGGATGCCGACCAGGGTGTGCGCCAACTGCAGCCGGATCTGCGGCTGTTGCTCGGCCGGGAACACATCGACGATGCGGTCCAGCGTCTGCGAGGTGTCGTTGGTGTGCAGGGTGGCGAACACCAGGTGCCCGGTCTCCGCGATGGTCAGGGCCGCGGAGATGCTCTCCGGGTCGCGCATCTCGCCGAGGAGCAGGACGTCGGGATCCTCGCGCAGGGCCGAGCGCAGCGCGGCGGGGAACGAGTCGGTGTCGGTGCCGACCTCGCGCTGGCTGACCGCGGAGCGCTTGTGCCGGTGCAGGTACTCGATCGGGTCCTCGATGGTGAGGATGTGCACCGGACGGTGCGTGTTGACGTGGTCGAGGAGCGCCGCGAGGCTCGTCGATTTTCCCGACCCGGTCGGCCCGGTGACCAGCACGAACCCGCGCGGCATACCGGCCCAGCCGATGACGACCGGGGGGAGCCCGAGCCGCTCGGACGACGGGACGTCGAACGGGATGATCCGCAGCGCGAGGGCCGACGCGCCGCGCTGCACGAAGGCGTTGCCGCGCAACCTGGCCTTCTCCCCCCAGCTGAACGAGAAGTCGACCTGCTTGTCCCGGCGGAACCGTTCCGTGAGTTCCTCGCCGAGCACCCCGGTCACCAGACGATCGGCCTCCGGCTCGGTCAGCGGGGCCCCCTCGACCGCCCGCAGGGCGCCGTCGACACGGAGGAACGGCGCCGATCCGGCGGTGAGCAGCAGGTCGCTGCCGCCCCGCCGCCACAGCTCGTCGAGCAGGTGGTCGATGTTCGCGGAACGCGGCCCGGACACGGTGGCCTCCAAAGGGGCGTGCTTGTTCGACATGGCGTGCTGGTTCATGGCAGGACCGTCCACTGCTTGACGGTGCCGGCGTGGCCGTCGAAGGACACGGCCGCCCTCAGGAGCGGGCCCGACAGCAGGTCGATCCCGGTGCCGCCGAGATGTTCGGCCGCGCCGCCGCTCCCGGCGGTGACGGTGAAGGCCACGGTCAGCCCGTCCAGCTGGGACGCTTTGGTCAGGCCGCACGGAGCCAGGTCGACCTGGTCGGTCACCCGACCGCCCGCGCCGGGATGGACCGGCACGTCCAGCGAGCCGGCGCCGGTGCAGGTGCTGCCGGTGAAGTCCACCGACATCTTCACCGACTCCACGTCACCGTCGTCGCGGTGGGTCACGTGCAGGGTGATGTGGTCGAGCGGTCCGGCCGTAACCGGCGGAGCGTAACCGCCGAGGGTGAGGGACGCCCGGCCACCACCGGGGATGGTGGCGTCCGTGACGTCGACGGGCGCGCCGGGAGCCGGGGGCGTGAACCCGGTGATCGCGGTGACCGACGCCGGTTTCGCGGTCACGGCCGGATAGGCCGTGAACTGCACCGGTTCCGGTGGGACCCCGATCACCGGGCGGAGGTATCCGGCGGCCGGCCCGATGCCGAGACCGATGGTCCGGGCGATGATGCCGCGGGTGACGACCTGCGAGGCGACCTGGCTCATCGACAGGTCGACGGCGGCGGTCGGCACGTAGACGGTGCCGTTGATCACCAGGCGGCTGTGCGCGGTGGCCGTGTCGGCGTCGTCGGTCGACTTCAGCACCGCGCAGCCGTCGCCGGCGGTGAGGCAGCCGGACAGGGCCCTGATGGACGGGGCTCGGAACACGATGTCGAGCTCGACGCCGTCGAGCCGGTCGGTGGCGCCGGTACTGCCCGCGCCCAGCCTCGCCGCATAGCCGACGGCGAGCCCGGACACCTGGTCGTCCCGCGTGACCCCGCACGCGCCGAGGTCGACCACGTCGACACCGAGTGCCCCTTCGTGTGCGGTCAGGGCGTGCTCCGCGTCGCAGGAGGTACCGGTTCCGGAGACGCTCAGCGCGGCCGTGGGCGGCTCGGCCGGCGAGGGTGGTGCCGGGGTGGTGTCGTCGTCCTGGTGCGCCACGCGCAGGACGACCTTGTCGATCACCGCGCCCGTCGGCAGGGGCAGCATCGTGAACGCGCCGAGCCGGATCGTCGCCGACGGGGCGGCCGTGGCAAGCGTCGCGGTCGACACGGCGGTGGTGTCGATCGCCTGCGCGTTCTTCGGGTCGAGGAACGCCGCGGCGGTGGACGTCGCGCCGCTGACCGCGGTGGTGGGCCGTACCGGGACCGGCGGCCGGTAGGACAGTTCCAGGGTGACGCCGTCGAGCTGATCGGTGGCGGTGGTGCCGCCGGCGCCGAGCGTGGCGCTGTAGGTGACGACCAGGCCGGTCAGCTGGGCCGGGTCGGTCAGCCCGCAGAGGGCCGGCAGGTCCAGGGTGTCGGTGGCCAGACCGTCCGGGTGCACGGCGAGGTTGCGCGAGGTGGTGCAGGAGGCGGGCAGGCCGGGCCCGGTCAGGGTGAGCGAGACCGTCGGCGGCGGGCCTCCGCCCGCCCCGGGCTCGTCGCGGTGCGCGATGTGCAGCAGGGCCCCGTCGAGGACCGAGCCGGGCGCCACCGCAGGGGTGTCGTAACCGCCGAGGCCGATGGTGGCGGTCGGCATGGTGACCGGGTCGAGGGTGGCGTGGGCCGTGCGGGCACCGTCGATCGCCTCGGCGTCGGCCGCGGCGATGAACGTCGTCGACTCCGCGCTGGTCGCCGGGCGGGGCGCCGGCGGGTCGTAGACGACTTCGAGCCCCATACCGTCCAGGGAATCGGCGCCCGCGGCGCCACCCCCCTCCAGCCCGGCGGCGTAGGTCGCGGTCAGGCCGGTCAGCTGTGCGGCGTCGGTGATGCCGCAGGCCTTGAGGTCGACACGGTCGTCCCCCAGGACGGGCCGAGCGGTGAGCGGCAGGCCGGCGCAACTGCCGCCGCCGCCCGCAGGGTTGACGTCGATGGTGGGCGCCGCCGCGTCGCCGGTCTCCTGATGGGCCACCCGCAGCACGGCGGAGTGGATAGTCGATCCCGGCGGCACGGGCGGCAGACCGAACCCGGCCAGGGTGAGCGACGCCGACGGGGCCGCCGTGGTCAGATCGGCGCCGGCCACCGACGGTGTCGGCTGTTCGCCGGTCTCCAGGGCGTTGCCGGGGTGGGTGCCGGTGGCGGTGAACCCGGTCGACGCGGTCACCGCGGTCGGCTTGAACGTGGTCGGCGTGCGGTAGGCGACCTCCAGCCAGATGCCGTCCAGGCGTTCCGTGGCGGTGGTGCCGTCGGCGTCCAGGGTGGCGGCATAGGTCACGGTCAGGCCGGCGAGACGGGCCGGGTCGGTGAGCCCGCACGTGCTCAGCAGGTCGATCGCGGGATCCGTGGCGGATGCCGTGTGCGGGGGCGGGTCGTCGGTGCGGCAGGTGTCCCCGCCGACGGCGGTCGTGACCTTCACCGCGCCCGGGGCGGTCAGGTCGCCGTCGTCCTCGTGCCGGACACGCAGGGTCGCGCCGGTGATGACCGAGCCGGGCGGCACCCGCGGGGTGAAACCGGCGAGCTGCATCGAGGCGGACCGGCGTTTCGACGGATCGAGGACGGCGTCTGCCGTGCAGCTCGCGGTGCCCGTCGGCTGCGAACACCCGGGCAGGGCAGGCCGTTCGCCGCCGGTCAGGGCCTGTCCTGGGTTGACGAAGCCGGTGTTGGCGGCCACCGCTGTCGGTGTCAGAGTGTGTGACGGCTTCGGCGGCTCGACCCCGTACACCGCGACCTGTTGCGCGTCCGGGCTTACCGGGGCGCACAGTTCCGCATGCCCGCGGTCGACCTGGAATCGGCTGCCGCCGCCCATCATGACCGCGACGCCACCGGGCCGGGTCCTGTCGCACCCGCCCGGGTCGGGCACGGCGGGCCGGGCGGGTGCCCCGGGGTCCCAGCCCGCCGGTGTGCCGCCGACCACGCTGACCGTGGGGTCGTCGACCGTCCAGACCGCGGCGTTGCCGGTGAACGTGAAGTCGAAGTAGTAGGTACCCGGTTGCAGCCACACGACGGCGTTGGGGCAGTCACCACCGGTGAGGCGGCTCAGGGCGCGGGCGTCGTCGTAGTAGCCGGGCCGCAACCGCACCAGCCAGGAGCCGGGGGCGGGGCACGCGGGCACCGTCCGCAGGACCGGCACGGCCGTGGCGGGCGGGGTGTAGTCCGGGTCGGCGCCCACGGCCTCGTCGGCGGGAGCCGGTGGGGTGTCGTTGGCGCAGGCGTGCGCGTACGGCGCCTGAGTCGTGGGGAGCCGGGTCTGTGACACGGCACCGGAGCAGTCGCCGACGGCGGACACGTCGCCCGACACCACCATCGAGGCGCCGGCGCCGGTGGTGATGTCCGACCGGGAGAACACGCCGCCCTGCACGCGCAGACCGGGCGTGCTCACACCGATGCCGTCCTTCGTCGTCCGGCCCAGGCTGCGCAGCGCGTCCTGCGGCTGGGTCGCGCGCGCGGCCGCGGGCGAGGAGTTGAGGGGGTCGCAGTGGACGGTCATCCGACGGCCGTTGATCGGCGGGGCGGTGTAATCGGCGCACGGGTTGCCCTGCGAGAAGTTCTCGATCGCGAGCTGCGTGGCCCCGTCCGCGCTGTAACTCCGCTTGCCCTGGCCGACGTACACGCTCGCGGCTTTGAGGCCCGTACCGGCGAAGGACAGGACCGCCACGGTGACCAAGCCGAAGACGACGACGAAGGCCAGCGCGAGGATGAGCGTCGCGCCCCGTTCGTCGCGGGGCGGCCGACGTGGGCGGCGCGGGCGGAGCGGGCGACGTGGATCGGTGCGGCCGGTCATGACGGGTTCGATCGTCGGACGGCGGTGAGGGCCGTCGGGGGCGCGGCGGGGTCGCTCTGCACGGTCAGCGTTACCTCCTTGGGCGAGGTGCACGAGGTCTCGGCACCGCAGCTCAGAGTCACCGGACGGGTTGACGTGGTGGTGTCGAACCGGCCGAGCACCGTGGTGACTTCGCCCGTGCCGGTGCACTTCAGCCGGGTCAGGGCGCCGGTCGGCCGGTCGTAGGTGTAGACGATGTCGGCGCCGGGCCGGCTCAGGTGGACGATCACGTCGGCGGCGCCGCACGCGGGGTCGGTCGTGACGGTGTCCGCGCTCTGCACGTCGCCGTAGAAGTAGCGGTTGAGCGTGCCCACCGCGCCGGTGGCGGCCACCCGCTTCTCGGTGCCCGTGGTGAACCGCAGCCCGAGGACGATCGCCTTGGGCAGCAGCGCCCCGATGACGGCCACGATGACGATGGTGACGAGCAGCTCGGTCAGGGTGAACCCCAACTCCTCGCCCCCGTTCGGTTGTTGCGTCCGCTGCGTCATGACAGCATCGACTCCCGCTTGACCACATCGAGCGTCGCGTCCCGCACGGGGTGCGGGCCGCTCCGGTGCACGGTGAGCGTCACCTTCTGCACTCCGGTGTCCACCGCCGGGCAAGGCCGGCCGAACGCACCCGCCCCGTCCCAGTACTCGATCGTGACGGTCACCGTGTATCCGGCCGGCGGCGTCGGAGTCGCGTACGTGGTGGCGCAGGAGACGTACGGGTCGGCGACGACCTTCTCGGCGGCGCTGCGGATGACCGAGTCGGCGCCGGTCACCTTCTGCTGCGCGACCGAGCTGATGATCGCGGTGCCGATGCCCCCGAGGATGGTCACGAAGGCGACCCCCATGAGCACCACGGCGACCAGAACCTCCACCAGCGTCTCGCCCTCTTCGCCGCGGCGGAGGCGATGCGGGCGGCGCGGGCGCTGTGCCGGGCCGCTCATTGGACGCTGACCTGGTTGTAGACGCCGTAGATCGCCGAGATGAGGGCGACGGCGACGAACCCCACGACGACCCCGACCATGATCACCACGGTCGGCTCGAACAGGCTGGTCAGTCGTTTGAGTTTGTGCTGCAGTTCCTTCTCGTAGTACTCCGAGACGTTTTCGAGCTGGTCGTCGAGCGTCCCGGTCTCTTCCCCCACCCGCATCATCTGGGTGACCGCCCCGGGGAACAGCTTCGTGCGGGCGATCGGCTGGGAGATGCCGCCGCCTTCGAGCATCTCCGTCCGGGCCGTCCCGATGGACCGTTCGTACACCCGGTTGTTGGCCCCCGCACTGGCCAGGCCGAGCGCCTCCGGGATGGGCACCCCCGCCTTGATCATCGAGGTCAGGATGCGACAGAACCGTTCGATGACCATGAAGCGGACCACGTCGCCGACCACGGGCGTCGCCAGCAGGAAGCGGTCGCGCAGCATCCGTCCCCGCTCGGTCCGCAAACCGGCGATCAGTGCGACGACGAGCGCGGCGCACACGCCCACGATGACCGGATACCAGGCCGTGACGAAATCGGTGAAGCCCAGCAGGATCCGGGTCGGCAGCGGCAGTTTCGCGTGGAAGGACTCGAAGAACACCTTGAAACGGGGCAGTACGAAGATGACGAGCACGAGGACGACGGCGACGGCCAGGCCCATCACCAGGATGGGATAGGTCAGCGCGGAGCGGATACCCCGCCGGCCCTCGACGTCGCGCTCGATGTAGCGCCCCAACTGGGCCATTACGACGTCGAGTTCACCGGTCGCCTCCGCCGAGCGGAGGACGGAGATGTAGAACGGCGGGAGCGCCTTGGTGTGGGCGGCCATCGCGGCGGCGAAGCTTTCGCCGAAGCGCAGCGAGTCCATGACGTCGACGAGCATCCTGCCCAGCTTCTTGTCCTTGGTCTCGGCGCGGATGATCTCCAGGGCGTCCAGGATGGGCACGCCGGCCTTGATGAAGGCGGCCATCTGGCGGGAGAAGTTGCTCAGCTCGACCAGGTCGACCTTTTCCGCGGTGAGTTCGAGCTGCAGCAGGCCGCGGCCCGCGGCCTTGACCGACCGGACCTCGTAGCCCTGTCGGGTCAGGCCGTCGGTGACCCCGTCGACACTGGAGCCCTTGAGCACGCCGGTGGCCCGCTTGCCGTCCGGGCCGACCGCGACGTACTTGAAGGTGGCCATGCCGATGCCCTCCTGGTTTCCGGGTGTCCGAGGTTCGTGCGGTCTGTGGTCTGTGGTCTGTGGTCTGTGGTCTGCGGTCGGGTGCTTCGCGCTTCGGTGGTCGGGCGCGGGATCCAACGAGCGGGACGGACCGGACGGGCCCTAGACCACGTACACGCTGGACATGATCTCGGCGATGGTCGTGACGCCCTCCTCCACCAGACGGACGCCGCCGTCCAGGAGGCTGTCCATGTGCTGTTCGCGAGCGGCCTGGCGCAGGCTGCCGATCGGTGCCTTCTCGACGAGCAGCCGCTTGACCGTGTCGCTCATCACGAGCAGCTCGAAGACGCCGATGCGCTCCTGGTAGCCGGTGCGGGAGCAGTAGTTGCAGCCCCGGCCCTGCCAGAACGCGGTGTCGGTCGACCCGCCGGCCTTGGCGAAGAAGGCCAGTTCGTCCACGCCCGGCCGGCAGGGCTCGCGGCACTCGTCGCAGATCCGCCGCACCAGTCGCTGGCTGACCACGCCGGCGACGGTGGAGGTGATCAGGAACGGCTCGATGCCCATGTCGGTGAAACGGTGCAGCGCGGAGCAGGCGTCGGCGGCGTGGATGGACGACAGGACGAAGTGGCCGGTGAGAGCGGACTCCACCGCGATCCGCGCCGTCTCGGCGTCCCGGATCTCGCCGACCAGGATCACATCGGGGTCCTGGCGCAGGATCGAGCGCAGCCCGGTCGCGAAGGTGATGCCCGCCTGGTCGTTGATCTGGATCTGGTTGACCGACGGGAACACGTACTCCACCGGGTCTTCGATGGTGGTGATGTTGCGCTCGCTCTGGTTCAGCTCACCGAGCGTGGCGTACAGGGTGGTCGTCTTGCCGCTGCCGGTGGGGCCGCCGCAGGCGACCATGCCGTAGGGGGAGCGCAGCAGGGACGAGAAGCGTTCGTAGGTCGCGGGGGGCATGCCGAGTTCGGCGAGGCGGTACAGGGTGCGGTTGCTGTCGAGCAGCCGGAGCACCGCCTTTTCGCCCCAGATGGTGGGGCTGGTCGCGACCCGGATGTCGACCGCCCTGCCGTCGATCTCGGTGGAGATCTGCCCGTCCTGCGGGCGCCGCCGGTCGACGATGTTCATGTTGGCCATGATCTTGATCCGGCTGACCACGGACGGGCCCATGTTCTCCGGCAGGCTCAGCACGTCGTGCAGCGCGCCGTCGATGCGGTACCGGACCCGGACCCGGTCGCCGTGCGGTTCGATGTGGATGTCCGAAGCGCGGTCGCGCAGGCCCTGGGTCAGCATGAGGTTCACCAGGTGCACGACCGGGGCGTCCTCGCTCACCACCCTGGCCCCGGCGTTGGCGTTCCGGCCGGACTCGGTCGCCTCGAAGGCCTCGACCAAACTGCTGACGCCGGCCAGTGCCCGGTAGGCGCTGTCGATCGAGCGCCGGATGTCCGAGGGAGCAGCGATCGCCAGCTCCACCCGGTCCGGCGCGACGGCCCGGCCCACCTCGTCGAGCACCCGCGGGTCGCCCGGGTCGCCCGCGGCGATCACCAGCGTGCCCTCGGCCCGCCGCACCGCGACGACGCCCAGCGAACGGGCCAGCGCCTCCGGCACCCGGGCGGCCGCCTCGGGATCGGGCTCGCTCTGGCGCAGGTCGGCCACGGGGACGCCGAGTTGGACCGACAGCGCCTCGGTCAGTGACTGCTCGTCGACCATGGCGAGTTCGACCAGCAGCGCCCCGAGCCGCTTGCCCGACGCCGACTGCTGCAGGAGCGCCTCGTCCACCTGCGCCGGGGTGAGCAGCCCACGCCGTACGAGGAGTTCCCCGATACGCGGCCGCTCGTGGCCCGCGGGCGACGACTGACCCGCTGGCGAAGACTCCGCCGCGCCGGACGCCGCGTCCCGGACCCGTTCGCCCGCCGGGCCCGCGGACCCCGCGGGGCTCCGCGCGCCATCGGGCAGGGTGCCGTCCGCGCCCGCAGGGCCTGTCGTCTCCGCGCGGCGTCGGAGAAGGCGGCGATTCGCCAAGGAACCCACCCCTTTCACGTATCCGGAACAGCGGCCGGTCGCCGCGGACACGTCCGCAGTACTGTCAGCCGCTGATTAGTCAGCCGCACACTACAGCACCTCATCGTGCCGGAATCCGCCGTCGTCTCTACGGCGATCGGCGGGGCCGGACCCTGGTGGATCCCCTTGTAACCCCAGCGCCCGCTGCGTAGTCTACCGCTGATTAATCAGGTAGTTACTATCGTCCGGTTCAGCTTGCGCCGGTCGCTGCAGATGGAGAAAGATGCTCACTTACCCGCATGACACTTTGCGTCAGCGAACACACGAACGGAACGAGACGGCGGAAGCCGGCTTCACGCTCATCGAGCTTCTCGTGGTCATCGTGATCCTCGGCATCCTGGCCGCCGTCGTCGTCTTCTCCGTCCGCGGCATCAATGACAAGGGCCAGAGCTCGGCGTGCAAGACCGACAAGTCCACGATCGCGACCGCGGAAGAGGCGTACTTCGCCAGTGACAACCGCGGCGTCTACGGCTCGATGGACGACCTGTTCAACACCGGGTTCCTGTCCACCAAGTCCAGCTGGTACGAGGTCACGGGCGGAGCCACGTACGAGATCACGGCGCCGCCCAAACTCGCGAACGGCCAGGCGAATCCATGCTCTTGATGCAAGGGCCTCACCTGACGTGGCCGTCCGGCGGTTGTCGGACGGCCGGGGCGGCCGGATGCGTCGGCCGGATGGGTCGCGGCGACGGTCGCAAAGGCCTGGAGTGCCGGTCCGAACCATCCCTATTGCGCCTGTAGCGGATGACATGCGATGTACGGCACTATTGCCCGCATGTCGCCCATATTCGTAGTAAACATCGGCCTGTTGGGGCTCGCGGTGGGGTCGTTCCTCAACGTCGCCGTCTCCCGGGTGCCGGCCGGCCTCTCGGTCGTGCGGCCTCGCTCGGCCTGCCCGAGATGCGCCACGCCGATCGCGGCCCGGGACAACATCCCCATCGTGTCGTGGCTCCTGCTGGGCCGGCGCTGCCGCGCCTGCCGGGTTCCCATCCCCGCGCGCTACCCGCTCATGGAAGCGCTCACCGCCGTCCTCTTCTGCGCCGAGGCGCTGCACTTCGGCCGGTCGGAAGCGCTGCCGGCCGTGCTGGTCTTCACCGCGGGGCTGCTGGCCCTGGCCGCCTGTGACGCCGAACAGTTCCTGCTCCCGCGGCGGCTGGTCTATCCGACGCTCGGGCTCACCGCCGCCTGCCTGCTCGGGGCCGCCGCGACCACCGGCCAGTGGCATCGGCTCGGCGTGACCGCGGCCTGCGCGGTGGGCGCGTTCGCCGTCTTCTTCACCTTGCACTGGATGCGGCCCGCCTGGCTCGGATTCGGCGACGTGCGCCTGGCCGGCCTGCTCGGCACCGGGCTCGGCTGGCTGGGCCCCTGGTATCTCGTCTTCGCGCTCCTCGCCGGCAGCCTCGCCGGGCTCGTGGTGGGCATCGCGCTCATGGCGACGGGCAGAGCGACCCGCCACACCCGCCTCCCCTTCGGACTGTTCCTCGCCGCGGGCGCCATCGCCGCCATCCTCGTCGGCGCTCCCGCCATCCACTGGTACGCGAGCACGAATGACCTGTACGCGATGGGCGGGCCGCTCGGCACGGCAGGCCATCGGCCATGACCCCCGGGCCGGAGGCCGGTCGCGCGACCGCCTGCCGGACCCATCGGTCCGTTCCCCCGGGATCTCGTCCTTGTGCCGGCGTTCCCGGCGTTCCCCGCGTTTGCGGATCCCGGCTCGGGCGACATCGCCAACGCCGGCGACGATCCTTACCCTGGTTACCATGAAGGAACTTGATCTGCCCCTGGCCGAGTGGATTGTGCTCGCACTCATCGCCGAACGACCCAGCCACGGCTTCGCCATCGCAGCCCTCACCGCCGAGGGCGCGGAAATCGGTGAGTTCTGGTACATCTCTCGGCCCATGGTCTACCGGTCGATCACGCGGCTGGTAGAGCGCGGGCTGATCACGCCGGTCGGCGCCGAGGAAAGCGATCGCGGGCCGCAGCGCATGATCTACGCCACCACCCGCGCGGCGAAGACGGCGGTCGGCCGGTGGCTCAATGAACCCGTGGTCCAGCTGTTCGACGTGCGCGCCGAGCTCACGAGCAAGCTGCTGCTGCTCCAGCGCCGCGACACGAGCCCGGCCCGCCTGGTCGAGCGTCAACGCCTCGTCATCGACGAGATCGAGGAGTCGCTGCGCGCCAAGGAGCACGCCGGCGACCATCTTGTCCGCGCGATCTACGCCTGGCGCCTGGAACACGTCCGCGCCGCGCGCCGGTTCCTCGACGCCGTCGACGTCGGCGCGACGCGGCCGGCGGTCAAGACCGGCTGACGTCACGTTCGTCCGGCCCTCCCGGTGAACGACGGGATGGCTCGGCGATCGCACCATCGTGATCGCCGAGCCCGCGCCGCATGCCGGCGCCTTCCGGTCGGCCGGGAAAACGGCCCGTCGGCTACGGCACCTCGACCACGGTCTCGCAGGAGCCGCCGGACGCGATCGAATCCGTGCCCGGAAGCGTCGGACCGCCGTCGGCGTCACCCGCGCAGACGTCCGTGCCGCTGCCGCCGGCGAGGCTGTCGCTGCCGGCCCCACCGACCACGATGTCGGTGCCGGCGCCACCGGAGAGCGCGTCACTTCCGGCCCCGCCGTGGACGATGTCGTTGCCGTCACCGCCGCTGATCGCGTCGTTGCCGCCACCGCCGTCGATGTAGTCGTCGCCGCTGCCCGCCGACACGGCGTCGTTGCCACCGAACGTGCAGATCGTGTCGTTGCCGCCGTTCCCGCTGACACTGTCGCTCCCGTCGCCGGTGACGATCACGTCGGCCCCGTTCGTCCCGTTCACGACTCCGTTGCCGGTGATCGTGGCGGCGAGACCGCGGCAGCCGGGGGTGACGGCGATCGTCACGGTCGCGATGTCCGAGTCGTCCGTACCGTCGGTCGCCCTGTACGTGAAGGTGTCGCTTCCGACGTAGGCGCCGGCGGGCTGGTAGGCGAACGAGCCGTCCGGGTTGAGCGTGAGGGTGCCGTGCGCCGGCCCCGTCACGACCGATGCCGTCAGGGTGTTGCCGTCGGCATCCGTGTCGTTGCCGAGGACACCGGGTGCGCCGACGACGAGCGGGGTGTCCGCCCCGATGTGGCCGTACGACTCGTTCGCGGCCGCCGGTGGCCGGTTCGTCGTGTTGTGCAGCACCGACACGTCGTTGACGAACGTCGCCGAGCTGTTGCTGTTGGCCGTGGCGACGTCGGGGCGCCCGTCCCCGTCGAGGTCGCCCGCCGCGGTGGCCTGCGGATTGCTGCCGGCGCTCAGCCCGGACGCGATCGGGCCGGCGAACGCGCCCGTGCCGTCGCCTTCGAGCACCAGGACCTCGTTCGAATTGGCGCTGGAAACCACCAGATCGGCGTGGCCGTCGCCATTCAGGTCGGCCACTGACGCGGAGCTGAGGTTGCTCCCCGCCGACAGGACGTTCGCGGTGCCGAACCCGCCCGCGCCGTCGCCGAGCAGGACGGCGACGCGCCCCGGTGAGCCGGGCGCCACGATGATGGCGTCGAGCTTGCCGTCCGCGTCGATGTCGGCGAGCTGGAGCCTGGACGGCAGGGTCACACCGGCCGGGACGCTCGACGCCGGGCCGAAGCCCCCGTGCCCGTCGCCCGGCAGCACGCAGAGCGTGCCGGTCGACGAGTTCGACGTGACGAGATCCAGGTGGCCGTCGCCGTCGAGGTCGGCGGCCGCGATGCCCTGCGGGTTGGTACCGCCGCCCAGGGAGAACTGCGTGGCAGCGCCGAACGTGCCGTTGCCGTTGCCGGGCACCACCGAGACGTTGTTCGTGTTCGCGTTGGACGTCGCCAGGTCCGGTGTGCCGTCCTCGTCGAAGTCGCCCACGGCGACATCGGTCGGGAAGCGCGCGACACACGGGTTGTCGCCCGTGGTGTCGCACCCGGCCGTCGGGTTGAGCTGCGTCGCCGCTCCGGCGCCGAGAGCGCCGGAGCCGTCGCCGAGCCAGACCAGCGCGACATTGCCGCGCGAGTCCTGGCTGACGACGTCCATGTGCCCGTCGCCGTTGACGTCGCGGATCACCGCCGAGCCGATGAAGACGCCCGACACGGTGTGCGGCGCCGCGTATTTCGTCACGGCGCCGAAGCCGCCGCCCGAGCCGAGGAACACGCCGAGGCCCTCGGCGCGGATCGCCGTCACGAGGTCCGGCCTCCCGTCGCCGTTGAGATCGCCGATCGCGACGGCGGAGCTGCCGCGGCCGTTGTTGTCGAGGTTCACCGCCGGACCGAAGCCGGTCGTGTCGGCGACGGCCGCCGAGGCGGGGCCGCCGGCCATCACGATGGTCGCCACCGTGAGGACGAGCGCCGCAACTCGCCGCGGCCGACCGCGCGTGAGCGCGACTGCGCGGCCGTCGGGCGTGAGACGCCGACGTGGGGATCTGCTCATGGGTGAGGCCCCTCCTCAGGGCCTGCCGAACAAGAGTGGGTGGCGCGCACTGCGGCGGTCCCCGCAGCCGATCGGCAGGGGGGACCGCCGGCGGGGAGCGGCGGGCCGGGACCGCCGGCGGACGGTGTTCGTGCCCGGCCGGCGCCCCGCGCTCCGGATCTCCTAGTAGCCGTAGGCGGCGAGGGTCGACTGGATGGTGGAGTCGTTGTCCCACTTGGTGTTGAACAGGTTCTCCCAGGCGGCCTCCGCGCCGGTGCTGCCGCCGTTCAGGGCGACGCCGTACTGCTCGATGTCTCCGTAGGCCGAGTACGCGTTCGGATCGACGTCGGTCCACGTGTTGGGGTCATTTCCCGTGGTGCCGTTCAGCGAACTCGACGTCCAACCGACGTGCATGATGTTCGACTTCGCGACCAGGCCCAGCTGGGTGTTCCCGCCGGCGTTCGCCGTCACCGCGCCGCGCACCTGGCTGATGCCCGATTCCAGGCGGACCTTGCAGGCCGTGCCCGCGGTGTCGCACGCGCTTCCGGTGAACACGTTCTGACCCGCCCCGCTGGTGGTCCACGTGAACCCGTTCTGGATCAGCGCCTGCTTGGACGCCGCACCGAACGGCGCGGAAGCCGGGTCGGCGACCGCGATCCGGTGCCCGCTCGTCGCGAGCCAGGTCACCACCGCCGGGATCGTCGTGGGCGCGCCGCCGGAGACGGGGGATGCGTCACATCGAGGCGACTGCGCCTTGCCGTTGCCGCTGCCGTTGGCGTCCGCGCCGGACGCCAACGGCGGAGTCCCGCCGTTGGACGGGTCGTCGCCGTGCGTCGAGCCCGCCCAGCTGCCGCTGCAGCTGTAGATCGCCAGGTGCCCGATGGCCACGGGGTGCTTGCTCGCGATGGCGCCGTTGCACTCGACGCTTCCGCTCGCCGTGCACGTCCCGCCGTCCGTGGTCGGGATGACCGCGTCCACATTGGTTTCGTCCGCGGACAGGAACGCGTCAATGTGCAACGGCCCGTTGACGCAGTTGTTGGACGACGACGGGTCGCACGTGGTGTACGGGCCGGCGCTCTTCAACTGCTGGCGCAGGCTTCCCGACGTGATGCCCCGCATCGTCGACGTGTCGATCGCGGGCTTGTTCCAGAACCCGCCGACCTGCGACGCGGTGTTCGCCGAGAACGTCGTGAACGACCCGAGCGACTCGATCGTGCCCTTCATGTCCTTCACCGCGGGATACATGTTGTTCGCGATGCCGACCTGAGAACCGGTCGTGGCGAACCCCGCCGGTGCGGCGGCGGCGATCAGCGCCGTCGCGAGGGCACCCACGGCGAGCGCGGTCCGTACCCGGTGCATCGCGGTGGAGCCGGAGTTCGGAGCGCTCCGGTTACGTCTGGATCGAATTTGCATCTGCTACTCCTTGTTGATTCGGTCGGTGGCGGCAGCCGTACGAGCGCCCTGCCGGTGGGACAGGGCGCATGTCCGTTAAGTCCTAGGCATGTGCGAGGTCTTACTGGGTGACGGTGCCGCACATGCCTAGATGGTGGTCACTCGGGGACCCAGTAGTCAATCATTGACAACCGGCCGTGCTCTGTATCTAATGCACCTGTCCAGCCCGTGGCGGGGCCGACGAGCGAACGCCGTCGGCCCGCTGCGGGACGTATCGAAGGGGCTGGCGGCACGATGGGCAGAGGCGTGGAATGGCAGTGTTGAGCAGACTGTGGGGCTCGCGCGCCGCCAGGCGGGGGGTGTTGGTGCTCGCGGTGCTCGCGGTGGCGGTGGCCGCCGTGACTCTTGCGCGCGGCGGATCGGACAGGGCGGCCCCGGGCCGGAAGTCCGACCCCGCGTGGTGCACCCCGGGCACCCAGCGCACCGCGCTCTGCCCGAACAGCAAGGTGTTCGACGCCAAGGAGTACGCCGTGCACGGCAACTCCTTCGAGTGCATCAATTTCGCCAGTCAGGCTGATGCCCAGGCGGTGCTGCGGGCCAACCCGAGCGATCCGAACCACCTCGACGACGGCGGCGGCGTCGCGTGCCGCGGACTGCCGGCGCCGCGCGACATCACACCGGTCACCGGCACGGCACAGCACCACACGTGCGGTCCCGGTGACACCCGCAGCGCGCTCTGCCCGCAGCCCGAGCGGTCCTTCGACCCCCGCTACTTCCTGCGCTACGGCAACGACGCCTACGACTGCCCGGACTTCGCCAGTCAGGCGGACGCACAGGCCGTCCTGCGCTTCGAGCCGACCGACCCGAACCACCTCGACCACGACGGAAAGGGCATCGCGTGCCCGGACCTGCCCGGGGCCAGGGACGTCAAGCCCGTACGTCGGGGAACAGCGTGACGCGGCGAGGGCTCGCGCGTGCGCTCGGGCCGCATGTGACCCATCCATCGAAGGAAACCCCGACTGCCATGACACCGGACCATCGCCCGTTCTCCGTGCGCGCCAGACGCCAGGACGGCTTCACGCTCATCGAGTTGCTCGTGGTCATCGTGATCCTCGGTGTCCTCGCCGCGATCGTGGTGTTCTCCGTCAGGGGCATCGGCGACAAGGGCCGGGCGAAGGCGGTCGCCGCGGACGCGGCCACGCTGCGCACGGCGGAGGAGTCCTACTGCGCGAAGCACGGCCGCTACGCGACAGCCGACGACCTGACGGCCGACGGGCTGCTGTCCGGCCGGCCGGTCCACAACGTGGTGGCGGTCGGCGACGAGAACAAGTGCGGCAAGGGCGAGGCGTCGTCGTACACGCTGCATGACCCCTCCATACCGACGGAGAGCGGAGCGGACGCGATCCGGGTCGGCACGAATCCGGCCGACCTCGCCGTCGACGAGAAGGCCAATCGTGTGTACGTCGTGGCCGCCGGCAGCAACGACGTGACCGTGATCGACGGCAGGACCGACACCCCGATCGGCGATCCGATCGACGTGTCCAGCGCCGTGTCGAACCCCACCCGCATCGCGGTCGACCCCGGCACGGGGCAGGTCTACGTCGGGGGTACGGGCGGCGTCGCGATCATCGACACGACCCACTCCGGTCGCGTGACGCACGTCAGCGGTTTCACGACGACCGTCTCTGCCCTTGCCGTCTCTCCCGAGAACGGCGACGTCTACGTCGCGGGTGGTTCGGTGGGCAGCTCGGCGGTCGCCTACATCGCGGCCGGCGGCTCGGCGGCGACGCCGATTCCCCTGCCCGCCCCGGGAGTCGTGCCCGCGAGCATCGGCCCGGACTTCGCCTTCGACCCCGTGCACCACGCGGTGTACCTGGCGAAGTCGAATCTCGGCACGGGCACGACCCTCGCCGCCGGCATCGGCCTCTTCGCCATAGCGTCGGGAACCCACGACGCCCACGTCGTGGCGCAGTTCCCGACGAAGGGGACCTGCGGCACCAACGCCGGGGACTTCCTCGTCTCGAACTCCGCCTATGGCAGCATCGCCGTCGATCCGGGCCGCAACCTCGTCTACCTCCTCGCCAAGAGATGCGTCGTGAACCCGGCGAACCCCTCGGGTCAGTGGAAGACGGTCGCGACGACGATCGCCATCAACCCGGGCGACGGCAGCTCGACAGCGATCAACGACCCGGTCGGAACGGCCTACGGCCCCAACTCCATGGTCTACGACGCCGCGGCAGGGGCGGTCTACGTCTATATGGACGGCGGAGCGAGCTGCGGCGGCTCCGGGGGCCGCGTCGACCGGATCGTCGGAACCACGGTCACGGGACAGGCATCCCTGTGCGCCGTGTCCACTCCCTCCGGGAACCGGGCGCACAAGATGACCGTGCTGAAGAACTTCAACAGGATCTTCGTCGCCCAACAGAACGTCGGCGGCGCGCCGGGCGGCCTCGGGGTGGCCGACGGCAGCACACTGCTGCCGCGGGATCCGCTCGGCACGCCCCGCCAGTTCGGCGCGCTGGCCACGAACAACACCACGGGGAAGGTCTACGCGGTCGATCCGGCCGGCGGTACGGTCGCGGTGTTCCGGACGGGATCGGCTTAGGGCCCGTCGCGAAAGTCGATCGCCTGTCGGACCCGCCTGGGGTGCTCCGAGCATGGAGCTGACAGCGCAGGTGACGATCGACTGTTCCGATCCGCAGAGAATGGTGACGTTCTGGGCCGAAGCCCCGCGCCCGACCGTGTGCCGCTGCTTGTATCCATGCGGCCGTGGCGGGACTCGTGACGCAGTCCTTACGAGGGCGGGCGCCCGCCCCGTAGAATCCGGGGCGGCCCCGGCCGAGGGCACACCCACTGGAGGTGTCGGATGGCGGACGATCCCGACCCGGGCTACTTCGGCCCACGATCGGTCACCTGGCAGGTGCACAGTGACCCCATGATGTGGATCGCGGGCATCAGGGCGCTGTACCTCCAGGCGCTCCACCCCCGCGCGGTGCGTGCGGTCCTGCAGAACTCCGACTTCCGTAAGGACGCGTGGGGCCGGCTCCTGCGGACCGCCGACTTCGTCGGGACGCTCAGCTACGGCACCAAGGACGCCGCCGAGCAGGCCGGTGCCCGGGTCCGCCGCATCCACGCCCTGCTCACGGCGGACGACCCGCGCACGGGGGAGCGGTTCGGGATCGACGACCCCGAGCTGCTCCTGTGGGTGCACTGCGCCGAGATCGACAGCTATCTCACCGTGGCCCGGCGCTCCGGGCTGTGGATGAGCGAGGACCAGGCCGACCGCTACGTCGCCGAACACCGTGTGGACGCCCGCCTGGTGGGTCTGGACGAGGCCAAGGTGCCCGCCAGTGTCGCCGGACTCGCCGCCTACTTCGACGCGGTGCGGCCCCAACTCGCCGCCACCGAGGACGCGCGTACCGTGGACGACTTCCTGCGGCGCCCGCCCACGCCCGCCCTCCTGGTCCCGGCGCGCGCACTGGTGTGGCGGCGCGTGGCGCGCCTCGCCTACGCCTCGCTGCCGCCGTACGCCCATGAGCTCTACGGCCGGCCCGCCCCCGCGGCGAACACCGTGGACCGCCGGCTGACCCGCACGGGAACGGCGCTGCGGCGCATCCCCGCACGGGTGCGCTGGCAGCTTCCCCCGCGGCACATCCTCCGGGCGATCGACCGGCTCGGCCCGGAAACCCGGCCGGCGCCGCACACACTCCGCGAAGGGACGGCCATACTTGGAGGGCCGCAGAGGACACACGGTCAGTAACGGGGGCGACGGCACCACATGGCGGACAGCAGGCTGATCCACGACCGTTACCGGCTGCTCGACCTGATCGGGCGCGGGGGCATGGGCGAGGTGTGGCGGGCCCGGGACGAATCCCTGGGCCGGCAGGTGGCGGTCAAGCTCCTCAAACCACCGGCGCCCGACCACGAGAAGTCCGTCACCCGCGTGCTGCGGGAGCGGTTCCGGCGCGAGGCCCGGGTCGCGGCGGCGCTCCAGCACCGCGGGGTCACCGTCGTCCACGACTTCGGGGAGCACGAAGGCGGGCTCCATCTCGTCATGGAGCTGCTGTCGGGCCGCGATCTGAGCCAGCTCCTGGACGACAACGACCGGCGCCCGCTGCCGGTGTCCGACGTCATGGACATCGCCGAACAGGTCGCGGCGGCCCTCGCCTACACCCACCGCCAGGGCATCGTGCACCGGGACCTGAAGCCGGCGAACATCATGCGGCTCGACGACGGCACGGTGAAGATCTGCGACTTCGGCATCGCCCGGCTCGACGACGGCAGCGGCCTCGCCAACCGGCTCACCGGCACCGGCATCGCCATGGGCACCCCGCACTACATGGCACCCGAGCAGATCGGCGCCGTCGACGTGGATCACCGCAGCGACCTCTACTCGCTCGGCTGCGTGCTGTACGAGATCTCGACGGGGGCGCCCCCGTTCGGCCAGGAGGACACGTGGGCGGTGCTCGTCAGCCACCGGGACACCCCGCCCCGCCCGCTGCGCGAGCACCGCGACGACCTCCCCGAGTTCTTCGAACGGGCCGTGCTCGACCTGCTCGCCAAACAGCCCGCCCAACGCCCCGCGGACGCCGCGGAGTTCGGTCGACGACTGGCCGAGGGCCGGGCCTCGGGCGGCCGGCTCGGTGAGCCGGTCCCGCTGTCGCTGCGGCGGACGCCCGCGCCCTTGCCGTGGACCCGCGGCATGACCACCGGCCGCAAGGCCACGCGCCCCGTCGCCGATACCGGGCCCTCGGACCCCACCGCGGGCCTCACCGGCCCCTGGACGACGGCCACGACGTACGCCGACCGCGCCACACCGTCGTGACCACCGTGCGGGCCCGCCGTCCGGTCCGGGACGGGGTTCCGCGCCGGATCGTCCCGTGTTACCAAGGGGCATGACCGCACGCACCGCGTTCACCCGTGACCTGTACGACGCCGTCATCGTGGGGGGCGGCCACAACGGCCTGGTCGCCGCCGCCTACCTGGCGCGGGCCGGGCACTCCGTCCTGGTCCTCGAACGGCTCGGCCACACCGGCGGCGCGGCCGTCTCCACCCGACCGTTCGACGGCGTGGACGCCCGGCTCTCGCGCTACTCCTACCTGGTCTCCCTGCTGCCCCAGAAGATCGTCGACGATCTCGGGCTCGCCTTCACGGTCCGCAAACGGACCATCTCGTCCTACACGCCCACCCGCCGCGACGGGCGGCCCGGCGGACTCCTGGTCGGCGGCGGCCGGGACCGCACCGCGGCCTCGTTCCGCCAACTCACTGGATCGGACGCCGAGTTCAGTGCCTGGCAGGAGTTCTACGACGCGACGCGCCGGGTCGCCGAACGGGTCTTTCCCACCTTGACCGAGCCGCTGCCCACCGCGAGCGCACTGCGCGCCCGGATCGGGGACGAGGCGGCCTGGCGGATGCTCTTCGAGGAACCGATCGGCGTCGCCGTGGAGGACCGCTTCCGCGACGACCTCGTCCGGGGTGTCGTCCTCACCGACGCCCTGATCGGCACCTTCGCCGACGCCCACGATCCCTCGCTCGCCCAGAACCGCTGCTTGCTCTACCACGTGATCGGCCGGGGGACGGGCGACTGGGACGTGCCGGTGGGCGGCATGGGCGCGCTCACCGACGCACTGGCCGCGGCCGCCCGCGCGGCCGGGGCGGAGATCGTCACCGGGCACGAGGCGACCGCGATCCGCACCGACGGCGCCGAGGCCGAGGTCGACTACGCCGCCCGTGAGGCGTCCGGCACGGTCGCCGCCCGGCACGTCCTGGTCAACGCCTCCCCGCAGTCCCTGGCGGACCTGCTCGGTGACCCGGTGCCCGAGCCCGCCGAGGGCGCCCAGCTCAAGGTCAACATGCTGCTCTCGCGGCTGCCGCGGCTGAAGGACACCGGTGTCGATCCACGCGAGGCGTTCGCCGGAACCTTCCACATCGCCGAAGGCTACGGCGCGTTGGCGACGGCGTACGCCGAGGCGGCGCGCGGCGAGCTGCCCTCCGCCCCGCCCAGCGAGATCTACTGCCACTCGCTGACCGATCCCTCGATCCTCGGGCCCGGCCTCGCCGCACGCGGCTACCAGACCCTGACCCTGTTCGGTCTGCACACCCCGGCCCGGCTGTTCGCCGAGGACAACGACAAGGCGCGCGAGCTTCTCCTCGCCGCGACGCTCGCCCAGCTGGAGGCCCATCTGGACGAGCCGCTCGCCGACTGCCTGGCGCGCGACGCGCAGGGCCGTCCCTGTATCGAGGCGAAGACCCCGCTCGACCTGGAGCGCGATCTGAGGCTGCCCGGCGGCAACATCTTCCACCGCGCGCTCGCCTTCCCCCACGGTGACGGGTCGACCGGCCGCTGGGGCGTCGAGACGAGCCACCCGAACGTGCTGCTGTGCGGGGCGGGCGCCGTACGGGGCGGCGGTGTGAGCGGCATCCCGGGCCACAACGCGGCGATGGCGGTGCTCGGCCGCTGACCGGGGCGGGCATGGAGGCCACGGAGACCCATGGAGGCCCAGGGAGAGCCACGGAGACTCGCGGAGATCCACAGATCCACAGATCCACAGATCCACAGATCCACAGATCCACAGACCCCCAGACCCACAGACCCACAGACGCACGGACCCACAGACGTACGGGTCCTCGACCAACTCCCCACCGCGACAAGTCAGTCGGCGGACCGGGTCCAGCCCGAGGTCTCGATCCGCGCCGCGTCGCCCGGCCGGGCCTCGTCGAACAGCACCCGCTCGCCGTCGACGATCCGCAGCGCGTCGGCGTACGCCCCGCGACCCACGTACCGGGGTCCCGTCGTGTAGCGCCAGCGCAGCCGTACCGAGCGGCCCTGCCACGCCGCGAGGTCCGCCGTCACCCGGTGCCAGGCCCGCCCGGACCAGCCCGTCACCGACCCCGTCGGGTGCTGGACGGGTGCGTGCCCCGCCCGCGCGGCCGTGAAGGGCACGGGATGCCAGCCGGCCCCCGTATCCGCCGACGCCTCCAGGGCGACGACGCCCACGCCGGGCTCGGTGTCCCACCACAGGCAGCAGTCGAGGCGGGCCCCGCCGCCCGCGACGGAGAGTCCGGGCAGTGTGAGCGTCGCCGTCCTTGCGGGCTCCATGCCCGCGAACCAGGACGCCCCGCCGTGTGCGGGGCGCACCGGGACGGCCCGCGCCAGGGCGTTGCCCGCGGCCACCCGCGGCGCCGAACCGGAGCGCCAACCACGCACCGGATGAACGGAGTTGGAGAGCAGCACGAGGAACGTGTCGGTGCCGGGGTCGAGCACGATGCTGGTGCCCGTGAAGCCCGTGTGGCCGGCGCTGCGCGGCGTCGCGAGGGCACCCATGTACCAGTGCTGGTAGAGCTCGAAGCCCAGACCGTGCTCGTGGCCGGGGAAGGCCGTGTTGAAGTCGGTGAAGAGGAGGTCCACGAAGGCGGGGGAGAGGATCCGGGCCCGGCCGTAGGTGCCGCCGTTCAGCAGCGTACGGGCGAGGACCGCGAGGTCCCAGGCGCAGGAGAACACGCCGGCGTGCCCGGCCACGCCGCCGAGGCAGTACGCGTTCTCGTCGTGGACCTCGCCCCACACCAGGCCCCGGTCGAGCCCGGACCACGGCCTGCGGGCGTCCTCGGTGGCGGCGATCCCCGGCTTCCAGGACGCGGGCGGGTTGTAGCGCGTGCGGTGCATCCCGAGCGGAGCGGTGATCTCGTCGTGGAGCAGGGCGTCCAGAGTGCGACCGGTGATCTCTTCGAGGACCAGTTGGAGCGAGATCAGGTTCAGGTCGGAGTAGAGGTAGGCGCTGCCGGGCGGGCTCGTCGGGGGCTGGTTCCAGAGGAGCTTCAGCTTCTCCTCGTACGCCGGCGCCCCGTAGAGCGGGATCCAGGGCGGCAGGCCCGAGGTGTGGGTGAGCAACTGCCCCACGGTGACGGCCTGTTTGCCCGCCGTCGCGAAGGCGGGCAGATACGAGGCGACCGTGCGGTCGAGGGCGAGGGCGCCCCGCTCGATCTGCTGGACGGCGAGCAGGGAGGTGAACAGCTTGGACAGGGAGGCGAGGTCGAACACCGTGTCCCGGTCCGCCGCGATGCGCCGCCCGGCCGGAAGCTCCACCGCGGTGTCGTTCTTGTCGTCGTACGCCGTGTAGCGCACCGCGCTGCCGATGGCGTGGTGCAGCGCCACGGTGCCGCCCCGCCCCGCGAGCAGGACGGCCCCCGCGTACCAGGGGTGTTCGGGGGAGGGGCCGAGGAACGTCTCGGCGTCCGCCACGAGGCGGTCCAGGTGCTCGGGCAGCAGCCCGGCCTCCCGCGCGGAGCCGCGCCGCAGCGTGCGCTCCCGCGCTCCGGCCTCCGCCACGTCCGACGAGCCCGTCATCAGCGCACCTCCAAGCCCCAGGGCCGCACCGGCCAGCCGCCGCCTGCTCACGCCCCGGACGTCCCCGGTCATCGTCACGCACTCCCTCTCGGCCGGTCGGCCCGGCGCGTTGAAAGTATCTTTCGCGATCGCATCGGACACCGGAAACTTTCTTCCCCGACGCCGCCCGTGTCAATGATCGGGGGCACGCCCGGCGGCGCGGCGCGCGGAATCCGGCACGGAAAACTGACGCAGCATCAGAAAATCTCTTCCCTCGTCGCCCCCGCTGCGGCATCCTGCGCCCCATGCAGACGGAGCTGAGCAAGAAACTGGGAGTCGAGCACGCCGTCTTCGGCTTCACGCCGTTCCCGGCGGTGGCCGCGGCCATCACCCGGGCCGGCGGCTTCGGTGTGCTCGGCGCGGTCCGCTACACCGCGCCCGACGACCTCGCGCGCGACCTCGACTGGATGCAGGAGCACACCGACGGGCTGCCCTACGGGCTCGACGTGGTGATGCCCGCCAAGAAGGTCGAGGGGGTCGGCGAGGCCGAAATCGAGGCCATGATCCCCGAGGGGCACCGGCAGTTCGTGCGGGACACCCTCGCCAAGCACGGTGTGCCCGAACTCGCCGAGGGCGAGGCCTCCGGATGGCGCATCACCGGCTGGATGGAACAGGTCGCCCGCGACCAGCTCGACGTGGCCTTCGCGTATCCGATCAAACTCCTCGCCAACGCCCTCGGTTCGCCGCCGGCCGACGTCGTCCGGCGCGCCCACGACCGGGGCGTGCTCGTGGCCGCGCTCGCGGGCAGCGCCCGGCACGCCCGCCACCACGCGGAGGCGGGCATCGACGTCGTGGTCGCCCAGGGCCACGAGGCAGGCGGCCACACCGGGGAGATCGCCACCATGGTGCTGGTCCCCGAAGTCGTCGACGCCGTCGGCCCGTTGCCCGTCCTCGCGGCCGGCGGCATCGGCAGCGGCGAGCAGATCGCCGCCGGACTCGCGCTCGGCGCCCAGGGCGTCTGGCTCGGCTCCCTCTGGCTCACCGCCACCGAGGCCGACCTCCACTCCCGCGCACTGACCCGCAAGCTCCTCGAAGCGGGCTCCGGCGACACCGTGCGCTCCCGCGCGCTGACCGGCAAGCCCGCGCGCCAGCTGCGCACCGAGTGGACCGACGCCTGGGACGATCCGGCGGGGCCCGCCACCCTGCCCATGCCGCTCCAGGGACTCCTGGTCGCCGAGGCCGTCTCGCGCATCCAGAAGTACGAGGTCGGACCGCTCCTCGGCACCCCCGTCGGCCAGATCGTCGGCCGGATGACCGCCGAGCGCAGCGTCCAGGAGACCTTCGACGAGCTGACGCGCGGCTTCGAGCGCGCCGTCGACCGGATCAACCGCATCGCAGGGAGGGACGCCCGATGAACCAGCCCCCCAACGGCTTCTGGGCCCAGGCCGACGCCGACCCCGACCGCCGTGTCCTGATCGCCCCGGACGGCGAGGAGTGGAGCGCGGGCCGGCTGCACGCCGCCGTCAACCGGCTCGTCCACGGGCTGCGGGCCGCCGGTCTCGAACGCGGCGACGCCTTCGCCGTCGTGCTGCCCAACGGCGTCGAGTTCTTCACGGCCTACCTCGCCGCGTCCCAGGCCGGGTTCTATCTCGTGCCGGTCAATCATCACCTCGTCGGACCCGAGATCGCCTGGATCGTCGCCGACTCCGGTGCCAAGGTGCTCATCGCCCACGAGCGGTTCGCCGAGGCGGCGACCACGGCGGCCGACGAGGCGAAGCTGCCCGCCTCGCACCGCTACGCCGTCGGCACGGTGCCGGGCTTCTCCCCGTACGCCCAACTCCTGGAAGGACAGCCAGAATCGGCGCCCGAGGCCCGCACGCTCGGCTGGGTCATGAACTACACCTCCGGCACCACGGGACGCCCGCGCGGCATCCGGCGTCCACTGTCCGGCAAGCTCCCCGAGGAGTCCTACCTCGGCGGCTTCCTCGCCATCTTCGGCATCAAGCCGTTCGACGACAACGTCCACCTGGTGTGCTCGCCGCTCTACCACACGGCGGTCCTCCAGTTCGCCGGCGCCTCGCTGCACATCGGACATCCCGTGGTCCTCATGGACAAGTGGACGCCCGAGGACATGCTGCGCCGCATCGACGAACACGCCTGCACCCACACCCACATGGTGCCGACCCAGTTCCACCGTCTGCTCGCACTGCCCGACGAGGTGAGGGCGCGGTACGACGTGTCCCGCATGCGGCACGCCATCCACGGCGCCGCGCCCTGCCCCGACCACGTCAAGCGCGCCATGATCGACTGGTGGGGGAGCTGCGTCGAGGAGTACTACGCGGCCAGCGAGGGCGGCGGCGCCTTCGCCACCGCCGACGACTGGCTCAAGAAGCCCGGCACCGTCGGAAAGGCCTGGCCCATCAGCGAACTCGCGGTCTTCGACGACGACGCCGAGCGGCTGCCCGCAGGGGAACTCGGCACGGTCTACATGAAGATGTCGACCGGCGGCTTCAGTTACCACAAGGACGAGGGAAAGACGCGCAAGAACCGCATCGGCGACTTCTTCACCGTCGGCGACCTCGGCTACCTCGACGAGGACGGCTACCTCTTCCTGCGCGACCGCAAGATCGACATGATCATCTCGGGTGGCGTCAACATCTACCCGGCCGAGATCGAGGCGGAGCTCCTGACCCATCCGGCCGTCGCCGACGCCGCCGTCTTCGGCATCCCGCACCCCGACTGGGGCGAGGAGGTCAAGGCGGTCGTCGAAGTGGCCGACGGTTTCGAGTCGGGCGACGCGCTCGCCGCGGAACTGCTCGCCCACTGCGAGGGCCGGCTCGCCGCGTACAAGCGGCCCAAGTCGGTCGACTTCATCACGACGATGCCGCGCGACCCGAACGGCAAGCTCTACAAGCGACGGCTGCGCGCGCCCTACTGGGAGGGCCACGACCGCGCGATGTGACGCCGCGGACACCGCACCGGCCGAACTGGCGCCCCGGCCCGCCGTCGAGTTGAATGACGCGGCGGCCGCCGGGGCACGATCCGGCGGCGCCCCACGGGAGGTGTCGGGCGCCATGACGGAGCATGCCGAGGAGTTCGAGACCCACCGGCCGGTGCTGACCGGACTCGCCTACCGGCTCCTCGGCTCCCTGTGGGACGCCGAGGACGTCGTCCAGGACGCCTATCTGCGCTGGAGCCGCGTCGACCGCGACGAGATCAGGGACGCCCGGGGTTTCCTCATCACCGTCACCTCCCGGCTCGCCATCGACCAGCTGCGCTCGGCGCGGGTGGTGCGCGAGGCCTACGTCGGACCGTGGCTGCCCGAACCCGTCGCCACCGACGCGCTCGGCCCGCTGGACACCGCCGAACTGCGCGACACCGTCTCCTACGCCACGGTCCACCTCATGGAGCGCCTCACCCCGCCGGAGCGCGCCGTGTTCGTGCTGCGCGAGGCCTTCCAGCTGCCGTACGAGGAGATCGCCTCCATCGTCGGGGCCGGCGTCGCCAACTGCCGTCAGATGTACAGCAGGGCGGGGCGCCACCTCGCCGCCGGCCGCGACCGCTTCCCGCTCTCCGGCGACGACCACACCAAGCTGCTCACCCGCTTCCTGGAAGCCGCCCGGGGCGGCGACCTCGGCGCGCTCACCGGCCTGCTCGCCGAGGACGTGGTCGCCTGGAGCGACGGCGGCGGCAAGGCCAGTGCGGCCCGCCGCCCGGTCGTCGGCCGCACCAAGGTGCTCGCCTTCCTCACCGGACTGCTCAACCGGTACGAACTCCAGGCCTTCGACGTCGTGGACGTCAACGGCGGCCCCGCCCTTGCCATCACCGCCGCCGGACAGCACCAGATCGCACTGGCCGCCGTCCGTGACGGCCGGATCGAAGCCGTCTACACCATGCGCAACCCCGACAAGCTCACCCGGTTCTTCACCGGACCGTAGCGTCCTGACCGCTGGAACAGGTGCCTGAGCGCCAGGAGTTGACCGTTGCGGCCCGTCGCTGATCCGCCTCGGCCGGGTGGAGCATGGCGGGCCTCTCGCGGCGGATCCGCTCAGTACCCCAGGCGCCCAGCGAGTCGAGTGCCCTGTTCAGCGTGTGCCCGTGCGCGGTCAGGGAGTACTCCACCCGGGGCGGCACCTCGGCGTACACCTCGCGGTGCACGAGGGCGTCCTCCTCCATTTCGCGCAGGTGCTGCGTCAGCATCTTCTCGCTCACCCCCGGCAGCCCGCGCCGGAGCTGGGCGAAGCGGCGTACGCCGTGCTTGTCGAGTTCCCAGAGGATCAGTCCCTTCCACTTGCCGTTGACCACATCGAGTGCGGCGTCGATGCCGCAGACGTAAGGCCCGCTTCTCGCTGCCCTGGCCATCACAACTCCCCTTACTAAATGGTAAGTACCGCAGAAAATAGTGCGTACTCCCGAGACCGGTGTTCCTGTCCGAGCATGGAGGAGTGACCGAACAGAACCCCACCACCAGCCATAACCCCACCATCAGCCGGAACACTCCCGTCACCGTGATCGGACTCGGCCCCATGGGCCGGGCGATGACACGGACCCTGCTGGCCGCGGGCCACCGGGTCACCGTCTGGAACCGCACGCCGGGCCGTGCCGACGGTGTCGTCGCCGACGGAGCCACGCTCGCGGCGACCCCCGCCGAGGCGCTCGACGCGAGTGACCTCGTCATCCTCAGCCTCACCGACTACCGGGCGATGTACGACATCCTCGACGCTGCCACCGCGTCGCTCGCCGGCCGGACCCTGGTCAACCTCAGCTCCGACACCCCCGATCGCACCCGCGAGGCCGCGGCCTGGGCGGCGGGTCACGGGGCAGGCTTCCTCACCGGCGGCGTCATGGTCCCGGCGCCGATGATCGGCACGCAGGCGTCCCACGTCTACTACAGCGGCGGTCCCGAGATCATGGACCGTCACCGGCCGGCCCTCGCAGTGCTGGGCGCTCCGAGATATCTGGGGCAGGACCCGGGTCTCGCCCAGATGATGTACCAGGCCCAACTCGCCGTCTTCCTGTCCTCGTTGTCCGCGCTGATGCACGCCACCGCGATGCTGGGCAGCGCCGGGATGAAGGCGCAGGAGGCGCTGCCGGACCTGCTCGCCTTCACCGACTCGATCGGTGCCATCGTGCGGGCCGGAGATCCGACGTCCGGCGCCGGACTGGACGCCGGAGAACATCCCGGCGCCCTCAGCACGGTCACCATGATGGGCGCGACGGCCGACCACATCGTGGAGACGAGCACCTCCCTCGGGCTCGACCTCGCGCTCCCGCTTGCCGTACAGGCCCACTACCGCCACGCGATCGACAACGGCCACGGCGGCGACAAGTGGACCCGCATCATCGACAGCATCCGCGAACCGCGCTGACCCGCCGAGGCGAACGGCCCGGCCCCGCCGCACCGGGGCCGCACCCCGCCGGGACAGGGGCCGCACCCCCGCCACCCGGTGGGCCGTGGCGCGCGCACCTTGACCCCGGCCACCGCGCCGCCCAGGATCCAGCCATGGACGAGGTACGCAGCAGCACCGTCGACGGCATCGTGCGCCGCAGCGCCCGCCGCACCCCCGACCGCACCGCCCTGCGGTACGCGGACCGCACCTGGAGCTACGCCGAACTGGACGCGGCCGTCTCCACCGCGGCCGCCTTCCTCACCGACCGCGGGCTGACCAAGGGCGACCGGGTCGCCGCCTACGGGCACAACTCCGACGCCTATCTCATCGCGTTCCTCGGCTGCGCCCGAGCCGGACTCATCCACGTGCCCGTCAACCAGCACCTCACCGGCGGCGACCTGACGTACATCCTGGAGCAGTCCGGCGCCGCCCTCGTCCTCGCCGACCCCGTGCTCGCACAGCGGGTGCCCGCCGGCCGGCCCGTGGTCGCGCTGCGCGACGGCGCAGACTCGCTCCTCGCGGCGACGGCCGCGCCCGTTCCGTACGAGGGCGGGGGCGGGGCGGGCGACATCGTCCAGCTGCTCTACACCTCCGGCACCACCGCCCTGCCCAAGGGCGCGGTGATGACGCACCGCGCCCTCGTCCACGCGTACATGTCCGCCATCGCGGCGCTCGACCTGCGGCCCGGTGACCGTCCCGTGCACGCGCTGCCGCTCTACCACTCGGCGCAGACGCACGTCTTCCTGCTGCCCTATCTCGCGGTGGGCGCCGACAACACGCTCCTGGACGCGCCGGACCCGGGACGGATCCTCGACCTGGTGGAGGCCGGCCGCGCGGACTCGTTCTTCGCGCCGCCCACCGTGTGGATCGCCCTCGCCGCCCATCCGGAGTTCGCCGAGCGCGACCTCGGCGGACTGCGCAAGGCGTACTACGGGGCCTCGATCATGCCCGTCCCGATCCTGGAGCGGCTGCGCGCACGGCTGCCGGGCCTCGCGTTCTACAACTGCTTCGGACAGAGCGAGATCGGGCCGCTCGCCACGGTGCTCGGGCCCGACGAGCACGAGGGGCGGATGGATTCGTGCGGGCGCCCCGTGCTGTTCGTCGAGGCGAAGGTCGTCGACGAGAGCGGCGAGGAGGTCCCCGACGGCACGGCGGGCGAAGTGGTCTACCGCTCGCCGCAGTTGTGCGAGGGCTACTGGGACAAGCCGGCCGAGACCGAAGAGGCATTCCGCGACGGCTGGTTCCGCTCCGGCGACCTCGCGGTGCGCGACCGCGAGGGCTACTTCACCGTCGTTGACCGGGTGAAGGACGTGATCAACTCCGGGGGCGTCCTGATCGCCTCGCGCCAGGTGGAGGACGCGCTCTACACCCACCCCGCGGTCGCCGAGGCGGCCGTCGTGGGCCTGCCCGACGCGCGCTGGATCGAGGCGGTCACCGCCTTCGTGGTCCGCGGCGGGGAGGTGACGCAGGCTCAGCTCATCGACCACGCGCGCACCTCGCTCGCGCCCTTCAAGGCCCCCAAGCGCGTGGTGTTCGTGGACGAACTGCCGCGCAACGCGAGCGGAAAGATCCTCAAGCGGGAACTGCGCGACCGGTTCGCCTGACGCCCCGACCCGGCCGCCCCGACCCGGCCGGGGAGCGGGGCCCGCGGGACTCAGCTCTCCTTGCCGCGCAGGTCGACGATCCGCTTGAACTTGCCCACCGAGCGCTCGATGGTCTCGGGATCGACCACCTCGACGTCGACGGACACACCGATCCCGTCCTTGACCGCCGCGACGATCGACCGGGCGGCCGCGTCGCGCCGCTCGGGCGGTGTGTCCGCACGGGCCTCCACCCGCACCGTCATCGCGTCGAGGCGGCCCCGGCGGGTCAGCCGCAACTGGAAGTGCGGGGCGACGCCCGGCGTGCGCAGCACGATCTCCTCGATCTGAGTGGGGAAGAGATTCACGCCGCGCAGGATGACGAGGTCGTCGCTGCGCCCGGTCACCTTCTCCATGCGCCGGAACACCCGGGCGGTGCCGGGCAGCAGACGCGTCAGGTCCCTGGTCCGGTAGCGGATCACCGGCATCGCCTCCTTGGTGAGAGAGGTGAAGACGAGCTCGCCGCGCTCCCCGTCCGGCAGGACCTCGCCGGTGAGCGGATCCACGATCTCCGGATAGAAGTGGTCCTCCCAGATGTGCAGGCCGTCCTTGGTCTCCACGCACTCCTGCGCGACGCCGGGCCCCATGACCTCCGAGAGGCCGTAGATGTCGACCGCGTCGATGGCGAAGCGCTCCTCGATCTCGCGGCGCATCTCCTCGGTCCACGGCTCGGCGCCGAAGATGCCCACCTTGAGGGAGGTGGTGCGCGGGTCGACGCCCTGCCGTTCGAACTCGTCGAGCAGGGTGAGCATGTAGGACGGGGTCACCATGATGATGTCGGGCCTGAAGTCCTGGATCAGCTGGACCTGACGTGCCGTCATGCCGCCGGACGCGGGAATCACCGTGCAGCCGAGCCGCTCGGCGCCGTAGTGCGCGCCGAGACCGCCGGTGAACAGGCCGTACCCGTACGCCACATGGACCTTGTGGCCGGGCCGCCCGCCCGCCGCGCGGATGGAACGGGCCACCACGTCGGCCCAGGTGTCCAGGTCCCGCTGGGTGTAGCCGACGACGGTCGGCCGGCCGGTCGTGCCGCTGGAGGCGTGGATCCTGCGGATGTCGGACTCGGGGACCGCGAACATCCCGAAGGGGTAGTGGTCGCGCAGGTCGGACTTGGCGGTGAACGGGAAGCGCGCGAGATCGGCGAGCGAGACGCAGTCCTCGGGCCGCACACCGGCCTCGTCGAAGGCCTTGCGATAGAACCCGACGTGGTCGTACGCATGGCGCAGGCTGGCGCGCAACCGGTCGAGCTGCAGGGCCTTGAGCTCCGGCCGGCCCAGCCGCTCCGCCTCGTCCAGCAGGGGTGCCATGGGTGCGCTCCCGTCCTCGCCCCGCTCCGAGCGGGCGACGAAATCGGACGACCGATCATTCGGTCGCTGTGTGTCGGATCAGTAATTCAGCCGCCCGAGGGGTCCGTCAAGACCTGTGGACAACGCGGAGCGCCCCGCCCCCGGCAAGGTGGCCGGTCATGATCGCGCCCTGAGCGAAACGGGATTGCCGGGCGCCCCGGGCCGCTGTGAGGATCGGCCGTATGCCGAAGTTCACGACGTGCGACGGAGTCCGGATCGCCTACCACCTGCGGGGTGACGGCGAACCGCTGCTCTGTCTGCCGGGCGGGCCGATGGGCGCCTCGGCGTACCTCGGGGACCTCGGCGGGCTCACCGCGCACCGCCGGCTGGTGCTGCCCGATCCGCGCGGGACGGGCGATTCGGACGTCCCGGACGACCCGGCGTCCTACCGCTGCGACCGCCAGGTGGCCGACATCGAGGCGCTCCGCGTCCATCTGGGCCCGGACCGGGTCGACCTGCTCGCCCACTCCGCCGCCGGAAACCTGGCGCTGCTGTATGCCGCCCGCCACCCCGGCCGGGTCCGCTCGCTCACCCTGGTGGCACCCGGAGTCCGCGCCGTGGGCATCGACGTGACGGACGACGACTGGCGGGCTGCCGTCGCCCTGCGGGCCGGCGAGCCCTGGTACGAGGAGGCCCGCGCGGCCTTCGAGCAGGTGTGGGCGAAGAAAGCCGCCTGGGGAGAGGTCGTGGACGTCATCCGGCCCTTCGCCTATGGGCGCTGGGACGCGGCGGCCCGGCGGCACGAGGCCCTCACCCGGGCCGCACGGAACCAGGAGGCGGCGGCCGGCTACTACGCGGACGGCGCCTTCGACCCGGTGGCCACCGTCGCCGCGCTCGCCGCCATGGCCGCGCCCGTCCTCGTGCTCGCGGGCGCACACGACGGCGGACCGACGCCCGCCCGCGCGGCCGAGCTGGCCGCGCTCTTCCCGCGGGCCGAGCTCGTCGTACAGCAGGGCGCAGGGCACTCCCCGTGGGTCGACGACCCGGAGGCCTTCGTCCGTGCCGTCGCCGCCTTCCTCGCCCCCGATGTCCGCACGCTTGTCGTCAACGGCGTCCGGCTCGCCTACCGGGTGCGAGGCGCCGAGGGTGCGCCGCCCGTGATCCTCGTGCACGGCAGGTGCGGCGACAGCCGCGACTGGGACCACATCGCCGAACGGCTCGCGGCAACCCACCGGGTGTATGCCCTCGACCTGCGGGGCCACGGCCTGAGCGACTGGCCGGGCGGCTACTCCTTCGAGTCGTTCCGCGACGACCTGCACGGCTTCATCACCGAACTCGGCCTCGAAGGGGCCGACGTGGTGGGCCACTCCATGGGCGGCGCGGCCGCCGCGCTGCTCGCCGAGGAGGCGCCGGGGCTGATCGGCCGCCTCGTCCTGGAGGAGATCCCGCCGCTCTTCCCTCTCGACCCGCCGCGCGGCCCCGTCGAGCGCCCCGAGGGGGCGCTGGATTTCGACTGGCCCGTCATCGAGGCCATCGATGCCCAGCTGAATGATCCCGACCCGGCCTGGCGGGACCGGTTCGCCGCCATCGCCGCGCCCACGCTGGTTGTCGCGGGTGGCCCGGCCGGCCTCATCGACCAGAAGAAGCTGGCCTGGATGGCCTCGCGCATACCGGACGCCCGCCTGGTCACCATCGACGCCGGCCATCTCGTCCACACCGAGTGCCCCGGGCAATTCCTGTCCGCGCTGGGCGAGTTCGGCATCGGGCAGCACGCGCGGCCCTGACCGGTGCCGCCGATCAGGTGCCGTCGGCCTCCGCGGCCACCGACCGCGCCCAGCGGTAGTCCGCCTTGCCGCTGGGGGAGCGCTGGATGCTGGGGGCGATCACCAGCTGGCGCGGGACCTTGTAGCCGGCGATCCTCGTGCGGCAGTGCGTCTGGATGTCGTCCAGGGTGGGCGCCGCCGCGCCGTCGCGGATCTGGACCACGGCCGCCACATGGTTGCCCCACCGAGCGTCCGGCACCCCGGCCACCAGCGCGTCGTACACGTCCGGATGCGCCTTGAGGGCCTGCTCCACCTCCTCGGGGTAGACCTTCTCGCCGCCCGTGTTGATGCACTGCGAACCGCGCCCGAGGACCGTGACGATGCCGTCCTCTCCGACGGTCGCCATGTCGCCGAGCAGCACCCAGCGCTCGGTGCCCTTCTGGAAGAAGGTCTCGGCGGTCTTCGCCGGGTCGTTGTAGTAGCCCAGGGGGACGTGCCCGCGCTGGGCGAGACGCCCCACTTCGCCGGCCGCCACCGGCTCGTACGTCGCCGGATCCACCACCTGCGTACGTTCGTTGACCTCCAGACGGAAGCCCTTTTCCGGGCCGGAGTCGTCGGTGGCCTTGCCGTTGGAGCCGGACTCGGACGAGCCGAAGTTGTTGAGGATCAGCGCGTTCGGCACCAGCGCCTGCAATTGGTCGCGCACCGTCTCGGACATGATCGCCCCGGATGAGGACACGCTGAACAGCGAGGACAGGTCGGTGTCCTTGAGCGGGCCGTGCAGGGCGTCGACGAGCGGCCGCAGCATGGCGTCGCCCACCAGGGAGACGCTGGTGACCTTCTCCTTCTCGATCGTGCGGAGCACCTCGCGCGGCACGTACTTGCGGTGGATGACCACCCGCTGCCCGTAGTTGAAGGCGACGAACGAGGTCAGTGTCGAGGTGCCGTGCATGAGCGGGGGCGCGGGGAAGAAGGTGAGACCCGAGCCGCTCCTGGCGACCCGCTCGGCCAGCTCCTCGGGCCGCCGCACCGGCTCGCCCGCCGGTTCCCCGCCGAACAACCCGGCGAAGAAAAGGTCCTCCTGACGCCACATCACCCCCTTCGGCATGCCGGTGGTGCCACCGGTGTAGATGATGAACAGGTCGTCGGCCGAGCGCGGAGCGAACCCCCGCCCGGGGGAGCCCGCCGACTCCGCCTCGGCGAACGGTGTGACCGCGAGGGGCGGCGCACCGTCCGGGACGCTTCCCACCCGGACCAGGTGGCGCAACCTGTCGGTCTGGGGCAGGGCGCCCGCCACCCGCTCGGTGAACTCGGCGTCGAAGACGAGCGCCGCCAGATCCGCGTCCCGGTAGAGGTAGACCAACTCCTCTTCCACATAACGGTAGTTGACGTTGACCGGGACCAGGCGGGCCTTGAGGGCGGCCAGCACGGTCTGGAGGTATTCGACGCCGTTGTAGAGGTGCAGTCCCAGGTGTTCGCCGGGCTTCAGGCCCGCCTCGATCAGGTGATGGGCCAGCCGGTTGGCCGCCGTGTCCAGCTGACGGTAGGTCAGACGCCGCTCCGCGCCCGTCCCGGGATGGTCGACGTACACGAGCGCTTCCCGGTCCGGGACCACGTCGACGACGGACTCGAACAGGTCGGCAAGGTTGTACTCCACCATTCCTCCTGACGCCGGCCCCCGACTGACTCGGGGGTCATCAGAGCAAAGCCGTGCACAACTGGGAAGGGGTGCCGCAGAAGAAATCTGACTGCCTGTCAGAAAACTATTGAACTGCCGCCGCCACTACTGCAACCTGTTCTAGGTCGTGAGACGGGAGGACGGCAATGGGCGGAACGGAACACCTCACGGTGCGGCGCGAAGGCGCCACCTTGGTGCTCACCCTGAACCGGCCGGAGGCGAAGAACGCGCTGTCGCTTCCGCTGCTGGTGGGGCTCTACGACGGTTGGCTGGAGGCCGACGCGGACGACTCGATCCGCTCGGTCGTCCTCACCGGGGCGGGCGGCGACTTCTGCGCCGGCATGGACCTCAAGGCCCTGGCGGGCCGGGGCATGGCGGGCGAGCGGTACCGCGACCGGCTCAAGGCCGACCCCGAGCTGCACTGGAAGGCGATGCTCCGCAACCACCGGCCCCGCAAACCCGTGATCGCAGCGGTCGAGGGGTACTGCGTGGCCGGCGGCACCGAGATCCTCCAGGGCACGGACATCCGGGTGGCGGGCGAGGGCGCCACGTTCGGGCTCTTCGAGGTGAAGCGCGGGCTGTTTCCCATCGGGGGCTCCACGGTCCGCCTCCAACGGCAGATCCCGCGCACCCACGCGTTGGAGATGCTGCTCACCGGGCGGCCCTACAGCGCGCGGGAAGCGGCGGGGATCGGGCTGATCGGGCGGGTGGTGCCGGACGGTACGGCGCTCGACGTCGCGCTGGAGATCGCGGCGCAGGTCAACGCGTGCGGGCCGCTGGCGGTCGAGGCGGTCAAGGCGTGCGTGTACGACACGGCGTCCATGAGTGAGGCGGAGGGGCTGGCGGCGGAGTTGGAGCGGGGATGGCCGATATTCGCCACGGCCGATGCGAAGGAGGGGGCGCTGGCCTTCGCGGAGAAGCGGGCCGCCGTCTATCGGCGGGCCTGAGTTTTCCCCACCCCGCCCCTTCCCGCTGTGAGGCTCTGCGGCTCCGCCGCGCGGCCTCGGGGGTGACAAGGGAACCCGGGGCTCTGCCCCGGACCCCGTTCGCGCCTCAAGGGCGCTCGTCCTCAATCTCCCCCAAGGCCTTGAGGGCCACGAGGGAAGCCCCACGACGGGCTGTAGGCGGCCCGGATCGCAGGAGTAAAGGAGTTCGCCCGTGACAAGCTCTGCCGCGCCCGAGGTGCTGCGTGCGCCGCTCGTCGTCGAGTTTCCGTTCACCCGGTCCCTCGGGCCGGTCCAGAGCGCCTTCCTCACCGGGCTGCGCGAGCGCACCGTGCTCGGCGTTCGGACGGGGGACGGGCGGGTGCTCGTGCCGCCCGTCGAGTACGACCCCGTCACCGCCGAGGAGATCCGCGAACTCGTCGAGGTAGCTCCCACGGGCACCGTCACCACCTGGGCCTGGAACCCCACCCCGCGCCGCGACCAGCCCCTCGGCCGGCCCTTCGCCTGGGTGCTCGTGCGGCTCGACGGCGCCGACACCGCGCTCCTGCACGTCCTGGACGCGCCGGGCCCCGAGGCCGTCCGCACCGGGATGCGCGTCCGGATCCGGTGGGCCGGCGAACGGACGGGCGCCATCACCGACATCGCCTGCTTCGAACCCGGCGAGGCCGAGGAGGATCATCAACCCGGCCCGCACAGCGGCCGGTTCGAGGATCTCGTCACCGGGATCGTCGCGCCCGCCCGGCTCGACTACACCTACAGCCCCGGCCGCGCCCAGTCCGCGTACATCAGCGGCCTCTCCGCCCGTAAGACCGTGGGCGAACGTTGCCCCTCGTGCCAGAAGGTGTACGTGCCGCCTCGGGGGGCCTGCCCCACATGTGGTCTCGCCACACAGGAACGCGTCGAGGTCGGCCCCGCCGGGACCGTCACCACGTACTGCATCGTCAACATCAAGGCGAAGAACCTCGACATCGAAGTGCCCTACGTCTACGCGCACATCGCGCTCGACGGCGCGGGCCTGGCTCTGCACGGCCGGATCGGCGGCATCCCCTACGACCAGGTCCGGATGGGGCTGCGGGTCGAACCCGTGTGGAGCGAAGGCGGTCGCTACCCCGACCACTACCGGCCCACCGGCGAACCCGACGCCGACTACGACACGTACAAGGAGCTGATCTGATGGCGCCCACCCCTCCCGCAAGGGACGTGGCGATCGTGGCGTTCGCGCAGAGCGACCACCGGCGCCGCACCGACGAACTCTCCGAGGTCGAGCTCCTGATGCCGGTGCTGCACCAGGTCCTCGACGCGACCGGCCTGAAGACCAGCGACATCGGATTCACCTGCTCCGGCTCCAGCGACTACCTCGCCGGGCGCGCCTTCTCGTTCACCATGGCGCTCGACGGCGTCGGCGCCTGGCCGCCCATCTCCGAGTCCCACGTGGAGATGGACGGCGCCTGGGCGCTCTACGAGGCCTGGGTCAAGATCCTCACCGGTGAGGCCGACACCGCGCTCGTCTACGGATACGGCAAGTCCTCCCCGGGCGAGGTCCGCGACGTCCTGACGCGGCAGCTCGATCCCTACTACGTCGCGCCGCTCTGGCCCGACTCGGTCGCGCTCGCCGCCCTCCAGGCGCAGTCCCTCATCGACGCGGGCGACACCGACGAGGCGGCGCTTGCCGCCGTCGCCGCCCGCAGCCGCGACTCCGCCACCGCCAATCCCCACGCCCAGGTGCGGGGTTCGCGGCCCCAGGGCGACTACCTGGTGCGCCCGCTGCGGACCGGCGACTGCCCGCCGGTCGGCGACGGGGCGGCGGCCGTGATCCTCGCCGCGGGGGACCGGGCCCGCGACCTGTGCGCGCGGCCCGCCTGGATCCGTGGCATGGACCACCGCATCGAGGCGCACTCCCTCGGCGTCCGCGACCTCACCGACTCGCCGTCCGCCCGTATGGCCGCGGAGCGGGCCGGTGCGTTCGAACGGCCCGTCGACACGGCCGAGTTGCACGCCCCTTTCAGCGCGCAGGAAGTGGTCCTGCGCAAGGCGCTGCGGCTCGGCGACGACGTCACCGTCAATCCGTCGGGGGGAGTGCTCGCCGCCAACCCCGTCATGGCCGCCGGGCTCATCAGGCTCGGCGAGGCCGCCGCCCGCATCCACCGCGGGGAGTCCGACCGGGCCCTCGCGCACGCCACGTCGGGCCCCTGCCTTCAGCAGAACCTGGTCGCCGTCCTGGAGGGGGAGTCATGAGCAAGGAACCCGTGGCCGTCGTCGGCGTCGGCCAGACCAAGCACGTAGCCGCCCGGCACGACGTCTCGATCGCCGGGCTCGTGCGCGAGGCCGCCCAACGGGCCCTCGACGACGCCGCGTTGACGTGGTCCGACATCGATGCCGTGGTCATCGGCAAGGCGCCCGACTTCTTCGAGGGCGTCATGATGCCCGAGCTCTACCTCGCCGACGCCCTCGGCGCGGTGGGCAAGCCCATGCTGCGGGTGCACACGGCGGGATCGGTCGGCGGCTCGACCGCGCTCGTCGCCTCCAACCTGGTCGCCGCCCGCGTCCACACCACCGTCCTCACCCTCGCCTTCGAGAAGCAGTCCGAGTCCAACGCCATGTGGGGCCTCTCCCTGCCGGTGCCCTTCACCCAGCCGCTGCTCGCCGGAGCCGGCGGTTTCTTCGCCCCGCACGTGCGGGCCTACATGCGGCGCACCGGCGCCCCCGACACGGTGGGCTCCCTCGTCGCGTACAAGGACCGCCGCAACGCCCTGAAGAACCCCTACGCGCACCTCCACGAGCACGACATCACCCTGGAGAAGGTCCAGGCCTCGCCCATGCTGTGGGACCCGATCCGCTACTCCGAGACGTGCCCCTCCTCCGACGGGGCCTGCGCGATGATCCTCACCGACCGGGCGGGCGCGGCCCGCGCGCCGCGCCCCGCGGCCTGGGTGCACGGCGGCGCCATGCGCAGCGAGCCGACCCTGTTCGCCGGCAAGGACTTCGTGTCGCCCCAGGCCGGCAAGGACTGCGCGGCCGACGTGTACCGCCAGGCCGGCATCGCCGATCCGCGCCGGGAGATCGACGCCGTCGAGATGTACGTCCCGTTCTCCTGGTACGAGCCGATGTGGCTGGAGAACCTGGGCTTCGCCGCCGAGGGCGAGGGCTGGAAACTCACCGAGTCCGGCGTGACGGAACTCGACGGCGACCTGCCCGTGAACCCGTCGGGCGGTGTCCTGTCCACCAACCCCATCGGCGCCTCCGGCATGATCCGCTTCGCGGAGGCGGCCCTCCAAGTGCGCGGCGAAGCGGGCGAACACCAGGTGGAGGGGGCCCGCAAGGCGCTCGGCCACGCCTATGGCGGCGGCGCCCAGTTCTTCGCCATGTGGCTCGTCGGCGCCGAACCCCCCACCCGCTGACGGCGGTTCGTGACGGACGGGTCCCGGTACGTCCATCGTGGCCTGTCCGCCACGGCGGGCGATCGCTAGTGTGGCCCCGGACGAGAAGAACCGGGGAGGAGCACGGACGTGGCTGACACCACCATGACCCAGCACACCTTGCACAACCTTGCGGGGCACACCCCTTCCGGCTGGGACAAGCCGGAGCTCGATCTCAGCGAGGCCGAGTGGCGGTCGAGCAGTCAGGGGGCGGGGGACGTCCAGATCGCCTTCGTCGAAGGCTTCATCGCCCTGCGCAACAGCGGTAGCCCCGGCAGCCCGCCGCTGATCTTCAGCCCGGCCGAGTGGCGGGCCTTCGTGATCAACGCGCGGGACGGCGAGTTCGACCTCACCTGACCGCACTTCGACCTCACCCGACCGCACCGGGACATGGACGCGCGCCCCACCCCTCGCCCCGCGGCGACGGACGGGGCGCGCACCCGTTGTCCCTCAGCCCTCGGCGGCCTGCTCCGGGAACAGCTGGGCCCAGGGCCGCTGGCGGCCCTCGCTGACGGCGGCGATGCCCGCCTCGCCGTACCGCGCGGTCTCCAGGGACCAGGCGAGATTGCCGCTCATCAGGGCGCGCATGCCGTCCACGTAGTCGTCCACCTGCCACCGCAGCTGCTCGGGGAGCGCGGTCGCGTCGAGCTGTGCGCCCAGTTCGACGGTCAGCTCCTGGAAGCGGGCGACCCGCGCGTTGGCCAGGGTGGCCACCCGCCGCAACGCCTGCTCGACCGTGCACATCTCCTGCCGGAGCAGAATGATCACGCTGTTGTTGACGTCGCCCGCGGCCAGCTCCTTGTCCACGGAGACCATGTCGTTGACGAAGATCACCACATCGGCGGTGATCTCGCGCATCTCGGCCAGCGGCTCGCCCTCGTGCAGCTCCTTGGGCAAGGTGTAGCCGCCACACCGCTCCACCAGGTCCAGGCAGGGCTGCACGCCTATGGAGTCACGCCGTCCGCGCAGGAATCCGGGGAGCGACAGGGTGCCGTTGCGGGTCCGGTTCAGCGCCTCCCAGTGATACGCCGTCAGATACTGTCGCCAGTGGGTGCGGAAGCGGTCCTGCCACAGCAACGGCGTGTCCGCGGTCACCCGCTGCCACAGATCACGGAAGCTCGCCGCCAGCCGGTTGGCCGTCTCGCCGGGCACCGGCGGCTCGTCGCCCATGGTGCGCAGCACCGTGTCGATCTGGCGCAGCACCACATCGGGACGCTTGCCGAGCGGGCCGTCGAACTGGTCGTCGAAGACGAAGAACCAGGCGTTGAGATCGGTGGCCAGCGCCAGATGCGTGTCCGAGGCGTCGGGATAGAAGTACGCCATCAGCCGTTCCAGGCCCATCGCGTCGTATTCGGCCGTCGCCTGCTCGCCGGCCAGCATGCCGAACGTGTGCAGCCAGTCCAGCGTGTGCCGCCGGGCGAGCCCGTGGCGGGGGTGCCGGCGTGCGGGGAAGGGAATGCGGATGAGCCCGGTCCGCGTCCGGGCCGACCGGACCTTGCCAGTGCTGCCCATGCGGTACCGCCTCCTAGGTACTTCGCTACTCCAGTACTCCATACGTTCTTCAATCATCAACGGGCCGGGGGCCGGGGTGAAGTCGTACGACGCCGGAGCCTTACAGCGCACAGGGGCGTACGTGCGGGTCCTGGCGCCCCTCCTCGATGATCCGACTCAACCATCCCTGATTTCAGCCAACTTAATGGGTCAACGAGAAGACGGAGGGCGGATATTCATGTCACGGTACGTGTTCGGAGCGTAGGCTCGGTGCTACTGCCAGAAGGGGACCGCTGTGGCGGATATGAAGGGCCGGGGCGGGGTCTCGCGCCGGATGCTCTTTGAGCGCGACGAAGAACTGCTGCTGTTCGACAGCATGTTGGACGATCTGTGCGGCCGGGCGGGCGAGGGGAGCGCGCCCAACGGAGGCCTGCTCGCCATCGCCGGATCGGCCGGCCTCGGCAAGACGACGCTGGTGGCCGAGGTCCGCCGCAAGGCCGCCGCGCGCGGCTGCACCCTGCTGGCCGCCCGCGGCAGCGAGCTGGAGGAAAGCGTGGCCTTCCACGTCGTACGCCAGCTCGTGCAGCCGGTGCTCGCGGCGACGACGGAGGAAGAACACCGCAAGATACTGGGGAGTTGGTACGACATCGTCGCGCCCGCGGTCGGCCTGGTCGCGGGAAAGAGCGGCGTGGCACCCGACCCGCAGGGCGTCCGGGACGGTCTCGACTGGCTCGTCACCCGCTTCGCCGTCCAGTACGCGCCGGTCGTGCTCGTGGTGGACGACGCGCACTGGGCGGACGAGGAGACGCTGGCCTGGCTGACATCGTTCGCGCTGCGCGCCGGTGACCTGCCGCTCCTGATCGTCGTCGCCTACCGGCCCGAAGAACTGCCGCGGCACGCCGCCGAGTTCCGCCGGCTCGCCATGCGGCACGGCTCGCGTCCGCTCGACCTCTCGCCGTTCACACCCGCCGCGGTCGCCGACCTCGTGCGCGACGTACTGGGCGAGGACGGCGACGACCTGTTCGCCCGCGAATGCTGGACCCTGACCGCGGGCAACCCGTACGAAGCGGTCGAGCTCGTGGCCAGGATCCGCGACCGCGGCATCAAACCCCAGTACGTCAACGCCGGCGAACTGCGCGAACTGGCCTCCGCCGTCAGCGGCAGCGGGCTCATCGAACGCATCGACCGGCTCGGCCCCTCCGCGGGCCGCCTCACCTGGGCCGTCGCGGTGCTCGGCACCGACGCGGGCCACGAGATGGCGGCCGGCGTCGCCGGGCTCGGCGCCGAGGAAATGGCCGACGCCGTCGACCGGCTGCGCGAGGCCCGCATCTTCGCGCCCGAGCACGACCGCTCCGACCGGCTCGACTTCTTCCACCCGCTCGTCGGCACCGCCGTCTACCGGGCCATCCCCGCCGCCCTGCGCGTCGCGATGCACGGGCAGGCCGCGTTCGCGGTGAGCGAGGCCGGGCTCGGTCCCACGTCCGCGGCCCGGCACATCCTGGAGATGCACCCCGAGAGCGACCGGTGGGCCGTGCGCCAGCTGCGCGCCGCCGCCCGCGACTACCTGCGGGCCGGCGCACCGGACGCGGCACGCCGCTGTCTCGCCCGCGCCCTGCGCGAACCTCCCGCCCTCGACGAACGCGCGGAAGTCCTCTTCGAACTGGGCTGCTCGGCGCTCCTGAACGAGCCCGCCACCACGGTCAACCACCTGAAGGCGGCCCTCGAAGAGCCCGAACTCGCCCCGGAACTGCGCGAAGCCGTCACCTACCGGCTCGCCCAGGCACTCGCGCACACCGATCGCATGGCGGAGGCCGCTGCCGTCGTCGCCGCCGAGGCCAAGCACTCCACCAGTGCCCGCACCCGGCTTCGGATGCAGGCCGAGACCTTCCAGTGGAACGCGTTCCGCGCCGACGAGGAGGACTCGCCGACCCGCTCCCGCAGCCTGGCCCGGCTCGCCGACCACCTCACCGGCCGCGGCAAGGCCGAGCGGTACATCCTGGGCCTGCGCGCCTGGGACGCGATGGTGCGCGGCGAACCCGCCGAGACCGCCCTGCGCTACGCCGAGGAGGCGCTGGAGGGCGGGCTGCCCTGGACCGACGACAACTGGGGCTTCGAGGTCCCCGTCCTGGTCGCCCTCACCTTCATGTACTGCGACCAGCCCGGCCGCGCCGACGAACTGTTCAACGAAGGCATCGCCGAGTGCGAACGCAAGGGCTGGCGCGGCGCACACCTCTCGTTCGGCCTGACGCTGCTCGGCTACATCAAGTTCCACCGCGGCCGGCTCGCCGAGGCCGAGGACCTGGTGCACAGCGGCCTGCGGATCGCCGACCGGGTCGGACAGCAGGTCCCCGCCCAGTGGTTCGCGCTGGGCATCCTCATCGAGATCCTGCTCGCCCGCGGCCGGGTCCAGGAGGCCCAGGAGCTCTCCGACGACTACAACTACGGCCAGGTCGTGCCCAACGCCGTCGTCTACCCCGACTCCGAGACCGTCTACAGCGAGCTCCTCATCGCCCGGGGGCTGCGCACCGACGCCGAGGAACGGCTGCGCGCGGTGGGCCGCAGGCTGGAACCGCGCGGCATGCGCAACCCCATGTGGTGCCCCTGGCGGCCCCTGCTCGCGCAGACCATCGCCCACACCGATCCCGCGGAGGCCGCGGCCGTCGCGCAGGAAGCCGTCGACATCGCCCGGCGCTTCGGCACCCCGGGCGCCATCGGACGCGCCCTGCACGCGGCGGCCAAGGTCACATCGGGCGCCGACAGCCTGGCCCTGATGGCCGAGGCGGTCCGCCAGCTCGAACGCTCACCGGCCGCCTACGAGCTGGCCCAGGCCCTCATCGACCACGGCGCGATGCTCAGCCGGGCCGGCCTGCCCCAGGACGCGGCCGACCTCCTGATGCGCGGTCTGGAGAACGCGGCGCTGTGCGGGGCCGACGCCCTGGCGGCGCGGGCCCGTGAAGAGCTCGCCGCCTCCGGACTTCGCCCGCTGCAGCTGCGTGCCACCGACTCCGACCTGCTGACCTCGCAGGAGAAGGCGGTGGCAGAGCTGGCCGCGCTGGACTGGGAGAACCGGCGTATCGCGGAGGAGCTCGGCTACAAGGAACGCACCGTGGAGCTGCTGCTTTCCGGCGCCTTCCGCAAGCTCGGCACCGACCGCGGCGGCCTGGCGGGGCTCCTGCCCCATCAGGCGCGCGGCTCCGGCATCCGGGGCGTGCCGGGACGCTGAACCGCCCGACGAGGGCCCCGCCTCCTCAGCCCTGTCACGGCCGAGGAGCCGGGGCCCTCGCCCGCGGCGGGCGCCGACCCGCCCAGGGCCCCGGGCCCGGCTCCGCCGACCGGCCCGGGGCACGTACCATTGACGGCATGTCCTTCCTCCGCCGCCGTAGCGCCGCCACTCCCGCGGGCCCGGACTTCGACGTCCTGGCCATGGACCCGGGGGACTGGCCCGGCAACCTGGGCGCCGGACTGCTCCCCGCCCCCGACGGCAGCTGCCAGGGCGTCTTCCTGCGGTACGACCTGTTCGGCGGCCGAGGCCCCGCGATGATCATCGGCAATCTGCCGGAGGGCTCACCGGCCCGCGAGATGGCCGAGGGACAGGTCCCCTTCGAGGTGGCCCAGCTCCTGGTCGCGCTGGAGAACGACGAGCCGATCGAGGTCGTGAGCGCCGAGGACATGCCGGTGATGCAGGGCGACAACCTGCTCATCGTGCGCCGCCTCAAGCTCTCCGAAAGCCGCATCTCCTGCGTGCAGTTCGACCGCAGCGACAACGTCCTCGTCACGATCGCCAGCTGGGACCGGCCGATCACCGACGACCTGTACGCCCTCCTGAAGCCGCTGCCCGCCGAGCTCTTCCAGCAGGGCTGAGCGCGACACACCCGGCGCTCGCGCCCCACGGCCCGGCACCGTCCGTCCACGGTGCCGGGCCGTTCCATGCCCCGGTACGTGAACGCGCCCTGCCCCGGTAGGTGAACACGCCCTGCCCGGCGCCGTGTTGTGCGCTCCGCGCCACCAGCAGGTCACAGCGGCCGCCAGAGGTCTGCGCCACTGACACAAGTCGCGCCACCCGAGAGGTACTTGACGAGGCGTCATCCGAGGCCACACTGTGTCCCGCGCGCATCCGCGCGCCGCCACGGCGAGAGTGCCCCGGCACACCTTTCGGCTGGAAGGGTCGTTCATGACGTCCAAGCAGAGGATCACCCGCGTGCTCGCGACGGCGACGGCCGGCGTCCTGGGCCTCGCCCTGGCGCCCGCGTCGCCCGCGAGCGCGGCCGGAGCCGCCGCCGAATGCCCCCGCGTCCTGAGATGCGACTGGGTCCCGGCTGCCTACCGGCAGACCGGCGACCCGGCCGACAAGGAGACGTACGGCAACTACGACCTGTCCGACCGGCCCCACACCAACAAGATCAAGTACATCGTCCTGCACGACACCGAGGAAACCTTCGACACCACCCTGAAGATCTTCCAGGACCCCACGCGCGCGGCCTCCGCCCACTACGTCGTGCGGTCGAGCGACGGCCACGTCACTCAGATGGTGAAGGACAAGGACGTCGCCTGGCAGGCCGGCAACTGGTACCTCAACTCCGACTCCATCGGCATCGAGCAGGAGGGCTACGCAACCGAGGGCGGCACCTGGTTCACCCCCGCCATGTACCGCTCGACGGCGGCGCTCGTGCGCTACCTCGCCGCCAAGTACGACATCCCGCTCGACCGCCAGCACATCCTGGGCCACGACAACGTGCCGCCGACCACGGCGGGCGGCACCGCGGCGATGCACTGGGACCCGGGGCCGTACTGGGACTGGAACCACTTCATGTCCCTGCTCGGCGCGCCCACCGAACCCACCGGCCGTCCCGGCGGCCAACTGGTCACCGTCAACCCGGTGTTCAAGGACAACCTCCAGGCCTTCCGGGACTGCGAGAAGAACACCGACCTGCCCGCCCAGCCCAGCAGTGCCGTCCCGCTGTACACACAGCCCTCCACCTCCGCACCGCTGTTCGCCGACCCGGGGCTCCACCCGCCCGGCCAGGCCGGCACCAACTGCGCGAGCGACTGGGGCAGCAAGGTCAGTGCCACCCAGCAGGCCGTCGTGGCCGAGCGCAAGCCCGGCTGGACGGCGATCTGGTGGTACGGCCAGGAGGCGTGGTTCCCGACCCCGGCCCACACCCGGGTCACCACCCCCACCGCCGGATACGTCGTCCGCCCCAAGCCGGGCCTGACCGACGTGCCCGTCTACGGAACCGCCTACCCCGCGGCCACCGACTATCCGGCGGACTTCACGGCCCCGCGGGTCAGTGCCCCGCTCGGCTACACGATCAAGGCCGGCCAGTCCTACCCCGGCGGCGGCCAGGCGCCCGCGGGCTACTACTACGCCCCGACGATCGACTCCTCGTACCCCTACGACCACACGTACTTCCCCGGCAGCACCCGCTATGTGACGGTACAGATCGGGCACCGGGTCGCCTTCGTGCGGGCCTCCGACGTCGACATCGTCCGCACGCGCTGAGTCGCGCTCCGGCCGGCGGACTCCTGCCGCCGGGGGCCCCGACGGCGGCGCGGCGCGCGCCCGGTGTACCGCAACCGGGCGCGCGCCGCGCCGTCCTGCCTGTGACGGTCAGCGCGTGCCGACCGCCGCCCGCACCGCCCGCCGCGCCATCGCGCAGTCGTCGTGCAGCCTGCGCAACAGCAGCCGCTGCTGCTCCCCCGCGCAGAGCACACCCGGCGGGGGGTTCTGTGCCGCGCTCGCCGGCGGGGCCTCCCGCATGGTGCGCTGCACCGCCGTCTCGTACGTCCGGATCTCCCGGGTCAGCACGAGCATCAGGTTCACCAGGAAGGCGTCCCTCGACGCGGGTCCCGCGGCCTGCGCCGCCTGGCTGATCCGCCGCCGCTCCATCGGGGCGTCGCCGAGGATCGCCCACAGCGTCGCCAGGTCGTACCCGGGCAGGTACCAGCCCGCGTGCTCCCAGTCGACGAGGACCGGTCCGGTCGGCGAGAGGAGGATGTTGGACAGGAGCGCGTCCCCGTGCGAGAACTGCCAGTCGACCCGGCCCGCGAGGGCCAGACCGTGCACCAGCTTCTGCAGGTCGCTCAGGTCCCGGTCGGTGAAGAGGCCCAGCTCGTGGTAGCGGGTGATCCGCGACCCGTAGTCCAGGGGACGGCCGAACATCTCGGCGGGCGGACGCCAGTCGTTGAGGTGACGGATCGCGCCGAGGGCCGCCCTGACATCGGCGCGCGGCGGGGCCTGGACGGGGTGGCGCGTCAGGGCCGCGGCGCGGCCCGGCATCCGCTCGATCACCAGGGTGCAGTTGTCCGGGTCGGCGGCGATCAGCCGCGGCACCCGCACCGGCGGACGGTGCCGGACGAACGCGCGGTAGGCAGCTATTTCGTGCCGGAACCGCTCGGACCACCCGGGGGAGTGGTCCAGTAAACACTTGGCGACGGCCGTGGTGCGTCCTGTCGTGCCGACGATCAGCACGGAACGTCCGCTGTGCCGCAGCACCTGCACGGCGTTGAACTCGGGACAGATGCGCTGCACCGAGGCGATCGCGATGCGCAGCTGCGACCCCTGCGGGCCGGACAGGTCGATTCTCCCGCTGAGCGGCTGGGTTCCGGTTCCCGTACGGCGCGGCATCCGGCCGGCGCCGTAGGGCGACGGCGCGGCGTGCGTCGGATCCAGGTACGGTCCGCCACCCGCTCCCAGAGGTCGGTAGGGCCGGGGCGGCGCGGACACGGAGGACGATGCTGTGTACATGGGGGTGACAGATCCCTTCGTGTGCCGACAAGGTGCGTGCGCTACCCGTCCCGGTGGCCGAGCCGCACCCTGGGGAATGAGGTCCGGCCCCCGGGTCGGGGTGGCGCTCTCATACCTGACACCCGGCCGCGGGTGGCACACCATCTGGCGTGCCCTGGCGAACCCTGGCGAATAGTCGCGCCGCATCTGACAGGGGGATTACTGTCAACTCAGCCGAGAACCTGGGGGCTTGACGTGAGCGGACAACCCAACACCCGCCTGAACGACCTGTTCGGCCTTGCCGGATGGTCCAAGGGCGAACTCGCGCGCATGGTGAACCGGCAGGCGGCGGCCATGGGCCACCCGCAACTGGCCACCGACACCTCGCGGGTGCGGCGTTGGATCGACATGGGGGAGTCCCCGCGCGATCCGGTGCCCAGGGTGCTGGCGGCGCTGTTCACCGAGCGGCTCGGCCGTGTCGTGACCATCGAGGACCTCGGGTTCGACCGGCACGGGCGCGCTGGAAAGCGGAACGACGTCAGGAACACCAAGAATCCGGACGGCCTTCCGTGGGCGCCCGAACGGACGGCAGCGGTCCTCACCGAATTCACGGGAATGGACCTCATGCTCAACCGACGCGGTCTGGTGGGCGCGGGCGCCGCGCTCGCCTCCGGCTCCGTACTCAGCAGCGCCATGCACGACTGGCTGCACACCGACCCCGTACTCGCGGCCGACGCCCCACGCTTCGACGATCCTCTGCACGCCGATCCCGCCGGGTTCGACCGCTACGAGGCAGCCCCCGTCGGATCGCAGGAGATCGACGCGCTGGAGCGTTCCGTCGACGTCTTCCGCGCCTGGGACGCCTCCCGTGGGGGCGGGCTCCAGCGCAAGGCGGTGGTCGGTCAGCTCAACGAGGTGGGCGGCATGCTCGCCTACCGCCACCCCGACCATCTCCAGCGGCGCCTGTGGGGCGTCGCCGCCAACCTGGCCGTGCTCGCCGGCTGGATGTCCCACGACATCGGTCTGGAGCCGACCGCGCAGAAGTACTTCGTGATCGCCGCGCACGCGGCCCGCGAGGGCGGCGACCGTCCGCGCGCCGGCGAGGCGCTGTCGCGCGCCGCACGGCAGATGGTGCACCTGGGCCGCCCCGGCGAAGCCCTCGACCTGATGAAGCTCGCCAAGTCCGGCTCGGGCGAGGAGACCCTGCCGCGCACTCGCGCCATGCTGCACACCATCGAGGCGTGGGCCCAGGCGTCCATGGGGCGCGGTCAGGCCATGCGCCGCACCCTCGGTGAGGCGGAGGAACTCTTCGTCTCCGACAAGGGCGATGTGCCACCGCCCAGTTGGATGCAGATGTTCGACGAGGCGGACCTGCACGGCATGAAGGCCCTCGCCTTCCGTACGCTCGCCGAGCACGATGCGTCCGCGGCCGTCATCGCGCAGCACCACGCCAAGCAGGCCCTGGAGTTGCGCGAGGGCGGCCGACAGCGCTCGAAGATCTTCGACTACATCTCGCTGGCCTCGGCCTGCTTCATCGCCGACGACCCGGAACAGGCGGACCGCTACGCCCGCCTGGCGCTGGTGTCGATGGGGGAGACCTCCTCGCACCGCACCTGGGACCGGCTGCGCGAAATGTACCGGCTCACCGCCCAGTTCGGGAGCCACGGCAAGATCCAGGATCTGCGGGAGGAGATCGCACTCGCGCTGCCCCAGGCGCCGTCGAAGCGGAGTCGGAGCGCGGACATCTAGAAGGGGCTGTACGTGTCCACGTACAACCCCCCGTTCAGCGGCCCGCGTTGGGCCGTGCCCTGCCTGCCGCTGTGTCAGGACCCGATGCGGGCTACCAGCACACAGGCGTCGTCCTCGCGCTCGTGCTCGCCGAACTCCTCGACGATCGTCCGCACGCAGTCCTGGGCTGTGCGGCCACCGTCGAAGAGCGGGGCGAGTGCGAGCAGCCGGCGCCGGTGCGCCTCGTCGGGCGCGCCCTGCCGGGTCAGCCCGTCGGTGTGCAGGACGAGCAGGTCGCCCGCGCGCAGCGTGACCTCGGCCTGGTCGTAGGAAGCGCCGTGGGTGGCGCCGAGGAGCACTCCGTCCGGTGCGCCGAGCGCCTGCCCCGTCCCGTCGCGGAACAGCAGCGGGGCGGGGTGGCCGGCCCGGGACCAGGAGAGCTTGCGGCCGGCGGGCTCGTAACGACAGCAGACCGCGCTGCCCAGAGCGGGCTGCACGGTCGTCTCCAGAAGTTGGTTGAGGTGGCCCATCAGAGCGGCCGGGCCGATGCCCGCGACGGCCATGCCGCGCAGCGCGCCGAGCAGCATCGCCATGGCGCCGGTGGCCGTCGCGCCGTGGCCGGTGAGGTCGCCGACGGTCAGTAACGAGGCGCCGTCGGGGAGTTGGAGCGCGTCGTACCAGTCACCGCCGATGAGGGCGCTGGAGGAGGACGGCAGGTAGTGCGCGGCGATGTCGAGCGCGCCGGGGCCGCCGTGCGGCATGCGCAGCGAACCGCGCCACGGGGGCAGCACGGCTTCCCGGAGCTCGACCGCGAGGCGGTGCTCCCGCTGGGCGATGTGGTGCTGGCGCCGCAGGGTGTCGCCGCTCTCCCGCACGGCGCGCTGCGTGCGCCGGAGCTCGCTCACATCGCGCAGGACGGCCCACATGGACGCGGTGCAGCCGTCGGCGTCGAGCACTGGCTCGCCCATCATGTGGACCGTGCGGATGCCGCCGTCCGACCGTACGATCCGGAACTCCCCGTCGATCGGCCTGCCGTCCACCAGGCAGTTCGTCACCATCGAGGTGAGGAGGGCCTGGTCGTCGGCGTGGACCACGGCGGGCAGTTCGTCGAGCGACATGCCGCCGCTGCCGCGGGGCCGGTCGAAGATCTCGAAGAGCTCCTCGGACCAGCTCACGGCGTCGGTGAGGAGATTCCACTCGGCGCTTCCGACCCGGCCGAGCGGGCCCGCGGGGCCCGGGGCCGTACCGAACGCGCTCTCGACGGCGAGCGCCGCCGCGTCCTCCTCCTCGGGGGTCAGCCCTTCGCGCAGAAGGTCCAAGTGCGAGCCCAGATCATCGAGTTGATGGACCGCCAGATCGCACAGGGCGCGCTGCCAACGGCCCTGCGGGTCGTCGTCGTCCACGAGCGCGTCACGACGCACCGCGTCCACGCCTCCGCGCAGCCTGCGGGTCTGCGTGATCAGTGCGTCGACCGTGCCCCGCTCGGGTGGCTGGGGAGCGGGACGGTCCGCGAACAGATGGGACGGCATGAGGTTCTCCGATGCGGCCGCGGCAGAGCCTGGTCTGGCGAAGTGGACCGGTAACGACTGTTGCACAGGGAGCGATGCCCCGTAAGGGATTTGGCAACACTCGATACGGTGGTGCTCGTGACATATGCCAACGGCGACCGGATTCGCCCGCCGTGAACGGGAGCCGCCGCCGGGCATATGCAGGACGAGCGCTCGCACCCGACGAACGGTCCGCACGGACACCCGGACCCGTGGCCGCGGGCTCAACCGCTCATCGGCGTGCCAGGAACGCGAAGGCCGCCACGCTGAGCGCGGCCCCGGCGGCCCCCGCCGCCGCGGAGCAGCACCAGACGACGAGCGAGGTCACGGCCGCCCCCAGGACCACGGCCCCGAGCCGCCCCGCCACCCAGCGGTCGGCCTGCTCCGCCTCCCGCTTCCCGAGCCGGCCCGCGAGCTTCATGAACGTACCCGTGAAGTACGTGGTCGGCGTGCCCCAGGTCCGCGCCTGCACCCCCATCGCGAGGGCGATCGCGAGCAGCAGCACCAGCTGGGAGCCGAAGGAGTGCCCGAAGCCGAGCGCCCAGCCGGCCGCCGCCAGGGCGAGCAGCGCGCTCTCGGCGACGAGCAACGGCCGGGGCGTCAGGCGCGAGGTGGCGGCGGCCGCCGCGGCGGCTCCCAGCGCGTATCCGGCGAGGCCGGTCAGGGCGCGCGGCACCACCTCGCGGTCCCCCGCGCCCACCGACGCGCCGACCAGGACGAGGTTGCCGGTCATGACTCCGGCGAACACTTTTCCCAGACAGAGGAAGGCGAACGCGTCGGTGGCCCCGGAAGCCGCCGAGAGCACGAGGAGGAAACGCTCGTCGGCGCGGGCGGCGGGCGGTGTCGGGATCGCGGTGCTCATCGGCGCATTCTCGCCTCCGCGAGGGGCGGACCCGGCGACGGCGCGCGTGTCACGGCACCGGGACGACCCCGTGGCAAGTCCACGACAAGAGTCCACTACGGTCCCTGTGAGCACATCGGCCCGCGACGTGTCGCGGGCCTCACGGGAGGAAGAGCATGAAGATCGACTGGGACCGGCGCACCTGCGCGCGCCGCGGCCATGTGACGTACGCGCCCCAGGAGGCCGTACTGCGTGACCGGTTGCGCGCCGAGACCGGTCTGGGCGAGGCCTGGCGCTGTCTGCGCTGCGGCGACTTCGCCCTCGGCGCACCGCACGGCTCGGGGCCGGCCGAAGAGGCGCCGCTCGTGCCGCGCGGCAAGGTGCTGCGCGACCTGTTCATCCTGCGCTTCCTGGCCATCGAGCGGGCCGTGCGCGGCGTGTTCATCGTCCTGGTGGCGATCGCGGTGTGGAAGTTCAGCAACAGCCAGGACGCGGTGCGCCAGTTCTTCGACGAGTACCTCGACGTGTTCCGGCCGGTCTTCCGCCACTTCCACTACGACCTCGACCACTCGCCGGTCGTCGGAACCATCCAGAAGACCTTCGACTACAAGCACTCCACCCTGGTGATCGTCGCGGTGGCCCTGCTCGTGTACGCGCTGATCGAGATCGTCGAGGGCGTCGGCCTGTGGCGCGCCAAGCGCTGGGCGGAGTACCTCACGGTCGTCGCCACGGCGATGTTCCTGCCGCTGGAGATCTACGAACTCACCGAGAAGATCAGCTGGGTGAAGATCGCCACGCTGACCATCAACATCCTCGCGGTCCTCTACATCCTGCTCGTCAAGCGCCTGTTCGGCCTGCGGGGCGGGCACGCGGCCTTCGAGGCGGAGCGCCACAGCGCTTCCCTGATCGAGGTGGAGACCACGGCGGGAGTCGCGGCGCACCACTGAGGCATACCCGTCCCTGTCGGGGTACAGATACACGACAGCATGCGGCGGATCCGCCGCACCGAACGTCCTTGGGGGATGACACACCATGAACGAACCACGTTCCACGCCCGCCGCGAAGCGCGGTCCCGGAGCGTTGCGCCGGGCGGCGGTAATGCTCGCCGTGGTGCTCGGCGCCACGCTCGTGGCCGGACCGGTGACGGCCGAGGCCGCGCCGCGCACCGCGGTCGTCGCCGAGACGGCCCGACAGGCCGCGCCCGTACAGGACTCGGGCCGGGCGGTTCAGGCGGCGCAGGCCGGCCGGCACGCCGTCGCGGCCAAGTCCCAGGTGCTCTCGTCGAAGAAGTCCAAGAAGTCGAAGAAGAAGAAGAGCGGCTTCTTCAAGAAGGCCGGGATCGTCCTGCTGGTCCTGGTGATCCTCTTCATCGCGCTCGTCGTCTTCGTCATCTGGTTCATCGTGAGCCGGCTGCGCAGGCGCCGCGACCGGCACTGACCGGTCAGTCGCCGGGCCGCCGCGGGCGCATCCGCTGCCCGACCGCTCCGCCGTCGGTCTCCCACCAGGGCCGTACCAGTTCCGCCTCCTCCGGCCGCCCCCGCACAGGGGCGGCCGGAGCCAGTTCGGCGTCCAGACGGCGGTCGAGCACCACGCGCTGGGCCCGGTCGGCCCGTGACCACTGCACGAGGACGGCGAGCAGGAACGGCAGCGACACCAGCTCGGCGATCGTGACCATCGCGCCGCCGCCGAGCTGCTGGTCCCGCTGGACGTCGGGCGCCCAGGCGGGCGCGTGGTGGAGGTACCAGGCACCCGCGATCAAGGTGCTGTGGGTCATCACGACGATGCCGGGCACCGCGTCGATCAGGCCGTCGACAAAGACGAGGGCGGCCCGCACCGGATGCGTGCACCAGGCGGGCAGCGCCTCCTCGCGGGTGAGCACCGGAAGCACGAACAGGCTCCCGGCGAGCAGCAGTTGGAGGTACATCAGCTCGTGCAGCGCGCCGTGGCGCAGGGCGGTCTCGAAGTACGGCGTGAAGTAGACGCAGAGCTCGGACGCGAGCACCAGGGCGCTGCTGACCAGCGGGAACGTGAGGAAGCGCACCAGGCGTCCGCTCATCGCGCGCTTGAGGCGTCCCGCGCCGCGCTCGGGGAGCGCGAGCATGCCGAGCCGCAGCGGATCGCCGAGCGCGAGGCCCAGCGGTGCGATCAGGTCGAGCAGGACGTTCTGCACGGCGGCCGGCCAGAACAGCTCGGTGTCGTACACCGCGAGCGCCGACATGGTGGCGACGGCCAGGGCGCCGAGGCCGAGCAGGGCGAACGCCGCGGTGCGCACCGCGGGCCAGCTCTCGCCGCGCCGACGCAGCCGCAGCACGCCCCAGCCGTACAGCGCGGCCAGGACGACGATCAGCAGCAGCGCCGCGGGGTCGGGCCGCCACACCGTCAGCAGGCGCGCCCCGGTCAGCTCGGGCAGGGCGGCGGCCGCGCCGTCACTCAGGGCCATCGTGGACATCGGGGTCGCTCCTCACCGGCCCGTGACGTACGACGGGCCGCACACACGCTAGCCCCGCCGTCCCCCGGCTCCCGCACCGGCCCCGGGCGCGCTCCGCCGAAGGAATGGAATCGGCCGAAGAACGTGTAGACGTCATAGGTGCCTGAGGCATGTAGTGGAGATCGGCAAGACGGATCCCTTCGCTTGCGAGGTCTACATGACAGGCAGCAACACCGGCGTCACCACGGACCACACCGCCATCGACGGCGACAGCGTCGCCTTCCCGCAGGACCGCAGCTGTCCCTATCACCCGCCCACCGCATATCAGCCGTTGCGCGACGAGCGCCCGCTCGCCCGCGTCCGCCTCTACGACGGCCGGACCGTGTGGATGGTCACCGGGCTCGCCGAGGCGCGCGCCCTGCTCGCCGATCCCCGGCTCTCCACCGACCGCGAGAACGAGGCCTTCCCCTCGCCGACGGCCCGGTTCGCGGGTGTCGCCCGGCGCAGGACCGCGCTGCTCGGGGTCGACGATCCCGTCCACGCCACCCAGCGCCGGATGCTGATCCCCAGCTTCACCCTCAAGCGGACCGCATCGCTGCGGCCGCAGATCCAGCAGACCGTCGACTCCCTGCTCGACCGGATGATCGCGCAGGGACCGCCCGCCGACCTCGTCGGCGCCTTCGCGCTGCCGGTGCCGTCGATGGTGATCTGCGCCCTGCTCGGCGTCCCCTACGAGGACCACGAGTTCTTCGAGGGCCAGTCGCGCAAGCTGCTGCGCGGCCCCGAGTCCACCGACATCGAGGCGGCCCGTGACGCCCTGGAGGACTACTTCCTCCGGCTGATCGAGCGCAAGCAGGAGGAGCGCGGTGACGGCCTGCTCGACGAACTCGTCGCACAGCGCCTGAACGAAGGGACCCTTGATCACAGGGAGTTGGTGGACTTCGCCACCATCCTGCTGGTCGCGGGCCACGAGACCACCGCCAACATGATCTCGCTCGGCACCTTCACGCTCCTCCAGCACCCCGAGCAGCTGGCCGAACTGCGCTCCGACGAGACGCTGATGCCGGCCGCGGTCGAGGAGCTGCTCCGCTTCCTGTCGATCGCCGACGGAATGCTGCGGGTGGCGCTCGACGACATCGAGATCGGCGGGCAGACCATCCGGGCCGACGAGGGCGTGGTCTTCTCGACCTCGGTCATCAACCGGGACAGCGCAAGCTACGAGGAGCCCGACCGGATCGACTGGCACCGCTCCAGCCGGCACCACGTGGCGTTCGGCTTCGGCGTCCACCAGTGCCTCGGCCAGAACCTGGCCCGTGCGGAGATGGAGATCGCGCTGCGCTCCCTCTTCGCGCGGCTGCCCGGTCTGCGTCTCGCGGTACCCGCCGAGGAGATCCCGTTCAAGCCCGGCGACACCATCCAGGGAATGGTCGAGCTCCCCGTCGCCTGGTAGCGGACGCGGAAGCCGAAGAACCAAGGGCGGCAAGGACACACGGACGGCACGGACGCACGGACGACAAGGAGCCGCACATGCGGATCGATATCGACAAGGACGTCTGCATCGGCGCGGGGCAGTGCGCGCTGACCGCCCCCGGCGTCTTCACTCAGGACGACGACGGATTCAGTGACCTGCTGCCCGGCCGCGAGGACGGCGCCGGCGACCCGCTGGTGCGGGAAGCCGCCAGGGCCTGCCCGGTGGGGGCCGTCACCGTGCACGACTAGAGGGTGTTCCGCTGCTTGTGGACGTCGGCGTCCCAACCAGGCGGGCGGCCGCCTCGCGGCACGCGAATGCGGGGCATGACCGCTTCGAAGACCGGTGCCTCGCCGGCCTGTCCGGCGGTGACGGTCAGGGACACGGGCGTGCACGGTCGCGTCTGGCCAGGCGGACCTTCGAGGCCGCCGACGAGAAGCAGCCGGACAAGACCATCGCTCGCCAAGGCCGGCTGACCTCTGCCCGGCCCCACTCGGCGGTTCGCCACTCGCACGGGAGGAGGACCGCCGTTCGCTCAGCTCGTGACGGTCGCCTGGTGGAAGTACATGCGCCAGCCGGTTTCCGTCAGGCGCCACAAGGAGCTCCGCCACGCTTGGAGCCCCTTGCTGTCGGCGAGGTACGTCAGATGAACGATGCCCGGAGCCAGTACGACCCCGGACATCTTCCTGACCTTGACCGGAGACTCCGGAACCACTGAACCGGCACGCGTGACGGTGAGGATCGACGTCGCGTCCCATCGCCTCCCGGACGCTCAAACTCGGTGAACTCCGGGTCCAGAAGCGCCGTGACCATGACAGGGGAAGCCCGCACGTCCGCTTCCCACGATGTCTGGTCGACGGACATCCGGTGCTGACCTCTCTCGTCTTCCGTCAGGGCTTGAGGGCACGACGTCATGACGGTGAACGGAGGAGTGCGGCCACTGGCGGGGCGGATACGGGTGTCGAGCCCCCTCACGTCATGAGCCCGGTCCTTCGGGCCGCGTGCCGCCAGGCGGCCCAGGCAGGCCCCGGACACGACCCCTGGCGGTCAGGCCCCGCTGCCGGTGACCAGGCGCTGCACACCCGGCGCGTAGAGATCCGCAAGCTGCTCGGGCGTGGCGCGTTCCCCGGCGCCCGGCCGGTGCAGGCTGAGGGTCGCGCCGAGGCCCAGCAGCAGACCGGCGATCAACTCGGCCCTCAACTCGCTGTCCCCGCCGTGCAGTTGACCCGCCAGCCGAGACGTGACCTGCTCGCGGAACCGCTCCCGCAGCAGGGTGCGTTCGTCCATGTTGCCCAGCGAGAACACCGCGCGGAGCAGCGGATCCCCCTGGTCCTCGCGCCGCATCCGCACCATCGTCAGGACCATGTGCCGTCCCAGGGCGTCCAGCGGCGCCGCGAACAGCGCGTCGGCGGCGGGCCCGAAGTCGGCGACCGTGTGGAACAGCCGCTCCTTGCTGCCGAACCGCTTCACGATGAGGGAGGGGCTCACGCCGGCGTCGGCCGCGATCGAGCGCATCGTGACCTCCGCGTACGGGCGCAGCGTGAAGGCCCGCCGGGCCGCCCGCAAGATCGCGTCCCTGCCGGTCTCGGTGTCGGTACCGGTGGCCTGCTGGCCCGTCATGCGCTCTCCTCGGCCGTCGCGCGTCCCGCCGCGCCCTCGGCGCGCTCCGGCCCGACGGTACCGCCGGCGGGGGCCGCTGTGCCCGGCAGGCACAGCGTGGCGACGAGCGCCGCGAGTGCGGCGCCTGCGGCGATCAGGAACACCAGGAGGTAGGCGTGCAGGGTCGGAGCGGTCTGGCCGCCGGCCTGGAAGGTGACGTTGGCCAGGACCGCGGCGACCACCGCGCTGCAACAGGCCTGACCGACCGAGCGCATGAGGGTGTTGAGCCCGTTGGCGGCGCCGGTCTCGCTCACCGGGACCGCGCGCATCACCAGGGCGGGCAGCGCCGAGTACGCGATCGCGGTGCCGCAGGCCACCACCGTGGCCCCCGCGATGATCAGGGGCATGCTGTGGCTGGTGAAGAAGCGCACCCCATAGCCGACCGCCATGACGGCGGCCGCGAGGGCGAGCGCCGCCTTCGGCCCGTACGCCGCCGAGATCTTGGCCGACACGGGGGAGAGCGCCACCATCGCGAGGCCGCCCGGCAGCAGGCAGAGCCCGCTGACCACGATGGAGGCGCCGAGCCCGTACCCGGTGGCCTTGGGTTCCTGCATCATCTGCGCGGTGACGAGCGAATTGGCGTAGAAGGCGAAGCCGATCAACAGGGCCGCCACATTGGTGAGCAGGACGGCGGGCCGTGACGAGACGCGCAGATCCACCAGAGGGGAGCGGGTGCGCAGCTCGTACGCGCCCCACAGCGGCCAGATCACCACGGCCGCGCCGAACAGGGCGAGGGTGCGCGGCGAGGTCCAGCCCCAGTCGGCGCCCTGGGTGATGGCGAGCAGCACCGCGACCAGCGCCGCCGAGAGGCCGAGCGCGCCCACCGCGTCGAACCGGCCGCGGGAGCGCAGCGGCGATTCGGGCACGCACCACAGCACCAGGGCGATGTCGAGCAGTCCGAGCACGGCCGAGGCCCAGAACATGGTGTGCCAGTCGAAGTGCTCGACGACCAGGGCCGCGACCGGCAGGCCGACGGCCGCGCCGATACCGAGCGTCGAACTCATCAGGGCGACCGAGGAGAGGACCTTCGCGGGCGGCAGTTCGTCCCGCATGATGCTGATGCCCAGCGGGATCACCGCGAGCGCCGCCCCTTGCAGGGCGCGGCCCGCGATCAGCACGCCGATGTGGGAGCTGACCGCGCACATCACCGAGCCGGCCGTGAGCACGCCGAGCGAGATGATCAGCAGCCGCCGCTTGCCGTACATGTCGCCGGCCCGGCCGAGCACCGGGGTGAAGACCGCCCCGGTCAGCAGGGTGATGGTGACGAGCCAGCTCGCCGCGGCCGGGGTGCTGCCGGTGAGGGCGGGCACGTGGGGCAGCAGCGGCACCACCAGTGTCTGCATGACGGCCACGACCACGCCGCAGAACGCCAGGACCCCGACGAAGAACCGGGGGCGTGCCGGGTCGGCGGACTCGGGTATCGCTGGGGTCATGATTCTCCGTACGGCTGGAACGCGGGCAGGGGTGCACAAATGTTCACCCCTAGGGTAAACGCTTGTGCACCCCTTGGTTCCCGCCCGGCCGGAAGTTCTCGGCCCGGTTCGGGCATCAGCCCAGCGCGGCGGTGGGCTCCGGCAGCGGCACCCCGGCGCACGTGGTGTCCTTCGCGGGCAGCGAGCCCGTCAGGAGGTAGTCCTCCACGTAGCCGTCCGCGCACGCGTCGCCGTGCTGGAACTGGCCGTGGTCGCCGTCGTCCACCGTGACGAGACGCGAGCCCGCGAAGGACCGGTGGACGCGCAGGGCGCCCTCGTAGTACGTCGCCGGGTCGTGCGTCGCGTTGAGCATCAGGACGGGCGGCAGCCCCTTGCCCGTCACCTCGATGTGCGGCGCCTTCGGCCGCGGCCAGTTCGCGCAGATGGCGGCGAACGTCAACTCACGTGCTCCGACCAGGGGGTTGACGCGGGTCGCCTCGGCGCTGCGGTCCACCCAGTACCGGCCGTCGCGCTTCCAGGGGCCGTCGCCGCACGTGACCGCGAAGAAGTCGGCGAAGTACCCGGCGCTCATGACCGGCGCCAGCTCCCCGGCTGCGTCCTTTTTCGCCTGCGCCGACGCGCTGTCGGGGTGCTCCAGCAGACCCATCAGCGACGCCAGGGCCGGGAACCCGCCCCGCGCGCTGTAGAGGTAGTTCGTCGCGGTGGCGTCCAGATGGTTGGGCGTGACCCGGACGCCTTCCAGGTCGAGGGGGTGGTCGCGCAGCGCGGCCCGCAGCCGCTCGTAGGAGGCCTCGGCCTCGGCGGGCGTACGGCCCTGGTGGTACGCGGCGTCGTTCTTCGCGAGCCACGGCAGGAAGTCCCGCTCGTACCGGCGCTGGAAGCTCGCGGGCTGCCCCGTCATGTACGCCTGCCAGCCCTGCGTGAAGTCGACGGTGCTGTCCAGGACGACCCGCTCTACGCGGCGCGGGAACTCCGTCGCGTAGTACGCCCCGAGCACGGTGGCGTAGGACGGCCCGTAGTAGGAGATCCTGTCCACGCCGAGCAGCGCGCGGTACAGGTCCATGTCGTGCACGGCCTGGTCACTGGTGATGTAGGGCAGCAGCCCGCCGGACTGCCGCTCGCAGTCCGCCACGAAGGCCCGCGCCCGGTCGAACACGGCTCCGATCGCCCGGGGTGAGCGGTCCCTGAGATCACCGCTGGAGAAGAACATGTCGACCGTGGCCTGGTCCGAGCAGACCACGTTGGTGCTCGCCCCCACCCCGCGCTGGTCGAAGCTGACGACGTCGTAGGCGGCGGCGAGCTTCGGGCTCAGCCCCGTCAGGGTGGCCGGCCGCTTGAGCCCCGAGGAGCCGGGACCGCCCGCGGCCATCATCAGGACACCGCGCCGCTCGGCGGGGTCGGCCGCCCGGTGGCGCGACACCTTGATACCGAGGCTCGGGCCGGCCCCGGGGTGGTACCAGTCCCGGGGGACGGCCATGGTCGCGCACTCCAGCGTGCCGGAGAAGCACGGCTGCCAGTCGAGGTGCTGGAGGCGGTAGCGGTCCGGCACGGGCGGTGTCGCGGCGTGGGCGGCGGCGTTCGCCGCCGCGGTCGGCAGGGCGGTGGCGAGCAGGGCGCAGGCGGCGGCCGCGGCCCACCGGGCCGGCTTCTGGAACAACTGCATGTCGGTGTCTCCCCGTTGGGATCGCTCCCCTTGCGGTGCATCGGTCGCATCGATCGTCCACCGCCGCCACCCCCCGACTCGATCCCGCCACCACCCCGAAACGGGGTGGCGCGCGTGCCACCCCCGTGGTGGTCCGGGTGCCCGCCTCCCGGGCCCGGCTCAGGGGGCGAGCGTGTTCCAGAACATCGACTCGTACCGCTGGAGCAGCCGTCCGTAGTGCGCCCCACCGCCCACGCCCTCGCCGTGCGCGTCGTCCGAGCCCGCGGCGACCGCCGCCACCGCCCGCTCGTCGAGTTCCGGGGCCGGGCCCGCGAAGAAGTCGAAGAAGCCGCACGCCGCGTCGCTGAAGCCGTACCGGCCGCGCAGCGCGGCCGCCATCCGGGCGCAATAGCCGCCCCAGGCCGCGAAGTTGGCGGTCAGGGCGAGGGCCACGCTCGGTGGCTCGCCGTTCAGGGCCAGCCACGCCACGTACGCGGGGTAGGCCTGGCAGCCCGCCCGCGGAAGGTACTGCCCGACGGCCTCCGGAGTGAGCCCGCAGGCGCTCTCGTACGCCGCGAGCCGTTCGAGCGCCATGGCCTCGCCCTCGGCGAGCGAGCCGAAGAAGGCGGCGCACGGCGTGCCCCTGCCCGCACGCTCGGCGAGGAAGAGGAAGGCGCGGCGATCGGCGGCGATGATGTGGCGCTGCTCCAGGGCGAGCCCGGCGAGCGCGGAGAGCGGCGCCTTGCCGGACTCGACGAGGGGCACGAGCCGGTTGTCGTCCGGGGAAGGGGCGAGCGCGGCGGACGTCGCCGCGATGATGTCCTTGGCCGTACGCGTCTGACGAGTCATGCGGGACCCTCTTCGCCGAGCTGCCGGTGCGGTCCCGCCCAGCCTCCCACGCGGGACCGCCGTCGCGCTGTCGGGCGCGTGACCCCGGGCCGGCGCGGCCCGCCCGGCCCCTGCCCGCGCCAGACCGCCCAGCGAGAGCGCCCGCGCGCGGCCCGGTCCGTCAGGCGGCGGCGACGGCCCGGCTCCTTCGCCGGCGGTCCCGGGTCCTGTCGCGCTGCGGCCACAGCAGCACGTACGCGGTCGACACGATCACGAACGCCAGCCGGATCAGCCCGCGCGCCGCGTCGTCCGTCACCACGAACACGCTCCCGTACAGGGCCAGCAGGGCGAGCCAGCTCCACCACGGCACCAGCCTGCGCTGCCCGATCACGTCCCACAGCAGCGTTCCGAGCAGGACCGACGCCGTGTAGTACGTGTACACGCTGGGGTCGAGGACGATGCGCGCGTTGGCCCCGAGCAGCACCACCGCGGCCCACCGCCCGCGCCACACCGCGACGGCCCCGAGCAGCAGACCGAGCAGCGCCTGGGCCGGACGGTCCCAGCCGGGCGTCTCGGGATCGGCGACACCGAGCCAGCGCAGCGCGGACGCGGGCTGGTTGGGTATCGCGAAGCCGGCGGCCGACATCGAGTGGGGATTGCTGAGGAAGAACGGTGCCCAGGCCACGGCGACCACCAACGCGCACCACAGCCCGGCCCGCAGCCACTGGCGCCGCGGCAGCGCGAAGAGCAGCGCGGCGAAGGTCACCGCCGTCGGCTTGGAGTCCATGGCGAGCGCCAGCCACACCCCCGTACCGACCGGGCTGCCGCGGGTCACCGAGCGTACGGCCAGCGCGGTGAAGAACAGGGCGAGCACGTCGTCGAGGTGCCCGAAACGCACCGACACCTCGATCCACATCGGGATGAAGGCGAGACCGGCGATGAGCACGCGTTGGCGCAGGCGTTGGTGATTGGTGCCGGTGCCCAAGAAGTACCAGGCCGCGCTGCGCCCGGCGATGACCACGATCACCAGGCCGAGCACCGACATGAGCAGCGCCGCGAGGAACTGCCCGGTCCGCTCGGGGAAGGGGTTGAACATGCCGGCCGTCAGAAAGCTGACGGGCCCCATCTGGAGCTCGGGGTGGTGGGCGTAGAGGTTGAGACCGCCGGTGCCGTCGCCCGAGGGGCCCTGGTAGATGAGTTCCCCGCCGGCCCGCAGATAGTGCCAGGAGAAGCCGCCGTTGGGCTCCACCAGGGCGAACCAGAGCGCGGTCCATGCGGAGAGCAGGATCAGATGCATTCTCTGACTGATGGCCGGCACGTGCGTTCAGCTCCTGTTTCCCTGCCCGATGCGAATGGCGTTCCGTGGAGCGCGCGGGGGCCCCGGGGAAAGATGTCATGCGGCCCCGGTCCGTTCTCACAGTGGGTCCACATGTGCTGCGCGCCACACCGTGCGGTCCGTCGGCGCCGACGCCCTCTGGCCGATACCTCTCACCCAGAGGTAAAATCGCCTCATGGCCGCCGAAGAGGCACAAGCGCTCGACGACTCGTTCGCGGACGTGCTCGCGGGCGTGCAGCGGCTCATCAGGAGACGGCTGCGGGGCGGCCTGGGCGTGCCCCGGCTGCGCGGTGCCCAGGTCGAGTTGCTCCGCCTGGTCGCCGCCCGGCCCGGCATCGGCGTTTCGGCCGCCGCCAAGGAGCTCCACCTGGCGGGCAATTCGGTCTCCACGCTGGTCAACCAGCTGGTGCGGGACGGCTACATGAGGCGCGAGACCGATCCGGGCGATCGCCGCTCGGCCCGGCTTCACGCGACGCCCGCCGCCCTCGGACGGCTGGGTGACTGGCAGCGCCGCCGCGCCGCGCTCGTACGGGAGCAGGTGGCGCGCCTGGACGCCGCAGACCGGGCAGCCCTGGCCGCCGCCCTCCCGGCACTGCGCCGGCTCGCCGACAACCTGCACGAGGAATCGGAGGGTTCATGAGCGACGACGACGCGGTGCGCGGTGACGACGCGGTGCGCGGTGACGACGCGAGGCGCGATGACGAGGCGCCGAGCGATGACCAGGCGCTGCGCGACGGCGGCGCGGTGCCGGGCGACAAGAGTGCGGGGCGCCCCGCCGACCGGGGCGACACTGCCGGGCCGGTCCACGCGGCGGTGCGCTGCGAGGGACTCGCGTACGCCTTCGGCGGGACCCGTGCGGTCGACGCGCTCGATCTGACCGTCGCGGCCGGCGAGGTCTTCGGGCTGCTCGGCCCGAACGGCGCGGGCAAGACCACCGCGATCCGCTGCATCACCACCCTGCTGCCCGTGCCCGCGGGCCGCGTCCACGTGTTCGGCCACGACGCGGCGAAGGAGCCGATGGCGGTGCGCCGGCTGCTCGGCTACGTACCGCAGCAGCTGTCGGCCGACGCGGGCCTGACCGGTCGGGAGAACGTGACCCTGTTCGCCCGGGTCTTCGACGTCCCGCGCAGGGAACGCGCCCGCCGCGTCGAGCAGGCCCTGTACGCCGTCGACCTCACCGAGGCCGCCGACCGCATGGCCAAGACCTACTCGGGAGGCATGATCCGCCGCCTCGAACTCGCCCAGGCCCTGGTCAGCGCGCCCCGGCTGCTCATGCTCGACGAGCCGACGATCGGCCTCGACCCGATCGCCCGCACCAGTGTGTGGGAGCACATCAACGCGGTGCGCCGGGCCACCGGAATGACCGTCCTCGTGACCACCCACCACATGGACGAGGCCGACCAGTACTGCGACCGCCTCGCCCTGATGCACCGCGGAAGGATACGAGCCCTCGGCACCCCCGAAGGCCTCAAGTCCGAGCTGCGCGAGCGCATCGGGGGCGCCACCCCGGACGATCCGCCGCCCACCCTGGAGGACGTCTTCCGCGACGTCGCCGGCAGCGGCCTGGACAGCAAGGGAGGTGACTTCCGCGATGTCCGCAGCACCCGCCGCACCGCAGCCCGCCTCGGCTGACCCCGGCGCCGCCGCCCTCGACGCCGACGGGAAGCTCGACCTGCTCCTGGTCCCGCCGCGCCCCCGCACCGGGTGGCGTGTGCTGCCCGCCCGGGTCGCCGCCCTGTGCGCGGTCGAGCTGCAAAAGCTCCGGCACGACCGCGCCGAGCTCTACACCCGGGCCGTGCAGCCCGCCCTCTGGCTGCTGATCTTCGGCGAGACCTTCACCCGCATCAAGGCGATCCCCACCGGCGGCATCCCCTACATCGACTATCTGGCGCCGGGCATCATCGCCCAGTCCGCCATGTTCATCGCCATCTTCTACGGCATCATGATCATCTGGGAGCGGGACTCGGGCATCCTGACCAAGCTCCTCGTCACCCCGACCCCGCGCTCCGCGCTCATCACCGGCAAGGCCTTCGCGGCCGGGGTCAAGGCGCTGATCCAGGCCGTCGTGGTGATCGTGATCGCCGCACTGCTCGGCGTGGCCCTCACCTGGAACCCGCTGCGGCTGCTCGGCGTGGCCGTCGCCGTGATCCTCGGCTCCGCGTTCTTCTCCTGTCTGTCGATGACCATCGCCGGGATCGTGCTGACCCGCGACCGCCTGATGGGCATCGGACAGGCCATCACCATGCCGCTGTTCTTCGGCTCCAGCGCCCTCTATCCGGTGTCGATCATGCCGGGCTGGCTCCAGGCCGTCAGCAAGGCCAACCCGCTCAGCTACCAGGTCGACGCCCTGCGCGGACTGCTGCTCGGCACCCACGCCCATCTCGCCCTGGACTACGGGGTGCTGGCCGTCGCGGCCGCGCTCGGCATTCTCGCGGCCTCCTCGCTCCTGGGCCGCCTGGCCCGCTGAGCACTGCCATCATGATCCCATGGCCCCCGTGAGCGACGACGACGGATACCTCCTGGACAACCGGCGCACCGAAGCCGGCGAACGCTTCGACGCGCTCGCCGAACTCTTCGACGCCTCGACGTTCCGCCACTTCGAGGCCCTCGGCCTGCGCCCGGGGCACCACGTCTGGGAGGTGGGCGCGGGAGGTGCCTCCGTGCCGCGCGGCCTCGCCGAACGGGTCGGGCCCCAGGGGCGGGTGCTCGCCACCGACCTCGACACCGGCCGGATCGCCGGAACCGCACTCCCTGCGCAGGCCGAGGTCGCCCGCCACGACGTGGGCCGGGACCCGGCACCCGAGGGCCCCTTCGACTTCGTCCACGCCCGCCTCGTCCTGGTCCACGTCACCGACCGGGAGCGCGCCCTGCGCACCATGGCCGGGGCGCTGCGCCCCGGCGGCGTCCTGCTGATCGAAGACGCGGATCCCGCGCTCCAGCCCCTGCTGTGCCTCGACGAGTACGGCCCCGAACAGGAACGCGCCAACCGCCTGCGCCGGGGCTTTCGGACACTCCTCGCCGAACGCGGCGCCGACCTCTCCTACGGCCGCAAACTCCCGCGACTGCTGAGGGAGTTGGACCTGGAGCAGGTCGAGGCCGACGCGTACTTCCCCGTCACGTCGCCCGCCGGCGCCGTCCTGGAAGCCGCGACGGTGCGCCACGTCAGGGCGCTGCTCGTCGACCGGGGCCTCGCCACCGACGAGGACATCGAGCGCCATCTGGCGAGCGTCGCCGCGGGCCGCCTCGATCTGGCGACCTCCCCGATGATCTCCGCCTGGGGCCGCCGCCCGGCCTGACCGACGGGCCCCGACGCGGAGCCGCGTCGGGGGGCCGAGGGCCGAGCGGCCGCCCCGGGAAGCGCTCGCGGTGTGACTGTCATCCGATTCGCTCGTTTGTAGGGCATCGACACAGCGACCGCCAGCCGGAGAAGGTGCCCCGCCATGCCAGCCTCTCAACGCGAGCGTCATCCCCGTCCCGCCGGACCGGTGCCCGGCCTCGGCCAGGCGGAGGCGACGCTCGTCGAGCACTACCCCAGGCTCGTCCGGCTGGCCTACCTCATCCTTCCGCCTCGGCTCGGCCGCCACCGGCGCGTGCTCGCCGCGCACGGCGTGGTGCAGAGTGCGCTGCCCGCCCGTCCATCGCCGGCCAAGCAGGGGCCCGTACCCGTACCCGGACCACGGAGTGAGGAGGCTCCGGCGCTCGGCTGGATCCTGCGGCGCGTGGTCGGCAACGCGCTGTCGTACGAGCACGGGGCCGCCCGCTGGCGCAGGGCCGTACGGCCCGCGCTGCCCGCCGTGTGGGGGCTGAGGCTGACGCCCCGCATCGGCGGCGCGGAGGAACTGGCCCTCGAGCAGCAGCTGGCGACCGTCCCCGCGGCGGTCCGCGCGGCCTTCGTGCTGCGCCACCTGGAGGGATGTACGCCGGATGTCGCGGCCGAGCTCCTGGCGGCGGCCGGAGCCCCCGATCCGGCGGCCGCACTGCGCGATGCCGAGCGGCTCGGCCCGCGGGACGGCACCCGGGCCGGAGCGCTGCTCGACTCCGTCGAATTCGACCCGTGCACCGTGCAGGCCCGGCCGACGGATCTGCTGCGCCGCCGCCATTGGCGGCGTGGGGGTGCGGCGGCCGCCCTGCTCGTGGCGGTGATGCTGACTGTGGGCCAGAGCGCCAGGGGCCCGGGGGCGCCGGATCCCACCGGCCGCGCCGCCGTCGCGATCCCGTCGGTCGACGCGGCGTCCCTGATGCGCGCCCCCGCCGACGCCTGGCAGTCGAGCTCACGCATCGACTTCACGGTCTGGCCGGCGCGCGGCGCCCTCACCGGCGACCGTGCGCTCCTGGACCGCGCGCTGCGGGCCTGGGCGCGACCTGGCCCTGGCGTCCATGTGTCGGCCGCACCCAGGACCGGGACCGGACCTCCGGCCGCCGCGCCCCAACTCCTGTACGCGGGACGGGCGGACGACGCCGACGTGGTCCTCCTGTACGACGGCGAACGCGTCGTGCGCTATGCGCAGACGGCGGGGCGGCCGCCAGAACTGGCCTTCTCCCGCGCCGACAACGCCGATGTCACCACGGCGGCCGCCCTCGTCCTCACCCGCACCGGACGCGGGACGCGCTTCCTGCTCGCCCCCTGGGTCGCCGAGTCGACCACCCGCGACCTGCTGGCACCCGACACCCCGGCCCGCCCGCTGCACACCGCCGACGACGGCGTCAGCGACGCGGTGACGCCCCCGGGCCTCGGCGGCCCGTGCTCCAACTGGCCCGCCCTGCAACTGCGTTCGTCCGAGCGCATCGCCGAGAAGCACGCCTTCCTACTCACCGACCTCGGCGGCCTGTCACCCGTCCACCTCACCTACACCCCGCCGCCGGGCGGCGGCGCCCCGGCCCGCGCTCCCCGCGAAGCCACGAGCGCGGCGGCCTTGGTGAGCTGGGCCCATACGGCCTGCGCGCTGCGCTCCACGGCCGGAGGCGGCGTACGTGCCGTGAACAACTGGGTGTTCGCGCAGCAGCAACTGCCCGAGGGCGCGGGCACGGCGGCATGGCTGTGCTCCAGGGCCGACACCTGGAACGGACCGGGCCGGGCCGTCGTACGGTTCCAGCCGCCCACGACGCCGGCGCGGGAGCCCGGCACCCTGATCGCCGACGCGCGCGACACGTCGTACTGCAGCCGCTTCAACCAGCACATCCTCGCCGACACCCGCTGGAGCTCCCCTTCGGGCGCCCCCTATCTCCTCGCCGCGGGGAGCCGAGCCGTCACCCGGATCAGCGTGACCGGGCAGGTGCGCGCCGACGTCACCGGTACGACCCTCGCGGTGAAGGCGGCCCCGGACCGGTCGGCCCGGCTCAGCGCATCGCTGAGCACCGGAAGGACGCTCGGCGCGGTCCGGTGAGGCGGCGAGCGCGCCGCCCGGCCGTCGGGCGGCGCGCACCGGCGTGGTGCTGGGTCGTGTCTTCGAAGTCCCCTCCGGCCCGCCCTACGGGTGGAGACGCCACGTCGAAGACACTTCCTAGGCCACGGTGTCGTAGGTGTAGAACCGGGTGTGGTCGAGCAGGTCCGCCGGGGTCACGTCGTTCCAGGGGCGCATGGTGTCGTGCAGGTCCACCACATCGCGGGTGCCGGCCGCCGGGAGGTAGGGCGAGCCCGGGTGGAGGGCCTGCCACCGCGCCCAGAGCCGGTCCACGAACGCGTGGTGCAGCCAGAACACCGGGTCGTTGGGGGAGGCCCCCGTCGCCATGTTGCCACCCACCCAGACATGGACGCGGTTGTGCAGATTGACCCCGCGCCATCCCTCCAGATGGTTGCGGAAGCCGTCGGACGCGCTGTTCCACGGTGCCATGTCGTACGTCGTCATCGCGAGGACGCCGTCGACCTGGGCCGGGGTCGGCAGCTGGGCGACCGAGGAGCCGAGGGTCCGGCGCAGGTAAGTGCGGCCGTCCACACGGGTGTTGAGGGGCCAGGCGCCCGCGCCGTGCGCGAAGGGGCCGTCCATCACCTGCCCGTCCCGGTCGCGTCCGGTGCCGCCCAGGAAGTCGGCGGCCCACAGGGAGGCGCCCGGTGTGCGGTCGGCCGTCCAGTCCCAGTAGGGCAGGGTGACCGACGGCTCGACCGACTGCAGGGCCCGCTCGAACTCGATGAGGAACCTGCGGTGCCATGGCAGGAACGACGGCGAACGGTGACCGACCCGGTCGCCGGTGTCGGTGTCGCTCATGATGAAGGAGTTGTGGGTGCGGACGAAGGCGTCGTACCTCCCGTCGCGCTTGAGCTGAAGCAGCGCGTCGACGAGGCGGCGCTTCTCCGGGGCGGTGAGATCCGCCTGATTCTTGCGAACGGCCATGGTGGAGCTCCTGGTTGAGCCGGCGTACGGACGAAGCGGACGTGGGGGCGCGGGTCAGACGAGCGGGACGAGGGCGGCGCCCTGGAGCTCCACCACGGCGGCGCGAGCGATGGCGAGGGGCGTGGCGGAGGGCTCGTAGTGGTTCACTACGCTGATCCAGGTGCCGTCGGCGTTCCGCATCACATGCAGCTCCTCGCCGTCTATCCGCACGGAGTAGCCGCCGCCGTGGTGCGGGTGCCCGGAGCCCGGCAGGCCCTGTATCCGGCGTCCCTGGAAGACCTCGTCGAAGGGGCCTGGCGCGCCGTGCGGGGCGTCGCCGGCGGTGCGGGCGGGGGGCGCGGTCGCGGCGTGCGCCGTGCCGGCGAGGGTGAGCCCGGCGAGCGCGCCGGCGGTAACGCCGATGGCCTGGCGGCGCGTGGGCCGCGACGGTACGGATTGGTAGGACATGCCAAACCCCTTGGGCGTGCGGTCGGTTGGCGCGGCCGGGCCCGGTGCGGGCCCCGGCCGGCGAGCGGTACGCCCCCATGCCTACCGGCCGCGGCCCCTGCACGAGAAGTGAGAGCCAACTGGTTGGCCGCTATGCGGACATGTCCAGATTCGTAGTGCAGTGTTCAACGGCGGGAATCCTGTTGGCGCCGCCTCACCGGTGGGCTCGATACAGAAAATTCCTCTGGAATATGCCAACTCCGTGCAGATCTTGCTGTCCTGGCGCCGGGCGTGTGGCGGCCCCCACGCGGTGAAGGTGACCGGATCGGTGCACCGCGGTCCGGCCAGTGGCCGAAAGGCCCGAGCCCCCAGGTCGGCGCCGACCTGGGGGCTCGGGCCTTTCGCGTCAGTTCGCCCCGCGCGGCAGCGCGAGCGACTGGATCTGGGGGAGGGCGGTCCAGTCGTTGGAGGCGACGCTGGCATGGGCGGCGGCGAGCCGCGCCACGCGTGCCTGTGCGTCCGCCGGTGACGGGTTCTTGTCGTCGAGCGCCGGTGACACGTTCTGGGCGTCGGTCATGACGAGAAAATAGTGGTGGGTGTCGTACCAGGCGGTGTCGATGGTGCCGTTCAGATACGTTGCCGCGTCGCCGTCGAAGACGACGAACCACGGCCGGATCGAGGTGTCCGCGTAGCGTGAACGAGGGTCGCCCGCCTGGGCGTTGTGCACGGCGGGGAAGACCTGGGCCTGCGCGGCGTGGCCCGCCGCCGTCAGGTCGCGCAGGTAGCGCGCGTACTCCACGTCCGTCCACAGCCGGTCGGTGGGGTTGCCCTCCTCGACGGTGCCCGGAATCACCTCCAGCATCACCTTGCCCGCGAGCTGCTCCCGCGTCGGCCAGTTGCCCGCGGCCGCCGCTTCGTCGAGGGTGGCGTACTGTCCACCGCCCGGCTTGGCGAGCAGGTCCGCGGGCCGGAACACGGTGGAGCCGAGATGGGCGGCGATGGCCTGGTCGAGCTGGGCGGGGCCGAGCCCGAAGGTGGACTGGAAGCCCGCCTTCATCTCCAGCTTGATGACGAGCGGCGGGTGCCCGGGGTGGGCCCCGAGCCAGACCCGTACGTCGTCGAGACAGCTCTCCAGATCCTTGTTGGCGCCGCCGGAGTAGAGCTGGGCCGGCGTCGAGGCGTCGACGCAGTTGTTGCTGTTGCCCAGGGGGTTGGAGTGGCTGACCTTCCATTCCTTGGTGATGAAGTCGTCCCACACGTCGAGCTCGATCATCGACGTGCCGGTGTCCAGGGCCTGTGCGAGATGGGGGAAGGCGGCCGGGTCGTAGGTGTTGTGCAGGCCGGAGACGGTGGCCCCGGACAGCGGCAGGCTCCCGGGTCCCGCGGCTTGTGCGCTGTTGCCGACGCCCGCCGTGGCGAGCGCGAGGCAGGCACCGAGCGCGCCGAACAGGGCTGTCCGAAGCCGGGGCGTGAAGCGACTGGGCCGGGGATCCGACACGGTTCCTCCAAGTGGGGGGCGGCATTCCATCGGTACGGTGCCATCGCCGAGTGAACCGGCGACGACATGCCAAGTAACACGAGAGGGAATGCGGTTGTCACCCCCTGCGGCAGGCCCGGCCCGCGGGGGGCGCCCCGCAGGGCAGGTCAGAAGTTGAAGACGGCTTCCGAACCGGCGTCCTTCATACAGGAGTTGCCGTAGGTCTGGACGTGGGTGACGTGCTTGCCCTCCCAGACGCCGTCGGCCCGCACCGTGACCGGGTTCCACAGCTTGTTGCACAGGCGGGGGGCGCCGGGGGCGACGAGCACGGTGAAGTCACCCTGCGCACGCTTGAGTTCAGCGCACGCCGCGGCGGGCGTGGGGTGCGTGCCGGAGGGCTTCGGGGCGCAGCTCAGGGTGACCGCACGCTGGACGGCGTTCTGCTGGTCGCCGGTGCCGGGCTCGATCGTGAGCACGAGCGCGGACGGCGCGTACAGGCTCATCGGCTGCGCGGCACCGGCGTTGGCCGGAGCCGGAGCCGGAGCCGGAGCCGGAGCCGGGGCCGCGACCGCGGTGCCGACCAGTCCATTGGCCAGCAGAGCGACGGCGACGGCACTGACTGCTGCGATCTTCCGCATTTCGAACACTCCTGGGGGTTGGTTTCCGAAGAACGAACAGGAGTCTGTCCCCCCGGGGTGGCGTCCGCGTGCCGCGACGGACACATTCGGTCACGGGAAGTCACCCGGCGCAGCCGCGTTCGTGCAGGGCGCCGCAGGGGTGCGCAGGTCGCCGCGTCGGGCAAGGTCGGCCAAAAGAAAGGTGTATTGACGGGGGTTGCGTCGTTTTCAAGGCAGTCGGAGACTCAATTCTGCGATTCTTAGGCCTGATTGAGGGGTGGTCAGGACGCGATCCGGCGCGATGCCCTCCCGGACCGTGGCCGCGCGACGCCTTCCCGGACCGCGGCGGCGCCATGCCGGCGAGGTCGCGGTCCGGCCGCGCGGGGACTCACCGCGGGTGGCGTCCCGCGGCCTTGCGGCTCGTGCGACGGCGCACCAGGAGGAGGACCGTCGTTCCGCCGGCCAGGGCCACGGCGGCGGACCCGGCGGCCGACCAGGACGACTGGTCCTCGCCGGCCCCCTCGGAGGGCTTGACCGCCGCCACCCGCGCGGCGCGCACTTGGGCGTGCTGTGCCGACTTGGTGGGCCGCACCGGTTCCAGGGAGCCGACCGCGTCCACGTGGTCCCAGGCTCCGAAGCCCCAGTCGAGCAGGGCGCGGGCCTCCTCGTAGACCTCGAATCCGCCGCCGGACTGCGGGTTCATGACGGTCACCAGCAAGGTGCGCTCACCTTGCTTCGCCGCCGCGACCAGGGTGTTGCCCGCATTGCTCGTGTAGCCGTTCTTGACGCCGATGATCCCCGGGTAGCGGCCGACCCCGTCGGCGCCCGAGAGCAGACGGTTGGTGTTCATGATTCCGTACGAACCGCCCCCGCCGGGGAACTGTGCCGACGAGGTCGAGCAGTACTCGGCGAAGTCCGGGCGGGCGAGCCCCGCGCGGCCGAACACCGCGAGGTCGAACGCGGACGAGACCTGGCCGGGGGTGTCGTAGCCGTCGGGCGAGACGACCTCGGTGTCCAGGGCGCCGAGCCGCCGGGCCTCGGCCTGCATCTGGGCCGCGGTCTGCTCCCAGCCGCCGTTGAGCGACGCGAGCACGTGAACGGCGTCGTTGCCGGAGCTGAGGAACACCCCGCGCCACAGGTCGGACACCTGGTAGGTGTGCCCGGCCTCCACCCCCACCAGGCTGCTGCCCGCGCCGATTCCGGCCAGGTCCTCCTCGGAGACGGTGTGCCGGTCCTCGGCGCGCAGATGGGGGAGCGCGGTGACCGCGAACAGCGTCTTGAGCGTGCTGGCCGGCGGCAGCTTGCGGTGGGCGTCGCGGGCGGCGAGGACCTTGCCGGTGCGGGCGTCGGCGACCACGAACGAAAGGGCCGACACGTCACTCGGAAGGGCGGGGGCGCCGGGCCGCGGCCGGACCTGCTGGCCCGCCCCCGGCCCCGGCTGGGGCACGGAGGCGGAGCTGTCGGGCGTCGGAGCGAGGCAGCACAGACCGATGGCGGCAGTGGCGGTGAGCACTGCCATGGAACGGAATCCGGACCTGATGACCATTCAGCCACCGTAGGAACAGAACGGACATTCCGCAGGTCGGCTTGTGCCGTCCGGCCTACACGAAGCCATCCCGCGGCGGCGAGTCCGGCACCGGGCGGTCGGTTGCGCCGGGGTGGACGGGGGCTGGGGGATGCCGGTGCCGTGGTGGGTGCGGGGGTCGGTGGGTGCCGGTTGCCGTGCGGCGGCGTGCGGCGTGGGCGGGAGTTCGCCGGGAAGGAGGCGTGCGGTCCGGTGGCCCCGCGGGGCCGGTTCAACGTCCTGGGTCCGCACCTTGGACCCCGCTGGGTCGGGCCGGCCTTGGTTCGGCGAGCTCGTGCTCCGCGCCGTCGGGCCCAGCGTGGCCAGGTCAACGCCTTGGACCGGCGCGGTCGGCCCCGCATGGTCAGGTCAACGCCTTGCGCCGGCGCGGTCGGCCCCCGCGCGGTTGGCGCCGCGCAGCCGGGCCAACGCCTTGGGCCCCGCGTTGGGCCCCGGCGTAGTGCCCCCGACCTCCGCCCCTGCGGGGGGATCCGCATCGGCTCAACGGCCTTGGACCGGGGGGGGCATGGGGGCGCCGTCCCTGCCGGGGTGTCCCTTGTGGCCGGATCTGTGGGTGCGGGGTCGGTTCCGTTCGTTCAAGGAATCGCAATGGTCTAGTCCAAGTCGTTGACGTGTTCCGGCCACCGGCCAATTCTGGGAGCCCCTCCCACCCCCAGGAGACCTCGACATGAAGCCACTTCGTGCTCTCCTCTGCGGCGCCGCGAGCGCCGCTCTGGCCGCGGCCGGCCTCACCTCCTTCGTGGCCGGCCAGGCCTCGGGCGCGACCGCCGACGCGGCCGGGCTCGGCAGTCGCTGGTACGCCGCGGCGCCGTATCTGATGCCCCTCGACAACGATCCGCCCAACGCCCCCGCCATCATGGACGCCACCGGCCTCAAGGCCTTCCAGCTGGCCTTCGTGCTCGCCCCCAACGGCGGTGGCTGCAGCCCGACGTGGGGCGGCACGGCCCCCGTCTCCTCCGACACCGCCGTCGCCGGCGTGATCTCCTCGATCCGCGCCAAGGGCGGAGACGTCTCGGTCTCCGTGGGCGGCTACGGCGGCACCAAGCTCGGCCAGAACTGTTCGGACGCGGCCACCACAGCCGCCGCGTACCAGCAGGTCATCACCAAGTACGGACTCAAGGCGATCGACTTCGACCTCGAAGAGCCCGAGTACGAGAACACCGCGGCCATCGCCCACGAGATAGGCGCCGCCAAGATCCTCCAGCAGAACAACCCCGGCCTGTACGTGTCGGTGACCACCGCCGGCACCGCCGACGGCACCGGCTGGTTCGGCAAGCAGATGCTGAACGAGGCAAAGACGCAGGGCTTCGTGCCCGACAACTTCTCGATCATGCCGTTCGACGGCGGGTTCAGCGGCGCCGCCGCACAGACCAGCGCGCTGACCAACTTCAACTCCGTACTCCAGTCGACGTTCGGCTGGAACGCGGCGACCGCCTACGCCCACGAGGGCTTCTCCGGCATGAACGGGCGCAGCGACTCCGGTGAGTACTTCTCGCAGGCCGACTTCCAGACGGTCCTGGACTACGCGACGAGCCACAACATGGCCCGGTTCACCTTCTGGTCCCTCAACCGGGACCGGCAGTGCACCCCGCCCGACAACGGCGGCAGGACGTCCGGAACGTGCAGCAGCGTTCCGCAGGGAGCCTGGGACTTCGCGAAGTACTCGGTGAAGTTCGCCGGTGCCACCCCGCCCGACTCGCCCCCGCCGTCCTCCCCGCCGCCCTCCTCGCCCGGCGGCGGCACCTGCGCGGCGGCGGCCTGGACCTCTGGCGCGGTCTACACGCAGGGCAACGAGGTCTCCCACAACGGCCACACGTGGAAGGCCAAGTGGTGGACACAGAACGAAGAGCCCGGGACCACGGGGGAGTGGGGGGTCTGGCAGGACGAGGGCTCCTGCTGATCTCCCGCAGGACGGCTCCGGCCCGCGCACCGCACCGCGCCGGCCGGAGCCGCCGTCGTCCGCGCACTGGATCGGCCCGCCGGACTCCGTCCGCCCCGGTCCGCCCCGGTCCAGCGAGGGGAGGGGAGGGGAGGAGGGTGCGGCCGTGCGCGGAAGTTTTTCCGGTCCGTCGGCAACCCCCGTCGCCGCCGCACGTCGTCAGGGGTGAAGGCGCGATTCCGCGCCGCACCGCCGACCGTGGAGATGCACAACGTGACCGTCCCCCAGCACACTTCCGCCACCACCGCGCCCCGCGGCCCGCGCCGCCTCAAGGGCGCCGCGGCGGCGACCGGGCTGCTCCTGGCCCTCGCCGTCCCCGCGCTCGCCGGCCCCGCGCACGCCGACGGGCCGGGCGTCGCGCCCAACGGCGTCGCCCCGGCCGCGATGGCCGGGCCGCGCAGCGCCGTCGTCTCATCGCCGGTCAAGCGGGCGGGCCAGAGCAAGCCCGTGGCCGTGCGGCCGTCGGCCAAGCCGTCGGCGACCGAGCCCCCGTCGCAGCCGCGTCCCGCGCCGGCCGCGGCGACCGAACCGCCCTCCGCCGCACCACAGGTCAAGCAGCCCGCGGGGGCCGAGCCCGCGGCGGCCCCGGCCGGGAGCGCCGCCGAGCCCAGCGCGGCGCCCAGGCCGCCGGGGGCCGCCCCGGCCCCCGCTCCGGCCGGCCAGAAGGAACTCGCCCATACTGGGGCGTCGTCCAAGGCCACCACGATCATGGGCGTCGGAGCCGGCGCGCTGATCCTCGCGGGCGTCGGCGCTGTGTTCGCCGTCCGGCGCCGGCACGAGAACTGAGGCATGCCACGGCCCCGTTCCGCGGCGCGCGGGGCGGGGCGCTGCCCGCGCACCCGAGGAACTGATGGAGCACACCGCCCTACTGCACCCGGCCCCCCTCTTCCCGCGCGTCCCCACGTCCTGGTGGCGCGTACTGCTGCGCCGGAGTCCTGCCGCGCGGGGCGACGCGCGCGCTGAGCCGTTCACGCCGGGAGCGGCGGGACCGCGGCCTTTCACACCGGGAGCGGTGACGCCGGACCGGAGCGCCCGGGGCGCGGCCCGCGATCCGGGCGCCGCGCCGCCGACCGTCAGCGAGCTCTACCACGCCCACCGGCTGAAGATGGTGCGTCTCGCCGTCATGCTCGTGGACGACCGGGCCGCCGCCGAGGACATCGTGCAGGACGCCTTCACCGCGCTCTACCGGCGTCACGGCGAGCGGATCGAGGAGATCGACAACGCCCTCGCCTATCTGCGCACCGCCGTCGTCAACGCCTCGCGCTCCGTGCTGCGCCGCCGCCGCACCGCACGCGGCTACACCCCTCCTCACGTACCCGACGCGCCCTCCGCGGAGGAACGCGTGGTGCTCGACGAGGAGCACCGCGAAGTGCTCGCCGCTCTCGGGCAGTTGACGCCGCGCCGACGCGAGGTCCTCGTCCTTCGGTACTGGAGCGACCTCACGGAGGCGGAGATCGCGGCGACCCTCGGCATCAGCCGGGGCTCGGTCAAGTCCATCGCGAGCCGCGCGCTCGACGCGCTGGAGAAGATCCTGGAGGCACGGGCATGAGCGGCCACTGGAGCGAGCCCGAGGACCCGGGGCGCCCCGTCGAGCGCCGGCTGCGCGCGGCACTCGCCGCTCGCGCGGACGGCATCACCCTCACCGGCCTGCGCCCCGCCGAACCGCCGGGACCCCCTCTGCGCCGGACCCCGCTGGCGCGGCTGAGGCTGCGCCGGTTCGCCCTGCCGCTGGCCGGGCTCGCCACGGCCGCCGCCGTGGTCATCGGCTACGTCTCGGTCACCTCGGGCCCCGGCGAGCAGCGGCAGCTCCCCGCGAACTCGCCGGGACCGGTGCAGTCCCCGCCCGCGCCGGCGCCGTCCGGAACGCCCAGTCCCGAGCCCTCGCCGCCGTCCAGCGCCCTGCCGTCGGTCGCCGGCTCGTCGCGTCCCGGCCGGACGCCCCCGGCCGAGCCGTCGAAGGCCCCGGCGCCACCGCGGGCGGCGGGGTCCTCGCGGGGCGCCGAACCGGGCCGGCCCCTCCCGTCGTCGCGGCCCGTCGCGCGCTGACGGCCCCGGCGGCGCGCGAGGGCGTACCGGGGCCGGCGGTTCCCCGCGCCGGTCAGGCCTCGCGGCCGCCGGTGCGGCGCCGGTGCCACAGGACCGCGGGCGCCGCACCCGCCAGGGCGAGCGCGCCCGGCGCGAGGGCGCCCGCCGCGTTGATGCCCGCCTGGTCGAAGGTGGCGGGGACGGGCAGCGTGGCCCAGCGGGTCACGGGCCAGGCGATCACGAAGGCGCGGCCCACGGCCTCGTCGACCGGGACGAGCCCGTGGTTCTTGTCGGTCTGGTGGTAGCGGGAGTCCTCCGAGTCCTGCCGGTGGTCGCCCATCACCCACATCTTTCCCTTGGGCACGGTCACCTTGAACTGGCCGCCGTCCTGGTCGACGGTGCACGGGGTGTTGCCGGGGTAGACGTACGGCTCGTTCAGGGGCTTCCCGTTGACCGTCACTGGCCCGGTGCCCCTGCACTCCACGGTGTCGCCCGCCACCCCGATGACCCGTTTGATCAGGTCGTGTTCGTTGGCCGACGGCAGCACGCCGATGAACGACAGGGCCTTCTGTACGAGGTTGGGGTCCGAAGTCGGCTGATCGCGCAGCCAGTTGTCGGGATCGTGGAAGACGACGACCTCGCCGCGCTCCGGCCGGGCGCCGAACCACGGCGTCAGCTTGTCGACGAGGACACGGTCTCCGGGCTGCAGCGTGTTCTGCATCGACTCCGACGGAATGGAGAACGCCTGCACCAGGAACGTCTTGATGAGGAGGGCGAGCACCAGCGCGACGCCGATGAGGATCGGCAGTTCCTTCCAGAAGGAGCGGTGCCTGCCGCGCCGGGCGTCACGCGGACCGTCCGGCTCCACGCCGCCGGCCCCCGTGCCAGCGCCGCCGGCCCCCGTGTCCCCGCCCGCACCGACCGCTGCATTCCCCACGCCTGCTCCTTCGCTCCCTTGTGCGGTCCGTGCGCCTGACGTCCTGGACCCGCGCCGTGCCCGACGAACGGTAGTTCCCGTCCGCCCCGATCCCCGGGGGCTTCGGGGGGTGTTCGGCCGCATTCCTGCATCCGAAGGACGCGGGCCCGGCCCCGGCGCCCGGCCCGCGCCGCTCAGGAGGCGGGGACGGGGCCCTCCATGTGCTGGCTGATCCACTGGATCAGGCCGCCCGTGGCCATGTTCGGCACGTACGTCTTGGCGTTGTGGCCGCCGCCCTGGATGACGCTGAGCTTCGTCTTGACCGGGCCCTTGGTGTACTTGGCGATGAACTGCTCGATCTTCGGCTTGGCCTCGGCGTCGGAGCCCACGGTGCCGACCTGGAAGGCCAGATAGACGTCCGGGCTCTTCGCGGCGATCAGCTTCTGCGCGAGGACGTTCGGGTTGTTCTCCGCCTTCTCCTTGTCGTGCCCGGCCCACAGGCGGGAGTCGGGGACGATGTCGGGTCCTGAGGCGATGACCGCCTTGAACTGGCCGGGCTTTTGCAGCACGCTCTTGAGGCCGGCGAAGCCGCCGGTGGAGGAGCCCATGAAGGCCCACCCGTCACGGGACTTGACCGTGCGGAAGTTGGCCTTGATCAGGTCGGGCACGTCCTCCGTGAGCCACGTGCCCATCTTGGGCTGACCGGGGATGTCGCTGGCGTCCCAGTACAGGCCGCCCGTGTCCGGATGGGGGTTGAGGACCGGCATCGCGAGGATGAACGGCAGGCTCTTGCCCTCCTTGGACCACGTGGAGATGCTCGACTCCAGCTTGAGGTCGGTGCCCATCCAGTAGTTGGTCGGGTAGCCGGCGCCGCCGGGCAGCGCCACCATCACGGGGAAGCCGCTCCCGGCGTACTTCGGATCCTTGTACTCCGGCGGGACCCACACCCAGACCTTGCCCGTGAAGCCCGACTTCTTGCCCTCAAGGGTCGTCACAGCGATCTTCGTCCCGTTCTCGGGGACCGTGCCGGCCACCGTGAACTTGGCCTCGGGTCCCGTCGGCATGAGGACCTTGGAGTCAGGCTTCCCCGCGTCGCCGCCCCCCGGCTTGTCGCCGCCGCTTCCGCCCGGACCAAAACTGATCGCGTCGCCCTTGTCGGAGAAGACGTCGAAGTAGTTCAGGACGGGCCAGGCGATCAGGCCGAGTACGGTGACGGCGACCACGCCGAGTATCCAGTGTTTGGCGCGCCTGGCCCGGCGGTGGCCCCGAGACTGGTAGGCCCCGTTGCGGGGGTGGGTCATTGCGATCGCTCCGGGTGGTTCTGTGGCCCAAGGGCATGGGTGTTCGTTCCACCAGGGCTGATGGGCACAGAGGGCCGAAGGGTTCCGGATTTGTCTTACAAATCTTGGGCAAGGGGCCTTCCGCCGCGCACGCACCGGACCCGTACCGCCACGTCGAGGTGACGGCCGGCCATGCCACGGGACGCGGTCACCCCGAACACGGTGCGGTCGACGCGGGCCGTGGCGCGGGCCGTGAACGACCCGGCCGACGAGGCGGACTCCGCCACGGACAGGTGCACCGGCCGGGCGATGCCGCGCACCGTGAGGGTGCCGTGCAGCGTCGTACCGTCCAGGCGGTCCGCGGCGAAGGTCATCAGTGGGTGGCGGGCGGTGTCCAGGAAGCGTGCCGAGCGCACGGCGTCGTCCCGCTGCCGGCTGCCGGTGGCGAAGCTCGCCGCGTCGAGCTCCACGCGGACGGCACAGTCGTCCAGCGGCTCGTTGATGTCGATGCTTCCCGAGCGGATCGCGAAGGTGCCGCGCACCGGCAGGAGCCCGAACACGTGCCGGGTCGTGAACTCGATGATCGAGGCGTCCGGGTCGATCTCGTAGTGCCCGAGGGCCGGCGCCGCCGTCGTGTGGGTTGTCCGGTTGGTGTCCATGCCTCCGATTGCACCGCGGGGGGCGCGCCGCGCGGCAGAGCGGGCGGGAGGGATACGGCCCGACGAAAGGAGTGCGGCCGGGGGCGGCATGCGACTTTCGTAGGGGGTGCGGGGCCGGACGTCGGCTGTCCGGGGGCGTTCGCCCGTCCGTGACCTACCGTGAACGGCATGAGTGAAGGACGCTGGCACCGCCGCCATCCGATCGCCGTGGACACGGCGATCGCGCTCTGCTTCACGCTGGCCGACACCGCGGCCACGCTGACCGGCGCGACCTGGTGGCCCGAGCGGCCCGGCACCCTCGCCTGGGTCCTGCTCGGCGCCCAGGCGCTGGCCTGCCTCACGTTGGTGGCCCGCCGCAGGGCGCCGCTGACGGTGGTCGCGGTACTCGGCGCGTTCACCCTCGCCGTGACCCTGCTGATCTCGCCCCTCGACGCCCTGACGCCCGCGCACCCGGGCAACGTCTGGGCCCCGTTCTCGACGGCGCTCGCGGCCTACGGTCCGGTCTTCTACGGCAGGACCGCCCGCAACCGGCGTACGGCGTATCTCGTGCTCGGCCTCTTCACGCTCGTCGTCGCCCGCCCCTGGGAGCCGTCCTTCACGGTGATCACCGTCGGTCTGCTGCGCACGGCGGTCGGCCCCCTGCTCGCCCTCTACTTCGACGCGCGCAGGCGCCTGGTGTGTGCCCTGACCGAGCGCGCCGAGCGGGCCGAGCGGGAGCGCCATCTGCTCGCCGAGCAGGCGTGCGCCGAGGAACGCGCCCGGCTCGCCGGCGAGATGCACGACGTGGTGACGCACCGGGTGAGCCTCATGGTGCTCCAGGCCGGCGCGCTGCGGGTGACGGCGTCCGACGAGGCGACCCGGCGGGCGGCGGAGGAGCTGCGGGCGGCCGGCTGCCAGGCCCTTGAGGAACTGCGGGATCTGGTCGGCATCCTGCGCACCGCGCCGGAGGACGACCGCACCCCCACGCCCGACGGGCTCGGCGCCCTCGTCGCCGAGTCGACCGCGGCGGGCGTGCCGGCCGAACTGGTCGAGCGGGGCGACCGCTCGCTCGCCTCCCCGGTGGTCGGCCGCACCATGTACCGCATCGTGCGCGAGGCGCTGACCAATGTGCACAAGCACGCCCCGGGCGCCCGCGTCGCCGTGCGCGTGGAGTACGAGGAGAGCCGGGTGTGTGTCGTCGTCCGCAACACCGCTCCGGCCGGGCGGCCCGACAGCGAGCTGACGCGCACCGGATCGGGCCTCGGCATCACGGGTCTTCGCCGGCGCGTCGAACTCGTCCATGGCAGCCTGCGGGCGGGACCCGAACCCGACGGCGGGTTCTGTGTGGCGGCCGACCTGCCCGCCTATGTACCGACAGCGGAAGCGGTGGCGTGAGAGCAGTGGTGCGCGTGGTGGTGGTGGACGACGAGGCGATGGTCTGCGGGTTCCTGCGGACCATCCTCGGCTCGGCCGACGACATCGAGGTGGTGGCCGAGGCGCACGACGGCGCGGCGGGCGTGGCGGCGGTCCAGCGCCACCGGCCCGACGTCGTCCTGATGGATCTGCGGATGCCGGGCATGGACGGGATCACCGCCATCGAGCGGCTGGCGCGCGGCGGGGACATGCCGCCGGTCGTGGTGCTCACGACGTTCGACGCCGACCAGTACGTCCTGCGGGCGCTGCGCGCCGGCGCCTCCGGCTTCCTGGTGAAGTCGACCCCGCCGGAGGATCTCATCGGCCTGGTACGGGTGGCCGCCGAGGGGCACACCGTGCTGTCGCCCGCCGCGGCCCGCCGGCTCGTCGCGGCCTCGACCGACGCCCTGTCGGCCCGCGACCGGGCCCGCGACCGGGTCGCCCGGCTGACAGAGCGGGAGGTCGAGGTCCTCGCGGGCCTGGGGGAGGGGCTCTCCAACGCGCGGATCGCGGCCCGCCTCCATCTGTCGGAGGCGACCGTCAAGGGGTACGTGTCGCGCATGCTCGACAAACTGGAATGCGCCAATCGCACCCAGGCGGGTCTGCTCGCCCACGACGCGGGCATCGTGGCCCCGTAGCGGACCGTCTCAACTGCCTTGAGCGATAGGCGAGTTGCGCCCGAGGGGCCCCCGGCCTGCGCGGGCGGGCGCGGCGCCGGGTGACGACGACGCGACGGCCGGCCCCGGACACGCCGTGGCAATGCGGGGCCCGGCGCCGGGCGCGGCGGATGCTTGTTTCTGCTCGCTCGATGGGAGCCATTGACAACAACGAGCGTCAGTACTGCACTGGCGGGTGCCCTCCGGCAGGCTCGTGCCGGCGGGATCGGCACCTTCCCCTGCCCTCCTACGCATGGCGCCCGGCCCCCATCGGCCGGGCCAGGAAGGAATCTGTCGTGCCGTCACCTTCGCTCCGCCGGACCGGAGCCGCAGCCCTGCTGGCAGCCGCCCTGACCGTCCCGCTGACGGCGACCGGGGCCTTCGCCTCGCCCGCCTCCCCCTCCGCCCCGACCACGGCCGCCCGCAGCGCGCCGTCGGCCGTCACCCCGCCGATGGGGTGGAACAACTGGGCCCACTACATGTGCGACATCAGCGAACGGACCGTCGTGCGCAACGCCGACGCGCTGGTCTCATCGGGCCTCGCCGCCAAGGGCTACTCCACCGTCACCGTGGACGACTGCTGGATGGCCAAGAGCCGGGACGGCGCGGGCCGTCTCGTGGCCGACCCGGTGCGGTTCCCGCACGGCATGGCCTGGCTCGGCTCCTATCTGCACGCGCGCGGCCTGAAGTTCGGCATCTACGAGGACGCGGGCTCGGCCACCTGCGAGGGATACCCCGGCAGCGGCCGTCCCCAGGGCGGCGGGGACGACCACTTCGCCCAGGACACCGACACGTTCGCGTCGTGGGGCGTCGACTACCTCAAGCTCGACGGCTGCAACATGTACGTGGCCCCCGGCCAGAGCAAGGAGGACGCCTACCGTCAGGCGTACGACAGCGAGGCCGCGGCCCTGCGGGACTCCGGCCGCGACATCGTCTTCTCCGAATCGGCCCCCGCCTACTTCCAGCCGAACACCGAATGGGGCAGCCCCGACTGGTTCTCCGTGCTGTCGTGGGTCGGCAAGGACGGCCAGCTGTGGCGCGAGGGCACCGACATCGTCGTCTACAACCCGCAGAAGCCGAACGCGAGCCGCTGGGCGAGCGTGCTGCACAACTACGGCTACAACCGCTGGCTCGGCCGCTATGCCGAGCCCGGCAACTGGAACGACCCCGACTTCCTGCTGGCCGGAGACCCCGGCCTGAGCGCCGACGAGGGGCGCAGCCAGGTGGCGCTCTGGGCGATGATGGCCGCCCCGCTGATCCTCTCCTCCGACGTGGCATCCCTGACCCCGGCCGGGCTCTCGGCCCTCGGCAACGCCGGGCTCATCGCCGTCGACCAGGACGCCCTCGGCCGGCAGGCGGGGGTGGTCGCCACCGACGGCGCCACCGATGTGCTGGCCCGGCCGCTCGCCGGCGGTGACAGGGCCGTGGCCGTGCTCAACCGCTCGTCCGCCGCGCGGACCGTGTCCACGAGCCTCGCCTCCATCGGCCTGCCCGGCTGCCGGGTGAGCGCCAAGAACCTGTGGACCGGGGCGCGTTCGTCCACGTCGTCGGCGCTGACCGCGACCGTCCCCGCCCACGGCACCGCGATCTGGCGGCTCACCCCGGGCGGCGGGTGCGCCCCGGCGGTCCCGACGGGGCAGCTCACCGGCAACGGCGCGAACTGCGCGGACGTGTCCGGCGGCGGCACCGCGAACGGCACCCCGGTGGTCCTGAATCCGTGCACCGGCGGCGCCGGCCAGCGCTGGACCCTGGCCGGCGACTCCACCGTGCGCTCGCTCGGCAAGTGCCTGACCGCGAGCGGCGGCGCGGGCGGCGCGGCCGTCCTGTCCTCGTGCACGGGTGACGACGCCCAGCGCTGGACGCCCGACCCGGACGGCGCGCTGGTCAACGCGGGCTCGGGACTCTGCCTCGATGTGTACGGAGGTGGCACGGCCGCCGGCACCAGGCTGGACGCCTGGACCTGCGGCGCCCATCAGTCCAACCAGACCTGGGCGCTGCCCGTGTGAGGACGGATCAGCCGGTGGGGGCGAGCTCCTGGCGCACGCTGATGGCATCGACGCGGAGGGTCACCGCCACGGTGTCCTCGGCGCCGAGCGACAGGAGCGCCGCCCTGTCCGCGCCCACGGTCACCTCGACCCGGAAGGCGACGAGGTAGAGGTGACCGTCGGTCTCCTCGTCCTGGAGCGCGAAGAGCAGGTTGCAGAAGTAGCGGGTGCCGTCGGCGCCGTCCCGGAAGGTCAGGTGGGCCTCTCCCTCCTGGTCGCCGAGGCCGAGGAAGACCTGGGCCAGCGCGGCGTCGGTCCGCTCCCAGAAGGCGTGGTTGCCGAACGGCTCGACCAGGGCCTGGCGCACGGCCTGCTTCAGCGTGAGCACCATGACCTGGACGGGGGCGGTCTCCTGGAGGCCGAAACCGGGGATGATCTTGACGAGGGTGCTGTCCGGCAGGGCGCGCGCGGCCGAGCGCACGGCGCCGAAGTCGAAGTCCCCGGTCGCGGGGGCGATCGCCTCCTGGAGCACGGCCTCGGCGGCGCGCACCTGGCCGAGCGCGTCCTGGCCGACTTCGACGACCGTCTTGAACGCGGCCCTTGTGGTGGTGGCCCGGTCAACCATGGCTGCTCCCGAGGAGATTGGAGGTGATCAAATGCCGACGCGCCAGTATGCCCAAGCGGTCACGAAGCGGCGGAGCGGTCTCACATTCCGTACGTGAAACGCCCCGTATGCTCCACCGGCGACCGCGATGTGGCGGAGTGTCACCGAAGTGACCTCGCCTGACCTGCGAAGACCACACAAAGTGACGCCCGTCACTTCGGGTGATTATTTCGGCATAGTCCCCGCGCGTACGGGCAGGGGCGCAGATGGCCCTGTCCCAGCACCGCATCGGAGGATCCGAACCATGCCCGAGCTCTTCATCGACGGCCAGTGGAGTGCCGCCGTCGACGGGCGGACCCGTGAGATCCGGTGTCCGGCCGACGGTGCCCTGGTCGCCACGGTCGACGAGGCGGGACCCAAGGACACCGCGCACGCCATCGCCGCGGCCCGAGCCGCCTTCGACCACGGGCCGTGGCCGAGGACGGCCCCGGCCGAGCGCGGTGCGCTGCTCCTTCGCGTCGCCGACCTCCTCGTGCGCGACAAGGAACTCCTCGCGCGGGCCGAGTCGCTCGACACCGGCAAGCGGCTCGTCGAGTCCCGCTACGACATGGACGACATCGCCAACTGCTTCCGCTACTTCGCGACTCTGGTGGGCGCCGAGGGCGCGGGCCGTGTCGTCGACACCGGCAACCCGGTCGTCGACAGCCGCGTCGTGCACGAGCCGGTCGGTGTGTGCGGCCTGATCACGCCGTGGAACTACCCGCTCCTCCAGACCGCATGGAAGGTCGCCCCGGCGATCGGCGCGGGCAACACCTTCGTCCTGAAGCCCAGCGAGCTGACCCCGCACACCGCGATCCACCTCATGAAGCTCCTGACCGAGGCGGGTCTTCCGGCGGGCGTCGCCAACCTGGTGCTCGGCGCGGGCTCCGAGGCCGGCGCGCCGCTCGCCGAGCACCCCGACGTCGACCTCGTCTCCTTCACCGGCGGGCTCGTCACCGGCCGGCGCATCATGGCCGCCGCCGCGCCCACCGTGAAGAAGACCGCCCTCGAACTCGGCGGCAAGAACCCCAACATCGTCTTCGCCGACGTGGCCACGACCGGGGCGAGCTTCGACGCCGCCGTCGACAACGCGCTGACCGCCGTGTTCCTGCACTCCGGCCAGGTGTGCTCGGCCGGCACCCGGCTCCTGGTCGAGGACGCGCTGCACGACCGCTTCGTGGACGAACTCGTACGCAGGGCCCGACTGATCCGGCTCGGCGGCCCGTTCGACGAGCGCGCCGAGACCGGCCCGCTGATCTCCGCCGCCCACCGCGAAAAGGTCGAGGCGTACGTCGCCGCCGGAATCACCGAGGGCGCCGTCCTTCGCTGCGGCGGCGAGCGCCCCGACTCCCCGGACCTGGAAGGCGGTTACTACTATCCGCCGACCGTCCTCGACGAGTGCTCGGCCGACATGAGCGTGGTGCGGGACGAGTCCTTCGGCCCGGTCCTGACCGTCGAGCGCTTCACCGACGAGGACCAGGCCGTGCGCCTGGCCAACGACACCGTCTACGGTCTGGCCGGCGCGGTGTGGACCACCGACGAGGCCAGGGCCCGTCGGGTGGCGGCCGGCCTCCGGCTCGGCACGGTATGGATCAACGACTTCCACCCGTACGTCCCGCAGGCCGAATGGGGCGGCTACAAGCAGTCGGGCACGGGGCGCGAACTCGGGCCCGCGGGCCTGGCCGAATACCAGGAGACCAAGCACATCTGGCGCAACACCGCCCCCGCGCCCCAGGGGTGGTTCGAGAGCTGAGCCGCTGACACCCGACCGGCCGTTCCCGCGACGGCCGGTCACCCCATCCGTGCCCCCTCCTGAATCCCTGCCTACTTGGAGTCTGGTCATGAGCATGACGAAGGATGACGACGATCTCCGGGAGTTCGGTTACAGACCCGAACTCAAGCGCACCCTCGGCAACTTCCACACGTTCGCCGCGGGCATCAGCTACATCTCGATCCTCACCGGTACCTTCCAGTTGTTCTACTTCGGCTTCGGCTTCGGCGGCCCCGCCTACTGGTGGTCCTGGCCGCTGGTCTTCGTCGGCCAGCTGATGGTCGCCCTGTGCTTCGCCGAACTCGCCGCCAAGTACCCGGTCGCGGGCTCGGTCTACAACTGGGCGAAGAAGCTCGGCGGCCCGCACGTCGGCTGGCTGGCCGGCTGGATGATGCTGATCGCCTCGATCGTGTCGATCGCCGCGGTGGCCCTCGCCTACCAGGCGACCCTGCCGCAGATCTCCAAGGTGTTCCAGATAGTCGGCGACGGCACCGGCACCTACGACGTCGCCACCAACGCCGTGATCCTCGCCGCGGTCCTGATCCTCTTCACCACCCTGGTCAACGCGTTCGGCGTCAAGCTGATGGCCCGGATCAACACGGCCGGCGTCTTCCTCGAACTCGTCGCCACCGTCGTCCTGATCGTCCTGTTCGCCGTCCACGTCGTGCGCGGTCCCTCGGTGGTCCTCGACACCCACGGCCACGGCGGCAGCGGCAGCTTCGGCTACATGGGCGCCTTCCTCACCGCCGCCCTCGCCTCCGCCTACGTGATGTACGGCTTCGACACCGCTGCCTCGCTCGGCGAGGAGTCCGTCGACCCGTCCCGCAACGCGCCGCGCGCCATCCTGCGTGCCCTGCTCGCCTCGTTCGTGCTCGGCGGCCTGATCCTGATCCTCGCCCTGATGAGCGTCTCCAGCCTCGACGGCAAGGGCATCACCACCGACGGCCTGCAATACGTGGTGCTCGACGTGCTCGGCGACACCGGCGGCAAGCTGATGCTGTGGTGCGTCCTGATCGCGGTCACCGTGTGCGCGCTCGCCGTGCACACCGCCGCCATCCGTCTCGCGTTCGCGATGTCCCGGGACAACAACCTGCCCGCCGCGTCCCTCATGGCCAAGGTCAGCCCGCGCTTCCAGACGCCCGTGCTGCCCGCCGTGGTCATCGGCGTACTGGCCCTGGCGATCCTCCTGGTGAACATCCGCCAGCCGCAGATCTTCTCGGTGGTCACCAGCATCGGCATCATCATGATCTACGTCGCCTATCTCCTGGTGACCCTGCCGATGCTGATCGCGCGACTGCGCGGAAAGTGGACCCCGGCCGGCGACGGCAAGTTCTCGCTCGGCCGCTGGGGCCTGCCGGTGAACATCGTCGGCGTGCTGTGGGGCGGCGCGATGACCATCAACCTGGCCTGGCCGCGCGCCGAGGTCTACAACGCCACCGCGCCCTACCACTGGTACCTGCGCTGGGGCGCCTTCCTCTTCGTCGGAGCCGTCCTGCTCGGCGGCTTCGCCTACTACTGGTTCGTGCAGCGCCACAAGACCGGCGTCCTCGCGAGCCACGCCGCAACGGAAACCGAAAGCGAGTCGCAAACCGATGCCGACACAGTCCACACAGCCCACTGAAACCCCCGCGCTCACCGAGGAGTTCGACTACGTCGTCGTCGGCGGCGGCACGGCGGGCAACGTGGTCGCGGCCCGGCTCAGCGAAGACCCCTCGGTCACCGTCTGCGTCCTGGAGGCGGGCCCCTCCGACGTCGGCGACGACAACGTCCTCAAGCTGGACCGCTGGATGGGCCTGCTCGAATCAGGCTACGACTGGGACTACCCGGTCGAGCCGCAGTCCCACGGCAACAGCTTCATGCGCCACGCCCGCGCCAAGGTGCTCGGCGGCTGCTCGTCGCACAACTCCTGCATCGCCTTCTGGGCGCCCGCCGAGGACCTCAACGCCTGGGAAGCGGCGGGCTGTTCGGGCTGGGGAGCCGACGACATCTTCCCGCTCTACCAGCGCCTGGAGACCAACGACGCCCCGGGCGACCACCACGGCCGCAGCGGCCCGGTGAAGATCCGCAACGTCAAGTCGTCCGACCCGTGCGGCGCCGCGCTGCTCGAAGCGTGTGCCCAACAGGGCATCCCCACCACGCAGTTCAACGACGCCAGGACGGTGATCCGGGGCGCCAACTGGTTCCAGATCAACTCCGACGAGAACAACACCCGCCAGTCCTCATCGGTCGCCTATCTGCACCCCGTGATGGACAAGCGCCCCAACCTCGTCGTGCGCACCGGTGTGCGCGCCAAGAAGCTCGTCATCGACGAGAACCGCCGCTGCACCGGCGCCGAGTACCTCGACCCGGACCTCATCCACACCCGCACGGTCACCGCGCGGCGCGAGGTCATCGTGTCCTGCGGCTCGATCGACACCCCCAAGCTGCTGATGCTCTCGGGCATCGGCCCCGCCGCCCATCTGCGCGAGGTGGGCGTGGACGTCCTGGTCGACGCCCCGGGCGTCGGCGAGAACCTCCAGGACCACCCCGAGGGCGTCATCATGTGGGAGGCCAAGCAGCCCATGACGACGGCCTCCACCCAGTGGTGGGAGATCGGCATCTTCGCCGACACCCAACCCGGCCTGGAACGGCCCGACTTGATGTTCCACTACGGTCAGGTGCCGTTCGACATGAACACCGCCCGGTACGGCTACCCCACCACGGAGAACGCGTTCTGCCTCACGCCCAACGTGACGCAGGCCAAGTCGCGCGGCACCGTGCGCCTGCGCACCCGCGACTACCGGGACAAGCCGATGGTCGACCCGCGCTACTTCACGCACGAGCACGACGAACGCGTCATGACGTACGGCCTGAAGCTGGCCCGCGAGATCGCGGCGCAGCCCGCGCTGAGCGGCTGGGCGGGCGCCGAACTGGCCCCGGGGCCCGACGTGCGCACCGACGACGAGCTGCTCGACTACATCCGTAAGACCCACAACACCGTCTACCACCCCGCCTCGACGGTGAAGATGGGCGCCGACGACGACGCGATGGCGCCCGTCGACGCCCGGCTGCGGGTCAAGGGCATCGACGGACTGCGGGTCTGCGACGGCTCGATCATGCCCGACCTCGTCACCGTCAACCCGTGCATCACCACGATGGCGATCGGCGAGAAGTGCGCCGACCTGCTGAAGGCCGACGCGCGCTGACGTCCGCCGACCGGTTCCGGGCCCCTGCGAACGGGGCTCGGAACCGGGCCGGGCGGCAGCCGTTCCGGCCGGCCGCACGGGACTTCGACGACGCGACCTAGGCCGGGGGAAGCAGCGGCCCGCACTCCCACTGCTGGAAGATCAGCCGGGTCTCCACCCGCGCCACCTCGGGCCGCGAGGTGAACTCGTCCAGGACGAGCCGCTGGAGGTCCGCCGTGTCCGCGACGGTCACGTGCACCAGATAGTCGTCGGGTCCGGTCAGATGGAACAGCGACCGGGACTCCGGCAGCGCCCTCACCCGCTCCACGAACGGGCCGATCAGGTCGCGCCGGTGCGGACGCACCTGCACCGACAGCAGGGCCTGAAGCCCCCGCCCCAGCTTCGCGGGATCGACGCGCAGCTGATAGCCGAGGATCACGCCGGCGCGGCGCAGCCGTGCGACGCGGTCCAGGCAGGTGGAGGGCGCCACACCCACCTCGGCGGCCAGATCACGGTAGGTCGTGCGGGCGTCGTTCTGCAGAAGCCGCAGAATGTGCAGATCCACCGGGTCAAGTACGACGGATTCGGCCATGGCCCGAACGTAACACGGAGTGCGGCGCCGGGAGCCCGCTGACTGTTCACAGTGGCCCCATGGACGCCGACACCACACCTGTGGACGCCAGAGCCGTGGACACCCTCGCCGTGCACGCGGGCCGCGAAGACCTCGCAGGCCTCGGACTGCACGCCCCGCCCATCGATCTGTCCACCACCTACCCCTCGTACGACAGCAGGGGCGAGGCCGCCAGGATCGACGCCTTCGCCGCCACAGGCGAGGCCCCCGAGGGACCGCCGGTCTACGGCCGGCTCGGCAATCCGACCGTCGCCCGTTTCGAGTCGGCGCTCGCCACCCTGGAGGGCACCGAGTCCGCGGTCGCCTTCGCCAGCGGCATGGCCGCGCTCTCCGCCGTCCTGCTCGCCCAGCACGCCACGGGCCGGCGCCACGTCATCGCCGTGCGCCCCCTGTACGGGTGCAGCGACCACCTCCTGACCGCGGGACTCCTCGGCACCGAGGTCACCTGGGCCGACCCCGAAGGCGTCGCGGACGCGATCCGTCCCGACACCGCGCTCGTCATGGTGGAGAGCCCCGCCAACCCGACGCTCGCGGAGGTGGACCTGGCCGCGCTCGCCGAAGCCTGCGGGACGGTGCCGCTCCTGGTCGACAACACCTTCGCGACGCCCGTGCTCCAGCGGCCCGTCCAGAGCGGCGCCCGCCTGGTCCTGCACAGCGCGACCAAGTACCTCGGCGGACACGGCGACGTCCTCGGGGGAGTCGTCGCCTGCGACGAGGCCTTCGCCCGCCGGCTGCGCCAGATCCGCTTCGCCACCGGCGGCGTCCTGCACCCGCTCGCGGGCTACCTCCTCCTGCGGGGCCTCTCGACCCTGCCCGTACGGGTACGGGCCGCCTCCGCGACCGCCGCCGCACTCGTGGCGCGCCTGGCCGCCGACCCCCGGGTGCTGCGCGTCCACTATCCGAAGGTGGGCGGCGCCATGGTGGCCTTCGAGACGCTCACCGATCCGCACGAGGTGATCGCCCAGGTGCGGCTCATCACGCCGGCGGTGAGTCTCGGCAGCGTCGACACCCTCATCCAGCACCCCGCCTCGATCAGCCACCGCATCGTGCCGGAGGACGACCGCGCCGCCTCGGGCGTCAGCGAACGGCTGCTGCGCATGTCGGTGGGGCTCGAAGACGTCGAGGACCTGTGGCGCGATCTGGACCGGGCGCTCGGCGAGTCGCTCGCCACGCCTGTCCCGACCGACGGAGTGCGGGTCCTGCACCCGACGACGCAGGCGGAGCTCGCCGACGCGTGAGGGGCAGGGCGGGCGCTCAGCCTCGGGTCTTGTTCCGGGTGAACTCGTCCTTGCCGAATCCGGCCCAACTGACCTCCAGCTTCGACCCGTTGAGCCGGGCCGTGCCCCGGGTGCGGCTGGTGTTGCCGTCCTGGCAGGTCAGATGCAGCGTCGCCGTACCGGCGGCGCCGCTCGTCGTTCCGCTGCACTGGTGCTCGCCCAGCACGGTGGCGCTCTTGCCCGTGATGACCAGCGCGACGGGCTTGTTCTGGGTCACCGCCACCCAGTTGCCGTCGAGCGCGCCGGCCGCCGGGGCGCCCTTGCCGGGGGTGCCGTTCCCCGTGGAGCCGGGGGGAGTCGAGGCGCCCGGACGGGACGGTGTCGCGGCGGGCGGCGGGGTGTCCGTCGCCGGGGCCTGCCCGGACGCGGTGGCCGACGGACCGCCGGACGGCTTGTCCGACGCCTTGTCCGAGCCGCCGCTGCTGCACCCCCCGGCGAGGAGAGCGGCGGCCAGCCCCACGGAGGCGAGGCCGGTGGTACGCAAGAACCTGTGCACTGCTGATCGTCCCCTTGCGACGCAATTTCCGGACGCGTCAAGCTATCAGCCGACGGCCGCGCGCACCTGAACTTCTTCCGTACCTGAACTCTTGACGGGCTCGCCGCGCCCTCCTAACTTCACACCTTGAAGAAAGCCGTGAACCCCACGGTCACCAAGAACGCCCCGCGCACCTCCCCACTTCTCCCGCGCACCTCGTGCCTTCTCCCGCGCACCTCCCCACTTCTCCCGCGCACCTCGTAACTCCTCCCGTACACCCCCCACTTACTCCGTGCATGCCGCGGTACTGGAGAGACGTATGAGAATTCCCGGCACCCCCACCAGGCCCCCGCACCCCGGAGCCCGGTTGCTCAGGGCGGGCCGCCCCACTCCGCTCCTCGCCCTCGGCGCCCTGCTCGCCTCCCTCGTCTCGGCGACCGCCCTCGCCCCCGCGGCGCAGGCCGCCGCCGTGCCCACGGGCTGGGTCACCGTGGCCGCGAGGAACAGCGGGAAATGCGTGGACGCGGCCGCGGCCGGCGCCGCCGACGGCACGGCAGTCCAGCAGTACGCCTGCAACGCGAGCGCCGCGCAGCAGTGGCAGTTCCAGGCGACGGACGGCGGCTATGTCCGCGTCGGCAACCGCAACGACGCGAGCAAGGTGTGGGACGTCACCGACGTCTCCACCGCCGACTCCGCGCCGGTCCAGCTCTGGACGTACGGCGGAGGAGCCAACCAGCAGTGGCTTCCCGTCCAAGAGGCGGGCGGCACCTACCACTTCGTGAACCGCAACAGCGGCAAGTGCCTGGACGTGCCGAGCGCCTCGACGGCCGACGGCGCCCGCATGCAGCAGTACGCCTGCAACGGCAGCGCGGCACAGTCCTTCGCCCTTGACGCCGCGAGCGGACCCCAACCACCCTCCGGAACACCGGACTTCGGGCCCAACGTCACGGTCTTCGACCCGTCGATGCCGGCCGCCACGATCCAAAGCAGGCTCAACCAGGTCTTCGCGCAGCAGGAGAAGAACCAGTTCGGCGCCCAGCGCTATGCCCTGCTCTTCAAGCCCGGCACCTACAGCGCCGACGCCAGCGTGGGCTTCTACACCCAGGTCGCGGGGCTCGGCCTCTCGCCGGACGACGTCACCATCAACGGCGCCGTGCACGCGGAGGCCGACTGGTTCCAGGGCAACGCCACCCAGAACTTCTGGCGCTCCGCCGAGAACCTGTCGGTCAACCCCACCGGGGGCAGCGACCGTTGGGCGGTCTCGCAGGCCGCCCCCTACCGCCGCATGCACGTGCGCGGTGACCTCCAGCTCGACGACGGCGGCTGGTCGAGCGGCGGCTTCATCGCCGACTCCAAGATCGACGGACAGGTGCGCTCCGGCTCCCAGCAGCAGTGGCTCTCCCGCAACACCCAGTGGGGCAGCTGGAACGGCTCCAACTGGAACATGGTGTTCGTCGGCGACGTCAACGCCCCCGCGGGCACCTTCCCCAACCCGCCCTACACGACGGTCGCGCAGTCCCCCGTGACCCGAGAGAAGCCCTTCCTGTACGTGGACGGCGCGGGCGCCTACAAGGTGTTCGTGCCTGCTCTGCGCACCAACACCCAGGGCACGACCTGGTCGGGCGGCAACCAGAGCGGCGGCTCGCTCGGGATCGACACCTTCTTCGTCGTGAAGCCGGGAGCCACCGCCACCGACATCAACCAAGCCCTCGCCCAGGGCAAGAACCTCCTGTTCACGCCCGGCGTCTACCACCTCGACCAGACCCTGAACGTGACCCGGCCCGACACCGTGGTGCTCGGGCTCGGACTGGCCACCCTGGTCCCCGACAACGGCATCACCGCGATGAGCGTGGCCGACGTCGACGGCGTGAACCTTGCAGGGCTGCTCATCGACGCCGGTACCACCAACTCCCGGACGCTGATGCGGATCGGGCCGGACGGGTCGAGTGCCCGGCACGGCGCCGACCCGACCTCGCTGCACGACGTCTTCTTCCGCATCGGGGGCGCCGGCGTCGGCAAGGCGACCCAGAGCCTCGTCGTCAACAGCTCGGACGTCATCGGCGACCACATGTGGCTGTGGCGCGCCGACCACGGCAGCGGCGTCGGCTGGACCAGCAACACCGCCGCCAACGGCCTCGTCGTCAACGGCGCCGCCGTCACCCTGTACGGCCTGTTCGTGGAGCACTACCAGCAGCACCAGGTCATCTGGAACGGCAACGGCGGCCGCACCTACTTTTTCCAGAACGAAATGCCCTACGATCCGCCGGGCCAGGGCTCCTGGATGAACGGATCGACCCGCGGCTACGACGCGTACAAGGTGGCGCCCGGCGTGACCAGCCACGAAGCGTGGGGCCTCGGCAGCTACTGCTACTTCAGCTCCGATCCGTCCGTGGCGGCCGACCGCGCCTTCGAGGCCCCCGCCGCGCCAGGGGTCCGCTTCCACGACATGGTGACGGTCTCCCTCGGCGGTACCGGAACCATCGGCCACGTCATCAACAACGAGGGAGGGCCCTCCAACGCGGCGAGCAACGTGGCCGACCTCGTGTCGGGCCCCTAGAACGGGCCGTGTCGGGCCCCTAGAACGGGCCCTGGTCCCGCTGAGCCGGCCCGGCGCCGAGGGTGATCCGCAGGGCCACCGTGCCGCTCGTGCCGCGCCTCACCCTGCTGCCGAGCAGGGTGAGCCGGCCGAGCACCCCGTACTTGCGGGCCAGCAGCGTCCGGCAGGCCGCCGTGGTGGCGGCGTCGCACACCACGGCCGTCGCCGGGTGCTGTTCGCCGGTCGGGTTGCCACGCACGTCGCACGGCCCGACCAGCACCCCGGGCCGGTTGCGGACGCGCTTGACCTTCCAGGAATCGGTGACCGTCCAGACCATCAGGGCGTCACCGTCCCGGACCACCCACACCGGCGTCGCGACACCCGTGCCGTCCTTCTTGTAACTCGTGACGAGGAGGTACTTGCCGGCGCCGAGCCGGTCCAGCACATCGGCACTCATGACGCCATCCTTGGGGTCGCGAAGCGTGGAAGGCCTTTGTAGCAGGCGGGCGCCGGAACAGGCCCGCGCGGACCTGTTCCGGCCCACGGGGCGCGCTGTGACCGGAAGGCGACTTGACCCTCATGCGCCCCGGTGAACCCCCACCGTCGCACGCCCGGCACTGCCACGATGGGAGGACACCTTCCTTGTGATGACAGGAGCAGACCCTTGGCGACCAGCTCGGACCACCCGACCGGCCCCACCGACCGGTTCTCGCCCTCCCCGCTGAACCAACTGCTGTACGGCCACATCCACTCGGCCGCGGTCAGGGCCGTGGCCGAGCACCGCATCGCCGACCGCCTCGCCGACGGGCCCCGTACCGCCGAGCGGCTCGCCGCCGACAGCGGGCTGCACGCCGACACGCTCCGGCGCGTCCTGCGGCTGCTCGCGGTCCACGGGCTGTTCACCCAGGACGCGGAGGGTGCCTTCGGTCTCACCGAGGCGGGCCAGGCGCTGCGCACCGACGTACGCGGCTCGCAGCGCACCGCGGCCCTGCTGCTCACCGACGAGATGTTCCGCCGGGCGGCCGACGGAATCCCGGACGCCGTGCGGACCGGGAGGACGCCGTTCGAAGCCGCCTACCACGTCTCGTTCTTCGACCACTTGGCCGCCTCGCCCGAGCAGCGCGCGCTCTTCGACTCGGGGATGGCCTCGATGTCCGGCCGCACCGACGACCTCATCGTGGAGAGCTATCCCTTCCCCGCCGACGGCACCGTCGTCGACGTCGGGGGCGGACGCGGCAGCTTCCTGCACGCCGTGCTCCGTCGTGAACCGGCCCTGAACGGCGTCCTGTTCGACCTGCCCGACACCGTGTCCGACCACGAGCTGGACACCGAGGAGGTGAAGGGGCGCTGGAGCGTGCGGGGCGGCGACTTCTTCTCCGGCGTACCCGAGGGCGGCGACCTCTACCTGCTCAAGCGCATCCTGCACGACTGGAGCGACGAGGAATGCCTGCGCATCCTGGCGGCGGTCCGCGGGGCGATGGCGCCGGGCAAACGGCTGCTCGTCGTGGACTCGGTACTGCCGGACAACGGCGAGGCACACCCCGCGGTGGAACTGGACATCATCATGATGATGCTGGTGACCGGAAGGGAGCGCACGGCCGGGGAGTTCGAGGACCTGCTCTCCCGGTGCGGGTTCCGCCTGAACCGGGTCCTGCCGACGCCGTCCCTGCCCTCGATCCTGGAGGCCGAAGCCGTGTGACGGCTCCGGGCCGCGCCGCCGTCCTCAGAGCGCCGCCACCACATTGCGCAGGAACAGTGCGACGAGCGAGGCGACGGCGAGGATGACGACCCAGGAGGCGAAGCCGGTGTGCCGGCTCTTGCGGTTCTTCGTGCGGTTCTTCGTGCGGTTCTTCGTGCGGCCGGGTCTTGGCTGTCCCGGAGCCCGCACGCCGTCGTAGGCGGACGCGCCCACCGCGGCGTCGGCGAGCAACCTGCGGCAGACCGCGGCGAGTTCACTCGTGCCGATCGTGAGACTGACCACCGCTTCGGAGCGGGCCGGAGCGGTGGTGCCCCCGTCGAGGATCCGGCCCGCGCGGATCAGTACCTGGTCCTTGCCGCCGGTGGGGGAGAGGCTGATCCAGCGCTCGACGTGTGCCCCGCGGATGACCACGCCGCCCGTCCGCTCCCGGTACACGGTGTGCTCCCGCCACAGCAGACCGGCCAACTCGCTTGCCGTGTCCCGCAGTTGTGCGCTCACGCTTCCCCCCACATCCCCATGTGTTCGAACAAGCATCGCACTCTAGCGGGAGCGGTGGGTGGCGCGCGAACCCGGCTCACTCACCCGTCGGGTTCGACTTCGAGGTAGTGGTGGCGGCGCGGCCCGCGGTAGGCGAGGGCCACCCATCCGAGCGGCCGCAGCGCGGTGGCGCAGCGCCCGAGCGACGCGCCAGCCTCGTACTCGGCGCCGCTGCCGGGCGGCCCGAGCCATTCCACACGAACGCTCCCCGGGCGTTCGGCGGCGCTGGCGCGGTAGCCGGTGGTGATGCGTGCGCCCTCGCCGTCGACGGCGGAGGGCGGGATCCCCGCGGCCTCCAGCGCGATGGCGATCGCGCGTACGGGTTGGAGCCGCTCCCACGGCGCCGGAGCCGATGCGGCGGGCCCGGCCAGCACCCGGCGGATGCGCAGCAGCCCGTCGAGGGCGGCCCGTACGGCGGCCTCCCGGTCCGCGCCGGACACGGCCGGTCCCTCTCCCGTGGCCGGTTCGAACGGCCCCGTCGCCTCGCCGTCGGCCATGGCCCACCTCCCTGGATCCTCAGCATGCCGAGGGCCCCGGCCCCTTGTCGAGCGAGGAGAGCTCGGGGTCACCGGCCGCCGGAGACCCGCAGGACCGTGCCGGTGGTGTACGAGGCGTCGGGGGAGAGGAGCCAGGCGACGGCGGCGGCGATCTCGGACGCCTCGCCGGGACGGCCCAGCGGGATGCCGGCGGCCGCCCGTGCGGGGCGGCCGGGGTCGCCCATCGTGGCGTGCATGTCCGTGTCGATGATGCCAGGGGCGACCGCGTTGACCCGGATGCCGTCCGGCCCGAGTTCCTTGGACAGGCCGATGGTGAGGGCGTCCGTGGCGGCCTTCGACGCGGCGTAGTGCACGTAGTCGCCGGGACCGCCCAGGGTGGCCGCCGCGGAGGAGATGTTGACGATGGCGCCGCCGCCCAGCGCGGCCATGTCGCGCGCCGCCCGCCGGCAGCACAGGAGATACCCGATGACGTTGACGTCCATGACCCGGCGCAGGTCCTCGGTGCGGGCGTCGGCGAGACGGCCGAGCGGCCCGGTGACTCCGGCGTTGTTGACCAGCCCGCTCACCGCGCCGAGTTCCGCGGCCGCGGTGTCGAACAGTCGCTCCACGTCCGCCTCGTGCGAGGTGTCGCACCGCACGGTGACGCAGCGGGCCCCGGTCTCGCGCACCGTCTCGGCCACCTCCTGAGCGGCGACGTCGTTGCTCAGGTACCCGAGGGCGATGTCGTGCCCGTCGGCGGCGAGCCGGACGCAGGTGGCCGCCCCGATTCCCCTGCTGCCCCCTGTGACGATGGTGACCGGACGTGCCACGTGCTGCCTCCCGCGTTTGCGCTGCCGATGATCTTCCGGCCCCCAGTCCTACCGCACGGGCCGCGGATCGCGGCGGGGCGCCCCCTCGGTGTGGATCACTCTCCGGCGCAGACCGCCCCGTCGACGTCGCCGTCGTGGTCGGTCACCGGCGGCGTCTGTGCGGCGTCGAGTCCCTCGGTCAGGGTGGCCAGGAGGGTGCGCAGGGTGCGGAAGTCGTCCGGGGGAAGAGGCACGGCTTCGGCGATGCGGTGCGGCACGGCACGGGCGCGTTCGCGCAGCGCGGTGCCCCGGTCCGTGAGGCGGATGGTGACGGAGCGCTCGTCCGCCGGGCTGCGCCGCCGTTCGACGAACCCCGCCGATTCGAGGCGCTTGAGCAGCGGCGACAGGGTGCCCGAGTCCAGCCGCAGCTTGGCGCCGATGCTCTTGACGGGCAGCTCGCCGTGTTCCCAGAGCGTCAGCATCACCAGGTACTGCGGATAGGTCAGCCCCAGATCCTTCAGGAGCGTGCGGTAGACGCCGTTGAAGGCGCGCGATGCCGCGTGCAGCGAGAAGCAGAGCTGGAGGTCGAGCCGCAGGTAGTCCTCGTCGTCGTGCGTGCGGGCGGGGGGCTTGGTCACCATGCGGCCAGGCTAACACGCACGCCATTTAGTTGTGCACAACTTAATTGTGTGCTTCAGTGGGTTCCGGGCAGCCGAGGCTTTCCCCGTACGGAGCCGCACCGGCTCCGTACGGACGGACACGAGAGGAACCGATTCCCATGGACGCGCTCTACACCGCAGTGGCGACCGCCAATGGCCGCGAGGGCCGCACCGTCAGCTCCGACGGCCGGCTCGACCTGCCGCTCGCCTTCCCGCCGGCCCTCGGTGGCAATGGCGAGGGCACCAACCCCGAGCAGCTCTTCGCCGCCGGATACGCGGCGTGCTTCGCCAGCGCCATGGGGTCGGTCGCCCGTCAGCTGAAGCTCGACGTCAAGGACGTCTCGGTCACCGCCGAGGTCGGCATCGGCAAGGACCCCGCCGACGGCGGCTTCGGCATCGGAGTCGTCATGCGCGTCGAGCTCCCCGAGCACCTGGAGGGGGACAGCGGCGCCAAGCTCGTCGAGCTGACCCACGCGGCCTGCCCGTACTCCAAGGCGACCCGCGGCAACATCCCGTTCGAGATCGTCATCGAGTAGTGGTCCGCCCGCACGCCACGGTCAGGCGTGCTCGGCCAGCAGGCCGCGGTACCACGCCAGGGTGGCGTCAAGGGTGTCGCCCATCGGGACCGGGGATGTGGCGAACGCGGCCTCGAAGGCGCCCGAGTTCATGATCTGCGGCTCGGTGTGCTGGTAGAACATCTCGGCGTACGCGTCCACGAAGACCTGGTCGAACGGGCCGAAGGGGCGCAGCTCGTCAAGGGTGACGATCTTCAGGGGGCCTCCGACGCGGTCCTCGATCATCCCGAGCACCTCGCGGGTGGTGAGGGTCGGAGCGGTGGGCAGGTGCCAGACGCGCCCGTCGCCCCGCGGGCTCTCGCCGAGCGTGGCGAGCCCGGCGGCCACGGCCCGGATGTCGGTGTAGCTGTGCGGCAGATCGATGTTCCCGAGGGTCAGCACCTCGCCGCCGGTCAGCGCCGCGGGGAAGACGGCCCCACCGAGGGTGGAGTTGAGGACGCCGGGCCCGATGAAGTCGGCGGACCGGCCGAGCACCACCGACGCCCGGCCCTCGCGGTGGGCGGCCAGGTACTTCTCGTCCAGCTCCGCACGCATCCTGCCCTTGTGCGTGGTGGCGCGCCACGGGGAGTCCTCGGTCATGACGTCGCCGTGCGTCTCGCCGTACGGGTAGAGCGTGTCCAGGACGACGAGGCGGGCCCCCTGCGCCTCCACGGCGCCCAGCACGGCCTCCTGGATGCGGGGCATGACGTCGACCTGGAGGTGGTAGGCGACGTTCACGCAGTGGTAGACGACCCCCGCTCCCGCCACGGCGGCCGCGGCGCCCTCGCGGGTGCCGACATCGCCCTTCACGCGGTCGACGCCCGTCATCGCGGCGCCGGTTCCCGACCGGTCGACGAGGCGGACGGGGTGCCCCCGGTGGGCGAGTTCGGCGGCGACCGCGGTGCCGGCCGGGCCCGCGCCGAGGACCACGTGCAGGTCGCTGTCGTTGTGCTTCATGTCGGTTCCCCTCGTGGGCCGGGCGTCGTTCTCGCACCGGCTTTGTTATGTGGCGTGCCGTTAGTTAGAGACTATAACGCTCGCGATCGCCTCATGCAATACGTGCTTCCCGGCGCACGGAGGGGCACGTGAACACGTCGCATGGCACGTGAACACGTCGGATCGCAGGCGAACACGACGAAGGGCGGCGAGCACGTGCTCGCCGCCCAACTGGCCTTCCGGTCCTGATCGCCGCCCGCTTCGGTCACGAGCACGCGGTCGCGCTCACCCCGCGGGCGCCGCCGGCGGGGTCTCGCCCTTCGCGCCCAGCCGCGCCGAAAGCGGGGCCGCGATGTCCTCGAGGGACTTGCCCTCCGCGTCGATCGCGAGGAACGCGGCCACCACGCCGGCCGCCGTCATCAGTGCGGCGCCGATGCTGAAGGCGATGACGGCGTCGCCGACGACTCCGCTGGACGTCAGTGCCGAGAACACCAGCGGTCCCGAGATGCCGCCCGCGGCCGTTCCGATGGCGTAGAAGAAGGCGATCGCCATGGCCCGGGTCTCCATCGGGAAGATCTCGCTCACCGTCAGATACGCCGAACTGGCGCCCGCCGAAGCGAAGAACAGCACCACGCACCAGCACGCCGTCATGGTGGTCGCGCTGAGCCACCCCTGCGCGAAGAACCACGCGGTGACGAAGAGCAGCAGACCGGACAGCACATACGTCCCGGCGATCATCTTGCGGCGGCCGACGGTGTCGAAGAGTTTGCCGAGGAAGAGCGGCCCCAGGAAGTTGCCGAAGGCGATCACGGCGAAGAAGTAGCCGGTCGTTCCGCTCGACACGTCGAAGAACTTCACCAGGATCGAGCTGAAGCCGAACGTGATCGCGTTGTAGAGGAACGCCTGACCGATGAACAGGGAGAAGCCGAGCACGGCCCGCTTGGGATACGAGCGGAACAGGGTCCGGGCGATCTCCAGGAACCCCACGCTGGTGCGCTGCTCGATGGTGATCGAGCTCCCCGGCTCCGGCAGCCGCTCGCCCTTCTCCTCCTCCACCGTGTGTTCGACGTCGTCGAGGAGCTGCTCGGCGCCCTCCTCGCGGCCGTGGATGAACATCCACCGGGGGCTCTCCGGCACGTGCCGACGCACCAGCAGGATGACGAGACCGAGGACCACACCCAGGGCGAACGTGAGCCGCCAGCCGATGTCCTTGGGCAGGAGGTCCGTGTTGAGGGCGAGGACGGAGAGCAGCGCGCCGCCCATCGCGCCGAGCCAGTAGCTCCCGTTGATGATGAGGTCCACCCGGCCGCGGTACTTGCTCGGGATCAGTTCGTCGATGGCGGAGTTGATGGCCGCGTACTCGCCGCCGATGCCGAAGCCGGTCAGGAAGCGGAAGAGGAAGAACCACCACGCGGTGAAGGACAGCGCCGTCATCGCCGTCGCGGCGAGATACACCGCGAGGGTGACGAGGAACAGCTTCTTGCGTCCGAACCGGTCGGTCAGCCAGCCGAAGAACAGTGCCCCGAAGCAGGCGCCCGCCACATACAGCGCGGCGCCCAGGCCGGTGACCTGGGCGTCGCTGATGGCGAGCCCACTGCCGGGCTCCGAGAGCCGGCTCGCGATGTTCCCGACGACGGTGACCTCGAGCCCGTCCAGGATCCACACGGTGCCCAGGCCGATCACGATCATCCAGTGCCAGCGCGACCACGGAAGCCGGTCGAGCCTGGCCGGAACAGAGGTCGTGATGGTTCGTGGCTCGGGCCCGGGGCCCTGCACCGTGCTGCTCATGAACTGCCTCCTGCCGCCGCGATCCGAACCGCATCTGCCGGACGCGAGTACCCGGCGTGCGCCCGTCATACTCCCCGCAACCACCGGCCTGACGGCGGACCCCGGGCCCAGGGTCTGTGCGCCGGACGGGCCCTACGGGACCTCGCGAAGGAACAGTGCGCCGCACGTGTGGCAGAACGGGTGGGCGCGCTCGGTCCCCCAGGCCTCGGCGGGCAGTTCCGCCACGCCTTCGGCGACCTCGCGTCCGCACATGGAGTGTTGCTCCTCGCCGCGCACCATGTGCCATTCCTTGACCACGCCGTCCGGAAGCTGTTCGGCCACGATGTAGTGCCGCACCGGTCACTCCTCATCCGTCTCGGTCCGCGTCCACTCGCACGCGTCCACCTGCGCGGCCGCGGACGCCGGGCAGGTGCCCCGGCCCTTGTGACCCTGTCACCGCTGCCACGCCGACGCATGCCGGACCCCGCCGAAGGGGGCAGAGCATGCCACTGCCGCCCCGCGGTTCGCGGGGCGGCAGAGGTGGGGCTGGATCAGCTGCCGGCGGGGGCGTTCGCCGGGGTCACGTTGACGGCCGCCCAGGCCTTGTCGACCGTCTTGTACTCGGTGCTGCTCGCACCGTAGAGGTCGGCGGCGGCGCTCAGCGTTGCGGTGCGGGCGTCGTGGAAGTCGGTCGTGGAGACCATGTACCGGGTGAGTGCCCGGTAGAAGATCGCCGTCGCCTTGTCCCGGCCGATACCGGTCACCGTCGAACCGTCGTACGTGGGCGAGTCGTAGGCCACGCCGTTGATGGTCTTCTTGCCGCTGCCCTCGGCCAGCAGGTAGTAGGCGTGCGAGGAGACGCCGGAACCGGCGTGGACCTCGGTGTCGTAGGACGCCTTCGACCAGTAGTCGACGGTGCCTTCGAGCTTGTCGAGGGACGGCTTGTCCAGGCGGCGCAGGAACTTCTGCTGGAGCCCGAGCTTTTCGCCCATCAGGTAGTTCGGCGGGTTGTTGGGGTTGTTGGTGGCGAACTCGACGTTGCTGCCGAAGATGTCGGCGAGCGACTCGTTGAGCGCGCCGGGCTCGCCGAACTGGTTGTCGTCCGCGTCGACGCGGGTCGGCTGGAGGTTCGCCGTCGCGTCCACGACGCCGTGGGTGAGCTCGTGGCCGGTGACGTCGAGGACGACCAGCGGCTGCGCGAACGTCTGCCCGTCGCCGTCGCCGTAGAGCATGCAGCCGCAGTCGGAGGACCAGAACGCGTTGCCGACCTTGCTGCCGAAGTGGACGAGCGCGTGGGCGCCGGCGCCGTCGTTCTTGATGCCGTTGCGGCCCAGGGTCTTCTTGTAGAAGTCCAGGGTGCTGGTGATCCCGTACTGCGCGTCGACGGCGACCGTGGCGCGGTTGCTCGTTCGGCCGGTGCCCCAGCTGTTGGTGGTGCTGGTGAAGGCCTTGCCGCCGGAGAACTGGTCGAGTTCCTTGTTGCCGGCGTCCCGGGTCTCGGTCTGGCCGCGGCTCGGGTCCTTGAGGGTGAAGGCGCTCTTCGCGGTCTGGGTGGTGGTCAGCGGCACGCTGCCGACGAACAGGGACGAGCCGGTGCCGGTGGCCGCGGCGGGGAAGCCGGTCGCCCTGGAGGAGGCGAACGGGGCGGGGGAGGGGGAGCTCAGCGACGGGCTGAGGGTCTGCCCGCTCTTGCGGAGCTTGTCCTGGACGGTCGGCGAGATGAAGGAGTCGCCGGCCGGGGTGTTGCTGAGGACGGCGCCGCTGGCCGCGTCGACGACCACGGTGCGGGCGCCGGACTCGGCGGTGGAGCTGTTGGTCACCTGTATCTGGTAGGCCAGTGCGGTGCGTCCGGCTCGGGCGTCCACCACGAGCCGGGCGGAGCCCGCCGTGCCCTTGGCGGTGGCCGCGGCCTTCGCCTGCGCCTGTGCGGCCGTCACCTTGGCGCTCGTGGTGGTCACGGCCACCTGCCGGCGCAGGGCACGCGTCACGCCCGTGTAGGCGGATCTGTTGTCGAGGTGGATGACGAGATCGCCGCCGAGGACGGGGAGTCCGCGGTGCGAGCGGACGAAACGGACGTGCTGCTTGCCGTCCGGGTCGACCAGGACGTCGGTGGCCTGAAGCGTGTCGTCCTTGCCGACCCCGGTGGCCGAGGAGTGGGCGACGGCCGCGGCGCGGGCCGCGTCGATCACCGGCTGGAAAACGGCGGTCGCGGCGGGGGCGGTGGCCCCCGTGGCGGTCGGAGCGGCGAAGGCCGTGGCCCCGCCTCCCGCCGTGATGGTGATGGCCGTGGTGACGGCCAGGGATATCGCGAGGCTGCGTATGTGGGGTGTACGCACGGTGGGGGGTCCTTAGAGGTGCGGGGGCGGTCGGCTCAACAACCACCCGTACGCACGGTGCTGTTGTGCACCGCGGGGACCATGAGGTCCCGGCCGGAACCCTGCTATGCCTGGCATGAACATGTAAAGAGGGATGATCGAGTTTCTGTGCTCCCGGAACCGGGATTTAACAATTGGTCCGGACTCGGTGGCCGGAAGGTGTCCAAACTCCCCGGCTGTGGGCACAGATGAGCGATCGCGCGGAAAGGTTGCCTCGCCCCGCCCGCGGCCTCGCGGGGCCCCGCCGGGGACCGGCCCCGCCGAACGGATCGTGCCCGTACGTCCGTTGACGACCGGAACCGGACGGAGTTCATCCTTTTCAGGCGTACGCCCCGTCCGTCACGGAAAGGTAGGACCCGTGCCAACGGACGACGAAACGGCCGGGGGATTCGCAGCGGAGCTGCGGCGCCTGCGGTCCCTGCGCAAGGTGTCCCTCACGGGACTCGCCCGCTCGATCCACTACAGCAAGGGGTACCTCAGCAAGATCGAGAACGGCAGCAAACCGCCCACCCTGGACGTCGCCCGCCGCTGCGACGACGTACTCGAAGCACGGGGCGCGCTCCTGCGCCTGCTGCCGAGACAGGCGGCCCCGCCGACGGCCCGCACCGGACACCCCAGTGATCCCGACCCGGGCGTGTGCCCCTACCGCGGACTCGCCGCGTACGGGCCGCAGGACGCCGCCTGGTTCTACGGTCGCGAGAGCGCGACGGCCCATCTCACCGGCCGGCTCGCCGAACGGATGGGCCGCGGACCGCTCGCCGTGGTAGCGCCCTCGGGCGCCGGCAAGTCCTCGCTCCTCCAGGCCGGCCTGCTGCCCGCCCTGCGCCGCGGCGCGCTGCCCGTACCCGGTTCGGACCAGTGGCCGGTCGTCGTGTGCACCCCGACCGCCCACCCGCTCAAGGAACTCCTGCGCTGCGCCGCGGACGTGCTCGGCGCCGCGGGCTCGCAGATCACCCCCGAGGCGCTCGCCGAGCGGCCCGGCGTGCTGCTCGACGCCTGCGCGGCGCGCGGCCCGCGCCGCGGTCTCGTCCTCGTCGTCGACCAGTTCGAGGAGGCCTTCACCCTGTGCGGGAGCGACCGCGAGCGCCGCGAATTCGTCGCCGTGCTCCATGCCCTGGCAACCGCACGCGACACCGACGGCACCGCCGCCCGCGCCGCCGTCGTCATCGGCCTGCGCGCCGACTTCTGCGGCCGCTGCCTCGACCACCCCCACCTCGTGGACGTCTTCACCCACGGCCTGTTCGCGCTCGGCCCGATGTCCGGCGCCGAGCTGCGCCACGCCATCACGGGACCCGCCGAGCGGGCCGGGCTCACCCTCGAACCGGGCCTGGTGGAACTGCTGTTGAGGGACCTCGGCAACGACTGCGCCACCTCGGCCGGCTCCCTGCCCCTGCTCGCCCACGCCCTGCTCGTCACCTGGCAGCAGCGCGCCGGCCGGATCCTCACGGTCAGCGGCTACGAGACGACGGGAGGCATTCACGGAGCGGTCGCGCGCACCGCCGAGTCGGTGTACGGGCGGCTCGACCCCACCGAGCGATCGACGGTACGCCAGCTCCTGGTGCGCCTCGTCAATGTCGCGGAGGACAGCGCCCAGACCCGCAGGCCCGTCGAACGCGCGCTCCTGATCGGGCAGTTGAGCGACCCGGACTCCGGCATCCGCGCCCTCGACGCGTTCGTGCGGGCCCGGCTCGTCACGGCCGGCAGCGAGACGGTGGAGATCACCCACGAGGCGCTCCTTTACGCCTGGCCGCGACTGTGCGGCTGGATCGACGCCGACCGGGCGGGCCTCGTCCTGCGCCAGCAGGTCTGCGACGCCGCGAACCAGTGGGCGCGGGCCGGCCGGGACCCGAACCTGCTCTACCGCGGCGCCCGCATCGCCGCGGTGCGCGATCATGCGCACCAGGCCACCGAACGCGACCAACTCGGCCCGCTGGAGCGGGAGTTCCTCGACGCCTGCGAGACGGAGGAAGCGCGCGGCACACGTCAGGCGCGACGCCAGACCCGGATCCGGCGCGCCCTGCTCGCCACCCTCGTGGGCCTCCTCGCCCTCGCGGTGACGGCGGGCTCCCTCGCCTTCCAGCAGCGCCGGCGCGCCCTCGACCAGAGCCGCACCGCCCAGTCGCAGGCCCTGGCCGTGCGGTCCGGAGCCCTTGCCGCGGGCCGGCCGGAAGCCTCCATGCTGCTCGCCGCCGACGCCTACCGCACCGACCGCACCCCGCAGGCACGCGGCGCCCTGCTCAGCACCCAGGCACAGTATTTCGACGGGCGGCTGCGCGGCCATGCGGGTCCGGTCAACTCGGTGGCGTTCAGCCCCGACGGAACGACCCTCGCCTCGGCGAGCTCGGACGCCACCGTGCGACTCTGGGACACCACGAAGCGCCGGGTCACCGCCGTCCTGAGCGGCCACACCGGGGCGGTCACCGCGGTCGCCTACGGCGCCGACGGCACACGCATCGCGACGGCCGGCGCCGACGGCACCGTACGGCTCTGGGACGCGGCGACCCACCGGATGACCGCGACCCTGCGAGGACACCAAGGGGCCGTGCGTTCCGTGGCGTTCAGCCCCGACGGCCAGACGCTGGTATCCGGGGGAACCGATCGCACCGTACGCCTGTGGAACGTACCGGGCGCGACGGCGCGCACGGTCCTCACCGGGCACGACGACGCCGTGATGTCCGTCGCCTACAGCCCCGACGGACACAGCGTCGCCTCGGCGTCGATGGACCGCACCGTACGGCTCTGGGACGTCACGGGCAGCCTGCCGCCCAAGGTCCTCACCGGGCACAGCGACCAGGTGCTCGGTGTGGCGTTCAGCCCCGACGGGCACACCCTGGCATCGGGCGGCGCGGACCGCACCGTCCGGCTGTGGGACCTGCCCGAGGGGACGGCGCACGGCGTGCTGACCGGACACAGCGACGACGTGAACGCCGTGGCCTTCACCCGCGGCGGCGACACCGTCCTCAGCGCGGCCGGCGACGGCACCGTCAAGCTGTGGGACGCCGTCAACCACCGCGTGGTCGCCACCCTGTCCGGCCACACCGACTACGTTCTCGCCATCGCCGCGGGACCCGGCGAACGCCTCGCCACCGGCGGCTTCGACCAGTCCGTCGTCCTGTGGGACCCCGGCCGCCCGGCGCTCACCGCCCGCCCGTTCACCGAGGCCTGGCAGTCGGCGTTCTCCCCGGACGGCACCCTGCTCGCCTCCGCGCAGGCGGACCGCACCGTCCGGCTGTGGGACGTGGCCCGCCACCGGCTGCGCACCACCCTCACCGGCCACGACGGATCGGTGTTCGCCGTGGCCTTCTCGCCGGACGGCCGCCTCGTCGCCTCGGCGGGAGCCGACCGCACCGTGCGGCTCTGGGAGGCCGCGACCGGCCGGCTGCGAGCGACCCTGACCGGCCACGACGGGTCGGTGTTCGCGGTCGCCTTCTCGCCCGACGGGCGGCTGCTCGCCTCCGCGAGCGCCGACCGCACCGCGATCCTGTGGGATGTGGCGACCCGGCGCCCCCGCGCCCGGCTCAGCGGCCACGAGGACTTCGTCAACGCCGTAGCGTTCAGCGCCGACGGCCACACTCTGGCCACCGGAAGCGACGACTTGACGGTCCGTCTGTGGAAGGTGCGCGACCCGGTCGGCGGGCCGGGTCCGGTGCTGCGCGGCCACGCCGGTTCGGTGCGCTCCGTCGCCTTCGCCCCCGACGGGCGGACCCTGGCCAGCGGTGCCAACGACGGCACCGTACGCCTGTGGGACCTCGCACACCGCACCACGGCCCACACGCTGGCGGGCCACAGCGGCTCGGTGCGCGCGGTCGCCTTCAGCCCCGACGGCGCGACGCTCGCCTCCAGCGGCAGCGACCAGACGGTACGGCTGTGGGACCCCGCACGCGCCGCACACCTCGCCACGCTCAGCGGACACACCGGCGCCGTCTGGGGCGTCACCTTCGACCCCGGGCGGCCCGGCACGCTGGCGAGCAGCAGCAACGACGGCACCGTCCGGCTCTGGAACACGGACGTGCCGCGCCAACAGGCCCAGGTGTGCCGCCTATTGGGCGACGCGGGGCCCGACCGCTGGGCGCGCCTACTGCCCGACCTGCCCTTCCGGGCCCTGTGCCCCGACCCCGGGTGAGCGGCGCGGGCGTGCTGTTTCCCGGGTGTTTCCCGTTTCCCGTCGGCACAGGAGACGCCCGCCTCCTCGACAGCGCCGCCCGGCACGGCACAGTCTCGAACCACCGCGGCAGGAGATCCCGTTGAGCACGGGAGACCGGTCGCGGTCCGCCGGGCGGCAGCCCGGCGCACGCACGACGAAACGGGGAAACGACATGCACCACACCCTTGCCAGAGCCCGCCGCACCCTCGCCGCCGCCGGCGTCCTGGCGGCCTGTGCGATCGTGCCGGCCGCACACCTCTCGACGGCCGCGCCCCACGGCACGGCGGCACAGGCCACCCGCGCCGCGGCCGGCGGCTGCGACGTGCTCGCGCCGGGTGCGTCCGCCGCCGCCGAGGCAGCCGTGCGGGCCGCCTGCTCGCAGCTCGGCGTCTGGTACACCTGGGGCGGCGGCCACGGGCCCCAACCCGGCGCCACCTACGGGCAGGTGGACCCCACCGACCCGGCCAGCGACCACGACCCGGAGCGCCGCGGCTTCGACTGCTCGGGCCTGGTGCGGTACGCCTACGCCCAGGCCACCGGGCAGGACATCCTGGCCGGCACCGCCAACAGCCAGTACCACTCCTCGCACGTCACCGCCCGCTTCGACGCGGGCCAGGGCACCGGGCCGCTGCTGCCCGGAGACCTGATGGCGTGGGGCGGCGCCGACTCCATCCACCACATCGCCGTCTATCTGGGCGCGGGCAAGATGGTCGAGGCCCGCCAGTCCGGCACCCATGTGATGGTCAGCGACGTGCGGCTCGGCGGCGACTACAACGGCGCCGTACGCATCGGCGGATCCCCGGGCCAGGAGGGGAACTTCTCCACCTGGGGGACCGACGTGTGGACGCACACCCAGCCGTCGACGACCAGCGCCCGCGTCAACAAGTTCGCGGGGCCGACCCGCGTGAAGATCGCCTGCCAGAAGCACGCCCAGCTCGTCGAGGCCGACGGGTACCGCAACGACGCCTGGTCCTACCTGCCCGACTACCGGGCATGGATCACCAACATCTACATCCAGGGCCCCGCGTGGCTGGACGGCGTCCCCACCTGCGCCTGAACCATCCCCCCCCCCACACACACGTACGCCACACGCCACACGCACGACATCACACCCGATACGCGAGGAGTTCGCAGTGAACGCACGCAAGAAGATCGCCCTGTTCCTCTCCGCCACCGCGCTGACGGCCGGTCTCACCACGGCCGGTCTGCCCTCCGCCGTCGCCGCGCCCGCCAAGTCGGCCGGGCCCGCCGCCGAGTGCGGGGTCCGCTCGGACGGCCGGTTGTACTGCGGCAACGCGGTCGGCGCGAAGGGCTACGCCGACCGCTCCTACCGCTCGGCCACCCGCGGCACCCTGACCACCGGGTTCAACTGGTTCGTGTGCTGGGGCCACGGCGACCCGCACCAGGGCGGCAACGACATCTGGTACTGGACCCAGCTCGACAACGGCGCCTGGGGCAATGTCCCGGCCGTCAGCGTGAAGACCGGCCAGGACCCGGCCCCCGGCCTGCGCCAGTGCTGAGCGCACCGTCCCCCTGAGACACCGGGCCGCCCGTCGAATCCCCCGACGGGCGGCCCGGCCGTGTTCTCGACCAGGCTTTCACTGAAGGCAGTTGAGTCATCAAAAGCCGCGACGCGTCACGGCAGGAGCAGGGAGTCCTGGGGCCCGACCCCCTGGGCCCTCTCGAACAGGGCGCCGATCCCCGCGTCGAAGCGCGCCGTGTACGAGACGTCGGACAGGAAGCCGCCACCGCGCTCGGCGCCGCCCAGTACCCCGACCACGATGCCCTCGCCCTCCTGCGCCGAGATCACCCACGGGCTGCCGGACACCCCGCTGGAGAAGCCGGCGCAGCGCGCCTGCCGGAAATCGCCGTACGCGGGCTCGGAATCCACGGTGCAGATGTGCTGGCCCGGCCGGTTGTGCGGATAGCCGATCAGTGTGACCCGGCCGAGATCGGACGGTAACCGTTCCGGGTGCGGCGGCACGTGGAAGGCCGAGCCCACCGCCTCCTGGACGCTTCGCCCGCCCACCCGGGCCACCCGCACGAACGCCCAGTCGTACGGCCAGTGCTCCGCCCCCTTGCGGGCCTCGGCGAACCGGGGGTCCGCGAGCGAGGCGAGGACCGGCCACCGGCCCCGCGGGGCGATGCCGTCGTGGTAGCCGGGTGCGAACGACGCGCCGTCAAGCGGAAGACAGTGCGCCGCCGTCACCAGCAGATCCCCGTGCCGGCTGTCCACCACGGCCGCCGTGCACGTCTTCTGGCCGCCGGGCCGCAGAAAGACCCCCACCACCGGATACGAGCACGCCGGCCGCACGTCGTGCGGATCGGGGCGGCGCCGCTCCGCGGCACAGCCCGCGGGTGCCTCCCGCGGCGGGCTCCGGTACTCCACACTGCCGGCTCCGGCTCCGGCTCCGGCTCCGGCTCCGGTTCCCGCGGGCGGCCCTGCGTGGGGACTCGCCGGACGCACCCCCGTCCGCAGCGGCGTCGACGCGGCCGAGGGGCCGGCGCGCACGGCCATGGCCTCGTTCCCGGAGCCGGCGGGGGAGGACGAGGAAGACAGGGAGGACGGGTAGGACGGCGAGATCATCAACGGGCCGGTCACCAGCAGGAGCACGGCGGCACCGAGGAGCAGGCCGCCCGCCCTTCCCGGCCGGTACCCGCCACGAGCATCTCTTCGCACAAGCACTCTTTCGAGGCTAGGGCCGGGTCGGCGATGGCACCCGCCCCGACACGGCCGCCGAGGGGGCGCACCACGGGCACGGCCAAGCGCCCCTCCCCGCGCGGGCGCGGGCGCCCCCTGCCCCGCGCGGCTGCGGGCCACCCGGGCCTGAGGGAAGCTGGGAGGACGGTCCCGACGGGGCGGATGCCGCTGCCGTGCCCCGCACAAGAATCGGCGGCCCCCGCGGGGTCGAGCCACACAGACGTCGGTCCCACCGTCGTCGGCCCCACCGTCCGCACAGGAGGTGTGTGCATGGATCCCGTGTCGGCCCTCAAACGGATCGCCTTCCTGCTCGAACGTGCGCAGGAGGCCACCTACCGCGTCCGTGCCTTCCGTACCGCGGCCGAAGCGGTCGCGGAGATGCCTCCGGACGAACGCGCGGCGCGCGCGGCGGTCGCCGGGCAGCTGGAAGCGGTGAAGGGGATCGGGCCGAAGACCGCCCGTGTGGTGCGTGAGGCGCTCGCGGGCGAGGTGCCGGGCTACCTCCAACGGCTTGAGGCCGACGTCGAAGCCGCGGCGCCGCTCGTCGAGGGCGGCGACAGGATGAGGGCCGCCCTGCGGGGCGACTGCCATCTGCACTCCGACTGGTCGGACGGCGGCAGTCCCATCGCCGACATGGGCCGCGCCGCCGCGGACCTCGGGCACGCATGGGCGGTACTCACCGACCACTCGCCCCGGCTGACCGTCGCGAACGGCCTCAGCGCGGACCGGCTGCGCCGCCAGCTGGACGTGGTGGCGGGGCTGAACGAGGAGTGGGCCCCGTTCAGGCTGCTCACCGGCATCGAGTGCGACATCCTGGACGACGGCTCCCTCGACCAGGAGGACGAGTTGCTCGACCGGCTCGACATCGTCGTCGTGTCCGTGCACTCCAAGCTGCGTATGGACGCCGACGCCATGACCCGGCGCATGGTCGCGGCGGTGAGCAACCCACTCGCGGACGTCCTCGGGCACTGCACCGGTCGCCTGGTCACCGGCCGCGGGCGTCCCGAGTCCCGGTTCGACGCCGACGCGGTCTTCGCGGCGTGCGCCGACGCGGGGACCGCGATCGAGATCAACAGCCGGCCGGAACGGCTCGACCCGCCGCGCCGGCTGCTGACCCGGGCCGTCGAAGCGGGCGTCCTGTTCGCCATCGACACCGACGCACACGCGCCGGGTCAGCTCGACTGGCAGGTCTACGGCTGCGCCCGTGCCGAGGAGTGCGGTGTCCCGCCGGAGCGCGTCATCACGACGTGGCCCGTCGACGACCTGCTGTCCTGGGCCCGCACCCGCGCGGTCCCCGCGAAGGCGTGAGCCCCAGTACGAGGCCGGGGGCAGGCGCGGGCGCTCTCACATGCGCGGTGCGAGACCCCGCACAGCCGGAAGCCGGGGCGCTCGCCCCGCTTCGGGCGGGCGCCCCGGCTCCCGTGTCATGCCGTGCCGGGAGGGAGTCAGGAGTGGTCGGTCTCGGCGTTGCGCGTCAGGCGCTCCGCCCGCTCCTGGTCCTCACGAAACTGCTCCATGGGGTCCTCGGTGAGCCCGGACGTCCGCTCCCGGGTCCGGGACGACTTCGACTTCCCCTTCGCCTGCTCGGCGGCTTGCTGTGCCTTGTCCCTGAACTTCTCGGCCTTGCCCATGGAGCGTCACTCCTGCTGGTGGGTGGGATCCAACCCATCCACCGTGGCACGCCCCCGCGGTCACCGCGCGGCCAGTGGTCACGCTGGTGGTCACACACGGTCCCCTGGTCACACACGGTGATGAGGTCGGGTGGTGAGGGCCGGCGGTCCGGGCGGGGTGACGGCGGTGGGATGATGGCCCGATGTCTGATCGTGTTGTTGTTGCCGCGTGTGATGGGGCGTCGAAGGGCAACCCGGGGCCCGCCGGCTGGGCCTGGGTGATCGCCGATCCGCAGGGCCGGCCCGAGCGCTGGGAGGCGGGTCCGCTCGGCACCGCCACCAACAATGTCGGTGAACTCACCGCCCTTGAACAGCTCCTCGAAGCCGTCGACGCGGGCACCCGCATGCAGGTGCGGATGGATTCCCAGTACGCCATGAAGGCGGTGACCCAGTGGTTGCCGGGCTGGAAGCGCAACGGCTGGAAGACCTCAGCGGGCAAGCCGGTCGCCAACCGTGAACTCGTCGAGCGTATCGACGAGTTGCTCACCGAGCGCCATGTGGAGTTCGTCCATGTGGCCGCGCACCAGGTCGGTGGGGACCCGCTGAACGCGATCGCGGACCAGGCCGCGAGCGACGCGGCCACCTCCCAGCGTGCCGCCGGGACCGCTCTGGGTGACCTGGAGTTGCCGGTACCGGCCCCGGCTCGCGCGTCCGCCACGCGCGCCCGGCCCGCCACCGCGCGCAAGGCGTCGTCCACGGCCGGGTCGGCGCCGTCGGGCAAGCCGCGGACCATCAAGGCGAAGTTCCCCGGACGCTGCCCGTGCGGTCAGCCGTACGCCGCCGGCACTCCCATCATGAAGCGCGACGGAGGCTGGGGTCACCCGGACTGCAGCCCTGTGGCGTGAGGCACGGGGCTGCTTGTCACCTCTCCGGTCGACGGCCGCGCGTGTGCCGGGCGACCCGGCACCACGCACCGGTCAGTTGGTGGCCGCGGGGGTGACCGCGTCGGCCTCCTTCTTGACGTCGGCGTCCGCGGACCCGGTGGACGTGGCGGCGGCGGTGGCGTCGGGAGCCGTGTAGAACACGGAGCGGTTCTGCCGGGTGCGCTGCGCCTCGCCCTTGGCGACGAGGTTTTCGAGGGTGTTGCGCACCACGGTGCCCGCGATGGTGCGGTCGGGGTGTGCCTCGGTGAGACCCGTCGTGATCTCGGCCGCCGAGCGCGGCTCACCGCTCTGGGCGAGGTGGGCCGCGACGAGGTCCCGCAGCGTGGTGGGGGTCGCGGACGATGCCTTGCCGGACTTCGCGGCCTTGCCCGCCTTGGTCCCGGCCTTGGTCGCCGCGGCTGCCTTGCTCGTCCTGGCGGCGGGCGCGGCCTGCTTCTCGGCGGCGCGACCTGCGGACTTCCGCGCGGAACGGGCCTGCGGGATCCGCGTCGCGGACGCCGCGGCGGCCTTCTTGGACGACGCCTTCCCGGCGGCCGGCGCGGCGGGCCCGCCCACCGCCTGCTGCATGGAGGCGAGCAGCGCGTGGTTGTTCTCCAGGGTGGTCAACTGCTCCTGGAGCGCGCTGATCTGGGCGGAGATGTGTTCGCGTTCGGCGACGTTGCCGTCCAAGTCGCTCTGGATCTGGGCGGCGTACTGGGACTGGAGTGTGGTGCTGTCCGGCACGGGGGTTCCTCCGAGGTGTGTGCGTACGTGATTGTTGCCGGATGTTACGCGTCTCGTCTGTGTGAGGTACCCAGTTCACGGGAGATGAGACCGGTCGGGGCCATGGGGCGGTATGAACCCATGGCCCCGGCCGCCATCGAGTGATGTCTCACCCCGAGGGTGTGGGGCGTGTCCAATCCGGTGCCGGGTAACGGAGTTGGCGTTCGCCCAGGGTGTGCCGCACACATGCTGCGACCACATCGCTGAGACTCCCGGTATGGGCGAACAGGGCGCGCTGGATGCGGGCACCATTGCCTCGGGCCTGGAGTTCGGCGGTCGTCTTGCGGGCCCAGGCGAGGTCCCCGCTGTCGTCGAGTGCCTCCCGCACGTGGTCGAGCAGGGCCGCCGCGACCACCTGTGGGGTGGCCGGCCGCATGGTCAGCGGGTGCAGCAGGTCGCCGTCGAGCCCCGAGCGCGCGGCGCGCCACGCGGCGAGCCGCAGCAGGCTCACCCCGTGCACCAGGGGTTCGTTCCCGCTCCGCCAGTCCCGTGCCGCGGTCTCGACCAACGCACGGGACAGACATGCCACGAGCAGGGTGGTGGTGGCCTCAAGACAGACGTCCGCGACGCGGATCTCCACGGTGGGATAGCGGTGCGAGAGCCGGGCGTCGAAATAGATCATGCCCCGGTCGCGGATCACACCGCTGGTCACCATGGCGTCGACCTGGGCGTGGTAGCGCTCCGCGGAGCCGAACGAGCCCGTGGGTCCCGACATGGGCCACCGGCCCCACACCCTGCTGCGGTAACTGCTGTACAGGGTGTCCGTGCCCTGCCAGTACGGCGAGTTCGCGCTGAGCGCGGTCAGGACGGGCAGCCACGGCTGGATCCGGTCCACCACCGCGACGCCCTCCTCGTCCGATGCCACCGACACATGCACATGGCAGCCGCAGGTGAGCTGTTCCTGGGTCGTCAGACCGAACTGCTCCTCCATCCACTGGTACCGGTGACTCACGTTGACCGCGGGCCGGGCCGGGAGGGGAGAGGTGGCCAGCGCGGCGAGCGCGACTCCCGCCTGCCGCGCGTGACGGGCCGCCACGCGCCGCCAGCGCACTATCTCGACTCCCAGCTCGTCCATGTCGTGCTGCGGACGTGTGCCGAACTCCAGCTGATGGCCCTGTAGTTCACGGGCGAACACGCCTGCAGGGACGCCGCCCTCCCCGGCGGCACACTTGGTCAGCCGGTCGAGCACCTCCACGGCGCGGGCGCATGGCGCTCCGGTGCCCGGATCGACAAGGAGCAATTCCTCTTCCACGCCTACGGTGCGCACATCGACGCTCCCATCCTGTCGCGCGACCCCCGTCGGGCGGCACGGAAAACGGCCGGGGAACCAGCATGCACGGCCGGTGGCGCCCCCGGCTCGCGGAGATGGGGCCCTCTTTCGGTCATGCGCGGGCAGACCGGTTCCCCCCGGCCACAGCAGCGCCGCGACACACCCGCGGTCACTCGCGCCACCCCCCCCGTGTCCCCGGTGGACACGCCGGGGACCGGGGAGGATCCCCGACGGTCGGGCGGGTTGGCGGTATTGGTTGGGCCCGGGGTGGGCGCGGACCGCGCCCACCCCGGGCCCAACCCACAGAAACGCAGTGACAAAGGAGAGACTTGCCGATGCGCGTACGTCTTGTCGCCGCCGGGGCGGTCGCCGCCGCCGGAGCCCTTCTCGGCGCGGCCTCGGGCCCGGCCGGGGCCGCCCTCTCGGACACCGTGACCGCAAGCCCGAACGGGACGGTCGCCAAGGACGGCACCGTCACCCTGTCGGGCACCTACAGCTGTTCCCCGCCGACGGGGTCCGGCCCGATCTTCGTGTCGAGCGGGGTGCTGACCGGTTCCGTGCTCCACGGGATCGGCGGTACGCCGGCCACGTGCGACGGCGCGGAACACACATGGGTCAACACCGAGAAGCTCAGCCACCCGGAAACGGTGCCGCCCGGCGAGGCCGTGGTCCAGGCGACCCTGATGCGTCTGGACACGCGGACCGGCCTGCCGCTGCCCGTCGTCCTCGCCACCGACCGGCACGCCGTGGACCTCCGCGCCGTCGAGGGCTGAGAGGCCGGGGCCCGTCACTCCCGACGCGGCCCATTGCCTCCGACGAGGCTCGTCACCCCCGACGTCTGAGCGGGCATGTGGTTGCTTCCGCAAGTGTGGGGGCGGTGAGTTTCGGACATACCTGCATCGATGGGGTGTGAGGGCCTGCCGCCCCCTGGAATCACGTGCCCCGGGGGCCAGGAAGTCCTGTGCCATCGGGCCCCAACACCTACGATTCATCCGGCCGTTGCCCGGTTCTGGCCTACGATTTTCTTGATCGAGAGCCAGAACGGCACAAGAAACGACTGAAAGTGTCCTGTTTGTTTTGACTCCTGATCGGCGCGCGGTGAAGGTCTCGTGCATGTCCCCTTCGTCCCGGGCCGCTCCCAGCGGTCTGCTCCGTATGCGCGATTTCCGTCTGCTGCTCGCCGGAGCCGCGGCCGGGCAGGCCGGCGCCCAAGTCACCCTGGTCGCCCTGCCGTTGGTGGCCGTCCTCGAACTCGAAGCGCCCGCCTTCCAGGTGGGGCTGCTCACCGCGGCGGAGACCGCGGCGTTCCTGCTCATCGGTCTGCCCGCGGGGGCCTGGGTCGACCGGATGCGCAAAATACCCCTGATGATCCGCGCCGATCTGATCCGCTCCCTGGCGATGGCCAGCATTCCGGCCGCCGCCGTCGCGGACGCGCTGACCATGGCACAGCTCTATGTGGTGGCCCTGGTCACCGGCGTCGCGACGGTCTTCTTCGACGTGGCCCACCAGAGCTATCTGCCCCATCTCCTGCCCAGGGAGCAGTTGGTGGCCGGCAACGGGGCGCTGGAGACGGTACGTTCCTCGGCCCAGGTGGCCGGGCCCGGCCTCGGTGGCGGCCTCGTCCAAGCTGTGGGGGCGCACCTGGCGATCGTCGCCGACGCGGTCGGCTACGCCGTCTCGGCCCTGTTCCTCCTGGCCATCCGCCGCCCCGAGGCCGCACCCGAACCCGTACCCGGCGCGTCCCTGCGCAAGGACGTCGTGGAGGGCCTGCGCTTCGTGCTCGGTCAGCCGCTGCTGCGGGTGATCGCGGGTACCACCGGGCTCGGCAACTTCTTCACCGCCATGCTGATGGCCACCCAGACCATCTTCCTGGTCCGCGTCCTCGGCCTGGCGCCGGCGGCGGTCGGCGTCATGCTCTCGGCGTCGGCCGTCGGCGGCCTCGCGGGTGCGCTGAGTGCGGGGCGCTTCGCCGCCCGCTTCGGCCAGGCCCGCCTGATCTGGCTGTCGGCTCTCGTCAGCGGGCCCTTCGCCCTGCTGTGGCCGCTTTCGGGCAGGGGCGCCGCCGCCGCGCTGTTCGCGCTCGGCTCCGCCGTGGTCTTCTTCGGCGCCGTCGTCTACAACGTCGCCCAGGTGAGCTTCCGTCAAACTCTTTGCCCACCACGCCTGTTGGGCCGGATGAACGCGACCCTGCGCTTCGTCATGTGGGGCACCCTTCCGCTCGGCGCCCTCGTCGGCGGCGCCGTGGCCGACGCGTTCGGAGCGCGTGCGGCGCTGTGGATCTGCGCGGCCGGCTTCCTCGTCGTCCCGCTGCCCCTGCTGCTCTCGCCGCTGCGCCGAATGCGGGACCTCCCCGCGCCGGCGCACTCCGAGGACACCGTGCCGCAGGGTACCGAGCGACACGACGACGGGCGACACGACGCCGAGCGACACGACACCGAGCGACACGACGCCGAGCGACACGACGCCGAGCGACACGACGACGGGCGGCAGGACGTCGCGCACGGTCACGACGAGAACGTTCCTGTCGCCTGACCGTCACCGGCCGGGCAGGGCAACACCCCTTGGCGGCGCACCGGTTCGAACGCGCCTGCGGGGGAGGGCCCCCGCCCTCGACAGCCCCTCGACGGCCCCACCCTCGGACAATCCCGTCCCGACAGTCCCGCCCCCGACAGTCCCGCCCCGACAGTCCCCGACCCCGAGAGAGGATCACGTGCACCCCAGCATCACGGGCCAGTACCTCGCCCGCTACCAGCGCCTCGGCGCGGGTGACCCGGCCCCCGGACTGCTGCCCGTCACCGGAGCCCAGCGGCGCTTCCTGCTCGTGCGCGCCCTGGACCCGGCCGGCCGCGCCGACATCGTCCCGATGTTCTTCGCCTTCCCGCGCGGCACCGTCGACCCGGCGCGCCTGCGCGCCGCGGCGAACCACCTGGCCGCCCGCCACCCCGTCCTGCGCTCCCGGGCCTGTGTCGTGCGGGGCACGCCCGTCCTGCGGCCCGAGCCCGCCGACGTACCGCTGGAGCACATCGCCCCCGCGCCCGGCGAGGACGCGCGGGACGCCTTGCGGCGCGCCCTGGCCGGGTGGGTCGCCGACGGTCCGCCGCTGCGGCTCCTCCTCGCCCACGACGGCCCGAACGCCGAGGAGGAGGTGCTCGCCGTCGTCCTCGACCACACCGCATGCGACGGCCAGTCCCTCGCCCGCGTCGTCGAAGAACTCGGCGCCGCCTACCGCGACCGCACCGGACCCCACGACCTGCCGCCCGCCGACGCGGCCGCCGAACTCGCCGCCTACAAGGACGCCGTACTGAGCCAGCTCGCCGCCGAGGACCGCGCCGCATCGCCCCGCGCGCTGGCCTACTGGGCTGAGCGACTGCACCCCGCCCACGAGCAGGCGCCGCTGCCCGGAGCGCGGCGCATGTCGGCGGAACTGCCCACAGGCGCAACGGAGTTGCTGCTCCCCTCGCCTCCGGGAGGCGTACCCTTCCCGGCTCTGCTCGACGCCTGCCGGGCGGCGGCCTCGGCCCTGTACGGAATCGGACCCGTCTCGCCCATCGGCTACCCCTGGGGTGGCCGCCCGGCCGGCGCCGGGCCCGTGCTCGGCTGCTTCCTCAACACCGTGGTCTTCCCCGCCGACACCGCGAACACGCCCGCGCCCGAGGTGACGGCCACCCAGTGGTGGGACGACCTGGACCGCGCCGACACCCCCTTCGACGACGTGGTGCGGGCGGTCCGGGCCGGCGGTTCCGCCTGGTCCGGCAGGCTCGACGGGCTCCTCACCGTCGACGACGCCCGCTACCTGACCCCCCTGCGGCTGGGTGCGACACCGGGCCGTGAGGTGCACATCGACGGCCGGCAGCTCCGCGCGCCCTTCGCGGTCTCCGCCACTCAGGGGCCCGAACTCCACCTCCGCATGGTGTGGGACCGCGCGGTCCTCGACGACCGTGCCGCCGAAGACGCCTTCGCGGCCCTGTGCGCGGCGCTGCCCGCCGGTGAGCCCGTCCACTGACACCGCCCGCACGCGCCGCGCCGTACGCGGCAGCCGACGCGCGACCACGTGACTCCCGACAGCCCAGCCGCACCCAGCCACCGCCAGTCACACCCCGACATCCGGCCGGCCGCGCGATCCGCGACCCGGCCGGCGCACCGCCGTGCGGGCGCACGACCGCGTCCCGCACTCCCGACCCGACAACCCAAGGGATCGCCCATGCTCCCCCTCTCCTCCTCGCAGGAGATCGTCTGGCTGCACGAACAAGTGCAGCCGGGCAGCCGCGCCTACAACTTCACCGCCTCCCTCGACCTGTGGGGCACCCTCGATGTGGACGCGCTGCGCAGCGGCCTCACCGCCACCCTCGCCCGCCACCCCGGTCTCCGTCTCGAACTGGTGCCCGTGGCGGGCGCCATGCCCGGCCAGCGGGTCGCCGACGTCTGCACGCCGCGGCTGCGCACCGTGGACATCACCTGGGAGGCCGACCCCGAGGCCGCCTTCGAGGAGCTGCTGAGGGCCGAGGCGGAGACCCCGCTCGACACCTTCGACGCACCCCTGCTGCGCTGGACCCTCGTCAAACTCGGCGAAGACCGGCACCGGCTCATCCACGTCGAGCACCATCTGATCCACGACGGGCACTCGTTCGCCATCCTGCTGAACGACGTCTTCAGCGTCTACAGCGCCCAAGTGCGCGGTGAATCCATTCAGTTGGGCGAGGCGAGCTCATACGCCGACCATGTGCGGGACCGGGCCGGCGACGTACGGGCCGAGGAGCTGAGCGCCGGCCTGGAGTACTGGGCGGACACCCTGCGCGACGTCTCGTACGACATGCCGCTGCCCGGACTCGCCCGGCCGGGGGCACGGCGGCGCCACCACGGCGGGCAGCTGCGCCAGTCGATCGGCGCGGACCTCGCGGAGCGGCTGCGCGCCCACACCCGTGAGCGCGGCCTCACTCCGTTCGCCACACTCCTCGGACTCTTCGCCGAACTGCTGCGGCGCCACAGCGGACGCAGCCAGATGGTGGTGGGAACCGCCGTGGGCAACCGCCCGCGCGGCTACGAGGACGCCGTCGGCATGTTCGTCAACACCATCCCGCTCCGTCTCGACCTGGACCCCGGCGCTCCCGCCGAGGACACCATGGACGAGGTCACCGACACGCTCATCCGTGCGCTCCCGCACCAGGAAGTGCCGGTCCAGGAGCTGACCCGGGCCCTCGGGCTGCACACGTCGGGCGCCGACAACCCGCTGTTCGACGTCATGTTCAGCGCCCACGACGCGCCGCTGCCCGAACTCGACGTGCCCGGCCTCGACATCACCCTCTTCGAGGGCTTCAACACCGGCACCACCCGCTTCGACCTCGACGTGGTGCTGCTCCCCGACGACCGCCGCGGCGTGAGCCTGCGCCACGGCGCGGCCGGCATGACCCTCGTGTGGGACTACGACGCCGATCTCTTCGGCGAAGATGTGGCGAAGCTGCTCGCCGGACGCTTCCTCGACCTGCTGCGCGCCTATCTCGACGCCCCGGCCACCGTCCTCGCCGACCTGGCGCTCCCCGCGGCGCCCCCTCAGGCGGACCCCGCGCCCGCCGTGGCGGCCGGCCGCGATCCGCTCGACCCGGCCGCCGCCCAGGATCCGTCGCTGCCCGCGTTCCTCATCGGTGCCCGCCGGATCACCTACGGAGAACTCGACGACCGGGTGACCTCGCTCGCCGGGCGGATGCTGGCCGCCGGCGTGAGCGCGGGGCAGCCGGTCGCCGCGCTGCTGCCGCGCGGCGCCGACTCGGTCGTGGCGCTGCTCGCCTGCCTGCGGACCGGCGCGGTGTACTGCCCGCTGTCGCCGTCCGATCCGGCCGCCCGCCGTGAGCTGCTGCTCGACCGGTTGGCACCCGCCTTGGTCCTCACGGCCCCGGGCACCGCGGTGAGCGTCCCCGCGGGCCTGCCGAGCGCGGCGGTCGACGCGGCCGTCCTGCCGGATGCCCGCGCGGCGGACGTGGTGCCCGATGCGGCGTACGTCATCCACACCTCCGGCTCGACCGGCACACCCAAGGCCGTCGCCGTCGGCCGGGCCGCCCTGGTCAACCATCTGACCGGGGCGGCCGAGCGGTTCGCGCTCGCGCCGGGCGACCGTGTGCTGCTCTTCGCCCAGCCGTCGTTCGACGTGGCCCTCGAAGAGGTGCTTCCCTCGCTGTACGCGGGCGCCTGTCTGGTCGTACCGGAGCAGGACGTACCGACCGGCGGGGAGCTCGCGCGGACGCTCGCCGCCGCCCGCGTCACCGTCGCCAACCTGCCCACCAGCTACTTCCTCGCCACCCGCCAGGACCTCCTGCCGGCGCTCACCGAGGGACGCTGGGCGCCGCGGCTGCTCGTTCTCGGCGGCGAGCGCATCCCCGCCGACGTGATGCGTACGTTTTTCGCCGAGGCGGGCACGGACCGCGAGCCCGGCTCCCGAACGGGCGCGCACACCGGCACCGGCATCAACTCGGGCACCGGGACCGGCCGCCCCGCGTTCACCGTGCTCAACGTCTACGGCGTCACCGAAGCCGCCATCAGCTCCACCGTGCACGAGATCACTGCGGACAGCCTCGTCGAAGGCGCCGAGATCCCGCTCGGCAGCGAGCTTCCCGGCGAACGGATCCACATCCTGGACCAGGCGCTGCGTCCGCTGCCCACCGGCGCGGTCGGCGAACTTGCCGTCGCGGGCGCCGGCCTCGCCGAGGGTTACGTCAAGAACCCGGAGGCCACCGCGGCCCGCTTCGTCACCGTCGGCGCACTCGGCGGTGAGCGCGTCTACCTCACCGGAGACCTCGGCTACCGCGGCGAGGACGGCCTGCTGCGCTTCCTCGGACGGCGCGACAACCAGATCAAGCTGCGCGGCCACCGCATCGAACTCGAAGAGGTGGAGGCCGCGGCCTCCGCGGCGCTCGGCGGCCGGTCCTGCGCCGTCGTCCTCGACCGCGAGGCCGACGGCGGCCCCCGTCTCGTCGCCTTCCGCGAACGCGCCGACGAAGTCGAGGAATGGGACGAGCGGGCGCTCCACGCCGAGCTGAGCCGCCGCCTGCCCGGCGCCCTCGTGCCCTCCCGCTGGGTGCTCCTCGACACCATGCCGACCCTTGCCGGAGGAAAGCCGAACCGAGTGGCCCTGGCCCGCACGGCGGCCGAGACGGCGCCCGTCGCGCCCATCGAGGAGGCGGCCCCGATGTCGGACCCGGCCCGCTCCGGCGACCCGGCCGTCGTCCTGCTCGCCGAAGGCTGGCGCGAGGTGCTCGGCCACGACCGCTTCGATGAGACCTCGCACTTCTTCCACATCGGCGGCCACTCCCTGCTCGCCGCGCAACTGGCGGCCTGGCTCGAACCGCGCCTGGGCGAGCGCCCCTCGTTGCGCCTGCTCTTCCAGCACCCGGTCCTCGCCGACCAGGCCCGCGCCCTCAGCGAGACCGCACGCACCGAGACCGCCCGCACCGAGACGACCGTCCCCGCCCTCAGCACGCCGAAGGAGTCCTGATGACACAGCAATTGAGGAACCGTCAGTCCGGGGAGCGTCCCGGCGACGTCCGGTCGGGTACCGCCCCGAGCATCCTGCGCGGCGCCCCCCTCGCCGAGCCGGCGGCTGCCGGCCGGGGAGTCCTCGCGCGCTACGAGGAGTGGGTGCGCCGCTCACCCCAGGCCCCCGCGGTGATCGACGGGGAGCACCGGTGGTCCTATGCGCGGCTCGACGAGGCCGCCGACGCGGTCGCCGCGACGCTGACGGGCCGTGTCGGGCCGGGGGACATCGTCGGGGTGTGCCTCGACCGGTCGGCCGCCCTGGTCGTCACCGCGATCGCGCTGGCCCGCATCGGGGCGGTCTACCTGCCGCTCGGCCCGCGCCCCGGAGAGCGCCGCATCGCGGCGGTCGCCGAAGACATCGGCGTCGCCTGCCTCATCGGCGCCCCGGACGTTCTGACGAAGCATCACCAGGCAGACGAAATGGTCGAGTTGCCGGTGTCCGGCAAGGGAGCCAACGCGGCTTCCTCCGTCGTGGCCGCCTTCACGCCGGTGACGCCCGGCGCGCGCACCGCGCCCGTCGAGGCCCTGTACGCGGTGCTCACCTCCGGCTCCACCGGCCGGCCCAAGGCCGTCACGGTCGCCGGGGCCGCCCTGGCCGCCCTCGTCGACTGGTACCGCGAGGAGACCGGGCTCGCCCCTGGCGACCGCCAGTCCCTCCTCATCGGTGTCGCCTTCGACCCCCACCTGCTGGAACTGTGGTCGGGCCTGACCTGCGGCGCGGCCCTCATACCCGCCCCCGACGAGGTCCGTTGGGACCCGGCCGCCCTCACCGACTGGTGGCGTGCGGCCGAGGTGACGGCCTGCGTCGCGGCCACCCCCATGATCGAGCCGCTCCTCGACCGGCCGTGGCCGCCTGAGCTGAAGCTCCGTCACCTCATGGTCGGCGGTGACCGGATGCGCCGGCGCCCCGGCCCGGACGTCACCGCCACCGTGTACAACGCCTACGGCCCGGCCGAAGCCACCGTCGTCACCACCACCCACGCCATGCGGGCGAGCGACCCGGACGTCGGCAGCGACGAGGCACCGCCGATCGGCACGCCGATCGCGGGCGCCACCGTCGCCGTCACCGACGCCGAGGGCCGCGTCCTCGCGCGCGGCGAGGACGGCGAGCTGCGCATCGGCGGAACCTGTCTCGCCCTCGGCTATCTCGACCCCGAGCTGACCGCCCGCCGCTTCACCGTCCCGCCGGCCGAACTCGCCGGCCTGGAGCGCATGTACCGCACCGGTGACCGGGTGCGCATGCTGGACGACGACCGCCTGGTCTTCCTCGGACGCCTCGACGACCAGGTCAAGATCAGCGGGGTGCGGATCGAACCCGCCGAGGTCGAGGCCGCGTTCGAGCAGCACCCCGCGGTCCGCAGCGCCGTGGTCACCGCACCGCGCGACGCGCGGGGCCGCGCCCGGCTCGTCGCCCACGTACTGCCGGTCCCCGGTACCACGCCCGGCGCCGACGACCTCCTCGCCGGCGTCCGGGCCTGGCTGCCCGAACAGGCCGTCCCCTCGACCGTGCGGATCGTGGACGACTTCCCGCTGGACGCCAACGGCAAGGTGGACCGGCCCGCCCTCCTGAAGCAGGCCGAACAGGAACCCGGGGCCGGCACGGCCGAAACCGCCGTGCCCACGGACGCCACCCCCGACGAACGGCTCGTGCTCGCCACCGTCCGCGACCTGCTCGGCCGCCCCGAAACCACCCTCGACGACAACTTCTCCGACGCCGGCGGCACCTCCCTCCTCGCGGCCCGCCTCCTGGAAGCACTGGAGAAGGCGACCCGCGTACGCCTGAGGGCGCCGGAGCTGCTGCGCCAGCCCGACCTGAGGGCGATCGCCGCGGTACTCGACAAGCGCCGCGCCGCGGCCCGCACACCAGGGCCCTGACGTGAGAGCCCACAAGACCCTCACCGACGACCGGAAGGAACCGACCGTGACCGTGACCCGGACCGGCCTGCCCGCCCTGGTGGCGCGCCACGCCGACCGCACCCCGCACGCCCTGGCCGTGGCGGACGGCGACACCACGCTGACCTACGCGCAGCTGGCCGCGTCCGCCCGCCGGCTCGCCGCCCACCTCACGGAACACGGCGTACGTTCCGGTGACTCCGTGGCGCTCCTGATGCCCCGCTCGGCCAGGACCGTCGTGGCCCAGCTCGCCCTGTGGTGGGCGGGCGCGTCCTGCGTACCGCTGGACCCGGCCCATCCCGCGCCCCGCACCGCGGCCGTGCTCGAAGACTCCGGCGCGACCCTGACCGTCGGCGACGGCAAGCTGCTCGAAGCCGCCGCGCCACCCGGCGCCATCCTCGCCCTGCCGGACGACGAGCGGCTGACCGATGCACGGACCACGACCGAGGAACCCGGCCCCGACGACACCGCGTTCGTCATGTTCACCTCCGGCTCCACCGGCCGCCCCAAGGGCGTCGCCGTCCGCCACGGCGCCGTCGCCGAACTCGTCACCGACCCCGGCTACGTCACGGTCACCGCCCGCGACCGGGTCCTGCTGCACTCCCCGGCGACCTTCGACGGCTCCACGTTCGAGGTCTGGTCCGCGCTCGCCAACGGCGCCGCCGTCGTGGTGTGCACCACCGAACGACCCTCGTTCGAGGACCTGGCCAGGGATGTGGAACGGCACGGCGTCACCGTCGCGTTCTTCACGACGGCCCTGTTCCACCAGCTCGCCATGCGCCGCTCGCGCCTCTTCGCGCTGCTGCGCACCGTCGTCGTCGGCGGCGAGGCGATGGCCGCCCAGCACGCCCGCGCCGTCCTGCGCGCCTTCCCCTGGGTCGAACTCGTCAACGGCTACGGACCGACCGAGACGACCACCTTCGCCACCGCCCACCGCGTCACCGACGCCGACTGCGACGGCCCGGTCCCCATCGGCCGCCCCATAGCCGGCGCCACCACCCACATCCTCGACGAACAGGGCCGGCCCACACCCGACGGCACCCGCGGCGAGCTGTGGATCGGCGGGAGCCGGCTGGCCCGCGGCTACACCCGGCGGCCCGAGCTGACCGCGGAGCGCTTCGTCGACCACCCGGAGCTCGGCCGCCTGTACCGCACCGGCGACCTCGTGTCGGCCCGTCCCGACGGCACCCTCGACTTCCACGGCCGCACCGACGATCAGATCAAGGTGCGGGGCTTCCGGATCGAGCCCGGCGAGATCGAGCACGCCCTGCGCGAGCAGCCCGGGGTGGACGACGCCGCCGTCACGCTGCGCCGCCCCACCCCCGAGGACGCCCGCCTCGCCGCCTACGTGGTGGCCGGGCCCGGCCCCGTACCGCGCTCCGAGACGCTCCGGGCCCGCCTCGCCGCCGTCCTGCCCGCGCATCTCGTCCCGGACGAGCTCACGTTCGTCGACCGCCTGCCGCTCACCGGCTCCGGCAAGGTGGACCGCCGTGCCCTCGCCGAGCCCGGCACCGCAGCCCGGACCGCGGGCGCCGCCGCACCCCTGACCCCGCTCCAGCAGGCCGTCGCCGATGTGTGGAGTCGCTCGCTCGGCTGCGAAGTGACGCGGCCCGACGCCGGCTTCCTCGACCTCGGCGGCCACTCCCTGCTCGCCCTCGTCGTCGCCGAGGACCTGCGCGAAGAACTCGGGGTCGAGCTGACCCTCGCCGAGTTCTTCACCGCCCCCACGGTGGCCGGACACGCCGCCCTGGTCGAGCGCGCCCTGCTCGCCGCCCACACCGATCCGCACTCCGACGCGCTCGAGGACACCGATGGCCACTGACACCTCCGCCGCCCTGCAGGAAGAGCTGCTGCGCAGGGCCCGTGCCCGCGCCGCGGGTCGTCCCGCGGCCCAGGCGCCCGCAGCCGTCCGCGAGTTCGGCCCCGCCCCGCTCACCCACGCACAGCGCCGCATGTGGCTGATGGAACGCCTCGGCCAGAACGGCGCCCAGTACAGCGTGCCGTTCGCCACCCGGCTGCGCGGCCCGCTCGACCTGGACGCCCTGAGCGCGGCGCTCACCGAGCTGGTACGCCGCCACGGGATCCTGCGTACCCGCTACGGACGCGACGGCGACGAGCCCTGGCAGGAGACACTCCCCGCCCCCGACACCCTCACGGTCGACCTCGTCGAATCGCCGGGCGACGGCGACGGCGACGGATCCGGTCTCCTGGCCGCCGAGGCCCGCCGCCCCTTCGACCTGGCCGACAGCACCACCCCGCGCGCCCTCGTCCTGCGCCACGGACCGCAGGACCACACCGTCCTGCTGACGTTCCATCACATATCGATCGACGGCGGCTCGTTGGAGACCGTGGCCCACGAAATCGCCACCCTCTACGCCGCTGCGCGCGACGGCCGCACCGCCACGCTGCCCGAGCCGCCGCAGTACGCGGACTTCGCGCGCCGTGAGCACGCCGACGCGGCCCGCCTCGACGCCGGCCTCGCCCACTGGACCCGCACGCTCGCCGGAGCCGCCCCGCCGCGGCTGCCCCGGCCCGCCGCGCCGCCCGCGGATGCGGCACGGCGCCCGGCGGCGACCCGCACCGCCGCACTCGCCGACCACGTGCTGCCCGCCCTGCGCGAGCTCGGGCGCACGCGCCACGCCACCGTCTTCACGGTGGGCCTCGCCGCCGCGTTCGCCGCACTGCACCGGCTCACCGGCGAGCGGGACCTCGTCATCGGCTGCGCCGCCACCCACCGTGAGGGCCAGGCCATGCGCGGCCTGGTGGGGCTGTGCGTCAACACCCTCCCGGTACGCGTCGACCTGTCCGGCGACCCCGGCTTCGCCACCCTCGTCGAGCGGGTTCGCGACGCGCTGCTCGCGGCCCAGCAGCACCGCGACGTGCCCTTCGACCTGATCCTGGAACGCCTCGGGGCCGGAGCCCGGGGGGACGACGGCACCGCCCTGGTGCGCGTCACCACCGACGTCGTCGGCGCTCCGACGGCCCTCGAACTGCCGGGACTTGAGGCAACCGCCGTCGATGTCGGCCTGGGCGAAGCCAAGTTCGACCTGACGCTCGGCCTCCTGGACACCCGGCGCCCCGAGAGCCTCGTCCAGTACGCGCGGACCGCCCTGGACGACGAGACGGGTGAGGCACTCGGGACGTCCTTCGCCGAACTGCTCACCGCCGTCGCGGCCGATCCCGCTCTCCCGCTCTCCCGCCTGCCCGGCCGCCTCGCCGAACCCCCGTCCGTCCAGGGGCACCCCGCACAGGCCCGCCTCCTGGCCCACCCGGACGTGGCCGACGCACACGTACCGGATCCGCAGGGCGGCCCGCTGCTCGCGTATGCCGTACTGGACCGCATCGGAGGGCCCTCACCCGTCCAACTCCGCAGCCATCTGCGCGACGTTCTCGGGCGTGACCTCGTGCCGGCGGCCGTCATGCTGCTGGACGCGATGCCGCGTGCGGCCGACGGCTCGGTGGACACCGCCCGGCTGCCCGCAGCCCCGCGCACCACGTCGCCCGGAAGCCGCCACATCGAAACGGTGACGGAGGCGTTCGCCGGGCTCCTCGGCCGGCGGCCGGGACCGGACGACGACTTCTTCGCGCTCGGCGGCCACTCCCTGGCCGCGGTCCAGCTCGCCGAACGCCTTCGCTCCACCCTGACCCTGCCGCTGATCGGCCTCGACATCATGCAGACCCGTACGCCACGGGCCGTCGCGGCGCTTCTCGACGCGCGCGCGGCGCAGCGGGCGGCAGCCGCCGCGGCGACGGCATCGTCATCGACGGCGTCGCCCCGGCCGCGCCGGGTGCGGGAAGGCACGGTCCTGGTGACGGGCGGCACGGGCGGGGTCGGCGCGTTCGTCCTGCGCGAACTCGCCGCCCAGGGACGGCCGGTGATCGCGCTGGCCCGGCCCGAGTCCGCGCACCTCGTCGCCGGCGACGGCATCGACGTGATCGAAGGTGACCTCGGCGACCCGGACAGCCTGCGCGCGGCCGTCGAGAGCGCCGACGCGGTGATCCACGCCGCGTGCACCTTCACCCGTCCCGAGGTGGACGTCGCCGCGATGCGGGCCATGGCCGACGCCTGGCGCGCCGGCCCCTTCGTGTTCGTCAGCAGCGTCGACGCCTACGGCCACCCGTCGGCCGCCGAGGTCGCGGAGGAGTCGCCCTCGCAGGCGCCACTGAGCGCGTATGGACAGGCCAAGCTGGACTGCGAACGGCTCCTGCTGCGCGCGGCGGGCACCGGCGGCCGGGGCGGCGCGAGCGCCGTGCGCTCACCCATCGTCTGGGGAGCCCACGACCGGCTGCGCGACCAACTGCGCTGGGGCGCAACGGGATTGCTGTACCAGGCCGCGCTCGCCGGACGGCCCGTCGGACTGCCGGCCCCCGGCGCCGGCGGACACGACTGGTACGGGGCGCCCTGGGTGCACGCCGCCGCCCTGGCCCGCGCCGTGACCTCCTGCCTCGACGCGCCCGTCCACGGCGTGGCCAACGCGGTCGGCGGGCACGTGGCGTGGTCCGACCTGACCGCCGAGCTGGTGACTTTGCTCGACAGCGACAGCGCCGTCACCTTCGACGACGCGGTGCACCAGGACCTCGACCACCGCTGGCACTACCGCGCGGACCGTCTGGCCACCGCCCTGCGGCCCGCTCCGGGTGAGGACCTGCACACGGTGCTCGCCTCGATGATCAAGCCGACGGGGGAGCGGCCTTCGTCGGGGGCCTGAGAAGAAAAGTCAGGGGCGGGCGGTGGGGGCGATGAGTTCCGGCCGGGCGTCAGGTCTCTCCTCCTGAACGCCAGGGCCGGCCGTCGGCCCGCGCGCCACCACCCCCAAGGAGTCCCCATGACCCACAGCGAAGCCCCCGCCGCCCGCACCGCCGCCACCTCCTCCACCGGTGCGGGCGCCCCCTCCTCCTCCGGTGCGGCGGGTGCTGCGGGTGCGGCGTCCACGCGGCGCCGTCGCGCGGCCGTCGCGGCGACGACGGCACGGATCGTGCTCGCCCTGTTCTACGGGATCGCGAGCGCCCTGCCGAAGCTGCTGGCGTTGCCGGCGGCCGTCACGGTCTTCGACGAGATGGGCTGGGGGAGCGGCGGAATGTACGCCATCGGCGCCCTCGAACTCGCGGGCGCCGTCGGCCTGTTGATCCGTCCGCTGTCGAGCCTGGCGGCCCTGTGCCTGAGCGCCCTCATGGTGGGGGCGTTCATCACCCAGATCACCGTCATGGGCGGTGAGAACGCGGCGACCCCGCTGATCCTGACGGTCCCGCTCCTCGCGATCGCCTGGCACGAGCGGAGCCGGCTGTCCGGACTCCGGGATCTGCTGGGCGTGCGTCGTTGACGGGCCGTACGGCGCGCCCGACGATCACCGCAGGCTCGTCGGGGGCAGGAACTCGCGCGGTGACTCCCGGTGCCACCACGCGCCGGTGGTCCTCAGTTCCTGCCACGTGGTGAAGCGGTAGCGCCACACGCGGGCGCGGACGAAGAGCGGAGGGCCGTCGGGAAAGGGGTTGTGCCGCAGCAGGCGCAGCGTGTCGCGGTCATGGGTCAGGAGCCGCTCGACGAACGCGCTGAACCAGGAGTATCCGTACGAGGGCGAGAGTGCCACGAACCAGAGCATCCAGTCGAGCCGCAGATGGTAGGGCGCGAACTGGCGCGGCAGCCGCCGCACATCACCCGGCTTCCCGTGGAACGTGTACTCCCGCCACACCGTCTGCGGTGTGATCCTCGCGTCAGCCGTACCCTCGACGACCACCTCGTGGCGGATGCGCGTGATGCTCCCGAAGGCCCCGTAGGAGTTCACCACATGCAACGGCTCGTACGTGGTGTTCATGCGCTGCCGGCGCGACAGGAGATTGCGGGCGGGGCGGTAGCTCAGTGCCAGCGCGAGGACCGCGACGAGGACGACCACGGTCGCGTACCAGAGTGGGGGGCCGGGCAGCGGGGGTGCGCCGGCGAGGCGTGGGCCGTCCACGGCGGAGGCGGCCAGGACGATGGTCAGCCAGTTCAGCCAGGCGAAGTTCCCGGACAGGACCAGCCACAGCTGGGTGCACACGATGAGGACCGCGGCCGCGCCCGCCACCGGTTGAGGGGTGAACAGGGCCACCGGCACGACGAGTTGGACGACATGGTTGGCGGCGGCCTCGACGCGGTGGACCGGTTTGGGAAGACGATGGAAGAACCAGCTCAGCGGACCCGGCATCGGCTGGGTCTCGTGGTGGTAGTACAGGCAGGTGAGATCGCGCCAGCAGGAATCACCGCGCATCTTGATGAGACCCGCACCGAACTCGACACGGAACAGCACCCACCGCAGCAGCCACATGAGGATCACGGGCGGCGCGACCTCGTCGTTGCCCAGAAAGACGGCGAGGAAGCCGGCTTCGAGCAGCAGCGACTCCCAGCCGAAGCCGTACCAGGTCTGACCGACGTTGACGATCGACAGGTACAGCGCCCACAGGACCGCCCAGAACAGCATCGCCGCCCAGAGGGGCACGGCATCCGCGGCCCCCGCCACGACGGCCGCGGCGAGCAGCGCTCCCGCCCAGGCGCACGTCGCGAAGAGCCGGTCCGAGTACCGCAGATGAAAGAGGCTGGGCGCATCACGGAACGGCACGCGCCGAACGAAGTCGGGCACGGGCAGCATGCCGCGTTCACCGATCAGCGCGCGGAACTGACGCGCCGCCGCGACGAACGCCACCAGATACACCGCCGCCAGAGAGCGCTGGAACACGAGCCTGCCGAGCCAGTACGCCGGCGACGAGAACCACTCCACGGCGGGGACGCCTCCTGGTCAGGGCGGTCAGGGCGGTCAGGGCGGTCAGGGCGGTCGGGCGAGCGGGCCGGGCGAAGGTCTGTGGGCCCTTCGTAGCGGGGATCGGCGTCCCAAGTCCAGGCGAGTGACGACCACATCACCCGCGCGCACGAGAACCCTGATCATCGGAAGAGGCCGGGCGGGCACCGCCCGCATCGAGCCGACACCTCACACGAGGCGCGGCGAACGGCTGGCGGTTTCGTTCCGGGGCGCCCGCCGCACCCCATGCCCCGGCGGGACCACATGGGGCGGTGCGCCATGTGGGGCGGCCCCATGGAACGTGCGCCGTGCCGCCCAGTGGTCCCGGCGGGCGATATCGCGACAGCCGGTATTCCCCTCGTCGGCGAGCCCGGTGCGTGCGAGCGTCTTTGCGTCGTGGACCGGCACGGGACCGGTCCCGTCCATCCCGACAGGGGACATCAGCATGGCCATACGCAAGGCGACCAGGGCCGCGCTCGGCATCGGCGCCATGACTCTCTGCCTGGCCGCGGCGACCTCCGGGGTCGCGTTCGCCGGACCGGGCAACAACAACGGCGCCACCGTGACGGGCGTGACCGGCGTCAGCCCGGACGAGGGGTGCACCCCCGGATACTTCTGTATCTACACGGGCGCCAACTACACCGGAACCATGTTCCGCATGTACCACTGCGCCGAATACAACCTCAACTACTGGAACGGCGTCGGCTCCTGGATCAATGACAACACCGGCGGGGCACACGCCCTGATCCAGGACCGGAACTACACGACGCTGGTCAACACCGACCCGACCACCAACTGGTACAACGGCAGCTACAACTTCTCGTCCGCGTGGCACGTCAAGGCGTGCTGACGCGTCGCGGCCCCCGGAGCACCGGCCCCCGGCGAGCCGCCGCCCGCCGCCCGTGGAGAGACCCGCGGGCGGCGGGACGTACGACATGGCGCCGCGCCCCCTCCGACTGACTGCTCAGGCGCCGAGCGCCAGGTGTCAGGTGTCAGGTGTCAGGGTGCCGGGTGTCAGGGCCCCGGGTGTCAGACGTTGACGCCGAAGTCCGAGGCGATCCCGGCGAGTCCGGAGGCGTACCCCTGACCGACGGCGCGGAACTTCCACTCCGTGCCGTGGCGGTAGAGCTCACCGAAGACCATGGCGGTCTCGGTCGAGGCGTCCTCGCTGAGGTCGTAGCGGGCCAGCTCGGCGCCGCCCGCCTGGTTGATCACGCGGATGTAGGCATTGCGTACCTGGCCGAAGCTCTGGCCACGGGACTGCGCGTCGTGGATGGACACCGGGAAGACGATCTTCGCGACGGGCGCGGGAACCGATGTCAGGTCGATGTTGATCGTCTCGTCGTCGCCCTCGCCCTCACCGGTGAGGTTGTCGCCGGTGTGCTGGACCGAACCGTCGGGGCTGGTCAGGTTGTTGTAGAAGACGAAGTGGCTGTCGGAGAGCACCTTGCCGCTCTCGTTGCACAACAGCGCGCTGGCATCGAGGTCGTGGTCCGTGCCGGTGGTCGTCCGCACGTCCCAGCCGAGGCCGACGGTGACGGCGGTCAGGCCTGGGGCTTCCTTGCTGAGCGAGACATTTCCGCCCTTGGCGAGGCTCACGCCCATGTTGTTCCTCCGTGGTTGTGCCGGATGCGTCCTCGAATGAGAACGCCCGGCACGGCGCTACGGTTCCATGGTTGCGCAATCCCTGAACTGTGGGTGTGGCCGCCGCACCCAGCGTCCAGGGCCGGCCCGGCCCGACGGGCCCGGTCCTCAGGAGGCGGGTCCGGCCGGCGGGGCCCCCGAGGTCGCGGCCTCGTACAGGTCCTGGATGGCGGTGCCGAAGTACGCGCTGTAGGAGACCTGAGGGGTATTGCCCCCGGTGTGGTAGCCGCCGATCACCCCGACCACGGCCCAGCCGTCCGTCCACGGCACCAGCATGGGCCCGCCGCTCGTGCCGCCCACGAAGCCGTCACAGGCGATGCGCGAGAAGGTGCCCGGGTCGGCTTCGTCGTCGCTGACCCACCGGGTGGTCCGGCTCACACACTCCAGCGGCTTCTGCGCGTTGCCGGGGTAGCCGATCATCCGCACCGGGGTGTGGGAGTACCCGGACCCGGTGAGCAACTCGACCGAGCCGACCGCATCCTGGAGCCGCTTCCCGTCCTCGTTGGGCTCGGTGACCGCGAACCCGAAGTCATAGGCGGCGCCCGCGTGTTCGCCCCGGTCGTAGTACTCCTGGGAGACGTACACACCGTTGTCCTTGACGGGGAAGATCCCGAACGGCTTGAGGCCGTCGTGGTACTGCGGCACAAAGCCCAGGTGGTGCAGCGGCGAGGTGCCGGCGTACCCCTTGAGGCAGTGTCCCGCGCTCAGCACCAGATCGTGGCCGGGACTGCGCACCACCGAGCCGCTGCAGGTGCGCCCGGTACCGGAGGCGTCGGTCCAGAAGAACGTGCCGGCCTCGGGGATGCCGTCGAAGCTCCTGCTCGGCGGGATGACTTCGCCGGGCCGGGGCCCGTCCACGGAGGGCGGGGCGGTGCGGGCCCCCGGTGCCCCGTTCGTGTCGCCGGCGTCGGGCCGCGCGGCCGCCATGCGCGCGGCGCTCCAGTAGTCACCCAGGCGCGCCGCCTCGCGGTTCGGCCCGCCCGCGGAGGCTGCGGAGGCCGGGAAGCCCGCGGAGGTCGAAGGGGTCGGGGAGCCCGGGGACGCCAGGGGCGCGCCGGGAGCCGGGGACGCCGCGAGCGCCGTGGAGCCGAGCCCGGCCGAGACCAGCAGGGCGGCCGCCGTCACGGCGGCGTGTCGGATGATCCTGACCTTGCGCACCATCGATTCCCCTCTGCCTGGACCCATGTGACGATTCACCATACGGCGACGCGGTGATGGGCAGAAGCGTCCGAAGTCACCCGGGCGCGGCGCCGCGGTGACCGGACGACAGGGCGTGTGCCGGGCCGTCGCGACGGTGTCCCGCGCGCTTCCCGCATCGTCCCCGCATCATCCTTGCCGCGCCCGCGTGTACGCGGCCGGAGCAGCGGCGATAGGCGGATCGCTATGGCCGCGTTTCCCGGTCGCCTCTTGGACGCGGCGTCGCGCGCCTGTTCTGCTGGAGGCATGCGAGACAACACGACACGCCTTGCTTCCCTGCGCCACGCCCGCACCAAGGGCCCCGCGGTGCTGCTCGCCCTCATGGCGTTCACCACCACCGCCGCCTCGACCGCGCAGGCGGCCGAAGCCCGAGAAGCGGCGCCTGACCACACCCGCTCGGTACAAGCGCCACATGGTGTGCCCGGCACACATGTGGCCGACGAACTACGGCAGTTGGAGGCGACCCAGCATGTGCGGATCGGCGCCTTCGCCCTGGACACCGGTACGGGGCGGACCGTCTCCTACCGGGGCGGCGAGAGCTTCCCCTCACTGTCCACGTTCAAGGCGTTGGTTTGCGCCGCGGTTCTCGACCGGGCGCGGCACACGGAACCGGGGCTCATGGACAAGGTGGTCCACTGGACGAAGGCCGACGAGGTCGCCAACTCTCCCCTCACCAAGGGCAACGGGGAGAAGGGCATGACGGTCGCCGAGCTCTGCCGTGCGGCCATCACCCGGAGCGACAACACCGCGGGCAACCTGCTGCTCCACCAGGTCGGCGGTCCCGCGGGCCTGACCCGCTACTACCGTTCCCTCGGCGACCCGGTCTCCCGACTGGACCGCTGGGAACCGGAGTTGAACGACTGGCGGCCCGGCGAGCGACGGGACACCACCACGCCCGCGGCGGTGGGACGGGACCTCGCCAAGACCTCCCTCGGCTGCGCTCTGGTGCCGCAGGACCGGGACCGCCTGAACACGTGGCTCCGCGCCACCTCCACGGGCGACGCCCGCATCCGCGCCGGTGTTCCCAAGGACTGGACCGTCGGCGACAAGACCGGTACCAGTGACGCCTACGGGTCCGCGAACGACATCGCGGTCGCCTGGCCCCGCTCCGGTCGTCCGGTGATCATCGCGATCTACACCAACCACACGACCGCCGACGCGGCCACGGACGACGCGGTGGTCAAGAACGCCGCGACGGCGCTGGTGGACGGGTTGGGACTGTCGGCCAGCTGACGGCTCAACCGCCGGGTGGGCGGTCCGCTTGGGCGGCGGCCTCCCACACGGCACGGGCCAGCACTGTGGGTGCGAGGGTGGCGTCCACCGTCAGGTCGCAGGAATGGCGCAGCGGCTCGACGTGCCGGGCGTGGGCGTCCCGACGGTGGTCGAGGTAGTTCCGGAGGAGCACGTCGAGGGGGAACCCCTCGCGCAGACATTTGCGCGCGATCTTGCGTGCCAGCCGGAGATCGGCCGGCAGATCGACGAACACATCGAGGCGGGCATGCCGCGTTCTAGGGGCTACGTGGTGGGCAAACATGCCGTCGACGACCACGTGGGTGGCGTCGCCCAGGGCAGTGCCGGTGTCGCGGCTCAGGCGGTCCATGTCCATCGAGCGGGGATCTCCCACGTCCAGGCGCGGGACTCCCATTGCGTCGCGGGTCCACACGCCTCGCTCCGGGGTGCGCACGTAGTAGTCGTCGCCGTGCAGGACCCGTACGGGCCCCTCGGGTGCTTCGGCCAGCAGCGCCGCGGCCAGCGTCGTCTTGCCGGCGCCCGCCCCGCCGGTCAACGTCAACAGCATCCGGTTCCCCCGTTCGCGGCGAGATCCGATGATCGCACGGTCCTGCGCGCTCCGGCGCGTCCTGGCGTGCCGCCGGCGCGCGGTTCTGCCATGGTCGGCCTGTACGTCGTCGCGCGCAGGAAGTGAGAGCAGGACATGGAGAAGTTTTCCCTGGAAGCCATCGCCCGAGCTCAGCTGAGGGCCGCCCGGGAGTCGGGAGCGGGGCGCAGCGCGTCCACCGTGATCGGCGGGCACGAACGCGTACTGCGTCAGACGGTCATCGCCCTGACCGCGGGGCACTCGCTGAGCGAACACGCGCTCGGAGGTGAGGCGACGCTCCTGGTGTGGTCGGGCCGGGTCAGGCTCGCCTCGGGTACGGACACCTGGGAGGGGCGCGACGGCGACCTTCTGGCCGTGCCGGGCACGGCGCACACCGTGGAGGCGCTGGAGGACTCGGCGTTCGTACTGACCGTCGCCATGACATGAGACGGCCCCATGACATGAGACGGCCCCATGTCGTGAGACGGCCCCATGACGTGTGACGGCCTCATGACGTGTATCGGCCCCTGAGGTGAGACGGTCCACTGTCGTCCGGCCGGGCCCGGCGTGAGCGAGTCCCTCGGCGGTGGGGGCGTGTGCTGTGCCCGAGCGGTCAGCGAGTGGCCGTCACGGACAGCTGGTAGTGGCGGTTGAGCTGACAGCCGAGGGCCTCGTAGCTGTTCACCTTGGTGGCGGGGCCGGTCTTCAGAAGCCGGTACTTGCACGCCTTCTTGATGTGGTTCCCCTGGATCCCGCCGGGAAGCCGATCTCCTGTGTTCCACAGGTAGGGCGACCTGCACCCGTTGACGCGGGCCGTCGCGTTCACGTCGATGCCGCCCGGGGCCTCGATCTCGTACATCCACCCCGTCCTCGTCGCACCGTAAGTGGCGAACTTCTGTGCCACCCACTGCGCACAACTAGTGCTGACGTGCGCGGTGTTCTGGCCGCCGCCCTTGACGATGTACTCGGCGAGCGGGGTGACTTCTCGCCCCGTGGGGTGAATCCGTCCTCGAAGAGCTGCCGCACGGTGTCACGGGTGTCGCCCCGCCGGAGTGTGTTGGTGTCGTCGCGCCACTGCCAGTGCTCGGCCGTCGCGGCCTGCCGGATGGCCGGAGCGATCAGGAGCGCGGTGGTGGTGCGGTACCAGCCCGAGGAGCGGAACCGGCCCACCGGCCCACCGGCCCGCAGGGACCCGTATCCGGCGACGAGGCCGTCGATGACGGCGCGTGCCGACCCGTCCCGCCGACGGGGGCGGCGACCGCCGGTGAGGTGACGGGAAATCAGTCATATCGGCCCGCCCCTTGCCCGACGTCGGCTGCGTCCTCTGCCCGATCCGTGGCACCGTCCCATGCCCAAGCGGCGACACGCCCCCTGCGCAGGCGATGCCCAGGCGGCGACACCGCCCCCTGCGCAGGCGATGCCCAGGCGGGGAGACCGTGCCATCCGGAGCGGCGTCAAAGCCCCTGCCCCAGGCGCGCGTTCGCCGTCGGCGTGACCGGCCGTGGGTCGTGGCGCGGTGGGGAAGGGTACGAGGATGACCTTGGCGATAGCTCACCTCAGCGATCCGCACATCACGGCAGGCGCACTGGCCGGGGGCCCGGCCGCATCGCTGAGCCGTGCGCTGGGCCGCGTCCTCGCACTCGACCCGCAACCGGACGCCGTGGTCATCACGGGTGATCTCGTCGACCGTGGCCGGATCGAGGAGTACGCGGTCCTGCGTGAAATCCTCTCCGGATTCCCCCTGCCGCTGCATCTGGTCGTCGGCAACCACGACGACCCCGAAACGGTGCGGGCCGTGTTCGGCGGCACCACGTTCCTCGGCGGCGCTCAGGAAACGCACTACGCCGTGGAGCATCCCGAGTTCACTCTTGTCGTGGCCGACTCCCAAGTGCCCGGCTCGCCGGCCGGCCGCCTGGGTCCGGCTCAACTCGGCTGGCTGGACGCGGCACTTGCGCGCCGTCCGGACGTTCCCGCCCTCGTCTGTCTGCATCATCCGCCTCTCCCCGTCGGGATCCCGTTCCTGGACGCCATGGGACTGGCGGACGGTGCCGAACTGGCGGAGACGCTGCGGTCGCATCCCCGCGTGGCACGTGTGCTCGCGGGCCACGTCCACCGCACTGTCACCGCGAGCTTCGCCGGTACCACCCTGGCCATCGCCCCCAGCGCGCACCTACAGAGCGGGCTCGCCATGAACGGCGGACTCCCCAACTATCTCGACGAGCCGACCTCGTTCCTCCTGCACCTGCGCGCGGGAGCCGAGTGGGTGACCCACGTCGTCGCCGTCAGTCACGCCGGTGCGCCGGTGGCTGCCTGGTCCGGGCCGTGACCGGCGACCGTTGCGCCACGAGGAGCCGCCATATGTGACGCACCGTCAGGAATTGAATCCAACATGCACGTGGTCGTGGTGGGTGTCGTCCGAGAAGAACTGGTTCACCGTGGCGCCTCCGGTGAGCCGCACGGGGCCGCCGACGTTGTACGAGCCGGCCGCGGCCGCGGCCCGCATGAACGAGGTGATCAGCGTGCGAGAGGTCGCGGGGTCGACCACGGCGCGGCCGTCGATGCGCCACACGTCGAAGGCCCGGCCCAACGGGTGGTCACTGGGGCGGTCGGTGCCGAACACGTCCAGCGGGTGTCCTGAGCGTACGACACTGACCGACAGGCGGTAGGCACCGGCGAGTTGGAGCATGGCGCGCAGTACGCTCTCGTGCACCGCGCCGCTGCGGATGTCGGCGACGGAGGCGGGCGGAAGCTCGATCCGGGACTGTGCGAGGACCTCCCGCGCCGCGGGGGACAGCGGGCCGGCGGGGCCCGGCGCAGCGGGGTGCAGCGTGGTGACGCGCCAGCCGTCCGATGTGCGATCGAGCCGCACATCGACTGTCGTGCCGCCGGACTTCACCCTGGTGCCCTCAAGGGTCGGTTGGTCGCAGACGACCAGAACGCTGGCCGTGTCGGACAGGATCCCGCCGTACTGGGCGTCGATGACGCGGACGACCGCCGCATCCGCGGAAGGCCTCAACGATCCCGTTTCACGGGCGAGTCGAGAGGCGGATTCTTCGGGGATGCCCAGCGTGGCGGCCCGGCCGGCCGCCGCGTCCTGACCACCCTGCCCGACCGGCCATGTGCCGAGCGCCTCCACGAGCCTGACGGCGGCGACCTTCGCCGCGGGATCGATCTCGCCGGGGCCGGGCCGCCACGCCACGGCATGGGGCAGTTCGGAAGGGGAGCTCGCGGAAGCCGGGGGTGTGGACGGCCCGGCGGTGGGTGATGTGGTGCCGGGAACCATGGTGGCAGACGGGGAGCGGGCCGTCGTGGGTCTGGCGGTGGGCGATGCCGTGTGCGGCCCGCCCGAGCAGCCGGTGGCGCTCAGGCACCAGGCCGCCGTGCCCAGCAGGACCGAACGGCGGGCGACATCTCCGGCCAGGGGCCCGGAAGGCGGGGGAGGCAGGACCATGACCGGCTCCTTGGGCGGGCGGCGGACGCAGTGCCGTCAGTATCCGCCCCACGAGCCGGACGTCGGCGCACCTCGCCGGGCGGCCGCCGGAATTCGATCGACGACGGGTCATGATGGGGGCCGTAGTGCGGATCGGAACATGAGGAGCGCCATGGCCCGCAGGGTTCACCAGCCACGGGAGAACGAAGAATTCGCTTTCATCCTCGCGATGGCCGAAAGCCCGGTGCTCGCCTACTTCTACGGGACGTGGCCCAAGGCCGTCGAGGCGTGCAAAGCGATGAGCGCCGTCGTGGATGACGCCGCCGAGGCCTACGCCGAGCGCCTGACGGTGGTCAAGGTCGACATGACCCGCTGCCCCGAACCCGTACGGCGTTACGGTGTCACCGGCGCGCCCACCGTCGTCCTGATCAAGGAGGGGGAAGCGGCGGCCACCGGCACCGGCCCCATGGACCGGGCGACGCTGACGCGATTCCTGGACGCCGTCATCTGAGCGCGCCGTCGGCCTGTGATCCGCCGGAAACCCTTGGGTCAGCGACTGGAGGGCGAAGAGGGCGAAGGGGGCGAAGAGGGCGGAGTTGGAGGGGCTGGGGGAGCCGGAGGAGCGGGCGGACCGAGCCGCTCGATCGCCACCATCGCGGCGTCGTCGCCCAGAGACCGGGCGGGAGTGTGGGCGAGCAGGTCGTCCCGCAGGTGGCTCAGCAGGGCGCGGGGCCCGGTGCCGCGCCAGGCGGCGGCACGCTCCGCCAGCGGGTAGAAGTCGCCGCTCGCGTCGCGGGCTTCCAGCACGCCGTCGGTGTAGAGCAGCAGGATGTCACCGGACTCGAACGGGAAGGTCTCGGCGATAAGTTGGGACGGGGCGAGGCTCAACAGACCCAGCGGCGGTGCCGGCTGGGTCACCTCCAGGGGGACGACGCGGTTGCCGCGCAGGAGCAGCGGTGGTGGATGGCCGCAGTTGACGAGCCGCAGTGTTCCACCGGTGTCGGGAATGTCGAGCAGGGCCGCCGTGATGAACGCCTCGCTGTGGTCGCCGGCGCCAGGCCCGACGGACCCGCCCTCCCCATCGGCGCCGACATGGGTGTCGAACCCATCCTCGCCCCGGTTGTGGGTGTCGAACCCATCCTCGCCTTCGGAGCTCACCGCGTGTTCCTGGGCGCCGTCCAGGTCGGGGGCCACCGCACGTTCGAGGTAGGCGGCAAGTGACGGCAGGTCGGCCTCCTGATGGGCCGCGGCACGGAAGGCGCCCAGCACGAGAGCCGCGTCCCCGACCGCTTCCAGCCCCTTCCCCCGTACGTCGCCGATGATGAGCCGGGTGCTGAGGGCGGTGCGGGCCGCCGCGTACAGGTCGCCGCCGATCCGTGCCTCGGCGGCCGCGGCCAGGTAGACGCTCGCCACACGCAGTGGCCCCAGTCGCTCGCGCAACGGCCGCAGCACGACCAGCTGCGCCGCCTCGGCGACGGAACGCAGCTGCACCAGCTCCTTCTCGTGCACTTCGCGCAGATGGGCGAAGACGGTCACGAACACCGAGATGAGGAGCAGCGTGATGATCTGGAAGGTGTGGTTGAGGTCGCTGACGCTGCCGCGCACCATCGCGACGATCACTTGGGCCAGCACGGCGACGGCACCGATGAGCGCGGTGGTGCGCGGCCCCGCGAACGATGCCGCCACGGCGGGGGCCGCGGCCAGGAACGGGCCGAGATGCACATCGGGCGGTGCCAGGAGGTCCACCACGGTGACGAGTGCGATCATCGCGAAGGGAACCGCGGGCAGCGCGTGCCGTGGCGCCAGGGAGCGAGGGCGGGCGGCGCGCGGTGCCTGGAGATCCATCAGTCCTGCATACACCGGACCGTGCTCCCCGCGCCGCTGGCGTGGCCGAACGGGTCATGACCAGCGCGCGGGCGTGGCGCCCCGGCGAGGGCGCGACCGACGAGACGAGGAAGAGTGCAATCGATGGACAGGGACGAGAGCGTGGACGGACGTATGAATGAGGACATGGGCACGGGCGCGAGCGCGAACACGGGCGAGGACGCGGGCGCGGGCGACGGCCTGGACGGCGGGGCCGGCCTGGACAGGGGAGCCGGCTCCCTCGATGCGCGGTGGGTGGCCGAGCCGGCGATCCACTGCGCCGCGGTGCTGACGGAGACCACTCGCTTCGTGACGGCCGTCGAGGGGGCCGACCTCGCGACGCCGGTACCGAGCTGCCCCGGCTGGACCCTCGTCGATCTGATCCGGCACACCGGAAGCGTGCAGCGGATGTTCTCCGGCCTGCTGCGCGGCCGCGTCCAGGAACGACCCCTCACCCGCGACACGGAACTCGATCTGCCGACGAGTGACCACGCATATCCCGCCTGGCTGCGCGCCAGTTCCCACGTGGCGGCCGATGTGTTCGCCGACACCACTCTGGACGCCCCGATGTGGGTGTGGGGCGCCGATCCGCATGCCCGGTTCTGGGTGCGGCGCATGCTCTTCGAGACGCTGGTGCACCGCGTGGACGCGGAACTCGCCCTGGGCTCAACGCCGTTGATCGACCCGGCCCTCGCGGCCGACGGGGTGGACGAGTTCTTGGTCAACCTGCCCTTCGCCGCGTCGTTCGCGCCCAGGACCAGCCACCTGCGCGGCACGGGCGAGGGCATTCGCTTCCGCTGCACCGACCGGGCGGGGGACTGGCTGGTGCGTCTGCGCCCCGACGGCTTCGGACTGGACCCGATTCCGGCCGACGCGGCGGGCGTCCCCCTCGCCGACACCGCTCTCGCCGACGCCACCGTCGAAGGGGCCGCCGCCGACCTGCTGCTGTTCCTGTACGGGCGCCTGGACCTCACGACGCGGGCCCTCACATCGTCCGGGGACGAGGCCCTGCTCAGGCACTGGGTGGCGAATTCCGCGTTCTGACGACGGCCGGAGGGCGGCGGTCGGAGGGTGACGGGCGAACGGCCGTGTGTGCTCGGCCCCAACAGGGCGAACGAGTGGCTTCCGGCGGTTTCCCGACACCACCCGCACGTCCCCAGGGTCAGGTCGTGTTCTCGCGAACCAAAGCCGCCTAGTTGTGTCCGAACTTCCGCGGGTGCTTGTGCGCGACCTCGGGCGTCGGGAGCGATCGCTCCGGTGTGCCGGGGGTCTTCGGCTGCTCGCTGGTCTCGGGGGTGGCGCTGCGATCGTGGCCGCCGGTGCGCGCTCCCCGGTTCTGGCGGGTCTGCTTCTTGCTCATGGTGGTCGCCCCCTGATGGGCACGTCGGGATTGAGCCACCTCCACGCTTCCACGCGTCCCGGTAGATCGCATGTCGGGCGGGGGCAGGCGCGCGGGGTGCGGGCCTCGGGCGTGGGAGTCGGGTGTGCGTACGACGTCCCTCGCCGTGCCCGCCCGGACGGTCACCCGCTCACCGTCGCTGCGCGGGTGACCTGCGGGGCGGCACGCCGTCGTCCACGAGGGCTTCCATGACGAGCCGGACGCCCCGGGCCAGGCGGCCCAGTTGTTCCAGTTCCATCGCGTACATCCTGATGGTGTTCTCGATGACGGCCGGGGCGACGCCCAGCGTGGGCAGTTCGGCGCGGCTGGTCTGCAGCGCGACGCGCACCGCGCGGATCTCGTGCTGCACCTGGATCTGGGCGTGCCGGGCCAACAGCACGTGGTGGCGCACCAGGGGTGAGTAACCGGCGTAGCGGGCCGGCAGCAGGTCGCGCAGCCAGCGTGTGGCGGTGCGTTCCCAGTCACGGCTCCCGGGCGGTTTTACCTGGCAGGGCCAGTCCGGGCTCAGCGTGGTGGTGGGGGCCGTAGGAGGCATGCTCGTCGCTTCCGGTGGGTGCCGACTCTGATCGAGAGGTGATGGGCGGCCCCGGCTCAGGGGTTAGCCGGGGCCGCCACGGGGGCCATCGGATCCGACTGCCTGGATCGGACATCCGGCGCGACGTGAGGAGGAGGGCGTCACGCCGGAAGTTCGTTCTCAGAGGGACTGGGGTCGCTCTCCTTGGCGTGGGGGGAGCGATGGCCGCCACGGCTCAGTAAACATATATACCGTTGAGTAAACAAGGGTATGAAAAATTTCATGCGCCGTGATGGTGTGAAGATCCTGCGGACCGACGGGGCGAATCCGGCCCTGAGGGAACAATCGGAAGGCTGACGGCCCCGTTAGAGGAAGAATCCGTGTTTGTCGGCGGCCTGCTCGTACTCCTCGAGCCGCGCCTGCGTCCGCTCGGGATCCGCGTCCGCCATCGCCTGCAGGATGGCCGCGGCGAGGACACCGGGCGCCGCGTACGAGTCGAACACCAGCCGGGAGCCGGTACCGGCGGTCAGCGCGACATCGGCCTCCTCGACGAGCGGGCCGAGGGTCGTGTCCGTGACCAGCGCGATGCGCAGTCCGGCGCTGCGGGCGGCGCGCATCGCCGCCAGCGTCTCCTTGGCGTGCCGCGGCATGGCGAACGCCAGTACCCAGGTCCCGCCCGCCGAGCGGGACTGCAACAGCGCGTCGTAGGCGACGCTGCCGCCGCGCGTCACCAGTCGCACATCGGGGTGGATGCGCCGGGCCGCGTACGCGAAGTACTCGGCAAGGGACACCGAGATGCGCAGGCCAAGGACGGTCAGCGGCACCGAGAGGGCAAGCTCGCGGCCGATCTCGAGGACTTGCGTGGTGTCGGCGACCAGGCGACGCACGTTCTCCAGGTTCTCGATCTCGGCGTCCACCGCGGCCTGGAGCTCGTTGTGCCGGCTCTCCTCGCGGCCCTCGGGCGTGCCGGCGACCGCGCTCAGGGCGATCGGCTGCAGCGCCTCGCGCAGGGCGGGGTAGCCGCTGTAGCCGAGCGACGCGGCGAAACGCGTCACGGACGGCTGGCTCACGCCGACCCGTTCGGCGAGTTCGGTGATCGAGAGGAAGGCGGCGTCGGTGAGATGGTCGATGAGGTACTGGGCGATGCGCCGCTGACCGGGGGAGAGACGGTGTCCGTCGAACAGCGCGCGGACCCGGTCCGCCGGGACACGCTCGTGGTGCGCGGAGTGCCCGCTCGGCGTGATCGCAGCCGACTGGGCGCGTACCTGCTGCCCCGATGACACCGACGGGCCTCCTTCTCGTGCCATGTGTGCTCAAAACATAGCCCACCCCTGGTGCGGACCAGCCCAAATTCCACCACTGACCTGGTTATTTCGGCCGAGCGCACAGACATGGCAGGGGTGCGGCACGTGCCGCTCGGGATGATCGTCCGAGAGGGGGCCACGCCGGGGCCGAGGTCCCGACGACTAAACCCGGTGGGGGTATCCTCGGGCCGGAACGCGGCAGTCGTACGAGTGAGAGGACCGGGGCGGCAGTGGATCGACGGCGCACGGACAGGGCGGCGGGTCCGTCCCGGCTGACCGTGCTGTGTGCCGTGCTGTTCGGGCTGTTCTCCATGCACGGGGCTCCGGCGAGCGCAGCTGCCGGCTGCCATGGACCGACGGCCATGTCGGCGCCCATGAGCGCGTCCCTGACCATGGGGCACGCGCCTATGTCCGCTCCGGCGGCCGAACACCCCGGACGCCCCGCACATCCCGGACAGCACGCCGCCCCGGTCGCCACCGTGGCGGCCGGGGAACTGTGTGTGTCCACCCCCGCCCGCGAGCGGTTGCCGTTGGCCGCTACCGGCCTGCTCGCCCTGCTCGGCCTGGTGGTCCTGGTGGTACGGGAACTCGCGGGACCCCGCTCGGCGCTCGGCTCGGCGCGGACCGCCGCTCGGCGGCAGAGGTCTGCTCCTTCAGGTGTGCGTCGCGCGGACGTGACGGACGCGGCCGGCCAGGCTCCCGGCCGGCCCGGTCACGTTCTCCGTCCGTTTCCGTGCCCCACCAGGGGCGCACCCACCCGAAGGAACCTTTCGATGTTCGCTTCCCACACCGCTGCCTCCCACACCGCTGCCTCCCAGGCCTCCGGCTCCCAGAGCGCCGCCTCCCAGACCTCCCGCTTCCTCGCCCGTCGCCGCACTCTCACGACCGTCGGGGCCGTCGCCCTTCTCGCGCTGGCGCTGACGGCATGCGGTTCGTCCAGCGACTCCGGGTCCGGCGACTCCGCGACGGCCGGCATGCACCACGGCCCGGCCACCACCCCGTCCTCCGGCGCCGCGCACTCCGCCGGCCCGTTCAACGACGCGGACGTGGCGTTCGCTCAGCAGATGATCCCGCATCACCAGCAGGCGCTGGAGATGGCACGGCTCGCCGGCGGGCGTGCGGCCGACCCGGAGGTCAGGAATCTGGCCGCCGCGATCGAGAAGGCCCAGGACCCCGAGATCGACACGATGAAGGGCTGGCTGAAGTCCTGGGGCAAGCCGCTGCCTTCGTCCCCGGCCTCGCCGTCGGCCTCGGCTTCGTCCTCGGCCTCGATGGGGGACATGCCGGGGATGAACCACGGCTCGGGCGGCACGGGCGGCGCCTCCGCCATGCCCGGCATGATGTCCGATCGGGACATGCGTGATCTCACCTCCGCCAAGGGCAAGGACTTCGACCGGAAGTTCGTCACCCTGATGATCGGCCATCACCAGGGCGCGGTCGCCATGGCCAAGGACGAGCAGAAGAAGGGCGACAACCCGGACGCGAAGCGCCTCGCCGGTAACGTCATCGCCGCGCAGAACGCCGAGATCGAGCAGATGAACAAGATCGTCGCCCGCCTGAAGTAGCACCTGCCGCAGACACAACACCTGTCGTAGAAGTAGCACCTGCCGTTGAAGTAGCGCCTCGCGCGGCGGAGGACGCGAGCGCGGGTGCCGCCACTCGCTTCGGCGAAGACCGGCACCCGCGGCCCGCGTGCTTCTTCGACATCGTCAACTAGTGCGCCTCGTCGGCCACTTGGGTGTGCGCCCGCCGGCAGGGGGGCGGGGTCAGCAGCAGCGGAAGGTACACGTCGTCGACGATGTCCGTGATGACCTCGTCCTCCACGGGGGCGCCGAACAGCAGGAACTGATTGCGCAACAGATCGGTCGCGACCGTGGCCCGCCGGGAGGTCAGCACCCACGGTTCCACCTCGCCACGGGCGACGGCGCGTTCGAGGACGACCCGGATCGTGGCGGGCCGCACGGTGTGGATGCGCTGGCGGATCAGCTCGGCCAGTTCGGGATCGCGGGTCATCTCCGCGAGGAGCCCTCGCATGATGTCGCCGAGCGGAGTGGCCATGGTGGCCGCCATCTGCCGGAGCAGGAGCAGTACGTCGCCGCGCAGTTCACCGGTGTCGGGGAGATCGACCTCGGAGATCTTCCCCACCTTGCAGGCGTCCACGACCAGTTGGGCCCGGCTCGGCCAGCGGCGGTAGACGGCCGCCTTTCCGGTACGGGCCCGGACGGCCACCCGCTCCATGGTCAGTGAGGCGTAGCCGACCTCGGCGAGCTCGTCCAAAGTCGCCAGCAAAATGGCGCTTTCCAGCTCCTCGCCGCGACGGCGCGGGCCTTTGCGGTGGTCAAGGGGTGGTCCGGTGGCCGGTTCGGCACGGTTGGGCACCCCCGCCTCCTGTGTCTGTCGCATAGGGGCCGTTGCGTTCTCCAGGGGGGACAGCCTAGCCTCCAACTTAGAGAACAGTCCGTTCTTTAACGTCTGAGGTTTCGAGGGTTTCGATGACCGAGATGACAGAGCACGCCACACCGTTCCCCACGCCGCAGGAGGCCCCGGCCTTTCCGGCGGACCGTACGTGTCCCTACCAACTGCCCGATACCTACAGCCAGTTGCGGGACGAGCCGGAGTCGCTGCGCCCCGTGACGCTCTATGACGGACGACGCGCCTGGGTGGTGACCAAGCACGAGGCGGCGCGCGCGTTACTCGCCGATCCCCGGCTGTCCTCCGACCGTCAGCACGCCGACTTCCCCAGCACCTCCCCGCGCCTCAAGGCGTTCCGTCAGGGCCGCCCCGCGTTCATCGGCATGAACCCTCCGGAGCACGGGACGCGCCGGCGCATGGTGATCAGTGAGTTCACGGTGAAGCGCATCAAGGGGATGCGTCCGGACGTCGAACGCATCGTGCACGGCTTCATCGACGACATGCTCGCCGCCGGGCCCACCGCCGACCTGGTCAGTCAGTTCGCGCTGCCCGTACCGTCCATGGTGATCTGCCATCTGCTCGGCGTCCCGTACGCCGACCACGAGTTCTTCCAGGACGCGAGCAGGCGTCTTGTGCAGGCCGTGGACGCCGCCGGCGCCGTCGCCGCCCGGGACGACTTCGAGCGCTACCTGGACGGGCTGATCACCAAGATGCAGTCCGAACCCGGCACCGGGCTCCTCAACAAGCTGGTGGCACACCAGTTGGCGGACGGTGAGATCGACCGCGACGAGCTGATCTCCACCGCGCTGCTGCTGCTCGTCGCCGGCCACGAGACCACGGCCTCGATGACATCGCTCAGCGTCATCACGTTGCTCGAACACCCCGACCAGCACGCCGCCCTGCGTGCCGACCCGTCCCTGGTGCCGGGAGCGGTCGAGGAGCTGCTGCGCGTGCTGGCCATCGCCGACATCGCGGGCGGCCGCTTCGCCACCGCCGACATCGAGATCGACGGGCAGCTCATCCGCGCCGGCGAAGGGGTGATCGTCACCAACTCCATCGCCAATCGCGACAGTTCGGTGTTCGCGGACCCGGACAGCCTCGATGTGCACCGCTCGGCCCGCCACCACCTCTCCTTCGGCTATGGCGTGCACCAGTGCCTCGGCCAGAATCTGGCCCGCCTCGAACTCGAAGTCATCCTCACCACCCTGTTCGACCGAATTCCGACCCTGCGCCTGGCCGTCCCCGTGGAGCAGTTGACGCTGCGCCCCGGCTCGACGATCCAGGGCGTCAACGAACTCCCGGTCACTTGGTGACCGGGAGGAAAGGAGGGCCCATGCGGGTCTCAGCGGACCGGGACGTCTGTGTCGGCGCCGGACTGTGCGCGCTGACCGCGCCCGGCGTCTTCGACCAGGACGACGACGGCCTCGTCGATGTGATCACCCCCGATCCCGACGGGGCGCAGCAGGCCGCCGCCCGCCAGGCCGGCAGTCTCTGCCCGTCGGGCGCGGTCCGCGTCACCGAATAGCGCGTCCGTCGAGGCGTACGACGCCGGATGGGACCGGACCCGCCGCGGCCGGCTTCAGGCCGGGACCGGACCCGCCCGGTCCGGACCCGCCCCGGCCGGCTTCGGCCCGGTCCGGCTCCGCACCCCGAGCCCGGTCCGTCGTCGTACGTCTCGGTGTGCCGAGGGCGCGCATATCCCTTTGTCCCGGGCGGAGTTGATGAGGGGCGAGCGTCATCGCGGATCGCTCTCGGGGGGAGCCGACCACAGGTGGTCGAGCGTGTCGACCACGAGGCGACAGACGGTGTCCGGATCCGCGCTCGCCAGCGGCTCGCGCGCGACGACCGTCCGCATGAGGCCGATGCCGAGCAGCCAGGCCATGGCCAGATCCGCACGCAGCGCCCCGTCCGCGGCGCCGGAGAGCGCGGCCAGCGCGCTCTGGTACTGCTCGCCCAGCTCCCGCAGTGTCCCGGTCGCCTCGTCGCCCCGGCCCATCGACCGCAGATAGACCTCCAGGGAGCGGTCCGCGGTCCCGGCCGCGCTGCTCGTCAGCATCGAACGAAGCGCCGTCTCGAAGAGTTCCTCCGGCGGCGTGGCGTGCAGCTGTTCCAGGCCGCCCTGGGCGACGACTTCCGTGAGCAGGCCCTGCTTGGAGCCGAAATACCGGAACAGCAATGCCTGGTTGGCCCCGGCCCGCTCCGCGATGTCGCGGACCGTCGTCCCTTCGTAGCCGCGCTCCGCGAACAGGTCACGGGCGGCGTCGAGCAGCCGACGCCGGGTGGCTCCGGCGTCGCGGCGGCGCTCGCCGACGGGCGCGCCGGGCGCATCAGGGGCGTGATCCATGGGGTCGGTCCTCTCAGACGGCCCGTCAGGATAACGGCCACAATGCGCCGTTGACCGCCCGGAGGGGCCGCCCTACCGTTGTAAGCAGCTGCTTACATCCGGGAGGCCGCAGTGACGACAGCCGACACCACACCCCTCGCCTACCCCTTCAACACCTCCGACGGGCTTCAGCTCGCCGACGCCTATGAGCGCGTACGCGAACTGCCCGGCCTGTTACGGGTCCAGATGCCGTACGGCGAGTCCGCCTGGCTCGTCACCCGTTACGCGGACGCGAGGCTCGTCCTCGGCGACCAGCGCTTCAGCCGGGCCGTGGGTGTCCTGCACGACGAACCCCGCCAGTCCGAAGGGCGCACCAACAGCGGGATCCTCGGCATGGACCCGCCCGATCACACCCGGCTGCGTTCCCTGGTGGCGCGGGCGTTCACCGTCCGTCAGGTCGAGAAGTTGCGGCCGCAGGTGCGCGATCTCACCGCGAGCCTGCTCGACGACCTGGAAGCGGCGGGCCCGCCCGCCGACCTGGTGGACACCTATGCGCTGCCGCTGCCGGTCGCGGTGATCTGCCGCCTGCTCGGCGTGCCCACCGAGGACCGCCCGCGCTTTCGGGTGTGGAGCGACGCGGCCCTGTCCACGAGCTCCCTCACCGCAGCGGAGTTCGAGGCGAACCGCGAGGAACTGCGCGCCTACATGGGCGAGTTGATCGCCATGCACCGGCAGGAGCCGCAGGACGACCTGATGACCGCGCTCATCGAGGCCCGCGACGGCGGCGACCGCCTCTCCGAGCTGGAACTCGTCGATCTGTGCGTGGCGGTCCTGGTGGCGGGACACGAGACCACCGCATCCCAGATTCCCAACTTCACCCTGACCCTGCTGGACCACCCCGACCAGCTGGCGCAGCTGCGGACGAGGCCGGAACTCGTCGCCAACGCGGTGGAGGAACTGCTGCGGTTCGTGCCGCTGGGCAGCGGAGCGAGCCAGCCCCGGTACGCCACCGAGGACGTCGAGGTGGGCGGCACCCTGGTGCGGGCCGGCACACCGGTCCTGGTGGCGACCGGCGCCGCCAACCGCGACGCGCTGCGCTTCACCGCCCCCGGAGTGCTCGACATAAGCCGCGAGGGCAACCAACACCTCGGTTTCGGCCACGGCGTCCACCACTGCCTGGGAGCCCCGCTGGCCAGGCTGGAGCTGCAGGAGGCGCTGAGCGCGCTCATCACCCGCTTCCCCGGCCTGAAACTGGCAGGCGACGTCACCTGGAAGTCCGAGATGCTGGTCCGGGGCCCGCGCGTCATGCCGGTCGCGTGGTGAGCGCCATGACCTGGACCGTACGTGTGGATCCACACCTCTGTCTGGCCTCGGGCATGTGTGCCGGGGCCGCACCCGACGTCTTCGCCCTCGACGGCGAGCACGCGCGGGTGCTGCCCGACGGGATCGAGCCGGACGAACGCATCCTGGACGTGGCCGACGCCTGCCCCGCCCAGGCGATCACCGTGCACGACGGCAGCACCGTCGTCGGCCCCCGCCGGGACTGAGATCCCGGCGGCCGGCGCCGTCGGAGCGGTCGTCGGCCGGTGCGGTGGTACGGGCTCCGGGCTCCGGGGAGCGGGCGGCCGCTGGTGGCTACTCGAAGCGCGAGGTGTCGCCCGCTCCCCGGCGTACGATCTCCAGCTCGCCGCTGGAGAAGTCGATCACGGTCGTCGGCTCGGTGCCGCAGTCCCCGCAGTCCAGGACGGCGTCCACCACGTGATCGAGGCGTTCCTTGATCTCCCAGCCCTGCGTCATCGGCTCGTCCTCGTCGGGCAGCAGCAGGGTGCTGGAGAGCAGCGGTTCGCCGAGCTCGGCGAGCAGGGCCTGAGCCACGGCGTGGTCGGGGATGCGGACGCCGACCGTCTTCTTCTTCGGGTGCAGCAACTGCCGCGGCACCTCCCTCGTCGCGGGAAGGATGAACGTGTAACTGCCGGGCGTCGCCGCCTTGATGGCGCGGAACACGTCGTTGTCGATCTGCACGAACTGACCCAGCTGGGCAAAGTTCTCGCATACCAGGGTGAAGTGGTGGCGGTCGTCCAGAGCACGGATGGACCGGATCCGGTTGATGCCGTCACGGCTGCCGATCTGACAGCCCAACGCGTAGCAGGAGTCGGTCGGGTAGGCGACGAGCGCGCCGGAACGGATGCTGTCGGCCACACTGCTGATGGTGCGCCGCTGGGGATTGTCGGGGTGCACGTCGAAGTACTTTGCCATTCGCCGAGTCTAAGGTCCCGGCCGCGGGGCGGCCCGTTCCGACGGGGGCGGGGCCTTGACACGGGCCCCGCCCCGGCGCCGGCCGATGAATGACTCACCCCAGGGCGTCCCCGCGCAGGCCGAGCACGAGGTCGCGGGGCAGCCCGTGGGTGTCGTGCAGGTAGCTGTAGTCCTCCTCGTCGAGCTGAGTGGAGAAGCGGGGTTGGGACAGGATGTGGCGGCCCCGTTCCAGGAGCCTGGTGAAGCGCAGCTCCTCGTCCAGCAGCACCTCGCGCACCCGACCGCTGGGCCCGTTCTGTCCGAAGTGGTCCAGGGTGTGCCGGAACAGTTCCTCCGGCAGATCACCGAGGGTGCGGGACGGATCGTCCCGCCACAGCGTGGTGAGTACCCGCCGGACGAGCCTTCGCAGCACGTATCCGCGCCCGGTGTTGGACGGCAGGACACCGTCGCCGATCACGACGATGCCGGACCGCAGGTGGTCACAGACCACCCGCAGCGGTTGTTCCGGCAGCTGCCACAGTGACGGCACCGTACGCATCCACGGCTCGAACAGATCGGTCTCGAAGACCGACTCCTTGCCCTGGAGGACGGCGACGAGCCGCTCAAGGCCGAGCCCGGTGTCGACGTTCGGCTGTGGCAGCAGGCCGAGGGTGCCGTCGTCGCCGCGGCGGTAACGCATCATCACGTGGTTCCACACCTCCACCCAGCGCTCGTCGCCGGTCGGTGTCGACTGCGGCGGGCCCTCTCCCGTCCAGACGAAGATTTCCGTGTCGGGGCCGCAGGGGCCGGTCGGACCGTTGGACCACCAGTTCTCCCCGGTGGTCAACTCGACCGGGACGCCGCGCTCCTGCCAGGTCCGGAGGGAGTCGGTGTCGGGGCCGGAGCGTTCGTCGCCGCCGAACACCGTGGCGTACAGCAGACCCGGGTCCACTTCCAGTCCCTCGACGAGCAGGTCGTGGCCCCATTCGATGCTCCGCGAACCGTCGTAGTCCCCGAGCGACCAGGTGCCGAGCATCTCGAAGACCGTCAGATGGGTGGAGTCGCCGACCTCGTCCAGATCCGTGGTGCGCAGACAGCGCTGCACATTGACCAGGCGCCGGCCGAGCGGATGGGGCCGGCCCTCCAGGTAGGGAGTGAGGGGATGCATGCCGGCGGTGGTGAACAGGACGGAGTCGCCGGGCGGCGAAAGCAGCGTCGACCCCGTGATGCGCCGGTGGCCCCGGTCCTGGAAGTACTCGACGAACGTGCGGATGACGTGTTCGGTGTTCATGACTGCGGGATTCCTTCGCTGCGGGGCAGCCGGAAAGGGACCGCGGTCGGCGTGGGATGCGCACAGGCTTCGGAACGGGAGTCCGACGATCCACCGGCGGGCCGTTTCCGGTCGCCGGGGGAGTGGGAAATGAGGTCAGGCGGCGGCAACCGGCGAGCTGGTCGCTCGCGCGGTCGAGTTGCCGATACAGATGATGACCTTCATGACGTCCACGGTAGCCGCCGGGGCGGTCGGGCGCACGCGAGTTCCGGTGGACGTGGGTGAGGTCACTCCTCGCAGGCCGGGAGACGGGGGAGCGGGCCGCCTGCCCGGGGCACGCCGGTGGCTCACGCCGTTCCGCTCTCCTCGGCAGCCCGCTCCGCCGCCTCGACCTGAGCGGTGAACTCCTCGGCGGACAGGCGTTCCAGGCTGCCGCCATGGCGCCGGGCCAGCTCGTCGGCCGGCTGCTGCGAGGACTCGTGCAGATCGACGACCAGCATGGACGCCCCGTCCTCGACCCGGCCGCTGAGCATGATCAGTCCGGCGCCGTCCTCCATGAGCTGACGGTTCTCCGCCGCGTTGGCCAGGGCGGCTCCCGCCGCGCTGCCCAGGAGCACTCCGATCGGGCCGCCCAGCAGCCCCACGAGACCACCGACCAGTCCACCGCCCACCGTCGGCACTCCCGCACCCCGCACATGGTTCTCCGGCACGTCCAGGACGCCGTCCGCCGACCGTTCAAGGACCGCCGCCTGGCGCAGCCCCGGCAGCGAGACCGCTTCCTCGTAGGCGGAACGGCACCGCTCGGGACGGGCGAAGGAGATCAGCAGAACGTGGTGGGTATCCGCCATCGCAGGTCTACTCCTCGGTGCGGGGCGTACGGCTCGGGCCCTCCCAGTGGACCGCCCCCGCCGCCGTCGCGCCAGGCGGACACGGCCGTCGGGAGGCTGGGTGCCCAGGGCCGGGCGCGCTCCAGGGGCTCCGGGTGCGCGGGCCGATCGCGGAGGCCGAGCGCGGAGGCCGAGCATGGAGGCCCCGGCGCGACGAAGGCGGGAGGGGCCGGGGCTGCTCAGGTCTCGGGGCCGCCGAACCACTGCCCGGCCGCTCGTTCGAACGCCGGCCGGTCGGGGACGCGATCGCCGGCCCAGGCCACTACGCCGTCGGGCCTGACCAGCACGGCGCCCAGGCCCAGGTCGTCCTTCGCGGGACCGGCCGCGTACCGGATCCGGGTCTCCCAGCCCCGCGCCGCATCGCGCAGGCGCCGGTCGTCGCTGAAATCGAGCGCGACGCCCCGTCCGTCCCGCGTCAGATCGGCGAGGCGGGTACCGTCAGCGAGGCAGAACTCCGGGACGCCGCGACCGACGAGCGGGTGCTCGTCGCCGAGGTCGTAGCGGATCCACGCGCCCGACAGCCGCTCGGACACATAGGCCGCTCCGTCGGGGGTCGCGATCAGGTCGCGCACCACATCTTGGATCGCTCGGCCATGTGGGTCGGGTCGCATGACCGCCACCTGGGCGCGCGACCAGTCGAGCACGGCCGCGCCGATGGGGTGCCGCTCGCGGGTGTACGTGTCGAGCAGCCCGTCCGGTGCGTGCTTGTGCACGGTCGCCGCGAGTTTCCACCCGAGGTTCACGGCGTCGCCGATGCCGAGATTGAGTCCCTGCCCGCCGAGCGGGGAATGGATGTGAGCCGCGTCCCCCGCGAGCAGGATGCGTCCTTGACGGTAGGTCGTCGCCTGCATCGCCCGGTCGGTGAAACTGGAGGCGAGAGCCACATCGCTCAGGGTCACGTCGGTGCCCGCTATGTGGCGCAGCACCGCTTGGAGGTGGTCCCGCGTGGGTGGCCGCGAGCGGTCGAAGGCACCGCCGTCGAAGTCCATCATGCCGATGTGTCCCGGCGAGAGCTGGAGGTACATGCCCGTCGGCGTCAGCGTGAACCCGAACTCCAACTTCTCGGGTTCGGCCACGGTGGCATGCAGGGCGTAGCCGGTGAACTGCGGTTCCGTACCGGTGAAGGCGAAGCCCACGAGCCCGCGCACCGTACTGCGCCCGCCGTCACAGCCGACGAGCCAGCGCGCCTCGTACGCGTGCTCACCCGCCCGTGCCACCACACCCTCGTCGTCCTGGGCGATGTCGGTCACCGTGACGCCGCGCCGGATGTCCACGCCGAGCCGGGACGCCTGCTCGGACAGCAGTGTCTCCACCGCTTCGAGGTGGGTCACCATGGGCCCCGTCGCCGGGGTGGGAAGCCGGTACGGCATGGCGGTGTCGTCCATCAGCGCCGGGTCGAGCATCATGCCGGCGAAATGGCCCCCACCGCGCCTGGGCGGCCATGCGCGTGCGGCAGGACCCGCCTCGACGCCGGTGACGACGTCGGAGCCGGGGATGTGGTCGGCACCCGATGCCGTGACCAGCCGGTCCAGCATCCCGCGCCGGTAGAACGCCTCGATCGACGCCGCGGACAGGCCCCGCAGACCGAGCGGCATCGCCTTTGACGGAGAGCCGGTTTCGCGCTCACGCTCCAGTACCAGGACGGAACAGCCCGCGAGGCCCAGCTCGCAGGCGAGGAACAGACCCACGGGGCCGGCACCCACAATCACGACGTCATGCATGGGGAATCCCCTTCACCAACCGACGGCCGGGCGGGACACCCGGCCTGACTCCTCCACGGTGCCGTCTCCCACCGACACCCGGCCTACAGTCCCCGACACGCCGCCGACACCACGGCTACGACGCCGGGACGGCCTCAAGTCGGCGCCACGGTCGGTGCTCGCTGGGCCCGCGAGGTGAGCGGCTACTTGGCCGGGTGGGCCAGGAGCAGCTCGGTGTTGTGGTCGATGGAGGAACCGAGCCTGGCGGTCGGCGTGCCATAGGGGTCGTTGTACGACAACTCGCGGTACAGGGCGGCGAGTCCGCGGTCGGAGGTGTCGCCGAAGTCCGTCGTGTAGGGCGCGGCCGACTCGATGAGCGTGGTGAACAAGGAGAGCGTCCCGTCCCCGTTGTCCGCGATCTCGATGATCCGGGCGTGCTGCGGATAGTCGACGTGCGACGCGGTGTTGATCTCCCAGAAGGCGCGCTCGGGGACCGCGTGGCCGTGCGGGGTGATCCGGTTCTCGTGGGTGTGGCCGTTCACCCAGGCCACCACGTTCGGGTAGCGCTGGAGCAGCGAGACCAGAGCGTTGCCGTCGTGGCGCCCCTCGAAGGGGTGGTACGGGTCGGGCAGCAGGTTGCCCATGGTGGTGCTCGTGTGGTGGCTGAACACCACGATGAGCGAGTCGTTCGAACCGCCGCGCACCACATGCCCGTCGGTGTCGTACCAGTGGCCGCTGTGCGACTTCAGGACCGCTTCGAGCCAGGCGAGCTGAGCGGTGCCGAGTGAACCGTCCGCGAATCCGGCCCGGTTGGTGGTGTCCAGGCTGATGCCCAGCACCCCGTTCGCGAGCGGGAAGGTGTAGTACAGATGGCCGCTGTGGGCCGCGTCGGACGTGAAGCCGTGGCCGACCGGGCCGGCGCCGGCGTACGCCGGGTCCAGGTGCGCCTTGGCGAACTCGGCCGGGGTGAAGGGGCGACGGCGCTCGTCCGGGGTCACCTTGCGGATGGCCCCGCCCTTGCCGAGCAACGTGCCGAGCAGGATCACCGCCTGGGCCGGGTCGTGGCGCAGGGCGGTAGCGAGCTTCGCCGCGGTGGCGTCGTCGCAGCCCTCGATCTTTCGGTCGCCGGTGTACAGATCGTTCAGCAGGCCGAGGTCGGGCAGGCTGCCCTCGATGCTGTCGTCGTGGTTGCCGACGGTCGTGTACCAGGGCACGTCGAGGCCGGGTGCGTCGAAGGCGCGGGTCGCGCCGGAGAGGAAGCCGGGTATCTGCGGGAGCCCCTTGGCCTTGTAGGTGTCCTGGAAGGACAGCTCGGGGTTCCAGTAGGAGGCGCTCCCGGAGTTCTGCACGCCTTCGTACCGGGCGGTGTCACCGCTGCTCGGGGTGACGCGGCCGCCGCTCATGACGCTCAAGTACCAGTCGAGCTCGATGAGTTCGTGGTTGTCGGTGTTGTCACCGGTGGCCATGACCGTGCTGAACGGCAGCCCGGTGTACGGTCCCTGGCGCACCGAGTTGACCCGCTCGACGAGCGAGGACGCGCCGCGCACCGTGAGGGCTTCCTGAGGGCGGTAGGCGCTGTCGTTGTACTGGGCCAGATACTCGAACCGGACCGGCGACTCGGTGTCCGCCAGGTGCAGGTCGGTGAACTGCACGAAGGAGGCGAGCCCGGTGCGCCGGTCGTCCCGGCCCGCGACGGCGCCGGCGAGCTCGCCGCGGACCACGAGCGGCCAGCCGGGGCCGGCCACCAGGCGCTTGTACGCGCCGGTTCCGACGGGTGCCGCGGCCTGTTCCAGCGTGGTTCCACCGATGCGTACGGCCCGCGCGGCGGTCACCGCCAGGGCCCGGTCCTGCGCCGTCGCCGACCACAGCGCGGCCCCCGCGGCCGCGGCGGACATCCTGGTGACGAACTGACGCCGGCTCATTCCGCGCATGTGGGATCCCCCTGGTGACGCTGACGGTCGATGGCGCGGCAGCCTTCGGAAGCGGCCGCGCGGGCACACACTACTGATGGGTAGCCGTATGTACAGGTGCCGGGGGGAAACTTGGGGGAAACAAAAAGCGGAAGGCTCCGCCGCGGGTGAATCGCGAGGCGCCCGGTGCGCCGCCGACGGGCGTCACGGGCTCACGGCCGCCCGGCGGCCGGTGGTGGCGTGCGGGTGGCCATGTCGACGGCCACTGGTCGGGCGGCTGTGCGGATGGCGCGGGGTGATACGGGTGCGACACGTCAACGGCCGCTGGCCGAGCGGCCGTTGACGCCTCGATTCACTTCACTTGCAGTACGGAACGGCCGCCAGGTTCTGCACGTAGCGTGCGGCGATCCAGCCGGACTTGCCCGCTCCGAGCCGGTACCAGAGCTTGTTGCCGTCCACGTTCTGGCCGGTCTTCTTGCACTGGAGTGCGGTGACCGTTCCATTGGGCAGCAGGGTGAGCCGCTTGGAGGTGGTGTTCGCTTCCTGGTGGACCCACAGGCCGCCGTTGGCGACGATCTTGCCCTTGGGCTCGGCCGCCGCCGGTGCGGCGCCCGCCGTCTGGACGGCAGGCGTGCCGTCGGCCGTCGGCGTCGCCGCCGACGCCCCGCCCGCTGCGAACAGGACCCCCGACCCCGCGAGTGCTGCGACGGCGCCCGCGACGACGGCCCTGCGCATGCCGGATACGTACATGCTGTTCCCCTTTTCTTCCCTTTGGGTGGTGCGCCCTGTAGGACAGCGGATCGTGCCGATCCGTTCCATCCGCAGTGAAGAACTTCCTTAGTGTGTAGGGCAGTTGATGTGACCAATGCCGGTGCGGTTGGTGGCGCCGGGCTGGTGGCGCCTGGGGCGCGGGATCACGCGTGAGGCGGCATGGCGCGCGGGCCGCCAAGAAGGAATGATGCGGCCATGTCACGCTCATTCCTTCGGAAGGATGCCGTCAAATGCTCCGCAGAAAAGGCGCGTTGCTCGCCGCTGTCGTCCTGATCCCGCTCGCCACGGCAACACAGGCCGGCGCGGCCACCGCGCCCGCACCGGCCGCCGGCTGCGCCTACACTCCGGCGGTCCCCGCCGACAACTACAAGGGGATTCCGAAGTTCGACCCGGTCAAGGCGGCCCGGCCCTTCAAGGCGACGCTGCGCACCGGCCAGGGCGCCGTCACCTTCAAGGCGCTGACCGACAAGGCGCCCTGCACGACCAACTCCTTCCGGTTCCTCGCCGAGAAGGACTACTTCAACGGCACGCACTGCCACCGGCTCACCACCGCGCGGCTGTACGTGCTGCAGTGCGGCGACCCGACCGGCACGGGCAGCGGTGGGCCCGGATACTCCTTCCCGGACGAGAACCTGACGGGGGCCACCTATCCGGCCGGAACGGTGGCTATGGCCAACGCCGGCCCCGACACCAACGGCAGTCAGTTCTTCTTCGTGTGGAAGGACACCAAACTGTCGCCCGCCTACACCCCGTTCGGGACGGTCACGGCGGGGCTCGATGTCCTGCAGAAGATCGCGGCCGGCGGCGAGGACGACCAGAACGGGCCGGGTGACGGCTTCCCCACGCTGCCCGTGAACATCAAGCGCGTCCAGATCAAGAAGGCGTGATCAGACAGGCGTGATCAGACAGGTGTGATCGAGCAGGTGTGAGCACGGGGGCGTGATCGGGAGGACGTCACCGTGCGGCCCGCGCCGTTCGTTCGGCTCGTGGGGCCCGCGCCGTTCGTTCGGCACGTTCGGCACGTTCGGCACGATCGGCTCACTCGGCGGAGAGGTGCGTGCTGAGCCACTGCAGGGACGGCGGGATCTCCCGGAGCCACGTGTTGAAGTTGTGGCCGCCGGACGCGAGCGTGATCGACGAGACGCGCGCGGGCTCCTTGACCTTGGCGATGAACTTCTGGGTGGCCCGGAAGTTGCTCTCGCCCTGGTGGGACGTGGTGACCAGGAAGGACGAGTTGCCCTGCGGCAGATGGTCGAGGCTCCACAGGAGGTCGGAACGGTTCTGCTCGTGCTTGTTGCCGTGGAACAGGTCCCCGGAGTCCATGTCCACGTCCGGCGCGTAGTCCGCGGACAGGCCGACGCCCGCCGCGTAGGCCTCCGGGTGTTGCAGGGCGATCTTCAGCGCGCAGTAGCCGCCCGTGGAGTCACCGATGAAGCCCCAGTTGCGCGGCTTCGTACCGACGCGGTACGTGCCGGAGATCGCCTTGCGCAGATCATCGGCGAAGAACGTCTCCGTCTGCGGGCCGCCCGGGATGTCGATGCACTGGGTGTTGCGCGGCGGGGCGACGGTGGGCCGCATCATCACCAGGATCATCGGCTGCGTCTTCTTCTGCTTGGACAGGGTCCACGCCGTCTTCGGGTAGTGCAGCCCCTTGATGAGGTTCTCGGCGGTGCCGGGGAAGCCGGTCAGCACGACGGTGACCGGGAAGCTCTTCGTCTCGTAGCCCTGCTGGAAATACTCCGGCGGCAGGTAGACATAAGCGGGCGTGACGATTCTGGAGCGCTGCCCCTGCACCGACACCCGCTGCACCTCGCCGCCGATGCTCGGCTTGCCGGCGCCCGGCACGTCGACCTTCTGCTTTCCGTCCACCGTGATCCCCGGGTTCGCGGCCGCCTGCGCGCCGAGAACCCCCACGCCGTCCTGCCGGCCGAACAGGTCGGCCCACGAGCCGTAGAAGAGGAACGTCTTGTTGGCCGCGAGGCCCACGGAGGAGAAGAGCAGGAGCTGGACGGCGCACATCAGGCCCACCCGCCCCACCACCGGCCGCCAGCCCCGCCCCGAGAGCCGTGGCCACTGCCATACGACGAGGAGGGACAGCAGGACCGTGGCGAGCACGGCCGTTGCCAGAGCGGTGGTACTGGTCAGCCCCATGGGATCAAGACACTCTCTGGAAAAGGTCGTCCCGGACGCGCGCCCGGTGGCGCCGCCCAGGTGCACCGCCTCGCGATGCGCACCGGACTAGACCGTGATCCGACCGGATTCGTTCCCTAGTGATCGACTACCTTTCGGCAACCTTTCGATCACGTACGGAATCCGGCGGATCGCGGTGCTCGCGCGGTGGGGGAGCCGGCCCTCAGGGTGTCGCGCGCGTCGCTGCGAGCGCCGCCTCCTCGGCCCGCCGGCGGCGTGCCGCCGTGTCCCGCTCGTCGGCGGGCGCCAGCCAGAAGTAGAGCGGCGGCAGGGCGAGTTCGATGCCCATCAGGACGAGCTGGAACCAGTCGGGACGGCCGAGCGCGGCCCAGGACAGCAGCCTGGCGGCGCCGCCGAGGAAGAAGATCCCGGCGAGCAGACGCACCGCGTTGGAGGGGATCGGTGACTGCCGTGCGACCCAGATCCACGCCACTCCGTACCCGAGGAAGATCGCCCCGAAGAACCGCATGAGGCTGTCCACGGTGGGGCCGGGCGAGCCGGCGCCGGGCACCGAATCCATTCCGACGACCAGATGCGTCGCGCCGATCGCCACATCGGCGATGCCCATCGCCCAGGAAAGCCACGTGAGGAGCTTCGCCATGGTGGAGTCCCTTCGCCTTAGTAGGCATGTGTCTACTAAGGCGACCATAGGATCGCTGGTAGACACACGTCAAGTAACCTGGCTCGGTGACCACGCGCCGCAGGCTGACCCCCGACGAGCGCCGCGCACAGCTGCTCGACGTCGGAGCCCATCTGTTCGCGGCGAAGCCGTACCACGACGTCCTGATGGAGGATGTCGCCCAACGGGCCGGTATTTCCCGGGCGTTGCTCTACCGCTACTTCCCCAACAAGGGCGCCCTGTTCGCCGCGATCTTCCAGCAGGCCTCCCACCGACTGCTCGACGGCACGCGCATCGACCCGGCCGGCCCGCTCATCGAGCAGCTGTCCGCCGGGCTCGACCTGCACTTCGACTACTTCGCGGCGAACAAGAACACCGTGCTCGCCGCCAACCGGGTGCTCGCGGGCGACCCGGTGATCCAGGCGATCATCACCGACGAACTCGCCGAGTTGAGCCGCCGCGTGCTCGACGCGACCGGGCTCGACGGCGCGGCCAGGGACCTGGTCTCGGCCGCGCTGACGAGCTGGCTGGTCTTCGTGCGGGCGCTGTGCGTGGAATGGCTCACGAGCGGGCCCTTCACCCGGGCCGAACTGCACGACATGTCCATCGGCGCCCTGCGCGGTGCGCTGGGTGCCGTCACCGACGTCGACCGGCTCCTGGGCGCCCCGGGCGGCTGAGCACCACGGGCACTCCGGGCGAGGTGCCCGGACCGGGCAGCCCGGGGGGCCGGCTCCCCCCCCCGGCTACCGCGGTCCGGGTCAGCCCAGGGCGGACCGCGGTCCGGTCAGCCCAGGGCGGGCGCGCCGCCGGGGCGCTCGAACTGGGTGCGGTACAACTCCTCGTACCGTCCGCCGAGTTCGAGCAGTGCGTCGTGGGTCCCGCTCTCCACGATCCGGCCGTCCTCGACGACCAGGATGTGATCGGCGGAGCGCACCGTGGAGAGGCGGTGGGCGATGACCACCGCCGTCCGCCCCTCCAGCGCTTCGCCGAGCGCCTCCTGCACCGCGGCCTCGGACGTGTTGTCGAGGTGGGCCGTGGCCTCGTCGAGGATGACGACACGCTGGCGGGCCAGCAGCAGCCGCGCGATCGTCAGGCGCTGGCGCTCGCCGCCGGAGAGCCGGTAACCGCGCTCGCCCACCACGGTGTCCAGGCCGTCGGGCAGCGAGGCGACCAGGTCGTCCAGACGGGCGCGGCGCAGCGCGTCCCACAGGTCGTCCTCGGCCGCGTCCGGCCGGGCGAGCAGCAGGTTGGCGCGCACCGACTCGTGGAAGAGATGGCCGTCCTGGGTGACCATGCCGATGGTGTCCCGGATCGAGTCCGCGGTCAGGTCCCGCACGTCGATGCCGCCGAGCCGCACCGTGCCCTCGTCGGCGTCGTACAGCCGCGGCAGCAGTTGGGCGACCGTCGACTTGCCCGCGCCGGACGATCCGACCAGGGCCACCATCTGGCCGGGTTCGGCCCTGAACGAGACGCCGTGCAGGACCTCGGTGCCGCCCCTGGTGTCGAGGCTGGACACCTCTTCAAGGGAGGCCAGGGAGACCTTGTCCGCGGAGGGATAGCCGAAGCGCACCTGGTGGAACTCCACGGACACGGGACCCGGCGGGACCGCACGGGCGCCGGGCTTCTCCGCGATGAGCGGCTTCAGGTCGAGCACCTCGAAGACCCGCTCGAAGCTGACCAGCGCGCTCATCACCTCCACGCGGGCACCGGCCAGCGACGTGAGCGGCGCGTAGAGGCGGGTCAGGAGCAGGGCCAGCGAGACGACCGCGCCCGCTTCGAGGGTGCCGTGCAGCGCGTAGTAGCCGCCGAGCCCGTAGACGAGGGCGAGTGCGAGGGCCGACACCAGGGTCAGCGCGGTGATGAACGCCGACTGTGCCATCGCCGTACGCACCCCGATGTCGCGCACCCGGCGGGCCCGCGCGGCGAACTCGGCGGATTCGTCGGCGGGGCGCCCGAACAATTTGATCAAGGTCGCGCCCGGCGCCGAGAACCGCTCGGTCATCCGGGTGCCCATCGCGGCGTTGTGCTCCGCGGCCTCTCGCTGGAGGCGCGCCATACGGGTGCCCATCCGGCGGGCGGGCAGCACGAACACGGGCAGCAGCACCAGCGCGAGCAGCGTGATCTGCCAGGAGATGCCGAGCATCACCGCGAGCGTGAGCAGCAGGGTCACCAGGTTGCTGACCACGCCGGACAAGGTGTTGCTGAACGCCCGTTGCGCGCCGATGACGTCGTTGTTGAGGCGGCTGACCAGCGCGCCGGTGCGGGTCCGCGTGAAGAACGCCACCGGCATCCGCTGCACATGGTCGAAGACGGCGGTACGCAGATCGAGGATCAGTCCCTCACCCAGCGTCGACGACAGCCACCTGCTCACGATGCCGAGCGCCGCCTCCGCTACGGCGATCACCGCGATGAACAGGGCGAGGTGGGTGACGGTCCCGCTCTCCTTCCCGCCGACGATCGCGTCGACGACCCTCCCGGCCAGCAGCGGGGTGGCCACCGCGAGCAGAGCCGTGGCGACGCTCACGACCAGGAAAAGGGCGATGCGTCGCCGGTGCGGGGCGGCGAACGCGGCGATGCGGCGCAAGGTGGCCCGGTTGAAGGGACGCTTGTCCTGCTGCGCGTTCATGACGTTGTGGAGCTGTGTCCACGCGGTGGCTTCCATACTCATGCGAGGAACGTACGACCTCGACATGGCTTGAGGTCAACGCGTGTGCGGGTGCACATCGCGCGACAGCGCCCCGGAACCTGAACGCGGTTCCGGGGCGGAGTGACGCGGTGTGACCGGTCAGTCGTTCTTGCAGGTGTTGCCGGCCGACGGGTTGAGCAGCCCGATGAGGTCGATGGTGTTGCCGCACACGGGGAGCTGAACACCGATGGGGACCTGGATGACGTCGCCGGACAGCACGCCGGGGGAGTTCTCCGCCGTGCCCGTGACGGGCGGCACCGGGTCGGCAGCGGCGGCGGCGCCGGCCGCGCCCATCACGGCGGTGGCGGCCAGGAACGTTGCGGCGAGTGCGGTACGGATACGCACGATTTCCTCCTGTTTGTGGGGAATGCTTATGAACAGACTCTCCGGGGTCGGGCCCCGGCGAAAGCCGCGTGACCCGTTGGGGTGAGAGGTGGGGGAGGGAACCATGTGTTACCGGCACGTAGGTTGATCGCTCAACCTGAGCACGCATCAGGTGTGTGCGGGCCATCCCGGGCACCCCCGCAAGGGCGTTGGCCGCCCCCACGTGAAGTCACTTGGCCCGTACCGGGTTTATTCGGCCGCGTCGCGCTCACTCGTACAGAGCGCCCCTGGAACGGGGGCGGTTCAGCGAGCGGGAAGGCAGGCCATGTCCAGTGGTGTCGTCATCATCCTGATAGCGGTCGCGGTGATCGTTGTCGCGGCGGTGGTCCTCGGCATGTTCGTCGCACGCCGCGGCAACGGGCTGCGCCGTCGGTTCGGACCCGAGTACGAACGGACGGTCGCCCAGCACCATGGCGACGTCAAGGCGGCGGAGAAGGACCTCGACGAGCGGGTGCGCCGCTACGGCAGCCTCAAGGTCGAGCCCCCGACGGCAGAGGCGCGCAGCCGGTACGCCGCCGAATGGGCACGTGTCCAGGAGGAGTTCGTGGATTCCCCGGCGCGGGCGGTCGCCGACGCCGAGGCGCTGCTCGGCCGGCTGGCGCAGGAACGCGGCTTCCCGGACGGAGCATCCGGGGAACAGCTCGCCGCACTCTCGGTGCACCACCCCGACCACCTCGACGGCTACCGCAGGATTCAGGGCGTGGCCCAGAACCCCGACGGGCGCCGCCGCAGCACGGAAGAACTGCGCGAGGCCCTTGTGCAGGCCCATGAGTTCTTCGCCGTCCTCGCCGGTGAACGCCGTGGGCACAAGGCCGGGGCCCTCGCGCCCCGGAACAACCGGCATGCGTCGCACACGTCCCGCGACGACCTGAACCACCGAGACACCGCCCGAGGGAGCCAGTCATGACCCACGCCGAGCAGCCCATACCCGACCGGCCCGCGACGGAGCGGCCCACGCCCGAGCGGCCCGTGTCGCAGAGCCCCGCGTCCGCCGGCCGGCCCGTCGAGCAGAGCGGCCCCGATCAGGGCGTGGGTGAGCGCCCCGCACGGCAGCCGTCCCTCGACGAGCGCCCCGCCGAGGTGCGACCCGCCGACGTGCGTTCTGCCGGCGGCGCCCCGGGCGTCACCGACCCGGCCGTACCGGGGCGCGCCGCGCAGGAGCGCGTCGTACCCGAGCGGGCCGCCGCCGGATCGCCCGTAGCCGGATCGACCGTGGCCGGGCACTCCCTCGACGGCCCCGGCGTCACCGAAGGCGACGTGCCCGGACGGGACGCACGGGGATCCGATGCGCTGCCCGGTGCCGGATCCCATGACCCGGCCGCCACCCTGGACGAGGCCGGGCAGCAGGGCGACGCCGTGCAGCGCGACGAGGCCGTGGTGCGGTCCGACGCACGAGACAAGCTTCAGCTCAGGCTCCAGCACGCGGTCGGCGGGTTCGTGGACGAGCCGCGCGCGGCCGTCGAGGAAGCCGCGTCGGCCGTCGACGACCTCGCCGAGCACATCATCGAAACGCTCGGGCACCGCCGTGGCGCGCTCCGGGCGTCCTGGCAGGACACGACCGGCGGGGCGGCCACCGAGGACCTGCGCATGGCCCTGCGCGAGTACCGCCGGCTCGCGGAGCGCCTGCTCAGCCTGTAGGCCCGGCGCTCATCGCATCGCGTGCGGCGCCCCGGCCGGATCCGCCCGGCAGGGCGCCGCGCACCCGTCACGAACCGAGGCTCAACCCTCCTGACACCGCAAGGAGTTGGACATGTCCAGACGCTATGGAGGAAACCCGGCGGCGACCGGCATCCTCATCATCGTGGACCTCATGGCGCTGATCCTGATCCTCTGGATCGCCTTCTTCCTGGTCAACGCCAACACGGCCAACGACGTCGTGTCCTGGGTACGCAATGCCGCGGACTGGCTCTCGGGCTGGTCGCGGGACATGTTCCACATCAAGTCCGACACCTGGCGCACGGTGGTCAACTACGGTCTGCCGGCGGTCGTCTACCTGCTGGTCGGCCACGCCGTCGCCGGCCGCGTCAGCCGGGCCTGACTCATCGCTGACGGGCCAGGTAACGGGCATAGGCGTCCCGGCTGTCCGAGACGAACGTCCAGCTCGTCATGGCCCGCTCCAGCTCGTCACCGGTCAGCCACCCGTGCCAGGCGACTTCGGTGGCGTCCGGTGCCAGGTCGCCCTCCTCCATCACGGCCTCGTGCACCGCGAACCAGTACGGGCTGAGCTCGCCCTGGCACAGGAACCTGAACAGCGGACGGACCTCCGCCTCGACGCCCAGCTCCTCGTGGAGTTCCCTGCGCGCCGCGTCCTCGTAGGACTCGGCCACGCCTACGGCTCCGGCCACCAGCCAGCTGTACTGGCCCGGGAACCGTGAGCTGGTGTCGGGGCGCCGGTGCACGAGATAGCGGCCCTCCGCATCGCGGCACAGCACCATCGCCATCCGGTACAGCCACCCCTCCCGCACGGCCTGGCCGCGCTCGACCACGCCGATGACGCGGTCCTGCTCATCCACACGTTCCACTCGCTCGCCCATGGCTCGATCGTCCACGATCACGCCTGTCAAGTGTGAGGCGGCCCCCGTGAACGTCACCACCGGGGCGCGGTGTGCCCGGCTCACTCGTTCGGCAAGGCCCAGTGGCCCTCGGACCCGGGGTGCCGAACAGTGGATCAAGAGTGGGGGTCACCCGGAGCCGACCATTGATGAGGAGCGCGTCATGCGCCGTTGTGCCATTGTTGCCGCGATCGTCCTGTGCGGTGCTCTCACCGCAGGGGCCACCGCACCTGCCTTCGCCGCCCCGCCGGCGCCCGCCGTGCCGGCCCCGGGGACGGCGCCGGGGGCCGATGAAAAGACCTGGCTCGCCGACCTCAAGAAGGAGATCGACAAGCTGATCGCGGATGAGAAGAAGGACGCGGCGGCCGACGTCGCCGACGCGAAGGCCGATGTGGCCAAGGAACTCAAGGAGATCGCCGACCTGGTCAAGCGCGAGAAGGCGCAGGTGAAGCCCGCGTCCACCGCGCCTTCGGCCCCGGCCTCCAAGCCCATGCCGCCGATCGGCTGATCCGCACGGCCGACCGCCCGTGTGCGGCGCGGCGCCCCGGGTCCCGGCGAGGCACGGACCGCCGGGGCGCCGGGGCCCGCTCGCGCGCTGAGCGGGGACGGGCAGGGGCCGCACGGGTCCGGTGGCCGACGGCACGGCGGCCTTCCGTGCGACCCGCGCTGATGTGCGGACCGTGCGCATGCGACTCGTTGGGGTGGTCCAGCGTGCCCGAGAGCGCTCCCGGCGCGTTGGTCACCGCATGACCGTATTTCCTGAGTTGCGGTGTGCGGACGCCGCGCTTCGCCTCACGGCTCCGCGAACGGGCGTCCCGTTCACGGGCGTTGGGGCCCGGCCGCACCGGCGACCGCCACGCGAGGCGGCCCCATGGCCGCGGCACACACAGGAGTCGGCGAGCCGTGGGGGAGCCGGCCCCGGCGCCGACGTGCTGAACCGATCCTCCGTCGGGCGCCCTCGGGAGTACCCGTCCGTACGGGCCCACCCGGCCCGTCACCCCTGCTCGGCCGGCCCCGAGACGCTCCGGACCACCGGCCCCGCAGGCCGGGCCCGCGGGCGGATCCGACCCTCTGCGGCCTGCAGCTCGCCCGTGTTCCCCGACAGTGTGTGAATGGAAGACTCCCGTGCGAATTACCGACATTCACGGCTGCGAGGTCCGTCCCGGACAGCTCGTCGAATGGACGCTGGACCCCGTCATGGTCGAGGCCGCCACCAGCCAGCCCGACGACTCCCGTCCCCCCGCCTATGTGCAGGAATCACACATCCGCACGGCCCGGTCGGTGCGGGAGGACGGCCTGTTCGTACCGACCTGGCTGGGCGCGGCATTCGACATCGCGGGGCCCGTCGACCTCGACCGTCTCGAAGCGGCCCTGCGGACCTGGACCCTGCGGCACGAGACGCTGCGCAGCGGCTTCCGCTGGGTCGGTGACGAGATGCGCCGCTTCACGGCCTCGTCCGACGCCGTGGCGCTGCGCCGCGAAGTGGTGGGCGACTTCCCCGACGCGGATGAGCTGAGCATCCACCTCCAGAACCGCTTCGATGTGGCCGCCGACGCCCTGGGATGGCCCAACTTCCTGTACACGGCCGTGGTGCGGGACGACTGCACCAGCGTGTACATGGCCTTCGACCACAGCAACGTCGACGCGTACTCGCTCCAGCGCATCCCCTCCGAGATCTCCGAGCTCTACGCGGCGCGCGCCGAGGGCCGCGCGGAGGAGTCGGTCCCCGTCGGCAGTTACGTCGACTTCTGCGAGATCGAGCGGGCCAGCGCGGACCAGGTCGACGACACCCACGCGATCGTGGCGCGCTGGCGGGAGTTCATCGCCCGCTGCGACGGCAGGCTGCCGGCCTTCCCGGTGGACCTGGGCCTCGAACCGGGCGGCGGGCTCCCGGAACAGAAGCTCCTGTACGAGATGCTCGTGGACGACGCCGACGCCGCAGCCTTCTCGGCGTACTGCCGCCCCTACGGCGGCGGTCAGATCGGGGTGCTCGCGGCCACCAGCCTCATCGTGCACGACATCGGCGGCGAGCCGGTCTACCGCACGGTGGTGCCGCTCCACACCAGGGCGAAGTCCCGGTGGGCGGAATCGGTGGGCTGGTACGTCGGCGGCGCACCGATCGAGATTCCCGTCGCGGGGGCCCCGGGCTTCGACGACGCGCTGACGATGGTCCGGGCCGCGCTGCGCGCCAACAAGTCCCTCGCGCACCTGCCGATCGCCCGCGTGCTGCGGCTGCTCGGCTCCGACTTCCGGCCCACCTCACCGGACCTCTACTCGATCGTGTCGTTCGTCGACGCGCGGGACATTCCGGGGGCACGCCAGTGGGACGCGCAGAAGGCGTACGCCATGCTCCGGGTGTCCTACGGTGACCAGGTGTGCGCATGGTTCACCCGCCTCCACGGCGGGCTCCAACTGGCCATCCGCTACCCGGACACGGCGATCGCACACAAGAACATCCATCGCTATGTGGAGCAACTGCGGGAGCTGATCACGTCCGTCGCCCGCAGCGGTCCAGCACGGCCCGCGGCCCAGGGACGGCGCGAGCACGCGCTCCCCGCGCCACGGCTCAGCAGTGAGGCGACCCGGCTGACGCTGTGAGCCGTCGGTGAACAAGAGCAGTGAAGGAGCCGGCCCAGGGCCGGCTCCTTCTGTGTGTGCGGCACGACTACTGCCTTGCGTTGCGTGTGTGCGGCACGACTACTGCTTCGCGGCGCAGATCACGTCGTAGGGCCGGCCGATGGCCATCGTCAGGCGCATGGGCTCGGTGGTCCCCGACGGGCACTGCGACGTCTCCTTGACGAGGCCGAGCACCTTGTACGCGTCCGAACCCGACGATGCGCAGGGCACTTCCTTCGCCGTGGAGGTGATGCAGTCGCCCTTGACCAGCTGGCCCCCGCCCGCTCCCGCGTCCCCGGGGTGGGTCGAGGACAGGTTGCGCCCGCACACCGTCTTGCTGGGGATGCCGCCGCCCGAACTCTTCTTGGACCCGTAACTGACGCTCACCTGGATGATGAGGTCCGTACCCGCCGGGCACTGGATGGCGTCGGGCAGGAAGCTGGCGGCCTGGACGTCGAGCGCCTTGAAGGTCGCCCCCGAGGCGCCGCAGTCGAACGCCGTGTAGCCGTTCGGGGCGTCGTCCGGGTCCGGGCCGCCGCAGTCACCCACCTTCCACTCGCCGCTCTTGTGGGACGCGGACGAGGACGCGGACGACGACTTTCCGTGGTCGTCGCCGAAGAGTTTGGACGCGCCGAAGCCGAGGCCCAACAGCACCGCGAGAATCACCAGGGCGGGGAGGCATCCGGCCCTTCTTCGGCGCGGGGCAGGGGGAGGCGTACTGCCCGGGTAGACCATGGTGTGTCTCCTCCTGGGAGTGATGGATGTCGTGACCACAGGGGTGGACGCGGCACGGACACCTCATGGTTCCGCTCGATGGTCGCCGGCTCACCCGGCCCGCGAAAAGACCCCGCGACCAGGGGAGTTCACCAGGTCGGGGGCACCGTACGGCGCGGCCGGTTCACGGCGCCGCTGTGCCGTGTCGCTGATGCGGATCAGGAGCGCCACCATCAGCCAGTTGGCGACCATCGAGGAGCCGCCCTTGGCGAGGAACGGCAGGGCCTTTCCGGTGAGCGGGATCAAGCCCGTGACGCCGCCCGTGACCACGAACACCTGGAGCACCAGGGCGCCGGCGAGCCCCGTGGCGAGGAGCTTGCCGAAGGGGTCGCGGCTCAGCAGCGCGGCATGGAAGGCGCGTTGGGCCAGCAGCCCGTACAGGAGCAGGACCGCCATCACGCCCGCGAGCCCCAGTTCTTCGCCGACCGTGGTGAGGATGAAGTCGCTGTTGCCGGCGAAACCGACGAGCTCCGGATGGCCCTGGCCCAGACCGCTGCCGGTGATCCCGCCGCTGCCGAAACTGAACAGCGCCTGCCCCAACTGGTCGGACACGCGCGCCGCGCGGCCCGCTTCGGTGAAGGCGTCCATCGGATGCTGCCACGCCACCACACGGCCGTGTACATGCGGCTCCATCGAACCGACCACCATCGCGCCGACCACGGCCATCAACAGGCCGCACACCACCCAACTCGTGCGTTCCGTGGCCATGTACAACATGATCACGAAGAGACCGAAGAAGATCAGCGAGGTGCCGAGATCCCGCTCGAAGATCAGCACCAGCAGGCTCAGCACCCAGATGGCGGCTATCGGCCCCAACTGCCGGCCGGGCGGCAGCCGCATGCCGAGCCAGCGCCGGCCGGACAGGGCCAGCGCGTCCCGGTTGACGGTCAGATAGCCCGCGAAGAACACCGCGATCATGATTTTCACGAACTCGCCCGGCTGCACCGACAGCGGCCCGAGCATGATCCAGCGCTTGGCGCCGAACTGGTCGGCGCCGGAGAACGCCGGGGCCATCAGGAGCACCAGCGCGACGGCCATCATCAGGTAGATGTACCGCTGGAGCCGTCGGTGATCGCGCAGGACGAGGAGCAGGACCGCACACGCGGCCACCCCGATCACCGTCCACATCAGCTGTCCGTCGGCCGCCGGGGTCATGTGCAGGCGGGGCTCCGCCACGTAGGTGATGTCCAGGCGGTGCATCAGGACCAGCCCCAGGCCGGTCAGGAGCAGGGCGAGCGGCAGGAGCAGCGGGTCGGCCCGCGCCGCCCAGCGGCGTACGGCAAGGTGCGCGACCACCGCGACCGCGACCATGGTGACCGCGAAGGTGGTGAATCCCCCGGGCAGCCGGCCCTGCATCGACAGACCGGTGCACGCAAGGCCACCCAGCGTGATCACTACGACGAAGCAGAGCAGCCAGGCCTCGGTGAGCCGCCTGTTGGGGGCCTGCGCCAGCGCCGCGAACGACATCGTGTGCGCGTAGGTGTCCTGAGGCGGGCCCGACCCCTGCGGGTTCTGGGGCGGTCCGTGTCCCGGCGCGCCATCGGCCCGGCCATGGCCCGGCCGGCCGTCCCTCGTCCGTCTCCGCACGACACCTCCAGCTCCCGCAACCACAGGCCGGGCTCTTCGTGGGCCCCTGTGCGCGGTGATCACACGCCGGAAGACGGACGAAGACCACGGGCGGTTCCCCTTCCGGGGGCGGCCGGGAGCCGGGTCACCGGCCGTCGGCATGCGGTCGGCCTCGCACCCACGACCGTGGCGCACTCCTCGATCCGGTCGCTCTGGAAGGCGGGCTCTGTATGGTCGTCCGGTTCAGGGGCCGGTCGGCCGTGCCCCCTGGAGACGTTCGAGGTCCGAGGGGCGGACCTGAATGGCGAACACGGCGATCAGGCCCGCCACCAGGGCGAAGATCGTGGCCACGACGAACGCGGTCGACACCCCGGAGGTCAGCACCTGGTCGCTCCACGGGCGGGGCAGGGTGCCGGTGCGCCGGAACATCAGGCGCTGGGCAGGGTCGGCCTGGCCCAGGAACTTGGGAACCTGGTCCCTCGCCTCGTTCCGGCTGGCCGTGCCGAACACGGTGACCAGAATGGACAGGCCCAGCGAACCGCCCACCTGCTGCGTGGCGTTGAGCATGCCGGAGGCGGCGCCCGCCTCGTGCGGAGGGACTCCCGACACGGCCATCAAGGTCAGCGAGACGAAGTTCAGCCCCATGCCGAGGCCGAAGACGAGGATCGGACCCAGGATGCTGCCCGCATAGGTGGAGTGGACGTCCGTCCGCGTGAGCCACGCGAGGCCCGCCGCGGCCAGCAGCGAGCCCGTCACCATGAAGGGCTTCGGGCCGTATTTCGGCAGGAGTTGGGAGGCCAGTCCCGCGCCCACCGCGATGATCGCGCTGACCGGAAGGAAGGCGAGGCCGGCCCGGAGCGGGGTGAACTCCAGCACGTTCTGCACGAACAGCGTCAGGAAGAAGAACATGCCGAAGATCGCGGCGGACAGGCTCAGCATGATGCCGTACGTGCCCGCGCGGTTGCGGTCGGCGAACATGTGCAGCGGGGTGATCGGCTGCTGCGAGCGCCGTTCCACCAGGACGAAGGCCGCCAGCAGCACCACCGCGGCGGCGAACGACCCCAGCGTGAACGTGTCGCGCCAGCCCTCCTGGGCGGCCCGGATGAAGCCGTAGACCAGCGCCACCATGCCGAGGGTGGAGGTCAGTGCTCCGGCGAGATCGAAGTGGCCGGAATGGCGCTCGGACTCCTTGATGTACCGGGGAGTGGCCAGCAGGATCAGCACGGCGATGGGTACGTTGACGAACAACACCCAGCGCCAGTCCAGCCATTCGACGAGCACACCACCCGCGAGCAGACCGATGGCGCTGCCGCCCGCTGAGACCGCCGCGAACACACCGAAGGCGCGGTTGCGTTCGAGGCCCTCGGTGAACGTCGTGGTGATCAGGGCGAGCGCGGTCGGCGATGCGATGGCGCCGCCGACGCCCTGGACGGCACGCGCCGCGAGCAGTTGGCCGGAGCTCTGTGACAGGCCGCCGAGCAGGGAGGCGAGCGCGAAGAGCAGCACGCCGCACATGAAGACCTTGCGTCGGCCGAGGATGTCACCGGTGCGCCCGCCCAGCAGGAGCAGCCCGCCGAAGGTGAGCGTGTAGGCGCTCACCACCCAGGCGAGCCCGGTGGTGGAGAAGTGCAGTGCGTTCTGGATGTGGGGGAGCGCGATGTTCACGATGGTGACGTCGAGCACCACCATCAATTGGCACGAGGCGATGACCAGGAGCGCGATCCCTTTACCGCTGCCTCCCCGTCTGCCGGGGGCCGTGGTCGCGATCGTGGGTGGCGGCTGCGAACTCGTCATGGCGGACCTTGCCCTCGCACGAGGAGCTGCGGACTCGTTCGTCCACTGTCCGACCTTATGCCCGGCCCCGGAGCGCCACCAGTCGATCAAGGCGGGCCCGCCACGACCGGCCGGCCATGGCGGGCCGGGGGAGCCGGCGCGGGCAGAGGAGGGGAGCGGAGCGGAGAGGAGGGGAGAGAGGTGGGGGCGGAGGGGCGGCGGCGAAATATCGACTGACACATCAGGAACGGGCGGCTATGCTCCCCGCGATGACTACTTCCACCAGCAGATTGGGGGACCCGTCCGCGCAAGGTGAGTGCTGATGCTCACTGAGATCGCGAACGAGGAATCCCGACTTTCCCTCTGGCTGCGCGTGCGCGAGTTCGCCGTGCCGCCCTCCATGATCGAGACCGCGACCGACCGCCGTTCCGCAGGGGACTGGGCCGGGGCCTGTGCTGCGGCACATGTCGACGTCGATCTCGACCTCCGCTCCCTGGCCCGTACCCACGGCCGGGCGCTCTCGTCTCAAGTCCGCGCGGATCTACGTCGGTTGGCGCCCGACCTGCTGCGCTGGCACATGCCGAGGATCGCCCCCGACGGGCTGTTGCGTCCAGGCCTGACCCTCACCCTTGCCCGCTACGGCGACGGCGGGGCGGGCGACCCCGAGAGCCCCGTGCACCTCGTCGTCCGCACGCCACCCGCCTGGGCGGACGCGGGGCAGCGAATCAGCCTCGCCCTGTGGCACGGTCCCCGGGCCGATGCGCCCGGTGCCGCCCGCCATCCCCGCCCACGCCCCCACCCGCGGTTCCGTCTCGACCTGCACCGACACCTGTGGGACGCGACCAGGACCGCCGAGCTGCGGACCCGGGCCGGCACCGCGGGGCCCGGTGCGCCGCCCTCCCTCGGCGACCCCGTACTGGACGCGCGGGTCGCGACCGCGGTGGCGCCGGGCAGGGCCTGCGCGGTCGGCCGCTGGGCCGCCGAGGCCGCCATCGCGCTGCGCGCGGACGGGCGGTCGAGCGGCCCGGTGACCGTGCGGCTCGGTCTCCGGGAGCGGCTGGCCCTCGAACTCGCCGCCGGCCCGGACGGCACCGGCCCTCCCGTCCTGCGCCTCGCCGAGCCGCGGGCGGTCACTGCCGCGGCGCCGCTGGTGCTGCCCGACGCGGCGACCTGGGAGACACCCGACGCGGAGCTGCTGCGCGCCGGTCGCATCACCGCCGACCGGCTGCATCCGCTCGTCGCGGCGGCCCTCGTACCGGAACACACCGAGCCCCCGCCTTCACGGGGCCGGAGCGGGCCGGGACGGGTGCGGTTCGTGGAGTGCCGGGGCCAACAGCACCGGATCGGGCTCCTCGACGGGGCGCTGTCCGCGCTCGACCACGACCCGGTCGAGGTCCGCAGGGAGGAGCTCCTGGCGGCCCTGAGCGGCACGCCACTGCCCTGCCTGCAGGCCATCGACGAAGCGCATCGCCGCCCGGAATGCCTCGTCGGCGTCCGTGAACGGCTCGACCACGGGGACATCGCCGGTGCCCTTGCCGTCGTCGAGCACCTCCTCGGCCCGGAGGCGGTGTTGCGCGGCGGTGGTCTCAAGGACGCCCTCGAGGACGCCGCCCAGGGGCGGATCGCGTACGGCCTCTACCGCTCCGGTCTGAGCGGACCCGCCCCCGACCGGCTGCCGCCCGCCTTCCTGTACTCCGACAAGCGCCGCTCACGCCCGAGCGACCACCGCTCACGTCCCCGGCACGCCCACACCTGCTGACCGGCCCGCGCCACACCACTTGGCACCACATCACTCGGCACCACACAACTCGGCACCACATCACGGTGCGCCGCGCCATACGCGCCACGCGACAACGCGCCACGGCGCGTTCAGAGCGCGGCACGGCGCGGCCTGCCCTGCCCGCCCCCCGACTACTCGACAGGTGATTCCACATGCCCACGCAGACCCCGATCGCATCCTCCGAGACCCGTCCGTCGGGCCCGGCCGACCCTCGTCCGTCCGGCCCGGCCGACCCCCGTACTTCAGGACCGGTGGCCGACGTCCACGCTGGCGACCAGGGCGACGCTCCTCAACTGGACTTCGCACAGGCCCTGTTGGGCCTACTGGGCGAAACGGCCACCGAACCGCGCCCCGACCCGCAGCTCGAAGCGCTCACCCTGACCGTCTCCGCCGACCTGCCGGTACTCCTGTGGGGCGAGCCCGGCATCGGCAAGACCGCCGCCCTGACCCAACTGGCCACCGCCCTCGATCTCCCGCTGACCACCGTGATCGCCAGCGTGCACGAGCCGTCCGACTTCTCCGGGCTGCCCGTCGTCGGCGACGACCCCGCCGAACAAGGCATCCCGATGGCGCCGCCGGACTGGGCCGTGCGACTCGTGCGGGCCGGCCGCGGACTCCTCTTCCTCGACGAACTGTCCACGGCGCCGCCCGCCGTTCAGGCGGCCCTGCTCCGGCTCGTACTGGAACGGCGCATCGGCGCCCTCCAACTCCCGCCCGGCGTAAGGATCGTGGCCGCCGCCAACCCGCGTTCGTCGGCCGCCGACGGCTGGGAGCTGAGCCCGCCGCTGGCCAACCGGTTCGTGCACCTCCAGTGGACCCACGACCACGAGGTCGTCGTACGCGGCCTCGGCGGGACCTGGCCACGGGCCACTCTGCCCCGCCTCGCCCCGGAAAAGCTGCCCGAGGCCGTGGACTTCGCCCGTCGCGCCGTGTGCGGGCTGCTCGCCGCACGGCCCTCACTCGTCCACCAACTGCCCAGCAGCGAAACACGCCGAGGCGGTCCGTGGCCCTCGCCGCGCAGTTGGGAGATGACCCTGCGCCTGACCGCCTTCGCCACCGCGGCAGGCGTCTCCCGCGACGTGCTCTCCCTGCTGGTCAGGGGAACCGTCGGAGACGGCCCCGGCCTCGAATTCCTGGCCGGCCTCGACCGCATGGACCTGCCGGACCCCGAGGACCTGCTCGCCGACCCCGCGGCCGCCACCCTGCCCGAACGCGGCGACCTGCGTCAGGCCGTACTCGACGGGGTGGTGGCGGCCGTACGCGCGCGCCCCGACAAGTCCCGCTGGGACGCGGCGTGGGCGCTCCTGGTCAACGCGCTGGAGAGCGGCCCGCCGGACCTGGTCGTCGTCCCCGCGACCACCCTCGCCTCGCTGCGCGAGCCGGGCTGGGAGGTGCCGGCGTCGATCGAGCGGCTCGCCGGAGCGGTATCCATATCCCGGCGCGCAGACGACGCGGCGGCCCGCACGCGCGCCGCCACGAAGGCACGCCGATGAGCCCGGACGCACCCGTCGCGCCCGGGACGCTCGACTACGGCAAACTCTTCGCCGCGCGACTGCATGCCGCCCGGGTCCGCCCCTATCTCGCGACGGCGCTCTTCGCGCTGCACCCCGTGGAGTCGCACCGCGTACCCACCATGGGCGTCGACCGGTACTGGCGTTGCTATGTGTCGCCGGCCTTCGTGGCCCGCACCCCGGTGGAGGAACTGGCCGGCGTATGGGTGCACGAGGTGTCGCACCTGCTCCGCGACCACCACGGGCGCAGCGACCGGCTCGCGCGGGAGCGAGGGCTGACCGGGCCGGCCCAGCGCCTGCGGATGAACGTGGCCGCGGACTGCGAGATCAACGACGACGTGTACGGCGACGGCCTCGCACGGCCCGCATGGGTCATCGACCCGGGGTCCCTCGGACTGCGCTCGGGTGAACTCATGGAGGACTACCTGCTGAACTTCCGGCTCGGTTCCACCACCCAGCTGACGGCCTGGCTCGACTGCGGCAGCGGCGCCGACGGCCTCGACCGGGAGTGGGAGCTGGGGCCCGACGGCGCTCACGGACTCAGCGACCAGGAGCGCGACGCGATCCGATTCCGGGTGGCCCACGGCATCACCGGCCGTCCGGGGACGGCTACGAGGGGGTGGCGCAGATGGGCGGAAGAGGCGTTCCATCCTCCGCAGGCGTGGCGCGAGTTGCTGGGAGCGGCGCTCCGCTCGGCCGCCTCGGGAGCGGGCGCCGGCCAGGACTACACCTACGGCCGGCCGTCGAGGCGTGCGGCCGGGATACCGCGCGTCGTCCTGCCCAGCCTGCGCGCCAAGCCGCCAAGGGTCTGCGTGGTCGTCGACACGTCCGCATCGGTCTCCGACGCCGAACTGGGCAGCGCGCTCCTGGAAGTGGCGGCGATCTCCCAGGCCTTGGGCGGCCGCCGCGATCTGGTCAGCGTGTTGTCGTGCGACGCGTCGGCCGGCCTGGTGCACTCGCTGTGCCGCGGCGAGGGAATTCCCTTGATGGGCGGCGGAGGCACGGACCTGCGCGAGGGATTCGCCAAGGCCCTGGCGGCCAGACCGCGACCGGACGTTGTCGTCGTCCTGACCGACGGCCAGACGCCCTGGCCGTCCACTCGCCCGTCGTGCCGCACCGTGGTGGGGCTGTTTCCGCGGGCAGGGGGCGTGTCGTCGTGGGACGAGAACAACCCCGACCGCGTACCGGTGGACACGGCGCCGCCGTGGGCGCGCGTCGTGGAGATCGGGTCGTCGTCGCGGGGGAGGTGAACCGAGGCCCGGCCCGGGTGAGTCCTGGGAGGGCGCCCAGCGCCTTTGAGTCACGGGAGGGGCCAGTACCTTCGGCGGCCCGCGGCGAGGCCGGGGCCGCCCCGAGGTCACCACCCTCAGGGTCCGAGGTCGTCAACCCCGAGGGTCCGTCAACCTGCGCAGCTGAGGTGCGTCAGGCGGTGAGCACCGAGTCGTCGAAGGTGCGCGCACCGGGCAGCCGGTGCCGCGCGGCGATCACGGCGGCATCGATGTCGCGCGTGCCCGTCGACACGCACAGGGTGTAGGTCACGTCGTCCAGCCGTTGCCGCGTCGATGCGTCGCCCTCGGCGGCGTTCAGCACGAGGAGCGCCTCGTACTCGTCGAGCAGATCGCGGAGCACTGCCGGATGCGCCATCAGCATGAGTGGAGACCTCTCCAGTCGACACGGTCACGATGTGTGCCAGCTGGTGCCCCCCTTTTCCGGACCTACACGTACCGACCACCGAACTCGGCGCAAGGGAATGCCCGTTGGGGACCGCCGGTCGTCGGGTGTCTCAGGACCGGCGGGGCCGTGTGGTGAGCGAGCCGAGCATTTCGCGGGCCAGGCCACGGGCCAGGTCCACCTTGTAGCCGTTGTGCCGCAGGGGAACGGCATCGGCCAGCTCCGCCTCCACCGCCCGCTCGATGGACTCGGCGGTGGGTGCGGTCCCGAGCAGCGCGGCCTCGGTGCGCCGGGCGCGCCAGGGGCGGTGGGCGATCCCGCCGAAGGCGACGGCGATGTGGTCCACCACTCCGCGCTCAAGATGCAGCACCGCGGCGACGGACGCCAGCGCGAAGGTGTGGCCCGCCCGGTCGCGTGCCTTGCGGTAGCGCGAGGCGGTCCCTTCGCGCAGCGGCGGCAGCAGGACGCCGGTGACGAGTTCACCGGGCCGGAGCACCGTGTCCTGCTCGGGCCGGTCCTGGGGCAGCCGCATGAATTCCGCGACCGGCACGCTGCGGGTCCCCGTGGAGCAGGCGAGCTCGACCGAGGCATCGAGCGCCGCGAGAGCCACCGCGAGGTCGGAAGGGTGGGTGGCCACACAGTGCGGGGAGTGACCGAAGATCGCGTGGTCACGGTTGACGCCGTCGAGTGCCGCGCAGCCGCTGCCGGGCACCCTCTTGTTGCACGGCCTCGACAGGTCCTGGAAATAGCCGCACCGGGTGCGCTGCAGGAGGTTTCCCGCGGTGGTCGCCATGTTGCGGAGCTGCCCCGAGGCGCCGCTGAGCAACGCCTGCGGCAGCACCGGATAGCGCTCGACGACCGCCGGATGGGCGGCGAGATCGGTGTTGCGTACCGTCGCTCCGACCCGCAGTGAACCGTCCGCCTGCTCTTCGATCAGGCCCAGCGGCAACCGGGTGATGTCGACGACGACGTCAGGACGCTCAATGCCCTGCCGCATCAGGTCGACGAGGTTGGTGCCACCCCCCAGATAGCGGGCCTCCGGACGGCCGCCGTGGGCGGCCGCCGCCTCGGTCACACTAGTCGGACACACATAGGCAACCGGCTTCATGTGGTCACCTCCTGTATGGCCATCCCCTGTGGGGACGCCTCCCGTGAGGGCGTGGCCGCGGCCTGTGCGCCCGCGGTTTGTGCGCCGGGGGTCTGTGCGCCGGGGGTCTGCGTCTCCGCGCCGTGAGCGTCCATGTCTTGCAGTGCTTCGGTGATGCTCGGGTAGGCACCGCAGCGGCAGAGGTTGCCGCTGAGCTGCTCCCGGACCTCGACCGCGGTCAGCTGTACCGCGGCCTCGGCCGGCAGGTCCATTTCGCTGATCACGGAGGACTGGCCCGCCGCGGCCCCGGCGGGTGTGCCCGCGGCCGCCGACGACTGGCCGGGGGCGCAGTAGCCGCACCGCACGGTGTCGCGGTCGGGTGCGGGGCTCCGCAGCGGATGGGTGTCGTCGTCCGGGCCGACCGGGGCGGCCAAGCCCTCGATCGTGACGATCTCGCGCCCTTCCTGCCCGGCGGCCAGCAGCAGGCAGCTGGCGACGCGGCGCCCGTCGAGCAGCACCGCGCACGCCTCGCACCCGCCGTCGTCGCACCCCTTCGCCGAGCCGGTCAGGCCCAGATTGTCGCGAAGACACTCCAGGAGGGTGACGCGGTGGTCCAGTTCGATCCTGTGGGTGGTGTCGTTCACCCGCAGGGTCACGTGCGACTCGGTCGCACCAGGTTCGGTCTGGGCGCCCGATGCCGGGCCCCCGTCGCTCAGGCCGTGTCTAGGTTCCATCGTCGTGGGCTCCTCGATCCGGACAGTCGGCAGCTCGACCGCGCTCCCACCCTCGTACAGCTCGCCGCCTCCGGCATCTTGAGCGCCGCCCTGCTAGTGGTCCCCGGGCGCGGGTGCGAGTCCGTCGGCGACCAGCCCCGCCAGCACCGCCTGGCCGAGCGCGTGCACGGCGGACTGGGGGCGCACCATCACCGTGAACTCCTTGATCCGGCCCGATGCGTCGAAGTGGAGCAGGTCGATGCCGTGGATCTCCTTGCCGTCCACCGTGGCCCGGAAGGGCAGGACCGCCGACGGGGCCTCCGTGCCGTCGACGCTGGTCTCGGCGGTTCCTTCGTAGTGCCCGATGTAGCGCAGGTCCGCGAAGACGCGCACCAGGACACCGAAGAGGCCGAGCACCATCGGCCTGCCCTCGAAGGGCACGAACTTGACCGGGCTGTACAGCCGGACGTCCTCCGTGAAGAGGTCGTCGAGCGCGGCGAGATCCTGCTTCTCCACGGCGGCGCGGAAGAGTGTGGCCGTCTTCATCGGGCCCGTGCGGTCCGTTGGGGCCGTGGAGTGGGTGGGGTTCGTACGGTCCGTGGCGGAGGTGGCTTCCATGTGTGCTCCCCATACTCAACAAAGTGACTAGTCAGTTTCATGAGTAGGATGCGGCAGGGAGCGAGGAAAGGGAAGGGGGTCCGCGATGGCCTTGCGACATGCCGTGCTGGCGGCGCTACTGGACGGTGAGTACAGCGGCTACCAGCTGGCCAAGGCGTTCGACATCGGCGTCGCCAACTTCTGGCACGCCCTGCCGCAGCAGCTCTACGCGGAACTCGCCAAGCTGGAGAAGGACGGACTCGTCGCGGGCCGCCAGGTGGTCCAGGAATCCCGGCCCAACAAGCGGCTCTTCAAGGTCACCGAAGCCGGCCGCGCCGAGTTGGAGACCTTCGCCGAGGCCGCCTCCAAACCCTCGTTCATCCGCGACGACCTCCTCGTCAAGGTCCAGAGCGCCGACAGCATCGGCACCACGGCGGTGATCGCCCAGCTCGAGGAGCGGGCCGCGGCCGCCGACGCCAAGATCGCGCTGCTCGCCGCGCTGCAGCGGCAGTTGCGGGGGGAAGCGGACGAGGAGGAGTTCCTGCTCCACGGTCGGCGGATCGGCCCGTATCTGACGTGCCTGCGCGGTCTCGCCTTCGAGCGGGAGCACCGGGACTGGTGCCGGCGGATCGCGGCGATCCTGCGCCGGCGGCAGAGCGTCGGCGCGGAGGGATGAGATCGGAGCGTCGGCTCGAGCGGCGGGCCGGGCTTTGGCGCCCGGGACGCGGGTCGCAGCGCGGTGAGCGCGTGCCGAGCGGCCCTGGCGTACGTTCCGGGAACCGCGCCCGACCTGGTGAACCGGCCTTGGTTAGGCTGGGCGTGACAGCATCTACCCCCACCGCAACGAGGAGCAGACGTGAGCGAGACGGCGTCCATCGCCCTGCAACAGGAGATCGCCCGGGAACTCCAGGTCGCCACGGCCTTCGACGCCGAGCGGGAGATCGAGCGCAGGGTGGCCTTCCTCGCCGAGCGGCTCACCTCCACCGGTCTGCGCTGCCTGGTCCTCGGCATCAGCGGCGGAGTCGACTCCACGACCGCGGGCCGGCTGTGCCAGCTCGCCGTCGAGCGTGCCAGGGCCGCCGGCCACGAGGCGCGCTTCTACGCGATGCGACTGCCCTACGGCGTGCAGGCGGACGAGCACGACGCACAGATCGCGCTCTCCTTCATCCAGGCCGACCAGGTGCTCACCGTGGACGTCAAGCCCGCGAGCGACGCGGCGCTCCAGGCCGTGCTCACCGCCGGAGTGGGCTTCGCAGGCGACGGCCACCAGGACTTCGTCCTCGGCAACATCAAGGCGCGCCAGCGGATGATCGCCCAGTACGCGGTGGCCGGTGCCCACAGCGGCCTGGTCGTCGGCACCGACCACGCCGCGGAGGCGGTCTCCGGCTTCTTCACGAAGTTCGGCGACGGCGCCGCCGACCTGGTTCCGCTGACCGGTCTGACCAAGCGCCGCGTCCGTGCGGTCGCGGACGCGCTGGGCGCGCCCGCCGAACTGGTCTGGAAGGTCCCGACCGCCGACCTGGAGACCCTCGCGCCGGGCAAGGCCGACGAGGACGCGCTCGGCGTCACCTATGACGACATCGACGACTTCCTGGAAGGCAAGCCGGTGGACCAGCGGGTCTTCACGACGATCGTCGACCGCTACCGACTCACCGAGCACAAGCGCCAACTGCCCGTCGCCCCCTGACAACGCCTGCCCGCCCCGTGTGCGGGATCGCGTGAGGCGGGCCCCGGTTTTCCGGAGGCCCGCCCTACGCGTACGGCGCGTGTGCTCAGGGGAGTTGGTGCCGCTCCACCAGCGCGCCCGCGATGAAGCCGAGCGCCGCCACGATGCCTACGGCCAGCAGGAGCGTCAGCCACGGCACCGTGACCCAGGAGGCGATGCCGCCCTTCTTCGCGTCGTCGTCCGGCGCCTCGGCTCCTGGTGCGGTCCGCGGCGACAGGGGCTGCGGCTGCGTGACGGTGCCTGTCCCAGGAAGGGCGGTGGTGGCGTCCAGCGCGTCACCGGCTCGCTCTTGGTGCGCCGCGGGGACCGCGTTCAGGACGGGCGAGGCGGTGGTCGCAGGCGAGGCCGCCGCGGGGTCCTGGCCGTCGGCCTTCGTGAACGCGTCACGGTCTCGGGCCATGTCTTCGGTACTCCCTTGTCCCTATGTGGGGTGTCCCTATGTGGTCTGCCCACGTGTGGTGTGCCTAGGTGCGGTGTGCCACGTGTGGGCGCCGTCGCCTCAGGGGGCGACGGTGGTGATCCGCACCTTCTGACCGAGCGTCAGGCCGCCGGTGATCTGGGTGTTGGTGTCCGACTCGACGCCCACCGTCACCTCGGCGGAGTGCGCGGCGCCGTCGGGCGCGACGACCGTCACGGTGCGCCGGGGACCGGTGCCGCTCAAGGCGGCCGTCGGCACGAACAGGGCGTCGGACGCTTCGCCGGCGATTATCTGGACGCTGACGCCCTGCCCGGTGTGCAGGTCCTTGGTCGGTCCCATGATGTCGAGCGTCACGGGGTACTGCGGGGCGTTGGCCGGGGCGCCGCCGTTGACGGCCAGCGTGCCGACCGACAGGACCTTCGCGTTGAGCACGGTGGTCGACTGCGCGGTGAGGGTGACGGTGGCGGACTGACCCGGCTTGAGCCGCAGAGCGTCGGCCTCCGAGACGTTCGCCTTGACCTGCATGCCGGTCGGATTGGTCAGGACGATGAAGCCGCTCGGCGCGGCAGGGGTGCCGCCCGCGGCGGGGTTGCCCGACGCGCCGGGCGCCGGCACCGTACCCGGAACGGCGCCCGCTCCTGCGGTGTACGTCGTACCGGTCACGGTCTGGCCGACGGTGGCGCCCACGGACGCGACGGTGCCGTCGACCGGTGCCGTCAGAACGGTCCCGTCGAGCGTGCGCTGCGCGGTGTCCACCACGCTCTGCGCCTGCGCCACCTGGGTCTGGGCCTGGAGGAGTTGAGCGGGGTCCACGGACGGCGCCGCGGCGGGGACCACCCGCACGTACGAGACGTCGTGGACGAAGGACACGTCGTCCGCGGCACCGGGAGAGGCCGAGTCCGAGGGCGTCGCCGTGGGTTTGGAGGGCGTGGGAGTGGGGGTGGGCGTCGGGGTGGTCTTGGGCGTAGGACCGGTGGAGTGGGTCGCCCCGCCCGTCGGGTTGGTACCGGTACTGGGCGACGGGCCGGCCGGCTGGCCCTGCGCCACCTTGTCGAGGTACGCCTTGGACGCGGCCAGCGAGGTCTTGGCCTCGGCGAGCACCAGGCGCGCCGCCTTGTCGTCGACCTTCGCCAGCACCTGGCCCTTGGCGACCTTGTCACCGGCCTTGACGTCGACCTTGGTCAGCTGACCACCGGTGGTGAAATTGACGCCGGCGTCGCTCGGCGACGCCAGCAACCCGGCCCCGGCGACGGTCGCCTGCACCTTTCCCGTGGAGACGGCGGCCGTGCGCGTGTCCGTGCGCGCGTGAGCGGAACCGGGAGTGTCCACCACCGCGTAGGCACCACCCACGGCCGCGATGAGCACTACACCGAGCGCCGAGTTCAACAGGACGGCTTTATGCAGCCGCGGAAGGACCTTCATACGGGGAGCCTGTCAGCCGCCCCCTGCACCCGCCATGACCGCCCGGCCAAGCTTACGTACCAGTAACTTAGCTGAACGGGCAGGCCTTTGGGGTCGGACGGCCCTACGCGGCGGGAACGGCCGCTCGCCCTACGTGGTCACGTCCGCCCCACCCTTCACTCTGCCCGACCGAACCCCCGAAGTGAAGAGGAATTTCAACGCCGCGTCGTCAAGACGCGGGGGCGGCAAGGGCATTGAAAGGCACCCTGACGCAAGGGACCCGGCTGTGTCAGTGCGCGCGCAGCCGATTCGTCCACCCGCCCGCACGGCCCGCCCTCCGCAAACCGGTTGCCACGCGGACGTGCGGCCACACCGTGCCTCCTCCGTCCACCGTCAACACCGCACCGGTGACGAAGGACGCTTCCTGGCCGAGCAGCTAGCTCACGGCGTCGGCGATCTCCCTCGGCTCGCCGATGCGACCCGGCGGCCGGTCGGCGCCGCCTCGGCGTAGAACTCCGCTACCGGACGGCCGAGGTGCCCGCACGGGCCCGTCCGGTCGCGGACCGGCCCCTGGCACGCTCATCCCACGGCCCCCTCGCGATCCTGAACTCTGGGAGCTCTCGGCAGGGTTCAGGATCGCGAGGGGGCCGTCTTCACACTCGGCGGTCGCCGACGCCGAAACGGCGGGCACGACCCAAGCCGCATCAGACCGCTGAGACGGCTTGGGCCATGGCCCGGAGCTCCGCCCGGCTACTTGGCGGGCGGTGTGACCGGGAGAGAAGGCGGCGTCACGGGGAGGGCCGGCGGTGTGACCGGGAGAGAGGGCGGCGTCACGGGGAGGGCCGGCGGGGTCACCGGCAGAGAAGGCGGCGTCACGGGGAGGGCCGGCGGGGTCACCGGCAGAGAGGGCAATGCCGGCGGGGCGACCGGGGGCGTGGGGTCTGTAACAGCCGTAGCCGGGCTGACGGACAGAGCGAGTACAGCTGCGGCAGCCAGTCCGGTGACCGAAGTGGCGATGCCGGTTCGAATACGCATGACAATCCTTTCGTGCGACACGGCTTGGGTTTTCGTGTCATCTCCACTCAACGACGGACACCAGGCCCTGCAACACGGCAGGGACTATATGGGGGAACCGGCCACGCATTCGACGGAGATCCTTGATCCTCAACTCCGCGGCGGGGCGCGCAGCCGAACTCGCCGATCGCCACCTGCGGATCACCACCCAGGAACCGACGTCGTCCAGGTGGAGCGTGAGCAGCCCGACTTCCTCGTACGCGGCGGCCAGCCCGGACGATCAGTGCGTCGAGCGGACCGTCACCGGTGGGCGCCTGGTCCGCCACGCTCCAGTAGGTCACCGCGTCGGCCGTCGGTGCCGTGTCGGGACCGGCGTGCGAAAGGTCCACACCGGCACGGTAGTGCGGCGGCGTACGAGCGCGAGCAGGGAAGGGCCCGGACCGCCGTCAGGCCTCTTGGGCCGCCCGGTCGAGTTCGCTCGTGATCCGCTCGCGCAGGGCGTCGTGCCGGTGAGCCAGGGCGTGGCGTACGTCCCTCCAGTTCTCGTGCGGGTAGAGCCAGACCGGGAGATGGACCAGGTCGGCCGGTTCCCAGGAGAAGCGTGGCCACACGTGTGCGTGCAGGAACCCGTCGGTGTTGCCGAGGATCTCCAGATTGACCCGGCGAAACGCCGGGTCCAGCGCACGGCACGCGGATTCGACGGATTCGCCCAGCGCGTCCATGTCGGAGAGGAAGGCCAGGCGTTTCGCCCGCGGGAGTTCGGACAGGCGTTCCACGCGCGGATCGTCCACCAGGAGGACCGAGTAGCCCGGCAGGAACTGCACATCCCCGATCACCGCGAATCCGGCCCTCAACCGCCGCATCACGGTGGGGTTTTCGCCGCGCAGGGCGGCGCCGATCCGGTCCGCACGCCAGTCGACGTCATCGCTCATGATGGCATCGCTCATGACGTCACCGTGACCGAGGCTTGTGCGGCGCCGCCCACCGAGGTCAGGGCCGGAGCCCCTCCTTCTCGTCCTTCGTGTTCTCGAAGCGGGCCCGCGCCGGGTCGGCGCACCATGAAGACGTCGACGGGGTCCTGCGCCTCCACGGTGAAACCATGGCGTGCGTACAGCCGTTGGGCGGCGCTGCCCTGAAGGACGTTCAAACGCACGGGCGTGCCGTCGGCGTCGGTCCGCCGCAATACGGTCCGCAGCACGGCGGATCCGACTCCGCGGCCCTGGAGGCCGGGGGCCAGGTAGAAGTGTTCCAGCCACTGCGCGTCCTCGGCCGGGCGCAGCGCGACGCAGCCCGCGAGGGCGCCCTCGATCACGACCACCGACGTGTGCCGGGGCACGAAGGCGTCGCGCAATCGCCGGCGCACCCGGTGCTCGTCGTAGCGTCCCAGGCGCTCCAGGTCCGGACGCATCACCACGGCCCGCAGCTCCGCGATCGGCTCGACGTCCGCGGGCTCGGCCGCACGCAGCGTCCATGCGACGGGCTGTGCCCCGCCGAGTCGGCCCGGCCCGCGACCCATCGGTATCTCGGCCGTACCCGTACCCGTATGCGTATCCATGGCGGCGAGTATCTCAGCAGGCCCGAAAGTCCGCGTACGCGCTCCCTGACGGGCCCGGACGTCCGGACGACCGCCGTGGCCGAGGGCGAGGCGCGCGGGGCGCCGGAGTCGACCGCCGTCGGCGACGCCCCGCGTCAGGAGTAGGTGCCGTCCCCCCGTGGCAGGGCAGGTACCAACTAGGTACCATCGGCTGTATGCCGTCTTTGAACATCACCTTCACCGATGAGGAACTCGAAGCGGTCCGGGCTGCCGCGGCCGCCGAGGGGAAGTCCCTCAAGCAGTACGTGCATGATCTGCCGCTGCGCGAACAGCAGCGTCTCCAGTTCGTCCGCTACGCCCTCTCCTGGGGGGAGCAGCAGCGCGCCGAGTTCGACGACGCCTTTCCCGACGAGGCACCACCCGGATCCCGGGGCCGGGGGGCGGACGCCGCCTGATGGCCCTCTACATCGATGTCCCGTGGCTCCTTGACGTGCAGGAGCAGGCCGTCCCCGAGGACGTGAGCGTCGCCGACTACTCCGCGCTCGTCGCGGCCGTGGCCCGCCACAGGACCCGCATCCCCCGCCCTTCCACCGCCGACCCCGAACCCGCGTGGCGGGCCGCCGCCCTCCTGCACACGCTGGTACGGCTGCAGCCCCTGCCCCACCGGAACAGCCTGTACGCCTGCCAGGTCACGGCCGCGTACATGTACGCCTCCGGCGAGGGCATCGACCCGCCGTACGGTGCCATGGTCGACCTCGTACGCGACATTCAGGCCGGCAAGGTCAGCGTGTACCAGGCGGCCGAACGGATCCACGCCTGGCGCATCTGACGGAGCGGTGGCGCGGTCGGTGACCGTGTGCGGAGCCGGGTCAGTTCTGTCCGGCGGCCAGGAGTTCGGCCAGGCGTCGCGTGGCGAATTCGGTGAGCGCGCGGCTGCTCATGAGCAGGCAGGGCGCCTGGCCGACCGTGTGTGCGCGGACCTGGCCGGTGGCGGCGAACTCCTCGCCGACGCGCGGGAAATGGGTGCTGTTGTCGTCGCCGACATCACGCGCCTCTACCCACACGCGCTGGTCACCGACGACGTAGGGGAAGCGGCGCAGCTTGCGGCGGTGGTGGGGCACCCGGGACTCGGCGTAGTGGAGAAAGGAGTTGCGGTTGTGCCCCACGCCGAGCAGGAGGATGTCGGCGTCCAGGTCGTGCAGAACGTCGAAGGGCGAGCCCGCGCCGAGGGCGTACGCGAGTGGCTGACGCCGGGTGATCTCGTGGGCGGCGGGCCCGACGGCGGCGACCGATGCCTGGGGATGGGCGCCACGGATCCGCCCGGGATGGGCGAGGACGGCGGAGGGGACGGCCCCCATCGACGTCGGCAGGGCGTCGTGGAAGAGAGGCGTCGCATCGCGTGCCGCCGCCACGTCGTCACTGGTCGGCGCCGGGTCCAGCGGACAAGGGTCGGTGACCTCGGGCGTGAAGGCCGGCACGACCAGGGTGCCGGTGGGAGTGAGGCAGTCCAGGAGCGCGCCGACCACGGCCGCCGCCCCGCCCTCGACGCGCCCGACAGCGGACAGCGAGGCGTGCACGATCAGAGCCGAGCCCGCCCGGACGCCCAGGCGGCCGAATTGCGCCGACAGGTGGGCCCGGTCGAGCGGGGCGACGGTCGGATGGTGCACGGTTCTCCCACGTTCTGGACTGGCTGGGTGGCTGTGTGCGGGGTGGCTGGGTGGTGCAGAGCCGGGCGGCCCACGTCCCTTTTCTCGGCCCGACGTGGCCGACATGTCCGATGTGGCCGGCATATGGGCGCGCGCCACACGTCGTGTCGCACCGGATCTCGGGTCGTCCGTCGGCACTGGCCAGGATTTTGACACGCGAGGCTTGCGAGCGGGCAAGCGGGTCCCGAGGGGCGGGCCTCGGCGCCTCGCCGAGCCGTGGCCCCCGTACGCTCGTCCCATGGGTGGCGAGATGGGTTTGCGGGAGCTCAAGAGGCAGCGGACGTACGAGTCGGTGTCGGACACGGCCGTCGCGCTGTTCCTCGAGCGGGGCTTCGACGGGGTGTCGGTCGCCGAGGTGGCGGCGGCGGCCGGGATCTCCAAGCCGACCCTGTTCCGCTACTTCCCCGCCAAGGAGGACCTGGTCCTGTACCGGTTCGCCGATCATCAGGACGAAGCGGCACGCGTCGTGGCCCAGGGCCGCACCGACGGACTCGCGCCCCTGCCCGCCCTGCACGCCCACTTCCGCCATGGTCTGCGAAGCCATGATCCGGTGACTGGCTTGAGCGACAACCCACATGTGCTCGCCTACCACGGGCTGTTGTACGGCACCCCGAGCCTGGTGGCCCGGCTGTACGGCTACCAGGACAGGTCCGAGCAGGCCCTCTCCGCCGAACTCGGTGACGGGCTCGACGCCCGGATCGCGGCCGGCCAGATCATCGCGGTCCAGCGCATTCTCGCCCTGGACAACTGGCGCCGGATCGCGGCGGGGGAGAGCGCGGCGGCGCTCTACGCGCAGGCGGTCGAGGCGGCAGACCGTGGGTTCGAGCAGCTGGGGGAGGGGCTGGGCGGCAGGTACGGCGAGAAGTCCCGCTGAGCGGCGCAACGCCCGCCCGCCCGGTCGTCCCGGCGTGGCAGTGTGCCGTTCGGCAGGCGTGGTGGATCGCGAAAACGTTACTAAGTTAAAAATGTAACCGGGTTGCGGTATCGTGATCCGCATGACGTCACATGACCAGGATCCGGACCGGATTCCGGCTCGGGATCTGGCTCGGGATCTGGCTCAGGATCCGGCTCGGGATCCGGCTCGGGATCCGGCTCGGGAACTGGGCCGGGAGCGCGCCTATCACGACGCCTGTCGAGCCGCCCTCGCCGCCATGACCGAGGGTGCCGGGCAGTGCGTGGTCATCGGCGAGAACGCCTTCGCCTCCGGTGCCGACGCGGAAGTCCTCGGGTATCAACTCCGTAGCTGGGCGAAGGAGTTGAGGGAGATGCCGGAAGGGCCGCTGTTCTTCGGCCGCCTCGACTTCGGCGCATCGCCGTCCGCGGCAGGCGATCACGCCGGCCAGAGCTACCACATCGGCCGCCGCCGCATCGGCGAACACCCCTCCGCCCCGCCCCTGGTCGTCGACTGGCGCGCCCCGGTCTCGCGCCGCTTCTATCAGGCGAGCGCCCGCGACCCGCAGGGCGTCGCAGTCCGTCGCCGCTTCGGCTGGGCGCAGGGCAGTACGGGTGTCGCCGAAGAACTGACGGGCTTGGAGGACGAGCCTCTGGCGGCGCCGGGCACACCGGCCGCCGCGACGACCACCGGCACTGCCCCCACCGGCACGGCCCCCACCGGCACGATTCTCGCCGGGGAGATCGAGCGTCCCCGCGTCGGCCCCATGCGGGACATCGCGGCGACCATCCAGCCCGACCAGGACGATCTCGTGCGGGCCGAACTCGCCCGGTCCTTCTGTGTGCAGGGTGCGCCCGGCACCGGCAAGACCGCCGTAGGGCTGCACCGAGCGGCGTACCTCCTCTACACCTATCCGCAGCGCATCCAGCGCCGCGGCCTTCTGGTGCTCGGCCCCAACCGCACTTTCCTCGCCTACGTCTGCGAAGTGCTTCCCGCGCTCGGCGAGAACGACATCCGTCAGTCGACCGTGGACGAGGAGATCGTGCGCGAGACCCGCGGCCGTGAGGTTCGTGCCGTCGACGAACCGGCGGCGGCGCTCGTCAAGCACGACGCGCGCATGGCCGACGTGGTCCGGCGCGCGCTGTACGGCCACATCGTCGAACCCCTCAACTCCCTGGCGCTGCGCGAGGGTTCGTACACCTGGAGGGTGGCGCGGAGCGAACTCGCGTCCATCGTCCGGGAGGTACGGGCCGAGGCGCCGCCGTACGCCACCGGGCGGGAGCGGGTGCGCAGCCGGGCGGTCAGGGCGATGCAGCTCCAGGCCGAGCAGCGGACCGGACCCCTGAACAGCACCTGGCTCCAGAAGATCACCCGGGCGCGCCCGGTGACGGAGTACGTCGATGCCGTGTGGCCGAGGGTGAAGCCGGAGGAGGTCGTCGCCGCGTTGTTCACGGACCCCGACGCGCTGGCCGCGGCCGCCGACGGCATCCTGGACCCGGCCGAACAGAAGACGCTGCTGTGGGCGAAGCCGCCCCGGTCGTGGAAGTCCGCGAAATGGTCGGAGGCCGACCTGGTGCTCCTCGACGAGGTGTCCGGTCTCATCGAGCACCCGCCGGGGTACGGGCACATCGTCGAGGACGAGGCGCAGGACCTGTCCCCGATGCAGTGCCGCGCGATCGCACGGCGGGCCGTGTTCGGCTCGCTGACGGTGCTCGGCGACCTGGCTCAGGGCACCACGCCGTGGGCGGCCCGCGACTGGCGCACCCAACTGGGCCACCTCGGCAAACCGGAGGCCGCGGTGGTGCCGTTGACCACCGGGTTCCGTGTGCCGGCCGCGATCGTGGAGCTGGCAAACCGGCTGCTTCCCGCGCTCGACGTGGACGTACCGAGCGGGCGGTCCCTGCGCGGGGACGGCCGGCTGAGCCGTCGCGAGGTCACGTCCCCGCGGGGTCTGGCCGATGCGGTGGTCGAAGCGGTGCGGGCGGCCCTGGGCCGCGAGGGGTCGGTGGGCGTGATCGCCGCCGACGGCGCCGTACGCGAACTGGAAGCGGCCCTCACGACGGCGGGCCTTTCCGCGAGCGCCGGGGGACGCCTCGCGCTGCTGCCCGCGTCGCTGGCCAAGGGCCTCGAATACGACCACGTCGTGGCCGTGGAACCGGCCGAGATCGCGGCGTCGGAGGACCGCGGACTGCACCGCTTGTACGTGGTCCTGACGCGGGCGGTGTCGGGGTTGGAGATCGTCCACTGCCGGCCGTTGCCCCGGCAGCTGAGGGAACCGGAACGCGCCTGACCGCCCGTGGGGGCGTGGCCCGCCCCCACGCGGGGTTCACAGACACGACCTAGCGCGCGTCCCGCGCCTGTTGCCCGGTGTCACCCGGAGTCCGCTGCCCGAGGTCCTCGGGCGCCCGCCGCCCGAGGTCGGGGGCCGGTGCGGCGCCGGACTCGACGGCCGGGCGGCTCGTCCGCATCCGGGCGTAGGCATAGACACAGCCGGCGAGCGCCAGGTCGGACAGGAGCATGAAGCCGATCGAGTACGAGTCCTTCGCGCTGTAGATCGCGCCCATGACGAGCGGCGGCACGAACCCGCCGAGGCCGCCCATCGCTCCCACGATGCCGGTCACGCTGCCCACCTGGGGCTGTGGCGTCACCTGGGAGACCAGGGCGAAGACGCTGCCGCTGGCCGTGCCGAGTCCCGCGCCCATGCACAGCAGGGCGATCGTGCCGCCGGGGTACAGCGTGGGATCGAAGGCCTGCACGATCGCGAGCAGGGCCACCACGCCCAGCGCCCCGGCGGTGACCACAGCGGGGTGGACGCGGTCCGAGAGCCAGCCGCCGATCGGTCGGAAGATGACCGTGGCCAGGGCGAATCCGGCCGCCTTGGATCCCGCGTCGGTCGGCGACAGCGCGTACCACGTCTTGAGATACGTGGGCAGGTACACGCCGAAGGCGACGATGCCGCCGAAGCCGATCGCGTACAGCGCCGAGAGCTCCCAGGTCACCCTCAGCCGCCCGGCCTGGCCGAGCCGCGAGGCCAGGGTGGCGGTCGGGACGGGCCGGTCCGGACGGTCCGTGATGAGCAGCGCCGCGAGCACGGCGTACGCCGCGAGGGCGATCGCCACGACGAGGAACGGAACGTTGTAGCCGTGCTTGGCGATGCGGGGCGTGAGGTATCCGGAGAGGGCCACGCCCCCCATGCCCATGCCGAACACGCCGAGCGCGAGGCCCCGCTTGTGCGGCGGGAACCAGGAGTTGACCAGGGGGATACCGATCGCGAACGTCGTGCCGCCGAGCCCCAGCAGGAACCCGACCACCAGCATCAGGCCGTAACTGTTGCGCGCCGGGATCAGCAGCAGTACGGGCACGATGGTCAGCGCGGACATCAGCGGGAACATCAGCTTCGCGCCGTACCGGTCGGTGAGCGCACCCACCGGGATCCGCCCCAGCGACCCGACGAGGACGGGGACCGCGACCAGCAACGACTGTTGGAGCGAGCTGAGATGCAGCCGGTCCTTGTAGTCACCGGCCAGCGGAGCGATCAGGTCCCACGCCCAGAACGTGAGCGTGAACCCGATTGTCGCCATCACCAGGTTCCGGTACGCGGCAGCGGAGGGCTTCGAGGTGTCCACGCCCACAGTCAAGGGTGCCCTGCGGAGCAAGGCGCGCCGGACTGAGCCGTATGGGGTACGTCCGGGCCGGGGTCGGGGTCCGGCCCGGGGCGGAGAGCCGGCCCGGAGGACGGGCGGCGGCCGGGGCTCAGCCTTCGCCGTTCCACGCCCGCCACAGTGCCGCGTACGCCCCGCCCGCGCCGACCAGTTCGTCGTGCGTCCCCAGCTCGACGATGCGACCGGCCTCCATGACGGCGACGCGATCGGCGTCGTGTGCGCTCTGGAGGCGGTGGGCGATGGCTATGACGGTGCGGTCGGATCGGACGGCGGCGATCGCCCGCTCCGCCTGGCGGGCCGTCGTCGGGTCGAGGAGCGAGGTGGCCTCGTCCAGGATCAGCGTGTGCGGATCGGCCAGCTGCACCCGGGCCAGCGTGAGCTGCTGGGCCTGCGAGGCCTCCAGGTCGAGGCCGCCCGCGCCGAGCCGGGTGTCGAGTCCGTCGGGCAGATCCGCCGCCCAGTCCGCCTCCACCAGGGCGAGCGCCGACATGATCGCCTCGTCGTCGGCATCCGGCGCGGCCATGATCATGTTGTCGCGCAGGGTGCCCATGAACACGTGGTGCTGCTGGGTGATGAGGACGACGCGGTTGCCCAGCTCGCCCGCCGCGGCCAGGTCGGCCACGGGGACGCCGCCGAGCAGGATCGATCCGGCGTCGGGGGCGTCCATACCGGAGAGCAACGCGCCGAGGGTGGACTTGCCGGCCCCGGACTGGCCCACCACCGCGAGGCGTTCGCCGGGACGTACCAGCAACTCGACGTCCCTCAGGACGTCGTGCGGGGGGAGGTAGGCGTAGCGCACACCCTTGACCTCGATGACGTCGTCCGCCGGGGACGGCACGGAAGCGTCCGGCGTGCGGGACACCAGGCCGACGCCCTTGATCCGCGCGAACGCCGCGCCGCTGCGCTGCAACTGCTCGACCCAGTACAGCATTTGATTGAGCGGGTCGACCAGCTGCCACATGTAGAGGCCGGCCGCCACCACGGAGCCCAGGGGGATTGCCCCGTCGAGATAGCGCAGGCCGCCCACGAGCAGGATGAGCGCCATGGGCACGGTGTGCGCGAACTCAGTGAGCGGAAACAGCACGGTACGAAGGGCGAGGGTGCCCCTGCCGGCACGGTAGGTGGTGTCGATGGCCTGGTCGAGAGCCCGGTTCTGCCGTGCGCGCAGCCCGTACGCCTCCACGGTGCGGGCGCCGTGGGCCGTGGAGTTGAGGATCTCGGACACCTCGCCGCCGGCCGCGCCCTCGGCCAGATAGGCGGCGCGGGAGCGCGCCAGGTACCAGCGGCTCACGAGCCACACGAGGGGGAGGCCCACCACGGAGCACAGCCCGAGCAGCGGGTCGAGCAGGATGACCGCGCCGAACATGAACACGACCTGGACGCCCGCGATGAAGATGTCCGGGGCCGCCGTGCGCAGCGTGGCCGCCACGGTCGAGACGTCCAGGGTGGAGCGGGTCACCAGGTCGCCGGTCCCCACCTTGTTCGCGATGCGCCCCGGCAGGGCGAGCGCGCCGTCGACGACCTCCTCGCGGAGCCGGGCCAGTGCGCGCTCGCCGAAGCGGTGGGACAGGAGCCGGGCGCAGCGCGTCAGGACCAACTGGGCGGCCGCGAAGCCCAGAACGGTCGCGGCCAGCGCGTCGACTCCCGAGGAGGACAGGCCGCCCCTCTCGACGCCGGTCACGATGCGGCCGAGGAGCCATGGCCCGGCCGCGCCGGCCGCCGCGGCACAACACGTCAGGAACAAGGTTGCCAGGACGGCGCCCCGGTCGTCCCTGAGGAGACGCAGAGCGGCCCGACGTGCCGTCCCGGCGTCCGCTATCGGCAGCCGTGGTGTCGTGTCGGCGCGGCTCATCGGGTCTCTCCCGCGCCGAGCCGCGCGGCGACGGCCGGGCCGTGCGTCCCCGTCGCCGCGGTCGTCGCCGTCGCCTCGCTGCCCGAGGAGCGGAACACCAGGGCCGCGTAACCGGGTTGGCGGGCCAGGAGGTGGCGATGGGTGCCGGTCGCCCGCACCTTCCCGTCCACCAAGTAGGCGACTTCGTCGGCGTGCCCGAGCACGAGGGGCGATGTGGTGACGACGAGCGTCGTACGCCCGCTGCGGCGCTCCGCCAGCCGGGCCGCGACGGTCGCCTCGGTGAGCGCGTCGAGGGCCGACGTCGGTTCCACCAGGAGGAGCACCGCGGGATCCGCGAGCAGGGCGCGTGTCAGCCGCAGCCTTTGGCGCTGGCCACCCGACACATTGCGGGCCCGGTCCTCCAGGTGGGTGTCGAGGCCGTCCGCCGAGGCTTCGACGATGTCGTCCGCGGCGGCGGCACGCAGGCCCTGCACAATGTCGGCGTCGGTGTGGTCGGAGGGCCCCGAGACGACGGTGCGTAGGGGGCCGGCGAACATGTAGGCATCGTTGTCGGCGAGCAGGATGTGGCGCCTCAGCGCCGTGCGGTCCCACTCGGAAAGTGTGGCGCCGCCCCACGAGACGTCGGAGTCGGTGTAGCCGGCCAGGCGCTCCACCACGGCCCGTGACGCACCGGGCCGGGCCGCGACCAGAGCCGTCACCTTCCCCGGGGAGAGCAGCAGGCCCGACTCGGGATCGTGCAGCGCGGCGGGCGGGGCCGGCGGATCGAGCCGGGTCCTGTGGTCCTCGTCGGCCGGCCCGAGTGCCAGGATGTCGACCACACGCCGTGCGGACACCAGCCCGCGCGGCAGGTCGTCGGCCCCCTCGATGAAGAACGCGACGGGGGCCAGCAGCGCGGCGACATATCCGTACACCGCCACGAGTTCACCCACGCTGATGGTGCCGGCGACGGCCATCCGCGCGCCGAGCCACGTCACGACGGCGAGGAACATCACGGGCAGACACGTGGTGAGTGCCTGGACCCAACTGGTCACGGCGGCGATGCGGTAGCCGAGGGGCACGAGCGCCCGGGAGCGTTCCCGGTAGCGCCCGGCGAACATGGGCTTGCCGCCGATTCCGCCGAGCACGCTCAGGCCGGACACCATGTCGCCGGCGAGAGCGGTGAGGGCGCCCTGCTCCTCGCGATAATGGTTCTCGGCGTTGTGCAGCTTTCCCAGCAGGGGCCCCACGGTGAGAGCGAGTGCCGGAACGCCGAGCAGGATCACCACGGCGAGAACGGCGGAGATCCGGAACAGCAGCACGGCGGTGACGACGTAGGCGATGGCGGCGCCCACGCCGGGCCCCGTGATGGTGAGCGTCTGGGCGATCCTGCCTATGTCACCGGCCTGGAGATGGGCGAGTTCGCCCGCCGACACCTGGCGGGACAGGGCGGAGCCGAGGCGGGTGACGTGGCGCGTCACCACCTGCACCGTGCGGTAGGCCGCGTCCACACGGACCAGCGTCATGGTGCGGTGCCGCAGAATGCCGAGGACGGCGACGACGGCGCCCGTGACGAGGACCGCGCCCGTCCACAGGATCAGCGCCCGCGTGTCACGGGCCCGGAGTCCGGCGTCGATCGTCCTGGACAGCAGATACGGCGGCACCATCAGCGCGCACATCCATGTGCTCCCCCAGAGGGCGCCGAGGAGCACCCGGTTGCGCTGACTTGTCGTGAGCCACCACAGGAAGCGCAGCGGACTGCGGTGATCCGGCAGTCCGGGGTCCTCGTAGGGCACCCGGCGTGCGGCTGCGGACAGGCCTGCTCCGTGCGTCATCTCGGTCGTCCTTGCGTGCGGTTGGCGGCGAAGTCGCCCGACCTCCGTGGCGGGTCCCGGGTGCGGCCGGCCCGGCCCGGTGGCGGTACCGGTTGCTCGCGATCGTATAAGGACGGCCCTGTGCCCCTCGGACGCAGGGTTACGAGAGGGCTATGAGGGAGGGCACACAGCACGAAGCCCCGCCGGTCGACGGCGGGGCCCGCTGAGCGGCTCAACCCTCCACGTGCTCGCCCGCTTACGCTTGCGCTCCCTCGCCCCGCGCATCCGGTCCGTAGAGGGCGGCGATGTCCTCGGAGCCGCTCCACCGGCTGTACGTGGGGGACTGGGGCCAGCCCTCGGGGGAGTCCTGCCACTCCTCCTGGCGCCCGTAGGGCAGGAGGTCGATCAGGGCGAAGGTGTGGCTGAGCTGCTCCGTGCCACGGCCCGTCGTGTGCCACGTGCGGTAGACGGTGTCGCCATGGCGCAGGAACACATTGACCGCGAAGCCACCGCCGGGCGGTGCGCCGACGTCCGCGCCGAACGGGCTGTTCGCCGTGGAGTACCAGCTCATCCGGTTGCCGACCCGGCGCTTGTACGCGAGGGCCTCGTCGATCGGGCCCTGGGTGACGATCACGAACCGGGCGTCGTAGGCATCGAGGAAGCCCAGCCGGGTGAACTGGGACGTGAAGCCCGTACAGCCCGAGCACTGCCACGCCTTGCCGGGGAACCACATGTGGCTGTAGACGATGAGCTGGGACTTGTCGCCGAAGACATCGGCCAGCCGGACCGGCCCCTCTTCGCCTTCGAGCGTGTAGTCGGGCATCTCGACCATCGGCAGCCTGCGACGCTGGGCGGCGAGGGCGTCGAGTTGCCGGGTGGCGGCCTTTTCCTGGACGCGCAGCTCGTCCAGCCGGCGCTGCCAGGTCGCGGCGTCGACTACGGGCGGTAGTGCCTGGGCGGTCATGGACTCCTCCAAGGTTCACGCCACAGCATGTGGCTCACACCCATAGACCCCGCCCGCCCGCGAAACTCATCGCCCGCCGCCCGCCCGCCCGTCCGCCCGTCCGCCCGGCGGTGCGGGCGCCCTGATGTCACGAGGGCATCCTGATTGCACGCGGACACCGTGACGTCAGTGGTCGATGTAGCTGAAGTCGCCCATCGTCCAGGCGCTGACGTCCTTGATGGCCACGCGGTACATCCCGCCCGTCTCCGGGATGCCCACCGAGCCCTGCAAGATCCGCGCGACATGGAAGTGCAGGTACTGGGGCGGGCCGTCCTTGCGCGGGCCGGCCGTGAACACGGCGGCGAAACCACTTAGCTGGTCCGAGTCCGCGAGGACCTCCGACACGCGCTGGCGCCACACCGCCTCGGGAGCGAGCCGGCCGGTAAGGACGGCGCCACCGGTGACCACGGTCAGAGACATCTGATTGCTGTGCGCGGTTTCCACCAGAGCGGCGACGTCAACGAGCAGTTCGTCAGGCCTCGACATGGAAGAGGATTCTAGCGACCGGCCGCGGGCCGGGCTTCCGCCGACGAGACCGTCCGGGACGCGAAGGGGCGGCAGCGCGGCGCCGCACGGCCCGACCGGCGTTCGCGCGACGCTCCGTAGCGCGGGAAAGCGGAGAGTCGCCCTGGGTGCAAGACGTGTGGCCGTCTGGTTTGCCGGGTATCGGCGTGTTACGGAAGTGAGTCCTGAGCCTCGGGGAGCTGCTTATGCCCACCAGCGACGCGATCGTGATGCTGCGGGAAGGCCACAAGGAGATCAGGCGGCTGATCCGCTCCTATCGGGCCGGCCGGGATCCCGATGCGGTCGAGCAGCTGCTGCGTGCGTTGGCCGTGTACACGTTCATCGAGTGCGAGGGCATGTATCCGCGCGTCGCCGTCCTCGCCCCCGAGGCCGAGCCGACGATCCTGACCCTGCGGGAGGAACACCACATCGCCGAGGTGCTGGCCGCGGAGCTGCACGACATGCGCCCCGACGAGCTCGCCTTCGACGCGAAGGCCCGCCTCCTGATGGACATCGTGGAACGGCACATGGACACCGAGGACACCCTGTGGTTCCCCCACGTGCGGGCCACCGTGGGCCGCAGGGAGCTGCGGGAGATCGGTGCGTGGATGACGGTACTGGCCGAACGTGCCCCGCGGCGGCCGCGCCGCGTCGCGCAGCAGAAGGCCTGGGACGCGGTGGCGGCCTGAACCGCCCTGCGGCCCTCCCCGCCCCAGCGGCCGCACGGCCGATGCAGAAGGGAGCAGCATGGCACCCGTCCGTCATGATCTGGACCGCGCATGGGAGTTGGCCACCAGCGCGAATGACGTGCCCGAGTGGGACCCCGAGCCGGAGTTCCTGCAGGTCCATGTGCCCGGCTGCGCCGCGGCGTGGTCCTGCGGCGCTCGACGACGGGTTCTGTGGCGGCTCCACCTGCCCGCCGGGGATCTGCGTCCGGTCGATGTGAAGCTGGTCACGGCCGATCAATGGCGGGGCGCCGTCTCGGAGTTGGCCGTCGACGTCGATCCGGCTCGTGGCGGTACGGCCATCACGGTGCCTCACGTTCCTCCGGGCACGTACTGGATTCAGGTGGCGCGGGGCAGCAGGCTGCTCGCCACCAGCCGCCCCTTCGCTATCGGCCCGGTCGCGAGCGCCCGCCAGGGCTACGGTCACCGCCGTTCGCGGCAGGGGTCGCCACGGGGCCCGCGCCGGTCGCACTGAGAGCGCCGCCCGCACCGGGATCCCGCGCCACCCGCGCAGAGACGGGCCCCCTCGCCATGGGCTCGCCCGCGCCCCTCGGATATCCCGCACGTGTCCTTGGGCATCCGCACGTGCCCTCGGGGCGAGGAAAGGCGTGCCGTGAGGGAAGAGCGTGCCGTGGGGGTACGCGTTACCGATACCCCTAGCCCCGACCCTTAAGAACGGATGCCGACGATGCCCCACGTTCCCTACCGCAAGGCCGCGCGTGCGGCCGTCCAGGGCGGTCTGCCGCACGCGTTACCGCTCACGCACGAGTCACCGCTCAAGGAGGGTCCGGCGTGAGCGGCCTGCAGAAGTCGCTCGGCGGGGTCGTCGGAACGTTCCTCGCGCTCTCCACGATCCTGGGCAGCGGCATGATGATCCTGCCCGGCACCAGCTACCAGGAGCTCGGCCGCTCGGCCTGGATGCCCTGGGCCGTCGCGGCGGTGTCGGTCGTCCCGCTGCTCTACTGCTACGCCTGGCTGGGCCGCCGCCACCCGTCGGCGTCCGGCGTGGCGCACTACTGCGAGGTCGCCTTCGGCCGGTCGACGGGGCGTTCCGCCGGGCTCCTCGCGATGCTCGCGCTGGTGGCCGGCATCCCGGCGACCGCCATCACGGGCGGGCGCTACGTCGCCGAGTTCGCCGGCGTCCCGAGCCTCGCCTGGGTCTTCCCCGTCGCCGTCCTCGCCGCGGCCACCGTCATCGGATGCCTGGGCGCCAACGTGTCGGGACGGGTCCAAGTGGCGCTCGTTCTGGCCCTGTTCGCCTTGGTCACCTGCACCGCGCTGCTGGCACTCGGCGTGCACGGTGTGCGGGCCCCGAGCGTCGCGGTGCCGCCACTGGGCGAACTGGGCAGTGTCCTGACCGCGGTCTACGTCGCCTTCACCGGCTGGGAGACCGTGGCCTTCACCTTCGAGGAACACAAGCGCCCGGACGCCATCCCGCGCATCTTCGCGGCCTCGTACGTGATCGTGGTCGCCCTGTACGGGCTGGTGCTGCTCGGCCTGTTCAGCGCGGTCGACTCCGCGGACCCGGCGCTGGACCGGGCCCCGCTGCTGCGCCTCGCGGAACGCTCGCTCGGCGACTTCGGCAGGCCGGTCACGCTGGCCCTGGTCGTCGCCGCCATCGCCGCGAACGTCTGCGCCTCCGTCCTGGCCCTGTCCCGGCTGGTGTTCGGCATGGCGCGCAGCGGCTATCTGCCCCGCGCCCTGAACCGCGTACGGGAACGGGACGCGAACCCCGTCACGGCCGTGCTGGCGGTCGGCGCGGTCCTCGCCGCCATCGCGCTCCTGGGCGCGACCGGGGTCATGTCGTTCCAACTGCTCTTCGTGCTGTCCGGCGGGATCTATTTCGTGCTGTACGGGCTGGGCGCGGCCTCGTACACCAAGCTGGCCGGGCACGGGCCGCCCAGGGCCGTGGCTGCCCTGTGCGCCGTCACGGTGGTGGCGGTGACCGTGCTCGCGGGGCCGCCCATGTGGATGTGCTGGGCGCTGTTCGCGGTCGTCCTGCTGGTGACGGCGCTCCTGTCCCGCCGGCCGTCGCACCGGGATCCGAGCGCGGGCGCGCCGGCGCGGGAACCCGCGAGGTGAGCACTCCGGTGCCTCTTCGGCCCCGGGAAATTCCTCAACTCCCATACTGGGAAAGGGAATTGTCCGGTCCGGGTTACCGGTCGGCCGTGGCGCTGTACGGTGACGTCGGATGTGCCGAACATGTCGTCAGTTCACCTGCTCCGCCCCGGTTTCCGCTGTTCCGGCCGAAAGGAACCCCGTGAGCACCCACACCGAACCCGTCGAGCCCGCGGAAGAATTCAGCCTCAAGCACTTCTCGGAGAAGGACGGCACGCTCCTCTACAAGAATGTCGCCGTCTTCGGCACGGTCCAGGGCAGCCGTCAGCAGTTTCTCGTCGGCACGGGCGGCCGGCTCTACGTCGCGAGCGCGGACCATCAGTTGAAGTGCTGGGTGCAGAAGCCCGGTGGCGGCGACGCCACGGCCCAGCAGGTCGTCGGTGTGGTGGCCGACGAGCAGGCGGGGGGCTACACGGCGCTGCGCGCGGAGGGCGTGAGCGGCTGGGAGCACTCGTACGGCGGTGACCTGACCAAGCCGCTGGGGCTGATCCAGGCGATCTCGAAGAGCAACGCCTTCGCCGCGATCACATGGGGCGCCCCGTACTGCACGGCGGGATGGGTGGCCTCCCTGATGCCGACCCTCAGCTCGCTGGGCACGGTCAAGGTTCCCGGCGGATCCGTGGTGATCGGACAGAACGTCCACTCGTCGACCGTGGTGGGCAGCTCCTGGCTGAAAGGCGTCGTCGCCACCGACTGCCGGCAGGAGGACTTCCCGGCGGAGTGGATGTCCGGGGTCGTCGCGACCCTGTGCCCCCGGGCCACGGGCCACGGCGACCTCGCGAACATCAAGGTGTTCTGCGACCTCCTGAAGGCGGCCGGGTTCAGGCCCGCGCAGAAGGCCGACCTCGCGGCCCGGATCCGGTACGTCCTCACCAACTACCCGCAGCACGAGAAGACGTTGCGCGCGCTGCCCAACATCCAGCAGTACTACGCCGGCCTCTTCTGATCCGGCGATCCGGTGACGGTGTACGCCCTCCTGACGCCAGGAGGGCGTACACCGGGGTCCCCTGCGGGACCCGCCCGGAGGGGTGGACCTACTAGGACGCGGGGAAGCCGGTGTGAATCCGGCGCGGTCCCGCCACTGTGACCGGGGAGTGTGTCGCCGAGCGGTACGCCACTGACGTGCCCAGCACGTCGGGAAGGCGGGCGATGTGCGCTGATCCGCGAGTCAGGACAACGGCCGTGGGGTGTTCCGTGTTGTCCACGAGGGTGGAGCTCGCGGCCGGTATCCCCCACTCCCAGCGGCTGACCCGGGCGTCGGGCAAGGCCAAGGCGATGGAGCTGTGCCTCACCGGCAGGACCATGGGCGCGGCCGAGGCGGAGCGCGCCGGGCTCGTCTCGCGCGTCGTGCCGGCCGCGGACCTGCTCCAGGACGCGCTCGCGGTGGCCGGGACGGTGGCCGGGATGTCCGCCCCCGTCGTCATGATGGCGAAGGAATCCGTCAACCGGGCCTTCGAGACCACCCCGGCCGAAGGAGTCCGCTTCGAACGCCGCCTGTTCCACGCGGTGTTCGCCACCGTGGACCAGAAGGAGGGCATGACGGCGTTCACGCGGAAGCGGCCACCGGAGCTCAGTCACCACTAGCGCGGATCCAGCCACCGCCCCGTGGCCCTCGGGCGGGGCGGTGGAGGACGCAGTCGCCGCACAGCGCGCCCTTGCGATCCGGGGCGGCGCGGTAGATCAGGCAGCAACTCCCGCGCTGGAAGCCGCCGTTGGCGGTGCTCCTGGCGGAGCCGCACAGTGCGGGGCCGGCCAGGGCGAGGCCGACGGCGGCGCGGCTCCGTGCCGCCAGGTCTGGCCTCGCAGCGGCGATCATGGTGGCGGCGCCGTTGAGCGCGGAGGCGAGATTGCCGCGGAGGATGGGGGAGGAGAGCGAGAACGGCCGCATCGCGTCCGAGAGTTCGGCCAGCGGTCCGTCCAGGAGCGCCCCGAGGCCTTCCGCCGCCGGGGAGGCGGCCCGCACGGCCGTCGCGGGAAGCGACAGGGGCACGGGACCGCCGAGGACCGGCTGCCAGTGCACGTCCGCGAGGTCGAACGCGAGAACACGGTCGTGCAGAACGAGGGCGGCCAGCGCGGGCGACAGCAGGCGCGCCGCCAGACCCAGGTGGGTGACCGACGCGGCCACCCGCACTTCGACGGCGTCGGGCGACTGGTGGCCCGCCGAGGCGAGCCATTGCCGTACGGCCGTCACGCGCGCCTCGATCAGCGGGCGGGACATCGCCACCCAGGGCTCGACCGGAGGGACGCCCGTGGCGTGGGTGCTCAGGGAGAAGAACGGTCCGAGCGCGGTGACCTCGGCGATCACCGCGCTCGTCGGAGGGACGGTCGTCATGCAGGGACGGGGGCCGGGCCCTGCGCGGGGACGTCGGAGGATTCCCGGCGGGTGCTGAGGAGCCGCTCGGCCAGGGGCCCGAAGAACAGGCCGATCGCGGCCCAGAGCAGGAGCTGGGCGGCGACGGAGAAGAAGCGGAAGGAGAACAGGACGTCGGCGGGGAAGCCGGGGTAGACGATCGCGCCCTTGGAGTCCTTGAGGGGCAGCGGCGTCTCGGTGGCCTGGTTGCCGAAGTTCTCCCTGTTGTAGGCCAGGTGACCCAGCGAGGGCAGCACCAGCATCACGATCCCGATCGCGACGACGAACGCGGCGCCGCCGATCAGCGTGGCGTTCCAGTTGCCGTAGCGGACCTGGAGCCGCTTTCCGAGCCAGACCGCCGCCACCAGGAAGGCGATGGAGCACACCACCATGATCAGGTAGAGGCCGCTGCGCTGTTGGATCGTCTCCTCGTGGCCGATCGCCGGCGGGTTGGCCGGGTACTTGAGGAACGGGACCAGATACATCGTGAGGAACCCGCCGCCGGCCACGAGCAGCGCGAGGGTGCGGGCGCGCAGCGCGCCGGACCGGCCCAGGCAGACCGTGTAGGCGACCGCGAACAGCGCGCCCATGGCCATGCCGAAGAAGATCATGCCGACGCCGATCCCGACGTTGGCCTGGATGGTGCGGCTGAACAGATCGGGGTCGGCGCTGTCGACGGGCAGACCGGCCGCCTTGTCCAGCGCGCTCTGCGCGGCGTCACGACCGCTCTCGTAGTCGATGGCCTTCGCGATCTGCGGCTCGGCGAAGATCCGTGCGAAGACGAATGCGAGCAGCCCTGCCACTGCGCCGGCGAGAACGCCGCGCAGTATCAGTTTCTTTTCCATGTCGAGTTGTCCGTACTTCCGTGTGGGTCAGTGGCAGGGGAAGCCGAGGAAGTGACGCCCGTCGTGGACGAACTCGTGGATGTGCATGTCGTTGCCGAACACCGAGACGGCGCCCTGGTCGACACCGATGAAGTAGTAGACCGCCAGCGCGATGATCGCGGTACCGACCAGCCACAGCACCGACTTCGAGACCGGCAGGACGATCGGCGTGGAAGCCGGACGGGGTGTGGACATGCTGCTCAAGGCGAAGCCCTCCTTCACGGGATCTTGCGTCCCTTTGAACCAATGGGGCGAAGCGATGGAAAGTGTCTGACTCGTCGGCCGCCCTCGCGGGCGGTCGGCTCACAGTGGCGCGACCGTGCTGGATTCTCACCAGCTTCCTTACCTCATCACTACACGTGGAGCATAGGGGCGCCCAACCGAACGGGTCAATGAAGCCGTCGCCACGTCTTGCGCCGCTCCGCGCAGCGCCCGACGGGTGCCGGCCGGGGCACAGGGCCGCCCCGGCCGGCACCGCCCGCGGCCGGTCAGGACGTGGGCGTCTCCAGTTCGCCGCGCACCGTGCGGGCGGCGGCCACCAGGTTCTCCAGGGAGGCACGGGTCTCGGGCCAGCCGCGGGTCTTGAGCCCGCAGTCCGGGTTGACCCACAGCCGCTCGGCGGGAATCGCCTCAAGTCCCGTGCGCAGCAGGGCGGCTGCCTCATCGGCGCTCGGGACACGGGGCGAGTGGATGTCGTACACGCCGGGGCCTGCCTCACGCGGATAGCCGTGCTCCGCGAGCTCACGGGCGACCTGCATGTGCGAGCGGGCGGCTTCGAGGCTGATGACATCGGCGTCGAGGTCGTCGATGGCCTGGACGATGTCGCCGAACTCGGCGTAGCACATGTGCGTGTGGATCTGGGTGTCCGGCCGGACCCCGGACGTACTGAGGCGGAACGCCTCGGTGGCCCAGGCCAGATAGGCGGGGTGGTCGGCGGAGCGCAGCGGCAGGGTCTCGCGGAGCGCGGGTTCGTCGACCTGGATCACCGAAGTGCCCGCCGCCTCAAGGTCGTCGACCTCGTCCCGCAGGGCGAGCGCGACCTGACGGGCTGTGTCGCCGAGCGGCTGGTCGTCGCGGACGAAGGACCAGGCGAGCATCGTGACGGGGCCCGTGAGCATGCCCTTGACCGGACGGTCGGTGAGGGACTGGGCGTAGGACGTCCAGCGGACCGTCATCGGCTCGGGGCGGGAGATGTCGCCGGCCAGGACCGGCGGGCGGACGTAGCGGGTGCCGTACGACTGGACCCAGCCGTGCTGGGTGGCGAGGTAGCCGGTGAGCTGCTCGGCGAAGTACTGCACCATGTCGTTGCGTTCGGGCTCGCCGTGCACGAGGACGTCGATGCCGGTCTTCTCCTGGAAGGAGATCACGTCACCGATCTCGGCCTTGATGCGCTCCTCGTAGCCGGCCGTGCCGATGCGTCCGGTCCGCAGGTCGGCGCGGGCCGTGCGCAGCTCCGTGGTCTGGGGGAACGAGCCGATGGTGGTGGTCGGCAGCAGGGGAAGGCCCAGGTGGGCGCGCTGGGCCGCGGCGCGTTCGGAGTACGGCTGGGAGCGGCGGGCGTCGGCGTCCGTCACGGCCTGGGAGCGGGCGCGTACCGCCGGGTCCCGCGTGATGGGCGAGGCCGCCCGGGACGCCAGGTCGGCGCGGTTCGCGGCGAGTTCGGCCGTGATGCTGTCGGTGCCCCGGGAGATTCCCCTGGCGAGGGTGACGATTTCGGCGGTCTTCTGCCGGGCGAAGGCGAGCCAGCGCAGGATCTGCGGCTCGATGTCCCGCTCTGCGGCGGCGTCGAGCGGGACGTGGAGCAGGGAGGACGACGCGGCGACGTCGACCCGGTCGGCGAGCCCGAGGAGGGTGCCGAGGGTGGACAGCGACTTCTGCAGGTCGTTGATCCAGATGTTGCGTCCGTCGACGACGCCGGCGACGAGCCGCTTGCCCGGAAGCCCGCCGACGGCGGCCAGGGCGTCCAGGTTGGCCGCGGCCGAGTCCGTGAAGTCGAGGGCGAGGCCTTCGACCGGCGCCTTGGCAAGCACCGGCAGGGCTTCACCGAGCTGGTCGAAGTAGGAGGCCACGAGCAGCTTGGGCCGGTCGGTGAGGGTGCCCAGTTCGCGGTAGGTCCGCTCGGCGGCGTTCAGCTCGGCGGGGGTGCGGTCCTGGACAAGGGCGGGCTCGTCGACCTGTACCCACTCGGCGCCGGCGGCGCGCAGGTCGGCGAGGACCTCGGCGTACACGGGCAGCAGCCGGTCTAGGAGGGTGAGCGGTTCGAAGTCGGCGGCGACGCCGGGAGCGGGCTTGGCGAGCAGGAGATACGTGACGGGACCGACAAGGACGGGCCGCGCGGTGAGACCCAGGGCAAGGGCTTCCTCGAGCTCGGCGACCTGCTTGGCGCAGTTCGCGGCGAAGACGGTGTCGGGCCCCAACTCCGGTACCAGATAGTGGTAGTTGGTGTCGAACCACTTGGTCATTTCGAGCGGCGCGACGTCCTGGGTGCCGCGCGCCATGGCGAAGTAGCCGTCGAGCGCGTCGGCGTCGACCGCGGTGCGGTGCCGCTCGGGGATCGCCCCCACCATGACCGTGGTGTCGAGGACGTGGTCGTAGTACGAGAAGTCGCCGGTCGGCACCTCGTGGATGCCGGCGTCGGCGAGCTGTCGCCAGGTGCCGCGCCTGAGCTCGGCCGCGGTGTCGCGGAGGGCGTCGGCGCTGACGCGGCCCTTCCAGTAGCCCTCGATGGCCTTCTTCAGTTCACGGTTGCGGCCCTGACGGGGGTAGCCGTAAACGGTGGCCCGTGCTGCCGCGGCTGCGGTCTTGGTGGTCACGCGGATCTCCTTCGAGAGACGTATCCGTGAGATCCCGGAGACGGCCGCGGCAAGAAGAGGAGTGGCACACCGGCGGACCGACCTCGCGCGATGCGGCGACACGGTCGTCCGTTCGATATGTACGCCGACCCGCCCACGAGGTCACCGGGACATCCGCACACGCGTAGGGCGTGCGCGGACAGTTGGCAGGTCTTCGGACTCGCGGGCACGCCCTCCCCTTCCGGAGGACACCTACTGGCCGTCGCTTCCCAGGCCCGGTATCTCGGACCCAGTGCGTATGACGGCGGTCGTTCCCGCTCACCGCTGCGGGGCAGTCCCGGATTCGCACCGGGTTCCCTCTTGCGACGCATCCCGCCTGGCGGACGGGGCGAACCAGCTGTGGGGCCACCCTAAGACGCTCACGATCGGGGTGTGACGACGTGTCCGGCATCCGGATCGTGAAATGAGACACGTTTCGGGCCCACACCGTTCACGACCGGGGCCCTTCGGCTCCGGGCGGGGCCGCCCGGAGCCAGCCGCCCGGGTTACGGCGAGGGGGAGCGCTGCGGGGAGCGCAGGACGAGCAGGGTGATCTCGCTGGGGGCGAAGACGCGGAACGGCGGACCCCAGAAGCCGGTCCCGCGGCTGGTGTAGAGGAGCGTGCGGGCGCCGTGGCGGCTGAGGCCGGCGAGGGCGGGCTGGTCGATGCGGACCAAGTGGTGGAAGGGCCAGATCTGGCCGCCGTGAGTGTGCCCGGAGAGCTGGAGGTCGACGCCGTCGGCCGCCGCCCGGTCCACGAACTTGGGCTGGTGGGCCAGGAGCAGGACGGGGTGGCGGGGATCCGCGCCGCGCAGGGCTCCGGCGAGGTGGGCGCGGTGGCCGGCGAGGCCGGAGGACTGCGCGGTGACGTCGTCCACGCCGGCGACCACGAGGGTGTCGCCACCGCGTTCGAGCAGCAGATGCCGGTTGCGCAGCGGCTCCCAGCCCAGCTCGTCCATCAGGTCGACCCAGCCCTGGGCCCCGCTGTAGTACTCGTGGTTGCCGGTGACGTAGACCCGGGCCCGGGTGGCCCGGACGGTGCCGAGCGGGGCGGCCTGGGCGCGGCGGCGTTCGGCCGTGCCGTCGGCGATGTCCCCGGTGTGGCAGACCAGGTCGGCCTCCAGCGCGTTCACCCTCTCGCAGACCCGCGCCGACCAGCGGGCTCGGTCGAGCGGGCCGTAATGGGTGTCGGTGACGAGGACGACGCGCGTGCCGTCGAGGCCCGCGCCCAGGCGGGGGAGCGGTACGTCGAGGCGGCGTACCCGTGGCACCCGGCGGGCCTCGACGTACCCCCAGGCGAGCAGCACGGCGGCCGTGCCGAGGACCACCCAGGTGATGACCCGGGCCCGGTCCTGCCCGTCGCCGCCGGTCGCGATCAGGACGAGCCGCAGCAGACCGCCGAGCAGGACCGACCACGTGAACACGACCCAGGCGACGCCCAGCAGGGTGTCCCCGACGATCGCCGCCCAGTCCTGCTGCCGCCGGCCGTGACCGCGCATCATCGCGAGCGGCATGCCGAAGAGGCCGAGGAAGAACACGGCGGTGCCGGCCAGCGTGACGGGAAGCGGCCAGTGCTGGCCGGCGTGGAGAAGCAGCCAGCAGGGGACGGCCCACAGCAGAACAGGGGCGATCAGGGGGAGCAGGCGCATCAGGCGGTGCAGCCGGCTCGGCCGCGTCCCGTGCGCCGCGCCGTCGGCGGATCGGGACTCGCTGGTGTCGGTCACGCTTCCCCTTCTCCATCGACCGGGCTCACATCGACCGGGCTCACATCGACCGGGCTCATATCGGCCGGGCTCATATCGACCGGACTCATATCGGCCGGGCTCACCTTGATCCGGCTGTCGTCGGGCGCACTGTATCCGGTCGCCTTCGGGCCGGTCGGGCGGCCAGCACCGCCGCGAGGCCCTCTTGCAGATCCTTGACGAAATACTCGGGAACCTCCAGCGAGGGGAAATGCCCCCCGTGTTCGGGCGCCGTCCATCGGACGATCTGTCGGTACCGCTCCTGTGCCCAGGGACGCGGGCACTTCTCGATGTCACGGGGATACATGGTGATGGCCGACGGGACATCCACCCGGAGTTCGGGGTCCAGCGAGTCATGGCTCTCGTAGTAGATGCGCGCCGCCGACGCGCCGGTCCGCGTCAGCCAGTACAGGGTGACGTCGTCCAGCACGCTGTCCAGGGACAGCGTCTCGAACGGGCTGTCCCCGGTGTCCGACCACTCGGCGACCTTGTCGAGAATCCAGGCGAGGAGCCCGACCGGCGAGTCCACGAGCGAGTAGCCGATGGTCTGTGGCCGGGTCGCCTGCTGCTTCGCGTATGCCGCGCGGTGGCGCCAGAAGTGGCGGGTCTCCTCGGCCCACGCGCGCTCGCCCGCCGTGAGCCCGTCCGTGGTCGAACCGGGCGGCGCCTGCGCGAACGTGGTGTGGATGCCGAGCACGTGGGCCGGGAACCTGCCGCCGAGCACCGTGGTGATGTTGCCTCCCCAGTCGCCGCCGTGGGCCAGGAACTCGCCGTAGCCGAGCCGTCCCATCAGCTCCACCCACGCGGCCGCGATCCTTTCGGTCCCCCACCCGGTGGCGGCCGGTTTGTCGCTGTAGCCGAAGCCGGGCAGGGAGGGGACCACGACGTGGAACGCCGGCGCGTCCGCGTCCCGCGGATCCGCCAGCTCGTCCACCACCTCGGTGAACTCGGCAATGCTGCCCGGCCAGCCGTGGGTCAGGACCAGAGGAGTGGCATCCGCGCGCGCGGACCGGCGGTGCAGGAAGTGGATTCCCAGACCGTCGACGGTCGTACGGAACTGGCCGATCCGGGCGAGGCGCGCTTCGAAGGCCCGCCAGTCGTAACCGGTCCGCCAGTAGTTCACGACCTCGACGAGGTCGGCGAGCGGAACGCCCTGATCCCATCGGCGAGGGCCGGGCGCGGCGCCCACGACCGTCTCGGCCTCCGGCAGCCGCGCCGCGGCAAGTCGCGCGCGCAGATCGTCGAGGTCGGCGTCCGTCGCGCGGGCTTCAAACGCCTGCACGTCGCTGTGTGTACGGGGCATCGGACCTCCTGGCCGTCGTGGAACCGGCTGCCGCCCGTCGGGAACCGGCTAAGACGGTTCTAACAAGGATCTGGGCCTGCGCGCAACCCGCTAAGGTGGTTCCATGCGTGCTGAGTTTCCTGACTTCCGCCTCGGTAGCGTGCTGGCGACCAGCTTCACGGGGACTCTCTCGGAGCGTCACGGCAACGCTGTGGAGCGCATTCCCACGCCGCGTCGACTCGTCGACTGGCTGGCGGTGAGCGGCCTCGCCGTGGACTCCTGCACCCCCGCCCAGCTCGACCTCGCCCGGGAGTTGAGGGAGTCGATCCACGCCGCCGCGACGGCGGCCGCCGCCCAGGACGCCTTTCCCGAGTCGGCGGTCCAGGTCATCAATGACCGCAGCGCCCAGGGCCGGGCCGCGGCCGTCCTGACGCCCGGGGGCGAGCGGCGATGGCGGCTCGGTTCGGCCTCCCGCGTGGACGGCACCTCCCGCGTGGAGGACGCACTCGGCGTGATCGCCGCCGACGCGATCGGCATCCTCGCCGGCGAACGGGACGGAAGGCTGGCGTTGTGCGCATCGCCCACCTGCCGAGCCGCGTTCTTCGACACCAGCCAGAGCCGCACCCGCAAATGGTGCGACATGAACACGTGCGGGAACCGTCAGAAGAAGGCGCGATTCCTTGCCAACCAGAGCAAGAACCCAGATCGGGGGAGTGATCGTTCGTGAGGGGGATCGCTTCACATCACAACCGGGAGAATCCATGACCGTGAGCAAGAACATCAACAACCCCGTGGGCATGGGCGGAGGCCAGCGCAAGAGGCTGTCCCGAGCCGAACGGCAGAACAACGGCCCGCACCGTAACCTCGACCGCCAGGGTGCCGCCGACCAGAAGGCCGAGCTGGTGCGCAAGATGCGCGAGAAGGCGGGCGCGGCCCAGGACGGCGCGGCTCAGGACGACGCGGCCCAGGACGGCGGGCGACCGAGCGGCGACTCCGAACAGAGCTGAGGACTGGCGTAGGGGGCGTGCGGCGGGGGCGAAGGAGGTGAGGGCGTCGACGGGTACGGCCGGGGCCTCCGGCCCGCGTGCGCGGGATCGCCCACGTCGGCCCGCCCCGGCGTAGCCCCACCGCGCGCGCTGATCACCCACGCGTGCAGGGAGGCCTCGTCCGCGGCCACGCGCCCGGATCTGTGCCCGTCGCCTGCCAAGTCGCCTGTCGTTTGCGTCACTTGGCCCAGGGGAGGCGCAGTCGCGGGTGTCTGCCCCCGCGACGAGAACGGACGTGCGCCATGGATGTGTTCATCATCGGGATCACGGGCAAAGTGGGCGGCCTGCTGGCGCGGGAGCTCGTCTCCGGGGGAGACGCCGTGCACGGTCTGGTACGCCGTGACGAACAGCGCCCCGCCCTTGCCGCGCTCGGCGTCGACGCGACCGTCGGTGATCTCGCCGGCATGTCGGTCGAAGCCCTGGCGGCGGCCTTCGGTGACGCGGACACCGTCGTGTTCGCCGCGGGCTCCAACGGTGGTAGCGCACAGGACACGAAGGCGATCGACGGCGACGGCGTCGTGAAGGCCATCGAGGCGGCTCGCCGCGCGGGCGTCGAACGGCTTGCCCTGGTGTCGGTGCTCCCGGAGTCCTGGCGAGAGCGCGACCTGGGCGAAGAGGTCGAGTACTACTTCGCGGTCAAGAAGGAGGCGGACATCGCGCTCAGCCGAAGCGATCTGGACTGGGTGATCCTCCGTCCGTCCTTGCTCGTGGATGACGTCGGGACCGGGACCGTGTCGCTGGGGCCCGCCGAGTCCCACGGCGAGATCGCCCGCGCCGATGTCGCCGCGACGCTGGCCGCGGTGCTGCGCGAACCCCGCATCGCCCGGCAGATCCTCGAACTCGACGAGGGACCCGTCCCGATCCGCGAAGCCGTCCGGGCCAACGTGCCCCGGCCGAGCCGCGCGACCACATGAGCCGGGCAGCCCGCGCGGCCATCTCTTCGGCATGGGGCGCTTGCCTGTGAGGATTCCACTTCAGGGCCGTTGCCGGCTCCCCCTCGGGACGGCGACCGAACGCGTTGGTCGTGCGCGGTGCGAGCCGGAGGGTGTCATCGTCGCGGCCCCGCCGCCACCGCTTTGAGGGAGCTTCACCTGCGGCGATGGCGAGCGGGGGTGGGTGGGGGTGCCCGCGCGCGTGCTCACCCACGCCGAGCGGTCCGCCTCACGTCCCGTAGCGGCCGAACCCCGCGGTGCGCCACTGCCGGCCGTCGGGCAGGACGGCGAGGGCCTCGTAGCCGTCCAGTGCCTCCAGCCACTCCCGGGCGCCGTCGCCTCTGGCGAAGGCCGCGGTGGCGTAGGTGTCGGTCAGGGTCAGGCGGGGGCCGACGAGGGTGAGGGAGGCGAAGGTGTGGGCGGGTGCGCCGGTGTGGGGGTCGAAGATGTGGTTGCCGCGTTCGAAGGTCCCGGAGGTGGCGACGGCCAGGTCGTGGGGGGCGCTGACGACGGTGAGGAGTTCGCCCGGCCTCAGCGGGTGTGCGACGCCAACCCGCCACACCGAAGCGGGAGTTGGGCGGCCGCGGAGCTGGAGATCGCCTCCGCCGTTCACACAGGTGTGGTGCGCGCCTGCCTCGTACAGGAGTTGGGACACCGCTTCGGCGGCCCAGCCCTTGACGAGACCGGAGGGGTCGAGGGTGCCTGCCGGGACGACGCTGAACCATCCCTCACTGACGTGCGCGGCCTGGGCGCAGAGCGACATGACTTCGCGGACTTCGGGTGGACAGTCCGCCAGATGGATCTCGCCGCGGTCGAGCCGGCTGATGTGGCTGTCGGGCCGGTAGGTGGAGAACACGGCGTCCACACGGTGGAGTTGCCGCACGGCCGCGGCGAGGGCTTGGCGGATGGCGGGCGTGGGCTCGTCGCGGATGTCGAAGGAGAAGACGGTGCCCATCACGTGCTCGACGTGGCGCAGCCCGGTCGAGGTGTCAGGCATGGGCTTGGTCCAGTGCGCTCTGGAGGGACTGGATGTAGCCCTCGCTGGTGTAGCTGGCTCCGGAGACGGCGTCGATGTGGGCGCTCTGGGAGCCGAGGGCTTCCTGGGTGAGGCGGGGCAGGGCGTAGGAGGCGATCCGTTGATCGCGGCCGTTCTGGTCCGGAGCCCGGAGGACCTGGACGGCGGTGATCTTTCCATGGGTCAGGGTGGCGGCGACCTGCACGGGCCCGTACTGGGTGTCGATGACATCCCCGGTGAACGTGCCGGTTCCGGTGGAGGTGCCCGTGGGGGTGCGGACGGTCGTGGGAGACCGGTGAGTCACTCCGGCGAGGGCGGGTGACTGGTGGGGTTTGAGGGCGAGCAGGGTGACGACCAGGGCGCTGATCCCAGTGGTGGCGAGGACGGCTCGGCGCATGACGGTACTCCTCAGAGGGCGAACGACTCGTGGTGGATGCGCCGGACCGGCACACCGGCTTCGCGCAGGGCCCGGATCGCGGCCTGCGTCATCCCGGGCGGCCCGCACAGGTAGACGTCGTGCGCGGCCAGGTCCGGGACCAGGGCGCTCAGCGCGCGTGCGGTGAGGGGCGAGGAGTATGCGGCGGGTTCGTCGACGACGTAGTGGACGGTGGCTCGTCGGCGGGCGGCTATGGCATCGAGCTCACCGCGCAGGGCGAGGTCTTCCGGGCGGCGTGCGCGGTAGACGAGCGTCACCTGGCCGGGCAGGGTTTCGAAGAGCGTGCGCAGAGGGGTGATGCCGACCCCGCCGGCGAGGAGCAGGACCTTGGGAACGGTGCGGCGGTCCGCGGTGAACGAGCCGTAGGGGCCCTCGGCCCACACCCGGGTGCCGGGCGCCAGGCGTGCGAGGGCCGCGCTGTGTCCGCCCGCCGTTTTCACCGTGATGCGCAGGTGGCCCGGGTGGGCGGGGGCCGAGAGGGAGTAGGGGTTCGCGGTCCACCACAGCCCGCGGGCCAGGAAGCGCCAGCGCAGGAACTGCCCCGGCGCACCCCCGAGTTCGTCGAGGCGGTGGCCGGTGAGGTGGACGGAGACGATGCCCGGCGCCTCGGGGTGGACTGCGGCCACCCGCAGACGGTGGCGTAGTCCGCGGCGGACGGGGACGGCGAACCTGTACCAGGCGATGAGGGACGCGACCCCGAGGAACAAGGCGTACCAGGCCACTTGGGCGGTTCGGTTTCCCACGAAGTCCGCACCGTTGGACAGCTGGTGCCCGAAGGTGAGGAAGACCGCGAGGTAGGTCGCGAAGTGCAGGTAGTGCCAGGTTTCGTAACTCATCCTGCGGCGCGCCGCACGGGCCGAGAGGACTCCGGTCAGCAGGAGGAGCAGGAAGCCGATCGTGCCCTTGAGCAGATCGGGGTAGTCCAGGACGAGCGTGGAGGTCTCGCGCACCACGTTCGTGTGGGAGGTCAGCGAAGAGCCCCAGATGATCAGCAGGGTGTGGGCGAGGGCGAGGGAGACGGTGCAGCGGCCCCCCAGCGCGTGCCAGCGGGCGAGCCGGTCGGTGCCGACGGTGTGGTCCAGGAGTGGCACGCGGGCCATCAGGGCCAGAAGGACCGCGCAGGCATAGCCGGCCAGCAGCCCGGTGATGCGGCCCGCGCCGGTGAGCCAGCCCGACGGGCCCACGACCGACGATGTGTCGCTCCACCACAGGGCCAGTACCCCCGCTGCACCGGCCCAGATCACCAGCGGCACCAGGTACGGGACGGCGCTGCGGCGCGCGCGGCGATGACGCAGTCCGCGGCTCGTGGCCGTGGTGGGTGTGAAGGTGGCGGTCATGCGACTCCTCCGGATGGGACGCGCTCCGGCGATGGGCGGCCAGCCTCACAGCCCAACCTCTGAGTAACCTCTGAAACGGCCCCCTCCGATCCCCTCAGCGCTGATTCAGAGGAAACTCAGAGACTCGGCCCGCCCCGCCCCGGTACGCATCGGGAGATGCTGAAGGAACCATGGACGAACCACACACCACCCCGCTGTTGCACCGCCCGGACGGAGAGCCCGTGCGGATCCTCGTCGTCGACGACGAACCCGACGTCACGGACGTCCTGTCCGGAGTCATGGCCGGCGAGGGCTGGCAGGTCCGGACCGCGGCCGACGGCACGACCGCCCTCGCCACCGCACGCGACTTCCGGCCCGACGCGGTGGTCCTGGACTGGATGCTGCCCGACCTCGACGGTCTGCAGATCCTGCGCGCACTGCGCCGCGAAGCACCGCAGGTGTGCGTGCTGTTCCTCACCGCCCGCGACGCCGTGGAGGACCGCATCGCAGGGATCACCGCGGGCGGCGACGACTACGTCACCAAGCCGTACAGCCTGGAGGAGGTACTGGCCCGGCTGCGGGGGCTGCTGCGGCGGGCCGGGATGACAGCGGAGCCGGGTGCCGACAGGATCACCGTCGGGGACCTCACGATGGACGAGGAGGCCAGAGAGGTGCGGCGTGGCGGAGTCGCGGTCGATCTGTCGCGCACCGAGTTCGAGCTCCTGCGGTTCCTGATGCGCAACCCCCGCCGGGTCCTGTCCAAGGCGCAGATCCTCGACCGGGTCTGGGCGTACGACTTCGGCGGACGCGCCCACGTCGTGGAGCTGTACATCAGCTACCTGCGCAAGAAGATCGACGCCGGACGCACGCCGATGATCCACACGGTGCGCGGGGTCGGCTACGTGCTCAAGCCGGACTCGCCGTGAAACGCCCCCTGCCCCGCACCCTGCGCGGCCAGCTCACCGCCGGACTCGTCACCCTGCTCGCCCTCGCCTGCCTCGCGGTCGGCATCACCACGGCCCTCGCCCTGCGCGGCTTCCTGGTGGGGCGCCTCGACGAACAGCTCGCCGCCTCCGGCGGCCGGTTCGCCGCCAGTCTCGAACACGAGGCCAGGCCCGACGCCGACAACCGCCCCGACACCCGGGGCCAGGCCGAACGGACCTTCGGCGCCCGCCTGCTGAACGGCACCACCACCCAGGCAGCGGTGGTCCACGACGCCACCGACCGCACGGTCCGCCTGACCTCCGGGGACCGCCGCGCACTGGCCGGCGTCCCCGTGGACGGAAACGGGCACAGCATCCGCCTCTCCACTCTGGGCAAGTACCGGGTCACGGCGGTCGACGGTGACGACCAGGACGTCATGATCACCGGCTTGCCCCTGCACCCGGTGGAGGAGACCGTGCACCGCCTCGAAGCCGTCGAGGCCGTACTCTTCGGCGCGGCACTCCTGGCCACCGGCATCGCGGGGGCCCTGTGGGTACGGATCTCGTTGCGCCCCCTCCAGAAGGTCACCGCACGGGCGGCGGAAGTGGCCCGACTGCCGCTCGCCAGTGGCGAGATCGCCATGCCGGGACCGCTGCCCGACACCGATCCCCGCACCGAGGTCGGACAGCTCGGCACCGCCCTCAACCACATGCTGGGCCACGTCGAGGACGCCCTCACCCGACGCCACGCGAGCGAGGAGAGGCTCCGCCACTTCGCCGCCGACGCCAGCCACGAGCTGCGCACCCCCGTGGCCAACATTCGCGGCCACGCCGAACTCGCCCTGCGCCACCGCGGAGCCGTGCCCGCCGAGGTGCGTCACGCGCTGGAACGCATCGGCGGCGAATCGCAACGGATGACCCGGCTCGTCGACGACCTGCTGCTCCTCGCGCGCCTGGATGCCGGACGCCCCCTCGAACACGAGCCCGTCGATCTGACCCTGCTGATCCTGAACGCGACCGACGACGCGCGCGCCGCCGGCCCCGGTCACCGCTGGCTCCTCGACCTGCCCGAAGAACCGGTCACCGTCACCGGCGACGCCCACCGCCTCCAGCAGGCCATCGGCAACCTCCTCGCCAACGCCCGCACCCACACCCCGCCCGGCACCGACGTGACCATCACCCTGGCCACCGACGAGCGGGGCGTCCGGGTGGACGTGTCCGACAACGGCCCCGGCATCCCCGAAGAACTCCAGCCCGAGGTCTTCGGCCGCTTCGTCCGCGCCGACCACGCACGCTCCCGCAGTACGGGAAGCACCGGCCTCGGTCTCGCCATCGTCCACGCCGTGGTCACCGCCCACGCCGGAACCGCCACCGTCACCAGCCGTCCTGGACGGACCACCTTCCGGATCACACTGCCCGGCTGACACGGGGGCGGCGAATGACCGGTCACACCTGGACCGTTGGCGCCGACGGCCACCCGATGCGGCGTCGGCCGCTCTTTTCACGTGGCGGCCAGGGCGGCCCTGCCGGCTTCGAGCCGCGCCGACGGAACGCGGAACGGCGAGCAGGAGACGTAGTCGATCCCGGCGCGGTGGAAGAAGTGGACGGAGGCGGGTTCGCCGCCGTGTTCACCGCATACGCCCATCGTCAGGTGCGCTTTGGCGGCTCGGCCTTCCCGCACGGCGATGGTGACCAGCCTGCCGACGCCCTCTTCGTCGAGGGTCTCGAACGGTGAACCGGTGAAGAGTCCCGTGTCCGGACAGCCGGGGAAGGACGACGCCTCCGCGTCGTCGCGCGAGAGGCCCCACGTCGTCCGGGTCAGGCCGTTCGTGCCGAAGGAGAAGAAGTCGGCGTGTCGTGCGATGCGGCCGGCCGTGAGAGCCGCACGCGGTAGCTCGATCATGGTGCCGATCGGGCACCGGACGGCCTGCCCCGTCTCGGCGGCCACCTGGGCCAGCACCTGTTCCGCCTCGGCTCGTACGAGGCGCAGTTCCTCGACGGCTCCGACGAGCGGGATCATGATCTCGGCTCGCGGACTGCCCCCGTCCCGCATCCGCTGGGCGACGGCCTCCGCGATCGCCCGCACCTGCACGGCCACCAGGCCCGGCACCGCCAGGGCTAGGCGCACGCCGCGCATACCGGGCATGGCGTTGCGCTCGTGCATGCGCTCCACAGCGGCCAGGAGCCGGACATCGCGCGGGTCGGGGGGCGTGGCGGTGGCGACGCGGACGGCGAGCTCCGTGCGGTCGGGGAGGAACTCGTGGAGGGGCGGATCCAGCAGCCGGATCGTCACTGGCAATCCGTCCATCGCGGCCAGGATCGCCGTGAAGTCCGATCGCTGCGGTGGCAGCAGGTCGGCCAGCGCCTCCTCGCGTGCCGATTCCCCGTCGGCCAGGATCATCGCCTCGATCAGAGCTTTGCGTTCGCCGAGGAACATGTGCTCCGTGCGGCACAGCCCGATGCCCTGAGCGCCGAGGCGGCGGGCCCGCGCCGCGTCCTCGGGTGTGTCGGCATTGGCCCGTACGTCGAGGCGGCGGACCACGTCGGCATGGGACAGCGCGCGCAGTACGGCTTCGGACAGCGGCCCCGACTGCTCTCCCGTCTCGAGAGCCCGGCCGACGTCGGAGGCGGCGAGGGGCAGGGCGCCCAGGTGGACCGTTCCTGCGGTGCCGTCCACCGAGACCGTGTCCCCCTCGTGGACCAGGACCCCGGAACCGGTGGTCAGGCGGCGGCCCTCCTGGTCGACGACCAGGGACGCGGCTCCGCAGACACACACCCTGCCCATGCCGCGGGCGACGGCGGCGGCATGGCTGGTCCTGCCGCCGCGGGTGGTGAGGACGGCCTGCGCGGCGATCATGCCGGGGAGGTCGTCGGGAGTTGTCTCCTTGCGTACGAGGACGGCGGGCTCTCCCGCCGCCGCGCGACGGACCGCGGTCGCGGAGTCGAAGACGACGGCGCCCACGGCCGCGCCCGGTGAGGCGGCGATCCCCGTCGCGAGCGGCGCGTTGTCCGCGTCGGTGGCGAAGCGCGGGAAGAGCAGACGCGTGAGGTGTGCGCCGTTCACGCGCGACAGTGCCTCGCGGCGGTCGATGAGCCCCTCGTCCAGCAGGTCGTACGCGATTCGGAATGCGGCCTCGGCGGTCCGCTTGCCGATACGGGTCTGGAGGATCCACAGCTTGCCGCGCTCCAGGGTGAACTCCACGTCGCACAGATCCTGGTAGTGACGCTCCAACGTCCGCAGATGATCGCTGAGTTCGATGTAGGAGCGCGGGGCCAGACGCTTCAGTTCGGCCAGCGGCACGGCGTCGCGGACGCCCGAGACGACATCCTCGCCCTGGGCGTCGGGCAGGTAGTCGCCGTAGAGACCCCGCTCGCCGGTGGCCGGATCGCGAGTGAAGGCGACGCCGGTGCCGGAGTTCACGCCGAGGTTGCCGAAGACCATCGCCTGGATGGTCACGGCGGTGCCGAGGTCATCGGGAATGTGGTCCCCTCGGCGGTGGATCCGCGCGCGCTCACCGTTCCAGGATGCGAACACGGCACGGATGGCGCGGTGCAGTTGGTCGACGGGATCCTGGGGGAACCGCTCACCGCTCTCCCGATGGATGATGGCCTTGAACTTCTCGGTGAGCAGGATGAGATCGACGGTGGCCAGTTCGTTGTCCTCGGTGGCGCCGCGCGCTGCCTTGAGACCGGTGATGGTCCGCTCGAAGAGTCCGGAGTCGACGCCCATGACCGTCTGGCCGAACATCTGGACGAGCCGGCGGTAGGAGTCCCAGGCGAGGCGCTCCTGCCCCGTGGCCTTGGCCAGCCCGGTGACGGTGGCGTCGCACAGACCGATGTCGAGGATCGTCTCCATCATTCCCGGCATGCAATAGCGCCCGCCGGAGCGCACCGAGAGCAGGAGCGGGTCGTCGGTCCGGCCGAGGCCGCGTCCGGCCGTCCTCTCCAGGGCGGCCAGTGCGCGAGCGACCTCGGTACCCAGCTCGGGCGGTTCGGTTCCGGTGGTCAGGAAGGCCCGGCAGGCCCTGGTCGTCACCGTGAACCCGGGCGGGACGGGCAGTCCCAGGCGGGTCATCTCCGCGAGGCCGGCGCCTTTGCCGCCGAGCAGGTCGGCCATCTCCCGGTTGCCTTCGGCGAACTCGTAGACGTAATGGTTCATGACCGTCCTCTCAGGCGTGCGCATGGCATCGGGCGTGGGCCCCGGCAGCGGTCGGCCGGTGTGCACGTGCGGCTCCGGCTTCCGCGTCAGGGATGTCGCGAGATCTCGCGAGGGAGGGGCCGCAGGGGGTATTCGACGGGTCCGTACGGCCCTGCCGGCCGCGCGGCGGGGGCGTGGTCAGCCGGACCGCGGCGCTGTGCGCTCCGGGAGGGCCAGCTCGCAGTTCTCTCCGGGGGCGACGGAAACGGTCCGGTCCGGCAATTCGATGGCGATCGGAGCCCGGTCGGACGCGGGAACGTGCACATGCAGCTGTCCCGGCCGCAGCTGAAGCCGTACGCCCCAGTGACCCTGGTAGCGGATCGTGAAGCCGTACTCGGACAGCTCGGGCAGCGGCACGGGGTCCAGCCGCAGCGCGCCGCCGTGGGGCTCCAGACCGGTCAGTCCGCGCTGGACCAGGTCGAGGGTGCCCGCCATGGCTCCCAGATGAATGCCCTCGCCCGTGGTGCCGCCCTGTACATCGGCCACATCGCCGTTGAGTGCTTCGTGCACGTACGCCCACGCGTCGGACCGTTTGGCCCTCGACAGCACCCACCCGTGCACGAGACCGCTGAGGGTGGAACCGTGGCTGGTGCGGTGCAGGTAGTAGTCGACCGTGCGGCTCCACGTCTCGTCGTCCAGCCGGTGACCGAGCCGTGTGAAGAGGCCGCGCAGCTCGGCGGGGGAGAAGAGGTAGCCGAGCATCAGCACGTCCGCCTGCTTGGACGCCTGGTAGCGGTTGACCGTGTCTCCCTCGGCCTCAAGGATCCGGTCCAGCCTGCGGATGTCCCCGTACCGGGTGCGGTAGCGGTCCCAGTCCAGCGGGGCGAGGTCCGCGTAGCCCTCGAACTGGCTGATCACTCCGGAGTGGAAGGGGACGTACAGCTTCCGCGAGATCTCCTCCCACTGGGACGGAGCATCCCGGTCGAGGCCGATGCGTTCGGTGAGCTCGCGCCTGCACGGTTCGGGCAGGGTGCCCAGGAGCTCCACGGCACGCGCCAGCACCCAGGCGGCGGTGACGTTCGTGTACGCGTTGTCGTCGAGGCCCGGTTCCTTCACGTCGGGATAGCTGTCGTGGTACTCGTCGGGGCCGACCACACCCCGGATGCGATAGCGGCCGAGCCCTTCGTCGTAGGTGGCGGAACCGGCCCAGAAACGGGCGATCTCGACGAGCGTCTCGGCGCCCTTGGTGTGCAGGAACTCCGTGTCGCCACTGGCTTCCCCATAGCGCCAGATGTTGTACGCGACGGCCGAGCCGACGTGGTGCTGCAACCGCGAGTGGTCGGGCAGCCAGCGTCCGGAGCGAGGATTGAGATGCATCTCCTGGGTCTCCTCGCGGCCGTCGCTGCCGCTCTGCCAGGGATACATCGCACCGGGCCTGCCGATCTCCCGTGCGGCGTCGCGTGCCGCCCCCAGGCGACGGTGGCGATAGGTGAGCAGGGCCCGGGACACCTCGGGGAAGTGCAGGTTGAGATAGGGCAGCACGAACAGTTCGTCCCAGAAGACGTGGCCCCGGTACGCCTCGCCGTGCAGGCCTCGCGCCGGTACCCCGACGTCCAGCTCGGCGGTGTGCGGCGACAGAGTCTGCAGGACGTGGAAGAGATGCAGCCGCAGAATGTGTCCCGCTTCCCCCGGAACGGTCAACTCGGCCTTCTGCCACAGGTGTTGCCAGGCCAGTCGGTGCGAACTCAGCAGGGCGGGGAATTTTCGGGCACGCGCCACCCGGTCGACGGCCGCGTCGCGCGGATCGCCGATCGCGGGATCGCGCGAGGTGTGCAGGGAGACGGTCTTGTCGACCGTGACCGGCCGGCCGTGCATCAGGTGCAGGCCGATGCGCTGGACGGCCCTGCGTGCCTCGGTGAGAACCCGCACGGACGCTCCGGGCGCGGTCGTGCGTTGTGCCACGCCGACGCGGATCCCGGATGTACTGGTACGGCAGCGCAGCCAGACAGTTTCGGGGTGCGCGATACCGGTCTCGACCTGCGTCAGGTGCGAGGCGTTCAGTTCTCGGTAGCGCTCGACACCGGAATTGGTGACCGATGCGTCGAGGGCGGACTCCACCTCCAGCTCACCGGACCAGCCCTCGGCGGTGAACTCCGTTCGCAGCGCGGCGAGATGAGGATCGGCCATGTGCACCAGACGGAGCTGCCGCACGTGCAGGGTCCGGCCCTCCTCGACGAGGTAACGGGACTCGCGCTCGAGCACGCCCGCCCGGAGGTTGAGCGACTGGCGGTGCGACAGGAGCGCCTCGGTGTCCGGAGTGAACCATGCCCCGCCCGGTAGCCGGAAGCGCAGCGGCAGCCAGTTGGGCAGGTTGACCAGATCCTCGTTCTCGACCTCCCGGCCGGCCACCGTGGAGGTCAGGCGGTTGTAACAGCCCGCCGCGTAGGTTCCGGGATAGTGCACGGTGTCGGCCGTGCACTCCGGGAGCGCGCCGCGCGTGGCGAAGTAGCCGTTGCCCAGGGTGCACAGCGACTCCCGCAGGCGCTCCTGGCCGGGGTCGTAGCCCTCGTACGGCCATACCGGGTCCGTCATGCCGTGCCCTCTTCGGTGAGCAGGTCGCCGAGGTCCCGCACGACCAGGTCCGCGCCGTGCTTGAGCAGTGCCTCCCCGGACCCCGGTCCTTCCGTCCGGTCCACCCCGATGACGAGGCCGAATCCGCCGCGGCGGCCCGCTTCGACGCCGGCCAGGGCGTCCTCCACGACGGCCGTCCGTGACACGGGAACGCCGAGTCGTCGGGCCGCCTCCAGGAACAGGGCTGGATCGGGCTTGCCCGGAAGCGCCAGTCGGGCCACCTCCGTGCCGTCGACCAAGGTTTCGAACAGGTCCAGGACCCCGGCGTGCGTGAGGAGCTCCCGCGCATGACGTGAGGCGGACGCGGCGGCGAGGTGGACCCCCTCCCGGCGCAAGGCCCGCAACAGCCGGATCGTGCCCGGGTAGGCATCGATGCCTCCCGCCCGCAGCCGTTGGACGTACCTGCGCTCCTTGTCCGCGGCGACCTCTTCCGCCATACCCGCGTCGGTCCGCAGACCACGGGAGGCCAGGAAAGCGACCGCGCCGTCGATGCGTGACTTGCCGTCGACGTACTGGAGGTAGTCGTCGCGGACGTCGAACGGCCGCCGCTGGGCCGGGTCCCCTGGCCGATCGCGCAGGAGATGGGCGTCGAACGCCGCCTTCCAGGCTTCGGCGTGCACCCGGGCGGAGTCGGTGATCACTCCGTCGGTGTCGAGGACCACGGCACCGACGCCGTGCAGCGTCTTGGAGATCACAGTCGCTCCGCAACGAAGGCAGTGAGGTCGAGCAGGCGGTTGCTGTAGCCCCACTCGTTGTCGTACCAGCCGAACACCTTCACCAGGTCGCCGTGCGCCTGGGTGAGCCCCGGGTCGAAGAGGCACGAGGCCGGATCTCCGATGACGTCCCGGGAGACGATCGGTGCGTCGGCCACCCGCAGGATGCCATTGAGCCGTCCTTGCGCGGCTTCGGAGAACGCGGCGTTGACCTCGTCGGCGCTCCCTTCGTGGCGCAGCACCACCGTGAGGTCCGTGAGCGAGCCGTCCTCGACCGGTACGCGTACAGCGAGGCCGTCCAGCACTCCGTCGAGCTTCGGCACGACCGCGCCGACCGCGCGGGCGGCCCCCGTGCTGGTCGGGATGATGCTGAGCGCGGCCGAGCGGGCCCGGCGCAGATCCTTGTGCGGGCCGTCCAGGAGCGCTTGGTCGTTGGTGTAGCCGTGGATGGTCGTCATCGTACCTTTGGCGATGCCGAACCGCTCGTGCAGAACGACCGCCATCGGCACGACACAGTTGGTGGTGCAGGAGGCGGCGGAGATCACGTGGTGGTGGACCGGGTCGTAGGTGTTTTCGTTGATGCCCATCACCACCGTCAGGTCCGCCTCCTTGCCGGGGGCCGAAAGCAGCACCTTGCGGGCGCCCGCTTTGAGGTGGAGCGAGGCGTGCGGGCGGTCGCGGAAACGGCCCGAGGACTCGATGACCACGTCGACCTGGTGCGCGCCCCAGTCCAGGGCCCCGGGGTCGCGCTCCGCGGTGACGGAGATGCGGCGGCCGTCGACGGTGAGCGAGGTGCTGTCGTGCGCGACGGGGTACGGGAGCCTGCCGTAGGTGGAGTCGTACGTGAGGAGGTGGGCCAGCGTGCTGGAAGCGGTGACGTCGTTGATGGCCACCACCTCCACTCCGGTGGCGTCGCGGCCCCGCTCGAGCAGGGCACGCAGATAGTTGCGCCCGACCCGGCCGAATCCGTTGATGCCCACGCGCACGGTCATGGAGCGCTCCTTGGCTTGGCGGAGGGATGTCTGCCACGGTCGTGCGTGCCGGCGCCGGCGAACAGGGGCCGATGCGGACTTGGTTGGGGCCGTACGGCCCACTGTTCGAAAGTGCGCGCGGCGATCGCGGCCGGCCCGTGAAGGGGAGCCGATCCACTTCCGTCACCGGCCGTACGTCGTCGGTGCCCCCGGCCTCGGCGGGTCGTGCGCCGCTGTGCTCGGCGACCTCACGGGTGGAGCCGTTCGGAGTCGCGTAGCCGACCAGGGTCTCCACGCATCACACGGACAGCACGCGGAGCCCCGTGTTCCGGCAGCGGGCGGTCTCGAAGGCCCCGAGAGCGGCCGGCGCACACGAGGACCACCGGCAACTGGAGCATCATCACCACCTCCTCCGCTTCCAGCGTGCTGTGCCGGCTGACCCCCGACGAGGTGCCAGTGGGCACGGGCGGGGGTCGTGAGGGGTAATCGGCGGTCGCGACGGAGCCGCACGGCACCCTCTTTGGCCCATACGGCCCACGGCGTTCCGGCGCCGCCGGGAGTCCCATGGAGATGGCACCAACCGGTGCCGGGCCCGAGGAGGCCGCAATGATTCCTCTCATCCTGTTGGGCGCGGCCGTCCTGGGCGCAGTCGTGATCTTCGGCTACAGCTCGTTCGCCGTGGTCTTCCTGCTTCTGGAGGACCACCAGCGCTGTCGCAGCTGAAGGGGGTGCGGCGCCCTGTGCGTCCCACCCCGGCGCATTCGGCGTGCTGTCTGGAAGGAGAAGGCGCCATGGAGCAGCCACTGGTCGTCGGAGTGGACGGTTCGGAGCAGGGTCTGGAGGCGGTGGACTGGGCGGCCGACGAAGCCGCGCTGCGCGGACTGTCGCTCCGCATCGTGTACGCGTCGCTGTGGGAGCACTACGAAGGTGCGGCATACGTCTACAGCGCGCCGTACGACTCGGACCGAGCGGTGGCCGACGCCATTGTGTTGGCGGCGGGTGAGCGGGCGCGGGCCCGGCGGCCCGGTGTCCGCACGACGTCCGTCGTGCTCCCGCAGGAGCCGGCCGACGCGCTCCTGCGGGAGAGCGATCTCGCCGCCGCGGTCGTCGTCGGCTCGCGCGGGCGGGGCAGCATCAAGGGAATGCTCCTGGGCTCGGTCGGCCTGGCGGTCGCCTCCTGGGCCCGGTGCCCGGTGGTCGTCGTGCGGGGCGACTCGGCGGCCGCCGAGGGGCGGCACGAACGGATTCTGCTGGGGGTGGGCCACCCCGACCGGAACTCGTCGGCCGTCGACTTCGCCTTCCAGGAGGCCGTCACCCGGGGCAGCACCCTCGACGCGGTACGTGCGTGGCGCGGCCCCGCGCGGGGCCGCGGCGCCGGCGCGGTCTCCCACGCGACGTCCGACGACCCCGACGAGGCCAAGGCCGCGGCAGAGCTCGACGAAGCGCTGCGCGGGACGCGGGCCCGGCACCCCGAGGTGCGGATCCGCCCCGTCACGGTCGAGGGACACACCCACCGGGTGCTGGTCGAGCGGTCGTCCGCGGCCGACCTCCTGGTGATCGGAGCTCGTCGGAACAAGGGACTCGGGCTTCAGTTGAGCCGGACCGGCCACGCGGTGCTCCAGCACGCCGCCTGCCCGGTGGTCGTCGTCCCGCAGCACGGCTGAACCGCCGTGCGCCTCACCGCCCGATCGACGCCGCGTGATCGGGCACGTAGCTCTGCGGTTCCCTGAGGGGCCGCACGTACCCGGCGCGGGGCGGCCGTTGGGGAAGGTCGAGCGGTGGGCTCGGCACCGTGCGACGGGGAACCGTGGACAACAGGTGGGCGATCATGTCGAGGCGGGCCGACCGCTTGTCGTCGCTCTCGGCGACGAACCAGGGCGCCTCGGTGATGTCCGTGTGGACGAACAGGCCGTCCTTCGCCCTCGAACAGGCCTCCCACCTGCTGATCGACTCCATGTCGATGGCCGAGGGCTGCCAGCGTCGGGTGGGATCCTCCAGACGGCGCCGGAAACGCTCTTCCCGCACCGAATCGCTCATCGGGAACCAGTACTTCCGCAGCAGGATTCCGTCCTCGACCAGCATCCGCTCGAAGACCGGGCACTGGCGCAGGAAGCGCTGGTGCTCCTGGCCGGTGCAGAACCCCATGATGTGCTCGACCGCGGCCCGGTTGTACCAACTGCGGTCGAACGGGACGATCTCGCCGCCGGCCGGCAGATGCTGGACGTAGCGCTGGAAGTACCACTGCCTCGGGTTCCGCCATGTGCCGCGTGCGGTACACCCCTTGGACCCCTCGGCGGGAGGCCGACCGGGCAGGACGTTTCCCGGCCGTCCTCGTAGGGGGAGGGCTTCCTGGGCCGCCTCGCCGTTACGGTGTGGGGGAGCACTGTGCTTGTTCTGCTCGGACCAGGTGGGGGGCGGTTCCATGACCACGCGGGAGCGGGACGGCTCCGGGGGCCGGCTGGGCAGACTGCGGCTCGACGAACTGCTCGACGAGCTCCAGGTGCGGATCGATGCCGTGCGAGGCACCCGGGACCGGCTGCACAGCCTCTTGGAGGCCGTGCTGTCGGTGGGGCGTGAACTCGACCTGCCGCAGGTGCTGCGGGGCATCGTCGAGGCCGCTGTGGTGCTGGTCGACGCCGAGTACGGGGCGCTGGGCGTGATCGGGCCGGGCGAGATGCTGTCGGAGTTCCTTCCGGTGGGCATCGACGACAAGCTGCGGGCGCGGATCGGTGAACTGCCCTCTGGCCACGGCCTGCTGGGGGAGCTGATCAGGCATCCTGACGCGCTCCGGTTGGCGGAACTGTCCGAGCACCCGGCGTCGTCGGGCTTTCCGGCGCACCACCCGCCCATGCACTCCTTCCTCGGCGTTCCCATCCGGGTACGGGGTGAGGTGTTCGGGAACCTCTATCTGACGGAGAAGCGCGGGGGCGCGGAGTTCGACGACGAGGACGAATCGGTGCTCGCCACCCTCGCTGTGGCGGCCGGAGTGGCCATCGAGAACGCCCGGTTGTACGCCGAGGCCCGGCTGCGGGAGCAATGGCTGGCAGCCAGTGCGGAGTTCACCGCCGGCCTGCTGTCCGGAATGCCGGAGGCCCGGGTGCTGGAGGCGATGGTCGAGCAGGCGAAGGACATCACCTCGGCCGAGCTGGGCGTCGTCGAACTGGTGGAGGACGGGGCGGACGAGTTGCGCGGCGTGCTGGCACTGGGACGGCGGGCGCAAGCCCACCGCGGGCTGCGGGTGCCGCGCGATGGGACCATGGCAGGAGCCGCACTGGCCGAGCGGGGGCTCGTCGCCACCGTGGACGTCAGCACCGATCCCCGGATGACGTACCAGCCCGAACGCTGGAAGGGCATGGGGCCCGCGGTCGCGGTGCCGATGGGAGAGCGAGGGGTGCTGCTCCTGGCGCGCGAGTCGGGCCGGCCCCCCTTCAGCAGGGCCGAGACGGCTCCGCTCCCCGCATTCGCGGGACAGGCCGCGCTCGCCCTCGAGTTGGCCGACCGCCGCCGCGACGCCGAACAGGTCAGCCTGCTGGAGGACCGCGACCGGATCGCCCGCGACCTGCACGACCTCGCCATTCAGCGCCTGTTCGCGACCGGCATGACCCTTCAGAGCGCCCAGCGGTTCGTCGACCACCCGGAAGCGGGCGAGCGGCTGAACCGGGCGGTCGACGATCTGGACGAGACCATCAAGATCATTCGCTCGACCATCTTCGGGCTGCGGTCACACGAGGTGAAGGGGCAGGGAGCCGGTCTGCGGGTGCGGGCGGTGCGGGTGCTGGAGGGAGCGGTGACCTCGCTCGGGTTCACCCCGGCCCTTCGGATGGAGGGACTGCTGGACACCGACGTTCCACAAGGGGTCGCGGACGAGGTGGTCGCGGTGATCGGCGAGGCGCTGACCAACACGGCTCGTCACGCTCGGGCGTCGCGGGCCGATGTCTCCCTGGTGGTGCGCAGGGGGGAGCTGACGGTCGACGTCGTGGACGACGGCGTGGGCATCACCGACGGCGGGCGGAGCGGTGGGCTGCGCAACCTCGCCGAGCGTGCGGAACGGCTGGAAGGGGAGTTCACGACGGGGGCCGGCCCCGAGGGCGGGACCCGACTGGTGTGGAAGGTTCCCTTGTCCGGACCGGCATGAGCCGGTGTGTCAGTGGTGTTCGTCCGCGGCATGGTCGAACTGCGTGGCGAGTACCGCCGCCTGGATGCGGCGCTCGACTCCCAGCTTCGCCAGCAGCCGGGAGATGTGGTTCTTCACGGTCTTCTCGGAGAGGTAGAGCCGCCGGCCGATCTGCCGGTTGGTCATCCCCTCACCGATCAGGGCGAGGATCTCGCGTTCGCGGTTCGACAGGCCCGCGAGGCGGGGGTCTTCGTTCGTGGCCTCCTTGTCCGGTCCGCGCAGACTGCTCATCAGCCGGGCGGTGGTGGCGGGGTCGAGCATGGACTGGCCGGAGGCCACGGTCCGTACGGCCTCGACGAGGTCCGAACCCTTGATCAGTTTGAGGACGTACCCGGCCGCGCCCGCCATGATCGCGTCCAGGAGCGCATCGTCGTCGTCGAACGACGTCAGCATCAGACAGGCCAGGTCAGGCACCCGGGAGCGCAGTTCGCGGCAGACGGTGATGCCGTCGCCGTCGGGCAGGCGGATGTCGAGGATGGCGACGTCCGGGCGCAGCGCGGGGCCGCGCGTCAGTGCCTGCTCGCTCGTGCCGGCCTCGCCCACCACTTCGATGTCCGGCTCGGCGTCGAGCAGGTCGTGCACCCCGCGCCGCACGACCTCGTGGTCGTCGAGAAGGAAGACCCGGATCGGGTGTTGCGGAGAGAAGGCCCGTGCGTCGCTCACGTCGGTGTCCCCTGACTGTCGATGGCCATGGCTTGAGAGTGCCCCGGTGCGGGGCCGGTACGACAGGGGCCGAACGGCCCCATGGACCGCCCCGACCAGCGCGGGCGGCTCTCTCGCTCCGGCCGGCAGGGGCCGAACGTCCCCCACTGGGGCCGGTTCGCCCCTCCCCGCCCGTCCACGGCGGTGGAAACGTCCCCCCTGGACGCCCCGAACGCGGGCGAGCCCGGAAGGGGTGGCACGTGGACAGGCCAGTGATCGTGGGTGTGGACGGCTCGGATCCGAGTCGGCGAGCCCTCGACTGGGCAACGGACGAGGCGGCCCGGCACGGCCTGCCCCTGTGTGTGGTCCATTCCCAGGCATGGGGATGGTACGAGGGCTACGGCCCGTCGTTCACCACCGACCGGAGCGCCCTTCGTGCCTACGGCGAAGACCTCATCGGCTCGGCCATGGAACGTGTCGGCCGCCGTGCCGCGGCCGTGAAGGCCTACGGGGAACTGGTCGTCGACGACCCCGCCGATGTACTCACCAGACTGAGCCGGGAGGCGTTCGCCGTCGTCGTGGGCGGCCTGGGCGCGGGCGGAATCGCCGGACTGCCGCTGGGTTCGGTGAGCCTCGCGGTCGCCGCCCGTGCGCAGTCCCCGGTGATCGTCGTACGCGGCGACGAGAGGCACCTGCGCCGTGGTTGCGGCCGGATCGCCGTCGGCATCGACGCACCCGAACAGGCGGGCCCTGTGGTGGCGTTCGCGCTCGGGGAAGCCGAGGCGTGGAGCGCCTCACTGGTCGCGGTGCACGCCTGGCGCTGCCCGGCCCGGGAGGTCGCCGACCACCCGGACCACCGTGCGGACGTGGAGCGGCACCGTGTGCTGGCGGAGGATGCGCTGACCGAAGCCCTGCGTCGGGCCACCCGAGTGGCGGCCGAGGTGGACGTGCGGCCTCGGACGATCGAAGGCCAGGCGCGCAAGGCACTCCTGGACACCGCGCTCACGGCCGATCTGCTCGTTGTCGGTGTCCGCCGTCGCAAGAGCCACATCGGGATGCAGATCGGGCCGGTCAACCACGCCGTGCTGCACCAGGCGGCCTGCCCGGTCGCCGTGATTCCGCACGCGTGAGCACGTCTCGTACGCGGTACACATCCCTACCCGATCCCACTGGCACGCCCGATCCCGCCGGCATCACGGGCCACGGATCGCGGACCGCCGACCACGGACCACGGACCAATGAGACCGAGGACAGACCATGACCAAGAACCAACCGGCTGACCTGGCCGCCCTGGACGCCCATTGGAGGGCGGCGAACTACCTGTCCGCCGGGCAGATCTATCTGATGAGCAACCCGCTCCTGACCGAACCGCTCGCGCCCGAGCACATCAAGCCGCGCCTCCTCGGTCACTGGGGGACCTCGCCCGGCCTCAACCTGGTCCACACCCACCTCAACCGCGTTATCAAGGACCGCGGTCTTGACGCCGTATGCATCTGGGGACCGGGCCACGGGGGACCCGCCGTACTGGCCAATTCGTGGCTGGACGGCTCCTACAGCCAGGTCTATCCGGATGTGGGCCGGGACGCCGCGGGCATGGCCGAGTTGTTCCGCCAGTTCTCCTTCCCGGGTGGCGTGCCCAGCCATGTGGCTCCCGAGACGCCGGGATCGATCCACGAGGGCGGCGAACTCGGCTACTCCCTCGCGCACGCCTACGGCGCCGCCTTCGACAACCCCGGGCTGCTGGTGACCTGCGTGGTCGGGGACGGCGAAGCGGAGACCGGGCCGCTGGCCGCGTCCTGGCACGCCAACAAGTTCCTCGATCCGGTCCACGACGGCGCGGTCCTGCCGATCCTGCACCTGAACGGGTACAAGATCGCCAACCCGACGGTTCTCTCCCGCATCCCCGAGGCCGAACTCGACGCCCTGCTGACGGGGTACGGCTATGAGCCCCTGCACGTGACCGGCTCCGACCCCGACAAGGTGCACCTCGCCATGGCGCGGGCGATGGACCACGCGCTGGAGCGCATCGCGGAGTGCAAGCGGGCGAAGGGCCGCCCTCGGTGGCCGATGATCGTCCTGCGGACGCCCAAGGGCTGGACGGGCCCTGCGGAGGTCGACGGGGTGCCGGTCGAGGGAACATGGCGCGCCCATCAGGTGCCCCTGGCAGGCGTCCGGGAGAACCCGGAGCACCTGCGGCAGTTGGAGGCGTGGCTCCGCTCGTACCGTCCGGAAGACTTGTTCGACGCCGAGGGGCGGCCGGCCGATCAGGTTCTGTCCTGCGTGCCGGACGGCGAACTGCGCCTCGGTGCGAACCCGCACGCCAACGGTGGCCTGCTCACCCACGCCCTGCCCGTTCCGCCCCTCGAGCACTTCGCCGTGCCCGTCGACAAGCCGGGCGCGACCCTGCACGAACCGACCCGGGTCCTGGGCGGCCTGCTCGCCCAGGTCATGGCCGACACGGCCGGGCAACGCAACTTCCGCGTGGTCGGACCGGACGAGACCGAATCCAACCGTCTGGGCGCGCTGTTCGAGGTCACCGGCAAGGCATGGCAGGCAGAGGTCCTGAAGACCGACGAACACCTCAGTTCCGACGGACGCGTGATGGAGATCCTGTCCGAGCACGTCTGCCAGGGCTGGCTGGAGGGCTACAACCTCACCGGCCGCCACGGACTGTTCTCCTGCTACGAGGCGTTCGTCCACATCGTCGACTCCATGGTCAACCAGCACATCAAGTGGCTGAAGACCGCGCGGCAACTGCCGTGGCGCGCCCCCGTGCCGTCCCTGAACTATCTGCTGACCTCGCACGTCTGGCGCCAGGACCACAACGGCTTCTCGCACCAGGACCCCGGCTTCGTCGACCACGTGCTCAACAAGAGTCCGGACGTGGTGCGCGTGTACCTGCCGCCGGACGCCAACACGCTGCTCTCGGTGGCGGACCACGTCCTGCGCTCCCGTGACTACGTCAATGTGATCGTGGCCGGGAAGCAGCCCTGCTTCGACTGGCTCACGCTGGAGGAGGCCCGTGCCCACTGCGCGCGCGGTGCGGGGATCTGGGAATGGGCCGGGACCGGGGACGGAACCCTGGAGCCCGATGTGGTCCTCGCCTGCGCCGGCGACGTACCCACTCAGGAAGTGCTGGCCGCGGCCGCGCTGCTGCGAAGCCATCTGCCCGATCTCGCGGTACGGGTCGTCAACGTCGTCGATCTGGCGAAACTGCTCCCGCACGAGGAACACCCGCACGGAATGGCCGACTTGGAGTACGACGCGCTGTTCACCCGCGACAAGCCGGTGATCTTCGCCTACCACGGCTACCCCTGGCTGATCCACCGGCTCGCCTATCGCCGGGCCGGCCACGCGAACCTCCACGTCCGCGGTTACAAGGAATCCGGTACCACGACCACACCGTTCGACATGGTCGTACGCAACGACCTGGACCGGTACCGCCTGGTCATGGACGTCATCGACCGCGTCCCCGGCCTCGCCTCCCGCGCGGCCTCCGTCCGCCAGGCGATGGCCGACCACCGCACCCGCCACCACGCCTGGATCCGCGAACACGGCACCGACCTGCCCGAGGTCGCCGACTGGACCTGGACCGGATAACCCCTTCGCACCAAGGAGGTGCGTCATGCGGCGCATCATCACCGCAGGGATCGACGGATCCGCCGAGAGCATGGACGCGGCCGACTGGGCAGCCCGTGAAGCCCTTCGCCGTGGAGTGCCGCTCCTCCTGCTGCACGCAGGGGACGCCCCCGAGTCCCACACCGGCCTGCCGGAGCTGGACGCTCCGGCCGACCGGACGGGGAACGCGCTCGACCGAGCGGCCCGAGCGCTGGCCTTCGCCCATCCCAGCCTCGAGATCAGCCGCCGCCAGGTGGCCGGGCCGCCGGTCGCGGCCCTCCTGGACGCGGCCGCCTCCTGCGAGACCGTTGTTCTGGGGTCGCGCGGATTCACCGGCTTCGCCGGGTTCCTCGTCGGATCGGTGGCCCTGGCGGTCGCGGCCGGGGCGACCTGCCCGGTCGTTCTCGTCCGGGCGGGAGAGCGGACCGAGGACGAGCACGGGGACTCGGCGGCCGGACCGTACCGTCCGGTCGTCCTCGGTATCGATCTGGACCACCCGTGCGACGAGCTCATCGAGTACGCCTTCGAAGCGGCCGCAGCACGCCGAGCGCCCCTGCACGTCCTGCACACGTGGGCGTTTCCCCTGGCCCCGTCCGGGTCCGCGGTGGACCCCGGAGAGGAGCAGCTGCGTCACTTGGCCGCCACGCTGGACCCCTGGCGGCACAAGTACGCGGACACGGAAGTGACGGAGCGGACGATCCATGGCCGGGCAGCTCACCATCTGCTGATGGCCTCGACCAAAGCGAGCCTGCTGGCTGTCGGCCGACGCATCCCAAGTGGCCCCAGGCTGGGCCCGGTTGCGCACTCGGTGATCCACCACAGCCTGTGCCCGGTGGTGGTGGTGCCGCACGCCTAGCGATTGAGCCCGCTGACCGGGCGGGGCCGTCGCGGACGCGACGGCCCCGCCCGGTCACGGACCGGTGAGCAGGCAGGTCACGGAGACCACACCTTCGACGGTGTGGGCAAGGCGTTCGGCGACCGGGATGAGACCGCTGTCCCGGACGGCTCCCGAGAGCGTGACGACGCCGTCCTGCACGTCGATCCGCACGCCGTGGTGCGAGACGGGGAACAGCCGGTCGACGACCTCGCGCCGTACCTCCAGGGCGAGTTCGGCGTCCGGCCGGAGGAAGATCTTGAGCAGGTCGGCCCGGCTGACGATGCCTTCGAGCACACCGTGGTTGTCCACCACGGGCAGTCGTTTGACGCCCCGGCCCGCCATCAGACGAGCAGCCTGTGCAATGGTGGCGTCGGCATGGACCGTGACGGCCGGGGACGTCATCAGCTCCCGGGCCCGTGTCGATCCCGCCTTCGCGGTGTCGTCGAGCCGCCTCATCTGCTCGATCATGCCGGGGCCGTGCCGGCGGAACTCCTCCTTGGTCAGCAGGTCGGCCTCCGAGATCACACCCACGACCCTGCCTTCGCCCTCGATGACGGGGACGGCCGCGACTCGCCACCGTTCCAGGGCGGCGACGATCTCCTTGAATCCGGCATCCGGGGTGACGGTGACGACGGTCGTGGTCATCACGTCGGCGACGGAGTAGCGGCTGGTGGCCATGACGCGGTCCTCACTGGGGGCGACGGGCGGTGTTCGCTGGTTCTCAGCATGCTCTCGGCCGCACCGTCCGCAAGGGGCCGAGCGGGCACTTCGCAGACCTGCAGGGTGCGGACCGGCACGCCCTCGCCCGATCGCGGGGCGACCGCCGTCCAGCCGAGTGCGTCGTCGATCCGGTTCGTCAGGGCCTCCTGGTGCAGAACACGTCCGCCGGTCGTCGCAGTCGCGGGACGGGAGGTGAGGGGCCCGTCAGGTCCCCGGAGGGGACCGTCCGGCCCATGCGGGTGAGCCGGTCACCGCGACAGCCTGGGGCTGACGCCCATCGGAGCGCAGTCAGGAAGAAGGACGATGTCATGAAGGCACTCGTTTTCCAGGGACCCGGGCAGACCTCGTGGCAGGACGTGCCGGACCCGAGCGTCAAGGACGCCGGGGACGCGATCGTCCGCGTCGACGCGGTGACCATCTGCGGGACGGACCTGCACATCGTCAAGGGGGACGTCCCGGAGGTGGAACCAGGCCGGATACTCGGGCACGAGGCCGTCGGCACCGTCGTGGAGACCGGCGGGGACGTCACGACGGTACGCCCCGGTGACCGCGTGCTGATCTCCTGCATCTCCGCGTGCGGCCGTTGCCGGTTCTGCCGGGAGTCCCGGTACGGCCAGTGCCGCGGAGGCGGCGGCTGGGTGCTCGGCCACACCATCGACGGCACCCAGGCCGAGTACGTACGGGTGCCCTTCGCCGACCTGTCCGTCTACCCGCTGCCCACTGCAGTGGACAGCCATGACGCGGTCCTGCTCGCGGACATCTTCCCGACCTCCTACGAGGTGGGAGTCCTGAACGGAGAGGTGCGGCCCGGGGACACCGTCGTCGTGGTCGGAGCCGGACCGATCGGACTCGCCGCGATCGCGACCGCCCGGCTGTACTCGCCGAGTTCCGTCATCGCGGTGGACCTCGCGGAGTCGAGGCTGGAAGCCGCGCGGGCACTGGGCGCCGACGCGACCGTGAGCGCCGCGGAGGAACCGGAACGCCTGGTCGCTGACCTCACAGAAGGACTCGGCGCCGATGTCGTCATGGAGGCAGTGGGTGTTCCGGAAGCCTTCGAGATGTGCACTCGCATGGTCCGCCCCGGCGGCCGGGTCGCGAACATCGGGGTCCACGGCAAGCCCGCCACCCTGCACCTCGAAGACCTGTGGATCAAGGACGTCACCATCACGACGGGGCTCGTGGACACCCGGTCCACCCCGCTACTGCTGCGCATGATGGCGGCCGGCCGGCTTCCCTCGTCCTCGCTGATCACCCATCGCTTCGAGATGGGGCAGATGGAGGAGGCGTACGAGGTGTTCTCGCGTGCGGGGGAGACGGGCGCGCTGAAGGTGGTGCTCGGCGGTGCCCAGCACACGGCCGTGTCCACAGCGGCCCAGGTATGAGCCGGAGGAGATGACGATCATGACTTTCAACAAGACCGGGTCGGCTGGAGCCACAGAACCGGTGGGCCGCAGTGACCTCGGGCGACGGATAGCACAGCGGCGGCAGGTGCTCGGGCTGAGTCGCGAAGAGGTGGGCGAGCGCAGCGGAGCGGCCCCCTCGTACATCGCCTATCTCGAAGAACGCGCTGCCCAGCCGGGCCGGGGCGTCATGCTGCGCCTTGCCGACGCGCTGAGCACCAGTGTGGGCGAGCTGGCCGGAACCACCGTCGACCTTCCACCGGGCGGGGCGACCGCCGCCAGGGACGCCGAACTGGTGCCCCTGGACGAGGCGGAGTGCCGACGGTTGCTCTCGACACACGGTGTGGGAAGAGTGGCGACGTACAACGCCGAGGGACCGGCCGTGCTTCCGGTGAACTACGTGGTGGCCGGGACCGCGCTGGCCTTCCGTACGTCGCCCGGGGGTGAACTCGCCGCCGCCGCGGGAACCGAGGTGGCGTTCGAGGTCGACCACATCGACGACGCCATGCGCAAGGGCTGGAGCGTGCTGGCCGTCGGACAGGCCGAGACCGTCGCGGACAGCGCCGCCGTCCGGCGACTGGACGACATGGCACGCTCCTACCCCTGGGCCGGCGGCGATCGCCGCCTGTGGATGACGGTCACACCCCGGAGGATCACCGGACGCCGCATCCAGCACGGCTGATGTGTGAGGCCGTGACGTGGAGCCAGCCATGTCGCACACAGCAGAGTGGAAGGTCCGGCTCCACCTCTTCGAGGAACGGGGCCGGCCCAAGGACCCCTTCGGAACTGGACGCTCGGTCGGCGAGGGCCGCCGACGGGGGCATGACCCGTCACGTCACGCGATGTCCAGCACCTCGGTCACAGGCCGACGGGGAGTGGCCGGCCCCGCGGGGCCGTAGCCGAGGCGGATGATCATGTGGACGTGACCCATCGTGGAGCCCGGATCGCGTACCGCCCACCGCAGCTCCGGCCATTCGAGGGGCTGCGTGGTCATGGAAGCCACGAGGCCGTCCAGGGTTGCCTGGAGCAGAACGCGCTGCAGGGCCTGTCCGGCGCGGAGCCAGTCCGAGGGAGTGTCGTCCGGCGTGCCCAGAATCGCGATCTGGGGGTGCTGCTCGAACGGAGCGGTCGGGCGGTCGGTACCGGGTCGCCAGCCGCTGAAATCCCGTACCGGCGTGCCGGGGTACTGGGGGCGCGGGCCGTACGCGTACGCGGGGATGCCGTCGCTGCGCCCGTAGGCCGTGGCGTCCGGCACCGTCCAGCGCGCCGTCTCTTCCCGGACAGCCGGATCACCGGACTCGTACTGCTCCGAATCCCGGACCAGGCCGAGTACGACTTCGGTGTGCCACAGGTCGGGGACGAGCAGGCGGGCGCCCTCCATGAGGGCCGCGGCCCGGAGTCCGTCGAGGACGGCCCCCGGGATCTTCTCGTCCGTGAACGGGAAGCGGCTCGTGTGACGCCGGCGTATCGCGGGATACAGCGGGGAGAGGCCGTCGTCCGGCCGAGCCGGTTCGCGGAGTTCCACGTCCGCCAGGTGCCAGGGGTCGTCGGGGGAGGGCAGCAGCCGCGTGACCGGCTCCCATCCGGCGTTCGCCGCGCCGACCCTCAGGTTGAGGAGCGCGGCCGCGCAGCCCAGATGCAGGGACCGCCCCTCGGGATCGCTGTGGGGCATGGTCCGCTCGGGATCGCCGTGCAGTTCGACCGTGCGTGTGCCGGGCCGGTGGAGGAACTTCCACGGCTGGGCATTGTGCATGGAAGGCGCTGTGACGGCGTCCTCGACCAGAGAGATCACGGACGTCGTGTCCAGATGTGGTGTGAGCACGGGACCATCCTGTCTGTGCGGAGCGACCGGGGCGCGGTGACAGCTGCACGGCACCCCTCAGCAGTCACCATCCACCGGCGACCCGGGGCCCACCGAGGGCCGAACGGGTCCGTGCTGGGGCCGACCGGGCCACGGAAGGGGCGGGAGTGAGGGGCGCTGGGAGCCGGAAGGGACCTTTGGTCCCGGGGCCGCCCCTTGCGGCCCTCTCGCACGGACGTCTCCCGGTGCCAGCGTGAAGAACAACCTCGCTCGGCACTGGGAGAGGAGAGGCCATGAAGGACTTCACGAGGGGGCCGGAGCCCGGCCCTGTAGTGGTGGGAATCGACGGTTCGCAGCAGGCCCGCACGGCCGCGCTCTGGGCGGCCGACGAGGCCGTACGGCGCGGGCGCCCCCTGCGCCTCGTCCATGCGACGGACACCGACGGCCGCGAGGCGTTCCTCCACGAGAGCGACGTTCTCCGCATCAGCGGCGAGGGACGCGAGCTGCTCGACGGCACCGCTGCGGCCGTCGAGGAGCGCCACCGCGGCCTGCCGGTCACCACAGAGCTCAGCCACAGTGCCCCTGCGGCAAGCCTCCACGCGGCGGTGCCGGGCGACGGCGTCCTCGTGGTCGGCCATCGCGGCCTCGGCGGATTCACGTCGCTGCTGCTCGGCTCGGTCGGGCTGAAGGTCGCGGCAGGTGCCGGCACAGCCGTGATAGTGGTGCGGGGCACGGCCGCGGCCGAGACCAACACGGTGCTGGTCGCCGTCCGTGACGAGCACGACCTGGTCTGCGCCCGGCACGCCGCCCGCACAGCCGACGCACGCAAGTCGGCGCTGCGGATTCTCCACGTGTGGAACGTCCTGCAATCCGTCGGGAGCGTCGCGACCATGCTCGACGGCATGGACGACATCGCCCAGGGCCGTATGGGCAGCGTGGCGGCGGTCGCCGACGTGATCCGGGACGAGTTCCCCGAGCTGACCGTCCACGTCGATGCCGAATCGAGCATGTCGGTGGCGGCCGTCCTGATCGAAGCCTCGCACCACGCCGATCTCCTGGTGATGGGAGGCAGGCGGTCGCCCGGATACATCGGACCGACCCTCGGACGTGTGACGCACACCCTCATCCACCACGCTCACTGCCCCGTGGAGCTGGTCCCCCGGCACAAGCCGCGACACGGGAGCTCGTCGTGACGGACATCGCGGAGGGGCGCGACCTCGTCGTCGGCATCGACCCGACCGGCACTGGCGAATTGGCCCTCGCCTGGGCAGTGGACGAAGCCAACCGCCGCAAGGTCCGGCTCCGGCTGGTAACCGCTGTGCCGCTCCGCCACGACACCCAGCACGTCGACGACGGCCCGCACCAGGCTGCCCTTCAACACGCGGGCAAGGATGCGCTGAAGAAGGCAGCTGTGTGGGCGGACGCGCGCCACCCCGATGTGGAACTCACGCTCGACCTTCTGGCCGGCGCCCCAGCACCCGTGCTGTGCAAGCTGTCCCGGCATGCCCGCATGGTGATCCTGGGATCACGCCACCTGAGCAGGGTGCACGAGGCTCTCGACGACGGTGCCGTGGTGCTCCCCGTCACCGCACGGGCGCAATGCCCCGTCGTGGTGGTCGGCGACGCGGAGCACGTCACCCAGGAGTCCGCCCATCTCGTGGTGGGCGTCGACGGCAGCGAGCCTTCCAAGGCGGCCATCGACCTGGCCTTCCGAGAGGCGAGCCTGCGCGGCTGTGCGCTGCGGGCCATCTCCGTATGGCACGCCCCGGCCTTCTCGTTCCAGGAGGACGCCGCTGCCCGCCAAGCGCAGCGGCGCATGCTCTCGGAAGCCGTAGCGGGCTGGTCCGAGCAGTACCCGGACGTCGCGCTCACCCACGAGGTGTCCGCCGGACATCCCGTCGAGGTGCTCGCACAGGCCGCCGAGCACGCGCTGGCCCTGATCGTGGGTCGCCGGGGCAACGGCGGCTACACGGGCATGCGCCTCGGATCTGTCGTTCACGGGCTGCTGCACCGTGCGCACTGCCCAGTGATCACGACGCCGACCGCGCCGCGATGAGGCGGTTGCCGACGTGAAGCCGCACCGAGCGAGGCCTACGGTGGGAGTGAGCAGTGTGTGCTGCCGCCCTCGACGTCGGAGGTATCCATGGCCGGGGAGGGTGGGGCTTCGGCCCGAAACGGGGTTCCGAGCTTGAGACTCGACGAACTCCTGGACGAACTCCAGGCCCGTATCGACGACGTGAGAGGCACCCGTGACCGGCTGAACGGCCTGCTGGAAGCCGTCATGTCGGTGGGACGTGAACTCGACCTCGCACAGGTACTGCGAGGCATCGCCGAGGCGGCTGTCATCTTGGTTGACGCGGAGTACTGCGCCCTCGGCGTCATCGGAACCGACAAGAAGCTGGCTGAATTCCTGCCGGTCGGGGTCAGTGACGAGCAGCGGGTACGGATCGGTGACCTGCCGTCCGGGCACGGGCTGCTGGGTGAGCTGATCCGGCACCCGGAACCCCTTCGACTCGCGGAGCTGTCCGAGCATCCCGCCTCGGCCGGCTTCCCCGAGCACCATCCGCCGATGCACACCTTCCTCGGAGTTCCGATCAGGGTCCGCGACGAGGTGTTCGGCAACCTGTACCTGACCGAGAAGAGGGGTGGCGCGGACTTCGGTGCGGAGGACGAGGCCCTCCTGTCCACCTTGGCCGTGGCCGCCGGCATCGCGATCGAGAACGCCCGCCTCTTCGAGGAAGTGCGGCTCAGGGAACGCTGGCAGCAGGCGAACTCCGACTTCACCAGTGCGCTGTTGTCCGGCTCCGGTGAAAGCGCCGTCCTGGAAGGCATGCTGGCGCGGGCCAGCGACATCACGCAGGCCGAGCTGTGCGTCTTCTACCTCGTAGGGCCGAGCGGTGAACTGCGCGGGTCGTTGGCACTGGGCGAGGGGGCAGAGGCACACCAGGGCATCGTGCTGCCGAGCAGCGAGGGGACACTCGCGTCCGCCGCGGCCGGCACGGAAAAGGGTCTGGTCACGGTTGCCGATGTGGCCACGGACGAGCGCGTCACGGTACAGCGCGACAGTTGGAAGGGGTTCGGCCCGGCGGTGGCGGTCATCGTCGGGACCAAGGAGAAGTCGAGTGGCGTGCTGATTCTGGCGAGGCGCTCCGGGCGACCGCCGTTCGCGGCGGCCGAGGTCGAGCCGCTGGCGGGGTTCGCAGGCCAGGCGGCCTTGGCCCTGGAGCTGGCCGACCGACGCCGTGATGCCGAGCAGATGAGTCTGCTGGAGGACCACGAACGGATCGCCCGCGATCTGCACGACCTGGCCATCCAGCGGCTGTTCGCCACCGGCATGACCCTCCAGAGCATGCAGCGGCTCGTGGAACATCCCCTGGCCGCGGAGCGGCTCACGCGGGCGATCGACGACTTGGACGCCACCATCAAGATCATCCGCTCGACCATCTTCGGGCTCAGGGAGCACGGGGAGAGTGGAGCGGAGGACAAGCTGCGACTGCGTGTCGCGCGGGCCGTCGGCGCGGCCGCCGCGGTGCTGGGGTTCACCCCGGCCCTGCGTGTCGAAGGGCTGATCGACACGGATGTACCGCACAGGGTTGCGGACGATGTCGTGGCAGTGATCGGCGAGGCGCTCACCAATGTGGCCCGGCACGCCCGTGCCACGCGCGCGGAGGTGACCATCACCCTCGCCGAGCGCGTGCTGACAGTCGTCGTGGGGGACGACGGGATCGGTCTCGGGGAAACCGGCCGACGCAGCGGGCTGCGCAACCTCGCTGAGCGTGCCGAGCGACTGGAGGGCGAGCTGACGATCGCGCCGTACGCGGGCGGGAGCGGCACCCGGCTGGCGTGGCGGGTTCCGGTCGAACCCGACGGGCGGCCGGGGTGAGGCGCAAACGTCAGAGTGACGTTTCGTCGTGCCCGTGTACCTGGGCCGCGATCACAGCCGCCTGGACGCGGCGTTCGACGCCCAGCTTGGAGAGCAGCCGGGAGATGTGGTTCTTGACCGTCTTCTCGGACAGGTAGAGGCGCCCCGCGATCTGCCGATTGGTGAGGCCCTCGCCGATGAGCTGGAGCACGGAACGCTCCCGCTCGGACAGCGCGGCGAGGCGTTGGTCCCGGGGAGGCTTGTCGGCCTCGGGATCCCGGAGCGAATGCATCAGGCGGGCAGTGGTTGCCGGATCGAGCATGGACCGACCGGTCGCCACCGCGCGTACGGCGGAGATCAGGTCGCTCCCATTGATCTCCTTCAGCACGTACCCTGCGGCCCCTGCCATGATCGCGTCGAGCAGGGCGTCCTCGTCGTCGAAGGACGTGAGCATGAGGCAGGCGAGATCCGGCATGCGGGAGCGCAGCTCGCGGCACACGGTGATGCCGTCACCGTCGGGCAGCCGAACGTCCAGCACCGCGACGTCCGGTCGCAGAGCCGGGCCCCGGGCCAGTGCCTGCTCGGCCGTCGACGCCTCGCCGATCACTTCGATTCCGGGTTCGGAGTCAAGGAGGTCGTGCAGGCCGCGCCGAACGACCTCGTGGTCGTCGAGGAGGAACACCCGGACGGGTACCTCGGCGGATTCTGCTGGTGTCTCGGACATCCGTGCCCCTGGGTCGTCTCGGGGTCCCACCTGAATTGTCCCAGCACTCCGGGGAAAACACCCGCCGAGCCGGATTGTCGCAAGAGCCGCCGGGGAGCGCGCTTCAGGAGGTCGTGACCTCCGTTCCTTCCCGTTGCATGCGCACGTCGACCACGCCCTCCACGGCGAGGACGGCACGCGCCAGCAGAGGCACGAAAGCTCCGCCGCCCCGGCGGCCGAACCGGAGGGTGACGACGCCTTCCTCGACCGAGCACTCGACAGGCGCCGGCGGTCTCGGTTCGCCGAGGACGGAGTCATGGATCTCGCTCCGGATCTCCTCGTCCGGCCGCAGGAACACCTTCAGCAGGTCGCCCCGGCTGACCACGCCTTCCAGCATCCCGATGTCATTGACCACGGGAAGTCGTTTGACGCCCTTGCGGGCCATGATGCGCGCGGCTTCGGAGACCGTGGCGGCCGGATGGACGGTGACGGCCGGGCTGGACATGAGGTCCTCCGCGAGGACTGCCCCGGCCTTGGCGGCTTCGTCCCGTCGCTCCGCGGGGGCCGGCTCGGCATGCCGGAACTGCTCCTTCACCAGCAGGTCGGCCTCCGACACCACGCCCACGACACGGCCTTCCCCCTCCAATACCGGTACGGCGCTCACCTTCCACTGGTGCAACACCTCGACGATCTCCTTGTAGGAGGCCCTGCGGCCCACCGCCACGGCCGTGTGGGTCATGACGTCGCTGACGGTGTACTGAAACGTTGACATCGACAACTCCCTGTGAATCCGGGGCGGCCGGGGAGCCTTCACCGCGTGCTACCGCTGCCGTAGGGGGCGAAGCTGTCCAGCAGCCGGATCCTGGCGGAGGTGAGACGCCGGGCGAGGACCTGGCCCACCCAGTGACCGACGTCGGCGCTGAAGGCGGGATCGGCGTCCATCATCATGCGCACGGCCACCGCGTCGAACTCGTAGGTACGCAGGGGGGTCCGTGCTTCGGCACCCAGATGCCAGAGGTGGGGACGGAACAGCCAGGACCAGCCGACCAGTTCATCGCGGTCGAGGCGGTCCACCACGGCAGGCTGCCTGCCGGGCACATGGACGTCCAGCGCGACGATGCCCGAGCGCACGATCCAGAAGCGGTCGGCGCGACCGCCCTCGTTGAACAGGCGTGTCCCGGCGGGAAAGTCCACTTCCTTGGCGAGTCGCATCAGGCGGGCCCGGTGTTCGTTCGACAAGGTGGCTGTGATCCGTGTCCGGGATTGGGCGCTCATGGTGGCCTCCTTCGCGTCTGTTTCGAGTTTCCGTCCCGAGCGGCGCGTGCGGGGAGGGCCGACCGGTCCACTCAGGGGGCTGGACGGTCCCCGCGCATCCGCGCCAGGACCTCCGGGGTGGGCGGCCTCATTGCGGGCGCCGAATACATCAGAAACGGAGAATTCGCGACAAGCCCCTCGCGCAGGCCTCGAAGGATGCTGAAATGCGCCATGGAACCGGGCAATGACAGAGCACCATCCCGCATGATTTCCGTGACCCAGGAGCCTTTCCGCGCCCTGCTGGAGGCGGCTCCAGACGCCATGGTGATCGTGGACGACGCCGGTGTGATCCGGCTGGTCAACGCGCAGACGGAGACGTTGTTCGGCTATCCCCGGGACGAACTGCTCGGCCGCCCCATCGAGGTCTTGGTCCCGCAGCGCTTTCGAGCGCACCATCCGGGCCACCGCATGGGCTATTCCGCCAACCAACAGGTCCGGCCCATGGGCGCGGACCTCGAACTGTACGGACTGCGCCGCGACGGAGCCGAGTTCCCCGTCGAGATCAGCATCAGCCCGTTGCAGACCCCGGACGGGTTGTTGATCTCCGCCGCGGTGCGCGACGTCAGCGAGCGCAAGGCGGCCGAGGCGCGGTTCCGTGCCCTGCTGGAAGCCGCTCCGGATGCCATCGTGATCGTGGACGACGCCGGAACCATCCAACTGGTCAACGCGCAGACCGAGGCCCTCTTCGGCTATCAGCGGGAAGAACTCCTGGGACGCCAGGTCGAAGTCCTGGTCCCCCAGCGGTTCCACCATCACCATCCGTCCCACCGCCACGGTTATGTCGACAACCGACGCGTGCGCCCCATGGGTGCCGGCCTGGATCTGTACGGGTTGCGCCGGGACGGGGTCGAGTTCCCGGTCGAGATCAGCCTCAGCCCGCTGGAAACGCCGGACGGGACGCTGGTGTCCGCGGCCATCCGCGACGTCAGCGAGCGCAAGAAGGCGGAGGCCCAGCTCGCCGAACTCTACGAACAGCAGCGCCACGTCGCCCTGACACTGCAACGCAGCCTGATGGGCTCACCCGCCCCGCTCTCCGGCATCGACACCTCAAGCCGCTACTTCCCCGCACGGCAGGGCCTGGGGGTAGGAGGGGACTGGTTCGACCTGATCGCCCTCGGCGGCGGCCGGGTCGGGGTCCTGATCGGCGACGTCATGGGCCGCGGCCTGGAGGCGGCGGCCGTCATGGGACAACTGCGCTCGGCCTCACACGCCCTGGCCAAGACCGGTATGCCGCCCTGGCAGCTGATGCGGGCTCTCGACGCGGTCGTCAGTGAGCTTCCCGACCAGCTCGTCACCTGCTGTTACCTGATCCTCGATCCGGACGAGAGCGCCCTGACCGTGTGTTCAGCCGGCCACCTGCCGGTGCTGCTCGTCGATCCCACCGGACACGTACGAAGACTCCCGGTCCCCGTCAGCGTGCCGCTGGGGGTCGGCGAGGTCCCTCACCAGGAGACGAGGCTTACGGTGCCACCCGCCTCGGTGCTGGCCCTCTACACCGACGGCCTGGTGGAGACCCCCACCAGCGACATCGAAGCGCAGATCGATGCTCTCGCCATCGCACTGGAGAAGGCCATTGCCGACGCGCCGTGCCTGGAGCGGGCGGCGGACTCCGTGCTCGGTGCCCTTCTGCCCGATCCCCAGGACTACGCCGATGACGTGACGTTGCTGCTCGCCCGCATCCCTCCCGCGCCGATGACCGCGGTTTCCGCCGATCTGCCGGCGCGGCCGATCAGCGTGGGGGAGGGGCGCCGCTTCCTGCGTCGGACCTTGCAGGACTGGGAGTGCGATGACCTGATCGACACCGCCTGCCTGCTCGCGTCCGAACTGCTCTCCAATTCGGTTCGCCACGCCTGCGACCCCCTGCGCCTGCGACTGCGCAGGGCCAGGGACGAGCTCAACATCGAGGTGTGCGACGGCAGCCCGGTGCTGCCCCAGGCCAGGACCGCGGAGCTCGACGAAGAGTCGGGGCGTGGGCTGGCCCTGCTCGACCAACTGGCCGCGTCCTGGGGGACGGTGCCCACCCAGGAGGGCAAGGCCGTGTGGTTCGCGCTGCCCCTTCCTGGCCCCGGCCGGCTGGACGGGGGAGACCGGGACGGTCGGTGACCTGCTCGCACGGACCGTGCGGCCCGTGGCCGCGGCTCGCCAGTCGCCGCAGCCCGGCGCCGCGGCCGAACGTGCCGCGCCGGGCTTTGTCGTGGAAGTGATCGGTGCCGACGGCGGCCGATGAATTGACGAGCCATCAATTATGTGCGTCGCGGAACGAATTGCGCATGTTTTCCGGAAGGGGGTCGCGAGCGTAAAGGGAGTTGTGCTCGCGATCTCGGATTCAGAGGGGATTCAGAGGTTTGAGCGGCTGGTGCGGGCGAGCGGATCGCGTCCATCATGACTTGTCGTGCTCATGATGGATGTCTCGGTCTGTCGCCGGGCTTCCCCGAATCGAGGAGCAACCCCCCATGAACGTCTCGCGCCCGATGAACATACCTAGCGCCGGCCCGGTGGTGCAGGCCGCGTTCCGCCTGGTGACAGGATTCCTGTTCGCCTGTCATGGTGCCGCGTCCTTGTTCGGCGTCCTCGGCGGTGCCCACGGTGGCGGTACCGTCCCCCTCCTGCAGTGGCCCGGATGGTGGGCGGCTCTCATCGAGTTGGCAGGCGGACTCCTGGTGGCCCTGGGCCTGTTCACCCGTACTGCTGCCGTCATCTGCTCCGGTTCCATGGCCTACGCCTATTTCAGCGTCCATCAGGCGAACGCATTGCTCCCGATCGGCAACGGGGGAGAGCCGGCCGTCCAGTTCTGCTGGGCGTTCCTGCTGATCGCCTGTCTCGGACCGGGAGCCTACGCGGTGGGGACCCTCCTGAAGCGGGGCCCGGCTGTCGAGGCCGACGATCGAGTGGCGCCGGTGCCCACTCCCTAGGCTCCGGCACGCACGGGGCCGGACATTCCGGCCCCGTGCGGTGCACGGAGGTGCCGTTGTGGGTGGGGCGTCCGGATGCCTCCGGCGCCGTCAGTCGGGAATGCGGGACAGAACGGCCTCCAGGCCGAAGGCGAAGCGCTCGTCGAAGTCCTGCCGGAGATGGGGCAGGACGCAGCATCTCCAGGCCAACTGAGTCACAGAACACGACCCCAGGCAGCGGATGGAGTTGATCGTCTCGACCCATGAGGCAGATGCGATTTCCCCTGCAGGGGTGCGACGTCCTGCTCAGCCTTGGGTGACTGTCGCGGTAGCGAAGCCAGTCATCGGCCAGAGGCCGATGCCAGCCAGGCTCAGTGGATGCGTACGGTTGGGAGCATGGGTGGTGCGTACGGCGGTGGCGCGTCCGCGGTGAGCGACCAGCCTCCCCACCTCTGTGTTCTGCAGCTGATTCTCTTTGCCGCTTCACGTTCCAGGCCTTGGCCGAAGGGTGTTCCAGGCGGCGCTGTTGTGGAAGTAGGTGTCGTAGAGTTCCTGGACCTCCGGCAGGCTTTCCGGTGGGACCTTGCCGTGGGCGATGCGTTCCAGGTGGCGGAAGTATTCGAAGCGTTCCACGCCGGGGGTGATGACGATGAGGATGTCGGCGTTGTGGCCGGGGGCGGCGGCGAAGGCGTGGGCTGTTCCGGGTGGTACGACGACCAGGTCGCCGGTCTGTGCGGTGACGATCCGGTCGCCGGACAGCAGTTGGGCCGTGCCGTCGAGCATGTAGAACAGTTCGGCGGCGTTGGCGTGGTGGTGGGGTCTGGCACCGTCGGCTCCGTCGGTGAGGGTGACCCGTTGGGTGGACAGGGCGCCGCCCGTGGAACTGCTGTCGGCCAGCAGGCGGATCGTGGTGGGGCCCTGGCCGATGACCTCGGCTTCGCCGCCGCGTACGACAACGGATTCGGCGAAGTCCGCGACGATGAGTGACATGGTGCTGCTCCGTGGGGTTGGGATCGGGGTGGTCCAGGAGGCGAACAGCAGGCCAAGACCTGGATGCCGGCAAGCACGAGGTCAGAGTGATGATCTTTGGCCGCCACGGTCGCGACCTGACAGCTGGCCGCGGGCCGGCGGAGGTGGTCAGGAGGCCTGCGTGTAGGTCTGGTGGATCACTCCGGTGGAGAAGGTCTGGGCCGATGCCAGTCGCAGTTCCACGGTGTCGAGGTCGTCGAACCACCGGGCGCCCTTGCCGAGCACGATCGGGTGGACGAACAGTTGCAACTGGTCGAGCAGTCCAGCGGTGAGCAGTGATCGCACGAGGGTGAGGCTGCCGGTCACGGCGATGTCCTTGCCCTCGGAGTTCTTGAGCGCCTGGAGCCCCGCGAGCACGTCGCCGCTGATGATCTCGGTGTTGTTCCAGGTTGCCTCGGTCAGGGTGTTGGTGACGACGTACTTCTTCTGGCTGTTCATGAAGCCGGCGAACTCGTCCTCACTGGAGGGCCAGAAAGCCGCGAACTGCTGGTACTGGACGCGGCCGAGCAGCATGGCGTCGGACTCGGCCATGGCCGCGCCGACGGCGTTGCCCATCTCGTCGTTGAAGTAGGGGAAGTGCCAGGTGCCGGGAGCCTCGGCCACGCCGTCGAGGGACACGAACAGGCTCGCGATGATCTTACGCATGAGGACCTCCAGGTATGCGGAACGCGTGTAGTTCGATGTATGGATAGTAAGACGTCGAACTATCTCTCGTCAAACAGTATGATGGCGGCATGCGTGAGAACGATGAGGTCGACAAAGTGATCGAGCAGTGGCGGCGCGAGCGGTCCGACCTGGACTTGTGGCCGGTCGAGGTCCTGGCGCGGGTGACGAGGTTCGCCGCCGTCATGAACCGTTCCTTTGACGACGTTTTCGCCCGCCACGGCCTGCGAAACGGAGAGTTCGACGTGCTGGCCGCGATCCGCCGGTCCGGGCCGCCCTACGTGGTGACCCCATCGGGACTGTCTGAGCAACTGATGCTGTCACGGGCAGCGATGACCAACCGCCTCGACCGGCTCGACCGGGCCGGCCTGATCCACCGGCGGTTGGACCCCGAGGATCGCCGCAGCTTCCTGGTGACACTCACCGACAAGGGCATGGCGACCGTCGAAGCGGCCATGAGTGACCATGCCGCCAACGAGGCCGCGCTGCTGTCCGGGCTGTCCCAACGGCAGCAGCACCAACTGGACGACGCGATGTACACCCTGTTGCAGGCGGTCAAGAACCGCGACATCTGAACGGGCTGAGCGGCCGCACCTCGCCGTTGCTCGGCCGGTTCACCAGGACGGCGGCCGTGAGCGGCAGCCGCAGGGAGCCCCGGCCCAGGTCAAGAACATGACTTCCTGGACCGGCAAGGACCGGGCAAGGCGACCCCGTACGGGATCTACGGCATCGCCGCGAACACCGGCCGGGTGAGCGTCGGCACCGACAGGCACCACAGCCTTCGCCGTCGCCTTCATCCGCCGCTGGTGGCAAGCCCATGGAAACCGCTACTGCCCGCAGGCCACTTTGAGATCTCAGGACTTCCTTGACGGTCTTTCGGCGGCAACGTTCACCACGGAGGTGTCGGTGGCGGGGGTGAGCTGACGGGAGACGGCGCCCACGGCACGGAGGACCTGGAGGTCCAGCTCCGCACCCAGAGGGACGTGGAGCGGGCGCGAGATCTTTGCCGCACCCTTGCGCCGGCCGGCTCCTGAACCCGCGAAGACCCGCCCGGCCGCGGTGCCCCCTGCGGTATGACCGACCGCCCCTCGTCCTGGCGCAGGGCCGCCATCCATAGGCAGCGAATTCCCGCTGTACGGGGTACCGGTTTACCGAGGGCCGTCAAACGTCTGGCCCTGCTCCCTCCGACGGCGTAGCGTCGGTCGCGCCCCCAGCCCCTGGGCTTCTTGGTGACTGCGGGGCAGGGAGCCAGCCCGCCCCCGCAGCCCCCGCCGTGGTCATGACCGTGGATCCGAGGGGAGCAGTCGATGGGACGCACCGTCAGCATGAGGGGCCTGCCCCGCATTGAGGACCACAGCACCACACCAGCCACCCGGATCCCCGCGCAGCACGTGACGCTGTCCTTCGAAACCCTGCGACTGCCCGGCAGTCAGGCGGCCCTTGCCGACGTCGCCACCACGGCCCTGTCCGCCGCCGCACTCCCTGCGTGGCTGGCCCGCAAGCTCAGCGAAGCCGCCCGCGTGTCGGCCCAGTTCATCTACGGCCACAGCCATGCCCCCCGCTACCGCCTCCTGATCGTCTCGGACGGCAACGGGATCACTGTCGCGGTCACCGACTACGAGGACCTGCCGGGCGGGCGGCCCGCCTGGCTGGACGTCACCCGCGCCAACACCCTTCAGCACGACGGCATCCAGCCCGGAATCGACCCCCTCACCCGCCACACCCCCGACGACGGCCTGCGCCTGCACCGCACCCCCGACGGGCACATCCGCCTCGGCTGCCACGCTCCCTGGAACACCCCGGCCTGCACCTGACCCCAGACCCGGCCCGGCCGCACCCCCGTGCACCAAGCGGCCAGGGCCCGCAGGGCGTGCGACCGCCATGGGGGTTGGGGGCCGGTCACACGTCAGAGGTGTGCTGTGCGGCGTAAGCCCGCCGCACAGCACACCACCAACCCGAACGAAGCCGTTGTCGCGCCTTGACGAGACGCGGTCGCATCTCGTCGTCGGGTTCCAGGTCGCCTCAGTCCCCTCGATCGCACTCCGGTCGCTCGGCGGTTACCTCCAGTCTGGCCGCCCCGAAGGCACCGTGAGACAGCGAAACGCCTCGGGGAACGCGGCATACGTAGTCCAACCAGCCTGATGCGACTGGACTTTGGCCGAAATGGAATCGGGGCGAAGGAGGGCGGCGGGGGCTGGCGCTTGCCAGCCCCCGCCGCCCTCCAAGAACGCGTCCGGGACCTCGCCTCAACGCTGGTGCCACCGAGAGCCACCCCGGATAGCGGGGTAGAAGCGCCTTCGGTCCGGCCAGACGCCTACGAGCAGGACTGGAGCCGTCCGCTCGGTGCCGCAGTCGGCATCGCGTGCAGCGAGTCGGCTGCCGCAACAGGCACATCGCAGGACCGGGTGCTTGGCACGGCTGGGTGCGAAGGTCTCGAAGCTGATGGACGCCTGGTACTGCTGGCCCTGCTCGTCCTCGAGCGCGACGCTCAAAGGCCGCGGGTGGCCGGCCTCCGGGGCCGGCCACCGGTCAACGCGGGGGCTATCGGGTCGCTCGTGTGCTCGGGGTGGCGCGCGCGGCCGTGGCGGTCGGCGGGCCGGCGCGTGTGGTGGCCGCCCGCTGCCACAGCTGGTCCGGAAGAGCTGGTCAGCAGTGGGGTACCGAGGTCGGAGGAAATGGGAGACAAGGCGTGAATCGCGCCTCGCTTCCAGTGGAGGGAGCGGAAGGCGCCCGACGGGAAAAGCCCAAGTCGGGCGCCTTTGTCCGTACCCCTAGAAGAATCCCAGCTTCTTCGGCGAGTACGACACCAGAAGGTTCTTCGTCTGCTGGTAGTGATCCAGCATCATCTTGTGGTTCTCGCGCCCGATCCCCGACTGCTTGTAGCCGCCGAAGGCGGCCGCCGCCGGGTAGGCGTGGTAGCAGTTGGTCCAGACGCGGCCCGCTTGAATGGCGCGGCCCGCGCGGTAGGCGATGTTCATGTCGCGGGTCCACACGCCCGCGCCGAGGCCGTACAGCGTGTCGTTGGCCGTGGCGATCGCGTCGTCGAGGTCGGTGAACGAGGTCACCGCCACCACGGGGCCGAAGATCTCCTCCTGGAAGATCCGCATGCGGTTGTCGCCCTCGAAGATGGTCGGCTGGACGTAATAGCCCCCGGCCAACTCGCCGTCATGCATGACCTGCTGACCGCCCGTCAGGATTTTGGCGCCTTCCTGCTGGCCTATGTCCAGGTAGGACAGGATCTTCTGGAGCTGGTCGTTGGAGGCCTGGGCTCCGATCATGGTGTCGGTGTCCAGCGGGTGCCCGGGAACGATCTGTTCGGTACGGGCGATCGCCGCCTCCAGGAACTCGCCGTAATGGCCGCGCTGGATCAGGGCGCGGGAGGGGCAGGTGCATACCTCGCCCTGGTTGAGGGCGAACATGGTGAAGCCTTCGAGTGCCTTGTCGCGGAAGTCGTCGTCCTTCGCCCATACGTCGTCGAAGAAGATGTTGGGGGACTTGCCGCCCAGTTCGAGAGTGACCGGCTTGATGTTCTCCGAGGCGTACTGCATGATCAGCCGCCCCGTCGTCGTCTCGCCCGTGAACGCGATCTTCGCGACGCGCGGGCTCGACGCGAGCGGCTTGCCGGCCTCCACGCCGAAGCCGTTGACCACGTTCACCACGCCCGGCGGCAGCAGGTCTCCGACGATGCTCAGCCACACATGGATCGAGGCGGGCGTCTGCTCGGCGGGCTTCAGGACCACCGCGTTGCCGGCCGCCAGCGCCGGGGCCAGTTTCCACACCGCCATCAGGATGGGGAAGTTCCACGGGATGATCTGGCCGACCACACCGAGCGGCTCGTGGAAGTGGTAGGCGATCGTGTCTTCGTCGAGCTGGCTCAGCGAGCCCTCCTGCGCGCGCAGCGCTCCCGCGAAGTACCGGAAGTGGTCGATGGCCAGCGGAATGTCGGCGGCCAGCGTCTCGCGGACGGGCTTGCCGTTCTCCCAGCTCTCCGCGACCGCCAGCTCCTCCAGATGGTCCTCCATCCGGTCCGCGATCTTGAGCAGGATGTTCGCGCGGGACTCCGGCGACGTACGCCCCCAGTCGGGCGCGGCCGCGTGGGCCGCGTCCAGGGCGATCTCGATGTCCTCGGCCGTGCCGCGCGCGATCTCGGTGAAGGGACGGCCGTTCACGGGACTCGGGTTCTCGAAGTACTGGCCGCGCCGCGGCGGCACGTACGCGCCGCCGATCCAGTGGTCGTAGCGGGACTGGAACGAGACGAGCGCACCCTCGCTGCCGGGCGCTGCGTAACGGGTCATCTCCGTGGCCTCCCTCTGCCGCGCCGCCCGCCCTTGGACGGCGCACGGAACGCAGACTAGGCACGGGGACGTTGCAACCCCGTTGCGCGACCTCGCTCTGCCGTACGGTCCCGCTCCGCCGTCGGGGCCCGCTCTCCGCCGTCAGAGGCCCGGTAGCGCCGTCAGGGCCTGCTCCGCCGTCAGAGCGCTCAACCGCGATTGCACCGAGGCCCGTTGGCCGGTGGGCAGCGCGGCCGCCAGGGCCTGCCACACCGGGAGGTCGTCCTCTCCCCAGGGGCTGTACGCCCAGTCGGACAGGAGCCCCGGGTCCGCGCGGGCGATGAGCGCGGCCCGCAGCTGGTCGCCGAGTCGCCTGCGCAGCCGGGCCACCGCCGGCGCTTGTGACCCCGGAAGTAGCGGTCCGCCGTAGACGTTCATCGCGGCGGCGACCGCGCCGGAACCGAGCCGCCGGGCCACCGTGTCGAAGTCCGCGTCCACGGGCGCGGTCAGCCGGTAGGGGCGCGATGCGAGCAGGTCCGGCCCCAACAGGCGCCGCATCCGGCACAGTTCGGCGCGCAGCGTCACCGGCTGCACCGCGTCGTCCTCGTACAGGGCCAGGAGGAGCGCGTCGGTGCTCAATCCCTCGGGGTGGCACGCCAACAGGACCGCGATCTCGCTGTGGCGCCGGCTCAGGCGCACGGTTCGGCCGTCGGCGACGAGCAGTGCCTCGTCCCGGCCCAGGGCGCCGAGACGGATCGTCTCCCGGGTGGGCGGCGGGGCGAGCAGCGCCAGTTCGGCCTCGGCGGCCCGTGCGACGGCCTGGACGAATCCCAGGCTGTGCGGGTGGGCGAGGCCGTCGCCCCCGGTGAGGTCGACGGCGCCGAGCAGCCGCCCGGTCCGCGGATCGTGCACCGGCGCGGCGGCGCACGTCCAGGCCTGCACGGGGCGGCGGAAGTGCTCGGCGGAGAACACCTGCACCGGGCGGTCCTCGGTCAGCGCGGTGCCGGGCGCGTTGGTGCCCACCGCCGACTCGGCCCAACGGGCGCCGGGTACGAAGTTCATCCGGGCGGCCGCCGCGCGGGGCCGGGGATGCCCCTCCACCCACAGGAGCCGCCCCTGCGCGTCGCACACCGCCACCACGTGTTCGCCGTCCCCGGCGTAGGCACCGGTCAACTCCCGTACGACGGGCATGACGCGGGCCAGCTGATGACTGTCGCGATACGCGGACACGTCATCCTCGCCGAGCTCCACCCGGGCCGCGCCGTCCGGGCTGACCCGGGCCCGTGCGGAGCGCTGCCAGGACGCTGCCACCAAAGGGCGCACCGGCCGCACCACCCGTCCGGCGGAGGTGAACTGCGCGTGTGCGCGCCGGAGTTGGCGGCTCGTCTCCGCCGGGTCGGCCCCCGTGTCCAGGGCCACCCAGGACTCGTCCCGCCTGTCCGTCACCGCGGCCTCCCCGCACATCGAATGCGCCGCCCCCCATCGTCGTCGTCGCCCCGTAGTCCGGCAAGACGCACGGAACCGGCCACGCACGCGGGGCCGTGTGGGGTCATCGGTGCGGCAACCGCAGGGCGGTCAGGCGAAGTTGACCAGACGGATGTAGCGCACCCAGTCCCACTCCGGTCCCGGATCCGTGTGGTCGGTGCCCGGCACCTGGTAGTGGCCCAGGATGTGGTCGCGGTCCTTGGGAATGCCGTACCGGTCGCAGACCGACGCCGTGAGGGCCGCCGACTGCTCGTACATCGCGTTGGTGAAGTAGGCGGGCTTGTCGACCCACCCTTCGTGCTCGATGCCGATGCTGCGGGTGTTGTAGTCCCAGTTCCCGGCGTGCCAGGCGATGTCGTGCTCCCGGACCATCTGCGCGATGTATCCGTCGGCCGAGCGCGTCACATAGTGCGCGGACACCTTCTTCGCCGGGTTCTGGAAGATGCCGATCGTGTTCGACCAGGTCTCCTGGGTGACGTGAAGAACGACGCGGTCGATCGCGTATGCCGAAGGCCTGCTGGACGCCGTGTAGTTGGACGCCGACGCGGGCATCCAGTGCGCCCGCGGATCGTCGGTCGCGCCGTCGGCGGCCGCCTGCGGCGCCGGGAACAGCAGGCCGGCGGCGACCGAGCCGGCCGCGCCCTGCAGAAGTCTTCTTCGGTTCATCGCGGCACCTCTGTAGCGGACGTCGTGAACGGGTTCAGGAAATGGGCGAGTTGGGACGAGCGCTCGCGCAGGTGGCGGTGCAGGCCCCGGTGCGGCTCGTTCCCGCCGGGCAGCCACTCCTTGCGGATCTTGGCGACACAGGTGTAGTTGGTGTCGCAGACATTGGCAAGCGGAGCCTCACCCACCTGGCTCACGAACTGGTACGCGTCAAGCGCGGACAGGCCGTAGTCCCGCTCCAGCCAGCGCACCAGGTCCACCTGCGAGATACGGAACGCGTCTTCGAGCGGACGCGCCGATCCCGTCGACATGATGTGGGTGTCCGACTCGATGCGCGGCCACGGCGTCGCGACTCCCTTGAGCAGCTCGACCACGACCACCGTGTTCATGGCGCACTCCACGGCCACCCCGCACGTCTCGCCCTCGCCCTGGCGGGCGTGCCCGTCGCCCAGACTGAAGAGCGCGCCCTCCACATTGACCCCCAGGTAGCAGGTCACTCCCGCACGCATCTCGGGAGTGTCCATGTTCCCGCCGTGCGCGTCGGGGACGAGCGCGGAACGCACCTCCAGATTGGCCGGCGCCACCCCCACCGTCCCGTGCATGGGGTCCATGGGCAGCTCCACCTCGATGTCGCTCTCGCGGGCCCGGAACAGACAGGTGCCGCGCGCCCGGTCGAGTTCCCACATCCACACCGTTTCCGGGAGCGGCGGCTGGAGGGTCGCCGTGGCATGCGTCGAGGTGAGGGCGCCGAACAGGGGGACGGTCGTCGAGGCCGCCCAGTCCCGCGCGGGCCGCACGGACACGAAGTGCACGGCCAGGGTGTCGCCCGGCTCGGCACCCTCGACGTAGAACGGCCCGGTCTGCGGATTGAGGAAGGGGAACTCGCAGACGCGCGAGACCAGATCACGCTCGGAGCGCACCCGGCCGGCGAAGCAGTCCTCGGTGTACAGATCGAGGACGGTCCCGGGCGCCACCCGGGCGACGGGCGGCGCACCGCCGAACGTCCAGGCGTACTCGCCCTCCTTGGGCCGCACGGTCAGGATCCGCGGGTCGTCACTCATCCTCGTACCGCTCCTGTCTCTTCGTGGTCCATGGGGTCGTCGTGAGGGCCGACGAGGTGGACGCGCCCGGTCTGCGCCAGCCGCTCCGGGTGCCGGCGCGCCAGCACCACCAGAACGACGCCTCCCGCCGCCATCCAGACCCCGACGACCGGTCCCGCGTACGACACCGGTGGCGAGAGCTCGGCGACGAAGGAGAATGCGGGGATCCCGGCCGCGGTCAGCAGCGCCGGCACGAATGCGGCGATGCCGAGGACCGGGAACACCACGTGCCGCAGGGGACTGAACAGGTCACGGCGCCGCCGCAGAAAGTATCCGGCGCAGGCGAGGTCCACCACGATGTACACGCCGATGATCACGGTCACGATGACGGTGGCCAGCAGCGTGAACGCCGTGACCGGGCCATAGCGGAGGCCGAGGCCCAGGATCGCGGCCACCGCCACCACGAACTGCACGGCGATGCCCGTCACGGGCGAGCGCCGCCGCGGATGGAGGCGGGCGAGCGAACGGGGGAACACGCCGATCCGGCCGAGCGCGAACGCCGTGCGCGTCGAGACGTTGGCACAGGCGTTGGCGTTCGCGACGGTCGAGTTGACCACGGCGAGGAACAGAACCACCCAGAAGAGGCCGAACGAGGCGCGCGCCACGCCCTCCCAGGAGGCGTCGCCGGACGCCCCGAACCCGGCGAACCTGCCCGGACCGAAGTACACCGCCATCGCGTACGTGGTCAGGACGTAGACGACTCCGATGGCCAGGGCCGCCCCGAACACCGCGCGGCGCATCGTGCGGCGCGGGTCGCGGGCCTCCTCGGCGAGCGGCGCCGCGGCCTCGAACCCGGCGAAGGCGAGCACCGTGTACACCGACCCGGCGAAGACTCCGCCGAAGCCCCCGTAGCCGGGCGCGGTGTGCGACGTCCCGAAGACCGTGAGGGAGTTGTCGGAGCCCGCCGCCACGATCAGCATCACCGCGAACGCGACGAACACCAGCACCTCGAAAACGCCGAGCACCGTCCCGAAGCGTGCCGAGGCCCGCACCCCGAGGAACCCCGCGGCCGCGATCACCACCGCCCCGGCGAGCGACCACGGCCACCACAAATTGGCGGGCGAGGAGGCCCACTGCTCGTGCAGGGTGCCCGCCGTGGTGAAGCCCAGCTGCAGCAGGAGCAGGGGCGGCACCAGCGCCTCCACGAACACATAGCCCCAGCCCACCAGGAAGCCCACGGCCGGATGCAGCCCCTGGGCACTGTAGGTGGCGACCGAGCCGGCCGCGGGCAGCTCCTGCGCCAGCTCCGCCACGCACGACGCCGTGAACAGGCACGCCACGAGCGCCACCAGGACCGACAGGGGCAGGCTGCCGCCCGCGAACGCGGCACCCGCCGGAATGGACGCGGCGACGGCGGCGGCCGGCGCCATGGCGGTGACGCTCTGGAAGAGGACCTCGCGCAGACCGACCGCGTCGCGCGCGAGGCCGGCGTCCGAACCCGTACGGGATGTCCCCGGCACAGCCGACTCCCTCGCTCGCCCAACAGGCGGACCACGTCCGGGAGTTACCGTACGGTCCGAGGTGCGCGTGGTGGAAGGGGACGGCCGGTGGGCGTGGCGCGCCGGGGGCGTCGGACCGGCCGCATTCCCGGGCCGTCCGCCGCGAACGGACCGGTTCAGGCGTCCGCGTCGCCCTCCGCCGTCGCGGTCATGGCGGCGAGCGCCGCCGCCGGGTCCCGGTCCGGCGGGCCCGCCGGGGTCCAGCGGCCGCGCTCCTTGCGGTAGGGCCACCAGCGGCCGTCCCGGCCGAGCCGCAGCTGGGCGTCGCGGCCGGTCACCGTCCACCGGTTGCCGGCCGCACGCAGGCCCGGCCGCTCGGTGTCGGCCCAGGCCAGGTCGAGGTCCGCGGCGGCCCGGACCAGGTCCTGCGCCCCCGGAACCCACTCCTCCTCCAGTACGCGCAGCGACGCGCCGCCGCCGAACCGCCAGGCCCGTACCGCGGCGGCCAGCTCGGCGGGACGGCGGCCCGAAGCGGTGGCGAGCCGTGCGGAGAGACGGCTGTCCGAGCAGCCGGCCGCGAGGCGCACGATGTCCTGGTCCTCGGTCAAGTCGGCCGGAAACGGGCGGTGTTCATGCCCGGCGGCGAGGGCTTCCGCGAGCAGATGGTGCGCCCGTCGCGCGGCATCGGCGGCCAGGAGTTCCAGTGCCGCCGGGTCCACCCCGGGCTCCGGCGCGGTCTCGGTGTCCAGGCGTGCGGGCCTGCCCGGCTCCGGCGGCGGTGAGGGCGCTGCGGGGAGCGGCGGGACGATGTCCCGGGCCGCGAAGGCCTCGTGGGCCGGAACGCCGTGTGCCGTCGGGATCGCGCCGGTGGAAGGGGCGGTCCCGCGCTCCTGGAGGGCGTCGAGGAGCGCCCGTTCCGGACGTCCGCGCAGCAGGAGCAGGACGAACGGGTCCCGGTCCAGGAGCCGTGCCAGCTGGTAGCAGAGCGCCGCGGTGTGCGGGCAGTGGTCCCAGGCGCCGCAGCCGCATGCGGCATCCAAGTCGCCTATTCTGGGCAGGAGTTCGATGCCTTCGCTCGCGGCGTCCTCCACCAGGTGCGGCGGCATCTCGCGGTCGAGCAGGGCTGCGATGTGCCCGGCGCGCTCCGCGGTCATCGTGAGGAAGCGGTCCCAGTCGTCCTCGTCCAGTTCCTGGAGCAGTACGTCGCTGCGGTGGTGCGATCCGTCCCGGTCCCGCACGATCGCGGTGATCCGGCCGGGGCGCACCGTCACCGCTCCGACGGCCCCCGCACGGGCCAGGCGGCGCCCCTGCTTGAGCTGCTGCCCGTCGAGCGCCGTGTCCTCCAGGGCCTTGAGCCATGCGTGGCCCCACCAACTGACGGCGAAGGCACGCCCGTCCACGGGCGGCAGCGACTCGAAGGTGCGCTCGTTCTCATACGTGTCGCTCATCGTCCGCTCCTTCGCAGCGCCACCAGATCCGTCAGCTCGGCATCGGACAGTTCGGTCAGCGCGGACTCGCCCGAACCGAGCACCGCATCGGCCAACTCCCGCTTGCGGGCCAGCATCTCGGCGATGCGGTCCTCGATCGTGCCCTCCGCGACGAGGCGGTGCACCTGTACGGGCTGGGTCTGGCCGATGCGGTAGGCGCGGTCGGTGGCCTGTGCCTCCACGGCCGGGTTCCACCAGCGATCGTAGTGGATGACATGACCGGCCCGGGTGAGGTTGAGGCCCGTGCCCGCGGCTTTCAACGAGAGCAGGAACACCGGCACTTCACCGTCCTGGAACGAGCGCACCATCTCCTCGCGCCGCTCCACCGGAGTGCCGCCGTGGAGGAACCGCGTCGGTACGCCGCGCGCCGAGAGGTGCTCCTCGACGAGCCGCGCCATGCGGACGTACTGCGTGAAGACGAGCACCGCGCCGCCCTCGGCGAGGATGGTGTCCAGGAGCTCGTCGAGCAGCTCCAGCTTTCCCGACCGGCCGGCGATCGTCGGATCGTCCTCCTTGAGGTACTGCGCGGGGTGGTTGCAGATCTGCTTCAGCGCGGTCAGCAGCTTGATCACCAGGCCGCGCCGCGCGAATCCGTCCGCCCCCGAGATCTCGGCGAGCGTCTCGCGCACCACGGCCTCGTACAGGCCGGTCTGCTCCACCGTGAGGGAGACGGCGTGATCGGTCTCGGTCTTCGGCGGCAGCTCGGGGGCGATGCCCGGGTCGGACTTGCGGCGCCGCAGCAGGAAGGGGCGCACAAGCCGCGCGAGCCGTTCGGCGGCCGCCGGATCCTGGCCGCTCTCGGCAGCGGACGCGTACGCCGTGCGGAACGCGGCGAGCCTGCCGAGCAGTCCGGGGGTGGTCCAGTCGAGGATCGCCCACAGCTCGGAGAGGTTGTTCTCGACGGGGGTGCCGCTCAGCGCCACCCGGGCCCCGGCCCCGATGGTGCGCAACTGCTTGGCCGTCGCGGAGTACGGGTTCTTGATGTGCTGGGCCTCGTCGGTGACGACCATGCCCCAGGACGCGGCGGCCAGTTTGGCGGCGTCGAGGCGCATCGTGCCGTACGTGGTGAGGACGAATTCGCCGTCGGCGAGGGAATCCAGGGAGCGGGCCGTGGCGTGGAAGCGGCGGACGGGCGTGCCGGGTGCGAACCGCTCGATCTCCCGCTGCCAGTTGCCCATCAGGGACGTGGGACACACGACGAGGGTCGGCCCGGCCGTCGCCGCGTCGCCCTGACGGTGCAGATGCAGGGCGATGAGGGTGATGGTCTTGCCGAGCCCCATGTCGTCGGCGAGACAGCCGCCCAGGCCCAACGATGTCATGTCGGCCAGCCAGTTGAGGCCGCGCAGCTGATAGTCGCGCAACCGCGCGGCGAGCGCGGCGGGTTGGGGGACCGGCTGCTCGCGGGCGGCCTCGGGGGCGGCGAGCCGGTCGCGCAGACGGGCGAGCCAGCCCGTCGCCTCGACGTCGACCCGCCGCCCGTCCACCTCGGTCGACCCGGTGAGAACGGCCGCCAGCGCGTCGAGGGGCGTCACCTTGCGGTCCTGGACGGCGCGGGCGCGCCGCACCTCCTCGGGGTCGATGAGCACCCACTGGTCGCGCAGCCGCACCACGGGCCGGCTCGCCTCGGCGAGCGCGTCCAGCTCCTCGCGGCTCAACTCGCTGTCGCCGAGCGCGAACCACCAGGTGAAGCCGAGCAGCGCGTCGGCGGACAGCACCGGGGGCGCCGCCGACTCGATGCGCTCGGGCCCCCGTTCGTTCGGGCCGATCACGGCACGTGCCGTCAGCTTGCGGGAGATGCCCTTGGGCCAGTGCACCTGGACACCGATCGCGGCGAGCGCGCGCGAGGCCGTACCGAGCAGTTCGCCCGCCTCCTCGTCGGCGAGTTCGACCGCGTCCGGTACGGCGGCCGAGAGGAGCGGCGCGAGCGGCGGCCAGGCTCGGGCCGCCCGGCGCAGCGCGAGCAGCGCGTCCATGCGGGCCCGCGGACCGAAACGGGCGGCCGCGCCGGACCCCGCCCACACCTCGGCGGCGTCGGCGACCAGCGCGGGATCGCTGACGCTGTGCATCTGGAGCACCACGCGGAACACCGGCCCGGCGCTCATCGGGTCCGCCGACGCGAGCCCCGGCAGCTCCACGCGCAGCGAGATCCGTACGCCGGCGTCGTGGCCGGCCGCCACGTCGGCGGCCCAGGCCCGCTGCTCGGGCAGGCGCTGGGGAGCCTCGGCGGCGAAGGCGGGCGAACCGGCGGCGCGCGCCGCGCCGGGCGTGCGCGGCAGCCCGTCGGCGACGGCGTCGAGGAAGGCGCGCACGAGCCGCTCGGGATCGGGCAGCAGCACGGGTTCCGCCGGGGCCGGCAGCGGGGTGGCGTGTGCTTCGGGAGGCATCGCGGCGGCGAGGTCGCGCACCTTGTCCAGCTCGTCGGCGCCGAGCGGACCGACCCGCCACGCGTCGTGGTCGCTCGTGGTCAGGCCGGGCAACAGCAGCCCGCGCGCCGCGAGTTGGAGGGCGAGCAGCGCGGCCGAGCCCCAGAAGGCGGTCGCGCGGGACGCCTGGGCGAGGGCGCGGGCGCGGGTGAGTACGGGCAGGGCGTCCCGGACGGGCAGGAGCAGGGCGGGGACGATGTGGGGGACGATGTCGGCGCCGACCACGGTCAGCTCTTCGACGGAGCCGGGAGCGGCCGGGAGCGGTTCGCCGTCGGCCTGCCAGAAGGCGACGCGGCCGGTGCGGGAAGGGTCGGCGGGCAGGAAGGTGACGCAGCAGCGGGCGAGTTCGGCGAGCTGGGACGGCGACGGAGCGGGGGAGCCTTTGCACAGCGAAACGCATTCCTCAAATTTGACTACGTTGGCCGAAGTCGCCGAGGGTACAGCACAACTCGGCGGAGCGAGAGCGCCAGGTCGGTGACCCGCATCACACGCGGGGGCGCGGGTGCTGTCAGCACCACCAGCGGGCTCGGGGTAACCCCCCGCGCACAGCCGGGGGGTGGCTCCATGGTCAACAGCGGCGCCGCTCCATAGGTTCATGGGGACCAGCGCAGGCAACTGCGGGGGAAACCCGATCACCGGAGACGTCATGTCACAGGCGACCATGCCGCAATCCGCCACGGGCCTCGGCGCCCCGGCCCGGCCACGGACGGGCAGCGAGTTCGGCCCGCTGCTCAAGGCGGTGAAGGGGCAGGGCCTGCTCGACCGGCGCACCGGCTGGTACGCGAGGGCGATCGCCGTCAACCTCCTGGCCCTCGGCGCGACGGTCACCGCGATGGTGCTCACCGGCGACAGCTGGTGGACCCTGCTGTTCGCCCTGCCGCTCTCCGTGTTCTGGGCCCGCAGCGCCTTCATCGGGCACGACGCCGGCCACGCCCAGATCACCCGGGGCAAGGGAGCGGGCCGGATCATCGGCTTGTTCCACAGCGACCTGCTGCTCGGCATGAGCTACGCCTGGTGGAACGACAAGCACAACCGCCACCACGCCAACCCCAACCATATAGAGAAGGACCCGGACGTCGGGGTCGGCGCCCTGGTGTGGACCCAGCGCCAGGCCGAGCAGCGCGAGGGCTTCGCCCGCTGGCTCACCCGCAACCAGGCCCGGCTCTTCTTCCCGATGCTGCTCCTGGAGGGCATCGCCCTGAAGGTGTACGGATTCCAGGACCTCAAGCGGCAGCCGTCCCGCGAGCGGGCCGTCGAGGCGCCCCTGCTGCTCGCCCACCTCGCGGGCTACGTGACCCTGCTCCTGTGTGTCATGTCCCCCGGCAAGGCCCTCGTCTTCGCCCTCGTGCACCACGCGCTGTTCGGCCTGCACCTCGGCATGACCTTCGCACCGAACCACAAGGGCATGGAAATGCCCGACCCGGACGACGCCGAGGACTCCTCCTGGGGACACCTGCGGCGTCAGGTCCTGACCTCGCGCAACGTAAGGGGCGGACCGCTCACCGACTGGCTTCTCGGCGGCCTGAACTACCAGATCGAGCACCACCTGTTCCCGAACATGCCGCGCCCGCACCTCAGGCTCGCCCAGCCGATGGTCCGTGCCCACTGTGCGGCACTCGGCATCGCGTATGCCGAGACCTCCCTGACGGACTCCTACCGCCAGGCGCTCGGGCACATGCACGAGGTCGGCGCACCGCTGCGGAACCGGCGCACGAGTGGCGCATAGTGGAAGACAGCTGGAACCAGTCGGCGTCGCCGTGCGTTGTCTGGACAGGAAGAGCGGCCCACAGGCCGCGCGAAGGAAGGCGACGGACATGTCGAAGCGCGCGATGATCGCCGTCGGTGGAGTCGTGGCGGGGCTCATCCTGATCCCTCTGATCGGATTCTGGCTCGCCCTGCTGGTGCTGATCGGCGTCCCCGTGGCGGCCTACCTCATGCTTGATCCCAGCCAGCGGCGCAGGCTGCGGCACATATCCCGCAAGGAGCTCGGCCGCTAGGGAGTGTCTTCGAAGTGGCGTCGTCCGCCCGCCGGCCGGACGGGACTTCGAGGACAGGACCCAGGCGCTCCCTCGGCCGCGACGACCGGCCGGGTTGGGCTCGAACCGAGGATTGGCACGGCAGAGGGGAGCTCCGCGCGATGAGCGGCGCCAGGGGAACGGTCACGGCGGTCAGCAGCAATGGTGTGTACTCCTTCACCAAACCGAACCGGGAGAGCATCACTCTGCTCCCCGGGCTCGGCGTGGCGGGGGACGTCCACGCGGGAGTGACGGTCAAGCACCGCTCCCGCGTAGCCCAGGACCCGACGCAGCCGAACCTGCGCCAGGTCCACCTGATCCACGGCGAGCTCTTCGACGAGGTCGCCGAGCGCGGCTTCCACGTGACCCCGGGCCAGCTCGGCGAGAACGTGACGACGCACGGCATCGACCTGCTCTCGTTGCCGACCGGCACCCTGCTGCGCATAGGGGCCGAGGCGGTCGTCGAGGTCACCGGGCTGCGCAATCCGTGCCTGCAGATCGACGGCTTCCAGAGCGGCCTTCTGAAGCAGCTCGTCGGCCGCGACGACGACGGGAACATCGTGCGCAAGGCCGGGATCATGAGCGTGGTCCGCGCGGGCGGCGAGATCCGACCTGGCGACGCCATCCTGGCCGAACTGCCGACGGGGCCGCATCGCCCGCTGGAGCGGGTCTGAGTCCTGCCCCGGCCGAGGCAGGAGAGTCGGGCCTCAACTGAGGCGCGCCGTCGGTGAGTCGAGGTCCGCGTGCCGTACGGCGGGCGCGGAGCCTCGTTCGGCGTTCCCGGTCGGTCCGGGCCGGGGGCGGGCCTTCCTTACGAGGGCCGTACCGCCATCGCCTCCAGCGATTCGAGGAGGGCGGGCAGGTCATCGACCCGGCCCACCGGGTGGACGTCGCCGGGGCATTCGTCGAGCAGGACGAAGGCGACGTCGTCGGTCCTGGCCACCAGGGACCAGCCGGGCCCGTCGGCGCGCAGGGTGCGGGCGCCACCCGGCGCGAAACCGGAGCGCACCCGCCCGACCGGGGGAGCGGCGTCGAGATACCCGCGCAACTCGGCGAGGACGCGACGGACCCCCGACCGCTCACCACTGTCGTCGTCGTGGTGGTGTCCGGACTCCGTGCCTGACTCGCTCCGCTCGGGCATGCCGTTCTTCTCGCCGGGCGTCGTGGACGCGTCCGACTCGTTCGATGCGTCCGACTCGCCGGACTCCGTGGGCGCGGTACCGCCCGGCTCCACCGGGCTGTCCGGGGCCGCCGCCGAGGTCGCTTCCGCTGGGGCCGGCGCCGCTGTCGGGGCCGGGCCGAAGGTGGCGTCGTCCAGCTGTTCCCGCCACGTCGTCCACTGCACGGCGACCGCGTCCGCGCCGAGCCGGCGCTGTGCCGGGCCCCATTGGGTCGTGTCGGGCGGCGTGAGGGTGGCGGGGCCCTGCGGATCGGGATCGGGGTCGTGCGGTGCCGGGACGTTCGGCGCCGAGACGACCAGCTCCAGCGGCCAGCCGGGCAGCGCCGCCACCACCGTGCGGTCGTCCGGCGACAGGTCGTACTCCATACCGCAGTCCCAGGACGCGATCGCGACCGCGACGAGCGACACGTCGTCCACGACCACCGTCCAGCGCGCGCCCGTGCCGTCCTGGCCCAGGACGAGACCGTAGCCCTGTGCGTACGGCCCGAGGCCGAGCGCCGCGCAGGCCTCGGGGTAGTCGTCGCCGAGCACGCTCGGGAACTGCGCGGGCGTCAGGAGCGCCGCCGTGAGTACGTAAAGTGCCTCGTCTGCGGCGGTTGCGGCCGCTTCGGCCTCGTCCGTCCCGGTCACGGAATCCTCCCCTTCGGTTCGCTCGTCGGCGCACCTTAACCAGTGGGTAACGCAGACGTCGAGAGTCGCGAACGCGAACTTCCCCCACCGGGGCGCCCGTCAGGAACCGGGATGCCGTCAGGAGGCGGGCAGCCCCATCAGCTCCTCGGTCACCGCACGCGGGGACCGGCCCTGTTCGCGGGCCAGCGCGACGACGGCCCGGCAGGCGAGTTCGCGCACCCCGAACGAGAGGGCTTCCGGCGACACCCAGCCCGCAGCCTCGTCGAGCGCCTCCTGGTCGTCCTCCGCGCACGCCGCCACATACGCGGCCGCGGCTTGGAAGATGTTGGGGTGACGGATGTCGGGGTGACGTTCGCCGGCCCGCTGGGGGCGGGACGTCTTACGGAACCTCGCGAACATGAAGGCCACCTTTCCCTGAACGGTCCCCGGCGTGACGCGATGCGCCGGCGTGCGAGGCGAATCCGCGCGGTGCGTCGGAGGGATCTTTGAAACGGTCCCGCCCAACGTAGAGTCGGACCCCGTCCGGCAGATAGGGGGCGGGGGCCGTCAACTCCCGCCGGTCAGCCCTCGCGTACCGCTACCGCGAGATAGCGCTCGTCCTCGTCGGCGTACGAGTGGAGCCGCCAGCCGGCCGAGGCGAGCAGCGGCCCGAGGCGGGGCTCGGCGCGCAGGTCGTCGTCGGTGAGCCGGCGGCCGTGGCGTGCGGCGAGCGCCGCCCGTCCGATGGGGTGGAACAGGGCGAGACGGCCCCCTGGCCGGGTGACTCGCGCCAACTCCCGCAAGTCCCGCGCCGGTTGGGGCAGATGCGAGATCAGCCCCGCGCCGAAGACCACGTCCAGGCAGGCGGGGCGCAGCGGCAGCCGGCTCACGTCGGCGCGCAGCAGTGCGGCGTACCGGTCGCGCCCGGCGCGGGTGGCCTCGGCGAGCATCTCGGGGGTGAGGTCCACGCCGATGACCGTCCCCCGGGAGCCCACCGCGTCCCGCAGCGCCGGCAGGGCACGGCCCGTGCCGCACCCCGCGTCGAGGACGGTGCTGCCGTGGGCGGGCCCCAGCTCCGCGACGGCGGCGGCGTAGGCCGGGCCGTCGTCGGGGAACTTGCGGTCCCAACCGGCCGCTCGTGCGGCGAAGAATTCCTGGACGTGTGCGTGGTCCTCGGCCATGCGGCCATGATCCCTCACCCCGCCACCGGCCGGAACGTGACGACGCCGGTACCCCGTCGCGTGGGGGAGGGGCCCGCGACGCGCCAGTGCGCCGGGCGCGCCCCCAGCGCACGCCTGTTCCGAGCGGTCGGCGCGTGCTCCGGCCCGCCGCCTGCGTGCGACTCACCGGGCTTCTGCACCGCTTGCCCGTGGCGCGCCCGTGGTGAAGGGTGGCAGGAGAACGGGGAAACGGGGAATTGCATGAACGGGGAGGCCTGACATGGCACTGAGCAAGGAACTCGACTGGCTGCTCGACGACCTGACCCGGCGGGTCGAGCACGTACGGCACGCGATAGTCCTGTCCAACGACGGCCTGGTCACCGCCGCGGGCTCCAGCCTCGAACGCGAGGACGCGGAACACCTGGCGGCGGTCTCCTCGGGACTGCACAGCCTCGCCAAGGGCTCGGGCCTGCACTTCCGGGCCGGCAAGGTCCGCCAGACCATGATCGAATTCGACGAAGGCGTCCTGTTCGTGACCGCGGCCGGTGACGGCAGCTGTCTGTGCGTGCTCAGCTCCGCGGAGGCCGACATCGGCCAGATCGCGTACGAGATGACCCTGTTGGTCAATCGCGTGGGGGAGCACCTCTCGGTGGCGGCCAGGCAGCCGGGAGACTATGGCGACTTCGGGGTCGCACGCCGCTGAACTGCGCTTTCCTGCGGTCGGCTTGAGTTGTCCACAGGCCGGGCGAGATGTCGGCACGGTGGGTTACGGTCGTCACCGAGAGTATTCGTTCCGAGTGCTCGTTCCTCACGGGGGAGGATTCGATGACCGTAGTCACCATCAAGAACGCCGTCGTGCCGACGGGGGCCGCGGGTGCGACCGCGCCGGCCGTGCCGCGGCTCGCGCCCGGCGCCGCGGCTCGTGAACTGGAGCTGAGGCGCGGCGAGTTCGAGCTGGCCGTCCAGCTCGGCCACATTCGAACCGTGCCGGATCCGGGCGGTGGCCACCGCCGGGTCACCGCGCGCGAGGTCGCGCGCCTCAGGGCCGCGCGGGACTTTCCGGAGGCCTTGCGCGAAAAGGTGCGGACCGTCGGTACGAGCGAAGGCGCCGATCTGCTGGGTGTCGCACCGGGCCGCTTCACCAGGCTCGCCCGCACCGGCCGTCTCACGCCCGTGCGGTGCTACCTCAACCGCTATCGGGCGGTCGTCTGGCTCTATCTGGCGGACGACGTGGTCGAACTGGCCCTGCGCGAGCCGGAGGTGCTGAGCGGGCGCCATCCGGAACCCGACCGCGGGCAGGACTGGCGTCCGCGCAACTGGCGCGGGCGAAGGATCGCCATGCTGGCCCGGCAGAGCGACGACCAGTGGGAGCTGGCAGCCGCGATCGCCTCCGCCCTCGATGGCGCGCACCTCGCCGACATCGTCCAGGACCCCTACGAACGGGCCTGCCTGAGGCGGCTGTGCCCCGACACCCTCCGGCTCCATCCTGAGTCCGCGATCGCCCAGGGCGTCGTCGACAGGCTGCTCCTGGCGGACGATCCGGACGAGATCGCCTGGTACCGCTCGCGCCTCGGGGAGGCGGTAGCGGACGCCCGGGACCAGTGCCCGGCCCCGCGCCCGGTCCAGGACCCGGCAGCGGAGCCGAGCACCCTGGCGAGCGGGGCCACTTCGGCGCCGTACGGCGCCGGAGCTACCGGTCCGGACCACGCCGTCCCCCTGCCGGACGCCGACCCATGGGGGCCCGAGCCGAAGGCGGGAGGAGCGCCGGTACAGCGAAGTCTGCTGAGGCGGCTACGGCGGCGAAAGTAGCCGGGCCGGGCCGGGAGGCGACCCGGCCGGGGTTCATGACATCCTGTGGCGTCACAGCTCGCCGGACGGGATCGGCGGACGTCCGGGCGTTACGGGGAAGGTCGATGAGGCTCTGCTTCCTGGTGGAAGAGCACTACCGCCATGACGGCATGCCCGTGGAGGTGATTCGCCAACTCGACGCCTGGGGCCACCAGGTCGACGTGGTGAGGCCCGGCGGCTCCCTGCTGCGGATGTCCGAGGCGGTCCGCGCGGGCAGCCACGACGCCTGGGTGCTCAAGACCGTCTCCGGCGGTCCGGGGCTTCCGCTCCTGGAAGCGGCAGCCGCGGTCGGGCTGACCACGGTCAACGACGTCCGGTCCATCCGCGGCGTGCGGGACAAGGCGCTCGCGTCGGCCATCGGACGCAGTCGCGGCCTCCCGGTGCCGATGACGTACGCGGCCGCCCGGCCCGAACTGCTCATGGAGATAGCTGAGTCGGAGTACCCGCTGGTGGTGAAGCCCGCCGACGGAAGCTCCGGGCGGGGCGTCCACCTCGTACCGTCGCCGGACCGGCTGGCCTCGATGCTGCCTTCCCTCGCCGGGGAAGGGATGCTCATCGCCCAGCCCTACGTCCCCAACGCCGGCATCGATCTGAAGGTGTACTGCGTCGGGGGAGAGCTGTACGCCACGGAGCGCCGTTCGCCGCTCCACCCCGACCGGGGCGTCCACGAACGGCATGTGCCGCTGCCCGCCGAAGTGGCCGCCATCGTCGACCAGGTCGGCGCGGTCTACGGCCTCGACCTGTACGGCGTGGACGTGCTGCTCGGCCCGGACGGACCCGTGGTGGTCGATGTGAACGACTTCCCGAGTTTCCGCCAGGTGCCGGACGCGGCGGCCAAGGTCGCCCGAGCGGTGCTCGAACTGGCCCGCACGGGCAGTGCGGTCGCCGCCGCGGCCTTCGTCTCCAGCGCGGGACGCATCCCGGCCCAGCCGCTGGGGAACGACGGGCCGGCCGCCGACACGCGCCCGGTCCGGACATCGGCGGGGGCGGGCGAGGCCCGATGAGCAACGCGGGGGCGGGCGGGCGACAACGCGTGGGCAACGCGACGATGCTGGGGCGAGGGCAGGTGGGGAACGCGAGGACGGTCGGATTCATCACCCCGGAGCCGGACCATCCGCTGCTCGCCGCCACGAGGGAGCTGCTGGGGCGGGAACACCGGGTGGTGACCGTCCACCCGGAGACGGCCGGCCCTGCCCTGCCGGGGCCGTTGGCCGATGTCTACCTGCTCAAGTCGCGCACGCCGCGCGCCCTCGCGCTGGCTCGGTCGCTGGAGTCGCAGGGGGTGCCGGTGGTCAACTCGGCCGATGCGACCGAGCTGTGCCAGGACCGCACCTCCATGGCCGAGCTGGCCGACGAGGCGGGGCTGCCGTTCTCCGCGACCCGCACCTTCGGCTCGCTCACCGAACTCACCGCTTCCATCGGGCGGGCCGGGCAAGCCGACCACATGGAGCGGGCCGAGCGGGCCGAGCCCGCTTCCTCCGGGGCTCCGATGGGCCCGCTCGTGGTGAAGAGCCGACACAGCAGGCGGCACGACCTTGTGACCCGTGTCGACAGCCGGGCCCAACTGGCCGAGCTGGCCGATGTATGGGGGGAGGAGCCGGTCGTGGTGCAGGAGTTCGCGGAGAACAGCGGATACGACCACAAGCTGTGGGTGATCGACGGAACGGTCTTCGCGGCGCTGCGCCGCTCCGAACTCGCCCCCGAGGGGCGCGGTACGACACGGTCGCTCGGCCTCGATGAACTGCCGTGCGGATGGCCCGAGTTGGCGGTGTCGGTCGGCGAGGTGTTCCGCCTCGACGTCTACGGGGTCGATGTCATCGACACGGGAGGCGGCGCCCCGCTGATCGTGGACATCAACGCCTTTCCCGGGATACGGGGGCAGGCGGGCGCCCCGGAGGCCCTGGCCGCACTGGCGCTGCGCAAGGCCCGTGAGTCGGTCGCGGCGGCCTGAATGCCGCGGCCGGGCTCCGTCGGAACGCTTCGCCCCCGCTGTCGCTCGGGACGCCGGCGGGGTGCGTGAGACGGGGCCCAGGCTCCGACGTCAGTGCGTGGTCGGCTCCAGCACCGTGTTCCATGCGGTGATCACCGGGCGGCCGTGTTCGCGGCCCAGCCGCGACATCGCTCCCGTGTCGAGCACGACCAGCGCGCCGCCCGAGGGCGGAAGGCCCAGGTAGCGGGCCGTCAGGACGCGCAGGAAGTGGGAGTGGGCGATGAGCACGACGTCTTCGTCGCCCCCTCGCAGCATGGGCGCGGCCTCGGCCAGAACCCGGTCGGCCCGCTCGGCGACCTCCGCGGGGCTCTCTCCGGGATGTCCGGCGGGGCCGGGCGCGACTCCGTCGGTCCACAGGTTCCAGTCGGGGCGGTCGCGGTGGATCTCTTCCGTGGTGATGCCCTCGTAGCCGCCGTAGTCCCATTCGTGAAGATCCGGGGTGATCCGGGGGCTCTTGACTCCGGCCAACTCCGCGGTGTGTATGGCCCGTTGCAGCGGGCTCACCAGGGCGAGCCCGATGGGCCTGTCGGCGAGCAGCGGCGCCACCGCACGCGCCTGCTCCTCCCCGTGCGCCGTGAGCGGCAGGTCGGTGTAGCTCGTGTGCTGTCCCGACCGCGACCATTCGGTCTCCCCGTGACGTACGAGGATCAACTCACCCATGGCTGTGTCTTCCGTTCTCCCTGTGCGTCCCCCGGACCGGTATCGCCCCGGCCATACGCGGGGACAACCCTAGGAGAGGCGTGGGCATTCCTTGCGGATGGGGGTGTCGGGCGTTGAGTGCGTCACGTGAGTCCGGGCGCAGGGCCGGGAGTGGCCCGCGCGCCGAGACGCCCCTGGGCCGGGTCCGGGCCGGGGCGTGACGGATGCGCCCGCCCCGCCCCGCCCCGGCCGGTCCCGCCCCCCTTGCGCGTACCCGCATCCGCATTCGGACCGGGACCCGGACCCGCGCCGACCCGCTCAGGCGGAGTGCAGTGCGAGCGTCGGTGACAGCCGTGAGGCGCGGACCGCGGGGTAGAGGCCGGCGATCGTTCCGATGACCAGGGTCGCGCCGAACCCGCCGACGACCGCCCACGGCGGAATCACCCAGGGGATGCCGCTCGACAGGGAGTAGGCCGCTGTCGCCGCGCCGCCGAGGACGATGCCGGCGACGCCGCCGAGTCCGGACAGGAGCAGGGACTCGGTGACGAACTGTCCCCTGATCTGGCCGCGGGTCGCGCCGATGGAACGGCGCAGGCCGATCTCGTAACGCCGCTCCAGAACCGAAATGATCATGGTGTTGGCCACGCCCACCCCGCCCACCAGGAGCGCCACTCCGCCGAGACCGAGCAACAGGCTGCTGAAGGCGCCCTCCGTGGCGGCCTTCGCCTGGAGGCCCGAGGACGGGTCGGTGACGCCGACATCGCGCGGGGTCTGCGGCGATACGGTGCGCGGGATCAGATCGTGCACCCGGTCGACCAGGGTGTCCGCGGACCGTTCGTAGACCGCTGTGGGCCGCCCGTCGAATCCGAGCCGGCTTTCGGCGACGTCCCAGCCGACCAGGGCCGAGCGGGCGATGTCCGGTGCCAGCGGCAGCGGGTCGAGGATGCCGAGCACGGCGAAGTACTGACCGTTGATGAACACCTGCTGGCCGGGCGCGGTGATACCGAGCCGCCGCGCCGCCACGTCGCCGAGGACCACCGACGGGTACTTCCCGGTGGCCGAGTTGAGGAAGGTGCCGCTGCGCATCCTCCCGCGCAGCGTCGTGAGCAGGCCGTCCGTGGCCGCCTGGACCTGGATGCCGCCTGTGATGGTGTCGGGGATCCTCTCCGAGCGTCGGACCGTCTGCGGCACCGAGCCCGTCGCGCCGACGTGCTCCACCCCCGAGATCCGCGCCACCCGTCCGGCCGCGTCCTTCGCCATCGGCACCGTCTTGCCGGTCAGCAGGTCCGTGCCGGGCGTGACGACCAGCATGTTGGTGCCGAGCTTGTCGAGCTCGCGGAGCAACTGCTCCTTGCTGGACGCCGAGATCCCCACCACCGCGATCATCGTGGCGATGCCGATCGCGATGCCGAGCGCCGACAGCACCACCCGAAGTGGCCGGCTGCGCATCCCCGCGGCCCCGGTGTGCAGGATGTCGCGCTGGCCGAGCCTGGCCGGCCTGAGCACCGGCCGCCCGCTCACCGGACCTCCCCGGACAGCGGGTCCGTGCCCGAGCCGGCGGCGCGGACCGACCGGCCGTCCGGGGCATCCGGGCCGCCGCTGTCCTGGACGACCCGGCCGTCCCGGATCCGCACCTGACGCGGCAGCCGGGCCGCGATCTCCGTGTCATGGGTGATCACAGCGATGGTCGCGCCCTCCATGTTGAGTTCGTGGATGAGCTGCATCACGGCTTCGCCCGACGCCGAGTCGAGGGCACCGGTGGGCTCGTCCGCGAGCAGCAGATCGGGCTCGCCGACGACCGCGCGGGCGATGGCCACCCGCTGCTTCTGCCCGCCGGACAGCTCGTGCGGCCGGTGCTTCATGCGGTCCCCGAGCCCGACCCGTTCCAGGGCACGCGCCGCCCGCCTGTGGCGTTCCGCGCGCGGAAGGCCGGAGTAGAGCAGGCCCTCCGCGACATTGTCCTGGGCGCTGATGCCGGGGACCAGATGGAAGGCCTGGAAGACGAAACCGATGTGCTGCGCCCGCAGTGCCGAGAGCCTGCGGTCGCTGAGGGCGGCCGCGTCATGACCCGCGATGGTCACGGAGCCGGCGGTGGGCAGATCGAGGGTGCCGACGATGTGCAGCAGGGTCGACTTGCCGGACCCGGACGGGCCGACGATCGCAAGGAGTTCGCCGCGGACGATGGTGAGATCGACCCCGCGCAGCGCGGCGACGCCGCCCGGATATTCCTTGGTGACCCCGGCCAGTTCGACCACGGGCGGCTCGGCGCCGGGCTTTTCGACGGGGATGGCAGTGCTCATGTCGAGGGCACCCCGACCCGCAGGCCCGAGCGCAGCCCGGTGCCCGATATCTCGACGCGCCCCTGCGCGAACATGCCGAGCCGCACCCGCACTTCGCGCGTCCTGCCGTCCTCCACCACCTGCACTCCGAACGAGCCGTCGTCGAGCGCGAGCAGCGCCCCGACCGGCACGCTCAGAACGTGGTGACGGGTCTCGCCGCTGAGCTTCACGGTCGCGGGAGACTTGTCGATTCCCTTGACCTTTCCGGGGTCGTCGAAGGTGACGGTCACGGCGATGCGGGGCGTCTTGTCGTTCGGGTCGTCGCCCGCCTTCGCGGTCGCGCCGACCGACGACACCGTGCCGGAAGCGGTCGTGCCGTCGGGCAGCTCCACCGCGACCTCGGCGCCGTCCTTGGCGAGCGCGGCGTCCGACACCTTCAGCTGGAGTTGTACGACCCGGTCGGAACTGGTCGTCGTCATGATCTTCTGGCCGGGTGCGGTGCGGTCCCCGGCCGTGGCCTCCGCGCTCTGCACCCGCACCGGTCCGGTGGCGAACGCGATCTGCTCGGGCCCCACCCGGCCGCTCCGCGCCACACCGTGCGCCTTCTGCCAGCGCTTGACGGCATCGACCGTTCCGGGCGTGAACGTCGCGTCGTCGGCGAGCGCGCTCCCGTACCCGAGGGCCCGCAGGTTCGCCTTCAACTGCCGTACGTCGCCGCCTTTGTCGCCGCTCTCGAGGACCCGGTACATCGGCTCTGTCCCGTACATCAGGCGGACGTCCTTGCCGTCGACCGCGTACAGCCTGCCGTCCCGCTCGACGGTGGAGCCGCCGCCCGCGATCCAGGTGAGGGTCCCGGCCGCGCCCGCGTTCAGCTTGCTCTCGCGGGAGTAGCCGAGGGTGCCGTCGACGCTCGTGCTGCTCACCAGATCGCCCTGCTCGATGGCGGCGGTGGCGGGCGGGAGTCCCGTCTGCTGCGTCGCGGAGTCCTTGGACCCGGGCTGGGCCAGGCCCGCGACGGCGATGCCGCCGCCCGTGACGGCCGCCACCGTCACCACCGCCGCGATCACGGTCCGGGGCCTCATGCGGCACACTCGTTGAGGGCCTTCATGAACGTGTCCTGGTCCGCCCCTTCGGGGATCTTGAAGCCGCTGCTGCGGTTGCCCTCGACCTTCGGGTCGGGCATGTCGAAGCCCTTGCCCCGCAGACACTGCGCGATCTTGACCTGCTGGTCCTGCCGCGCCGGGTCCGGGGCGCCCGAGCCGTCGCCCCCCTGGACGCCCGATCCGCACGCCTGGAGTGCCTGGTTCCACTTGTCCGTCGAGGCGCCCTGCGGGGGCGAGAGGATCTGGGCGTTCGGGTTCTCGCCCGGCTTGAGGTCGGGCACGTCCATGCCCTGCTTGCGCAGGCAGCTCCGCAGTGCCTGCGCCTTGTCCGCGGCCCCCGAGTCGCCGGACGCCGAATTCCCGGCCGAGCCGTTGTCGCTCGGGCCCGCGTCCTTGTCCGCGCCCCCGCCCGACGAGCCCGAACAGCCGGAGGCGAACAGGGCGAGCCCCGCCATACCGGATGCCAGGACCAGGGTGAGCCGGTGGTTCCTCATCGTTTCTCTCCTCGCGGACATGCGTGGACGCGGCACGGCGGCACGCGCCGGCCGCTGGAGAGCGGCCGAGGAGAGCGTCCAGGAACCCGCTGTTTCGTTTCCCTTACGGGCCCCGCACGATCCGTGGCGCCGCCGCGCGTAACAACGACGAAACGCCCGACTCCGGTAGACAGGGTGCATGCGCGTACTGGTGGTGGAAGACGAGACGTTCCTGGCGACGATGATCGCCGAGGGGCTGCGCCGCGACGCGATCGCGGTGGACGTCGCCCTCGACGGGCTCACCGGGCTGCGCAAGGTACAGCTCGGCGACTACGACGTCCTCGTACTCGACCGCGACCTGCCGGGCCTGCACGGCGACGACGTCTGCCGCGCCGTGGTGGCCGACGGGCTGCTCACCCGCGTGCTCATGCTCACCGCGTCGGGAGCCGTTCGCGACCGGGTCGAGGGCCTCGGGCTCGGCGCCGACGACTACCTCACCAAACCGTTCGCGTACGACGAGCTGCTGGCCCGGGTGCTCGCGCTGGGCCGCCGCGCCCGGCCCGCGCTGCCCCCGGTCATCGAGCGCGCCGGAATCGTCCTGGACACCGCACGCCGCCAGGCCCGCCGGCATGGCGGTGAACTCGCCCTCACACGCAAGGAGTTCGCCGTCCTGGAGACACTGATGCGGGCCGACGGCGGTGTGGTCAGCGGCGAGGACCTGATCGAGCAGGTGTGGGAGGAACACGCCGGGTACGACACCAATCCGGTACGGGTCGCCCTCAGCCGGCTGCGGGCGAAGCTCGGCGACCCACCGGCGATCGAAACCGTTCCCGGAGCGGGCTACCGCATCGCCCGGCACCCGGGCACCGCACCCGGTGCCCTGCGGGGCGAGCGGTGATCCGCCGCCTGCTCCCCGCCACCGAGCGGGCCCGCCTGACCGCCCTGTACGGCCTGCTTCTGCTGCTCGCCGGCTGCGTCCTGGTGGCCGTGATCTACGTGTTCGTCCAGTACGGTCTGGACAACCGGATCGGCAGCGCGTTCACGGGAGTGGTGCCAGGGGGCCGGAGTTCGGCGTCGCCCGTCGCGCCGCCGCCCGCCGACCTGGTGCCGTCCGAGCGGGCGGGCAAGTACGCGAGGACCCAGGTCGTCCAGGTCGTCGCGGCCACCACGCTCAACCGGCTGCTGACCGTGTCCGGCATCGCCCTCGCCGTCTTCGCCGTACTCTCGCTGTTCCTGGCCTGGTGGATGGCGGGCCGGGTGCTGCGTCCGGTCGGCCTCATCACCGCCACCGCGCGCAAGCTCTCCGGCGAGAACCTCCATCAGCGCATCGACCTCAAGGGTCCTCCGGGAGAGCTGAAACAACTCGCCGACACCTTCGATCAGATGCTGGGCCGGATCGAGCAACTCGTGGGTGCGCAACGCCGATTCGCGGCGAACGCGGCACACGAACTGCGCACACCGCTCGCCGTGCAGCGTGCCGCCGCCGAGATCGGCCTCGTCGACCCGGATCCCGAACGGATCCGGTGGATCCGCGACGAACTCCTCCAAGTGGCCGACTCCAGCGAGCACTTGATCGAGTCGCTCCTCCTGCTCGCCGCATCCGACCAGGGTCTCGAACATCGTGAACCGGTCGCGCTCGACGAGAGCGTCAGCGCCGTCGCCGACGAACACCGTGCCGAGGCGAGCGAGCGGGGCATCGCCGTCACGACGGCCCTGGAGCCCGTGAGGGTGGCGGGCGACCCGGTGCTGCTCACGCATCTGATCCGCAACCTGATCGGCAACGCGCTCCGCTACAACCACCGGGGCGGAACCCTCCACATCACCCTCGCCCGAGCCGACCGTACGCTCCGCGTCACCAACACCGGCCCCGCCGTGCCGCCCGACGCGGTGGCGGACCTCTTCGAACCGTTCCGCCGCCTCAACGAGCGCAGGCACGCACCCGGCGAGGGAGCCGGACTGGGGCTCGCGCTCGTCGCGTCCATCGCGCGGGCCCACGGCGGCGGGGCCACGGCCGAGGCGAACCCGGGCGGCGGTCTCACGGTGACCGTACGTCTGCCCTGACCCGCGCCGGCCGTGTTCGCGCGGCCCCGTCAGGGGTGCATGCGCGCCCCCTTGAGGATCTTGTCGACCGCGTTGCGCGGCCCGTAGACGGCGAGCCCGACCAGATCCAGGTCCGCGCCGGGGACGGCGCGGACCGCCGCCCGGTTGTCCGCGTCGTTGCCGGTGCGGAACATGTCGCTCGTGAACACCGCACGGGGAACGTCACGGCTCAGGGCCCGGGTGTGGGCCGCCCGCAGCACCTCCTTGCCCCCCTCGAAGACGAGGACCGGCTGGCGGAACAGCGGCAGATAGGGGGTACCGTCCGCATCGGCGTACGGCTCGCCGATCGTCTCGGGCAGCCGCGTGCCGAGGCCGCTGACCAGGAAGGCCGTCACGTTGAGGCGCTGCCATGTCTCCAGGTCGTCGCGGAGCAGCACCGCGATCTTGGTGTCGAAACGTACGGGCGGGCTGTCCGGTGTCATGGAGTCCGATGTCATGGACTGAGACTGCCGAACCGGCGAGGTCCGCGTCTTGTACGTTCTTTGCATGACGGCAGGACAGGAGATCTCCGCTTGGCGCCCCCGGGTCGCGGGGGTCGTGGAGGTCTTCCACGCCCGGTTCACCGAGCACTCCTACCCCATGCACGTCCACGACAGCTGGACGCTGCTGATCGTCGACGACGGCGCCGTCCGCTACGACCTGGACCGCCACGAACACGGCACTCCGGGGGACGCCGTGACCCTGCTGCCTCCCGACGTTCCGCACAACGGGTCCCCGGCGACCGTCCACGGCTTCCGCAAGCGCGTGGTCTATCTGGAGCGCACCCAGCTCGACGACAGTCTCATCGCCCCGGCGGTCGACGGCCCCGATGTGGTGGACGCCGTACTGCGGCGCAGGGTCGGGCAGTTGCACACGGCCCTCGCACACCGGGGCGAGGAACTGGAGGCCGAGAGCAGACTCGCGCTCATCGCCGAGCGGCTGCGGGGCCATCTGAGTCCCCGGTTGGTGACCGGCCCGCGGCCGCAGGGCCGCTCCCTCGCGCGGCGGCTGCGCGAGCTCCTCGACGCCCGCGTCGTCGAGGGGGTGGGCCTTGAGGAGGCCGCCCGGCTGGTGCACGCGCACCCCACGCATCTGGTGCGCGCCTTCACCGCGGAGTTCGGCATCGCGCCGCACCAGTACCTGACATCGCTCCGGGTCGACAGGGCCCGCGGGCTGCTGCTCGACGGGCGGGCGCCCGGAGACGTGGCTCGGGCGACCGGCTTCTACGACCAGTCCCATCTGACCCGCCACTTCAAGCGGGTGGTGGGCACCGCGCCGGGCCGCTACGCCCGCGGCGGACCCGCCTGACGGATCATCAGGCAGGTCCGACGGACGAGTCCGTCAGGCGAACAGGAACGCCGCCGAGGTGGCCGCGCCGAGTGCGGCGCCCGCGACGGTCTGCATGACGGTGTGGTAGGTCAGGACGACGCGCGACCAGCAGACCGCGACGGTGATCGCGTAGGCGAGCAGCCACCACGGGGAGTGGACCACGGCGAGCAGGGCGACGACGGCCGAGGCGACGGCGGAGTCCACCGAGATCTTCCAGACCGTGTTCACGGCGAGCAGGAAGACGGTCATCACCCACAGGGCGAGCATCGCGGTCAGGATTCCGCTCGGGGCATGGCCGAGCACCATGACGAGCGAGCCCGCCCCGATCGAGCCGAGGATCACGAAGAAGATCGGCGCCCTCTTGGTGCGGTCCACGACGTGCCGGTCGCCCCAGGTGCCGCGTTTGCGCTCCCACTCGATGTAGCCGGCCGGGACGAGGCCCGCGCACAGCGCGCCGAGCAGCCCCCACAGCAGTCCGGTCCACTCGCCGGCCGCCGCCAGGCCGATCCCCAGCATCCCCATCAGGAGCACGTTGCGGGGCTGCAGGATGTCGGTGACGGCGCGGGCCGTGGCCGCCGCGCGGTCCTCGGTCCCGGTCAGGGTGTCGCTCACGCGGTCTTCTCCAGGGAGTCCAGGACGCCGCGGGCACGTTCGCCGCCGACGGTCCGGAAGGCGGCGGCCACCCGCACCAGCCGGGCTACTTCGCCGTCCTGGTCGGTGGCGTGGTTGGTTTCGACGGCGGCGGCGCTGCCCGCAGGTGCCCCGTCGTTCTTGGCGGTGAGCGCCGCCTTGATCCAGTACGCCTCGGCCAGCGGCCCCGCGTCCCGTGCCTGCGGAACAGCACGTGCGGCGGCCTGCTGGGCCGCGGGCAGCAGCGCGTCCGGCACGTAGTGGCGCAGCTTCTCGACCGCGTCCGCGATGTCGGCGGCCCAGCGGTCGATCCTCAGGTCGGCGGGAGTGCCGAAGCGGGTCAACTCGCGGACGAGTGAGGCGGGCGGCTCGAAGGGCTGGTCGGGGAAGGCGGTCATGAGCTCCCGCCACAGCGGATGGAGCCGGGCCTGCGCACGCCACAACCGCACCCGGCGCCAGCCCTTGCTGAACGCGGGCAGGGAGGCGCCCAGGGCGAAGAACGCGAACAGGACGACCTGCGCGGCCTCGGTGACCTCGTCGAACTGCAGGGCGAAGGCGGGGCTCGGCCGATCGACGACGCTGACCCACATGAACAGGGTGCGGCTGACGGTGTAGCCGACGCCGATGAACATCGCGAACGTCATCATGCCGAGCCCGACCCGAAGGTGACGGGCGTCCGCGCCCGCGGTGGCCAGCGCCCACTGGTAGGCGCAGACGGCGGAGGCGGCCCCCAAGTACAGGTAGAACACGCTCATGTAGAGCGTGGCCCCCCACTGGCCGGCGTGGTCGGAGACGAAGCGGTCCGAGGCGTACGAGCGGTCGACCACCGTGAAGAAGAGCACGGTCAGCAGGATCAGCGTGGCGACGGAGGCCTTGGCGGCCACCTGCTGGATCAGGCGGGCGAACCGGACGTGGCGCGGGATGACCCCGCCCTCCGGGAAGTGGCCGTAGATGGCCACGATGTAGCTGAGGATCGCCAGGATCGCGATCGTCGCCGTGTAGTGCTTGATCAGCACCGCGAGGTCGACCACGGGGCTGTTGTTGAGCCCGATGCGTACGACCTTCGTCTTGGTCCACAGGGCGACGGCGAAGCCGGCGTAGCAGCCCCACAGGGCGCGTCTGCGTTTGTCCTCCTCGTCGCCCCACAGTGCTGCGGGCATCCGCCACAGGGCGACGGCGGTCATCAGGCCGGCTATGAGATAGCCGGCAAGGTCCAGCGCGGTCACGGGCATTCCTCGGGGTCACGAGCGGGGGACGGACGAAGATGGGCTACGAGCGGCGGAAGAACCCGCGGCGCCGGTGGGCCACCGGGCGGGAGAGGGAGTTGGCGAGACGGCCCACCATGTCGTCGCTCGTCACGTCGCGGGCCAGGCGTGGGATGAGGGACGCGCCGAATTCGGCGATGCGCTCGTCGTGCGTGTCGTACTGGGCCCGCGCCTGGATGGGGCCGCCGGAGCGGAACGCCTCGGTGACGGCGGGGGGCAGGTCGCCGGCCGCCGTGGTGTCCGGCACCGGGGCCGCGGCCGGATCGGCCCGCCGGTCCGGTTCGTCGGTGGTGAGAACACGCTTGATCAGCGAAGTGTTGAACACGGGCAGCAGGTGGCGCAGCTGGGCCGCGCTCAGGGTCGTGCCGTGGTCGAACCACTCGTGGCACAGCTCGTGCAGGATCACGTGCTGGGTCTGGTAGGCCGTCGGACGCCGGCGGTAGAGCACGAAACTGGTGCCGCCCGACTTGAGGCGCAGACCGCAGGCGGCGTTCACGCGGGCCAGACGGTCGGGCAGTTCGTGCAGCACGATGGTGCGGCCGCGGGCCTCTTCCATGTTGGCGACGAGAGCCGGAATGCTGAACGGGGCCGGGATGGGCAGATCCGCCAGTCCGGCTTCGCATTCTTTCCGCAGCTCGCGCATGGACATTGAGACCTCTTGATCATAGTCACGCGTGTGTGACATGCGGTCTGCGATCCTAGCCAATCAAGATGAACGCACTGCGGCCTGCTACCCGGCCTGTCCGCCAGGGGTGGCTTCGCGCCCGTTGTCCCGCCCGTCCTTGCTGTCCTTGTTGTCCTCAAGGAGGGAAAGGACGAACTGGAGGAGTTCCGGGTCGAGTCCGTCGTCGTCGATGCCCCGGCCCGCCAGACCGCTGATTTCCCCGGTCCGTCGCTTCGCGAGGAACTGAAGGCCCGAGACGACGTCGTCGACGACCTCGGACTCGTCCTTGAAGAAGCGCCAGTCGACGCCGAAGCCGAGCCCGAGCGCCTTGAGGATCTCCTCCGAGGGGTTGGTGACCTTGCCGGCGAGGATGTTGGAGAAGTAGCTGTGGGAGAGGGAGCCCCCGCGCTCCTTGACGAGATCGGCGAAGACCCGGCCGGACATCTTCTCCCCGGGGAAGGTCTTTTCCACCATGTACTCGACCTTCTGCCGCAAGGTCCTCAGCTCGGGAGTGCGCTCTTCGCCGTTGTCCATCAAGGTCCCCACGTCCACGTCCGCCGCTCGTGCGCTGTCCGACGAAGCGCGATGTTCGATTCGGTCAACGAATTGGTACTTTAACCGAACTTGGTACATGAGCCCCGTCGATGGGCGGGCGGTCGGCCAGGGAAGGCGGGCGACAAACGGGAGCATCTCGCTCCGCGATCGGAACCGCGATCGGAATCGGACTTGCGGAAACACTCTACGTCACTGTTAACTCGAAAAAACGCGGACAAGGAGCCACGAGGGGAGTTCCTTGCTCGAGTGGCTGCCGCGCCCTGCGCGCCTCATGAGCGCAGGACGCACGGCCACGGCTGGCAGGTGTAGCCCTTCGCGACGGGGGACGCGCGAAGGGCTACACATGCATTATGCACCTTGTCTGCGTGGTCCGGCGACCGACTTCGTCGACGAGTCGGCCGGGTCCGTCCGGCCTCCAGTGGAATTCGACCACTCGTGGCGCGGCGGTGCGAGCGTGGCAGCCGCGACTTGGCCGGGAAGTGCCGTTCTCGTGCCCTCAATCTCCCTGTTTCGCCGACGAGTTGGCGCCCGGTACATGGACGAGCACGAGAACGATGCCCGCCACCGTGACATTGCGGGTGGCCGCATCGAGGCCGTTCCAGGACTTGGACTGCCACATCGCGAACCACTCGCCGCCCACTGCCAGGAAACCCGCCCCGAACAACAGCAGCACCATCAGCAGCCCCGCGCTGCTCAGCCACCGGGCCCGGTCGAACCCGGCCCGGCCGCGCAGCCCGGCCACCCACGCGGCCGTCCCCGCCACAAGGACCAGGGCCGCCACCGTCTCCCAGGCGATGATCAGGACGTACGCGATGTCCTGCAGCGTGTGCGAGGTGATGGCCCGCCACATCAGATCCGGGTCCTTGAACGTCGTGTCCATCGCCAGGACATGACGGACGAACTGTCGGTTGGTGTCGAAGTCCGTCATGTTGCCGAAGGCGACGAGCGCCATGTACAGCGCGACGGTCGCGGTGAGCAGCGCCGTGGCGAGCGGCAGCGCGGGCAGCCGGCCCGCGCTCTCGTGCCGTGTGCCGGCCGCCCCGCGCGCGCCGAACGTGAACCTGGACGTCATCGCGGACTCCCTTGTCGGACGGACCGGGTCGGTTTCCCGGTGCCGGACACGCACCCGGTACGCGCACCCGCCGTTCAGCATGCCCACCATGGTGGCGGCCACCACTGACAACCGACCCGGCCGGTGCCGATCCGCCCCGCCAGTCCTGAGACGACGTCACTCCCGGGTCAGTTGAGCCGGGTGACCTTGGCCCCGAGCGACGGCTCGGACAGATCGCCCTTCAACGACACCGGCACGTTCACCTCGCCGATGCCGCCGCCCACGCTCAGCGTGCCGACGACCGTGCCGGCCTTCGCTGTGTGCGGCAGCTTCTTGCCGCCGTCCGTTAGCTTGATCCCAACGGAGGCGCCGGCCCAGACTGGGACGGCCAGGTCCTTGTCGGCCACGACGGGGACCGTGTCGCCCAGGCCGTCCTCCACCTGGCCGACCACGTCACCCTTCTTGATCACCGTCTCGTTCCTGAGCGCCTTGTCCGCCGCCAGGATCAGACTCTTGCTGGCAGCCGTCGCCGTCTCGATGATGCTTGGCTTGTGCTGGCCGAACACGGCGCCGACGACCAGCTGCCTGGTGTCACCGACCGGCGTCTCGGCGGCGAACAGCAGATTGCCGCCCGCCTTCGTCGTGGACCCCGTCTTGATGCCGACGACCCCGTACAGCGGGACGAGCTTGTTGAAGTTGTGCTGGGTCCTGGCCGTCTCCACGGTGGAGCCGCCCGACGTGGTCGTGGACGTGTACGACGGAAGCTTGGCGATCTGGCGGAACACGGGGTCGGCCATGGCGCGCTTGGCCAGGGTCACCTGGTCCTCGGCGGTGCTCACCGTGGACTCCTTGAGACCGCTCGCATCCGTGTACGTGGTGTTGGTCATCCCGAACGACTTGGCGGTGTCGTTCATCTTCTTGATGAAGGCCTCCTCCGTCGAGGCGTCCCAACGGGCCAGCAGGCGGGCCACGTTGTTCGCCGACGGCAGCATGACGGCCTGGAGCGCCTCCAGTTCGGAGACCTGCTGGCCCGTCTTGACCTCGACCACCGACTCCTTCTCCGTGACGCCGTTGGTGTAGTCGTCCTGTGCCTTCTGGTCGACCGGAACCAGGGGTCCCTTGTCGCCCGGCTTCAGCGGGTGGTCGCGCAGGACGAGGTACGTGGTCATCACCTTGGCCACGCTGCCGATGGGGAGCGGCTTCATCTCCCCGTACGAGCCCATCCGGCCGAGGCCGTTGATGTCGACCACGGCCTGGCCCTCGGTCGGCCACGGCAGCGACAGGGCGCCCCCGTCGGCGGTGTGGTTCGACGCGCCGGTGAGTTTCAGGGTGGGCGTCGGAAGCGGACGCAGTGCCTGGACGGCCACCACCACGATGGCGAGCAGCACGACAAGCGTGCCCCAGATCTTGACCCTGCGCGCCGCCGTGCGGGCCGGCGTCTCGGGCTTGGGCGGCGTGTTGGTGAGCTGAGCGAGCAGGTCGAGCGGGGGCGGCGGGCCCGCCGGGCCACCGGGGCCCGACGCGTCCGTGGGTGCGGCGACGGCGGGTGCGGCGACCGGGGGTGCGTTGACCGCGGGTGCGTTGACCGCGGGTGCGGCCGGCCGGGCCAGGGCCATCGTGCGATCGTCGCCCGCGCTCGCCGGGGCGCCGAACTCGCGGGTGCGCTCGGACTCCTCAGGCGCTTCGCCGGCCGTACTCGCGGACCACGCGTCGGACCACGAAGGGGCGGGCCGCCGGGCCGCGGGGCCCGCCGCGGACGCGGCCGGCAGGTCCGGCTTCAGAGCGACGAACTCGCTGGTCCGCTCGGATTCCGTCTCCTTGCGGGCCGCTCGTGCGGGAGGCGTGCCGCGGCCCTCGGCGACAGCTTTCGGCGCGGGCGCGGGCGCGGGCGCGGTGCCGGTGTCGCCGTTGCCGTCGGCGTCGGGGCCGGGCTCGGCGGAGGCGTCCGCCGCTCCGGGCGCCACGGACGTCGCGGGAGCACCGGGCGCTTCAGAAGCTCTGGGTGCTCGGGGCGCTTCGGATGCTCCTGGCGTCGCGGACGTGTGCGGTGCCTCGTCTGCCTCGTCTGCCTCGTCTGCCTCGTCCGCCTCACGGTCCGGTTCGCCGCGACGATCCTTCGCGTCGCCGGAACCCGGGTGGTCCTCGGGGTCCTTGGGGGCCCCGGGGTCCTCGGAGTCCTTCCCGGCCACGTCGTCCACGGGGTGTTCGTGGCTCGTGTGCCGCTCAGGCTTCTCGGCGTGCACCGGCGCGGCCCGCTCGGCCCGCTCCTCGGGAGCCTCGCGACGCGTTCGGGATTCGTGCGTCCCGGAAGCGGCTGCCGCGGGGGGTGCCGCGGACTCGGCCGCCGTGGGAGCCGATGTGCCGGAGACCGAGGTCCCCGTTGGCGCTGTCCGGGGTGCGGCCCCGTCGGCGGGCTCACCGGCCACGTCCGCCGTGTCGAAGACCTCGTCAGCCTTCGCGTCGTTCTTCTGGTTCATACGCAGTGCAGCCCGCCTTGCCGATCTCGCTCTGTGCTCGTGCACCACGATCGCACGTCCGTATGACCAAACGGTGACAGCGGCACGGGACCCACCGTTCGGGCCCGGCGCCCGCCTGGCCGGGCGTTGTCAGACCCCCTTCCTATGCTGGCAAGGCAAGATCGAACGGGGATTCGTGGGGAGGCCGGGGTGCGGATCGAGCGTCATCAAGTCGGTGCGGCGGCGTTGGCCACCGCGGAGGCGGATTTCGCGGAGCGGATCGCGGGGGACGTGCACCGGATGCGGCACGAGGAGCATCCCGCGTCGGGCTGGCGGGCGCTGGCCGGTGTCTTCCTCGACTACCTCGGTGCGCGCTCCCTCGCACGGCCCGAGCTCGGCGGGAAGGACGCGCGGGTGGCGCTCGGCTCCGCGGCGGCCGCGGCCGTGGGCGCCCTGGAGTCGACCCGCTTTCCGGGCCGGCCGCTCGACGTGTTCATCGCCTATGCCGGGGCCGGGGTGACGTACTGCGGGGAGTTCGAGCGGGTCGTTGAGGGTGAAGAGGGCCAAGAAGGCGAAGAGGGTGAAGAGGGCCAAGAAGGCGAGGAGGGCGAACAGGGAGAGGTGCGGGGGGCGCGGTCCGTGCGGGGCCGGCGGATTCCCACGGTTCGCAGCTACGAGTGGCTGGACGGGCTCTACCTGGCCGTCCTGGCGCAGGCCGCGGACCGCGCTGCCGATCTCTTCGTCGATTCGGCGCCGCCGTGGCGCGGCAATGAGGGGCGAGCCGATGTGGCACTTGTGCACGCCCTGATGGCGTACGTCTTCGGGCGCGAGGAGGGACCGGCCGCTGTGGCCTCTCCAGGTCCTGTGCGGGCCATCGAGAAGTGCGCGCTGATCGACATGGTGGTCGCGACGCTCGGCGAGGGCGACGACTGGCCGGGCCACCGCGCCGTTCTCCATACCCTGCGTGCCCTGGCGGCGGGAGATGAAGAGAGCTTCACCCGGTGCCTGGCGGCGCAGCTCAAGCAGCACCGCGATCGCTGCGCGGGGCGGACCGCGGCGCCGCGCAGCCTGCTGCCCCTCGACGCCATGGCGCTCATGGCGCTGGCCCACCGCCGCCATGGCTGGCCCGTGCGCATCGAGTCCGGTTACCTGCCGCGGGCGGTGGTGACCGGGTTCGCGCCGCCCGCGCCCCGGGTGCGGGCCTACGGGCGTGACCAGCGGCCCGACGCCGTGGCCGAGCTCGCCGCCGGGCCCCTGGCCGTCGAGCGGCCGCTCCACGCGCTCGCAGGAGGGTCCGGGCACGACCCGGCCCCGTACGACGAGTTGGCGGCACACGGGATGGCGCGCTTCCGCGATCCGGCCGAAGACCCGAAGGCGCTCGCCAGGGACCTGACGTCGCTCATGACGGACCAGCGTCTGCGGTTCCTCGCGCGGGCGGCGCTCGATCCGGACGGTACGGATCCGCGCCAGCACGAGGCGCTGCTGCTCGGGGCCCAGGCGGGCGCGGGCGCGCTGCGCGTGGCACGGGCCGAACGCGGCACCGAGGTGGAGGTATCCATCGGCGCCACTACGCGCACCGTGCCGGCGTGGCGGGGTTCCTACCGTCCCAACCCGCACCAGTGGCACCAGGCGGTGGCCCTCGCGCTGGTCGTCGGTGCGCGCGGCCCCCTGGCGGACTGTGTGCTGATCGAGCCCGAGTTCTTCGCCGAGGGCGATCAGCCGTCGCCCGGCGGGGCGTACTGCGCGGCGCTCCACGACTATCTGCGGGGCGTCGACCCCGAGCCCGCGATGGACCACGCCCTGGAGACCGCGGCCCGTATGGCCGACGGCACCTTCCTCGCCCCGCCGGCCGTCCTGCTGTCCCAGCTCGTCGAGGGCGATCGCCGGGGTTTCGCGCTGGCGTTGGCCGACGCCCTGGAGGAACACCACGAGCACTTCGGGGTGGGGAGCCGCGGCAAGGACGTGGAAGCGGCCGTCGATCTGGACGTGCTGGGTCTGGCCTGTCACGCCCGCCGGATCGGCTGGACGGTGCCGGTCAGGTCGCCCCAGCTGCCCGGGGGGCTGCTCCGTTAGCCGCGCGTGCGCCCTCCCGGTCCCGAGCCCCGTACGACGAGCCGGGTCAGCAGGACCACCGAGCGGGGAGCCGAGCGGTCGCCCTCGATCCGGGAGAACAGAAGGCTGGCGGCGGTGGCGCCCAGCGCGACCGGGTCCTGGCTGACGACGCTCAGCGGCGGGCTGAGCCGGTCGGCCAGCGGAAAGTCGTCGAAGCCGACGAGGGCGACGGGATCGGGACCGCCGAGTCCGTCCATCACCCCCATGGTGATGAGGTCGTTGGTGGTGAAGAGCGCCGTCGGGGGAGCGGGCAGCGCCCGCAGCTCGGCGAGGGCGGCCGCCGCGTCGGACTGGGAGCGCAGTTCGTGGCGTACGAGGGCGGCGTCCTCGGGTATGCCGTGGGAGCCGAGGGCGTCGAGGTAGCCCGCGTGGCGTTCGCGCTGGGTCCAGATGTCGAACCGGTCACCGAGGTACGCGATCCGGGTGTGCCCGTGGCCGAGCAGGTGGCCGACGGCCCGCTCGGCCCCCGCACGGTTGTCCACGGTCACGGTGTCGACGGCCAGCCCCTTGGCGGGCCGGTCCACGCAGACGACGCAGGTGCCGCCCTCCATCGGCTGCTTGAGAAAACCGTGTCCGCCGTTGGTGGGGACGAGGATCAGGCCGTCCACCTGACGGGCGGTGAAGGCGCCTATGACCTCGCGTTCGCGCCGGGGCTCGTCATTGGTGCTGCCGACCAGTACGAGGAAGCCGCGCCGATGCGCCTCGTCCTCGACGGAGCGGGCCATGAGCGCGTAGAACGGGTTGGCCAGGTCGTCGACGACGAGCCCGATCGTGGAGGTGCGCAGGCTCTTGTGCCGCAGGTTGCGGGCGTTGTCGTTGCGCTGGTAGCCCAACTGCCGTACGGCTTGCTCGACTCGGGCGGCGGTGTCCGGTGAGACGCCCGGCTCGCCCGAGACCGCACGCGAGACGGTCATGGGACTCACTCCCGCCGCGCGGGCCACGTCCTTCATCGTCGGGCGCTTCACGGGCCTCCTCATGGACCGGTCCGTGCCCGGTCCGGCACGGCGACGCGTCGATGATGGCAGACGGCGCCCCACGTCAAGCGGCCCGAGGTGCGTCTGGGGCGGCCGGGCCGCAGGCGCGGGAAGAGACGCTCGGGATTGGTAACGTTCCCATCGTCGCGTACCACGACGTCATGCAGAGCTGATCAACCGTCAATTGCGGTGTGCCGTCCGGTCGTTGCGTCCAAGGAGTGAGAGGATCCGTGGCGCCGGAGGATGCGGGGCCCGAATTCGTTCCCCGCCCTTGACGGGTGGTCAGGGACACCTCAACAATCCTGAGTTGATTGGTAACGTTCACATGCCCACCGAGCATCCCCCGTCCCGAGGCCGCCCGCCGGACGGCGAGCGGTCCTTTGCGAGAAGGTGGTCCCCCCTCGTGCTCCGCTCCCTGCCCTCCTCCGGATCCTTCGTCCGGTCCGGACGCCTCAGCCGGTCCAGATGCCTCAGTGCCCTCGGCGCGCTGGCCCTGTCCGTCGCGGGGGTGGCCGGCATCGCCGCCGCGCCCGCCCACGCCGGGACGCTCGCGCTGACCCAGTACGTCGACCCGTTCATCGGCACCGACGACAGCAACGCCCCCAACCCCGTGCCCGGCGGCGCCGGGGGCAGCACCTACCCCGGGGCCGTGGTGCCCTTCGGCGGAGTGCAGGTCGGCCCCGACACCCCCACCGCCTCACCGTCCGGCTACCGCTACAAGGACACCTCCGTCGAGGACTTCAGCCTCACCCACTTCGACGGCGCGGGCTGCCCGAACAACGAGGACCTGCCGCTGCTGCCGGTCACCGGCGCGCTCGGTAGCTCACCCGGCACCGACTGGACGAGCTACGCCTCCGGCTACACCAAGGCGAACGAGATCGCCGAGCCCGGCTACTACAAGACCCGCCTCGACCGTTACAGCACCGACGTGGAGCTGTCGGCCACCACGCGCACCGCCATGGGCAAGCTGACCTACCCCGCGTCGGCCGCGTCCCGGCTGCTGATCAACACCGGGCGCAGCGCCACCGGAAACCGCGCGGGAACGGTGCACGTCAACGGCAACGAGCTGACCGGAAGCGTGACCGCCGGCGGGTTCTGCGGTTCGTCCAAGACGTACCAGATCTACTTCGACGTGCGCTTCGACCGGGCGCCGACCGGGTTCGGAACCTGGTCGGGCGCCGCCGTGAGCGACGGTTCGGCCAACGCCTCCGGCACCAACACCGGCGCCTACGTCACCTTCGACACGACCAGCAACGCGACGGTCCAGTTCAAGGTCGGGCTTTCGTACGTGAGCGTCGCGGGCGCGCAGGCCAACGTGAGCGCCGAGAACGGCGGATGGGATTTCGGCGCGGTGCGCACCGCGGCCGACGACTCCTGGAACCAGATGCTCAACCGCGTCCAGGTGGGCGGGGGCAGCGCCACCGAACGCCAGAAGTTCTACACCGCCCTCTACCACGTGCTCCAGAGCCCCAACGTCTCCAGTGATGTCAACGGCGACTACCGGGGCTTCGACAACGCCGTCCACAATTCGGCGCGGCCCGTCTATCAGAACTACTCCGGCTGGGACATCTACCGTTCCTGGGCGGCGCTGATCGCCCTGATGGCGCCGACGGAGGCGAGTGACATCGCGAAGTCGATGGTCCTGGACGGCCAGCAGGGCGGTCTGCTGCCCAAGTGGTCGCAACAGACCAACGAGGACTTCGTCATGACGGGCGATCCCGGACCCATCATCGTCGGCAGCATGTACGCCTTCGGGGCCCGCGACTTCGACACCGCGGCCGCCCTGTCCCTGATGGAGAAGGCGTCCAACGGCGGCACCGCGCAGGGCGACGCCATACGCGGACGCCAGTCCGCGTACACGAGCCTGCACTACCTCGACGACCCCTCCGACTCCCTCGAATACTCGGCGTCCGACTTCGCGGTGGCCCAGTTCGCGAAGGCGCTCGGCAACACATCGAGCTACACCACACACATGGGGCGTGCCCAGTGGTGGCGCAACACATTCAACCCCGAGTCCTCCTATGTGCAGCAGCACAAGAGCGACGGTTCCTGGAGCTGGCCGCTCGACCCGGCGAGCCAGTCCACCTTCACCGAGGGCAACGCCTCCCAGTACACCTGGATGGTCCCCTACGACTTCTCCGGCCTGATCAACTCCATGGGGGGCGCGGCGACCGCCGTGCAGCGTCTCGACCACCACTTCACCGAGGTCAACGCCGGGCAGAGCAGGCCCTATTACTACATAGGCAATGAACCCGAACACGGGGTGCCCTGGGCCTACGACTACGCCCGCCACCCGGCCGGTGCCACGGACGCGGTGCGCAAGGTGATGGCCGAGTCCTTCACCACCGGGGCCGGAGGACTGCCCGGAAACGACGACCTCGGCGCCACCTCTGCCTGGTATGTGTGGGCGGCGCTCGGCATGTACCCGGCGACACCCGGCGCGGACACCCTCGCGCTGCACGGGCCGCAGTTCCCCTCCGTCCTGATCCAGCGCGCAGCCGGGAACATCACCATCAACAGCTCGGGCAGCGGGCCCTATGTGCAGGGTCTGACCGTCAACGGAGCGTCCACCAGCCACAGTTACCTGCGCTATCCGGACGTCGCGGGCGGCGCGGTCCTCACCTACACGATGGGCGGCGCACCCGGCACCACCTGGGGGACCGGCGCCTCGGACGTGCCCCCCTCCTTCCAGGACGGAGCCGATCCGGTGCCCACCGCGCCCGAGCTCGGCCCCGACCTCGCCCTGGGCAAGCCGGTGACGGGATCGGCGCCCTGCGTCGCGGCCGAGTCGGCGGACAAGGCGGTGGACGGCTCCCTGGCGAACAACAGCAAGTGGTGCTCGTCCGCCGCGAACCCCTCGCTCCAGGTCGACCTCGGGTCGGTGCGGACCGTGTCGTCGTTCGTGGTCGAACACGCCGGTCTCGGCGGCGAGAACACCGGCTGGAACACCGGCGCCTTCCAGATCCAGACCAGCACCGACGGCGCCGCCTGGACCGCGGCGGCCTCCGTCACCGGCTCCCGTTCCAGCCGCACCTACCATCCCGTGTCGGCGAGAGCGGCCCGCTACGTACGCCTGACCGTCACCGGCCCCGCCAACACCGGCGGCGGAAGTGACGCGGCGCGCGTCTACGAGCTGGGGGTCTACGGGCCGAGCGGCGCCGGCCAGGACCTGGCGATCGGCCGGCCCGCCACCGGCTCGGCCGCCTGCAACTCCACGGAGACTCCCGACAAGGCGGTCAACGGCAGCTTCGCCGGCGGCACCGCGGACAAGTGGTGCTCGAAGGCCTCGGGCACCAAGGTCCTCCAGGTCGATCTGGGCGCCTCCCATCCGCTGTCCTCGATCACCGTGCGCCACGCGGGCGCGGGCGGCGAGAGCGCGGACTGGAACAGCAAGGACTTCGACCTGAGCGCCTCGGCTGACGGCACCACCTGGACCACGCAGGCCCAGGTGCGCGGCAACACCGCCGACTCGACCACGAGCCCCGTCGCGGTCTCCGCCCGCTATGTACGGCTCTCGGTGATCACTCCGACCCAGAACGGCGACGCGGCGGCCCGCATATACGAGCTGGAGGTGAACGGCACCTGATCGTCCCGGAGCCGATCCGGGGCGGCGTCTCCGGGACGGCCCCACCGCGCCGGCGGCCCACCCCAACTCCCCTGGGGCGGGCCGCTGTTGCATGGCTCGAACCCGTTGCCTCGGCAGACCCGGAGAACAGAAACCGGCCAGGCGCATAAAACGTCCGAAGCTTGGGAATTCAACCACCAGAACAGGGAACACGTGTGCGATGTAATACCTGTGTGACGCAGGGGCAAAGGTGGGGATGCACGGATGAAGGCCATACGGTTCGAAGGTGCTGGACGACCGCTCAACATGGAGACCATTCCGGACCCGGAGCCCGGTCCGGGGTGGGTGGTGGTCGACATCGAAGCGGCCGGATTGTGTCACTCGGACCTGCACATCATGAGCGGCATGGACCTGGGCGATCTCACCGTCAAGGCGCCGGTCACCCTCGGCCATGAGGGCGCCGGAGTGATCTCCGCGATCGGGGAGGGCGTCCGGGACTTCGAAGTGGGCGACCGGGTCGGCATCGCCCTGGTCTCGCACCCCGTGGAAGCGGCCCGCTTCGCGCCGGGAGTGGGACACGACGGTGCCTTCGCGGAACGGGAACTGGCCCATGTGTCGACGCTGGTGCACATCCCCGACAACGTGACGTTCGCCGAGGCCGCCGTCGCGACCGACTCGGTGGCCACCGCCTATCACGCGGTGCGGACCGCGGGTTCCGTGCGGCGGGGCCGCGCGGTCGGTGTCATAGGCCTCGGCGGACTCGGCCTGAACGGTGTGCGGATCGCCCATCTGCTAGGCGCGACGGTGTACGGGGTCGACATCAACCCGGCCGCCCACGGCCCCGCCCTTGAGGCCGGAGCCACCGCGTGCTTCCAGGACGTCAGCGGGCTCGCGGCCCGGCATCCGGACGTGATCGTGGACTTCGCGGGTACCGACACGACGGTCGCCTCCGCAGTGGCGAGCGTGCGCCCGGGAGGCTGTGTGGTGCTGGTCGGTCTCGGCACCCCGGTCGCGGCGATACCCGTGGCCTCCCTGGTGATGCGCAACGTCCGGCTCGTCGGCTCCCTGGGTGCGAGCAAGGACGAACTGCGCGAGGTGTACGACCTCATCGCGAGCGGGGCGCTGAAGCCGGCGGTGCAGGAGGTTCCCTTCGCCGAACTCCCCGCCGCGATGGACCGGTTGGCGCGTGGCGAGGTTCGCGGCCGCCTCTATACGCGGCCGCGCGCCGATCTGCGCGTAGAGGTGGGAGCTGTCTGAGCGACGGCGGGGCGGGGTGTCTCGTCGACCCGCAGGGTGAAGACGTCCGGGCGTGCGTAATGGCCGGTGGCGTCGAAGTCGAAGCGGCTCCGGGCGATGTCCCCGAGGTCGAGTTCCGCGACGAGCACCCCCTCGCCGTCCCGCAGCGGTCCGGCCAGTACCTCGCCGAGCGGGGAGACGATGGTGCTGCCGCCGCCGATCAGGACGGTGTCGGGGTCGTCGCCCTGCAGAGGATGGACGTTGCCCGGAAGGCCTGAGCGCAGCAGATACTGAGCGGCGCTCAGCACGAAGCAGCGCCCTTCGAGGGCCACGTGCCGCATCGTGGCCTGCCAGGTCTCCCGGTCGTCGACGGTGGGGGCACACCAGATGTCGACGCCCTTCGCGTACATGGCGGTGCGAAACAGCGGCATGTAGTTCTCCCAGCAGATGGCCGCCCCGAGCCTGCCGGGTCCGCAGTCCACCACCGGCATCGTCGAGCCGTCGCCGCATCCCCAGATCAGCCGTTCGGCGGCGGTCGGCATCAGCTTGCGGTGCTTGCCGATGAATCCCCCGGGCCCGAAGAACAGGGCGACGCAGTACAGAGTCGAGCCCGACCGCTCCACCGCCCCGACCACCGCGTGACACCTCAACTCACGTGTCAGCGCGGACAGTTCATTCGTCTCGGGGCCGGGCACGACGATGGCCGACTCGAAGTACCGCCGGAACGTCTCACGTCCTTCGTCGCTCCGGCTGCCGACCCGGACCCCGAAATCGAGGCCCTTGGGGTAGCCGCCCAGAAACGCCTCGGGCAGCACGACGACCTCGGCGCCGCGCCCGGCCGCGTCGCGCACCAGGTCCAGCGCCTTGGCGAGGGAAGCCGCAGTGTCGAACAGATGGGATCCCGCCTGGACCACGGCGGCGGTGAGGACAGTCACGGCACCGAGCCTAGACGCATCGCCGTCCCGAAGCGCCGAACACGGGCCAGTGGCGGATGCGAGTCCCGGGAGCGGCACACCGGCACACGATCAAGTCCCGTGCGGGCGGACCCATATGACGGTTGGCCGGGGCGCTCGTCGGCGCCGGGGGTGTTCGAGGAGTGAGACCGGCGGTATGTCAGAGTGATCCACATGGTTCTTCTTGGTCAGGCACCGCAGTACACCTCCCATCGAGGTCCCTCCCGCCGGAACCTCCTGATGGCCCTCGCCGTCGGTCTCGCCGTCTGCCTCGGCATCGGAGCCGTGGCGGTGTCGGCATTCAACGACAAGCCGCTGTTCCACGACGACGTTGCCTACGAGGGCGGCTACGTGGTGGCCCTCGCCGGGATGAAGGCGGACCCCACCGGGAAGACCCAGGGCTTCCTCAAGAGCGGCGGCTGCGAACAGTGGCGTCACGAGCAGGGCGGCCCCAAAGCCGCCGCCTCGCCCGGACGTTGGCTTCAGGGTTGCCGCGACGCGGCCGACGACGGTGACTGCCGGGACGGACAGGCAGCCGCCGCACCCAAGGGCTCGGCGGGGATCAGGGGTCTGGTCTGCGACAGCAAGAAGGGCGCGAAGGCGCCCGTCACCGGCCGGTAGCCCAGCGGCCGGCCGGGCACACCGGATTCGGGCCCGGCGTGATCCGTACCCTGACGACCCCGCCGTCCAGGGTCTGTCCGGCGGATCTGGTTGGCTTTGGTTCCGGGTGCGTTCGGACAGACCCTAGGCAGTCCCGCCGGCACCCAGTACAACGGTGGGGCGGACCCGGCGGGCGCCGGGTGCGGAGCGGGCGGAGGCACGGGTGCGCAGGATCGCGATCATCGGGGCGGGACAGGCAGGGCTGCAACTGGCGCTGGGACTCCAGGCGGCACACTACGACGTGACGCTGTTCTCGGAGCGGACCGCCGAGCGGATCCGCCACGGCCGGATCACCTCGACACAGCTCATGTTCGGGCCGGCGCTCGCCCTGGAACATGCGGCCGGGCTCGACCTCTGGGGCGCACAGGCCCCGGCGATGAGCGGCCTGGAGATGAACCACTGGGACCCGGCGGGCCACGAGCTCCGCGTGAGGCGGTTCACCACCTCCTACGACACCGAGGCCCGCTCGGTGGACCAGCGGCTCAAACTCTCCGCGTGGCTGGAGCTGTTCGCCTCGCGGGGCGGCCGGGTGGAACACCGTGCGGTCGAGGCCGCCGATGTCGCGGGCATCGCCGCCCGCCACGATCTCACCGTCGTCGCCGCCGGCCGGGGCACGCTCTCCTCGCTGTTCGGCCGCGACGCGCGACGCTCCGTGTACGACCGCCCGCAGCGCACCCTGGCCGCGTTCTACGCGAGCGGCGTCACGGGCCGGGCCGACGAGTCCGACACGTGCCTGCGCGTCACCGGTGTCCCCTCGGTCGGCGACGCGATCGCCCTTCAGGCCCTGACCGTCGGCGGCCCGTGCGAGATCCTGCTTCTCGAAGCCAAGCCCGGCGGCCCGTACGACTGTTGGGCCGACCGGCCCGGACCGCGCGAAGGGCTGCGGCGTGCGGTGGAGCTCCTGCGGGAGTACGCGCCCTGGGAGTACGAGCGCTTCGCCGACGCCGAACCCACCGACGCGGGCGCCGCGCTGTACGGCGCGGTCACCCCGACCGTGCGGGACGGCGTGGCCGCACTGGGGGCCGGACGGTACGTCCTCGGCATGGCGGACGCGGTCGTCGCGAACGACCCGCTCACGGGGCAGGGCGCCAACAACGCCGCGCGGGCCGCCGCCGGATACCTCGACGCGATCCTGCGGCGGGGCGAGCTGCCGTACGACCGGCGATGGATGAGCGAGACCTTCGAGGACTACTGGGAGCACGCGCGTCACGCGCACGCCTTCACCGACCTGATGCTGCGCCAGCCCTCGGCGGAGCAGGTCGGACGCGTTCTGGCGGCCGCCTTCGAGCACCCCGAGGTCGCCCACCGGTTCGCCAACGGCTATGCGGATCCGACCGACTACCGAGACTGGCTGCTGGACCCGGAACGTGCCGACGCCTACCTCTCCAAGATCATCTAGTACCGCTCGCGACTGACCCCGGCGCCCCGCGTCAGACTTGCGATGTACGGCACACGGGCTCTGAGGGTGACTCGTCACCGCCCCGACGTCTCATAGCTTCTTGATCAAGGCGGAGCCCTGGGCTCCACACCACGATCCGAAGCGAGACCACCATGTACGGCAAAGCGTTCGCCCCCGAATACCGGGGAAGCCTGGGGGAGTTGTCGGTCAACACCTCACTGGAGGAGGTGCTGGCCAAGGCCGTCGAGGAGCGACGAAGGGCCGAAGCGACGGCGGGCGCCGCGGAGGTGGCGCACGCCGGGCTCGCCGTCGCCGAGGCGAGCAGGCGGCTCGGCCGCGTCGACGAGGCGGAGCAGGCGTGGAAGGGCAGCTACCGCGCGGCGCGCGGCGCAGGTGACCTCGGTGCCATGGCCTGGGCCATGTGGAGCGGTGGCACCCTGGCCCGCCAGCGCGGCGCGCTCGCGCTGGCCCGCCGCCGCCTCGCCATCGCGGCCGAACTCGCCGAACAGGGCGGTGACATCGTTGCCCGCGGCTATTCCCTGGCGGGACTGGCCGAGACCGGACGCATCCAGGGCGACTACGAGGCCGTGGGCCGGCTGCACGAGCAGCTCCTCGCCGAGGCGCGCCGGCGCGGCGAGGCCCGCCACACGGTGTGGGCGCTCGAAGGCATCGCGCAGATGCACCGCAACACCGGCTCGTTCGACAGTGCGCTCGCCCTGTTCGAGGAGGCGGCTCGGATAGCCGAGAACGCCGGGGACGACCGGGGCCGGGCCTGGGCGCTGCGCGGGATCGCCGATGTGCACTCCGTCCGGGGCGACACCGAACGGGCCCTGGCTCTGCTGACCGAGGCGGAGACGCTGTGCCGGGCCATCCAACTGGTCGGCGCGCTGGCGTACAACCACAAGATGCGGGGCAACGTGCTGTTCCGGGCTGGCCGTCACGCCGAGGCGGAGGAGTGCTATCGCGGGGCGCTGGGCGAGTTCCGGGCGATGGGCGAGCCCCGGGGTGAGGCGCTCGCCCGGCTCGGTCTGGTGAAGGCGCAGGCCCGTCAGGGGCGCGCGGTGGAACGGACCGCCGCCGACCTCGACGAGCTGGAGCGGGCGTTCGGCGCCATCGGCCTGCTGCGGGGCAGCGACCTGATCGGCGCGGCGCGCGCCGAACTGGGCGTCCCGGCCGCCGCCGCCACTGCCGTCACTCGCGCGCGCTGAGGCCCTCGCCCCCGCGCTGTCCTTCGTACCTCCACACCGCGACAGGAACGGAACCGCATGTCCATCCACACCGCCGCGCACAGCGCACCCCAGGCCGAGCCGGGACCGCCCGCGCCGCACCCCGGTGCCCGTCCGGCCGCCGTCGCCACGCTCGCCCGGTGCCGGGACATGGTCGAGCCGGCCCTGCGCACGGCCGTACGGGAACTGCACCCGGGCCCGCGCCGGATCGCCTCGCACGCGTTCGGATGGTGCGAGGCGGACGGTACGCCGCGGGCAGGCGGCGGAGGCAAGGGGGTCCGGCAGGCCCTCGTGATCCTCGGCGCGGAGGCGGCCGGCGCGCCCGCGGAGGTGGCGGTTCCGGGGGCGGTGGCGATCGAGCTGATCCACACGTTCTCCCTGGTGCACGACGACATCATGGACGGCGACGGCCGACGCCGGCATCGCGACAGCGCCTGGAAGGCGTTCGGCACGGGCCCCGCGCTCCTGGCGGGCGACGCCCTGTTCGCCCTCGGCGTCCGTACGCTCGCCGAGGTCGGTGGAGCGCGGGGCGGCGAGGCGCTGGGCCACCTCACCTCCATGCTCGGCGAGCTGGTGCACGGCCAGGCCGACGACGAGCTCTTCGAGTCGCGGCCGTGGACCGGCGAGGACGCTGTGGGCCTGGGGGAGTACCGGGCCATGGCGGAGCGCAAGACGGGCGCCCTGCTCGGCTGCGCCGCGGCCCTCGGGCCGGTGCTCGCGGGCGCCCCGCCGCGGCTCACGGACGCACTGGCGCGGGCGGGCAGGCAGTGGGGCCTGGCGTTCCAGGCGGTCGACGACGTTCTCGGCATCTGGGGCGAGCCCGTCCGCACCGGAAAGCCGGCCCACAGCGACCTGCGGCGTGCGAAGAAGACGCTGCCGATCCTCGGGGCGATCGCCGCAGACCCTTCTCTCGGTGCCCGCCTCGACCAACTGCTCGGCGCGGGCGGCGTGTCCGACGCCGCGTGCCTGCGCAGGGCCGCCGAGCTCGTCGAGAAGGCGGGGGGCCGCGCGTACGCCCTGCGCGAGGCCCGCGCCAGGGTGGCCGCGGGGCGTGATCACCTACGGACCGCGGCACTGGGTGGGACCCCTGCGGACGCACTCGTCGCCCTGTCGGAACTGCTGTTGGACCGGCAGCTGTGACCCCACCTGAAGTGGCCGCGCGGGCCCACGAGTTCGAGTGCTACGACGTCGCCGCGGTGCCCGCGAGCGGGCGATCCGTCAGGAGCAGGTCCGCGTGGTGGCGGGCGGCGACCAGCGGGTGGGCGCGGAGCTTGCCCTTGAGCTCGTTGCGCCCGTACTCGGCGAAGAGCGGGTTGGCCGGGTCGGCGGTCGCTCCGGGAGCGTGCGCGGCATGAGGGAAGGGGAGGGGCTCGATGCGGGCGTCGAGGCGGGGGTTGTAGAAGAACGGCACGGAGAAGCGCTCGGTGGCTCCGGGCGGGCTCACCACGCGGTGGTTGGTGGCGAGCAGGTAGCCGTTGGTGGCCACTTCGAGCAGCTCGCCCAGGTTGACGACGAACGCGCCGGGCAGCGGCGGAACGGCGTGGAAACGGCCGTCCTCACGCTGCACCTGGAGGCCGCCGACGGTGTCCTGGTGCAGCAGGGTCAGGAAGCCGTAGTCCTTGTGTGCGCCAACACCTTGAGCGGTGCCGTCGCCCGCGCTGCCGGGGTAGCGCACCAGCTTCAGGTGCAGGTGGGCCCGGTCCCCGAAGACGTCGTCGTAGAAGTCGTGCGGCGCGCCGATCGACGCGAGCAGCTCGTGCAGCAGCTTCTCGGCGACCGAGCTCAGCCGGTCGATCCAGGTGAGTGCGGCGGTTCGCAGCGCGGGAAGGGCGGCGGGCCACTGGTTGGGGCCCTGGAGCCACCAGTACGCGGGCTCGCCCGGCCCCGGGATCCGGGCGGGCCGCTCGGCGCCGATGTCGAGCTGATCGCGCCAGTCGCGCGAGCCGCCGGTGCGTTCGTCACCGATGCGCGTATAGCCCCGGAAATGGGGCGAGTTGACGTTGTCGATGGCGAGCCGGTCGGCCTCGGGCAACCGGAAGAACGCCCGCATGGTGTCGTTCAGTGCGGAGGTCTCGGCATCGGTGACGCCGTGCCCGACGAGCTGGAAGAAGCCGACGCCGTGCGCGGCGCCGTGAAGCTGGGCGTGCAGGCGCCGACGGGCCTCGGGGCCGCGATCGGCGGCGGAGAGGTCGATGACCGGGAGCTGCGAAGAAGACACGTACGACATGGGAGCCATCCGCTGGGTGTGCCCCGGCCGGCGCGGGTGGCGCGGTCACGGCCCCGCCGGAGTGGGGCGGGCGCCGTGGGAGGCACGGGGAGAGAGGAAAAAAGGAGTCTGGGGTCAGCGGTGAGCGCGACAGGCCATGCTCGTGACGCGGACGAAGTCCACGTGGCGGCGTCGAACGAGCGGAGGCATGGCGCAAGCGTACTCCCGGCCGCCCCACCGGAGCTGTGATCACGCTCACAGGCCCGGCAGGGAGGCCCCTCCGGCCGGTGTCGCGGACGGCCCGCCGCACCTGCCGTCACGCCCCTGTCCATGAGCGGGCGAGAGGGACCGTCCGGGTGGTGGGCGCCCCCGGCAGGGCCGCGCGATCGCCACGGAGACGGCGCGTGAGGCGGGGCGGGACGGCGAACACTGACGGCTGAGCGAGAGCGGCCGCGTGAGAACGACTGACGGGCCCCACGGCGATCCGCTTCAACTCCGGGATTGCTGACCCGGGTTGAGGCGCATGCCGTGCGACCCGTGTGCGGGGGGGGCGCCGGGCCCCGGCGCCCGGGAGGCTCCGTACGGTCGACGGATGCCTCGCGGCGGGGCCGGAGCGAGGCGTCCGACGTCAGGTCTTGCGGGACCTGGTCATCAACATGCCGCCCGCGACCAGTGCGAACAGGCACACACATGCGCCTGTGATGACATTGCTGAGGATGGCTCCGGTGCCGGCGCTTCGTGCGACGACCCAGGGAGAGACGATCAGCCACGCGCCCAGGAGCAGAACCACGAAGTTCAGATCCTGGGACCTCTCCGGGACCATCGACATGCACAGGCCCAGGACGGCGAGGGCGATGCCGACGATGAGGTTGCTGATGGCGAGGGTGGGCTTGGCGGCCGAGAAGTGGACCGTCCAGCCGGAGATCGCCGCGTAGATTCCGGCAAGGATCACGAGTTCCTCGACGGCCGCGACACCACGGGTTTCCATCACCCGTGCGTAGCGGTCCCGCATTTCCGACACGTCGGGGTGCCCCGAGATATCACCAGGGCGGTGTGAGACGTCGGCCATCCGACTCGCCTCCTTCTAAAAAGTCTGCACGTCTGGCCGCGCTGCGACACGATGTCGCCATCCCATTGTGCGCTTATATGTCCTTTATGAGTAGGTGGGGCGTAAATCGGTTGTAAGAACTTTTTGCGCCATGCAAATAGTGACCAACAGGTGACACGTTGTGATCACGGCGCGTATGTCGTCGTGCCGATGCCCCGGCCACGCCCCGCGGTCACCCCACGGACATCCGGCGAGGATAGGACCGGACCATGTCACCCACGACGAGGCAGCCTGCGACCGCGCCCCCGGCTCAATTCTCCGACGTCAAAGGCTGGTTCTGGCCCGCCGATCAGCTCCTGTTCGACTGGTTCCTGAAGCGGCAGGACCAAGTCCCGCAACAGGCGGGTGACTTGCTCGAACTCGGTGCCTATCTGGGAAAGAGCGCGATCTTCCTGGGCGGCCGGCTGCGCCCGGGGGAGCGGTTCACGGTGTGCGACCTCTTCGACTCGCCGGCCCCCGACGACTCCAACGGCGCCGAGATGGACAAGTCGTACTCCACGCTCACCCGGGACGCCTTCGAGGTGAACTACCTTGCCTTCCACGAGGAGTTGCCCACCATCGTCCAGGGCCCGACCTCGGTCATCGGTTCGCGGGTGGAGGCGGGCAGCTGCCGCTTCATCCATGTCGACGCCTCACACCTCTACGAGCACGTGCACGGCGACATCGTGGCGTCCAAGAAGGCGGCCGCCGCGGAGGCGGTCGTGGCCTTCGACGACTTCCGGGCCGAACACTGTCCCGGCGTCGCCGCGGCCGTGTGGGGCGCGGTCGCGACACAGGGACTGAAGCTCATCTGCATCACCGCGACCAAGGCGTACGGCACATGGGGTGATGCCGGGCCGGTGCGGGCCGACCTCCTGAAGTGGCTGGAGTCCCGTCCCGACCTGTGGCACGGGGTGGAGGAGGTGGCGGGCGCGCCGCTGATCCGGATCAGCGGCAAGAGGGCCCAGGCGCCCGCACCGCCGCAGCCGCTCCACCCGGCTCCGCCGGAGGAGCGGGAGGCGTCGGAAGCGCGGGCGGTGCCGGACGTGCCGGGACTTCCCGAGGAGCGGGAGGTTCCGGAGGCGAGGCGACCGGCCGGTGCGGCCGGGGGGCGGGGGCTGTTCGCCCGAGCGCTCGGTGGGCGGCGCCGCCGCTGATCACCCCGGAGGGTGCTGTGTGTCGCGCCCACATGGGGGCGCGACACAGGTCCCGGGAGCCCCGGGACCGGGCCCTAGTGGTCGACCACCACACCGACGCCCTGCTCCTGCCCGAACAGGTCCGTCCACGAGCCGAAGAACAGGAACGAGTTGTTGGTCGCGAGCCCCACTGCGGCGAACACAAGCACCTGTGTCGCCACGAGCAGGCCGAGCCTGCCCAGGAACGTCTTCCAGTGCTGACGGGCCAGGCGCGGCCACAACCAGATGGTGACGACGAACATCACCACGGCGCACAGCACGGTCAGTACCAGCACCTTGTTACTCGTGAGACCCATGGGTCGACAAAACTCTCTGCCAGAAGAACGCCCGGACGCTCCCGGACGGCACCGCTCGGGGGTGCTCAGGAGAGTAGACAGCGAAGTGCGCCGATCCGTTCCCTACGGGCGTGCCATTCGGGCCGTACGAACATCACAGCTCCCTCATCACAACTCCCTTACGAACCCGAGCGCGGGGCGCCCGTTCAGCCGCATCGTGCCGGTGGGGACGAACCCCGTGCGTGCCAGGACCGTGCGGGAGCCGGCATTGTCCAGGGTGGTCTTGGCGCGCAGAGCGGTGAGGCCGTACCGCACCCGGGCGAGCGTGCAGACTTCCTCGACGCATGCCGTGGCCAGGCCCCGGCCGGCGGACCGCTCGGCGATGCGGTAGCCGAGCTCGGCCGAACCGCCGTCCGCGTCCACCAAGTTGACCCTCCCCAGCACCTCTCCGTTCTCGTCCACCACCACGTGGAAGAAGCAGTCACCCGCCTCCTGCTCGGCCAGCAGCGCCTGGAGCCGGCTGTCGAAGTGGGCGAAGTAGTCATCACCCCGGTCGGGAATCGACGCCGCGAAATAGCGACGGTTCTCCCGCTCGAATTCCAGGAGCGCGGGGGCGTGGTCGAGGCGGAGAAGCTGAAGCTCGGGCATGCGTCCAGGCTACGCAACGCGCGGCGCGCGACCCCGGACACGCTTGCCGCACCTGCTCGGGGCTGCTCTGATGGGTCGCCGTGACGGCAGTGAGTGCGACCGGGACGGTCGAAGCGGTATTCAGGATCGAGTCCGCGCGGATCATCGCGGGCGTCGCCCGCATCGTGCGGGACGTCGGCATCGCGGAGGAGCTGGCGCAGGACGCGCTGGTCGCCGCACTGGAACAGTGGCCCGACACGGGTGTGCCCGACAAGCCGGGTGCCTGGCTGATGACCACCGCCAAGCGCCGGGCGATCGACCTGGTACGGCGCAAGGAGACGTACGCCCGCAAGCTCGCGGAAGTCGGCCGGGCGCTCGAGGACGTGCCGCCGCCCGACCCGGCGGACTTCGACGATCCGGACGGCATCGACGACGACCTGCTGCGGCTCATCTTCACGGCCTGCCATCCCGTCCTGTCGACGCAGGCCAGGATCGCGCTCACCCTGCGGCTGCTCGGCGGCCTGACCACGCAGGAGATCGCCCGCGCGTTCCTGGCCCCGGAACCGACGGTCGCCCAGCGTGTAGTCCGTGCGAAACGCGCCCTCGCCAAGGCCGCGGTCGCCTTCGAAGTGCCCTACGGCGCGGACCGCGAGAACCGCCTGGCCTCGGTGCTCGAAGTCATCTACCTGATCTTCAACGAGGGGTACTCCGCGACGGCGGGCGACGACCTGGTGCGGCCCGGCCTGTGCGAGGACGCGCTCCGACTGGCACGGGTACTCGCCGTCCTGATGCCCAAGGAACCCGAAGTGCACGGCCTGGCGGCCCTGTTGGAGTTCCAGGCCTCCCGCATCGCGGCCCGCACCGGGCCCGACGGCGAACCGGTGCTGCTCGCCGATCAGAACCGGGCCCGGTGGAACCGCCTGTTCATCCGGCGCGGCATCGAGGCGCTCCAGCGGGCGGGAGACGGCCCGTACTCCCTGCAGGCCGCCATCGCGGCGTGCCACGCACGGACGATGCGGTACGAGGAGACCGACTGGGCCTCGATCGCCGCCCTGTACGGCCGCCTGATGGCGATCACTCCGTCACCCGTGATCGAGCTCAACCGGGCGGTCGCCGTGGCGATGTCCGAGGGCCCCGCGGCCGGTCTCGAGCTGGTGGACGCCCTCGGCGACGAACCCGCCCTGCGGGGCTATCACTTGCTGCCGAGCGTCCGGGCCGACCTTCTGGAGCGGCTGGGGCGCCACGCCGAGGCGCGCGCCGAGTTCGAGCGCGCGGCCGCGTTGACCCGCAACGTCCGGGAGCGGGACCACTTGCTGAAGCGGGCCGCGCAAGCGCGGTGAGGCGTCGCGCTCAGCCGCCGACGGCCGGGGCCGGTGCCGCGGTGTCGACGCCGTGCGCGGTGACGAGCCGGGCGTTGCCCTCGGCGAGCTGGTAGGCCAGGCCCACGACGCCGGTGTGGCCCTCGGCGACCTGGTCGGCGAGGACACGCGAGCGGTCCAGGAGCAGGTCGACGGTGTGCCTTATGTGGGCGTCGATGAAGTCGCTGTCCGTGGTGACGCCGGCGGCGCGTGCGGCGAGCACGCTCGGGGTGACGCGTTCGACGACGTCACGGACGTAGCCGGTGGCGGGGAGCCCGTCCTCGACGGCGGATCGCGCGGCAGCCACGGCGCCGCACGAGTCGTGCCCGAGGACGACGACGAGACGGCAGTCCAGGATGCTCGTGCCGTACTCGATGCTGCCGAGCACCTCCGGGCCCAGGACGTGTCCCGCCGTGCGGACCACGAACAGGTCACCGAGGCCCTGGTCGAAGATGATCTCGGCGGCGAGCCGGGAGTCGGAGCAGCCGAGCAGGACCGCGAAGGGCGTCTGCACGGGCGCCAGTTCGGCCCGCCGCGCGGCGTCCTGATTCGGATGCCCCGGGGTCCCGGCGACGAAGCGCCGGTTTCCTTCGAGGAGAGTGGCGAGTGCCTGACCAGGAGTGACTGGAGTGGATGCCATACCGCCAGCCTACGAGGTGCCCTGGTCCGCGCGATCCGGGGCCCCCACGTCCGGCCCCTCGGCGATCTCTTCGGCAGGCACGGCGGACAGCAGCCGCAGGGCGTTGAGGAAACCCCGGCGGTCCCCCGCGGGGAGGCGTGCGAGGAGGTGTTCCTCGCGCCTGCGGATCGCGGACCGCACCGTGTCGCGCAGCCGCCGTCCCTCGGGAGTCAGCGACAGCAGGCGGGCCCGCCGGTCGGCCGGGTCGGGGCGGCGGGCCAGCAGTCCGCGCCGCTCCAGGTCGTCGAGGACGCCGATGATGCGGGTCTTGTCGGCGCCGATGGACCGGGCGAGCGCGGCTTGGGTGCGCACGGGCTCGTCCTCCAGGTGCAGCAGCACGGAGTAGGCCCACATGGCCAGGCCGTGGGCCTCCAGGACGGGAAGCTCGGCGGCCACCAGGGCCCGCCCGAGCGGCACGACCATCGCCGCCAGATCCTCGCGCGCGGGCTGTCCGCCGCGCTCCGTCCCGTCCTCGCTCCCGGTCATGGCCCGAAAATACACGTTGACAGATGATGTGCTGATGCAGATCGTAAGCATATGCATATCGATAGGGATCTCCCCGCCGGCCTGGACCGGGTCAGGGACGCCGATGCCCGCGCGGTGCGCTACGGTGCCGGGTTCGTCGGCCGTGTGACGCCCGGCGATCTCGGCAGGCCGACTCCCTGCACGCGGTGGTCGCTCGCCGAGCTGCTCGCCCACATGACCGCCCAGCACCGCGGATTCGCCGCCGCCGCGGCCGGGCGGGGCGATCGGGCGGAGGCCTGGCGGGCGCTGCCCGCCGGCGCCGATGTCGTCGCCGAATACGCCGCGGCGTGCGACCTCGTGGCCGAGGCCTTCGCGGCCGTCGGCTCGGCGGAGCGGCCCTTCGCCCTCCCCGAATTCGGCCCCGGTGCGACGTTCCCGGCCGGCCGGGCGATCGGGTTCCACTTCATCGACTACGTGGTGCACGGCTGGGACGTGGCCCGCTCCCTCGGCCTGCCGTACGCCCCGCCGCCGGAACTCCTCGACGCGGCCCTGCCGATCGCCCTCGCCGTACCCGACGGCGAACACCGGCTCGCCCCGGGCTCGGCCTTCCGCCCGGCGCTGGCGCCGCTCGGTGCCGTACGCCCCCTTGACCGCATCCTCACCGCCCTGGGGCGCTCCCCGCAGTGGCCGGGATGACGCGGCGTGCCCCAACGTCCGGCGGGGAGGGGCCCGTTCGGCACGCGCCGACCCGACGGTCCGGGCCCTGGAGTGGGGCCGCCCGTTCGCGCCACCGATCGGCGAAACACTCCCCGCATCCGCGTGGCGGCCCGCGCAGGCGGACCGATTCTGTCCGCACACGATGTCAGGGTGGGCGCCGGGGACAGCCGAGTACCCCCGACGAATGGAGCAAGCCCGTGAGCCGCCACCTGCAAGTCACCTTCGACGCACACGACCCGCGGGCCCTTTCGGCCTTCTGGCGCGACGTCCTGGGCTACGTCCATCCCGGGCCGCCCGGAGTGGACCTGCCCCAGGGCGCGGACCCCCTGGCCGCCTGGGACGACTTCCTCGCGCGGGCCGGCGTACCGCAGGACCGGCGCAACACGAGATCGGCCGTCGAGGACCCGGACGGCCACGGCCCACGGCTCTTCTTCCAGCAGGTGCCCGAGGGCAAGACCGCGAAGAACCGGGTGCACCTCGATGTCCGCGCCGCCCCCGGACTGCGGGGCGAGGAGAGGATGGCCGCGCTGGAGGCCGAGTGCGTCCGGCTCGTGGCCCTGGGAGCGACGCGGGTGCGCCGTCACGAGCCGGCCCCGCCGATGGAGGCCGGCTTCATCGTGATGACCGACCCCGAGGGCAACGAGTTCTGCCTGGACTGACGCGGACCGACCACCGTGGTGGGCCGTGATCCCTGGGCCCACCGCGGCGGATCGAGCCACGCCGGGCCCGTAGCCACCCCCGGACCGAATATGGCTCAACTCGCCCGGTGTGCAACGGATGGGGTGGCGAGGACGCTGGGGAGAATGGCAACAAGCACACAGCCGGGAGGCATTCCCCATGGCGAACTTGGGCCGACGCGGCTTCATGACAGCAGCGGGATCATTCGCGACGACGACGGCGACGGGCACCCCCGCCCTGGCCACCGCGGACGCCGCAGACGCGGCGACCGCCTCCGAGTACGTGGACGTACAACTGCTCAGCATCACGGACCTGCACGGCTATCTGCAGGCCCCGCCCACCAGTGACCAGGTCATCACGGGTGCGGGCGGCCAGAAGTTCACCGTCGGCGGGGTCCCCTACCTGGCCGCACACCTCAAGGCGTTACGGGCCGGACACACCAACTCGTTCTTCTTCGCCCAGGGCGATCTGTTCTCGGGCTGGGCCTTCCCCGCCGTGTCCCTGGCCGACGAACCGACCATCGAGGCCCTGAACCGCATGGGCCTCGACTTCTCCACCGCCGGCAACCACGAGTTCGACCGCACGCCCGGGTTCCTGATCGACCACATGGAGAACGGAAGTCCCTATGCGGGTGAAGGGTGGACCAACACCTTCCCCGACTCCACCGGAGGGGTGTTCCCCGGCGCGGACTTCCGCTACTACAGCGCCAACATGCTCTGGGGAAGCTCGGGCGACACCGTCCTCGCCCCCGTCAACGTGGAGTGGGTGCACGGCCCCCACGGGCGGCGGCTGCCGATCGGGTTCATCCACCTCACCGTCACCGGAACCGAATCGGCCACCACGAGTTTCCAGACGGCGCTGCGCATGCTGGACGAGCTGGAGACCGCGAACCGCTGCGCGGCGCTCCTGAAGTCGCAGGGAGTCAACGCGATCGTGCTGAGCATGCACGACGGAGCGGTGGCCGGGAGCGACTTCAACAGCGGGAGCACACCCTCGGGGCCCGCCTACGACCTGGCCCTCGCCGCCTCTCCCGACATCGACGCGATCGTCACCGGCCACTGGCACTGCGCCTTCAACATGATGCTGCCCGACCCGGCGGGACGGGCGCGGCCGTTCGTCGAGGCCGGCTGCCACGGCCAGATCCTCAACGAGATCAATCTGCGCCTCGACCCGTCGACGGGCAAGGTCGTACGGGAACTGACCAGGTCGACCAACCATCCCAACACCCATGACGTGACGCCCGACCCGGAACTCAAGGAGATCGCCGACTACTGGACCGGATACGCCACCCGTCGCGGCGCCGTCCGCATCGGCCGTCAGACGGCCTCGTTCACGCGGTCCAGGACCGGCACGGGCGAGAGCACGATGGGCAACCTCGTGGCCGACTGGGCGCTGTGGGCGGGCGGTCGGGAACTGGACCCGTTCGACACGGGAAACATCTGGCCCAACGTCCCCGCCGACCTGGCGGTGATCGCGGTGGCCCCGCGCGTGGGCCCCTGCGTCATCAACGACGACCTTCCTTTCGACGCCGCCGCGCAGGGCGCCGTCGCCTACACCAAGGCGTTCAACGCGGTCGGCTACGGGGACCCCGTCGTCACGGCGACCGTGACGGGCCAGTGCATCCACGACGCCCTGGAACAGCAGTGGAAGACGCGGGCCGGCGTCCTCGCCTTCGCGCCCTTCGCCGTGTCGCACAACGTGCGGTACACCTTCGACGCCGCCGGACCGGTCGGGGACCGGGTCGATCCGGCCGACGTCCTCATCGACGACGCCCCGCTCGACCCGCACGCCACGTACCGGCTCGCGACCACCGCCTACACGCTGCTCGGCGCGGACGACTACCCCGCCCTGCTCGACCACATCGAACCGGTGCGTCACACCCGTGACTTCGAGAGTTTCGTCGCCTACGTGCAGAGCGTGCCCGTGCTCACCCCCGCCCCCCTCGGCCGGGTCACCGCGCGCACGGTCGCCACCTCGCGCGGCGACACCGCGCAGCTGCTGCCCCTGCCCGCCCCGCGCGACACCGACCGCACGCCCCGTGTGGCCGCCGCGGGCACGGACGGCGGTCGCGGGCGCTGCTGAGCCCAGTCCTCGGTCCCGTCGCGACGCCGCCCCGTCGGGGGACCGGGCGACGCGTACCAGCGCGTAGGGTCGACCGCGGCGGCGTGGCACGGGGCCCGCCGCCGTGATCGCCCGTCGTCCGGAGGCCGACCCTGAGTACCGTCACCGCCGAGATCGTGTCGGCCGTCCTCCTCATCGGCGTGCTCGCCTTCGCCGTCGTACGCCCCCGCGACTGGCCGGAAGCGGTCGCGGCGGTGCCGGCGGCGGGACTCGTCGTCGCGCTCGGCGCGGTCTCGCCCACCGAGGCCTGGCAGCAGACCCGCGACCTGCTGCCCGTCGTCGGATTCCTCGCCGCCGTCCTCGTACTGGCCCAACTCTGTGACGACGACGGCCTGTTCGCGGCCGCCGGAGACGCGGTCGCCCGGCTGTGCGGTGCCGACGCCCAGCGGCTGCTCGGCGGGGTCTTCGCCCTCGCCGCCGTCATCACCGCCGTCCTCAGCCTCGACGCGACCGTCGTGCTGCTCACGCCCGTGGTGTTCGCGACGGCGGCCCGCGCGGGTGTCCGGGCCCGCCCGCACGTCTACGCCACCGCGCACCTCGCCAACTCGGCCTCCCTGCTGCTGCCCGTCTCCAACCTCACCAACCTGCTGGCCCTCGCGGCCAGCGGTCTCTCCTTCACGCGCTTCGCCGCGCTGATGGCACTGCCCTGGCTCGCCGCCATCGCCGTGGAGTACGCCGCCTTCCGGATCTTCTTCCGCGCCGACCTGGCGGCGGTCCCCGGCCGGGCGCGGGCGGGGGAGAACACCCCGGTGCCGGTGTTCACCGTCGTGGTGCTCGCCCTGACACTCGGCGGGTTCGTGGTGACCTCGTTCGCCGGCCTCAGCCCGGCCTGGGCCGCCCTCGCGGGCGCGCTCGTCCTCGCCGCCCGCGCCCTGTCGCAGCGCCGCACCACACCCCGCAAGGTGGTGGCCTCGGCCGGGCTCCCGTTCTGCCTGTTCGTGCTCGGCCTCGGCATCGTGGTCAAGGCGGTCGTGGACAACGGCCTCGGCTCGGCGATCGGGCGTCTGCTGCCCGAGGGCGACACCCTGCCCGCCCTGCTCGCGGTCGTCGCCGTCGCCGCGGTCCTCTCCAACCTCATCAACAATCTGCCCGCCGTCCTCGCGCTGCTTCCCGTGGCGGCCCCGGGCGGTCCCGGTCCGGTCCTCGCCGTCCTCATCGGCGTCAACCTCGGCCCCAACCTGACCTACGTCGGCTCGCTCGCCACCCTGCTGTGGCGGCGCATCCTGCACGAACACGACGACGCGCCCGCGCTCGGCGACTTCACGCGCCTGGGGTTGCTGACCGTTCCCGTCACACTGGTCGCGTCCACCGCGGCGCTGTGGGCGGCGCTGCACACGATCGGAGGCTGACCGCATTCCATGAGCGTCATCATCTGGATCACCGAGGGCACCTGGCCCGCCTGCGTGGACGCCGCGCGCGAACACGCCGCCGCCGATGCCGACCTCGTACTCCTGCACGTCACCGACGACGCGGTGGCCGAGGCCGCCCACGGCGCGTTCGCCGGACTCCTGGGGCGCGGCCACCGCGAGCGCGATCCCGGCACCCGCCTCGAAGGCCTCTCCCGGGCGGCCACCGACGACCTCCTCGCCGAGGCCGAGCAGCGCCTGGGGCGTCCGGCCCGCCGTCTGGCACCGCACGGCCGCGCCGAGCGGGAGGTGGTGCGGGCGGCCGAGGGCGCCGACCTCCTGGTCTGCGCCCGCGACGGCGACCGCGCGCACCTGGGCCCCCGCAGTCTGGGACCCGCGACCCGGTTCGTCGTGGACCACGCGCCCTGCCCGGTCCTGCTGGTCTGGCCGGACGCGGCACCCGGCCTAGGCTCCCTGCCACCGCCACCGCCACCGCCACCGCCGACGTCACCCACACCCCCACCTCCACCGCCGCCTCCGGCATCACCCCCACCGCCCGGCCGTGTGGGCCCCTGACCTCGGGTTCGTGCCGGAGCCGGTTGGCGAGCGGGCGATCGCGGGCGCTAGCCTGGGACCAGCGGTGGCCCCCGTGTCCGCCGCGCGGCGGTGGGGCCCGCCGTACCCGAACCGCGGCATCCGCGCCGCCGACGGTCCCTACTTGCCAGCGCAGGTAGGAGAGGAATGCCCGAAGGAACAGCACGCCACGGCGCCGCCGGTGCCGGCCGGGAGCTGGGTGCCGCGCCCGACATCGACCCCGACGCCGCGCCCGACATCGACCCGGACCTGCTTCCACGGGGTGGCGATGCCGCACAGGGGCTCACCCCGGTCGTGGCCGTCGTGGCACTCGGCGGAGCCGTCGGAGCCGCCGCCCGCTACGGAGCCGCACTCCTGTGGCCCACCGCGCCCGGCTCGTTCCCCTGGACGACGCTGCTGGTCAACGCCGCGGGCTGCGCCGTGATCGGCGTCTTCATGGTGGTCGTCACCGATGTGTGGGCAGCGCACAGGCTCGTACGTCCCTTCTTCGGAACCGGCGTGCTCGGCGGCTTCACCACCTTCTCGACGTACGCCGTCGACATCCAGAAGTTCCTCTCCGACGGACAGGCCGGCACCGGCCTGGCCTATATGGCGCTGACCCTGCTGGTGGCTCTCGTCATGGTGTGGAGCGCCGTGTGGGCCACCCGCCGCGTCCTGGGGGAGCGGACCCGATGAGCTGGCTGCTCGTGGTGGCGGGGGCGATGATCGGTGCCCCCCTGCGATTCCTCACCGACCGCGCGGTGCAGAAGAGGCACGACGGCGTCTTCCCCTGGGGCACGCTGATCGTCAACGCAGCCGGCTGCCTCATCCTCGGGGTGCTCACCGGCGCGGTCACCGCGGGCGCCGCGTCCTCGCAGGTGAACCTGTTCGTCGGCACCGGCCTCTGCGGGGCCCTGAGCACGTACTCGACGTTCTCCTACGAAACGCTCCGGCTCGCCGAGACCGGGGCCACGTTCCACGCCGCGGCGAACGTCGTGGTCAGCGTGGCCGCCGGGCTCGGCGCGGTGTTCCTGGGCGTGGCGCTCGCCCACGCCCTGTGGAGCTGAGCGCCGCCGACGGGGCGGATCGGGGCCGAGGCGCACCGGACCGTGCCCGCCACGCAACCGATCCCGACCCTGTAGCGTCTACGAGCCTGTAGACGTTCATGTCCCGCACGCCGGGCCGTCACGTGCAGGACCCCTCCTCGGCCTGCCCCGTGTCCGGCCGGGCGCGTCGTGCCCCCACCGAACCTCCGGAGAAGCGCATCCCATGACGAGTCCCACCTCCACGACGTCGGCCCTGGACGGGGCGTCCATCGACGGTGGCCTGTACGGCGACATCACCGACTTCGCCCGGCACACGCACTGGCTGAACGGTCCCGTGTTCGCCTACACCAGTTACGGCGTCGCCCTGTTCGCGGTGTTCATGCTCGTCGGCTGGTGGATCGCCCGGCGCAAGGAAGCCCCGGTGATGGCGGCGGCACTGGCCGCGCCGGTCGCGATGGTGCTCGCGTACGGGGTCAACGACGCGGTCAAGTCGGTGTTCACGGAGCCGCGCCCCTGCCGGGCGCTTCCGCACGACTTCCTGATCGAGAAGTGCCCGCCGCTGGACGACTACGCCTTCCCCAGCAACCACACCACGGTCGTGGCGGCGGCGGCGGTCGCCCTGTTCTTCGTGGACCGCCGCCTCGGCGCCGTCGCCACGATGGCCGCACTCGTCATGGGTGCCTCGCGCGTGTACGTCGGCGCGCACTATCCGCACGATGTGCTGGTCGCGTTCGTCGTCGGAGGGGTGGTCGCGTTCGTGGTGTCGTGGTCCGCGCGCCGGTACGCGGCTCCGCTCGTCACCCGGCTCCGAGGCGGCGCCCTGAAGCCGCTGCTGGCCTGAAGCGGGCATGTCGAGGGCGGCCCGTCCGCGTCCACGGGAAGCCGGTCGACGGGGCTGCGACGGAGTCGGCCGGTGCGGGCGGACGTGCACCGGTGTCGCACCGGTGTCCAGAGCGGTCCGGACCCCCTAGGCTCGGCGACGTGCTGAGAATCGTCGACGAACTCGCCGGACCCGGACCGCTGCGCATCTGCGCCCATGCCCCCGCCGACGGCGATGCGGGGACGGGACTTCGGGTGCTGCTGATCGCCGACGTCCTTGCCCGCGTCGTCGAACTGCGGGGCCGGGCCGTGCTCGTGGGGTGGACGGGACCGGCCTACTCGGCGGCCGCCACCGGGCTCCGCCCGGCCGACGCCGAGGGCGATGCGGCGGCGATCGCCGAAGCGCTCGGCGGTCCGCCCGGCGTCCACCTCACCAGCGGCACGTACGAGGGGGCGAGCAGCGCCTGCCTGCGGATCGGCGAAGCAGCACTGCCTCCGCTCGACGGTCTCGATCCACTGGCGGTACGCCTGCTCCTGCTCGGCCACGCCTACGAGGAGCCCGTCACGGCCACGGCCGGCGCGATCGGCGAAGCGGCGGTCACACTGAGCCGGTGGCGGCGCGCCGTGGCGCACTGGGCCGCACGGCCGTCCAAGCCGATCCCCGCCGACCTCAAGGCCGCGGCACGCGCCGCCCTGGACGGCCGCCTCGACACCGCCGCCGTCCTGCGCCTTCTGGAAGACCTGGAGACGACGGCCGAGGTGCCCGAGGGGGCCAAGTTCGAGACGTTCTCCCATCTGGACCGGGCGCTCGGCCTCGAACTCGTCCGCGAGGTGGGCACGGTCTGACCCGGCGGGCTGCGGGGGGGCTTCCCCCCTGAACCCGCGCCGCGTGCACGGTGGTTGAGTGCTGCCCCTCAACCCTGACCGCCCTTCAGTCTTCGAATCCGCCTTCGCTCAGGATGACGTCGATGCGGCTGCGGTGCGCCGCTTCCCACGCGTCGAGCGACTCGTCGGCCTCCTTGGCCAGTTTGCGCCGCGCGTCGACGAGCACCTGCTCCCTGCGGGCGTGCGGCGTGACCACGACGCCCTCCTCGTCGGCCACCACGACATCGCCCGGACTCACGCGCACTCCGCCGCAGAGCACCGGCACGTTGAGCGGCTCGACGGCCTTCTTGGCGCCCGGCACGGGAATGACGCCACGGGCGAAGACGGGGAAGCCCAACTCGCGTACCTCTGCGAGATCGCGAATGACTCCGTCGGCCACGAAGGCCGCGATGCCCCGGCGTTGGGCGACGGCGCACACGTTTCCGCCGGCGAGCGCGTAGTCCAGGTCGCCCGATTCGACGACGATGACCGAACCGGGCTCGGCGCGGTGAATGGCCGCGTGCAGCATGAGGTTGTCACCCGCAGGACACCGAACGGTGAATGCGGGACCGGCGACCCGCGGAACCGGTGACCACAAAGGGCGAATTCCGATATCCATGACCTGCTTGCGCCCGAGGAGATCGGCGAGCGTGGTCGGCGGAATGTTCTTGAATTCAGCGATGTCGTTCATGTTCTTCCTTGGTCGGGGCGCGAGTTGTGCGGGACAAGCCAACGGCGGTGACCCTGCGGCGCCGAATTGCCCATGGTCTCAGGCCGTCTGATCCGCCGCCAGGACCCTTCCCCCGTGTGAGGGGGTCCGTGACGGCATGCGGTGTGGTGCGGGGCGCGGTGCTCCAGAAGGCGGGAAGGCGGGGGTAGGAGACGTCTGGCCCTCCCTGGCCATGGCCACCACCGAGTCCGCGCAGACCTAGCGCAGACCTCGCGCAGACCTCGCGCAGAGATCGTCGGAGCGAAGCCCCCCCACCCTCCCTCGGTCGGCTGCGCACACAAAAGTCCCTAGTGTCCGAAATGGAGCATTATGGGATTTACCGTCGCGCGCCGAGAAATGTCCATATTGGGACTAATGGGTGGGCCTCGCCGCTTTTGCTAATACGGCGTTCGGTTCCCGGATGGCCGAGTGAATTGGGTCACTCGCCCGACGGGCTGTCAGGAAAGCTCCCCAGGGTCATTCGGGTTCATTTTCAAGAGAGTTGACGGATTCGGCGGGGGTGTCCCAGGGGCATGGATTTCCGTGGATCAATATTCCGGATCATGCGCAATGAATTCTGGCCTTGTTTCCGCTCGGCCCCTTCGTTTACGTTCACCGTCAATCCGGATGGAACGCCGAATCCTGCCACCGTCCGGTACCTCCCAGACACGTAGGGCAGGAGCGGGGGACCCAGGTAAGCCGCCGGTCCGGATTTCCGGAACGGCTGGGGTGAAGTCGCGTGCATCGCGGCCGGACATCTCCCGTCCGAACCCGACAGCTCACCTCGCAGGCGACGGAGAGGAAAAAACCATGCCTGCAAAGGGCAAGCACCGCCGCCCCAAGTCCCGCTCGTTCAGCCGGGGCCTCGCCGTCGCCGGTACGGGCGGCGCCGTACTCGCCATGCCGGTGATCGGCGCGACCACGGCCGCCGCCGCGCCCGCGTCGGTCCACACCGCCACGGTGGCGAGCGTCGCCGCGGCCGCCAAGTCGGTCACGGCGGTGAAGGCGGCTCCCCTGAGCTACGACGTCGTCTCGGGCGACTCGCTCTCCCGGATCGCCGACGCCCTCAAGGTGAGCGGTGGCTGGAAGCAGCTGTACCAGGACAACCGGAGCGTCATCGGCAGCAACCCCGCCGTGATCCGCCCCGGCATCAGGCTCACCGTCGGTGGCCCGGCCCCGGCCGCCGCCACGACCGCGCGCGACGCCTCGGCCGACCGGGCCGACCGCTCCGCGCGCCCGGCCACCCTCACCACGGCGAGCACGGCCTCCTACACCAACAACCTCGACGGCTGGATCAAGCAGTCGCTCGCCATCATGGCCCAGCAGGGCATCCCCGGCACCTACGACGGCATCTACCGCAACGTCATGCGGGAGTCCTCGGGCAACCCCATGGCGATCAACAACTGGGACTCCAACGCGGTGGCCGGAACCCCCTCCAAGGGACTCCTCCAGGTCATCCAGCCCACGTTCACCGCCTTCCACGTGCCCGGCACCTCCACGGACCTCTACGACCCGATCGCCAACATCACCGCGGCGTGCAACTACGCCGCCAAGACCTACGGCTCGATCGACAACGTCTTCGGCGCCTACTGAGCCCGCTGCCGCGGACCGAACACGCAAGACGGCCGGACGCCCTCGACGTGAGGAGGGCGTCCGGCCGTACCGTCGGGCCTCCGCGCGGCGGCGGCGCAACTTCGGTTCACCCGCCGGGATGAACAATCTCAAGGCTGCACGTTTCTGCAGGCGTGCTTGTTCCTAGGGTGGTAAGGCGTCACCCGGACCACGGTGACTGCCCGATTACCGTGCCCCCCCGCACCCCCCGGGGGCCCTTGCTGGACCGGGAGCTGCCATGGGAACCACCGCTCGGCCGTCCGTCTCGGCCCCCGTGCCGCTCCCGCCCGGCCTGCTTCCGGAGCGGTGCCGCCACGCCCGTACCCATCTGGTCCGGGGAGTCACGGTCGTCGAGGTCCACGGCACCGTCGACCTGGCCAGCGCCCCCGACGTACGGGTGCATCTCGACGCGGCCACCCAGCCGCCCGGCGCCCGCGTGGTCGTGGACCTGCGGCCCGTGGAATTCTTCGACTGTGCCGTCCTCACGCTGCTCTTCCGGGCGCACCGCAGGATCCGGGAGCGCGGCGGCCGGCTCGGCGTGGTGTGCGTACGGCCATGGCATCTGCGGGTGCTCGCCGCGGGTGGGCTCGACGCGCTGGTCCGTCCGGTCGCGACGGTCGAGGAGGCGGCGCTCACCGCGCCGTTCGCACCGCCCCCGGAGACCGACATCAATCACCGCTGAGGCGAATCCAGTTGGACGGGTCCGTGGCGCGGTGACGCTCTTCGCCCATCACACCGCGAGCGCCCCGTCGGTGCCCCTGCGGCTGCCCTTCCGTACCTTCACCGGCGTACCCCCACGGTGATATGCACGTACGGCCGGACATCGCGTCCCACCACCAAAGGGGTTCACGTGCACGCCCAGGACAGCCAGCAGGGCCGATCCGCCACGCCCGGCGGGCCCGTGCCGCGGGCGGGTGAGCGCGACGAGGCGGCACTACGGGGACCTGGCGGGGCGGCCGCGGGGTTCAGCCCCGCGCAGGTGCTCGCCCTCCAGCGGTCCGCCGGGAACGCCGCGGTGGCCGGACTTGTCGCCCAGCGTGCCGCGGCCGTGCGGTCCTCCGGCCACGATGTGCAGCGCTCCTCCGTCCACGACGTGCTGCGCGGGTCCGGTCAACCCCTGGCTTCGGAGGTGCGCGCCGACATGGAGAGCAGGCTCGGCGCCGACTTCGCGGACGTCCGGGTGCACAACGACGTCGCGGCGCAGCGCTCGGCGGCCGAGATCGGCGCCCGTGCCTACACCTCCGGAAGCCATGTCGTGGTGGGCCGGGGTGGTGCCGACCGCCATACCCTCGCCCACGAGCTCACCCATGTCATCCAGCAGCGCCAAGGACCCGTGGCCGGCACCGACACGGGCGGGGGCCTGAGCATGTCGGACCCTTCGGACGCCTTCGAGCGGGCGGCGGAGGCGAACGCCACGCGCGCGCTGTCCGAGCCCGCGGCCGGTGCCGAGGCGACGGCCGACCCGGTACAGCGGGCATGTGACGGGGCGTCGCACCCGCACCCGGCGGGCCCCGCCGTCGTACAGCGGGCCGTGGGATTCGAGTTCGAGGCACAGTGGAACGTCCGGCGGGTGGCCGATCCCGTGGCCGACACCGCGACCCATGAGCAACGGACCGCGGACAGGGAGCGGTTGCTCGATGCCAAGCTCCTCGCCCTGGCGATCAAACCCGAGGCGAAGCAACTCACCGACGAGGAGAAGGCGGAGTCGCCCGAGGCCCTCAGGGCGCGCTGGTTCGACGGGGCGTTCCTCACCGAGGCCGGTGAACGCCGCCTGGAGCAGACCGAGTTCAGGCGGGGCACCGCGCAGCGGGCGGCGTCCGAGATGAGCCTGATGATCTCCAGCCAGATTCCCGAGGCGCCCCTGCTCGGTGAGAACCTCGGCAAGGGGCGCGGGCCCGAGGGCGTGGTGGTGCGGGGCACCAAGTACGACCTGACCGCCGACGCCAGTCCCTCGGGCGGCTCTAACCTGGAGTGGGTGACCGACCCGTTGGACACGGTGGCCGAGGTCGGTTCCGTGCTCGACGGCATCACCGGCATGACCCGCTACCTCAACGGGCGTCAGAAGGACTCCTTCATCCCGTCGGAGGACGTCACGGCGGGAGGCGGCACCCCCGAGCCGCACCTGCGCATCTACCCCTTCCGCGGGGCGCTCTCGTTCGCCCCGCAGACCACCGCCGGGATGCGCCTCGACCGGCTGCCGGACCTGATCGGCTATCTGGCCGACAAGGAGGAGAAGCCGAAGTCCAAGTCCCTGGGCGGCGTGTTGAACAGCGTGCACGGGAAACTCACCCACGCCGGTGAGCGGCGTACGCAGGCACGCCGTGACCTCTTCGGCGGCGGGTTCGGTGCGCTGCCCGCGGCCAAGTCGGGAGCGGAGCGGGCGGTGGGGGAGTTCGGCGCGTCCCCTCCCGAGGGGCTCTCCCTGTCGAAGGGCGACATCGGCAGCCTGACGGGTCTGGTCATGCATCTCGGCGCCTACGTGCTGGAGGGCGAGGAGATGAAGGCGGGTGCCAACGCCAAGTCGATCGCGGGCGGCCTCATGGCCCGCACCGACTTCGCCCACACCTTCGGACTGCTGCCGCGTCCCGTGCAGGAGTACTTCCGCGCGCACCCCGATGGGTTCGCCGATCTGGTCCTGACCGCCGTCGACCGCGAGGGGAACAGGCCGCTGTTCGGGGCGCCGGTGGAGCGCGGCCTGGCGAACGACCGCACCCGGACGGCGATCGCGCTCACCCGGTCGAAGTGGCTCCGGACGGTGGCCCTCGGGCACGACCTCCTGAAGAACACCGAGCACCTGACTCCCGAGCAGCGGGACATGGCCGACGACGAGCCGGGAACGCAAGCCGTCCACAAGTCGCTCGGCGCGCTGGGCGACCAGGACAACAGCGTCACCGTGAAGAAGCAGGAGATCCAGCTGATGGTGGCCGAGCTGCGCCGCATGGAGGAGCGGGTCCCGGCCGAGAAACTGAAGCCCCTGGCCGTGGCCGCTTTCAAGTTGATCGAGCAGCTCAACCAAGGAAAGGACCTCAAGTACGCGAAGCGGGAGTAAGGCGTAAGGGCGTGCGCCACGGGGCGGCGTATCGTTTCGCGCGTGACTGCGAAGCGAAAGATCATCTTTGCCATGTCGGTCTCGCTCGACGGCTATTTCGAGGGGCCGGAACGACAGATCGACTGGCACCAGGTCGACGATGAACTGCACCAGCACTTCAACGACGAACTCCGCACCATGGGCGCCTTCCTGGAAGGCCGGGTCACGCACGAGCTCATGGCGCAGTTCTGGCCCACGGCCGACGCCGACCCGTCGGCTCCCGCGCCGGTGGCCGAATTCGCCGGGATCTGGCGGGAGATGCCGAAATTCGTGTTCTCGCGCACTCTCCAAGAGGCGGACTGGAACACCGTCGTCAAGCGTGAGGTCGTCGTGGAAGAGATCGAGGCGCTCACGGCGGAACCGGGCGGAGACCTCGCGCTGGGCGGCGCCGAGCTCGCGGCGGCCTTCCGGCGCCACGACCTCATCGACGAGTACCGCCTCTACGTCCACCCGGTCCTGCTCGGTGCGGGCAGGCCTCTGTTCGGCCCCGGGGATGCGGCCGCGGCCGGCGGCCCCCGCGAGCTGCGCCTCGTCGAGACCCGGACCTTCGGGAACGGCGTCGTGCTGCTGCGTCACCGACGGGCCCGGAACGCGGCGTGACCGGCGCCCGTGGACAACAGACGCGAGAGGGCGGCGGCACATGGAACTCCTGACACCGAAAACGGCCGGGCAATGGCTGACGACGGCCGTCGAAGAGGCGAGGGCGGGTCTCGCCGAGGGCGGCATTCCGATCGGCGCGGCGCTCTACGGCGCCGACGGCACGATCCTGGGGCGCGGTCACAATCGGCGCGTGCAGGACGACGATCCTTCCCTGCACGCGGAGACCGCCGCCTTCCGCAATGCGGGACGGCAGCGTTCCTATCGGGGCACGACCATGGTGACCACCCTGTCGCCGTGCTGGTATTGCAGCGGCCTGGTGCGGCAGTTCGGCATTTCGCGCGTAGTCGTGGGCGAGGACCGGACATTCCGCGGCGGCCAGGAATGGCTGGCCCGGCACGGGGTCGACATCGTGGTGCTCGACGATCAGGAATGCGTGGCCATGATGACCGAATTCATCACGACGCACCGCGCTGTGTGGAATGAGGACATCGGAGCGTGACGTGCGTGGTCAGTTCGCTGACGTGTCCGAGCGTGGCGATCGCCGCGGGCAGTGTGGCCGGACGCGGCCGCGAGGTGATGAGAACGGCCGACATGCCGAAGGCGTGCGGAGCGACGGCGTCGTTCTCCGGGTTGTCGCCGACGAACAGGATGTCCTCGGGCGGACAGCCCGCGGCCCGGGTCACCGCGGCGTAGAAGCGGGGATCCGGTTTACGCAGGCCGAGCGTGCTGGAGAGCACCAGCGCGCCGAAGCAGTCGGCGATCCCGGCCGCCCGCAGCGTCTGCAGGCGCACGGACCGCGGGCGGTCGGTGTTGGACGCCAGGACGCAGGACAGGCCGTTCGCGCACAGCGCCCGCAGCGCCTGCGCCGCCCGTGGGTCGACCCGGGCGTCGGGCACCGCGGTGAAGACCGCCTCGACCGCGAGTCGCAGGTCGGGGACCGAGGCGCCGCAGTCGTGGGCGGCGCGGCGCAGCCGGGTGGCGAAGGAGGTGCGTACCCCTCGTGCCTGGTCGGTCAGCCGGAAGCGGCGCGTGACACTGTCGAACCGGCTCGGAAAGGAGTCGGGGACCGTCGCCCCCGGCAGCGTGCGCAGCACGTCCGCGACCAGCCGGCCGTCCGGGGCCGGTCCGTGACCGGCCAGGGTGCCGACGAAATCGAGCGCGAGCACGCGTACCTGTGCCATGCGGACGTCCTTCTGCCGGGATGGGGCTGCCGGGATCGGGGCTCACCCTACTGACCCGGCCCGTGCGCAACGGGTTCATCCGGGTGCGTCGCCGCACGGCGTCGGACCGCGCCGCATGCGCCACCCGGCAGGTGCGGATCACGCGTGCGCCGGGCCCGGCGAGGGAGGAAGGACCGCGCGGGCCTCCCATGGTGTGATGCCGCGTGGACATGACGTCACGCGAACGACGTCGCGCGAACGAGGAGAGAGGGACCGGCCATGGGGAAGTGGCACGCAAGCCGATGGCCCGCGGTGGCGGTTCTGACGGCGCTCGGCCTCGCCGCTCAGGTGCTGCCCGCGGCCGCCGCCCCACCCCCGCAAGGCACTCAGGACGCTGAACAGGCCTACGTTCAGGACTACTTGGGGCGCATCGCGGACTCGCCGAGCCAGCTGCGGCGGTTCCTGGCGGACATGCCCAAGGGGGGCGACCTCCACCACCACCTGGGAGGCGCGGTACGTGCCGAGTCGCTGATCGGGTACGCCGCGCACGACGGGAAGTGCATCGACACGACGACCCATGTCGTCACACCGGGGCCGCGGCCCTGCGCGGCGGGCCAACGCCCGGCGGCGGACGCCGTGCCACCCGGGCCGTTCCGGCGCGACGTGGTCCGGGCGTGGTCGATGGACGGGTTCGTCCTGCCGCCCGACGAAGATCCGCAGCCAGGACACGACCACTTCTTCGGAGCGTTCGGCAAGTTCGCCGAGGCCGCGACCGGTCACGACGCGGACATGCTCGCCGAAGTGGCCCGCGCCGCGGCGGCCGAGCACAGCGGCTACCTGGAGACGCTCGTCACCCCCGAGGCCGGGACACTGAACCGGCTCGTCGACCGCATGCGCCTCAAGGATCCCGGCGCCGGCGACCTCGCGGCGTTCCGCTCCACCCTGACCGCGGACCCCCGGTTCGAGGCGCTGGTCCGGCAGGCCGCCGCCGACACCGGCCGCGGCATGCGCGACCACCGCACACTGCTCGGCTGCGGGAGCGATCCCGTTCCGCAGGCCTGCGCGGTCGCGATCCGCTTCGACTACCAGGTGCTGCGCGCCCAGGACCCCCGCTACGTCTTCGCCCAGCAGATCCTCGGCTTCGAGCTCGTACGCCGACGGCTCGGCGGGTTCGTCGGGGTGAACATGGTCCAGCCGGAGGACGCGCCGATCGCGCTGCGGGACTACAGCCTGCACATGAACATGGTCGGCTACCTCAAGTCCCGCTCCCCCCGGGTGCGGGTCAGCCTGCATGCGGGTGAACTGACCGAAGGCCTGGGCGGGGTCGACGGCCACGATCTGAGCTTCCACATCGACGAGGCCGTCCGGGTGGCCGGAGCCGACCGCATCGGACACGGTGTGGACCTCGCCCACGAGCAGGACCCCGCAGCACTGACCGCCCGGATGCGCCGGCAGCACATCCTCGTCGAGGCACCCCTCATCAGCAACGCGCAGATCCTGCGCGTCACCGGCGACAGGCATCCGCTGCACACCTACCTGGATCGCGGCGTCCCGGTCGCCCTCGCCACCGACGACCCGGGCGTCAGCCGCACCGACCTGACCGCGGTCTTCCAACAGGGCGTCACAGACCAGGAGTTGAACGTCGTGCAGCTGCGGACCCTGGCGCGCGCCTCGCTGGACCACGCGTTCGTGGAGGGCCGCGACCTGTGGAGGGAGCGGGACCAGTACGACGCGTACGCGCAGCCGTGCACCCAGGACACCCCCGACTCCCACCGGCCGCCGAGCCGTACCTGCCGTGCGTTCCTCGCCGCCAGCCCCAAGGCGGCGCTTCAGTGGAGTCTGGAGGCCGACTGGCGGGACTTCGAGAACCGGTACGCACGCGCCTGAGGCGGTCGCGGGGCGCCGCCGGGTCACCGGTGGCGTTCGTGCGCGGTCACCGCGAACAAGCTTCGGCCGTGCGGATGTCGGCCCGCCGCAGTGCCGGAGCGCAGGCGCCGACCACGACGGCCAGCAGGCAGACCGAGCCGCAGCCGGCGAAGAACGCGGAGGCCCCCCACCGCGCGACGACGACGCCGCCACCGAGCATGAACAGCGCCCGGGGGAGCGCGCCGGCGGCCATCACCAGGCCCATCTGCGAAGGAACCCGCGACGCGGGTGGCGGTCCAGGTCAGGGCGAGGAAGTACACGAGGTCGCCGGTGACCGACGCGGTGTGGGCGCCGAACCGGCGCAGGACGTTGGCGTCCCGGTGAGCGGGTGGCGCGGACGCGGGCGGGGCTATGCCGTGGGCCGTCATGCCTCACCCGGACCGAGCGGCATCGTGCCGGGCACCGGGAACGCCTGCAGTTTCACCGACACCGTGGCGGAGCCCTCGGGGGACAGGGGCTCGCTCCCGCGGTAGCGGTCGATCACGTCGAATATCTCGGTTCTCATCCGGGCGAGGTCCTGCGGGGTGATCCGCAGGAGGAAGTCGCTGTAGGCGCTGGCGCCGAACCAGTCGTCGGGGAGCCGGGTGATCTCCTGCGCCGCCCGGGTGAGGTGCTCGGCGTAGGCGAGCGCGAGCGCCTGCACGTAGGCCCGGCCGGCTTCCCGCTGCTCCGGCGGTGCGGTGGCCGGATCGTGGATCGACTGGCGGTGGGCGGCTCTCCACCACCGCTCACGTCCGGTGCCGCGCTCCCGCTCTTCCTCGATCAGCCCTCCGGCCGCCAGCCGCCTCAAGTGGTAGCTGGCCGCACCGGGGTTGATGCCCAGTTCGCCGGCGACGCGCGTTGCCGTCGACGGGCCGTGCCGGCGAAGGATCGCGAGGACCTGGAGGCGCAACGGGTGGGCGAGGACGCGCAGGGCGGCCGTGCCGAGCAGCACGTCCTCTCGCGCGGCTCCGGACGATGGCGCGGGCGGGGTCGTCATGGCGTCGAGAGCAAACCCACAACAGATGTTTCAAAAGAGTTGTTGTGAGGGCCCTGCCTACGACACCACCTTCGCCGGGCACAGGCGGTGCGGCGTGCCGCCCTTCAGGGTCGCGTCCACGCAGCCGCCGGGGAGCCCGGCACGGGTGGTGGCGCCGAAGTTGGCCGTGACGGTCAGGACGCCGTCGCCGAACACGGTCCGCTGCACGGCGCGGTCGGCCGTCAGCCAGGCGAACGACGTCAGCTCCCGGGTGCCCGCCGCCTGGTGCAGTGGAGCGAAGTATCGCTGGAGGGCGGCCAGTTCACGCAGGTTCTGCTCGTTGCGCGGATCCTCGTCGCTGAGCGCGAAGTTCAGCGGAGTGTTGTAGAGCATCGCCAGCAGGGCCCTGGTCGTCTTCTGCTCCGGCAGCTTGCCGAAGGGCAGCTCCCAGCGCTCCACATTGACCAGCGAGCCGTGCAGGGCGGTCTCGTACAGCGGAACCCGGTAGGCCGGGTCGTACATCGCCGTGAGGGCGTCGGCCACCGCCGCCCGGTGCTCGGGCTCGAAGTCGCCCACCCGGACCGGCTTGAAGAAGGTGTCGGGGGCCGCCGCGGGGCTGTAGCCGCCCCAGGCGGTGTCGTCCTTGGGCCGGTCGGGCGCGGTGTCGAAGTGCCCGGTCTCCATCGGCCACAACCGCCCGTCGACGACGGTGGCGGAACCGTGGTCGAAGGCCAGCACCTGATTGGCCCAGGAACCTGCCGCCTCCGAACCGAGCACCAGCGGAGCGCGCCGCGCGGCCGCCGGATCGTAGGTGCCGACGCTCAGGCGCCGCATCCGCGCCAGCCGGTTGGCCCGGTCCTGCGCCATCGTCATGGGGTGGGCGGCGTCGTGGTCGTGGAAGAGCTCGCCGGCGGCGTCCACGTCGAGGAAGTAGCTGCTCGCACCGCCCGCCACCAGGGAACGTGTGCGGTCGGCCAGGTAGTGCCGCTGGGGCTCGGCCTGTTCGAAGGCCTGCGAGCTGAGATAGCAGCCCTGCTGGTGAAAGCCCGGCTGGGGCGTGCCGTCGGCCCTGCGTACGCAGAAGGACGGGTAGACCCCGCCGGGCCACACCGAGTTCGGGGGAGTGTCCGGGCCCTTCTCGCGTCCGTTCGCGAACGAGTCGTAGGGCCCCACCAGATAGCCGGCCCGCCGCGCCGCCGCGATGTCCTCGCTCCTCATGGGCGCGTCGTCGGCGTCGTAACCGACCCAGAGCCGGGAAACGCCCAGGGAGGCGAGGTGTTCCACGGCCGGCGCGCGGCGGGCTCCGCCCCAGGCGTAGGCATGGAACGCGCCGAGCAGCTTGCCCGTCTCGGGGTTCTCGCGGATCTTCTCGGCGAGGCTGCCGAGCATGCCGTGTTCGGACAGCCAGCGCCGGTAGTCGACGGCGGGAGCGATCGCCGAACCGTCGGTGAGGGCGAAGGCGACGGTGTAGTCACCGGTCGCCCCGGCCCGCGAGAACGAGTGCTCGGCCGTGGTGCGCAGGCGCCCGCCCCGGGAGGCGTACGCCAGTGACGTACCGATGTCGGTGGGGGTGAGATAACTGACGCCGTGGCCGCCGCGCAGCGCGTAGCCCCACACGGGGAGCGTGAGCTGGGAGGTCATGTCCTCAGTGGAGCCCGCCAGTTGGCCGCGCGAGGAGTTCCAGAAGGAGTCGGCGACCGGCAGTGAGAGGCCCTCGCCGCGCGGGAGTTGGAGGGAGACGGCGGCCGGATCGGCGCCCGTGACGGGCCAGGCCAGGGTGGCGTCACGGTCCGAGGTCATCGCGACGAGCAGCCTGCCGCGCTCGACACGGGCCTCGACGTGCAGGCCCCGGCCCGGGTAGGACCACTGGGCTCCCCGCTCCGACCGGGTCACGTCGCCGGGGCGGCCCAGATCGCCGGTGGCCGGGTCCGACACCCGCAGGGTACGGCCGTCGTGGGTACGCGCGTCGATCCCGAGTGTGGCGGGGTCGATGGTGGCCATGCCGCCGTCCACTGGCAGATCCACCCGCCCGTCATGGATCCGCACCCCCGCGGCGCCGGCGGTCACGGCAGAGGCGGCGGGAGTCGGGCCGCCCGCGAGGGCGGCGGTGACGGCGACGGCAAGAAGGGAGCGCCGGGCACGGCGGCGGACCGGGCGCGCGCCGGGGGAGTTCCCCGTGGTGGTGTCCATGGCGCAGTGATAACGAAGAGTTGTAAGAGCGCTCTAAGAACACGCCCAGACCGGCCGGATCACCGGAGCCCCGACCGTGATGGGGGGAGCCCTGCGCGGCCACCCGACCGGGCGCCCGCGCAGGGCCGTTGGGATGCCCGCGGGCCTGGCGGGACCCCGGGCGTCGCAGGCCGTACGGCTCAGCCGAGGGGCACGGCCGAGGCCAAGTCCCTTTGCCGCTCGGTCAGACGGCCGTCCTCGGACGGGGACCTCACCGCCTGGTCCGACGCCGACGGACGACTGCCCGCGGAGGGCGGGGGCTGGGATCCGCCGGTCGAAGGAGGCGCCGGAACGGAGACACAGCTGGACCGGCCCGATTCCAGCGCGCCGTTGATCGCGCTGACGCAGAACTCGAAGTTCCAGGCGCCCGGGAACAGGAACGCGACCTGCCGGTCGGGGTTGTCGAAGAAGTCCTCGTCCGTCTTGTAGGTCTGCCCCGGGTCGTTGATGTTGCGCCACCACACCCGGTACCCGGCGGCCTGCGGTGAGCCCTGCCAGTTCAGCTGGACGGTCGTGTCGTCGAGGGACCTGATGGTCACGTTCGCAGGCACGGCCGGTGTCCCCGCGCCGATGGTCACGGACCGCGCCACACCGGGCATGCCGCCGCCCGCCTTGTTCCAGGTCGCGAGCGCGACGAGGTAGTGGTGGCCCGGCGTGAGCCCGTCGATGTGCACGGACGTTCCCCGGACGGCCGTGCCGCCGATGTACGCCCCGGGCACGTCCCTGTCCCAGGTGATGATCTGGTACCGGTCGATGCTGTCGGTGCCCGTGCCCTTCGCCGCGTCCCACGACACGTCGACGCCGGTGGACGTCGCACGCGTGACGATGTTCCCGGGGGCGGCGGCGGTCTGGGGATGCGCGGTCGCGCTGGTCATGGACCAGGCCGACGTGCCGTCGGTCTTGTTGTCGGTGCGGACCTGGTACTCCCAGGTCCAGCCGTCCGCGGTCCAGGTGGTGTCGTACCGGTTCGTCGGCACCGTCACCTCCGTCCAGTCCGTGGCGCCGACGACCCGGTAGCGGACGGTGTAGCCGCGGGCCCCGAACACGGGATTCCACGTCACCGCGATGCCGCTGGGAACGGCCTGCGCCGTGAGCCCCGACACCGGCGGGGCCGGACGCCCGGGGAAGGAGGCGATGCCGCTCGGCGTGGACCGGCCGATACCGAACTGCTCGTTGAGGGTGCGAGCGTAGGCATAGGCGATCTGGTACTCGCCCGTCGCATTGGGGTGCAGGCCGTCGTAGCCGGCGGAGCACGACTGGGGTGAGCAGCTGTAGGAGCCCGCCCAGTCGACGAGCTTCACGGGGGAGGCCGAGGTGCTCCACGCCGGGATGGCGTTCTTCAGCAGGGCGTTGTACTGGTTGGTCTTGTCGACCAGGTCCTGGCGGCCGTTGATGAACAGGCGCTGCGGCACGTTCGCCACGGCCATCTTGACGTCCGGCTTCGCGGCGCGGGCCCGGTCGACCAGGGTCTTCATGCTGTCCAGGGTGCCGTTCGCATCGCTGACGAACCAGCCCATGTCGTTGAACCCGAGGCCGAAGAGGATCAGGTCCGGCTTGTACTGCGCGACCATGGGACCGATCAGGTCCTTGTCCTGGGCGGCCTGGCGCCCCCACACGGCGAAGTGGTCACTGTCGAAGTTCGGCGGAACGCCCGGGGCATAGGCGCCGGAGACGGGCGGGGGCGTGGCCGAGGGGTTCTGGATCTCTCCCTGCAGCGGGGGCGGCGCCGGCGGGCCGGCCGGGTCGGGCTGCTTGGTCCCCTTGTACGGGCCGACGAAGTCGACGTTGACGCTCTGGTCCTGGAACCACTGCCACAGCCGATAGCGCCAGGTCCAGTCGCCCTCCATGCCCTCGGTCATGGAATCACCCACGACCATGACGCGCAGCGGGTGAGTGTCCGTCGTCGTCGGCGGTGGCCCCCACTCGGCGATCCCGTCCGGGAGCATGTCGGCCATGTCCCGCAGCACTTCGGCGATCCACCCTCCCGCGGCCTCGGCCCACGAGCTCAACTGTGCCTTGACCGACCCGGCGATGAGGGACAGAACACCGGGGAACTCACGCTTCAGCCATGCGATGAGACGGTCGCGCGCGGTGGGCCACACGGCGGCCTTGAGCGCGTTGAGGAACGTCTTGGCGATGGCCTTCGGGTCCGAGAGCTCATGATTGAAGTACTGCGTCGTCAGGCCCCTGATCAGGGATCCGGTGAACCGTCCGATCACGGGGCACATGAGGGCGGCCTCCGGGAGGGCCCAGAAGCAGCCCGCCGTGGTGAGGTACTTCGCCAGATACCCCGCGGCCATCGCGAAGAAGTACTGCTTCCAGCTCTCGGCCGTCCGCACCTCCGCGGCGGGGACGGTGAGGGACAGGCCGGTGTTCCCGACCATGTTCACGGTGCCGTCGAAGTCCACCCAGTGCGTGTCGTCGTCGTTGATGCCGCCCAGGTCCTCGTCGACCGCCTGCCGGATCGTGTCGCTCAGGCGGCCCTGATGCCCCTCCTCGTCGAACTGACGCTGCATGACCTGAGGGTCGTAGGGAGTGCCCGTGTCGAGGGTGACCGTGAGGTCGCCGTTGGCCTGCGTGACCAGCGAGGAGCGGGCCAGGCCGGCCCCGGAGAGCGCGTCCTGGGCGCTCCCCTGCGCCGCGGGCCGCGCGGGCGCCGCGGCGGCCGCCGGTCCTGCGGTGCCGGCCAGCAGCGCGAGTGAGACGATCAGGACCACCAGGGTGTGCGCCCGTAGGACCGCCCGTCTGTACCGCTTGCTTCGCGTTCTCCACTTCGGCATGTCGCCGTCCGCCCCTTCCGGTTCGCCGCCCGCCGTATGCGGGTGGCGTACGGCACGCGAATCCATGTGCCGCACACGCAAGACAGGCAGAGCATCGACACGGTTGTGTGCACGGGGAGACGAAAACACGCAAGGAGCGCTCCGGGCCGGCGTCGCCAACTCGGCCTCGTGGCGCGGCGGGTGACGCGGACGGCCGGCCGCACGTGGAAGACGGCAGCGGACGGGCGGCCGTCAGGGCGTGGTGACGCCGTCCGCCGTCGCCGGGGGCCAGTGGCCGGGGGCGAGGACGCCCAGTGCGTACGCCTTGGCCACCAGAGCCGTCCGCCCCTGCACGCGCCAGCGCTGGGAGAGCCGCGCCAGGTGGTAGTTGACGCCGTCGACGGTCAGACCGAGGTCCTTGCCGATGACGGCCGTGGTCGCCCCGGACGCCGCGAGGGCCAGGATGCGGGCCTGCGCCTCGCTCACCGCACCGCGCGGCGCGGGTGGCTCGGGATGCTCCTGGCGGACGTACAGCATGGCGAGGAGCACCGGCGGCGGCCCGGGAGCCCCCATGATCGGGTCGATGGTGAACTCGCCGTGGCGCTCGGCGCCGTCGGAGCCCGCACGCCAGGTCACCTCGATGGGATAACGGGACGTGCGCCCCGCACGCAGCGCCCTGACCAGACGCTCGATCTGGTCCTCCGAGCGCGGCGTGAACAGCTCGCGCAGCGAACGTCCCCGCAGCCGGCCGGGGGCGGTGCCCCACTCGGCGGCCATCGCGGGATTGGCGACGTGCACCTCGCCGTCGATCCGGCACAGCGCGATCGGCATGGGGATGCGGTCGAACAGGTTCAGGAAGTGGTTGCGCCAGGTGCTGATGTCCTCCACCGCCGCCTGCTCGTCGACCATGCCGGCTGCCACCGCCCCTTCCAGGTCCGTCCGCAAGTACCGGACGCGAGAAACCACTGCACAATCATGCAGTCCAGCGCTCCGGGGCAGCACACCGGGCGGGTGAGGCTGGAACCATGACGGACACGATCCTGATCCCCAGCGCAGCACGTCCCGCCGACGACGGCGCAGTCCCCCTCGTGGACATCACGGCCCGAGGGCTCGGCGAAACGCCCATCCAGCAGGCCATGGAGCTGGCCCGGTCCTACGGGCCGTTGTTCCGCCGGCGTCTGGGCGAGCACGAGCACTATTTCGCCAGTTCGCTCGACCTGGTCACCGAACTCGCCGACGAGACCCGCTTCTCCAAGGGCATCTCGAAGGCCCTCGACCACGTACGCGAGTTCACCGGTGACGGGCTGTTCACCGCCTACAACGACGAGTCGAACTGGGCCAAGGCGCACGACATCCTGATGCCGGCCTTCGCGCTCGGCTCGATGCGCACCTACCACCCGGCGATGCTGCGCGTCGCACGCCGCGTCATGGAGAGCTGGGACCGGCGGGCGGCGCTCGGTTCGGCGGTCGACGTCGCCGACGACATGACGCGCATGACCCTGGACACCATCGGCCTCGCCGGGTTCGGCTTCGACTTCGACTCGTTCGGACGGGCCACCCCCCACCCCTTCGTCGAGGCCATGGTGCGCTGCCTGGAGTGGAGCATGCGCCGGCTCGGCCGCGCCCCCGACGCCGACCACAGCGAGCAGGACGCACGGTTCGAACGGGACTCCGCCTACCTCGCCTCCGTGGTCGACGAGGTCATCGCCACCCGCACCGGAAGCGGGGACACCTCCGCCGACGACCTGCTCGGCCTGATGCTGGGCACCACGCACCCGGGCGACGGCACCACCCTGGACACGGCCAACATCCGCAACCAGGTCATCACCTTCCTCATCGCGGGACACGAGACCACATCGGGCACCCTGTCCTTCGCGCTCCACCACCTGCTCAAGGACCCGACCGCGCTGCGGCTCGTCCAGCGCGAGGCCGACGAACTGTGGGGCGACACCACGGACCCCGACCCGTCCTTCGAGGACATCGGCAAGCTGCGCTTCACCCGCCAGGTGCTGAGCGAGACGCTGCGCCTGTGGCCGACGGCCGCCGCCTTCACCCGGCAGGCCCGCGAGGACACCCTGCTCGGCGGCCGTCTCGCGCTGCGCGCGGGCGACCTGGTCACCGTGCTCACGCCGATGCTGCACCGCGACCCCGTCTGGGGCGACAACCCGGAGCTCTTCGACCCCGCGCGCTTCACACCCGAGGCGGAGGCGGCTCGTTCGCCGCACGCCTACAAGCCGTTCGGCACCGGTGAACGGGCCTGCATCGGGCGGCAGTTCGCGCTGCACGAGGCGACGATGCTGCTCGCGCTGCTCGCCCACCGCTACCGCTTCGTGGACTCGGCCGACTACCGGCTGCGCATCAAGGAGACGCTCACCCTCAAGCCCGACGGGTTCACCCTCTCCCCGATCCCGCGCACCCCCGCCGACCGGGCCCTCGACCGGGCCGCGCTGCCCGGCACGCACGGCTCCGCGGCGCGCGGCACCGCCGATGCCGCGCCGGCCCTGCCCGCCCGGGTCCGCCGGGGCACCGGTCTGCTGCTCCTGCACGGCACGAACTACGGCACGTGCCGCGAGTTCGCCGAGCGCCTCGCCGCCGAGGCCACCGCCCTGGGCCTCACCGCCGGGGTCGCCCCGCTCGACGCCCACGCGGGCGCGCTGCCCCGAGACCGGCCCGTCGTCATCGTGGCCGCCTCCTACAACGGACAGCCGACCGACGACGCGGCACGGTTCGTCCGCTGGACCGAGCAGGCGGAGCCCGGCGCGGCCGACGGCGTGCCGTACGCCGTGCTCGGCGTCGGGGACCGCAACTGGACCGCCACCTACCAGCGCGTGCCCACCCTCATCGACGAACGCCTCGCCGCCCTCGGCGGTGAGCGGCTCCTGCCCCGCGCCGAAGCCGACGCCTCCGGTGAACTCGCGGGTAAAGTAAGGGAGTTCGCGCACAGCCTGCGGGTGGCGCTGCTCGAACGGTACGGCGACCCCGACAGCGTAGGCGCCGCCACGGCGACCGCCGAGGCCGCGTACACCGTCACCGAGATCACCGGCGGGCCCCGGGAGGCCCTGGCCGCGCGGCACGGCCTGACGGAGATGACCGTCACCGAGGCCCGCGACCTGACGAAGCCCGGCCACCCGCGCCCCAAGCGCTTCCTGCGCCTGGCCCTGCCCGACGGCGTCGACTACCGCACCGCCGACCACCTCGCCGTGCTGCCCGCCAACGCGCCCGCGGTCGTGGCCCGCGCCGCCGCAGCCCTCGGCGTCGACCCCGACACCCTGGTGAACATCCACGCCCATGGCTCGGCGGCCGACACGCTGCCCGTCGACCGCCCGCTGTCGGTGCGCGAACTCCTCACGCACTACGTGGAGTTGGGTAACAGGCCGAGCGCGGAACAGATCACCCTGCTCGCCGCCCACAACCCCTGCCCGCCCGAGCGTGCCGCCCTCGAAGGCCTCACGGCCGACGACCCGCGCCCCCTCCTCGGGCTCATCGAGGACCATCCCGCACTGCGGGGCGCCCTCGACTGGCCCACCATCCTGAAGCTGCTGCCCCCGCTGCGTCCCCGCCAGTACTCCGTGTCCTCCTCGCCCGCCCGCGACCCGCGGCACGCCGAGCTGATGGTCGCGCTCAACCCCGGTGGGACCGGCTCCGGCCATCTGCACTCGCTGCGGCCCGGTGACACGGTGCTCGCCCGCGTCCAGCCCTGCCGCGACGTCTTCCGCATCGCGCCCAACGCGCCGGAACCCGTCATCATGATCGCCGCTGGCACGGGCCTGGCTCCCTTCCGCGGAGCCGTCGCCGACCTCCTGACGCGTCGTCAACCCACCCCTGCCGTCCTGTACTTCGGCTGCGACGCGCCCGAGGTCGATTTCCTCCACGCCGACGAACTCCGCGCCGCCGAACGGGCCGGCGCCCTCTCGCTGCGACCCGCCTTCAGCGCCCCCGCCGACGGCGCCGGCCGCTTCGTGCAGCACCGCATCGCCGCCGAGGCGGACGACCTCTGGCCGCTCCTCCAAGCGGGCGCGCGGGTGTACGTGTGCGGCGACGGCGCCCGCATGGCGCCGGGCGTGCGCGCCGCGTTCCGCGAGATGTACGCGGGGCGCACGGGGGCTTCGGCGGCGGACGCCGAAGCCTGGCTGGGCCGGCTGACCGCCGAGGGCCGGTACGTGGAGGACGTCTACGCGGGCTGAGCCCCGGGCCGCGTTCCCGGCCGCCATCCCGCGGCAGGTCCGGCAGGGTCCGGCCGGTCCGGCCGTCCGGGGGGCGGGCCCGCGCGGCGGGCACCAGAATCGTAGGGACCAGGGAGGCCGGCCGCCGTGCGGGCCTCCCCGCCACCTCGACGTCGGGAGAGAGCACGCGATGCCCACCAGCTCCGCAAGCACCGAGAAGAGCACCATGAAGGCCATGACGTACACCGGGTACGGGGACAACTCCGTGCTCGGCCTCACCGAGCAGCCCCTGCCGAAGGTGGGCCCAGGCGAGGTGCTCGTACGGGTGCGCTGCGCGGCCGTCAACCCGGTCGACTGGAAGATCATGTCCGGCGGCCTCGACGGCATGATGGACACCGTCTTCCCGGTCGTCCCGGGCTGGGACGTCGCCGGGGTCGTGGAGCGCGTCGGCATCGACACCCCGGAGTGGAAGGAGGGCGACGAGGTCTACGCCTACGCCCGCAAGGACTACGTCCACGGCGGCACCTTCGCCGAGTTCGTGACCGTGCCCGTGCGGGCTCTCGCACGCCGCCCGAAGTCGCTGAGCTGGGAGGAGTCCGCCGGTGTTCCCCTGGCGGGGCTCACCGCCCAGCAGACCCTGACCCGGCTCGGCACCGGCAAGGGCGACACCGTCCTGGTGCACGGCGCCGCGGGCGGCGTCGGCACGTTCGGCGTACAGATCGCGCGGGCCCTGGGCGCGCGGGTCATCGGCACCGCGTCGGAGCGCAACCACGACCGGCTGCGCGAACTCGGCGCCGAGCCCGTGACCTACGGCGACGGCGCCGCCGAGCGCATCCGGGCCCTTGCCCCCGACGGCGTGGACGTCGTCGTCGACTACGTCGGCGGGGTCCTCGACACCACCCGGGCCGTCCTGCGCGACGGCGGCCGCCACGCCTCCATCGCCGACCCCTCGGTCATGGAGGCGGGCGGTCAGTGGATGTGGGTACGCCCCGACGGGGCCGGCCTCGACACGCTCGCCGGCCTCGCGGACGCGGGGCAGCTCAAGGTCCCGGTCGCCGAGACGTTCCCCCTGGAGCGCCTGGCGGACGCGTTCGAACTCAGCCAGACGGGCCACGCCCACGGCAAGATCGTCATCCGGGTCGGCGGGGACGCCTGACCTTCGCGGCCCGGAGACCGAACCGGCGACGTGCCGGTGAACGCGGGCACGAATCCGGACGCGCGGCCCCGCGGCTGCGCGTCCGGCCGTCACCGGGTGCCTAGCATGGGCGGCGTCGACCTCCCGCCGACCCGAACGGAGTGCCGTGATGAGCGACCCCGACCCGGGGCCGGGCCGGGCACCTTCCGCACCCGAGGAGGGGTCCGGCCGGCCGGCTCGCGGGGCCCGGCGGGCCGGGGCGCGGCGCCCGGCCGTCGTCGTGGCCGTGGTGGCGCTCGCCGCTCTGGTGGCCGGGGGCGTCCGGGCCCTCGGCCCGCTCGGCGACGGCTCGGACGCGAAGAGCCCGGCGGCGAAGAAGCCGGCCTCCGTCGAGGTCTCGGCCGGCGCCTGTGGCAGGGGATGGAGCGGCGGCACGGCGGGGCCCCAGGTCTTCGCCCTGCGCAACACGTCCACGACGGCAGCCGAGGTCTATCTCACCGACCCCGCGACCGGCGCCGTCCACGGCGAGGTCGAGGGCCTCGCGCCCGGCACCACCCGCGAGATGCGGGTCGTTCTCGGCGGCGGCGCCTACGCGTTCAGGTGTCTGCCGGACGACGCCGACGCCGTCACCGGCCCCACCGTGAAGGTCGCGGGTGCTCCGGCCGGCGGCGGCCCCGCGGTGGTCCCGATAACCCAGCACGACCTCATCCCGGTGGCTCTCTCCTACCAGGGCTGGATCACGGCTAGGAGCGTCGAACTCGACGACCTCACCGATGAGTTGAAGCGGGCCGTGGACGGTGGCGACCTGGACGCGGCGCGCGCCGCCTGGCTGCCCGCGCACCTGGTCTACGAGCGGATGGGCGCCGCCTACGACGCGTTCGGCGACGCGGACGGCGCCATCAACGGCGCCGACCCCGCTCCCGCCGACGCCGGGGCCGCCCGCGGCTTCGAGGGCTTCCACCGTGTCGAGTACGGCCTGTGGCACGGCGAGTCGGCCGCATCCCTGCGCGGACCCGCCGACCGGCTGTCCCGGGCCGTGCACGCGCTGCGCGCGTCCTGGCCGCGAGAGCGGCTCGACCCCGCGCAACTCGGCCTGCGCGCCCACGAGATCCTGGAAGTCACCGACCGGTCGGAACTGACCGGCCGCGGCGACTACGGCAGCGGCACGAGCCTGGCCACCGCCCGCGCCAACCTCGACGGCACACGCGAACTGATCACCCTGCTGCGCCCGTTGCTCACCGGCCGCTACCCGGACCTGCCGCGCCTCGACGCCTGGCTCGACCGCAGCCGGCGCACCCTGGACGGCTTCGCGAGCGACGGCACGTGGACACCGCTCGACCGGCTCGGCCACCAGGACAGGCAGCGGCTCAACAGCGACATCGGGCAGGCGGTGGAACTCCTCGCCCCGGTGGCGACGATCTGCGACCCACGGAGGACGGCATGAGCGGGGTGGGGCGACGGGGACTGCTGCGGGGTGCGGCCGCGGGGGCGGGGGCCGCCGTCGCGGGGGCCGCCCTGTCCCGTGCCATCCCAGGCCCGGCCCGTGCGGGGGCGGCCGACGCCGCCGCCGCGCACGTGGACTTCCACGGGACGCATCAGGCCGGGATCCTCCAACCCCCTTGTCGGGCAACGGCGTTGGTGTCCTTCGACGTGACGGCCGCGGACCGTGGGGAGCTCACCGAGCTGCTGCGGACGCTCACGGCACGGGCCCGCTTCCTGGCCACGGGAGGCTCACCGACCCCGGTGGGCATCACCGCGCCGCCCAGTGACTCGGGCGTGCTCGGGCCCCAGGGACCCACCGGAGGGGTGAGCGTCACGGCAGCCGTCGGCGCCTCCCTCTTCGACGACCGCTTCGGCCTCGCGGGCCGCGGACCGGCCCGGCTCACCGCGATGCCGGCCTTCCCCGACGACGACCTCGACGCGGCCTGGTGCCACGGAGATCTGAGCGTGCAGCTGTGCGCCGACAGCCCGGACGTCGTCCTGCACGCCCTGCGTGACATCGCCCGGCACACCCGCGGCGCGATGCAGGTGCGCTGGCGCATGGACGGCTTCACCAGTCCACCGCGGCCGAGCGGAACGCCCCGCAACCACATGGGGTTCAAGGACGGCACCGCGAACCCGGACACCGCCGACGCCGCCGCGATGGACCGGCTGGTCTGGGTGCGCGCGGGCGGGGCGGAACCCGCGTGGACGGCCGGCGGCAGCTACCAGGTCGTGCGCCTCATCCGAATGATGGTGGAGTTCTGGGACCGGGTCTCGCTCAGCGAACAGGAGCGGATGTTCGGGCGCAGCCGCGACACCGGCGCACCGCTGGACGGCTCCGCCGAGTTCGACGAACCGAGGTTCGCGGAGGATCCCAAGGGAGATGTGATCCCCCTGGACAGCCACATCCGGCTCGCCAATCCGCGGTCCGGGCCGCCGAGCGAGAGCGCGCGGATCCTGCGCCGCGGCTACAACTACGACCGGGGCACGGACGCCAACGGCGACCTCGACATGGGACTCGTCTTCTGCTGCTACCAGCAGGACCCGGCCCGCCAGTTCGAGACCGTACAGAACCGGCTGAAGGGCGAGCCGTTGACCGACTACATCAAGCCGTTCGGCGGCGGCTACTTCTTCGCCCTGCCCGGGGTGCGGGACCGGTCCGACTGGTTCGGCCGGGCCCTGCTCACGTGAGGACAGGGCGCCCCGGCACTCCGCCGACGCGGGGTCGCGTTCCGGCCTCGCCGTTCGGACGGGCCGTTCACCCGGAGGACACGGTGGGGCGAGCGCGGTGTAGTGGTGCGCGCGAAGCATCGTGTTCTGTCAACGACATCACGACGGCGGCCGCACGCCGGCCGCCAGTGGAGGCACGGGCAGCATGGGAAGCAAAGGCAGCGCGGTGGGCAGCGGGCGCCGGACCGGACGCTGGGGAGCCCTCGCCGGGGCGGCGGCGCTCGGCCTTCTGAGCGGCACGGGTCCGGCTCTCGCGGACCCGGCGGACCATCCCGGCGGCCACACCGCCACCCCGGTCAAACACCTGGTGGTGATCTTCCAGGAGAACGTGTCCTTCGATCACTACTTCGGCACCTACCCGGTGGCGGCCAACACCGACGGCACGAGGTTCACCGCGGACCGGCACACGCCGAAGGACATCGACACACTGCGCAACGCCGGGCTCCTGGAGAAGAATCCGAACCAGTACCCGCCCAAACGGCTCACCCCCGAGCAGGCCCTGACCTGCGACCAGAACCACAGCTACGGCCCCGAGCAGTACGCGGCCAACGCCGGCAGGGCCGACCAGTACGTGCAGAACACCGACTCGGGCAAGTGCTCGGGCAACCTGTTCGGCGAGCCCGGCCTGGTCATGGACTACTACGACGGCAACACCGTCACGGCGATGTGGAACTACGCCCAGCACTACACGCTCGGCGACAACTCCTTCAGCACCACCTACGGCCCCTCCACACCCGGCGCGATCAACCTCGTCTCGGCGCAGACCCACGGGGTGATCTCCACCGACCCCGCCTCGGGCACCGAGCACCCCGAGCAGACCACCACGCCCGATCCGTACGCGGTCACCTCGCCCGACGCCCGCGGCGTCGGCACCCTCACCAACGATCCCGACCCCGCGTACGACGACTGTTCGGACAAGGACCACACCAGCAAGGACGCGCTGGCCGCCCTGCGGGGCCGCAACATCGGCGACCTGCTCAACCGGCGCAAGGTCTCCTGGGGCTGGTTCCAGGGCGGCTTCAGGCCCAGCACCCCCTGGAGCGGCGAGCGGGACGATCACGCGAAGTGCTCGGGGAGGACCCACACCAATGTGGGTGGCGCGGCGATGGTGGACTACAGCCCGCACCACGCGCCCTTCCAGTACTACGAGTCGACGTCCAACCCGCACCACCTGCCGCCCGAGGACACCGCCGAGATCGGCCACGACGGCCGGGCCAACCACAACTACGACCTCACCGACTTCGACGCCGCGCTCGCGGCGGGCAGCCTGCCCTCGGTGAGCTTCCTGAAGGCGGCCCAGTTCCAGGACGGCCACGCCTCGTACTCCGACCCGATCGACGAGCAGCACTTCCTCGTCGAACAGATCAACAAGATCCAGCAGTCCCGCCAGTGGAAGGACACCGCGGTCCTCATCGCCTACGACGACTCCGACGGCTGGTACGACCACGCCTATGCCAGGCCGCAGAACGGCTCGAAGGACACCAAGCCGGGTTCCAGCGGCAAGCCCGCGGACAGCCCCGCCTGCCGGGCGGCTCCGGCCGCCGCCGGCGGCTACAGCGACCGCTGCGGCCCCGGCACCCGCCAGCCCCTCCTCGTCATCTCCCCGTACAGCAGGGTCAACGCGGTCGACCACACCCTGACCGAGCAGGCCTCCATCACCCGCTTCATCGAGGACAACTGGGGCACCGGACGGCTCGGTGACGCCTCCTTCGACGCCCGTGCGAACTCACTGACCTCGGCCTTCGACTTCAAGCACCCCAACGGCAAGCAGGTGCTCCTGAACACCGACGGGTCGGTGAGGTCCGTCAGGGACATCCCCACGTACCCGGCGCCGCCCGCAGCGGGTCCCGGCGCGGCCGCCACCACCGGCGCCGGCAACGCCACGGCCCCCCGGACCGCCGATGAGCGCCTGGCCGAGTCCGGCGCGTCCTCGGTGCTCCGGCCGGCCGGGATCGTCGCCGCGGCCCTCGCGGCGGGCGGTGTGGGCGCGGCCCTCGCCGTACGCCGCCGCAGGAACCGCGGCCCGGCGGCGCGGTAACACCCGTCACACCGCCGTACACCGGGCCGCCCACGCGTCGTGGGCGGCCCCACGCGTGCCGCGAGAAAGCGGAGCGCGACACGCCGGTGCGGGAGTCGGGCCGCTCCAATGCGGGCAAGCAAGAGAGAGGAAGAGGTGGTTCCGGCCCGCTCGCGGAAGGTGTCTGATGGGGATCTACGGGCAGGACTGGGCTTCGTACCAGTCGTCGACACCGAATACGAGCGGCCTGTCCTTCGCCTTCGTCAAGGTCACCGAAGGACTCTCGTACATCAATCCGCGCTGGGTCGCCCAGCGCGACCACGCCAAGGCCAACGGGCTCGTGTGGGGCGGCTACCACTACCCGAACATGGGCAACAGCCCCCGGGCCGAGGCCGACTACTTCATCGCCCAGGTCGACTGGCGGCCGGGCGACGTCGTGATCCTCGACTGGGAGGGATACGACCCGGCCAACTCCGGCGTGCCCAAGGCCACCCAACGCGCCTACAAGGACGCCTGGTTGCGCTATGTCAAGGGCCGTCTGCCGCACAACCCCGTCGGTATGTACGCCAACCTCGACTACTGGCGCAACGTCGACCAGGACGGCTTCTACGCCGACTTCCTGTGGATCGCCACGGCGGGACGCGCCGCCGGGGACCCCGGCATCCAGGCCCCTTGGCTGTTCCACCAGTACGGCGAGTCCGGTGGGCTCGACCGCGACTACTGCCCGCTGGCCGGCACCGCCGAACTGCGCCGCTGGACGCTCTCGTTCCAGCCCACACCGCCCGAGGAGACCGACATGCCCCAATGGATCACCGGCCGCGTCGACCCGGGCGGCCAGCCCACCGTCGTGCTGTTGCCGCACGGCACCGCGTGGGACGCCTACAACCGCAGGCTGCACCTCGGCATGGACCAGATCACGGACGCCCCCGCGACCGGATCGGTCCGCGTCGCCATCCACGACGGACACATGTGGCGCGACATCGAGAACGTGCACGTCACCTCCGCGACCGGGTCCGTCGACGTGAACATCACCCGCAACGACGTGAAGCTGAGCCTGCAGACCGACGCCGCGGGCGTCAGCTTCGCCGTGGAAACCTGGTAGGACTCGGGCGTCCTCCTCGCGGACACCCGGCGCGGGACATGACACGCTGAGCACTCTGGTGTCCTCCAGTGTCCTCATGTCATGCAAGGAGGCGGGTGCGCGTGCGGCCGACGCAGCCGGGGGAGACCCCCGCGGTCCTGACGGTCCTCGGCGAAGAGCGCAGGCTCCGCAAAGAGCTCGGATTCTGGAGCCTGACCGCGATCGGGTTCTCCAACATCCTCGGCTCCGGCTGGCTGTTCGCCGCCATGTTCGCCGCGCAGACCGCGGGGCCCGCCGTGCTGCTCTCCTGGGTCGGGGCCGGTGTCCTGTGTGCCCTGGTGGCCCTGGTCATGGTGGAGCTCGGGGCCACCCGCCCGGAGGGCGGCGGCACCGTGCGGTGGCCGCTGTACGCGAGCGGCCGCCTGGTGGGCACCGTCATCGGCTGGTCCGTGCTGCTCTCGGTCGGCGGCACCGCGGCCGAGATCAGCGCGATCATGCAGTACGCCGCGCACTATCTGCCCGCGCTCTACGACCACGGCCGCCTCACCGGTTCCGGGCTCGCCGTCGCCACCGGCCTGAGCATCCTGCTGACCGCGCTCAACTGGTTCGCCGTACGGGCCTTCGCGCGCCTCAACAACCTGGTGTCGCTGTTCAAGGTCCTCGTCCCCGTCCTCACGGTGGTCGCCCTCTTCCTCTCCGGAACCCACGCGGGCCGCCTCACCGACCACGGCGGCTTCGCACCGTACGGGTACGCCGCGTGCCTGACCGCGCTGGCCGGCGGCGGAATCGTCTACTCCGTCAACGGCTTCCAGGCGCCGCTGGACTTCTCCGGGGAGGCCCGCAACCCGCGCCGCACCGTGCCGCTCGCCGTACTGACCGGGATCGGACTCGCGGTCCTGGTCTACCTGGGCCTCCAACTGGCCTTCCTCTTCACCGTTCCCGACTCCCTCCTCACCCACGGCTGGCACGGCGTCAACTTCGACTCGCCCTTCGGCCAGCTCGCCCTCGTGCTCAACCTGCACTGGCTCGCCACCCTGCTCTACGCGGACGCGGTGGTCTCACCCGGCGGCTCGGCCTACGTCGGCGTCGCCATCGACGCCCGGCACACCTACGCCCTGGCCAAGAACGGGCTGCTGCCGCGCTTCTTCATGCGGATCGACCCCCGCTCCGGCATGGCGCGCCGCGCCCTCCTGCTCAACCTCGTCGTGATCGTCCTGTTCATGCTGCCGTTCGGAGGCTGGCAGGACATCGTCAGCGTGATGGGCGACATGTATTTGCTCGTGTACGCGGCTTCCGCGGTCGCCGTCGCCGCGTTCCGCGCCCACGGCAAGGAGCGCGGGCTTCCGCCGGCGGACGGGCAGGTACCCGGGGTGCACTGGATCGCGCCCATCAGCTTCGTCGTGGCCAGCGAGTTCGTCTACTGGTCGGGATGGCACCACCTGCGGCTCGCCCTGCCTCTGGTCCTCGCGGGCGTGCCCCTGTTCCTGATGCTGCGCCGCGAGACCGACGGGCGGCCGCCGCGCGAGGAGCTGCGCAACGGCGCCTGGCTCGTCTTCCACCTGGCGGCCCTGACCCTGCTGTCCTGGCTCGGGACCTTCGGCGGCTCGGGCGAACTTCCGGCGCCGTACGACTCCTTGGTGGTGGGCGTCGTCGCGCTCGCCGTGTTCGTGTGGGCGGTCCGCTCGGGCCGGGCCCACCTGCGCACCGCTCCGGTCACCTCCCTGGCCCCCGAGTGAACCGGACCCGGTGCGCCAACTGCGGCGCGCACGTGCGCAGTTGACGCCACCGCACGGCGCCGGGCTCCGCCCTGAATCCCCGCAACTGCCTCACCGGTGAAGCTCCTTCGGAGCGATGTACGGGAACACCCGTCGCAACGCGTCCTTGAGGTGTTACCTTCCGTGTCAATCGATGCGGAAGGTGCGCCCTGTGCGCGTCGGTTCCGGGGGGGCGGTGAGTGGGGTGGGGGATCTTGACGCGGCAGAGGGAGCGGACGCGTTCCTGCGGCACATGTTGTGGCGGTACCCGGGGCAGCGGCAGCCGATCGTGGCGCTGCTCGGGCCCCGGCAGTCGGGCAAGTCCGATCTGCTGAAGGCGGTGTCGCGGGCGTGCGGTTCGACGGTGGTCCACGCGGCGATCGACTTCGACGACAACCCGGTCGATCCGGTGTCGGCGGCCGCGCTGGCCGCGTTCCAGATGATGCGCGGCTGGGACAACCTGCGCCAGCCACCGGTCTTCCACCGTTTCGGTCTCGGGCTGCTCGCCCTCAACGAGAACCTGGACCCCGACCGCGGGCGCGCCGCCGACCAGATACGCGACCTCATTCAGCAGTACACCAGCAACACCCGCCGGGGCAGGGCCTTCCGGCAGCTGGAGCAGGTGGCGGCCACCACCGTGGACGTCGTCGCCCAGGGCGCGCTCAGCCCGCTCGTGTCGGGACCCGCGCGCGAGGTGGTGTCCGCCGTCCGCGACCGGGCCAAGCCCGTGATCGGGTCCCTGCTGCAGAGCGCGGCGCGGTGGGGCGTACGGGACGCGCTGCGCTGGCACATCAGCGTTCCCGAGGCCGAGTCGGCCCGCTCCATCGACGCGTTGATCAGGCTGAGTTCCACCTCCAGGTCCGCCGCCGTCGGTCCCCTGATGGCGGCCTTCCTCGCCGACGTCAAGGACCAGGCGGAGCGTCATCCTCCGCTGCGTTCCACGTGCTCGTGCGTGCTGCCCACCCGGGCCGCACGCCATGACCGGCACGACCACGCCTGGGTGCTCCTGGCCGACGGCGCGCAGACCCCGGCCGGGCGCCGCTTCCTGACCGAACTCGCGGCGGCGCGCTCACGCAACCAGCAGGCCGACGTGGACGGTTCGGGCGCGGCCGATCCGCTCCTGGTGCTGTCCGCGTGCGAGCAGTGGCAGTCCGAGTGGACGTCCTGGTGGTGCGAACCCTGGCGCTCGACGCCGCTGACCGCCACTCCCCAGCGTCGTGTGCCGCTGCTCTCCCGGGCGACCCGGTCGCTGTGGGCGCGGGACAACGAGGCCGCCGTGGGCGTCGAACGCGGGCCCGCGGCCGCCTGGTGGTATCCCGTGTGGCTCGACCCGATGACCGAGGACCAGGTCGGATACGCGATGGACCGCTCCGACCCGTCACCCGCCCGGCCCCTGCCCGCATCCGTCGTCCACCGGCTCACCGGGGGCCACCGCGGCGCGGTCTCCGCCGTCCTCGACGAACCACCCGGCACGCATCCGGCGCCGCACGGCACGGGGCCCGTCCTCTCGCTGCTCGCCCCGGCCGACGAGGACGGCACGCCCCTGTGGGTCCGCGCCCTGGAGGCCGGCCTGCCCGAGGGCCTCCCCGTGCCCGGCGCCGCCTGGAGCACCGCCCCCGCGGTCGTGCTCGCCGCCGCCTACCTCGCCGATGTGCGCACGGCCCACGACCCGCGGCTCCCCGCCACCTCCACGGAACTCCCGCGCAGCCTCGAACTCCTGCGCCGCCACCTGTGGGTGAGCACCTTCACCCACCGCCCCTCACGCATCCGGCGGATCGGCTGGGGCGACGACGCCGACGGCCCGGCCACCCTGCACCCCTGGCTGGCCCGCTCGGTCCTGACGGCGCTGAACTCCGCCCGGCCGGCGCGGCCGGACGAAGTGAACCCCTGGCACGACGTGTTCGCGGGCCAGGCGCTCGCGCTGGCCGCGCTGCCGGTCCCGGGCGGAGAGGCCGCGGCCGTCGAACGAAGGCTCTTCCACGACCTGGCGCTCGGCCGCTTCACCCCGGTCGCCGCGGCCCTGGCCGACCGCTTCGACGACGACCACCGCGCCTGGATCCGCCTGCTCGACTACCTCACCTCGGCCCCCTGCCGGCTGCTGTACAAGCGCTCGCCCCAGGAGGCGTACGCCCTGCTGCTCGACGGTGTCGAGGACCGCGGGCAGACGGTCCTCGCGGTGGCGACCGCGAAGCTGCTCGCCCTGCTGTGGCTCTACAACGACCCGCTGACCGAGCACACCCGGCGCTGGGACGGCGAGATCCAGGAATGCTTCACCCGTCTCGCGCACAACTCCCGTCTGCTGGACGTCAGTCCGCTCCAGCAGGCGGCGGCCGCCTTCGCCTAGCCCCGCGGTGGCCGCGGCACCGCCGCGGCCACCGACCGCACCGCAAGGAGTGTCCATGCCACCCGCTGTAGGCAACCCCCGCTTCGGCCGGCTGCGCCGTCACCGCACCCTTTCGGTCGTCGCGGCGCTCGTGATCCTGGCCGGCCTCGTGTTCGGCGGCCGCTGGGGCTACGGCCGGCTCTTCCCGCCCTCGCTGACCTGCGGCTCCGGCATGACCGCGACGGGAACCCCGCTCGCCTGCGCCGGAGTGAACATCGACAGCACCCCGTTCACCGACCACGAACCGCCCCGCATGCGGGAGTTGGAGAACGCGGTCAAGGCGTCCAACGACGAGGTGAAGGGGGACTACACCAGCATCGTCCTGATGCTCGACCTCTCACCGGTCTCCGACGTGGACACCCTCACCTACGGTTCGCTGTACCCCAACATCGAAGGGGCCCTCGCGGCGGTCTGGCGGGCCAACAACACCGCCGCCTACGGCAGTACTCCCGCCATCAAGCTGTACCTCGCCAACATGGGCAGCCAGTACGGCGGTTGGGCGGTGACCGTGGACAAGCTGAAGGAGAAGGCGAGCGCCGAGCACATCTCCGCGGTCGTCGGGCTCGGCCAGAGCACCGACCAGACCCGGCGCGCCGCGGCGGCGATCTCCTCGCGGCTGCACATACCGGTCGTCGGCTCCACGGTCACGGGCGACTCGATGAACATCGACCCCGCCGACCCCGCCGGCAAGAAGCAGATCATCGACATGTTCCGGGTCTCACCGACCAATTCGGACTCGGTGGTCGCCGCGACCCAGTACGTCTCCACGCTCAAGCCGGCGGTGACCGCGCTCGCCGTCGTCGCGGACAGCGTCACCGGAGACGACTACACGCAGACGCTCGCGACGGCGGCCAAGACCCGCTTCGGGGCGCCGAACCGTACCGTCACCGTGCTCCCGTACACCTCGCCCAACGATCTGCCGGCGGGTTCGGGCCGACAGGACTATCTGGTGCAGCAGTTCAACCTCATGCACGCCAACCTGTGCCAGGCCGCGCCGTCCGTGGTCTACTTCGCCGGCCGAGGCCGCGATCTGGGCGCGTTCGTCGAGAACTGGGTGCAGGGCGCACCGTGCGGCATCGCCCAGCTGCACATCCTGGCCGGAGACGACGCCTCGGAGAGCATCCACGACAAGGGCGTACTCAACGGCATCGCATCGGGCCGGGTCACCGTCGCGTTCACCGCGCTCGCCAGCCCCGACGAATGGGGCACGGAGTGCCCCGGCTCCGACGCCAAGCACAACTACGACCAGTTCTGGTCCGCGTTCACCGGCCGGCCCGACCCCTGCACCGGCCAGCCGCTGACCGCCGACAAGGACGTGCCGATGCTCTCCTTCGATCCCGCGGACCTGGCCAGCGGACAGGCCATGCTCACTCACGACGCGGCCGTGGCGGCGATCAGCGCGGGCCGGCGCGACGCCGTCGGGTTGCGCAACCCGGGGTTGCAGACCGGCATCCTGCACCAGTTCTACTGCGCGCAGATGCTGCCGGGGGCCAGCGGATGGCTGTCGTTCGGCAGCGACGGCACTCCGGCGGGCAAGCCCACCCCGGTGGTTCAGCTCCGCTCGGACGGCACGACCAAGACGATCGCCCTGACCTGGCCCGACGGCGCCCCCAACCTCAGCCTGCCGCAGCGCGGCGGCAAGGGGGCGCCGGGCTGCCCGAACGGAGGCTGAACAGCACGCCGTCGAAGGGCGTGACGACGGCCGCGGCCGCGCCAGCGACGAGCGGTGCGGCACGCGCCGCGGATCGGTCCGCCCCCGCCCGCATGTTCCGGCGTGGGCACGGTACTCGCAGAGGCAGGGGGCGGCCGGACGGGTCGCCCGCGCACTCCCGGAGGAGGTGGCTTCGCATGACGGAGCCGATGGCACAGACACTGCGGAAACCCGACACGGACGAGTTCCGCACGCCTGCGGACAGTACGACCCTGGAGCCCGCGAGGAGCGGACCGGGTGGAGCGCCGGCGACCCGGGGCTGCACCACCATCGCCGGGGGCGTCGTGGAGAAGATCGCCGCACTGGCGGCCCGCGAGGTGCCGGGCGTCAACGCCATGGGCGGCGGTCTCGCCCGTACGCTCGGCGCGATGCGGCCGGGCCGCGCGTCCGTCACCCGCGGCGTGAAGGTCGAGGTCGGCGAACGGCAGACCGCCGTCGACCTGGAGATCGTCGTCGAGTACGGAGTGAGCATCACCGAAGTGGCCGCCGAGATCCGGCTCAACGTCATCGCGGCGGTGGAGCGCATGACGGAACTGGAGGTCGTCGAGGTCAACATCGCCGTAGGCGACGTCCACCTGCCGGACGAGAGCGCGCCGGAGATCCCTGAGAGCCGGCTTCAGTAGCATCGCCGCCACAGCGCCAAGGAAGGCGGCTCGATGAGCACCGAAGTGACAGTGGCCCTGATCCTGGTGGCCCTCGCGCTCCTGGCGGCCGCCGTGGTGGCGGCCGTCCTGACGGTACGGCTGGTCCGTGCGCGCAAGGCCCTCCGGGACGCCGGGATCCCCCTGACGCACAAGGCCGCCTTCTGGGGCGCCCTCGTCTACGTCGTCAGCCCGGTCGACCTCCTTCCCGACCCCGTCTATCTGGACGACATCGGCGTCCTGCTGCTCGCGCTGCGCGCCCTGCACATGGCGGCGGCCGCTCCGCGGGGTGAGCGGGAACTCGGCGAGCGGTGGGCGGAACGGCCCGCCGGGCGGACGAAGTGATCAGGGCCTCGGCGCGGCCGTCGCCCAGGACGACCGCGGTGTCGTACGGGTGCCGGGTCAGCCGGGCGGTGGCGGCGTCGAAGGGTTCGCCGTAGCCGAAGCGGGTGGGGCGGGGGCGTCCCTAGGGGTGGCCCGTGGTGTCGCGCGGGATGGGCGCCGTGCGCTCCCAGGGGTGGAGGTGCTCCAACTCCGCTACCAGATCCAGGAGTTGATGCTCGGATCCGGGTCGCCCCACCAGCTGCACCGAGCCGGGCATCCCCGTCGGCAGCGAGCCGAAGGGCATGGCGAGGGCGGGCCGGCCGGACAGGTTCCACGGGGGTGTCATCGGCGAACAGGCGGTGTTCATCAGCACGTTGGCGAGCCAGCCGCGCTCGTGCCAGGGCTGCGCCGCCGCGCCACGGCGGGCGAGCGCCGGGGTGAGGAGCACGTCGTAGGTGGCGAAGAACGGCTCGAGGCGGCGGTTCAGGGCCGCCTTGTGGTCCGACCGCAGCATGCCGAGCCGCGCGGCCAGCCGCCCGATCGCCGCGTGGCGCCGGGTGCGGGGCGCGAGCAGCCGGGGGTCGAGGCCCTCGGCGTCCTGAGCGGTGCCACCCGTCCAGTGCGCGAGGACGACCGCGCCGAAAGAGACCGGGTAGGGCGGGTGCGCGAGGGCGACCTGGTGGCCCGCCCGGTACAGGGCCCGTGCCGCCTCGCGGGCGAGCGCGGCGTACGGCGCGCCGACGCGCACGCCCGTGATGGGGCTGCGGGTCGAGAACGCGATCCTGAGCCGGGGGCCGGGCTCCGGCACGCTGCGGTCCACCTCGCCCGCGAGTACCGAGAACATCAGCCGCGCGTCCGCCGCCGTCGTCGCGAGCGGGCCGTTCTCCGACATCCCGTACCACCCGCCGCCGAGGTCGCGGGGCACCCGCCCGGTACCCGGCTTCAGGCCGATCACGCCGCAGTGCGCGGCGGGAATCCGCAGCGAGCCCATGCCGTCGTTGCCCACCGCGAGCGGCACGAGGCCCGCGGCCACCGCGGCGGCGCTCCCTCCGGACGAACCGCCCGCGGTCCGTGACGGATCCCACGGATTGCGGGTGATGCCGTGCACGCCGTCGGTCGTCCCGAAGACGCACAGCTCCGGCACGTGAGTGAGCCCCACCACCACCGCGCCGGCCGCGCGCAGCCGGGCCACCAGGACGTGGTCGTCGGCGGCCGGCGCGGCGGAGGTGGCCGCCGAGCCATTGCGGGTGCTCTCGCCGCGCACCGCCAGGTTGTCCTTGACCGCGACGGGCACCCCCGCGAGCGGCAGCCGGTCGAGATCGGCCCGCGCGCCGACCGCGTCGGCCTCTTCGAGGGCCGCGGCGGCGCGCACCACCCGGAACGCGCCGACGCGGGAGTCCCGCGCGGCGATCCCGGCCAGATGGCCGGCGACCACCTCCCGCGGTGTGACCTCCTTGCGGCGCACCGCCGCGGATATCTCGACGGCGGTCCGGCCTGCCCATGCGGTCACGGTGGCTCCTCGGGATTGATCGTCACGACGGCTGAGGAGGCCACTGTGGGGGGCGGATGCGGGGCCTGTCGATAGCGCGGGGTCCTCGGCCGGACGGCCCGGCGCACCACGCACGGTTGTGGGGTCCGGCGCGATGGTTGTTTGACCCGGGGGCGGGCCGGGGGATTGGATCGCGCCGGTCGGTGCGGGGCGGTCCCGCAGCAGGAGCGAAGGGTGTCGTGGGGTGGGCGGACGGTCCCTGGGGCGGGAGTTCGGATGGCTGTGGGCCGCGTACGGGGTCAGCACGATCGGCACGATGCTGGCGTTCGACGCGTTCCCGATGATCGCGATCGTCGTCCTGCACGCCGGTCCGGCCGCGGTGTCGGCGCTGGCCGCGACCGGGCTCGCGGTCGGGGCGGTCATCGCGGTGCCACTCGGCCCGTGGGTGGAGTTCCGGCGCAAGCGGCCGGTGATGATCGCCACCGATCTGACCCGGTTCGCCGCGGTGATCAGCGTTCCCGCCGCGTTCGCGCTCGGACAACTCGGCTTCGCCCAGCTCGTGATCGTGTCGGTCGTCGTCGGCGCGGCCGACATCGCCTTCCGCTCGGCGAGCGGCGCCTTCCTCAAGGCCCTGGTACCGCCGGGGGACCTGCTCACCGCGAACGGCCGGTTCGAGTCCACCGCGTGGACCGCCACCATGCTCGGGCCGCCGCTCGGCGGCCTCGCCGTCGCCCTGTTCGGACCGGTGACGACCGTGACGGCCGACGCGGTCAGCTATCTGCTCTCGGCGCTCGGGATCCGGGCGATCGGCGGCAAGGAGACGCCGCCCGCGCACCCCGCCCCCCGCACGGGCCCCCGCACCGGGCTCCGGCGCGGCGGCCTGCTCGAAGGGTGGCGGCACATCCTGAGGCACCCCGCGCTGCGTCCGCTGTTCTTCAACACGGTGCTGGTCAACGGCCTGATCATGGCGACCACCCCGCTGCTCGCCTCGCTCATGCTCGGTTCCCTCGGCTTCTCGCTCTGGCAGTACGGTCTGGCCTTCGGCGCGCCGTGCATCGGCGGCCTCATCGGCGCCCGGCTCTCCCGGCGGCTCGTCGCGCGCCACGGACAGCACCGGGTCATGACGGCCGCCGGGGTGCTGCGTGCCTGCTGGCTGCTCGGGCTCGTGCCGGTCCGCCCCGGAGCGGCCGGCCTCGTGCTCGTCGCCACCGTCGAGCTCGGCCTCATCACCTGCTGCGCCGTCTTCAACCCGGTGTTCTCCACCTACCGGCTCGAACAGACCGGCACGGACCGGGTCGCCCGCACCCTGTCCGCGTGGTCGGTCACCAGCAAGGCGGCCACCGCGGCCATGACCGCGCTGTGGGGCGTACTGGCCGGCCTGACCGGACCGCGGACCGCGATCGCCGTCGCCGGACTCCTCATGCTGGCCACGCCGCTGCTGCTGCCGCGGCGCGCCCCCGCGTCGAAGCGCGAGCCGCAGGCGGCCCCGAGCGGCGCCTGAACATCAGGCCGGGTCCCGGTCCGGGTCCCGGTCCGGGGCCCGGCCCCGGCGCTCCGGCGGGGTGCCGAGCTCCGGAGCTCAGCGGGTCGGCGGGTTCAGCGGGTGACGATGAACTCCCTGATGTCGGCCGTGAGTTGCTCGGCGTGCGTCACGTACAGGCCGTGCCCCGCGTTCTCGTACACCGTCAACGTGCTGCCGGGGAAGAGGGCGGCGGCACGGCGCCCGGTGAGGGCGATGGGGGCGGAGGCGTCCTGGTCGCCGTGGATCACGAGGGTGGGCACGTCGATCTTCCGCGCCTCCGCCGCCATCTCCAGCGTCACGAAGTTGGCCAGGACGGCGCTCGCGGCTCGCGCGGTCGCTCCGTGGCAGTCCTGGACCACCTTGGCCACATAGGCGTCCGAGACGTGGTTGCCGGGTAGCCGGCGGGCGAAGTAGTCGTCGGCTCCGCTCGAGAAGAACTCGGCGCGGTCCTTGGCGAACGTCTCGTTGAGCGCCTCGATCGCTTCGGCGGGCACACCGTCCGGGTTGTCGTCGCCGCGTACGATGCCGGGCGCCATGCCGGCGACCAGGGCGAGCCGGGCCACGCGCTCGCTGCCGTGCCGGCTCAGATACCGCACCGCCTCGGTGGTGCCGAGGGAGTGCCCGATCAGGGTGACGTCGCGCAGATCGAGGTGGTCGAGGAGGGCCCCGAGGTCGTCGGCGAGCGTGTCGAGGTCGTAGCCATCCCATACGTCCTGGGACTTGCCGTGCCCGCGGCGGTCGAGCCCCACGCACCGGTACCCCTCGACGGCGAGCGGGAGCATCTGGAACTCCCACATCTCGGTGCCGAGATAGGCGCTGTTGACGAAGACCAGGGTGGTCGCGTCGGCCGGTCCGTAGTCGATGAAGTGGAGCCGGGTTCCGTCGGTGGGCGTCGTGAAGTACGGCATGGGAGCCTCCCCCTTGTGCGGTGCGACCCGCCGCTGTCGTGCGGCGTGGACACACTGTCTCCCGGGGCGGGGGTGGAGTGCGATTACGTCGGGAGTAATGACGGAGCGCGCGTCCGGGCCGAGGTCGGCTGCCGCCGCCGCTCACGGGCGCCAGGGTCCGGCCGGGGGCGGGGGAGCGTCAGAAGACCGAGAGGCCCGTCAGGGTCGTGAAGCGGTCCAGGGCCGCGACGCCCGCCACCGAGTTGCCGCGCTCGTCGAGGCCGGGACTCCAGACGCACACGGTGCACCGACCCGGGACCACGGCGATGATGCCGCCGCCGACGCCGCTCTTGCCGGGCAGGCCCACCCGGTGCGCGAAGTCGCCCGCCGCGTCATACGTGCCACAGGTCAGCATCACCGCGTTGACCTGCTTGGCCCGGCTGCGGGTGAGCAGCGCGGAGCCGTCGGCCCGTATGCCGTGCCGGGCCAGGAAACCGGCGGCCCGCGCCAGGTCGGCGCACGACGCCTGAACGGCGCACTGGCGGATGTACTGGTCGAGGAGGACGGGTACCGGCGTGGTGATGTTGCCGTACGACGCCATGAAATACGCGAGGGCCGCGTTGCGGTCGCCGTGTGCGGCCTCGGACGACGCCACCTCCTCGTCGAAGCCGAGCGCGTCGTTGCCGGACTCGGCCCGCAGGAAGGCGCGCAGCGTGTCCGCGGCGTTGCCGGTCAGGCGCTGGAGGCGGTCGGTGACGACGAGGGCGCCCGCGTTGATGAACGGGTTGCGCGGGATGCCGGCTTCGTACTCCAGCTGCACCAGCGAGTTGAACGGGTTGCCGGACGGCTCACGGCCGACGTGCTCCCACAGCTCGTCGCCCTCCAGGGAAAGGCAGAGCGCCAGGGTGAACACCTTGGTGATGGACTGCGTCGAGAAGGGGTGCTCCCAGTCGCCCACCCCGTACACCGTGCCGTCCAGGTCGGCGACGGCCATCCCGAAGCGCTCCGGGTCGACCGAGGCGAGGACGGGGATGTAGTCGGCCGGGCGGCCGCGGCCCGGCATGGCGGCGATCTCGGCGGCGATGCGGTCCAGGACCGGCTGAAAGGACGAGGACACGCTCAACTCTGCTCTGCTCCGGCTTCCCGCGCTGCTGCGACGCCAACACCCTACGGCAGCCGCCCGCGCCGGGGCGCCGTACACGAGCTGAGGGGCGCGTGGCGAGGGTGCGTGCCGCGCGCGGTCCGGTGTGCGCGGCAGCCGGGTGCCGTGGTGCGGGCCCCTCGTCTGCCGTTCCGTGCAGTGCGGTCCAGTGCCATGTCGTGCCGTGCCGGAGTGGCGGGCGGAGAGCCGTTACGTTGGCCCCATCAGCCATCCCGGGGAGTCCCGTTGCCCGCATCAACGCTGCCGCTCAACCCCGTCAACGGACCGCGCGGTGTGCCGCCGCTGGGCAACCTGCTCGCGTTCGGCAAGGACCCCCTCGCCTTCCTGACGCGTCTGCGCGACGACTACGGCGATGCCGTCACCTGGTCGCTCGGCCCGCGGCGCAGCCTGTTCATCTCCCACCCCCGCCACATCAAGGAGCTTCTCGCGGCACGGGAGGACACCTTCGAGATCCTCGAAATCGGCTGGGCGTTCAAGCAGATCACGGGCAGGAGCGTCATCCTCAGCAAGGGGGCCGACTGGCGGCGCAAGCGGTCCCTGGTCCAGCCCACCGTGCGGCCGCGCCAAGTCCGCGCGTACGCCGACGCCATGGTCGACTCGGCCGGTGCGGCGGCCGACGCCTGGCACGACGGGGCGCGCGTCGACGTCCGCGGGGAGATGGCGCTCATCACGCAGCGGATCGTGCTGCGCACCCTGTTCGGCAACGATCTCGGCGAGCAGACCCGCGCGCTGGGCGACGCGATGGACGTGGCCGAGCGGGAGGTCGGCGCCGAAGTGCGCGGCATCGGGCTGTTCCTGCCCGGCTGGGTGCGGACGCCGGCGCGGCGGCGCCTGCTGGACGCGGTCGCCACCATCGACCGCGAAGTCGACCGGCTCATCGGGGAACGCCGCGGCCCGGCCCGTGGGGTGCGGGAGCGCGACGACCTGGTCAGCAGGCTCCTCGCGGCACGGGACGAGGAGGGACGGCGGCTCTCGCCACGAGAGGTGCGCGACGAGGCGGTCACCCTGTGGGCCGCGGGACACGAGACCACCTCCACGGCGCTGACGTGGGCGCTCTACCTCCTGGCCCGCGCACCCGAGGCCCGCGCCCGCCTCGAAGCCGAACTCCAGGACGTGCTGGCCGGACGGCCGCCTGCCATCGACGACTACGAGCGCCTCACCTGGACCCGGCAGATCGTCACCGAGGCCATGCGTCTCTACCCTCCCGTGTGGCTCATCCCCGCCGTCGCCCGCGAAGGAGCGACGCTGGGCGGCACCCGCATCCCCGTGGGCACCACGGTCTGGTGCAGCACCTGGACCACGCACCGCGATCCGCGCTGGTTCCCCGGGCCCGAGGAGTTCCGCCCACAGCGCTGGGGCGCCGACGCCCGGGACGCGGTGCCCGAGCACGCCTGGTACCCCTTCGGCGGCGGCCCGCGGACCTGTCCGGGCGCCCGCTTCGCCCAGGTCGAGGCGGTCCTCGTGCTCGCCACACTCGCCCAGCGGTTCCGCCTCGACCTGCCACGGACCGCGGTGAGCCCCCGCGTCGGCCTGCTCCTGCAACCCGCCACGCCCCTCCATGCGACCCTACGGGCCAGAACCTGACCGCGAGTTCGAGCCAAAAGTAGGCCTCAACCCCTACATTTCAGCCAAGTTGCGCCGTGTGGTGGGGCTCAGAACACGTGGCCGCACCACGGGTACGCATGAACCCAACCCGCGGGGGCAGACGCCTGCTCCGACAGTTTCGTTGATGGCTACAAGGGAGGACCCCCATGGCAGCGGCGCAGGTGACGAGACCGGAGCGGACGGACCGGACGGACCGGACGGCGGTTTCAACCACGCAACGCGAGATGGAGGACCTGCCGCACATCGACGATGCGGCGAAGGTGGCCCCCCAGGACGCCCGGAAGCTGTCGAAGCTGTTCTTCGACCGGCTCCAGGTGCTGGAGGAAGGCACCCGCGAATACCAGTACGCCCGCAACACGCTGATCGAGATGAACCTGTCCCTGGTGCGCTTCGCGGCCGGCCGGTTCCGCAACCGCGGCACGGGCGACATGGAAGACGTCATCCAGGTCGGCACGATCGGTCTGATCAAGGCCATCGACCGCTTCGAGCTGTCGCGCGAGGTCGAGTTCTCCTCCTTCGCGGTGCCGTACATCATCGGTGAGATCAAGCGGTTCTTCCGGGACACCACCTGGGCGGTGCACGTCCCGCGCCGGCTCCAGGAGCTGCGGGTCGAGATCGCCAAGGGCAAGGAGCACCTGGCGCTCCGGCTCGACCGCGACCCGACGATCAAGGAACTCGCCGCGCATCTGAAGCTGAGCGAGGAAGAGGTCATAGAGGGACTGGTGGCCGCCAACGGCTACACCGCCGGTTCCCTCGACATGTCTCCCGACGGGGACGACGGCGGTCAGGCCCCCACCGTCAACGGCCGCACCCTCGCCGACTGCATCGGCGCCGACGACCCCGGCATGGAGAAGGTCGAGGACCTGAGCTCCCTCGCCCCCCTGATGCGGGAGCTGAGCGAGCGCGAACGGCGGATCGTGGACATGCGCTTCGGCCAGGAGATGACCCAGGCCGAGATCGGCCACGAGCTCGGTGTCTCCCAGATGCAGGTCTCGCGCCTGCTCTCGCGGATCCTGGCCAAGCTGCGCACCGGCATGGTCGACGCGGCGGCGTAGCCCGGCCCGACGCGGTAGCGCCTTGCGACGGGGCCATGTCTACGGCATGGCCCCTTTCGCGTTGCTGTGAAGCTGCCCGCGCCCCAGGTCAGTCGGACGCCGGCCGCAGATTGTTCACGAGCAGGCCGAGGGCGAAGGCGAAGCGGTCGTGTCCCGTGCCGGAGATCAGCTCGGCGGCATGGAGTCGGGTCCGAGGGAATCTCTCGGCGGGCAGTGCGGTGAAGCGGGCCAGCAGCTCCTCGTCGCCGAGCACCCATTCCTGATCCTCGTGCCGGCGCCGTTGCCGGACCAGCGACTGCTCCAGCGCATAGGCGCTGACGTAGAGGGAGAGCGCGTCGCGGGCCCATCCGGCCGTCCTCGGTTCGATTCCGCCCGCGAGCAGGATCGCGAGGATTCCCTCACCGACCCTCAGCGTTTCCAGGTGGGTCGGCACCACGGCCAGCGCGGCGCGCGAGACTCCGGGGTATTCCAGGTACACGTCGCGGATCTGTGTGTAGACCCCGAGCAACTGCTCGCGCCAGGAGGCCGGGTCCGGTTCGGGGAGCACGACCCCGGCGTAGAGCCTGCCGATCAGCAGGTCGTCGAGGTCGTCCTTGTTGACGATGTGCGCGTACAGGGACGACGGACCGGTGCCGAGCACCGCGGCGACCCGGCGGATGGTCAGAGCGTCGTACCCCTCGGCCGCGACGACTTCCAGGGCCGCGTCCGTGATCCGTCCGACGGTGATCGGCTTCTTGCGCGGTGCCGGTGCGGTGGACTCCGGCGTGGGCTGGGCGTGGAGAGCTGAACGGCGCTGGCGGGGATCGGCGGTCATGCCGGCCACTATAGCTTGACACGAACTAAGTTCGTTAAGTAGAACTTGGTTCGTCAAAACGAACTTAGTTCGTGTCGCCGTCCTGGAGGTATGTGATGCGCGTTTCCGTAGTCGGAGCCGGTTTGGGAGGCCTGGCTCTCGCGCAGGGTCTGCGTGGTGCCGGGATCGAGGCCGACGTGTTCGAGCGCGACCCGGGGATCGGCGCGCGGTTCCAGGGCTACCGGCTGGTGCTGGACCCGACCGGTTTCCAGGCGGTGCGCGACTGCCTGCCGACGCGCTGGCACCCGCTGCTGGACGAGATCGTCATGGATGCCTCCGCCGAGCAGGTCGTCCTCGATCCGCGGCTGAACGAGATCGGCAGGCTCGGCACGGGCCGGAGCGGCATCGTGGTCGACCGGCAGGTGCTGCGGCACCTGTTGCTGACCGGCCTCACCGTGCACACCGATGCCGCGCTGACCGGCTATGACGTGCTGGCCAACGGCACGGTCCGGGCCCGGTTCGCCCGCCGCGACCCGGTCACCGCGGACCTGCTCGTGGGCGCGGACGGTGTCACCTCCACCGTCCGCGGGACGCTGGCGCCGGGGACCACCCCGATCGACACCGGCGTCCGGTTCGTCATCGGCCGCACCCCGCTGACCGACGAGTTCGCCGGTCTGTCCACGGCGTACGGCTCGAAGATCACGGACGGCAGCGTCAGCCTGCTGCTCGGCGCGATGCGCTTCCGTACCCCGCCCCGGCGGGCCGCCGAGCAACTGGCCCCCGACGTCGCGCTGCCCGACATCGGCGACTACGTGCGCTGGGCCATGATCCTGCCGCCGAACGGCTCGCTGGGGGACCTGACCGCGCAGGATGCCGTGCTGTCCAGGATGGACGGGTGGCACCCGGAGCTGCGCGCGCTGATCGAGCAGGCCGACCCGGACAACAGCACCCTGCTGTCCATCCGGGCCGTCAAGCCCGGCGAGCGCTGGGCGTCCGGCCCGGTCACGCTGCTCGGTGACGCGATCCACGCCACTTCCCCGACCGGCGGCAACGGCGCGAACACCGCGCTGCGCGACGCCGACCTGCTGCGCCGCTGCCTGACGGGGGCGGGCGAAGGCCGCGAGGGACTGCTCGGCGCGGTCGACGACTACGAGCGGCAGATGTTCGAGTACGGCGCCGAGGCCGTGCGCAGCAGTCTCGAGAAGCTGCCCGCCTTCGCCCCCGAAGCGAAACTGTCCTGAGGCCGAAGCTCACCCTGTGTGGTCGGCCGGACCCGAGCGCATGGGTGCGTCATGAGTGAGGGGCCCCCGGATCCGGGGGCCCCTCACTCATGACGCACCCATGCGTCGCGCTGTTCGTCGTTGCTCGTCAACCACGCTGCGCGGCGACGAGTTCAGCGGCCTCCTCGTCGGTGGCGACCGAAGGCGGGGACCCTTCGAGGGGCTTGCGCGCCGTCTCCTTCATGGCGATCGCGGCCACCAGGCCGATCGCGGCGGCCAGCATCGTGTAGAAGGCGGGCATCAGGTCGTTCCCGGTGGCTCCGATCAGGCCCTGGACCACCAGCGGCGTCGTACCGCCGAACAGCGACACCGAGATGTTGAACCCGACGGAGAGGGATCCGTAGCGCGCCTCGGTCGGGAAGAGGGCGGGCAGCGCCGACGACATGGTGCCCATGTAGCAGACCAGGGCGAGGCCGAGGGCCAGCAGGCCGGCGAAGACCGCGGCCATGCTGCCCTGCTTGATGAGCAGGAAGCTGGGCACCGCGAGCACGATGAAGCCGAGCGAGCCGCCGATGAGCACCGGACGCCGGCCGACGCGGTCGGAGAGCCGTCCCACCGAGTTGATGAGCGCCATCAGGACGATCATCACGGCCACGATGGCCATGAGGCCGCCGGTCTCGTTGAAGCCGAGCGTCGAAAGGTACGTCGGCATGTACGAGAGCAGCATGTAGTCGCAGATGTTGAAAGCGGCGACCAGCGCCAGACACAGCAGCATCGCCCGGCCGTTGCCGAAGAGGATCTGCTTGAGCGGGGTCTTCTCGCGCTCGGCGCCGGGGGCGCCGGCCTCCTCCAGCTTCTTGAAGGCGGGCGACTCGTCGAGCTTCAGCCGGAGGTACAGGCCCACGAGCCCGAGCGGCCCGGCCACCAGGAACGGTATGCGCCAGCCCCACTGCTGCATCGCGTCGTCGCTGAGCACCACGGTCAGGACGGTCACCATGGACGCGGCGACCGTGTAACCGATCAGCGTGCCGAACTCCAGGAAGGACCCCCAGAAGCCGCGGCGCTTGTCGGGCGCGTACTCCGCGATGAACGTGGCGGCGCCGCCGTACTCGCCGCCGGTCGAGAATCCCTGGACCATGCGGCAGAGGATGAGCAGCGCGGGCGCCCAGAGGCCGATCGTGCCGTAACTGGGGATCAGGCCGATGGAGAGCGTCGCCGCGGCCATCATGATCATCGTGAGGGCGAGGATCTTCTTGCGGCCGACGCGGTCCCCGAGGGGACCGAAGAACATGCCGCCGAGCGGCCTGACGAGGAACGCCGCGGCGAACGTCGCCAGCGACGCGATGACCTGCATGGTGTCACCGGCGCCGGAGAAGAACACCTTGCCGATGGTGACCGCGAGGTAGGAGTAGACACCGAAGTCGAACCACTCCATGGCGTTGCCGAGCGCCGTGGCCTTGACCGCGCGCTTGACGGCGGCCTCGTCCGTGACCGTGATGTCGCAGCGGCGCAGGGCGGGGTTGCGCCTGCGGTGGATGGCCCGGAACAGGGGACGGTGCCGGGCGACTGCCTCCGGCTCAGGCTGATGATCCTCGGTGCTCAGCACGCGTCGTCTCTCTCGTTCGACAATGGACAATGGAAGGGGGCGCCCTACATGGAACTGCCTGGGGGTGGCGCGCATGCACGGCAAAGGTCCCTCATCGGCGGACCAATGGCCCATGGCAGCCCGGGACCCAAGTCCTCGAGCGGGGCAAAAGGGCATCGCCGAAAGGTCGATGAAGACGGAGAGCGCGGCGCGATGGATCCCGCGCCACGCTGCTCCACGCCTCGAAACCCGGCGGCCCGCCCGGCCGCCCACGCCCGGTCCCATACGGGGACCGACGGGGCCGGGGGCCGGCCGGCGATCAGTCCTTGAGGGCGTCCTTCGCCTTCTCCTTGGCCTGCCGGGCATCACCCTTGGCCTGCTCGGCGCGACCCTCCGCGGTGCGGCTCTCGTTCCCCACCATGCGGCCCATCGCTTCCTTGGCCTTGCCCTTGGCCTGCTCGGTCTTCGCCTTGGCCTTTTCGTCGCTCGACATGGAATTACCTCCGCATGCGGTCGATAGCGTTGTCCGACACACGTACGCCTGGCCATTTCGGCGGATCTCAAACGCAGTGATCACGCGGAGGCCAGGGCGCGCAGGGTCCGGGCCGTGAACTCGTCGAGCGGATAGAAGAGTTCGATCGCCATCTCGGAGAGCGTCACGTCCGCCGGGGCGCCGAACGTGGCCATGGTGCCGAACAGGGACAACTCCCCGAACGGGGTGCGGATGCGCAGGGGCACCTGGATGGGGCCCGGCCGTGCCGCCTTCTCGTCGGCCGCCCCGGCTCCCCTTCCTCCCGCCGGTACGGGATAGCCGCGGACCTCCTCGTACAGTGCACGCAGTTCCGCGTCCCCGGTGGCGTTCGTCTGGCTCGCCAGCCGCTCCAGGAAGAGCGCCCGGACCTCGTCCGGGTTGGCCAGCCGCGCGCTCAGGCCGTCGGGGTGCAGCACCAGCCGGTACACATTGGGCCGCGGCTCCAGCAGGGCCGCCGGTATGCCGTCCATGAAGACGGACATGGCCCGGTTGCCCGTCAGTACGTTCCAGTAGCGGTCGACGACCACGGCGGGATAGGGCTCGTGCGAGGTCAGCATCATGTCGAGCGCGGAACGAACCGACGCCATGGATTCGTCGTCGAGACCGCTCTCGCGGTACTCCGGCGCGTAACCTGCGGCCACCAGCAGGGTGTTGCGCTCCCGGAGCGGAACGTCCAGGGCGGTGGAGAGGCGGAGCACCATGGTCCGGCTCGGGTGCGAGCGGCCGGTCTCCACGCAGGACAGATGGCGGGTCGAGGTCTCCGCCAGGAGGGCGAGGTCGAGCTGGCTGAGTCTGCGGCGCAGCCGCCACTCGCGTAACAGGGTTCCTATGCGCGTCTGCCGCTTCACGTCCATGATCGCGAGAGTATCGGCCGTGCTGCGGGGGCTCCATGACCTCGGAGGTCATTGAGGTCATGACCGGCACGGTGGCACGGTCGGACCACGACGAACCAACGCCGGCGATGCCCGGCACGGCAACCCGAGGAGCCCCCATGAGCAGCCCCGTCATGTCCGTTGGCCGCCCGGTCGCCGACCACGCGCCGCTCGGCCCGCTGCGCACCGCCCTGCGCGTCGACGGCTTCAGCACCGCGCTCTTCGGCGTCGTCCTGCTCGCCGGCGCCCCATGGCTTCGCGACCCGCTCGGCCTCCCGGTGGCGTGGTCGGTGCCCTTCGGTGTCGCCATGCTGGGCGGGTCCGCGGCGCTGACCCTGATCGCGGGGCACCCCCGTATCACCCGTCTCGCCGGGGCCGCCGTCGTGGGCAACGCCCTGTCCTGTGCGCTCCTTCTCGTCCTGGCGTGCGTGGACGTCGTGCCCCTGACGGGCCTGGGACGCGCCTTCATGGTGGTCGGTGCGATCGCCGTCGCGGTCTTCGCCCGGTTCGAGTTCGTCGGCCTGCGGCGTTCCGCGCCTACGGACTCCTGACGACAGTCGCATGCTCCAACGCCCTTGTGGGGAAAGAGAGTTGTCGCACGGTGCTCAGGCGGACCGGAGCTGGGAGAGGGTGCGGTTCAGCTCGTCGCGGACGGTGTGTCCGGCCGCCTCCGGGTCGCCCTGGGTGATGGACTCCACGAGGGCGGCGTGTCCGGCGTCTCCGTGGTGGGGGTCGCCCGACCGCAGGTCGAGGAGGTCCACCAGGTCGATCAGGCCCTGTCGCAGAGCCGGTACGAACTCGGTGAACAGGGCGGTGAGGACAGGGTTGTACGCCGCGGCGACCACGGCGGCGTGCAGGGCGATGTCGGCGTCCACGAAGGCCGCGGTGCCGCCGCTCCCGGCCGCGCGACGCTCGGCAAGGGCCGCGTCGATCGCGATGAGATCCGCCGCGGTCCGGCGCCGGGCGGCCAGTTGGGCCGCTTCGACCTCCATCAGCGTCCGTACCTCGTACACGTCGGCCACCGCCGCGCGGCGGAGCTGCGTGGACCAGCTCTCCCGGGGTGTCGTGGAGACGACGAAGACGCCGGCGCCCTGGCGGGCCTGGACGAGGCCGGCGCCGGCGAGCGCGCGCAGGGCTTCCCGGACGGTGGAGCGGCCGACCCCGTTGTGCACGGGAGTTGATGTAGCCATGACGCCCCGGACAGGTCACCCGCCTGTCCGGGGCGTCATCGAAACAGGGCCCGCGACGGCAGCGGTCAGCCGAGGGGCTTGTCCAATACGGCCTTGCGGTGGCTGAACGTCTCGATGGAGTAGCGCCCGTGGTAGCTGCCCATGCCGCTTTCGCCGACACCGCCGAACGGCAGGTCGGAGACGGTCAGATGGGCCAGCGGCAGCCCGAAGCCGAGGCCTCCGGACGACGTCTCGGCGGCCAGGCGCTCGCGGGTGGCGGCGGAGTCGGTGAAGACGTACAGGGCCAGCGGCTTGTCGCGGTCGTTGATGAAGTCGATGGCGTCGTCCAGGCCCGCGACCGTGACGATCGGCAGGAGCGGGCCGAAGATCTCCTCGCGCATGACCGGCGCCGCGGGGTCGACGTCGGCGAGAACGGTGGGCGCGATGTACCTGGCGGAGCGGTCGGTGGCGCCGCCGGTCACGGCGCGGCCCGAGTCGAGCAGTCCGCTCAGCCGGTCGAAGTGGCGCTCGTTGACGATGCGTCCGAAGTCGGCGGACCGCTGCGGCTCGGCTCCGAAGAGCGCCTCGACGGCGCGGACGAACTCGGGCTCCAGGGCGCGGGCCGTCTCCGGGTCGGTCAGCACGTAGTCGGGTGCGACGCAGGTCTGGCCGGCGTTGAGGAACTTGCCGCGGGCCAGCCGGTCGGCGACGACGGCGAGGTCGGGGCCGCGGTCGACGAACGCCGGGGACTTTCCGCCCAGTTCGAGGGTGACCGGGGTGAGGTGCTCGGCCGCCGCCCGCATCACGACGCGGCCGACCGTGCCGTTGCCGGTGTAGAAGATGTGGTCGAAGCGTTCCGTCAGGAGGGCCGTGGTCTCGGGTATGGCGCCCTCCACGACGGCGACGGCCGAGGTGTCGAGGTAGCGGGGCAGCAGGCGGGCCATCGCCGCGGACGCGGCGGGCGCCAGCTCGCTGGGCTTGACGACGACCGCGTTGCCGGCGGCCAGCGCGCCGAGCATCGGCGTCAGCAGGAGCTGCACCGGGTAGTTCCAGGGCGCGATGACCAGGACCACACCCAGCGGGTCGTACTGCGTCCAGGCCGTCGCGTCCTCGCCGAGGTGCGCCGGCACCGGCGCGCGCTCGGGGCGCAGCCATGCGTCCAGGTGGTCCAGGGTGTGGTCGATCTCGCGGACGGTGAAGTCGATTTCGGTGCGGAAGGCCTCGGTGGTGCTCTTGCCCAGATCGGCGTGGAGGGCCTCGGCGAGATCGCTGCCGTGCTCGGTGAGCATGTCGCGCAGCCGGCGCAGCTGCGTGACCCGCCACTCGACGGGCCTGGTGCGGCCGGAGCGGAAGGTGGCGCGCAGCCGGGCCACGATCTCGGCGGGCTGCTCGGGGGTGCGGTCGTTCACGGTGCCTCGCTGAATCAGTGCCGACCTGGGCCGGCGGGGGACCGGCAGGTCGAGCCGAACGGGTTCGATGTATATGGCAACCATTGAGGTGGAGCGTTCATTCCGGTCCGAGGAATGTGCTTTCCGTCGGCTGCGCGTTACGTAGCGTGATGCTTCGGGGTGCGAATGTGCGGGGTGCGGCGCAGGATGAGGCATGTTCCAGGGGCGGACCCATCCGCCGGCCCCTGGCGCCTCGGGGCGCCCCGGCCTGCCTCCCCTGGCGCCCTCGATGCCCACCCGCCCCGCACGCAGCGTCCTTCGCGGCTGCGCACCTCTTGCCCTTCGTCGATGCCGGAGCCGCCGATGCTGTCGCCACACTCGTCCGTCGTCCATGAACTCCTGACGCTTCTGCGCAGCCGGGAGCGGCGGGCCGCCCGCGCACCGCTGGACCCCGGCGCTCGTCAGGCCCGGGACGACGCCGCCTACACCCTGTGCGTCCTGATGGGGGAGCGGACCATCGCGGCCGCCGTGAAGGCGGCCGAACGCCACCTCGCGCGCGGCCGCGCGGCCGTGCGGCCCGCCGGCGCCGCGGCTCAGGAGCCGGCCCCCTGACGGGCACCGGCTAGGCCCGCACGGGAAGATACGGCCCCGGGCCCTTGATGGTGCGGTGGATCGGCACCGTCACCGTGTGGCGCAGTCCGGGCAGGGCGGCCACCGACTCCGTCAGGTAGCGGTAGAAGAGCTGGGCGTTGGCCACGTCGATGCTGGCGTAGAGATTGGACGTGCCGGTCACCGCGGCGGCGAACGACACCTCGGGATGCGCCGCGATGGCCGCCCCCGCCTCCGCCAGGCGCGACGGGTCGATCTCCAGCCAGAGCGTGGCCCTGAAATTCCACTGCAGGACGTCCGGGTGGTACTCGACGTCGAAGTAGAGCACCCCGGCCGTTCGCAGCTCGCTGATCCTGCGCCGCACCGTCGACCGGGACAGACCCGTCGCCGCGGCCAGTTCCGCAGGCGCCGCCCGGCCGTCGCGGGCCAAGAGGTCGAGCAGATGGCGGTCGCCCTCGTCGAGGCGTACCGCCGCATCGGCGGATGACGCGCGGTCCGGGGCGGGCGGGGGAGTGAGGGCGGCGACCTGGGCGGCCGTCAGCGGCCCGCGCTTGTTGATGGTGCTGAGATCCTGCCCGAAGAACACGTGCAGCAGACAGTGCGCCGAGACGTCCAGCACCTGGGGCGTGCGCGGCAGCTTCTGCAACAGCAGCGACTCCTCGATGCCCGCGCCGCGGGTGCGCACCGAGCAGGAGAGCTCGGTGCCGCCCGAGCTGACATTGACCCAGCTGGTGTCCGTGCGCCGGGCCATGGCCTTGCCGATCGAGGCCGCGGCGTCCGGCGTACACCGTACGCGCACCACCCACGGGGAGTCGCCGAGCCGCTGCGGGTCGGTCAGGCCGAGGACCCGGAGCCTGCCCGCGGACCGCAGCCGCGACCACCGGCGCGCGGCGGTCTGGTCGGAGACCCCGAGGGCGTCCGCGATCTCCCGGAACGAGGCGCGTCCATTGATCTGAAGGGCATGGGCCAGCGCCATGTCCTCCTCCGACAGCTCACGGTCCGCACGGTCGATGGTGTCGAGATACGTCTGCATGGACCTCAGGATGTCGGATTCGCGCATCCCATGCGAACTGGCTTATTGAATCGCCTGCCGACCATCAACACTCGCTCCCGGGGAACACGCCGCGACCATGGGCGCCCGTTTCCATCCGCACACCGTGCTCGACCCGATCGGAGAACCTGACATGCGCAAGTGGTGGCCCCTCACGGCGGTCTGCCTTGGCGCCTTCATCCTGCTGGTGGACGTGACCATCGTGAACGTGGCACTGCCCAGCATGGCTGACGACCTCGACGCCTCCTTCACCTCCCTGCAGTGGGTGATCGACGGATACGCCCTGGCGCTCGCCGCCCTGCTGCTGGCCTCCGGATCCCTCGCGGACCGCTTCGGCCACCGGCGCTTCTACGTCTACGGCCTCGCCCTGTTCGCCGCGGCGTCCCTCCTGTGCGGCCTCGCCCCCAACGCCGGCGTGCTGATCGCCGCCCGCGTGGTGCAGGGCGTCGGAGGCGCCGCGATGTTCGCCACCGCCCCCGCCCTCCTGCTCGGCTCGTACCGCGGCAGGGACCGCGGCACCGCCTTCGGCGTGTGGGGCGCGGCCAACGGAGCCGCCGCCGCGGCGGGGCCGCTGCTCGGCGGGCTGCTCACCGAGCACCTCAGCTGGCCGACGATCTTCTGGGTCAACCTGCCCATCGCCGCCGTCGCCATCGTCATGACGCTCCGGGTGGTGCGGCCCGACCGGCCGCGTACGGCATCGGGCACGCCGGCCCGCATCGACCTGCCCGGTGCGACCGCCTTCACCGTGGCGGCCGGCGCCCTCACCTACGGGCTCATACGCGGCGGTGAGGCGGGCTGGACCGGAGGCGTGACCCTGGCCGCCTTCGCCGTCACCGTCCTCGCGCTCGCGGCGTTCGTGGTGATCGAGCACCGCACCGCGCTGCGCGGCGGTTCCCCGATGCTGGACCTGGCGCTGCTGCGCCGCCCGTCGTTCGCCGGTCTCATGAGCGGCGCGCTGCTGTTGCAGGGCGGCGCCTTCGGGTGCCTGGTGCTGGTCTCGCTGTGGCTCCAGTCCGTGCTGGGGCTCAGCCCCGTCGCGGCGGGGCTCGCCCTGACACCGCTGGCGGCCGCGTCCTTCGTCGTCGCCGTCTTCGCCGGCCGTCACATCCAGCGGCTGGCTCCGCGCTACCCGATCGGCGTGGGGCTCCTGCTCGTCGCGGCCGGCATGCTGTTGCTGCGCGCCGGAATGACCGCCGACGCGGGGCGGTCCTCGCTCGTGTGGGGACTCGTGGTCGCCGGCATCGGCGTCGGTCTCGCCACGCCGGTGCTGGTCTCGGCCGCCGCCTCCACCGTGCCGCCCCAGCGCGCGGGCATGGCCGGCGGAGCGGTCAACACCTTCCGCCAGTTGGGCATGACCCTGGGCATCGCCGTCCTCGGCGCGCTCTTCACCAGCCGCGCGGCCGACACGCTCACCGCCTCCGGCGCGGTCCCGGACGCCGGCGGGGGCGCGGCCGCGCTGGCCGGCGGACAGGCGCAGCGCCTGGTCGAAGCGGCGCCGGCCGGCCACCGCGAGGCCGCTCAGCGGCTCGTGCACCAGGCCTTCGCGGCCGGTCTCGACCGTGTCTTCCTGCTGTCCGCAGCCGCGGCCGCGCTCGGCGGCCTCGTCGTCCTCGCGTTGGTGCGGCCGGCGCGCACGGCGGCCCCCGGAGCGAGTGGAAGCGGCCCGGCGGCGGAGCCGGCGCCGCGCTCGCGCCAGGACTCGGTGGCCTCCGGCGTGTGACCGGCTCCCGCGGCTCCGCACCGGCGACGGAGCGGGGCCACGGGCCGCCGACCGGCCTTCGCGTCAGCTCGTTCGGGGCGCCACGAACACGATGACGGAGGCGACCTGCTCGCGCCCGGGGTGGGTGTCGGCGCCGCCGAGCCCGTAGTGCGTCTCCACGCGCTGGACGACCAGGGGATGGCCGGTGATCCACAGGGTGACGGCCTGTCCGACGGTGGGAATGGGCAACGGGCCCTCGAACATGCCGAGTTCGACCGCCTCGGTGTCGCCCGTCGCATGGACGAACGTCATGATCTGACGGGTGCGGCCGAAGTCCTGCTCGGAGTCGACCTTGTCGCGGGCGGCGAGGGTGGAGGTGATGGCGTCGGGAAGGCTCATGACGCCATCCTGCCCCGTCGCGGGTCCGGGGCACGCCGCCGGTCGCCGGCGGCGGCCACCAACGGCCCCTTCTCACGCTCCTTGTCGGGCGGTATGTCGCTATATGTCCTAGGTTTGTGTCGTCAGTGATCCCGACCAACAGGAGTTCGCCGTGGGCGAGAGTGGCATGGACAAGGTCAAGGGCAAGGCGAAGGAAATGGCCGGCAAGGCCACCGGTAACGACCGGATGAAGTCCGAGGGCAAGACCGACCAGGCCAAGGGCAAGGCCAAGGACGCGATGGAGGGCGCCAAGGAGCGCGCCAAGGGCGTCAGCGACTCCCTCGGCGACAAGCGCGACCGCTCCTGACCTGCGGTCCTCGAGCCCCCGGCCGCTCCCTGGCCGGGGGCTTCGCCGTGCGTTCCCGGCGCCCGGCGGACAGGCCCAGTCCTTCCTCCGCGGACGGATGCGGGACCCGGGGGGAAACCGGTCAGGATTGGAGAAGCGTGGCCCCCGGGCCGTGGCTAACGTGGCGGACACGACACACCCCGGGCCGAGCGGCCCACGACGTCAGGAGTGACCATGACCGGCTCAGCCACACAGGGAATCAAGACCGTGCTGCACCCCGTCACCGACCTCGCGGCGGCCAAGGCGGTGTACACCGCTCTGCTCGGCGTCGGACCGACGAGCGACGAGCCGTACTACGTCGGCTTCGAGGCCGAGGGCCAGCAGATCGGCCTGGTGCCGGGCGGCGCCGACCAGGGCATGACCTCGCCGGTGGCGTACTGGCACGTGCCGGACATCGAGGCGAAGCTCGCCGAGGTGACGGCCGCGGGCGCCAAGATCAAGGACGCCGCGCACGACGTGGGCGGCGGCCGTCTGGTGGCCACGTTCACCGACCCCGACGGCAACGTACTCGGCGTGATCCAGGGCTGACGCCGGGGCCGGACCGACACCGGGGCGGCCAGGGTGAGTACCCGTCCGCCCCGCCCCGCCGAACCGTGGCCGGACGCGCATTGCCCGGCCCGCGTCCACGAAGTACAACCGTACGTACCGCTCGCGGCCGGGCGGATCGCGCCGGGCCGCGACATCCGACGAAGACCGCGCAGACGGCGCCGCCGAACCGATGCCGGACAGATGGAGAACACGACCAGCATGGCCACCAGGACCAAGCCGCAGTCGCCGGCGCCGCACGCCGCCGACAGCCACGATCTGATCCGTGTGCACGGAGCGCGTGTGAACAACCTCAAGGACATCAGCGTCGAGATCCCCAAGCGCCGCCTCACGGTCTTCACAGGGGTCTCGGGATCGGGCAAGAGCTCGCTGGTGTTCAACACGATCGCCGCGGAGTCGCAGCGGCTGATCAACGAGACCTACAGCGCCTTCGTCCAAGGCTTCATGCCGGCCCTCGCCCGGCCCGAGGTCGACGTGCTCGACGGCCTGACGACCGTCATCACCGTGGACCAGCAGCGGATGGGCGGCGACCCGCGCTCCACGGTCGGCACCGCCACCGACGTCAACGCCATGCTGCGCATCCTCTTCAGCAGGCTCGGCAAGCCCCACATCGGCTCGCCCAAGGCGTTCTCCTTCAACGTCGCCTCGATCAGCGGGGCCGGCGCGGTCACCGTGCGCCGCGGCGGCCAGGAAATGAAGGAGAAGCGCACCTTCAGCATCACCGGCGGCATGTGCCCGCGCTGCGAGGGCCGGGGCTCGGTCACCGACATCGACCTGACGCAGCTGTACGACGACAGCAAGTCGCTCAATGACGGCGCGTTCACGATTCCCGGCTACACCGGGGGCGGCTGGAACTCCCGCCTCTACTGCGAGTCGGGCTTCTTCGACCCGGACAAACCGATCCGCGAGTTCACCAAGCGCGAGCTCAAGGACCTCCTCCACCGCGAGCCGACCCGGATGAAGATCGCCGGGATCAACATGACGTACGAGGGCCTGATCCCGCGGGTGCAGAAGTCGATGCTGTCCAAGGACACGGACTCGATGCAGCCCCACATCAGGGCGTTCGTGGAGCGGGCCGTCACGTTCACCGTCTGCCCCGAGTGCGAGGGCACCCGGCTCAACGAGGGCGCGCGCTCCTCGAAGATCAAGCGCAAGAACATCGCCGACCTGTGCTCCATGGAGATCAGGGACCTGGCCGAGTGGGTCCGCGGTCTCAAGGAGCCCTCGGTGGCGCCGCTGATCGCATCGCTCCTGGAAACCCTCGACTCGTTCGTCGAGATCGGCCTCGGCTACCTCTCGCTCGACCGCCCCTCCGGCACGCTGTCCGGAGGGGAGGCGCAGCGCGTGAAGATGATCCGCCACCTCGGATCCTCGCTGACCGATGTCACCTACGTCTTCGACGAGCCCACCATCGGGCTCCACCCGCACGACATCCAGCGGATGAACGAACTGCTGCTGAGGCTGCGGGACAAGGGCAACACCGTGCTCGTCGTGGAGCACAAGCCGGAGACGATCGCGATCGCCGACCACATCGTCGACCTCGGCCCGGGTGCGGGAACCGGTGGCGGCACCGTCTGCTTCCAGGGCACAGTCGAAGGGCTGCGCACCGGCGGCACCATCACCGGCCGCCACTTCGACGACCGCGCCGCGGTGAAGGAGACCGTCCGCGAGCCCACCGGCACCCTGGAAATCCGCGGCGCGACGGCACACAACCTGCGGAACGTGGACGTGGACGTCCCGCTCGGCGTGCTCACCGTCGTCACCGGTGTGGCCGGCTCCGGCAAGAGTTCGCTCGTGCACGGGTCGGTCCCGGCGGGCGAGGACGTCGTGGCGGTCGACCAGAGCCCGATCCGCGGTTCGCGCCGCAGCAACCCGGCCACCTACACCGGCCTGCTCGACCCGATCCGCAAGGCGTTCGCCAAGGCCAACGACGTGAAGCCGGCACTGTTCAGCGCCAACTCCGAGGGCGCCTGCCCCACCTGCAACGGCGCGGGCGTGGTCTACACCGACCTGGCGATGATGGCCGGCGTCGCCACCACCTGCGAGGAGTGCGACGGCAAGCGGTTCCAGGCGGCGGTGCTCGACTACCACTTCGGGGGGCGTGACATCAGCGAGGTGCTCGCGATGTCGGTGACCGAGGCCGAGAAGTTCTTCGCCGCGGGAGACGCCGCGACGCCGGCCGCGCACCGCATCCTCACCCGCCTCGCCGACGTGGGTCTCGGCTACGTCAGCCTCGGCCAGCCGCTCACCACGCTGTCCGGCGGCGAGCGCCAGCGCCTCAAGCTCGCCACCCACATGGCCGACAAGGGTGGCGTCTACGTCCTCGACGAGCCCACGGCCGGACTCCACCTCGCCGATGTCGAGCAACTGCTCGGGCTGCTCGACCGGCTCGTCGACTCCGGCAAGTCGGTCATCGTCGTCGAGCACCACCAGGCGGTCATGGCGCACGCCGACTGGATCATCGACCTCGGTCCCGGCGCGGGCCACGACGGCGGCACGATCGTCTTCGAAGGGACGCCCAGCGATCTGGTCGCCGCGCGCACCACCCTCACGGGCGAACACCTGGCGGCCTACGTGGGCGGCTGAACCGCACTCACCCCCGGGGCCTCCGGGCCCGCCCGGACTCGCCTCGGGGGTGAGTGACCGTCCAACGTGCTCGGTGGGAGCGGCAGTTATGCGGCTTCGTCGCGATGCCGCTCGACCACGAGGAACGCGTCGCTCTCCAGGTCCATCACGACCGTGGCGGCCCGGCCACGCCTCCTGAGCTGAGCTGCCAGCTCCTCGGCCGGCCAAGACCCACGCGGTCCACCAGCGGGAAAACGCCCAAGTACCGACATCGAAGCAGCCTCCCTCGAACCCTCACGCATGGCGCGTGCTGAACTCCAGCGGTATCGGTGCGTCTGCCCTGGAACGGCCGGAGCATGCGCCGCCGGCCGCGTGTCCCTACCGTCCCGACGGGTCGGCGCCCGCGGGGACTTCGTAGATCTTCCCGTCCACACCCGAACGGTAGAGCCTGCCCGCGCCGAAGCCGTGATCGCCGTGTCCGTAGGTGATCTGCGTGGAGAGGTACAGGCCCGACTGCACCGAGCAGAGCGCCCCCTGTTCGGCCCGCCAGATCTGGCCTGCGGCGTGGGTGGCGATCAGTGGGCGTCCCCGGCTGTCGAGGGTGAGACCGTCGGGAAGCGCGAGGGCGTCGGGCACCCCCGCGGGGATCCAGCGTCGAGGGTGGGCGGGGTCGTCGACGCCGATGCGATACAGGGCCGGTGCCACGGTCGTCTGGATGACGTAGACCTGATCGCCGTCGGGTGAGACGGCGATGCCGTTCGGCTGCTGTACGTGGGCCCAGGCCGGGTCGACCTGTCCGCCGGGTGTGACACGGCCGATGTTCCGGCCGCCCACGGTGGTGGTGTAGACGGTGCCGTCCGGTGCCAGGGCCACCCCGTCGATGCCGCTCAGGCCCGAGGCGTAGGTGCTGACCGCGCCGGAGTCGGGGTCCACTTCCAGGAGCTTGGAGACCGGAAGGAGGTCGCCGGTGAGGGAGTGCCCGATGTCGTTGCCGGTGCCGACGAGGAGCCGGCCGTCCGCGCGGACGACGATGCCGCCATCGGCCCCGATCGGTCCGGTGAGGGCGACGGGGCTGCTGCCCGGCTCGTCGATGCGGTAGACACGCCCGGTGAAGTAGGCGGTGGCGAACATCCGCCCCCGTGCGTCGACGGCGATCGACTCGGCCCAGTCGGGCAGTTGGGCGACCTGCACGGGGGCGGCGGCCGTGATGGCCCCGCACGCGGGGGCCGCGTGGGCGGCGGCCGGTGGCGACAGGAGGGCGGCGGCCAGCGCGAGCGCCGGCAGTACGCTGCGGCGCGGCCCTCGTAACGCGGTGCGGAGCATGGTGGTCGGCCTCATCGATTCCCTTCCACGCAGGGCCTGTTCGGCGGTACTTCCCGTCCGGGATCTTCCGGCACCGTCGAGTGTGCGTCAGGCGGCCCGCGTGGCGCAGGCAGATGTACCGACTGGCCGAAGGCCCACTGCCGGGAAGGGTGCGGGCCCCCGGCGCGGCCTCGGTTCAGGCGTCCTCAGTTACGGCTGCGGCTGCCGACGAAGAGGCGGTAGAGGGCGAGCACGATGACCGAGCCGATGATCGCGGCGATCCACGTCGAGAGGTGGAAGAAGCCCTTGATGGAGTGGACGTGGAAGATGACCTTGCCGAGCCAGCCGCCGAGGAGGCCACCGACGATGCCGATGAGCATGGTGACGAGGCAGCCGCCCGGGTCCCTGCCAGGCATGAGGGCTTTGGCGATGGCGCCGGCGAGAAGGCCGATCAGGATCCAGGCGATGATGCTCATGGCGCGTTCCATCCCAACGTAGGTGGGCCCGCACCGCCGCGGACGGCGGTGCGGGCGATGAAGTGTTCCGGGTGGCCGGGGGCCCTGTCGGGAAGAGTGCCCGGGGCGGGAACCGTTATGCCACTCGGGTCGTCCATTGGGGGGCCGCACGCCAGGGGCGGGTAGGCACCTGGGCGAATGCCGGATGCCGGATCCCCGGAGCTCGCTGTGAAAGCCGGGAGCCGGGGCTCAGCCGTGGGAGACGGAGAGCTTGTAGAACGCCACGCGCGCGCCCTTGGTCGTGCTGCTCGACGACGACTGGTTGTACGAGCCCGCCTTGAAGTACTGGCGGTAGCTGTTGAAGGAGGACGGGATCGCGTGGTGCGTGGTGCTCCCGTCGACCGTCAGATCGATGGTGTGGCCGCTGGATACGCCGATCGTGTAGCTCCAGGTCTTGCCCACCGCCACCTTGCCCACCGTGTGGAGCGTCTGGCCGCCCGACGGTGAGTTCTCCGTGCCGAGGACGATGTCGCCGTTGGAGCGGTAGTACAGCTCGAGGAGCGGCTTGGTGGACGAGCCGCCCGTGCCCAGGTGGATCTGTCCGACGCACACGGTGGACGTCACCGACACCACCCGCAGGGTCGCGTCGAGCCGGTGGGTGCCGCCCAGCGGCCAGTTCGCGGCGCTGCCGTCGCGGTTCATCTCGCGCAGCTCGGAGCGCGCGTAGTTCGAGTTCGGGGTGGTGACGCCCTTCTCCGGGGCCCAGAACGTCATCGCGCCGTCGCGGGAGTCGCTGTAGAAGTACGCGTCCTGGAACCCGTTCGCTCCCTCGAGCCGGGATGAGGGGATCGTCGTGGGCGATCCGGGGGAGCCCACCGGCTCCTGGAGTTCCCACACGGAGAGATCGAAGCTGCCACCGGGCGCCGCGGCGGCAGCGGCGCTGCCGGGAACGAAGCCGTTGTTTGCCGCAACTGGGTTGAGGTGTGGGGAAGTTGATGTCGCGGAGGGGGTGAAGGCGAGGCTGCCGACGGCGGCCGCGGCGGTGGCGAGGGGGATGAGGAGGGGCCGTATGCGCATGGGGGCCTTCCCTGAAGGGCGTGGGGGCGTGGGGGGTGAAGGCGAAGCGGTGCGCGGCGAGTCGGCGTCAGGCCGCATCGCTTTCCGCGTGTTCAACATGCTGAACATGAGGCTTGGATGTGAACGAGAAGACCGTAGAACTCCGGCGTGAACGCGTCAATAGGTCCGTACCATGGCGTTCGCCGAACCCCGGACCCTCCGGGGCGCGTTGGCGGCGCGGGGCTGCCGTTCGCCCGGCCGTTCGGGGGCGTGTGCGACGAAGCAGGGGGTACCCGGCGGGGCATGGCATCAGAACCTCGGCACCAATCAGAGCCCCGGTCGGAACCCCGGCTCCAACGGCACACGTGGCGGGCGACGGCCGCGCGCGCCGCCGTCCTGATCGTGGGCTTCGTCTGCATGGTGGGCTTCGCGGTGCTGCTGGCCCGTGCCACGCTCGTCCCGTCGCCCGGATCCGTCCGTCTGACGCACACCAACCTGCGTCCGGGAGACTCGATCCGCGCCTATTTCGCCCAGCCCGACTGGCGGGACACGGTGAAGCAGGTCGGCGGCAACGTGGTGCTCGGCATGCCGTTCGGCGTGCTCCTGCCGGTGCTGTTTCCGAGGACCCGGGGGCTGCTGCGCGTGGTCGCGATGACCGCCTTCGTGATGCTGACCGTCGAGGTGGCCCAGGGACTCCTGGTCACCGGGCGGGCCTTCGACATCGACGACGTCATCCTCAACTCGCTCGGCGCCTTCACCGGTTACCTGATTCTGGGCCGTCGGCTCGGTCGTGCGCTGCACCCGCGGCGGCGCCACTGGTGGCAGCGGCGCCGGGAGGAGGAGATCCCGGCGAGGGAGGCCGATGACGCGGGGGGACCCGTCGGCGAACGCCGGAGGCCGCGCCTGCCCGCGATCCTGCGCGGGGTGCGCAAGCAGGCCCCGTGACGGCTCGCTCGGCGCCCGGCACACGGACTCCGGCACACGGACTCGGCGCACGACGGTCCACGACCGTCGTGCGCCGAGCGCGTGGTCACTCCGTGGTGATGCCCGTGATGACCGCGTCTCCGAGAGGTGCCTCGTCCTCGGCGTAGCCCGCCGTGCGCAGGGCGTCGGTGACGGTGCGGCGCGCGTCGTGCTCGGCGGCGACGGTGTCGTCGGCCTCCACCTCCAGGCGCACGCTGAAGGCCGAGGACCCGCTGTAGAAGGTGAGCATTTCCAGGTGCTCGGCCTCGCCGATGCGGGTGGCCCGCGGATCGGCGGGGCGCAGAGCCTGCTTGAGGGCCTGGGTCCGCTCCTCGGTGCGGTCGGCGAGGAGGGTTCCGGGGATCGTTACGACGTAGGTGGTCATAACCGTAGGAGGTGCCCCGTCGACCCCCTCCGTACACCCCTGTCGTGGCGTGAACGACGGAGCGTCAGTTCGCACGGCGTGACGGAGTGACCTGGGCGATCAGCAGGGCGATGTCGTCGTGGCGCTGGGGCGGCGGCAGTGCGGCAAGGAGCCGGTCGCAGGTCGCTTCGAGCGGCAGCCGGTGGTGGGTCAGCGCGTCGAGCAGGGCGCGCAGCCGGTCGTCGATGGGCTGGTCTCGGGTCTCCACCAGGCCATCGGTGTAGAGGACCAGCCGGTCACCGGGCGCGCAGTCGACGGTGGTGGCCCGGAAGGGCACGCCGCCGACGCCGAGGGGCGCCCCGGTCGGCAGCTGAAGGAAACGCGGGGCGCGGCCCGGCCGGTCCCAGATGGGCGGCAGGTGTCCGGCGAGGGCGATGCGGCACTCGGTGCGGTGGGGGTCGTAGACGGCGTACACACAGGTGGCCGTGGTCTCCTCCAGCTCGGAGGTGATCCGGTCGAGGTGGTGCAGGACATCGGCCGGGTCGAGGTCGAGGCCGGCCAGGGTACGGGTGGCGGTGCGCAATTGGCCCATGGTGGCGGCGGCGTTGATGCCGTGACCCATGACGTCGCCGACCACCAGGGCCGTCTTGTCCCCCGCCACCGGGATGGCGTCGAACCAGTCGCCACCGGCCTCGCCGATCGCCGCCGCGGGCTGGTAGCGGTAAGCCACGTCGAGCCCGGTGGGCTGGGGCGGTTGACGGGGCAGGAGGTGGCGCTGGAGGGCGAGGGCGGCGTGGCGCTGCTGCTGGAACCAGCGGGCGTTGTCGATGCAGACGGCGGCCCGGGTGGCGAGTTCGAGGGCCAGGACGGCGTCGTCGTGGGTGAAGGGCTGCGGGTTGCGGGCCCGCTTCAGGTCGAGGGCGCCCAGGACTTCGCCGCGCGCGATCAGCGGGACCGCCAGGTAGGAGTGGAGTCCGGCGCGGGCCAGCAGCCGCGCGGCTTCCTCGTCGCGGGCGATGTTCTTGAGGTCGCCCGCGCCGACGTGACTGACCAGGACCGGCCGTGCGGTGGTGACACACCGGGTGACCAGGCGCTCCGCGTTGTACTTCGCGATGTTGCCCGGCGTGTCGGCGGCCTGGAGCGCGTCGGTGGGGTAGGCCGACGCGACCGCCAGGGCCCGGATCGCCACGGGCCCCGACTCGGCGTCCTCGCCGGCGCCGCGGCCGTCCAGGACGGAGTCGAGGAGGTCCACGGCGGCGATGTCGGCGAAGTCGGTCACCACGAGATCCGCGAGTTCATGGGCGGTACGGCTGAGATCCAGCGTGGTCCCTATGCGGACCGAGGCGCGGGCGATCAGGTCCAGGCGCCTGCGCGCCTCGGCGGCCTCGTTCGCCGCGTGGTACTGCTCGCTGACGTCCACGATCGAGATCGCGACGCCGAGGACGCGCGCCGCGGAGTCTTCGAGGCGGTAGTACGACACGTTCCAGGCGTGCTCGGTCGTGTCGTCGGGTGTCCGGCCGATCGCGGTCTGGTCGAGCAGGGGCACGCCGGTCTCCAGGACCCGGCGCATCGCGGACTCGATGGAGGCGGTGTCGAGGAACGGCAGGGCGTCGTGGACCGTCCGCCCCATGTGCTCGTCGGCGGGGACGCCGTTGATGCGGGCCAGGGTGGGGTTGACCAGCACGTAGCGCAGATCGGTGTCGAGCACCGCGAGACCGATCGGCGACTGGGACACCAGGCGCACCGACAGCGCGAGGTCCCGCTCGACGGCGCGCACCGTCGGCTCGTCGGTGGCGATGCCCAGCGCGTACAGGCTGCCGTGCTCGTCCTGGAGCCGCATGTTGCGGAACTCCACCATGCGCGTACGGCCGTCCTTGTGCCGGATGGGGAAGACGCCCGCCCACGTTCCGCCGCCGCTCATCACCCGGGCGAACAGGTCCAGGACGAGAGGGCGCTGCTCCTCGGAGACCAGCAGCTTGGCGGCGGAGTGGCCGAGGGCTTCCTGAGCGTCCCAGCCGAACAGTTCCTGGGCCTGCGGGCTCCACAGGGTGATCCGTCCGCCCTCGTCCAGCACGATGGCGGCGACGCCCAGCACGTCCAGCAGACCGCCGGGCTCGGACGCGTCGACGCGCACGGGGCCGAGCCGCTCCCCGAAAACCTCGGATGCGTTCATCGTCGGCCCTTCGTCCGCCTGTCCGGTGCCTCACTCCTGTCCCAGCGCCTTCACCATCTTCTCCCCGTCCGGTCCGATTGGCAGACCATGTGGGGGCGGAGAATCACGGCGAACACGGTGGGTGACCGCGATGCGCCCGCACGGGGAGGACCCCGTGCCGCATGGGAACAGGGCCGTCAGTGGGGCCGACCGGTCCGCGTCCCCGGTTCCCGGCCGGAATCGGAGTCGGAGTGCCGGGAGCGGGGCCGCTCGTCGCGCCGCTCGTCGTGCCTGGCCAGGAGCGCGAGCAGGGTGGCCACGGGAAGACCGGCCTCGGCGGGATGGCGCAGGGGGGCGCCCGGCTCGATGCGGTACGTGTTGGAGCGGCCGTGCCGGGTGTGGGAGAGGTGGCCCGTCTCTTCCAGATCGGCGATGATCCGCTGCACGGCACGCTCGGTGAGTCTGCAGTGGGCCGCGATGTCACGTATGCGGGTCGAGGGGTCGTCGGCGATCGCCGCCAGGACGCGGGCGTGGTTCGTCAGAAACGTCCAGCCCGCGTGCGGCTCAGGTACGGCACCCATCCCCCGAGCGTATGACGGGGCATTCACGCAAACAAATGGGGGAATCGCAGGTCGTGCGTCCCTTGGCCGGCGGGGACCGTCGGAGCGGGCCTACGACAGCGGGGCCCCTTCGGGCGGCTTTGTGAAGCAGATCACATTTCGGAGGTGTGGCGTTCCGCCGGGCCGGGGGTGCCTAGAGACGCCGGGCAGGGAACGGATCACCCGCTACGAGGCCCCGTACACCATGGCGTACGTCCTCGAGCGCGGTGTGCCGCCGTCGCGGCCCGGCCCGGGGCGCCCCGCACACGGCGGACGGTGAGGGGCCCCGCGTTCCGCCCGGGGCGCGGCCGCTCGCCGTGCCCGCCGCGAAGGACGCGCGGTGTGCGGTGTCCTGCGCGGCGGGCCGGTGCGGGGTGGTGTCAGCCGTCGATGCGGTGCTGGGTCCAGAACGAGGTCAGGTCCGTGCTGGTGGCCGCCTGGGCGGCCGCCTTGAACTCGGCCGTGGTCGAGACGCCGTACCAGTGCGACGTGGCGTAGTCCTTGAGGAGTTTGGCCATGACGCTGTCACCGAGGACGCGGCGCAGGTCGTGCAGGGCGCACTTGCCGTAGCCGTAGACGACCGTCGAGTACCGCGAGGAGTGCGCGTCCCAGTACGCCATCGAGTTGGTGATCTTCTCGGCGGACGAGGCCCACGAGACGCTGTTCCAGCAGTTGGTGCCGGTCTGGTTCTGTGCCAGGTCGGTGGAGTAGTCCGCGAACGCCTCGTCGAGCCACGGGTTGTTGTACTCGTCGTCGCCGACGATCCCGTACCACCACTGGTGGCCTATCTCGTGCGTCAGGGCCGTGGTGGAGACCAGGTCGAGGACGAATCCGGGGTATTCCATGCCACCGAACCAGTAGTTGTTGTCGATCACCGCGTCCAGCTCGCCGTAGGGGTAGGCGCCGAACCGGGCCGCGTGGGTGTCCACGGCGGACTTCGCGGTGGACAGCATCGACTGTGCGCTGGAGGAGCTGATGCCCGAGACCGAGTAGATGTTGATGGCGGTGCCGGCCGGTGAGGTGCCGGAGATCTTGCTGAACGGGCCGGCCGCCCAGGCGAAGTCGCGGACCTTGGAGGCGGTGGCCGTGGTCACGGTGCGCCCGCTGGAGCCGGGGGTGTCGACCGATGTGCCGGTGGCCGGGACGAGCAGGCCGTTGGGGTGGTCCAGGGTCACCTTGAAGTCGGCGGCCAACGAGTAGAACGCCTCGCCGTTGTTGGTGTACGGATCCAGGTGCCAGCCCGCGGCGTCACGGACGGCGAGGACGGGCAGGGCGTTGCCGATGTTGTTGAACGCCCCGTCGGCGCCGAAGCGGTCGGCGCCGCTCGGCACGGCGATGCCGAGGTCGAAGCCGATGGTGGCCGACTGGCCCTGGGGGAGCGGCGCGGGAAGGGTGACCTTGAGGGCGGTGCAGGCCACGGAGAGGTCGCCCGCGGTCCCGCCGGTCACGTTGGTGACCGTGATGGGCATGGCGGAGCAGGAGCCGTGGTAGTTGTCCCACAGCCTCAGGTACACCTCGCTCAGCGCGGTGGCGGAGGCGTTGGTGAAGGTCGCGCTCTCGTGTCCGGTCCAGTTGGTGCCGCTCGTGTTGCTGCTGAGGCTGACGGTGTACGAGGGCGCGGCCGGGGTGCGGGTCGAGTCACCGGGCGGGGTCGTGCCACCGGAGGTGTCGAGTGCGAGGTCGTCGAGGACGAAGCTCGTCTGGAGGCTGGAGTCCTCCGTGCCGGTGAAGGCGAGACTCACGGTCTGTCCCGCGAATCCCGACACGTCGATGGACTTCTGTACGTAGCCGGTGTTCTTGTCGAGGTTCGAGTACGTCGCCAGCGTCGTGCTGCCGATCTTCGCCGTGAGCTTGTCGTACGCCGTCGACGACGTGGTCTCCGCGGTGTCGATGTGCAGCCAGAAGGTGAGCTTCGCGGAGCTGCATCCCGAGGGGATCGTGACGCTCTGGGAGAGCGTGTCGGTGTGTGTGCTGCCGACGCCGTCGAGCCAGGCGAAGTGGGTGCCGCCGTGCGCGCTCTCGCCCGCACGGTTGGTGATCACGCTGGTGGACGACTGGGTCCATGGTGAAGTACCGCTCTCGAAACCGCCGTTGGCGACGACCTGCGTCGGGGTGCAGGCCGCGGCGGTACGCGCCGCCGGGGCCGGAGCGGCCGACGCCGGGGTGGCGGGCAGAGAGACGGCAGCCAGCGCGGCGACCGCGAAGGCGGTCGCCGCGAGGGACTTGTGGGGGGTGGGTCTCACACGGAACTCCTTGGAGGGGGCCGGGTTTCCGGCCTGCTCGATGGCCGCCCGCCGGCTTGGGTGCGCCGCAGGGCGACCGCGGACGGTGTGCGTCGCGTGCACGATCGCTGAGGTGAGATGCCTTCCTGTGTCTCCCCGGGGCAGGGCGACAGCTGGGGGGAAGCTTCGCAGGTATGACCGGTCCATGCCAAGAGACATCTCGCCCGGCTCCCTGCGGACATTGACAGGCTCGCGCCGCAGACACCATGATTCCACTAGTTGACTAATGGAATTGGTCGGGAGGGGGAGCATGAGCGGCACAGTCGTATCCGGCAGGGGCAAGGGTGAAAGCGAGGACCAATGGGCCCTGGAGGCCCGCGGGCTCGGGAAGAAGTACCGTCGGGGGTGGGCCCTGCGGGAGGAGTCCTTCCGGATCCCGGCAGGCCGCGTCTGCGGCCTGGTGGGGCCCAACGGGGCAGGAAAAAGCACCCTGTTGGGGCTCGCCGCCCGCCTCGTCGAGCCGACGCGCGGCGAGTTGCGGATCTTCGGACGGCCGGTCGGTGACCCGTCCGTGATGCCCCGCTACGCCTACCTCGGCCAGGACAAGCCGCTGTTCAAGCGGTTCACCGTGGCGGAGTGCCTGCGCATGGGCCAGGAGCTCAACCCCGGCTGGGACCAGGCCGCGGCCGAGCGGATCGTGCGGGAGGGACGGCTGTCGCCGGGTGCCCGGATCGGCAGCCTCTCCGGCGGCCAGCGCACCCGGGTCGCGTTCGCGCTCGCCTTCGGCAAGCGCCCCGACCTCCTGCTCCTGGACGAGCCGATGTCCGACCTCGACCCGCTGGCCCGCGACGAGATCGCCTCGCTGCTCATGTCGGAGGTGGCCGATCGCGGCACCACCGTGGTGATGTCCTCCCATCTGCTCGCCGACCTCGAGCACACATGCGACTACCTCCTGGTGATGGCGGGCGGCCGCGTCCGCATGGCCGGCGACACCGACGAGCTGGTACCGCTGCACACCCTGGTCACCGGGGTCACGGTGGACGGCGGCCTGCCCGACGCGCTCGACGCGCACACGGTCATCGACGTCCGCGTCGCGGGGCGGCAGTTCACCGCCCTGGTCCGCCACGAAGGACCCCTCGGCTCCGCCTGGCAGCTCACGGAACCCAGCCTCGAAGAGGTGCTGCTCGGCTATCTCCGCCACCCGGAGGCACCCGCGCTGCTCTCCCCGACCGCCGTCCCCGGCCACCGAGAGGAGCGCGTGGCATGAGCACCCTCACCCGCGGCCCCGCCCCGCAGGACGTCACGTACACCGAACGCCGACGGGTGCGCGGCCTCGCCTGGCTGATGGTGCGTCAGCACCGGGCGGTGCTCATCGCCTGCGCCGCGGCGACCCTCATCGGCGCGCTCTGGATGGTGCACGAGCGGTCCGTCGCGCTGGACGCCCTGCACGCGGCGGGCTGGCCCGCGAAGCCACGCGACGACATGGGCGGAGCCCCGCACCGCATCGGCACGTCGTTCGCCCGCGTCGCCGCATACCTGGCGTATCTGCCGTTCCTGTTCGGTGTGTTCGTCGGCGCCCCCCTCATCGCGTCCGACCACGAGCACGGCACCGCCCGGCTCGTCTCCACCCAGTCGGTGCCCCGGATGCGCTGGGTGCTGTGGAAACTGGGCTTCGCGCTCACCCTCGCCGTGGTGACCACCGGCATCCTGGGCGGGGTGTTCGGCTGGTGGTGGCGGTCCGTGCGGTCCGTCATCGGCACTTCGTGGCTCGACGCCACGGTCTTCGACAACACCTTCCCCATGCTGATCGCCCTCACGGTGTTCACGACATCCCTGGGCATCCTGATCGGCGTGCTGATCCGGCGGGCGGTCGCCGCGATGGTCGTCACCTTCTTCACCTCGGCCGCCGCGCTGCTCGTCGCCGACCACCTCAGGACCCGGCTCGCCACCCCGCGACGGACCGCCGGCCCGCTCGGCGGTGAGCATCCCGCGGTGCTCAGCCACGGCGTCGAGATCGACCAGTGGGTCGGCACCGCCTCCGGCAAGGTCTACGGCTGGGGCACGTGTGTGGACGATGCCGCACCGGACGCCTGCCGAGCCAGGCTCGGGATCGTCCACTCGGTGTGGGACTACTTCGGCGACGACCAGATGGCCACGATCCAGTGGACGGCATCGGGGCTGCTGCTCGGCGCCGCCGCGCTCATGGTGGTCCTGGCCGTGTGGCGCGCGCGCCGCCAGGCGCTGTAGCCGTGCGGAGATCCGTATGATCGCGACGCGCCCGCCGGCGGGCACCGCGCGGCCGGCCGTGCACCCGGGAGTCACCAAGGTGAGGGGAAGGAGGCGGGTGCGATGGTCGTGTTCCGCATAGAGCGCCGCAGCGGCGTGCCCGCGTACCTCCAGATCGTGCACCAGGTGGAGCAGGCCCTGCGCATGGGTGCGCTGAGCGAGGGCGACCGGCTGCCCACCGCGGCGCAGGTCGCCGCCGACACGAAGGTCAACCCCAACACCACGCTCAAGGCCTACCGCGAGCTGGAGCGGGCCGGACACGTCGAGGTGCGGCAGGGCGCGGGCACCTTCATCACCCGCTCCCTCGCCGCACCCGGCGACGACCCCGACTCGCCGCTGCTCGCGCGGCTGGCCGACTGGATGCGGGAAGCGGCCGCCGCGGGCCTGACGGAGCAGGAGATCGCCCACCTCTTCGACGTGGTCCGCACCCGGATGTACCCGACGGAGCCCCCGGGGGTGCCTCCCTCGTGAGGCGACCGGGCCGCGACGGACCCCGGGCGTCACGCGTCACGCGCCCGGGGAGCGGACGGGACCTGAACGCCCGTGGCCCGGCGGGCCCTTGTCCGCGTCGGCCGGTCAGCGGCCTTCCGCGGGAGCCGTGGTGCGGGCGCTTCCGTTCTCGCCGCGGCGTGAGGAGCCGGCCGATGCCTTGGCGACCGCGACGCACAGCCGTTCCCTCACTCCCTCGGGCAACGGCGTGCCCGCGGCGGACTCCACCACCTGTTCGGCCAGGCTGCGCAACTTGATGTTGGTGTGCTGAGAGGTGGCGACCAGCACCTTCCACGCGTCGTCGGCGCTGACGGCGAAGGCGGCCATGAGGATGCCGCGCGCCAGGTCGATGGTTCCCCGGCTCTGCATCGCCCGGCGCAACTGCTCCAGTTCCCTGCGCAGTTCGGCGCTGGGATCGTCCGCCGGGGTGGTGGCGCGTCGAGCCGTGGCCCCGTGCGGGGCCACGGCCTCGGCCGGCGCCGCCACCGGGACGGATTCGGGCAGGGCCTGCTCCTTGAGGTTCAGCAGGAGCCTGAGGGCGGAGCAGTCGCAGAACTCGACTCCGTCGAGGTCCAGTTGGACGCCGTCGTCCGGCCCGGAGGGAGCGGGCCGCAGGATCTGCCGCAGTCTCTGATCCGCGCCGAGGTCGAGCTCTCCGCACACGCTGACCACCACGCGATCGCCGTCGGGGCGGCTGAAGACCGTCACCCCGGACAGCTGCGCCGGACCCGTTCGGCCTGGCCGCCGCCCGCAAGCCCCGGGCTGCCCGGATTCGGGCGATTCACCGTGCGGCATGGCCATCTCCCCTGCGCACTAAGGCAGTTCCTCTCGCGAACAGGGTCGCGCGCAAGGACAACACACGTCAAGCGATACATGAAGTCTCGTTCCGGTATTCCTGAACATGAATCCGCGGGCCTACGATGCGGCCATGGGAGACGCGCGGCAGCCTCATACCGGATGGACGTTCATCACCAACCACGCGCGCGTGCTCGCGACCATCGCGGAGAACCAGAACGCGAGGATCCGGGACATCGCCGCGCACTGCAGGCTCACGGAGCGCGCCGTGCAGAAGATCATTTCCGATCTGGAGCAGAGCGGCTTCCTGTCCCACGCCCGTGAAGGACGGGGCAATACCTACCGCATCGAGCCGGGAAAGATCCTGCGTCACCCCGCCGAGGCGGAGGCCGGGCTCACCGTGGCCTCCCTGCTCGGCCTTCTCGCCCAGGACGAGGCGCACCGTGCCGACCGGCCCCGCGGCGCCGCGGACCCGGACGACAGCGGCCGTCCCTGACGCCCCGCCGCGCCCCGTGGCCGGGGCTTCGGTGGTGTCGGCCTGATCTCGTGGGTGACGCTGGCCGGTTTGCGAGCTGGTCCTGGCCCGTCCGCGCCGAGAGGATGCTCCCCTGCCGGGTGGGGCCATCGAAAGGGCGGGAGCAGATGCGCATACGAAGAAGCGGGTTGCGGGAAAAGAGGGGCGGGGCGCTCGGTCGCGGCACGGTCGCGCTGGCGATCGCCTGTGCCGGGCTGGCGGGGATGCCCGCGGCGGCGCAGGCCGCACAGGCCACGCCGGCCGTACGGACGGCGCCCGCCACGGTCGCGGCCGCCTCCACGGCATGCGGCGCGGACACCGGCGCACAAGGTCTCGCGAGCTCGCCCGTCTCCGACAGCCTGGTCTCGGTGGACCGGGCGGACGGCCGGATCGCACAGTTCCAGCTCTTCTACGACGCCACGGCGACCAGGGGCTTGCCCTTCGTCTGGCATCGCGAACAGGCCGCGCCGGGCGGCGCGTACGGGGCATGGCGGCGCGTGAGCGCGGCGACCGTCGGCCCCAAGAGCTACTCCATCGCCGCGATGGAGAACTCCGCGGGCGGCCTGGAGCTGCTGTTCTCCACCTACGGCACGTTCTGCCACTCCGTCGAGAACGCCGGTGCGAGCGGCTGGAGCGTCCCCGACGCGTTCGGGCTCGCCCCGGCCCCGTACCACGGTGGAGTCGTCCTGTTCAAGGAACGCGACGGCAGCATCGACGCGTTCGCCTCCGGCGCGGGGAACGGCAGCACCATGGAGGTGCGCCACCAGCAGAGCGCCGGATCCGGCTGGGGCCCGGTGCTGGCCACCGGCCCGGTCCCCGGCCAGGACGTCGGCCTCGGCCAGCCCGGCACCGTGGAGCAACTCGCCGACGGCAGGCTGCACGTGACGGCCCGGGAATGGAACCGCGACCGCACGTGGGAGACCTATCAGGCGCTGCCCGGCGGAGGATGGGGCCCGTGGACGCTGATGACCCCGGGTGCGGCGCCGGTCGCGCACCAGCTCACCGCCGCGGCCGCGGGACCGCGGCTGACGGTGAGCCGGACCACCGGCCTGCGGGACGGCGACATCGTCACGTTCACCATCGCGGGCGGCCCGCCGAAGGACTACGTATGGGTCAAGGAGTGCGCTCCCTCGGCCTCCGCGACCACCTGTGACGACGACACCGGCCGCCAGTTCCGCGTGTACCCCGACGGCACGTACCAGCTCTCTCCGAAGAAGCTGTACGCCCAACTCGCCACCACGGCAGGGTCGTTCGACTGCAGGACCGCGTCGTCGGCCAACCCGTGCTCGCTGGCCCTCACCGACAACAACGGGGCGCTCCTGACCACCGTCCCGCTGCGCTTCGCCCCGCACGGGGACCTGGAGGCGCCGCCCACCGTGAAGGTGAACCCGGACACAGGCCTGGTGGACGGCCAGGCGGTGCGGGCGACAGGCAAGCGCTACGAACCGCAGTACCACGTCCTGATCATGGAGTGTGTCACCGGCGCCGCCGATACCCTTGGCTGCCGCCCCCGGTCGAGGCCGCCGGCCACGTCCGACACCGGGCGCGTGGACGAGACGGTGACCCTGTCGGCGACGTTCACCGCCATCGACGGCCGCTCCATCGACTGCCGTGCCGTGAACGCGTGCGAGCTGGTGGTCTTCGGCACCAGGGTCCGCGGCCCCGAAACGGTCCGCCACCCGCTCGCCTTCGCCCTGCCGGCGGCCACGGGAAGCTGAGCACGTCCCGCGTGCCGTTCCCGGCCCCGCCGTGCACGACGGCGGGGCCGGCCCTCACCCGGGGGCCGGACAGCGCGTCCCGCACGGGGCGTACCCCACCGACCCGGGCCGCATCGCTCAGGGATGGCTGCCGAGCTGCGGGTTGTTGCCGCTGAGCACGTGGTGTTCGGCGAGCACCTGGCAGAGCCCGACATGCACGCCGATGCCGGCGCAGTTGTCGTCGGCAGCGGGGGAGGGGGTGCGGGCAGCGGCCGGGCCGGCCGGCGACAGACAGGCGCACAGGGCGAGGACTACGGCGGCGAGGGAGGTACGCGTGGAGAACATGCGCTGCCCAACGACCGGCTCCGCTCGCCGACACTCCCTGCGTGCGGTCAGCCGTTGGCCACCCACCTCGGGACCGACGGCAGCACCTTCTCGGCGACGCGCAGCAGCACCGCTTCGTCCGGGACCGTGCCGTCCTCGCGGAACAGGGTGACCTCGAACGAGCCGCCGCTGTCCTTGGCGTCCTGGGCCACGGACAGCACACGCGTCGGGACCCCGGGACCGGTGGAGGAGTCGGTCCCGTCGACACGGAAGCGGATGCTGATGGTGTGGCTCGAGTAGAGGACGGCGGGGCGGTCCAGTACCGTCCGCGGTTGTGCACCGCTCCCCAGGTGCACGGCCGACCCGGCCACCGGAAGCCGGTCGTAGGTGGCCGCGAGCGCCACGGTGTACGTCTCGAACTGGACCTGGGCCGAAGGGGTGGCGATGTCCGTGCCCAGGAGCTTCATCGAGCCGTCACCACCGCTCGCCGACTTCGCGATCTGCCCCGGTGTGCCGAGGAGTTCGGCCAGGTCGGGGCGGTTGAGCGCGGTGCAGAGCTGAGCGCCGGACACGACCTTCGCATCGGCCGCGCCGTGCGTCCTCCCGGGCTTCTCGCTCTCGCACGCGGCGGGTTTCGACAGGCCCTGCGGCCGCGAGGCGCCGTCCCCGGACGACACCCACCACAGACCTCCGCAGAGCGCCGCCACCGCGGCTATCGCCGCCACGGCCTGAACCGCCGGGCGCCCGTCCTCGACCGGCTCGCCGCTACCTTCTGTCATGTCCCCCGCCTGCTGTGATCCCCCGACACGTGCCCGCGGACCCTAACCCGTGATCACCGGCGCGGCAAGGCAGGTTCCGGGCGGAGCGCTCGGGGCCGAGATGTCCGTTGCGGTGGCCGAGGCCCCGCCCGTAGGGTCGGGCCATGTCCCTGCGAGTACGTCTGCGTCAAGCCCTGCCCGAAGCCATGCGCGCCCGCGACAAGGCCGCTGTGAGCGCGCTGCGTTCGACGCTGGCGGCGTTGGACAACGCCGAGGCGGTGCCGGTCGGCGCGGAGGAGCTGCGCGGCGTGGCGGTCGAGGATTCGCCCGTCGGCGTCGGTGTCACCGAAGCGGCACGGCGTGAGCTGACCGAGCCCGAGACGGCCGACATCGTCCGCGCGGAAATCGCCGAACGTCTCGCGGCAGCGGCCCAGTTGACCACCCCGGCACACGCCGGCCACGCCGCGCGCCTCCAGGAGGAAGTGGCTGTACTGCACCGGTTCCTCGACGAGCCCGACGCGCGGTAGACGGCCGAAGGTCCGTCAAGTGCGACGCTGATGTGCTGCCCGACTGGCCTGTGAATCAGGGGAGTTCGGGCCGTGCGCCGAACTCCCCTGACGTGACGTCAGCGCCCGGAATGCACTTCGAGCGCCGCGCGCACCGCCGATTCCAGGGCTCCCTCGATCCAGGCCGGCTTCAAGGACGTGTGGTCCCCGGCGAAGTGGAGCGGGCCCTCCGGGGTGGCGATGTCGGGGAACAGTTCGGTGTGCTGGCCGGGCAGGAGCACGGAGGCCTCGCCATAGGCGTACGGGTCGCGCGCCCAGCTCTGGGTCCGGCCCGCGCCGGTGTAGAAGATCTCGATTCGTTGACCGTAGATCTCCTGGAGCCCAGCCAGGGCGTGGGGGTAGCGGGCGTCGTCGTCGAAGGAGTCCCAGCGCATCGCGTCGTCGGCCCAGGTGTAGGAAGCGAGCACGACGCCGCCCTGGCTGCCGGCCACGGGGTGGGACGGGTTGAAGGTGAAGCGGTTGGGGTTGTCGCTCACCGAGCCCCCGCCGAAGCTGCCCACGGCTCCCGGCTGGTCACGGGTCACGGAGCGGTACGCGGCGTAGTAGGCGCGCTGACTGCCGGAGAGGCGCTCACCGGTGACCGAGTCGTGCCGGCCGAGCAGGCTGCCGTCGTCGGGGGCCAGGCCCCTGCGGTAGGAGTCGTACAACCCCGGCCCGATCGTGGCGAGTTCCCGCTTCCAGTCCTCCTCGCCGAACTCCCACCAGCGCCGGCTGAACTCGAGAAGCACCTTCGTGGCGCTGTCGTAGTGGAGCTCGGTGACGGCCCTGCGCTTGCCGTACGACATGAGGGGTGCGACCTGGATGTGCCGCAGCCCCGAGAACGGCACGGTGAGGATGGCGAGGTCGGCGCTGAACTGCTCGCGCACCGGCGCGCCTTCGCGGCCCTCGGACACCGTGTCGATCCACACGTGCGGTCCGTCGGCGCTCACATGAGGTGTGTCGGTGTGGGGCCGTGCCGGGTCCCAGTACTCGATCCTGGTGACGCGGCGGTCGAAGTGGATGCAGTCGCCGACCTCCTTGAGCAGGGCGTCGGGCAGCGCCGCGGTGCCGCCGCGAAGCTCCCAGAACGCCGTGTCGGGGCTGATGAGCGCCGCGTCGAGGAAGCTGTGGATGAAGGAGAGCGGGAGGCGTGAGGTGAGGTCCTCCAGGCAGCCGATCAAATCGATGGTGGCGTCGTCGAGCTTGGCGTACTCGCTCAGGAAGCGGCGCATCGACCAGTCACCGAAGCGTTCGACGACGCGCGCCCACCCGGCCACCATCTCCTCGGCCGGCTTGTCCACGCGGCGCCCGTCGGGACCGACCGTGCTGAACTCGTCCCGCACCGGTGCCAGGGCGTCGCTCAGGATCTTGCCGGAGGGAACGTCCCACAACGCGGGGGGCACACCGAACGAGCGGTTCACCCGTCGCGGACCGCGCGCGTAGTCGGCCCGCCGGACCCGCAGGCCGTTGACATGGATCCAGGTTCGCAGCGCGGGGCTGTCGTCGGCGTTCTGATCGACCAGCCGGAACCTCTGCCGCGCCACTCCCAGACGATCGATGAGAGCCATGACCAGGGGATGGCTCCCCGGAATCCGCATGGCGCCGGCCTCCGCGTACTGGCGCGGGTCGGCGAACGGCTGCTCGGCGTGCTCGTGGCCACCGGTCCTGAAGGTCTTGATCCTCCCGCCCGCGCGGTTGCCGTTCGCCTCCACGAGCGTGACCTCGTGACCGGCGCGACGCAGCAGCAGGGCGGCGACCAGTCCCGCGGGACCGGCCCCCACCACCAGGACCTTCTTGCGGGGAGCCGCCGACCTGGGAAGTCCGCTGCCCACCAGGACCTGGCGATAGGACGGGACGAGGTCGCGGCCGTCGGGGCCCCGCATCAGCAGGGCGTGCGCGACGGCGAGACAGCGCTGCGACAGCGACGCGGATGCGGCGGGGGCCAGGCCGGATGCCGTGGCCGTGGCGGCGACCGAGGTCGCGGGCGCGGCCGTTGCGGGAGTCGCCGCGACGGCGGCGACGGCCGTGGCCGCGCCGACGGTGAAACCGCGTCGGGACAGGGAGACGGGCCGGGAGGAAGTCCCGGACGGCTGAGGCGAGTGCATGGCATCACCATGCCGTCCGGCACCGAGGCCGCCGGACCGGGCGCGCGCACCCACCCACCCCTCATTGACTCACATGGCGTACGTCCGGGGGTGCTTCGGGTGAGGCGCGCCACCGGGGTGCGACGGAGCCTCGGCCGGACTCTTCGCCGGCCGGCGTGCGGCCCGGCAGGTTTCGCCGTGACGGGCCCGAGCCGCGCCCCGCCTACTGTCCGTTGAGCGCGCGCCGCAGCTGCGCCTTGTCCATGCCGGAGCGGCCGTGGATGTTGCGGCGCTGGGCCTCGGCGTAGAGCTGGTCGTAGGTCTGGCCCTGCGCTCCGCTGCGCGAGCGCAGGCCCCCGCGCCTGGACGAGGACATGTCCTTGGTGGAACTCCTGCTCGCGGTCTTGGACTCACCCGATCGAGCCCGCTCCTTGTTGACGGTCCGTGCGGCAATCTCCTTGGCGCGCTTCGTACTCTCGCCCCTGTCCTCGGCGCTCTCCTTGATGTGCTCGTACTGACGTTCCCGCTTCGGGCTGGATCCGCTGGGCATGTCGTCTCCTTGGCTGTCCCGGTGACCGGACATCACCTTCACCTTGTGCCGCCGCCAGTCGCTCCGCAATCGGGAGGCGGTTCGACGGCTGAGCCGTCATGAAGGGCCGGCCATCAACGGGCGGCGAGGACTCGGCGATGCCGGCCCGGGTCAGGACGACCGCACTGCGCGCGTACCCCGGGCCCGCGCGCCGAACACGCCGTTCTCGGTGAGGAGCGCCAGGACGGCGGTGGCTCCGGCACGGTGGGCACGGTGGTGGAGGTGCGGCGATGTGGGCACGGCGGCGTGACTCAGGGCGCCGTGGACAGGTCGCACCAAGCGATGCAGTTCTCCCGGAGGCTGCCCATGACCAGGCGCCCGTCGCGCTCTGCGACCGACGTCGTCATGCGGAACCGCCGCCCGGCGCCGTGCAGTTCACGCACGATCCGGTCGTGTTCGTCGACCTCGATCACACGGGCGCCGGAGGCCGGCGGCGCCGGCAGCCGCCGGGCGGCCGCGGCCACGGTCCGGCGGACGCGGGGGGCGGCACGGTGCAGCCACTCCAGTGCAGGTGTTCGCGGCCCGGCGAGTGCGACCCACCATCCTCCGCCCGTGCCGCGGGACACATTGTCCGGGAACCCCGGCAGGGCGTCGGCCGGGGTGTCCCGGCGGCCCGCGCCGGGACCGGTGAGCCACAGCCGGGTGAGACGGCAGGCGCCGGTCTCGGCCACGATCACGTGTGATGCGTCGGGTGCGAGCGCCACCCCGTTCGCGAACTGCAGTCCGTCCAGGAGCACTTGGGGTTCGCCGCCGGGCGCCAGTCGCACCAGGAGGCCGGACGGCTCGTGCTCCAGGATGTCGGACAGCCAGTCGTCGAGTCCGTGACGGCGGCTGGAAACCGTGAAGTAGACCGTGCCGTCGGCGGCCGCCGTCGCATTGCTGCAGAACCGCAGGGGCGCCCCGGCCACGCGATCGGCGAGCACCTCCGCCCCGGACCCGCGCGGCCCGTCCGGGTCGAGCCTGAGCAGCCCCCGTTGCGCGTCGCACACCAACAGGCGCCCGTCGGGCAGGACTTCGAGCCCGAGCGGCCGTCCGTGGGTGAGGCCGACCTCCTCGATCTCGGCCCCGCGGCCGAGCGCGGGAAGGGTGATGCGCAGTATCCGTCCGTCGCTCACGCCGGTCAGGACGCGCCCGGAGCCGTCGAAGACGACGTCCTCCGGGCCGACGGCGCCCAGGGCGACCCGGTGCAGTGGCGGTAACGCCGCGGGGCCGGGACGGTCCGCCGCCGCAGGCCGGCGCCTCACGCGGCGCGGCCCGGACACCGGGCCCGAAGGCTGGGCTTCATGTCGTCTCACTCCTGGCTGCGGCGCCGGTGGCTGGTGTCGCACCACGGATAGCGCCGGCTGCGACGGCAGGTGCACAGGGCCACCATGCAACGCTCCGAGACGGCCGTGGTGCCGTCCTCCAGGACCACCTCCACGGGGCCCTCGACGAGCAGCGGCCCTTCGCGCTGCATGTGAACGCGCCGGGTGGCGTCAGACGGGTCGTTCGGCACGGATGACCACCAGCTCTTCCATCGTGTCGTCGTCGCTGATCAGCCCCTGTTCCACCAGCCAGGCACGGCGGGAACGCAGGACCGGTCCGAACGGGATGGACCGCCGGCCGGCCACCGCCGCCTTCAGTCCCTGCTCCCGCAGTTCGAGAAGGGTCGCCTGCGGGTCGCTGAGTGCCGAATGCACGATCAGGAGGACGCCCCCGGGACGCAGCAGCCGGGGAGCCTCCCGGCAGATGCGGCCCAGCAGCAGGCGCCCGTCGTGCCCGGCGTCCCAGGCTCGGGCGGCGCCGCGCTCGGGGACGGTGGGGGAGAGGGCGGGAACATAGGGCGGGTTGCTCAGGATGAGGTCGTAGGCGCGCCCCACGAGGGGGGAGAGGAGATCGCCGCGCACGACCCGGACGGGCAGACCTGCCAGGCGTGCGTTGAGGCGGGTGCTGATCACCGCACGCCTGGAGATGTCGACCGCGGTGACCCGGGCGCCGAGACGGGCGGCCGCGAGGGCGAGCGCGCCGGTGCCGGTACCGATGTCCAGAACCTCGGCGCCCTCGGGCACCGCTTCGTCGTGCAACGCGTCGGCCAGCAGGTCGGTGTCGTCCTGCGGGTCGTAGACGCCGGGGAGAGCGATGAGAGTCACGTCTCCCGAGTACCCGGCAATTCGTGATAGATCCGCGCGAATATGTGTTTAGCGGAATAATCCCTTGGGGCTACTGGGGGAGCGGGGTCCGCAGTGAGGAGTTCCGGGCCTTCCAGTGCCCCAGCAGATGGTCCCCGAACCGGTCCTCGAGGAACACGGTGGCGTCGATGCCGAACACGACGTCCGCGGCGAGCTCCGGCTCCTGCTCCAGAAGGCCGCCGATCACCTCGTGCCGCACGACCTGTTCGTGCACCGCGTCGGCCTCCACGTGCTCGGTGTAGAAGAACTCCGCGGCCGGGCCTCCGCCGGCGCGCTTCATCGCGAGGGCCATGCGTCGCGAGGACGGCGAGGAGGTGACCTCCAGCGTGGCGAAATGACCGAGCAGCGCCCCGCGCAGCCCGCGGCGGAGCCCGAGGAGCGACATGAGGTTCACCGTGGCCAGCATCTCGGACGACGCGGCGTCCACATAGCGTCCGTACGCCGGGTCGAGCCCCAGGTCCTCCATCAGGTCCGCGAAGAGCCGGGCGTGCACCCGCTCGGCGCGGCCGCCGCCCCACTCGTCGAACTCGACCGCCGCCATGCCCGCCTTCGCCCGGCCCCACAGCCGCGGCAGTACCCAGGCATGCGGATCGGCTTCCTTGAGGTGGTAGAGCGAACGCTGGACCGCGTACTCGCGCAGCTGCCACAGCTCACCCCCGTCCTGGAGGAAGTGGGACACGCCGGTGCCGTGGACCGGCTCGACGAGAAGTTCGGCGAAGGCGTCGTCGACATCGTGGTCCCGCGTGGCGTCCTGGCGCAGCGCGTCGAGGAAACGGCTCTCCATCAGGCCGCGCAGCGCGATCAGCCCGGGGTCCCACTCGTACGCGTCGCCCACGCCGTCGAAGCCCCGGTAGTGCAGCTCGTAGCCGGCGTACAGGGCGAGCTGGAGATCGTCGCCGTACGGTGCCGCGCGGTCGACGGCGCTCTTGTCGGGGAGCCGGGTCGTCGCGCCGCGCAGATAGCCGACGAGGCCCGCGGACAGCTCACCACGGGTAACCGGGAGGGCGGGGCTTCGGTGCGCGCTGATGGTCATGATCTACGCCTACCCGGTGAGCGGCAGGTGCAACAGGGGCCGGGGTGGGGGAAGGGCGCGAGGAGTACACCGGTGAGACCCGTCTCCACCCGAAGCGTCGGCGCCCCGGCGTGCTCAGCCGGGCCCGTGCGGGCCCGCGGCCCCTGCCGCCGTGCCCGCGACGCGCATCTCGAACCACACGGTCTTGCCCTGCCCGCGCGGCATCCAGCCCCACGCCGCGGAGAGCTTCTGCAACAGGTGGAGGCCGTGACCGGAGGCGCGGGCCGGACGGTGCGGGCCGTCCGGGCGGGGCCGGTCCTGGCTGCGGTCGCTCACGGCCACCCAGAGCCTGCCGCCGCGGCGGTCGAGGTGGAGTTCGTACGGCTCACCGCCGTGCACGCACGCGTTGGTGACCACTTCGGACACCAGGAGCAGCGTGTCCGCGACCGTCGTGCCGTGCTCGGGTCCGGGCGCCCCGAACCACTCGTCGAGCACCTGACGGGTGAGATCTCGGCACTGCGCCACCACACCCGGCCCGTCCGCCAGGCTGAACCAGCGGCCCCGTCGCACGCGCTGCGCTACCTGCCCACCATTCATGCGCATCGCGCGCCCCGGGATACGCCGGCTGAACCGCATTCGGCACCAAACTCCGCCAATCGGGCATAAAGTGGTGGCAGCGCTCGGACGACGGGCCCCCGCCATACGGCGGGCCGGGCCCCCGCCTCCGTCGAAGGAGTCCGCTCATGCCCATGGCCGGACAGGTTCGCCCAGCACCACCGCCGTACGGGCCGACGTCCCTCGTCAGGCGCCGGGCGCTCGGAGACATCCCCGACGTGCCACGCCCCCAGGACCTCAGCACCCAGGACGCCCGGACCCTCTCGGAAACCCTGTTCGGGCGGCTGGCCGAGCTCGACGAGGGCACGCCGGAGTACGCCTGCGTGCGCAACACCCTGGTGGAACTCAATCTCAGCCTGGTCAGGTTCGCCGCGCGCCGCTTCCGCAACCGAGCCGAGCCGGCCCAGGACATCTTCCAGGTCGGCACCATCGGCCTCATCAAGTCGATCAACCGGTTCGACGTGTCCCGCGGCGTCGATTTCGCCTCGTTCGCCCTCCCCACGATCACCGGAGAGATGAAGCGGTTCTTCCGTGACACCAGCTGGGCCGTGCAGGTACCGCGCCGGCTACAGGAACTGCGTCTGCGGCTGGCGGGGGCCTGCGACGCACTCGGACAGGAGCTGGGCAGACCGCCCACGACGGCGGAACTCGCCGCCCACCTGCGGATCACCGAAGCCGAAGTGGCCGAGGGAGAGCGGGCGTCCAATGCGTACACGGCCCGCTCGCTCGACCTCACCGACGACGACAGCGGAGCCACCGCCGTCATGCGCACCCTGGGAAGGGAGGACCCCTCGTTCGACGTCATCGAGTGCCTCGACTCCCTCAAGCCACTCATCACGGCCCTCACCGACCGCGAGCGCACGATCCTCTCGCTGCGCTTCGTCGACGAACTGACCCAGGCGGAGATCGGCGACAGAGTGGGGCTCTCGCAGATGCACGTCTCCCGCCTGCTGGCCCAGATCACGAACCGACTGCGCACCGGCCTCCTCACCGAGGGCTGACGCTAACCGGGCGGCCCCGTCCGGGATCCGTGAGAGGGCAGGGCCATCTCCAGCCACACCGTCTTGCCCGCCGCCGAGGGCACCGAGCCCCAGCTGCCCGCGAGCCGGTCCAGCATCATCAGGCCGTGTCCGCCGGGCATCGAGGGCACGTGGGGGCGGCGCGTGGGAACGGCGTGGCTGCTGTCGCTCACCTCGGCCCGCAGGCGGCCGTCGGCGTGACGCAGGACGAGTTCGCGGGGGCCACCGGCGTGCAGGCAGGCATTGGTGACGACCTCGGAGACCAGAAGCAGCACATCGTCCACCCGCTCGGCATCCGCCGCGTCGGCGGTCGAGGTCCACCCCCAGTCGTCCAGGGCGTCGGCGGCGAAATCCCGGCAGCGGGTGACCACACCCTTCACACCGAACAGGGCCAGACGGCGGATCTGGCTTCGCCCGGCGAGTCCTGTGCCGCTCATCATCGCTCTCCGCTACCTCGACTGCCGCGCCGCGGACGCGACGCGCGGTGGCTCCACGCTGCCCTGGTCCCGTTCGCCCCTGCGGTGGGCACACCCGGGCGGCCATCACCGCGGACACGAGGGCGCCGGCTCACTTCGCCGCGAGCCGCTCACACGTCCTGAGCGGGCATGACCCGAGTCCGGGGCGGGATGACCCGTTAGGGAGAGTGCCCAATAGTCGGCGCTCTAGTTGCCCCTTCCCGCGACAAGACGGAAGTCGTCCGTCCCGCGCGGAAGCGGTGCGGCGACAGCGGGCCTCCAGGAGCTGGTTAAAAAACCGCGAAGCTGGTTTGATAACTCCACTGCAGTCCAGCCCGAGGAGCCACCGGTATGAAACAGGAACGTGCCGTGCGCACCCGTCAGTCGCTGATCCGCTCGGCGGCCGAGTCCTTCGAGCGGCACGGATACGTCCAGGCCAGGCTGGCCGACATCAGTACCAACGCGGGCGTCAGCCTGGGTGCCCTCCACTTCCACTTCGAGAACAAGGCGGCGGTGGCCGCCGCGGTGGAGACCACCGCGGCCGCGAGCCTGCGGCGGGCCGGCCGGCTCGCCCAACGCCCCGGTATGAACGCCCTGCAGCGGCTGACCCGGACCTCGCAGGCCTTGGCCGACCAGCTGCATCGCGACGTCGTGTCGCGCGCCGGCCTGCGGCTGAGCGGCGACACCGCCCGGCTCAGCCGGGTGGACCTGCGTCAGGAATGGCAGGCGTGCGTACGGCAGTTGCTGACGGAGGCGCGCGACGAGCGGCTGCTCGTCGAGCATGTGGACCTGACGGCCATGGTCGCCACCATCGTCGCGGCGACCACCGGCTTCGGTCTGCTCGGCCGCAAGGATCCCCGCTGGGTCTCCCCGGCCTCGCTCGCCGGTTTCTGGCGGCTGGTCATGCCGTGCCTGGCGGCCCCCGCGCCCGCCCAAGCCCTCGGCGAGGTCGTGGCGATCGGAGCGAGGGCCGGCGCCCCCGAGCACGATTTCCTGGCGGCAACGGGCTGAGCGGCCGCTAGCGCCGCGACGGAGCCGTACCCCCCGGTGATCCCACCGCCCCGGTCAGCGAGAGCGGCCGGGGGAGGGGGTGCTCGGCCGAACTTCCCGGTGCCGCAGGGGAGGTGACCGGGCGCCCGGCGGCCACACGCGGCGCTCCCGCGGGAGCGCCCGACGCGGTGCCCGAGGCCATGAGGCGGTCGAGGGCGGACTCCTGCGCGAGACGCGGAAGCAGCAGCTCCCAGAAGGCGGTCAGCGTGGCCGCGGACAGCCACTGCGCGTCGTCGCCGCCCAGCGCCTCGAACCCGGTCACCGCGGCCACCACAGCAGGCGCCGCGTCCTCGGTGGACACGTCCGGCGCCAGCGCCCCCTCACGGCGGGCCCGCGCGAACACCGCCTCCACCCAGTCCTGCCACGTGCGGTGCAGATCGCCGCTCACGCCGGTCGACTCCGGGCTGCCGCCGAGGCCGAACCCGGCCCGCAGCACCACGTCCTGGTGGAAGCCGCGCACCAGGGCGTGGCTGGCGTCGATGAGTAACTGCAAGGGGCATTCCTGGGCCGGAGCCCCGTCGGTGATCTGCCACAGCCGCTGCGCCGCCGTCTCCCACACCGCCCCCGCCAGCGCGGCCTTGCTGGCGAAGTGGAAGTGCAACGCGCCATTGCTCACACCCGCCCGGGAGCTGATGGTGGCGAGTGACGCCGTCTCGAACCCCTCCCGGTCGAACAGCTCGGCGGCGGACTCGATCAACGTGTTGCGCGTGCGTACCGCGCGTTCCTGTCTGGCCATCAAGGCGCTCCATTACTGCGCAGGGGTAGCCGTCTTCGCCCGATACGGCGGACCGTCGTCGTGTGCAGCCGGAACACGCGCGCGCCCCGGTACCGGGGCGCGCGGACGCAAGGCGCCATGGCGTACCCGGTCAGCGGAACCGAGACTACCAAACCGTTCGTGCGGTTTTCTATGGCCGGGGGGAGGGGGGTGAGCCGTCGGCGCCGGTCGGCGTCGAGGTCTGGTTCGCCCCCTGCCCGGTCGAATCCCCGGTGCGTCCGAGCCGCGCCTCGAGACCGTCCAGGAATCGCTCCAGGCCGTACAGGAAGTTCGTGTCCCGGCTGGTCCGCGGATCCCTGCCCCGCTGGTCGGCGTACCCCTTCTGGAGCCGCGGATAGGCCTGGGCGGCCCGCTCGGCCGCGGGCCACAGCCGCTCCACCCACTCCTGTTCGGTCTGTCCGCCGCGGGCGAGCATGGTCAGCCAGGCAGCCTCGCTGATCGCCGTGCCCGTGACGTACGCGAAGAGGGCGCGCACCGCGTGGTCCGACTCGTCCAGCGGGAACCCGGCCTCCTCGAACGTCGCGATCATGCGATCCGACAGCCGCATGAGATTGGGCCCGAGGTAGGCCACCCCGACCTCGCCGAGCAGGGAGGCGATCCACGGGTGTTGGAGGATCATCGCCCTCACGCCGTGGGCGCGCGCCGTCGTGGCCTCGCGCCAGTGCGCCGACTGCTCGGCGTCCGGTTCTTCGAGCTCGCCGTAGACCTCGTCCACCACGAGCTCGATGAGCTCGTCCTTGTTGGCCACGTGCCGGTAGAGCGACGTGGCTCCCGCATCGAGACGGGTGCCGAGCTTGCGCATGCTCAGGGCGTCGATCCCCTCGGCATCCAGCAGGCGAACGGCCTCCGCGACGATCTGTTCCCGGCTCAGCGCCGGCTGTTCCCGCCGCCCCCGCGGCCGGGTCCACACCGACGGAATCGGCTGCTGGTCGTCGCTCGGCATCGGGCCTCCTCGTCCGCGTACGGAACTCGTCCCGTACGCACCTCTATGGGCGGGCCATGGCGGGCGCCCGGTGCGAGCGCACGCGCCCCGATCCGGGTGCGTACACTGTTCGCACCAGCGTACAGCCCGTAACAGGCAGGGAGGTCTTCTTCCGGTGGGAGACCCGTGGAGGGCTCGACCGTGGGGAGGCGGAGGCCCGGCGGACCTGTCCGCGCGGAGGAGCCGGGGGGTGTCACGGCGACGGCCCCGCGCCGGTCGTACGTGGCTCAGCCGGCGGTCGAGGCCAGCTCGCTCGCGGCGCGTTCCTTGGCTTCCGCCTGCGCCTGCGCCAGGTTCCGCTTGGCCTCGGCGTAGACGTGCGCGCCGCGCTCGGCGGACATGTCCACGGAGGTCAGCACGGAGGAGATCACTACGCTCGGCAGAATGTGCCGCAGCAGGGTGGTCACTCGCTGCCCCAGATCCTGGTAGCTGCTCAGCGCGTGCGACATCGCCTGTATCCCGGCGTACGAGCCCACCAGGACGTCGGCCGTCTCGTCCGTCACCACGTGCGGCAGGAGTTCGCCCTGCTGCCGCGCCTCGTGCAGCAGACCGCGCATCATCTCGCCCCAGGCAAGGAACGGCCCGGTCCGATCGAGCCCCGAGGCCTGCTGGTCCAGCGTCAGATGCACGCTGGCCCGCACCATCTGGCTGGTCTGCAGCCGGTGGGTGAACAGCACGATCACGTCGACGACTTCTTGGATCTTGCACGGGCGGAAGGGAACGGTCAGTCCCTCGTCCTGCTCGTCGAGCAGCCCCAGCGCCAAGTGCTCCTTGGACTGGAAGTGGAAGTACAGCGCGCCCTTGGTGACGCCCGCCTCGTTCAGGATCTCGGAGATGGTGGCGGCCTGGTAGCCGCGCTCCTCGAACACCTTGGCAGCAGCTTCGAGGATCGACCGTCGGGTACGGATTGCTCTGTCCTGTTTGGCCACTGTCCTCCCTCCGGGTCTATGAACCTTTCGGAGGTCCATGCAAAAAAACCGTCAAGTTCGTATCTTACAGTGTCAACCATCCGCAGGGCGCGGCGCTTCCTCAGCCATTTTGGGAGAGAACATGACCGGAAACGTGGACCCGAACAGCGTCCCCGAGGGCCGTCGCCGGTGATCCTCATAACCGGAGCGACCGGCACCGTCGGCCGGCTGGTGCTCGACCGCCTTCCCGCCGACCGGGACGTACGCGCCCTGACGCGGAATCCGTCCCGCGTCACCACGATCCACCCCCGCGCCGAGGTCGTCCAGGGCGACTACGCGGACCGGACCTCTCTCGAACGTGCCCTGCGCGGGGTGCGCAGCGCCCTGCTCGTCACCACCAGCGTGACGGGCGACGACGACGCGCGGTTCCTGGCGGCCGCCCGCGCCGCGGGAGTTCAGCACATAGTGAAGCTCTCCGCGGCCGCTGTCCAGGAGCCGGATGCCGACGACCTCATCACGTCCTGGCAACGCACCAACGAAGAGCTGCTTCGTTCGAGTGGGATCGCGTGGACCATGCTGCGACCGCGCTCCTTCATGTCCAACACCCTGTCGTGGGCGTCGGCCATACGCTCCGAAGGGGTGGTGCGCGCGTTGTACGGCGCATCGGCCAACGTGTGCGTCGATCCTCGCGACATCGCCGATGTCGCCGTCGAGGCGCTCACCGGGAGCGGACACCACGGGCAGGCGTACACGCTCACCGGGCCCGAGGCGATCACCGCCGTCGAGCAGACCAGCCTGCTCGCCCACGTGCTGGACACCCCACTGCGCTTCGAGGAACTCTCGCCCGACGACGCCCTCACGGCGTGGTCGCGACGGTATCCCGAGGCGGTGGCGCAGGCGCTGCTGCGGGGTGCGGAGCGCCAACGGGCCGGTGCCAAGCGGGAGGTGGACGCCACCTTGTCGGCCATCACCGGTCGCCCCGCCCGGTCCTACGCCACATGGGCCGCCGACCACGCCGGGGCTTTCGCGGCGCCGATAGGGGCCGGGGCCGCGCGGCCGGGCGGGCCGGCCGGGGCCGCGACGACCGGGACGGACTGAGGCAGCCGTGATGGCCGTGGTGAACAGCTCCGGCGTACCGTCACGGGTGGGCGTCGGCCGCGGCGATCACGCAACTGAAGACCTGCTCGCCGTTCTGGGTTCCGGTCACCAGAACGGCGACCTCCTGCGGGCCGCCCGGCACCCGGCAGGCCTCGATCGTGCACGGGGCGTCCAGCTCGGTGTAGCGCAGGAACTCGCTCTCGACACGCGACGGCAGCAAGGGCGAGTGCTGGGGGTCCGACCGCAGCAGCAGCGCGGTCGCGGCCTGCCGGGCGGCCTCCAGGAGAACCATTCCCGGTACGTGGTCGACCGGGTGGTCGAAGAGTATGGGGTGGCGCGTGTCCACCCGCAGACGCCATCGGTCGGCCTCGTTCGCGGGGGACAGGACCACGTCCATGGGCGACATGCGGCCCACGCTCTGCGGCGAGACCGGAGCCGTCAGCTGGGGCGCGGCCCCCTCGCCGGAGCGCCGGCGGTCGCCGCGGAGCCGTCGGTACACCTCCGGGGCTACGCACGTGTACATGGCGCCACCGGTGGCGACGATCTCGCCGTCCCGGCGGATCACCGCGTCGTAGCGGGTCCCGGCGAAGGCCTGTCTGCGCCACTTCGTTTCGCTGCACGTGACGTGCAGGTCGAGCGCCGCCGGGGTGTCACCCACGAGCAGCTGACCGGGCCGCATGGAGACGGTCAGGTCCTTCATCATGAATTGATGACCGAGCGGAACGGTGAATTCCGCGTGAGCCAGCAGAGAACCGACTTGGCGGATTGTTTCAGTGACCATCAAAGGGTCGTAACGGGCGCCGCTGAGGGGTGCGTAGAAGCTGTGGCTCCGGGGCAGCTGGGCCTTGATTCGGAATGTGGTGTCGTCGAGCCGCTCCCAGCCGGTGAGCAGCACCTCCGCCACGGCGGCCCGGTGCACGAATTCCTGGGGAACTGTCGTAGTGAGATCGGGATAGCGGAACATGGGGGGCGCGATGGCCCCTGTACCCTCGATCGCTGTCGACAGGTCCGCCGGCGAATGGAAGCGGAACGTGCTTGTGGACATGACTCCCCCAGGATCCGCGCTTCAAGCGAGGCGAGAAGGAACGTGGGACGGCCTCTCGCAAGCTCGAAGATACATACCAGCCGGTTTAATTTCCAGCCTTGGCGGCTTTCACGTCCATCAAAAAGTGGCGCATCCGCTCCATCTCCCCGCTGCGGCCGGGCTGCCCTCCGAGGCCGGATTCAGGACGGGCCGAAGGGGCCGGTTAGAGTCCCGGCATGAGCAGCGCAGTGGACGAAGGCCCGAAGAACCGGGCTGCGGACGTGAGTGTCACGGCGGCCGTGGCGGGAGTGATGGCGGCCACCGGGAGCCTTGCCACCGGCACGCTGTTCCTGCCGCTCACCGTGGGATGGGTCGTCCTCATCCTGCTGTCCACGCTGGTCGCGATCATCTCCGGCCACATCGGCCGCAGCCGGGCACGACGCCGGGGGCTTCCGGGTCGATGGCTCGCCCTCGCCTCGCTCGTGACGGCCTATCTGACCCTGCTCTATGTCCTGCTCGTGGTGCTGTTGCTGATCGGTGTCGTCGTCGGACTGGGCGCGATCGTCGACAGCTGAGGGCCGCCCCTCCCGACGAGGTCCGGCACGCCGCGTGGGGTGCCGGACCGCCGGAAGTGGTCGGCTGCCTGCGGGTCCGTCAGACGCGGTCGGCCGCGATGAGGACGTACTGGAACGAGCCGTCCTTGTAGGAGTTGATGAACGCCTCCTCGATGCCCGTGACGAGCGACGAGGTGGCCCGGAGCTCCCAGTACGGCAGGGTCTCGGGCGTCAGGTCGATGACCGCCTGCGGGACCAGGCGGTTGTCGGCCATGGCCCGCAGGTATTCACGACGCGAGTGGATGTTGCACTCGAAGTGCGCGTTGATCTGCGAGACCCACTTGGACGGCTGGCCGTACTTGGGGTTCCAGCAACCGGTGATCGTCACGTACCGGCCGCCGGGGGCGAGGATGCGGGCGTGCTCGGCGAACAGGTCGTGCAGATCGACGTACATGCTCGACTCGTTGTTCCACGAGCCCGCGGCCTCTCCGGTCGTGAACGGCATGTCCAGCATGTTGCAGACCCGGGACCGCACCGAGCTGTCGATCCCGAGGTCGCGGGCGCGCTGGTTGGCGAAGTCGGCCTGCTTGGCCGAGAGCGTGACGCCCTCGACCCTGCACCCGAAGCGCTGATGGGCCATGACCATGGAGCCGCCCCGGCCGCAGCCGGCGTCCACCAGGGTGGCGCCGGGGGCGACGGGCCCGACGTGGTCCAGGAGCAGGTCCGACTGGGCGGACTCCAGGCGGTGGAGCTCCGCGATCAGCTTCGTGTCCCGGTCGGTGGCGCCCGGCGCTGCGAGCGCCGAGTGGTCGACATCGCCGATGCCGTAGTGGTGGTGGTACAGGCCGTCGACATCGCCGAGGCGCAGGTTCACCGGCCGGGCCTCGTGGTCCCAGTAACGGGCGATGTCGTCCTGGTAGGGCGTGGCAGGACCGGGGATCGTAGCGGTGCTGGTGGTGGGTTCGACGTTCGTGGACACGGTGGGTTTCCTTTGCTTACCAGAAGTCGGGCAGTGTGTAGCGGTAGCTGTTGGTCTGATGCCAGTGGTGGTTGCCGTCGACCCACGCCGCCACTCCGTGCAGGAACCGGACCACTTGGGGCGCGGGGCAGGCGACGGCCAGGGCGGATGCCTCGGCTTCGAAGTCGTGCATGAGCTCGTTGTGGACCTCGACCGCCTTGAGGTACGCCTCGCGGGGCCCGCAGCTCTCGCTCTCGGCGATGACCACCGGCAGGTTCAGATGGCGCCCGGGGGCGTCGAGTTCCTTGGTGTAGGAGTAGAGGTCGTTGACGATGGTGGTGGCGTTGGAGGCGAGCGCGATGACTCTCTGCATGGCGGGCCTGGCATGCAGGTCGGCGGGCAGCTCGTAGCCGCCGACGGTGTCGGTGATGGTCGGGCAGGGGCGGAAGTTGTTGAACTGACGCATCGCCAGGTACTCCCAGACCTCGGGCATGTACTCCGTCTGCGCCCACGCGGCCTCGGCGAGGTAGCCCAGGTGCAGACGGGCCATGTCGTGCCGGTAGCGGTCGGCCTGTGAGGCGCTGGCGGCCTCGACGAAGTACTCCATGGCCGACCGGTAGGCCCGGCGCGGGGCGTCGCTGAACAGCGACTGAGCCCAGGTCGCCGTGTGTTCCCGCGTGGTGTGGAGCGGGTCGAGAGCGGTGTGCGCCAGCAGGAGGCGCCCGCCGAGACCCACGGGCGAGCCCCCGTGGTCCTCGCAGTAGCAGTCGTCGAGCGCGTTCTCCGCGGCCATCAGCCGTGTCGCGAGCATCAGGTGGTCGACGGTCGGGGCGTCGGGGTGGCAGGCCACCATGTAGCGGCCGAGGGCGAACCCGTCGAACTGGTCCTCCCACTCCGGCGGATACAGCTCGACCTCGTGCACCGCCCAGTCCTTGATCCTGCGGCTCACCTCCGCCACCCGCACCGGGTCGGGCTCCGCCACCGGATGGTGGTAGAGACCCGGCACCGCGGTGCCGCCCGCCTGCGTTTCGATACGGGGCGCAAGGCGCAGGCCGCTCGTTCCCAGCCCGCTGGGGCCGCGCAGGACACGTTCCAGGACCTCGGGGCTCATGGGCGTCACGCCGTGTGGCCCCGCCGCGGGCAGTTCCGCGAAGCCCGTGTCGTCCGGCAGCGCGCAGGGCTCGGTGACGCGGTCCGCGCCGACGCCCACGGGCGGGGCGGCGGCCGGTCCGGCGCCCGGAACCGCGGGCGGATCCGGGGCGTCGGCCGAGAGCGGCGGGCAGGTGCCGTCGGCGACGGCCGGCGCGACGGGTTCCGCTGTCGTGACCTGCGGGACCATGTGCACCTGCACTGGACTGAGGTCGGGGACGGGCATCCATTGCTCCTTGCGTGAGGCGGATTGTTCCGAGCGCGCCCACCGTGCGCGGAAGGAGTGCGGGACCGGTGAGCCGGGCGCGCGGACGGTGGGGGAGCGGTCGCCACCGGAAGAGGGCCGAGGTCCCGCCAACGCCGCTCTCGGCAGCGGCACTTGATGCCTCTGCCGCTCAGCGGGCCGCGTGGCGGCGGGCGGGCATCCCGTGGCCGACGCCGCCGGTCGGCGCAGGACGACGGGAGGGCGGGCGACGGCGGGGACAGCCATGGGGGGGGTGAGCACCCAGGGGGTCCGGCAGCCTCCATGCGGCACTACACCGGCACCGACACGACACCGGCACGCAGGAACGGAGCCGAGCCGATACGCGTGGCTCAACTGGAGCCCATGGCGGACCGGTTGGAAGAGCGCAGGCACCGTGGGCCCTGCTCGTGACCTCCCCGGCCGGGGCGGCGGGCGACGGCTCGTCGTGGCCGTCGCCCGCCGGCCCCGCCGGCCCTCGCGGGCGGGCACCGGTGGACCAACAGCTGGTGGGCAGACCCGTGGGTCACCGCCAGCGGCTGACTTCCACGTTCTCCAGGACGCCCAGCGCGTCGGGCACCAGGATGGCGGCCGAGTAGTAGGCCGTGACCAGGTACGAGATGATCGCCTGCTCGTCGATGCCCATGAAGCGCACGGACAGGCTCGGCTCGATCTCGTCCGGGATGCCCGACTGGCGCAGACCGATGACGCCCTGTTGGTCCTCGCCGGTACGCATGCAGATGATCGACGTCGTCCGCGTGTCACTCAGCGGGATCTTCCCGCAGGGGTAGATCGGCACTCCGCGCCAGGCCGGGAGGCGATGTCCGTCGATCTCGACGGACTCGGGCACGAGGCCGCGCTTGTTGCACTCACGGCCGAAGGCGGCGATCGCCTTGGGGTGGGCGAGGAAGAGCTTGGAGCCGCGGCGGCGCGAGAGCAGCTCGTCCATGTCGTCGGGGCTCGGCACGCCGTCGTGCGGCTGGATCCGCTGCCCGTAGTCGCAGTTGGTGAGCAGGCCGAACTCGGGGTTGTTGATGAGTTCGTGTTCCTGGCGCTCGCGCAGTGCCTCGACGGTCAGCCTGAGCTGGTGCTCGGTCTGGTTCATCGGCTGGTTGTAGAGGTCCGCGACCCGGCTGTGGACCTTCAGCACGGTCTGCGCGACGGAGAGTTCGTACTCGCGGGGCGAGCTCTCGTAGTCGACGTACGTGTGGGGGATGACCGCTTCGCCGATGTGGCCCGCGGAGAGGTCGATCGCCGCCTCGCCGTACTTGTTGGTCGCCCGGTCCGGCTGGTCGGAGAGGTCGCCGAGGTGTTGGTTCAGGCTCTCGGAGCGCTCGGCGAGGTTGAGGACGTCCGACCTGGTGAGCTCCAGCACCGTACAGGCCGTGGTGGCGCGGACGGTGTGCTCCCACTGGGCCTCGGGGTCCACCAGCGCGCGCTCACCGAAGTAGGCGCCGTCCGCGAGGAATCCCAGCTCCGTCTCGTCGCCGTACTGGCCGGTGCCGACCTTCGCCACCCTGCCGTGCGCCAGCAGGAACACCCGGTCGGTCGGCGACCCGGCGTTCGCGATGACCTCACCGGCGGCGAACTCGTGCTGCGCGCAGCGGTTCGCCAGCTCCGTCAGGGCTTCCTCGTCGTCGTAGTCGCGCAGTGCGGGCAGCTCGCTCAGCTCCGCGGGGATGACCTGTACGCGGCCGCCGGTCTGAATGAACTCGACCCGGCCGTCCCCGACGGTGTAGCTCAGCCGCCTGTTGACCCGGTACGTACCACCTTGCACCTGGACCCACGGCAGTTTCCGCAGCAGCCAACGGGAGCTGATCTCCTGCATCTGGGGGGCGGACTTGGTGGTGGTCGCCAAGTTCCGTGCGGCGGCTGTCCCGAGACTCTGCTGGCCACGCGTGGCCGCTCCTGCCGTCTCCGCACCCGTATCGACCGACATGACTCCCCAATCCCTGATTTACGCTGGCATTTCACCCTGGCATGCTGCGACTTCAGCGTGACAGAGGAAAGGGGAGCCGCCCATTCCCCAGACGGTGCATAGTGGAGCGCCCCGTTCGATAGGTGAGCGAGCGGGCCGCGGCGGCCGTAAACATGCCACGCGTAGATTTGGCGCAATCCCGCCACGGTCGGGAACGGCCTTGCTGACGTGCGTACTTGGGGAGGGGGCGGGCCGCGCTGGTGCGAGGGTGGATCACTGTGGGGCTCGCGTCACCACGCGAACCAGCCCGGGGTCGCCGTGTAGTCCTGCGGTGCGTAGTCGCACACGGCTCCGTCGAACGGCTCGGCCACGGTGAGGCGTTGCGCCTGCCGTTCGCCGGCAGCGTCCACGGTGTCGGCGGCCACCAGCAGTGCCAGGACGGTCACCAGACAGCCGGCGACGAGTCGGCGCGAGGCCACCGCGCCGCGGGAATCCGCGACGATCGCGCAGGCGATCGAGACGACCGGGGCGGCCGCGACGAGGGCCAGGGCGGTCAGCGTCAGGTGGTTCAGGTGGGCGGAGTGGTGGCACAGCGTATACCGGCGCCCCGTCCGCGCCCCCTGCCAGCGTTCCCAGAAGGCGATCGCGCCGAACAGACAGCCCGCGGCGACCAGTTGCCAGGAATGAAAGGTGTAGCGGTGCGTGGTGTCAGGTTCCGGTATGTCCGCGCCCGTGGTGGGTGTGCCGCCCATTGCTCCCCCTGTCCGATAGAGCCCGCACCCATGATTACGGGCGTCTTGCCATGGCCGATCAGGACCGTGCTCTCGACGCTCCGCCGGTCCCGCGCCGGTGGCTCAGGCCCCGGATCCGCTCGGCCGCGCCGCGGCCTTGAGGTCGTTGGTCACCATCACCTGGGCCAGCCTGGCCGCGATAGCGACGACGGACTCCCACGCGGGGGCCTGGATGTAGTCCTCGTCCGGGGCGTCCCGGCCCACGGCGGACTCCACGACGCCGTAGGCCTCTCCCAGCTGTCGCATCAGGGTGACCTCCTCCTCCGTGCGCAGACTCCGGCCCAGCCAGGGCGCGGGGTCGGCGGCGTCGCAGAAGTCGTCGAAAAGAACGGTGACCACGTAGGTCAGCGTCTCGAACTCCTCCCGGCACAGCCACACTTCTCGCTGCCACGAAGGGGTCGCGAGGGCGAGGACCGCCGGCACGAGATGGAGCCGGAAGACGGGGAATTCGATGCCGTGATCTGCCACTCCGTGAGTGTACTGATCCGTACTGATCCCCGAATCCCGGCTCTTGCCCGGCGCATCGTGGTCGGACGACAGCTCCGCACGCCCCCGGTGCGGCGCAACGGTTCACCGATCGCCAAAACCGTCCTCGGCGCCGCGGGCGGGCCAGTAGGCCCTGTCCTCGTATAGCTGCGGCCAGGTGGCGAGTAACGCTGAGTGATATTCCGGGCTGTCGTTTCCCCTTGTTGGCCGTCTCGTTGAGCTGAATGGGTGATCTCGGCGAGAGGGCGGGCGGGTGCGGCAGGATTGGGAGCCGGAAGACCTGATCGAGGTCTGGACGCCACTCGAAGACGACATGAAGAAGGTACGGACAAGTCGGGGGCGACCGGCTCGGGTTCGCGCTGCTGCTGAAGTTCTTCGAGGTGGAGGCCCGGTTCCCGGAGTCGGCCGGGGAGGTTCCGGCCGCCGCGGTGGAGTACGTGGCCCAGCAGGTGAAAGTGCCGGCGGAGGCGTGGGCGGCGTACGACTGGCAGGGTGATCGGATCAAGCGGCATCGCAAGGAGATCCGGGCTGCGTACGGATTCCGGCCGAACACCGAGGAGGACCAGGAACGGCTGGCCGGGTGGCTGACTGCTGAGCTGTGCCCGGTGGAGCTGTCGCGGGACCGGCTGGCGGCCGCGGTGGTGGCCCGCTGCCGGAACGACTGCATCGAGCCACCAGCTCCGGGACAGGTGAAGCGGTTGGTCGGCAAGGCGATCAGGGACTTCGAGGCGCAGTTTTGCCACAGCACGCTGGCCCGGCTCAGCCGCTCGACCTGCTCGCGGCTGGAGGAACTGATCGCAGGCGACACGGTCCAGGGAGTCGACGGCGCCGGATCCGTGGCCGGCGGCGGCCGGTCGCACTTCACCCCTGGACCCACGTGAATCCCTACGGCCGGTTCGAGCTGGACATGAGCAGACACCTCGACCTGGACCTGACCGACCGGGCCGCCGTGCCCGCGCCGCGCGCCCCCGAGGGCAGACCAGCGGCGGCCCCGGAGTGAGGAACTGGGGCTCGGATCGCCTACGAACAGCATCTGGCCACCAGCACCCTCGTCGCATAACGACGCGAACAGGTGTCCACTTCACTGGGCAAGGCCCGACCGGAACTTCATGGTTCCGCGCCTCACCGCGTCCATGGCAGATACCTCAGGTGGTCAGACCGGCGCTGGTCAGCCAGATGTGTTCGCATGTCGCCGACGCATCTTGGAGCTTCTCGCGGGATTCCTGTGAGGCGTGGTAGAAGGTCCGTTCGATCATCCAGCACAGGGCGCGTGCCATCGCCGGGGCCTGGTCCGGTGCAGTGCCGGCCTGGACGCCGGCGCGTTCCAGGACGGCGGTGATAGCCGCGATGAACAGGTCAGCCGTGTGGTTCCACAGCTCGCCGATCTCCGGCACGGTCAACGACAGGTCGATCGCCGTGCGCATGACCAGGCCGTGCTCATTCCACAACTCGACCGTGCGCTGCATGGCTGCGGCGATGGCCCGGCGCGGCTCGTCGGCCTCCGCGGTGGCCCTCGACCGCTCCCACAGGTGCTCGACGGTTCGGGCCACGAGTGCCGTGACCACTTCTTGCTTGGATCCGTAGTAGAAGTACAGCGCGCCGCGGGTGATGCCGGCGCCCTGGGCGATGTCGGCGACGGTCATGGCGTCGTAGCCCTTGTGCGCCAGCAGGGCCTCGCAGGTGTCGAGGATGGCCCGCTCCCGGGCGTCGCCCTTGCGCTCGGCGGCGCGACGGCTCCGCGCGGGGTGGTGGCCGGGCATCAGAGCTGCGCGCCGTCGGCGAAGTCGGTCGTACGGGAGAGTGTCTCCCATGCGCGGATGTCCTCGTCCACGGCCGTGCGGGCGGCGGTGACCAGTCGCAGCGCGTCCGAGCCCAGGACGAGGTGGGCCGGCGGGCGCTCGACCGAAGTGATGTGCACGAGGGCGTCCCCGGCTTTGGCTGGGTTGCCCAGCTGGTTGCCGCTGGCCTTCTGTCGCGCTTCGCGGATGGGGGTGAACAGCTCGTCGTAGTCATCGACGGTCCGCGCGGCGCGTGTCATGGACCGTCCGGCCCAGTCGGTGCGGAAGGAGCCGGGCTCGATCGCCGTCACGTGGATGCCGAACTGCGCGACTTCCTTGCCCAGCGCCTCGAGGATGCCTTCCAGGGCGAACTTGCTGCCACAGTAGGCGGACATGCCGGGCACGGCCATGAGCCCGCCCATGGAGGTGACGGCCATCAGGTGTCCGCGGCGACGTCGGCGCATGTGGGGCAGCGCCGCCCGCAGCGTGGCCACCGCCCCGAACACGTTGACCTCGAACTGCCGCCGCACCTCGGCCAGCGGGGTTTCCTCGAAGGTTCCCTCCAGGCCGTAGCCGGCGTTGGCGACGACGACATCCAAAGGGCCGACGCTCTGCTCCACCTCCGCGACCACACGGGGGACGGCGTCATCGTCCGTCACGTCCAGCAGGTAACCGTGAGCGTTACCGGGCCTGAGCCCTTCGAAGGCCCGCAGGTCCTCCTCGGAGCGGACTGTGCCGACGACGGTATGACCTGCGGCCAGGGCAGCCTCGGCGAAGGCACGTCCGAGGCCCGTGCTGACGCCGGTGATGAGCCAGTTCTGCTCTTGCACTGTTCCTCCAGAGAGGTCTTGCGAGGAGCCGGGCCGCTCCTTCACCAGAAAGTCTACACAGTGTCGATTTTTACCGTCACCATGTCGATTCTGGTAGTGCTCAAGGGATGGAGTACTCAAGGTCATCCGCGTGCCCCGCACCGCCCGAATCGGCGCCGCCAAGGCCCAGCAGCCAGGCCGTCAACCAGAACCGCACCCCGATCACCACAGGGACACCCAGCGAGAAGAGGACCCGGGCACCTCCAGCCGCCTCCACCCTCTCCAGCGCCCGAAGTTCCGAGCGCTCCTCGACTACGCCCGGCCCGGCGACACCGTGCACATCTCCGAGATGTTCCGCCTCGTACGCGGAACCGGCCACCTCCTTGACGTACTCGACGTCCTCCACCGCGACCGCCTTGCCCTGCGCATCCACGACGGGGCGTTCTCCGCGATGGATCTCACCGCCCGCCACCAGCGCACCGGAGAACCGCTGTCCACGGTGAAGTTCGTGGTACAGACCCTCGCGGCCGCCGGCGAACTCCAGCGCGACCTCCAGCGAGAGCTGACCTACGACGGACTGCGCGCCGCCGAGACCAAAGGCAACAAGGGAGGACGCCGCCCCGCTGTGGCGGCCGACGAGACCGGCGCCGTGCGCACCGCGTACCTGGAAGGCCGCTCCATCGCCGCCCTCGCCCGCGACCACGGTGTCAGCCGCGGCGCCATCCGCACAGCTGTAGCCGACCTCCTGCCCGAGCACACGGCCGCCGACCCTGACGCCTCCGCCCGGGAACTGCCGGTCACCCTCGACATGCCGGGCAAGGTCGCCGACTTCCTCCGCGCCGCCGAGCTGGACGACATCGAGCGGGCCGCGCTCGACCAGGGCGTGACCGTACGGCGCGGCCTGGGCTACACCCTGCGGGTCAGCGCCGTCCCCGGCGTGCACCGTCAGCTTCTTGACCGCTGCCAGCCGCTCGACGGCGGCCACGGCGCGGTCCCGGCTCAGCGCAAGGCCCGCCGCGAGTACGAGAACCGCGTCAGCGCGCTCGCACCGACCGGACCATGATCGTTCTCAGCGCCAGCCGCTGTAGCAGTCCCGAGGCTGTAAACGACGCTCGGCGCTGATAGACCGCCGAGACCGCAGCCCAGAACGCTACACAGGGCTACTCGCCACCTGGCCGTGGCTATACGAGGACAGGGCCCAGTAGTGTGACCGCATGATCACCTCATACGCGTGCCTCGACGACACCGAGGTCGCGATAGCGGCGGCGCGCGCCGGAGCGGACGTGGTGCGCGGCATGTATGGCGGGCGACTCGCCCGTGTGGACAAGGGTGCCGGGGACTTCGCCACCGCGGCCGACTTGGCGGCGGAGGAGGCCATCCTCGGCGTCATCCGTGCGGCACGGCCCGATGACGGGATGCTCGGCGAAGAGGGCGGCCGCCAGGGGGCCGCCGACTCCGCGCGGGAGTGGCTGGTGGATCCTCTGTGCGGCACCCTGAACTATGCCGTCGGGAACATGCTGGTGGCCGTCAACGTGGCGCTGCGCGGCGGGTCGGCGGCCGTGGCCGACCCGTTCGCGGACGAGGTCTTCGTTACCGACGGGCAGAGCGCCTGGGTGCGCCACGAGGGCTCCGACACGCCCCTCGCACCCACCCCGGCGACCCGGCTTGTGGACCTCAACCTGGACCCGCCCTTCCCCGGCGCCCCCGGGTTCCGTGCCGTGGACGTGCTGGCCCACGCCGGATTCGCGGCACGGTTCCGCCCGCGCGTGGTGTCCACGAGCCTGGCGCTGGCCTGGGTCGCGGCCGGCAAGCGGGCGGCGTACCTCACCGATGGGGGCGACCTGTCCGGGAGCGTGCACTTCGCCGCCGGAATAGCGTTGTGCCGGGCCGCCGGCTGTGTGGTCACCGGCATCGACGGGGCTCCCGTCGGCCCGCAGGGCCGGGGCCTCGTGGTGGCCGCCGACGCCGAGACCCACGGGCAGCTGATGTCGATCATCAAAGGGCGGGGCTGAGGCGCGCCCCGAAGTCCGGGCGTTCCGCCCTGCCTCGCCCCGGCGGGGTGAGCGGTCCGCGCATGCCGCTCAACGGGGCTTCGGCCGGGCGGAAACGCCCGGCACGGAGGGCGGCCGGGCGGAAACGCTCGGCGTGGAGGGCGGGCAGGCGTCGAGGGGGCGGCTGGTCACGTGCGCGGCGCCCAGCGCCGTGAAGGTGTAACACTGCGCCCAGCCGGAAGTCGCGACCTGCACCACGAGATCGGTGCGGTTGGCTTCGCGGGTCAGCGACAACGGGGGCCGGTCGCCCAGGACTTGGGCCACTTCCCGATCGGTGAGCACGCCATCGGCGTCGGCTCGTTCCAGGGCGCCCCTGAGCTGTTCGGCGGCCGACACGACAGAGTTCTTCCCGTCACGGTCATGCTCCGCCTGGACGTGGTGCAGCGTGAGGAAGATCCAGGCCAGCAGACCCACGGCGAGCAGGAAACAGACCAGAAGGATCATGCCGAGACAGCCGGCCGTCCGGGCGAGAGGCCCGGACGGCCGGCTGTCATGGCCTTGAGCGGCAGGAATCACCCGGTCATGTTCCCGTATAGCCCGTGTCCTTCAAGACCTTTTCCACGAAGTGCTCGTACCCCGATGTGCCCGCATTGTTGGGGTGGAAGGCCTCGCGGCTCAGGCAGGACTGACCGATGCCGGGCGCCGAGATGCATTTGGAGTAGGGGTCGCCCGGGTGAAAGTCTCCGTCACCGTTGGGCCCCAGCACGATCTTGTTGATCCACTCCTCGCTGTCACAGCCGCCGTGCCCGACGAACCAGTCGATCGGGTTGGCATACGTCACGTTGTAACCCATGCCCTTGAGCTCGTCCACCTCCTGTTTCTGGGAGGTGTCCATGTAGTTGGCGAGCGTGGCCAGAGCGGCCGCCTCGCTGCCGTCGAAGAACCAGGAGCCCGTGCACTTGACCGTACGGCTGAGCACCTCCGGATATCCGACCAGGACGACCCTGGCGTTCGGGGCACGCTGAGTGATGACCCGGAGGGTGTTGCCGATGTCCGTCTTCGTCTTGTCGATCAGTCCCTTGTATTTGGTGAGGAACTCGTCGGTGGCGCAGTTCGTCGGGAACGCGCAGTCGCTGACCGCGTCGACGAAGGCACCGTAGTTGTTGCCCCCGGCGGTGAGGGTCACCAGCGTGGTGTCCTTCGTCAGGACGCCGGAGTCGGTTTGCGGTATCTCCCGGAACTCGCCTTCGGCGGCGGAGACATCACCGGTCTGCCAGTAGGCGGTGGTGGCGCGTCCGTCGACCTCGGTCGACCAGGCGCCGGAACAGGCGACGAATCCCAGCTCCGCACTCGGACTGAAGTTGTCGGACAGTGTCGCCAGGTTCGCGGGCATGCCCGGCAGCACCAGCTTGCGCGGCCAGGCGTTGGCGCTGCGGCGACAGGCGTTCCAGTTGATGGTGCCGTGGTCCTGGTCGGTCGAGCTGTCGTACGCGCCCGCTCCCTCTCCGGAGGAGTAGGAGTCACCCAGGGAGGCCACGATGTGCTGCGGCTTGGCGGACAGCCACTGGAAACCGACCGCGTCCCAGGCGATGTCGTTGTCGGCCTGGCCCTCAGCGGTGTAGTTGGACAGCGTCACGCCCTGGAAGTCGGATCCGGCGGTGAAGTGGTAGATCCCCAGACTCACCCACTTGTTCTCGTGGGAAATGGCGTTGATGGTCCTGTTGTGGGTGGTGCCGTCACCCAGGTGGATGGTGTAGACGGCTTGCTGACTCGCGGATCCCGTGTCGGGCAGGTGCACCAGCACGCGAGTCCACGACGTGCGCTGGGAGTTGAGCTTCCAGGTGCCCGTCGCCGCCATCGTTCCGCCGGCAGTGCCCGGATTGATGTCGGGGTCGCTGACGCTCGCGGACGCTCCGTGGGCGAAGTCACGGGCGTGGGCGTACCAGAAGTGGTCGCCGAACCCGCCGCCGATCTGATGGAGATCACCCTTGGCCTCGTAGTGCCCCTGGGAGTCGGCGTTGAACTGGAGCCCGAAGGTGCCGGAGTTGGTCCAGCCCGTTTTGCCGCAGCCATCGGTGAACGTGGGAACGCTGCTGGGCACGTCGTCCACGATCGTGGCCCCCAGACCGGCGTTGTCGCACATCGTGCCCGGTCCGTTGTTGCCGTTGCCGAGTTCGGGCTTGAGCGTCTTGTAGGTCAGGTACTCGTGCCCGCAGCTGGTGGGGCAGTCGACCTTCCACGTGGTCTGCGCGGCGTGGTACCAGAACGGGGGGTCGCAGGTCGGCCCCTTGTGGTCGAGTTCGCAGCGCGGCGGGGCGGTGGGGTCGCAGGCGTTCTCCGTCGGCTTGCAGAAGACGTCGACGCCGGGTTTGACGGTGGAGCGGGTGGCGTCGGAGCTCCACCAGGCGGGGGAGTAGCCGGCGGTGTTGCCCTTGTTGGCGACGCCGGTGTCGGCATAGGAGCGGCCGGTGTCGATGGGCCAGGCGCCCCAGCCCAGGACCTTCTCCTCGTACGACCACTGCTGCGGATGGGCGGCGTCCGCGTAGCTGTTGCCGTCGAGGAAGGCGTGCCGGCTCACCGGGTAGATGGGGTTGGAGGGGTTGTTGAGGTATCCGAGGCCCCAGGGGGCGGTCGGGTTGGCCGGCTGGTAGTAGTTCATGCCGGAGTTGTAGTTCCACAGGGCGGCGAACCAGTTCTCCGGGGCCGCGGGGTCGTCGGTGTTCAGTTTGATGGCGTTGGGCTGGGGGCCGACGGTGTGGAGTTCGTTCCACTTCTGCGAGAGCGTCCGGGCGGCGACGGCGATGTTGGAGGTGTAGTCGAGCGCGATGGCCTTCTGCTGGGCGGCCGGCAGCTCGTTGGGATCGCCGGTCTTCATGCCGTCGGTCTGCTGTCCGATGCCGTATCCGCAGTCGGCCTTGGACCAGTCGATCTGCCAGTGGTCCTGGGGGTCCTTGGGGGCGCTGGGGTGGCCGTAGAAGCCGTTGGTGCTGGCCAGGGTCGAGCTGGTCTGGCCGGGCAGGGCGCCGCCTTCGGCCTGCCACAGGTTGGACTCCTGGGTCAGTACGCCGAGCAGGACCTGGGCGGGGATGCGGCCGCCGCTGGTTCCGGCGAGCGCGGGCAGCGGGAACATGCCCTGCGGGTCGACCGTGCCCAGGCCGTCGGCGGCGCGCCAGCCGCCCTGGCGGACGTAGGCGCTGGTGAGACTGCCCCGGATGGCCATGTCGGCGGCCCACTCGACCTGGTTGGGGGTCGGCTGGTAGGCCTGCTGCTTCGGGTCGTTGCGCGGCATGGAGCAGACGCGGTCGGTGTCGATGGTGGAGTTGGGGTCACCGGCCGCGGCCTTGGCGAGCCCGTTCGTGCCCTTCGCTCCTGCGGTCCGGGAACCACCGGTGAGGGCGGGCGAGGCGTTCTTGCCCGTGGCCTTGGGGGTCGCGCCGTCCTGGCCGGCGGTGAAGGTGATCTTCTTGCCGGTGGACGGCACCTCGGTGGTGACTTGCAGGGGCGCGGCCGCGTCCCACGCGGTGGCCGCGAGCGGGTTGCTGACGTGGCTGCGCAGGCTCTTGGAGACCGCCTGGTCGATGGCGAGGGCGCCGGTGGAGGACACCGTGGCGTCCGCGGCGACCTTCAGCCGTGTCACCGGTGCGGGCAGCGCGGTGGTGGAGGCGGGCGTGCCGGTGAGGAAGACCCGCCCGGACGTGCCGGCCGCGAGACCCACACTGCCCGTCGGCCCCTGGGCGAACGTGGTGGTGCGGCCCTTGATGGTGCGGTGGGCGCTGACCGTCCCGCCGGAACGGTCGAGGAAGCTGACGCCGCCTTCGCCGTCGGCCCGCAGCTGGAAGGCGGGGCCCGAGGTGGTGGTGAGTTCGGTGGCGTGGTCGCCGCGGTCGAAGGAGACCAGCCGGCCGGCGGCGGCGCCCACGACGGTGTCGCCGACGGGGACCGCCGAGGTGACCTGGAGGTTCTCGGTCTGCTGGTGCGTGACGGTGGCGGTCGTGGTGTCCACCGTCAACAGGCGGGTCTGCGTGTCCTGGTCGCCGCCGATCTGGGTCAGGACGGCGGACTCGCCCGAGCCGCAGCCCGGGTTGAAGTAGGCCAGCGTCACCGTGTCGGCCAGCTTGGTCACCTTGCCGTCGGTGAGGTCGACGACGGCGGCGAAGCCGCCGTGCTCCATCAGGTCGGGCTTGTTGGTGAAGTCGCGCGGGGCGTAGACGACGACGGCCCGCTTGCCGGATCCGGTCACGCACGCGTTCCCGATCCACAGGTCGGTGCCGAAGCCGGGCTCGGACAGCGTGGCCACCGAACGCCACTGGTAGGCCTTGTTGCTGTCGGCGGCCATCACATGCAGTCCGGAGCCGTCGCCGGCCACCGTCACCGCACGGTCGGCGGACTGCTTCCACGCCTTGGGCAGGACACCGTCCGGGGCGAGCACCCGGGAGGAGTCCTCCTGACGCGGCGGCTTCGGCTGCCCGGCCCCGCCCGCACCGTCCGGTGCCGCGGCGGGCGCCGTCCGTCCGGCCGGCTGTCCTGCCCAGGCCTGGCCGCCCTGGGTCGGACCGAGGACCGCCAGGGCGACCGTGGCCACGGCCAGGGGTATGCGTGCTCTGTGTTTCGATCTCAACGTTGCTCCACGACTGGGTGGGGGGGAATGTGGCGCGGGCCCCGCAGCGCGGCCTCTTCCGGCCCGCCCTGCTGGCCCATCGGGGGGACTATCGGGCCGTAGCGGCCGCGGACGCCTTGCCGACCATGTCCTTGTTGGCCTCTCGCACCCCGTTCAGGGCCGCCTGGTTCGCCTTGATGGCCTTCGTCTGAAGGGCCGCCTCCGCGTCGAACCACGTCTTCTCCACGTGGGCCCGGGTACGGCACGCGACATCGGCCGTGGCCGTCGCGATTTCCAGGTCCGTCACGGTGCGGGGGTCGTTGAAGCGCGGGTCGTCGTTCGCGTCCATGGGTTTGGCGTACGCGTAGCCCTTGCCCTTCATGCAGGCGGACCACTGCGCGAAGGCCGCCGTCACCTTCGGGTCCTTCGCGGACTGCACGTACGAGTCGCCCTTGATCCGCTCCACCAGGTCCGACGACGTCACGGCGGGCACGGTGGCACCGGCCGACTGGGCGCACCCCTGCAACGTGGCCGGGTCGGCACCGGACTTGTCCACCGCGCCGGCCATCATGGCCCGGTCGTAGGCCTGTTGCTCGGCGGCGTCGGGGTGGTAGCCGCGCTTCGCCACCTGGGCGGCGTCGTGGATCCCGTACCGCCAGTCCGTCACGGTCTTGCCGCCGAGGACGGGAAGGTCGGGCGCCGGAACCCACTTCGGGAAACCGGCCCTCTTCATGCAGGCGGCGATCACGCTGTCCCGGGTGCTGCCCACCAGGCGTGCGTCGGCCCTGGAGACCAGGTAGGTCTCGATGGGCAGCCGCCACGACGCGGGATCATCCGGATCACCCGCCGCCGACGGCGCCGCCGGAGCGCCATCGGCACGCGGCTCCGCCCCGGCCACCGGACTGCCGCTCCTGGAGGACGAGTTGGCGGACAGCGCCCCCACAGTGACGGCCCCCACCGCCGCCGCGGCCATCACCGGAATCGCTATGCGTACCAGCGTCCTGCTGGGATTCATTCCTTTTCTCCCCTGTTCTTGTCCACGGACGGAAACGGTGAGGTCGGCATCAGGAGGTCCACTGGAATGACGCGTTCTCGTTGTAGACATTCCGGAAGCGATCGTCGTTCTGCTGGGGGCCGATCGCGTCCTGGTTCCCCTTGTAGCCGCTGTTGTAATACACCCGGGCGGTCCACTTGTTGTGGGTGTTGTCGGCGGAGGCCGCATTGTTCTTGATGTGCTGGGCGGAGCCGGCCGCGCCGCCTCCGCAGAACAGCAACGGGTGGACATGACCGTCGCCCGGCCGCAGCGCGTCGAAGTCGTAGACGCTGTAGCCGATGTTCCGGTACGAACCGCCCTCGCCCGAGTTGTAGTAGATGTGGAATGCGAACGGCGAGTTGTACGGGGCTCCGCACAGGACCGAGTTGCTTTCTCCCAGGTTCAACGTGTCGCCGTCCGGCGGCATGGGCACCGGGGTGTCCGCCACCGCGGGGCCTGCCAGGAGCAGCGCCGCCGCCAGGCCGGCCAGCGCCGATATCGCTCTGCGCATGTCTGTTCGTTCCCTCTCGGTAGGAAAAGTGTGCTGCCCCGCGCAATGGAGGAAGCAAGCGGCTTCCTTTTCCAAGAGCCCCTTCACCGGGCGGAAGTCGCCGGTTCCTCGTGGCCGGGCCGGTTGCACATTCCTGACCGTGGCGCATGGGGGAGCGGCCAAACGGTAGCCGTCGCCCAGGAAAGTAGGAACGGCCTGAAAGAACCGGCGTGGCCGACATCGCCCGTTGCCCTCCGGCAGCGGCGGCACCCATTCCGCTGCCGGTCGCAGGCATGGCCTGCACCGATTCCGATGGGGGTGGAGTGACGTATGGGGCGAACTATTCATTCCGATGGGCCGAGAACTGGCTTATTCCGCCCCCGTCGAAGGGCCTACGGCAGAACCGTCGCCGCCGGCGGCGTCCACCGATGGGTGCGGGGCACCGCGTTGGGGATTCCGTAGTCCTTCTTGAGTTTTTCAGGGATCGCGTAGTGCATGACGCGCCCCCGGGTCAGGGAGGACAGCTCGAAGACGGCGGTGAGGTGGCCGATGCGGTCGAGCGCCCAGGCTCCGAACGGCGAACGGTCCTCGATGGTTTCCAGGACGCCCAGCAGGTGCGGGACGGCCTTGACCACCGTGTCCCAGGGCGTGCGGGACACCTGGAGCCAGTCCGCGCAGATGTCTCCGACGAGATGGCGGATGAGCGCGGAGACGATCGGGTCGAAGAACGTCCCCGGGACGATCTCCTCGTACAGGTCGACGAGTTGGCGGGTCAGCTCCGCACCCTCGTCGGAGGGACCCATGTGCCGGAGCATGTACCGGTCGAGGAACGCGCGGGCCTCGTCGAGGGACGTGGGAACCGCGTCCTGGTCGACGCCGAGCATGGCGCCGACCACGCGCCACGCGTAGTAATAGGCCTCCGCGCCCTCCGTCGACATGTGGATGCCGAGCCGGTGCAGGCTGTCGAGGACGAGCATGGAGAAGAACATCTGCCCGCCGATCAGATCCTCCTGACAGATCGGCGTGCCGAGCGCGTCGACGTCCCAACGGTTCTCACGGATGAGGTGATGACGGATGGACGCGTGCAGGAGACGGACCTTCTGCGCCGCCGGAATGAAGCGTCCGCCGGCTTCGAAGGCGTCGGGCTGCATCAGGTAGACGGTGAACTGCCCGGTCTCCGCCATCCGCTTCGACGGATACTTCAGGCCGTGGGTCGCCGACAGCAGCTTCGCCACATGCGGGACGACATAGCAGGCCGGCATGGCGGCGAAGGAGAGTGCGGTGGAGATGTGCACGTTGTTGTCGATGAAGAACAGCCGCGCCTTCTCCATCTCGTCCCAGTCCACCCACGCGGGCGGAACACTCGTGGCGTGCAGGTACTCGCGGGCGACGGCCGGCAGGCCGTCCGGCAGCGGGGCGCCGGTCGTGGACACGTAGCGCATCAACGTGTTGAAGGTGCCCACCTCCCCGCGCGCGAAGAGTTCGGCGACCGTGGCGTCGGCGAGTTCGTCACCGGCCGTCCGCAGAGCGTTCATCGAGGCCTCGGTGCAGATCATGGCGGGGCTCCTTCAAGGAATACGGGACTGCGCTGCGGCGGAGTCAGGACACGCGGACCGCCGCGGAGTGCGCCAGCGTCGTCAGGGCGGTGGCCGCCGGCGCCGGTACCTGGAGGTCGTGGAGCACGCCGAGGGCCTCTTCGACACGTGCGCCGATCATGTGCTCCACGCGGTCGGGGGCACCGATGCGGCGCATCGTCGCGCGGACCGTGTCCAGGCCCTCCCGGTCGAGATCGATCCGGCCCAGCAGCGTGCGCAACAGCTCCCGCTCGGCTCCGTCGGCCAGGCGCCAGGTCTCGGCGAGCAGGGCGGTGGGCCGCTGACCGCGTACGTCGTCGGCGTTGGCCTTGCCGGTGTGCCCGGGGTCGCCGAACAGGCCGAGCAGATCGTCCCGCAGCTGAAACGCCTCGCCGAGCGGCAGCCCGTACGCGCAGTAGCCCTCGCGCAGCCGGGCACCCGCGCCGGCCAGGGCGCCACCGATCAACAGGGGCTGTTCCACGGTGTACTTGGCGGTCTTGTAGCGGACCACTTTCAGGGACGCCGTGGTGTCCGGCTCGGCACCGGTCCGCAGGATCTCCAGGCACTCGCCCGCGATGAGTTCGCGCGCCATCACCCACCACAGCGGGCGGGCACGCGCCAGATACGCGGCCGGCAGACCGCTGGTGGTGAACAGCTGTCCCGCCAGGGCCATCAGCAGGTCGCCCACCAGCATCGCCAGTGACCTCGCCGCCGGGTCGGCCCGAGGGCCCCGACGTACGGCGCCGCGCAGGGCGATGTGCGCGGTGGGCCGCCCGTGACGCAGCGGGCTGTCGTCGATGAGGTCGTCGTGTACGACGGCCGCGGCGTGCACCAGCTCCATGGAGGCCGCCGCCCGTACCAGTGCGTCGCTGTCGGGCTGCCCCGCAGCACGCCAACCCCAGTAGCAGAACGCCGCGCGCAGCCGTTTGCCGTCCGCGAGCGCCGTCTCCATCTGCTCGGCCACCGGGTCGAGGAGCGGATCGATCGCCGCGAAACGGTCGGCCTCCTCGGCGACGAACCCGCTCACGACGTCATCGACACGGGACTTGAACGCGGCCGGGTCCCACCGCTCAGACGTCATCGTCCGCCGTCCGGGCCACGACGCGCCGGGCGAGGATTTCGAGATGGGCCGGAGGCACATCGCCGTACCGGCCGAGGACCAGGCGCCCCCGCGCCATCAAGTCGTGCTCGGCCTCCGCTGCCAGGTCGGCGGCGTCCGAGCGGCGCAGCAGTCCCCGGACGGTTCCCAGGGCGGTGGCCGCCGTACTCACCGCCAGATCCGCGAGTCCGGCGGCCAGCAGCACCGCCCGCCGGTCCATCCCCGAGGGCCGTCCAGGTTCCTGCGTCATGCCCATGTCCTCCGCTGTCCTCCGCCCGCTCGGTCGGCGCCCGTCCCGCCCGCTCCGTGTCGCCGATCATGACGGTGCAGCAGGCGCGAAGTGGGAGGAACTCACGATCGAGTGATCGGATCGCTCTTCCGTACGGGTGCGGATGCGGCGGCACCGGATCCGGCGGTGCGATCATGTGATCGTTCGGGATCGTGTGTGGTTCGCGGCGCTGCCCATCCGGCTGCCGGATCCGAGATCGGAGTCGCATGATGAAAGCTGTGCGTTTCAGCGCGTTCGGGGGACCCGAGGTCCTTGAGATCGTGGATCTGCCCGCGCCGCGTCCGGGGCGGGGCGAGGTCCGGATCGCGGTGCGCGCGGCCGGCGTCAATCCGAGCGACTGGAAGAAGCGTCAGGGCCTGATGGACGAGGAACTCCCGCAGACCTTGGGCTACGAGGCCGCCGGTGTCGTCGACGAAATCGGCGAGGGCGTCGTGGACGTCGCCGTCGGTGACCGCGTGTTCGGCTTCTGCGAACAGGGTGCGGCCCAGGCCGAGTCTGCGGTGCTGTCCCCCTACGCGCCGATTCCGCCGGCGCTTGGCTTCCCGGGCGCCGCAGCCCTTCCGGCCGCCATCGAGACGGCCACGCGCGCACTCGACCGGCTCGGTGTCGTGCACGGCGCCACCCTGCTCGTCAACGGCGCTTCAGGAGGGGTCGGCAGCGCCGCCGTGCAGCTCGCCGTGGTCCGTGGCGCCCGCGTGATCGGCACCGCGGGCCCTGCGAACCACGCCTACCTCCGCTCCCTTGGCGCCGAGCCCGTCGCCTATGGCGAGGGGCTCGTGGAGCGGGTTCGCACGCTCGCGTCCGACGGCGTCGATCTCGCGCTCGATGTCGCGGGGAGTGGCGTACTGCCCGAACTCATCGAGCTCGCCGGCGGCCCCGCCAACGTCGTGACGATCGCGGACTTCGCCGGCGCGCGGCGCCACGGGGTCGTGTTCAGCCGTGGGGACGACGGCCGCGCGGTCCATGTGCTCGCCGAGATCGGACAGCTGATCGAGGCGGGACACTTCGCACTTCCGGTCCCCCGCACATACGCGCTCACCGACGTCGCCCAGGCGCACCGCGTCGGCGAGAACGGTCAAGTGCGGGGGAAAATCGTGCTGTTGGTGAACTGAGCCACCCTGGTTGAGCAGCGATGGGCGTCGAATGGTGGTCCGGGACGAGGGAAGCGCTTCGCCCGCGGGCCCGGTTCCGGGTCACAGGCAGGCGAGGAGACCTTCGAGCGGAGGCGGCGTCAGATCGGGGGCGAGCGCTTCGACGAGCAGATGGCCGTAGCGGATCTTGCGGCCCTTCTTCGTACTCAGGAAGCGCCGCGTCTGCTGGTGCCGGGACCGGCCGTGCTGAGCGGGCTGGCGCCGGAAGGTCTGCCAGGCCCGCAGATCGCCCTCGGCCCGTACGACCTCCTCCACCCGCGCGGTGCCCAGCGCCCGGATGAGTTCGTCCTCCAGATCCCGCTCGCACACGAAGAACGCGTCGAGCGCTGCCCCCGCCTCCCGCAGGGCGCGCTCGTAGAAGCGCCGCTCACCCGCGTCGCAGAGCCCAACAAGGCGCAGGGCAAGGCCGGTTGGACCCACCAGGTTGGCGTAGCGGCCCACGCTCATCGCTCCGCCCATCGATACGACGCAGATGCCCTCGGCCGCAAGGTCGCGTCCGCGCAGCTCCGCGAGCGTCTCCACGGCGGCCACATCGCTCGGGCCCTCCACGAGCATGGCCGTCCGCACCCGCAGCCGCTCGGCGAGATCGCTCGCCGCCTCGCCGCTGCCACCGCTCGCCCAGTCACTGAGCGCGTTCTGGAACGCCCGCATGTCCGCCATGGAGCGAGTCTGCACCTACGGTGAGGGTGACTGCTCGCCCTTTTCGACGCCGGCTCAGCTCATGGTGACGTCGTCGTACGGAGATGTGGAAGACCCCGAACCCGCCCTCACCGCTCCGGATCTGCACATGGTGATGTGCTGTGCGCTGTGCACCATTACCTGTACGCCGTGCTGAGCTGCGCTGTATATGGGGAGTCGAACCCCCGCGTTGCTCTTCACGCGCCACGGGTGGGCCGGAAAACCGCCGGCCCTCGGCGTGTGCACGCCTCCGGAGCAGCTACCTGCTCCACATCGTCACGATCCGCCGGACCGCTCAGTCCAGCAGGTCGACCTCCCAGTTCGCGCGCTGGATCCGTACGTCGACCTCGCGGATCTCCTTGGCGAGCAGGTCCGCCCGCGCGCGCAGTTCCGCGACCGGGAGCGCGGAGAGCATCATGAGCTCGGAGCGCAGCTGCCGGCCGTATCCCCGGTCACCCGTGCCCGCTGCCGCGTCCGCTGCCGAGGTGATCACCGAGTGGCGCAGGCGCAGGACGTCCCGGCGCGCCAGGGCGTCGGTCAGTGTGCCGTCCTGACCCATCTCCACCGTGGAGTTGGTCCGGTTGATCCGGCGGATCAACGCTTCGAGCGTCGCCAGCACCTCGTCGGACTCGGCCAGCAATTCGGTGGCGTTCTCGGCGGGAGTCTCCCCCTCCTGGTAACGCGCGCTCCCCACGACGCGTGCCCGCAACTGCTCCACGCGGCGTGTCGCCTCCGCGCGTTCTGCCAGTGCCTCAGCGAGCTTCACCGGCCCCACCTCCCCTCTCTTCGCTCTTCGTGCTCGAACGAGTATATGGATGCCTACCTGGGGGAACGCCACCGGATTTGGACCGGCGAGGGCCGCGCAGTGCTCGGCCGGTTCGCGGTTCCAGCGGGGCGTGTCGATCATCATGGCCTTGTGCGAACCGGCCAACCGCGCTGCCGGACATTCCTTCGGGTCGGCGCCGGCGGCCGCTGCTTCAGGGGAGGGTGGCGCGCGCCGGCTCACGTACCGATGCCGCCACATGGTCACGGAACCAGCGGTGCCCGGGGTCGCCGGAGTTGCGCGGGTGCCAGGCCATGCCGAGGTCGAGCGGCGCCACGTCGAGGGGAATGGGGAAGGTGCGCAGCCCGAGTGCGGACGTGGCGTCGGGCAGCCAGCCGGGGAGGGTGAGCGCGACGAGGTCGCTTTCGCGGGCCAGGAGCATCGCGCTCGTGTGGGTGGGCACCACCACGGCGATCCGACGGCGAAGGCCCTGCTCGGCGAGGGCGCTGTCGATGGGACCCAGGCGCTTGCCGAGGCGGGAGATGCCGATGTGGTCGACCGCCGCGAAGGCGCGGACATCGATCGGGCGGTCGAAGAGCGGATGCCCGGCGCGGGCGATGCCGACCAGAGGCAAGCGGGTGAGCGGCCGCGTCAGGATCTCGGGGTCGAGATGCCCGAGGACGCCCAGCTCGATGTCGACCGTGCCCTGCCGCAAAGCGGGCCCGCCCTCGCCGGACTCCGGCAGGAAGACCACGTCCACGTGGGGGGCCTCGGCCTTCATCCGGTCGGTCAGGGTCCCTGCGAGGCCGACGAGGAGCAGCTCCGCGGCCTGCAGCGTGAAGGTGCGCTGAAGGTGCACGGCCTCGAACCCGGCCCCGGGCCGCAGGACATTGTCGCAGCCGCGCAGCAACGCGCCCACCTCGTCGCGCAGTTCAAGAGCGCGCGGGGTGGGCACCATGCCCTGGCCCGCACGCACCAGCAGGGGGTCACCGACGGTCCTGCGGAGCCTCGCCAGGGAGCGGCTGACCACCGCCGGTGAGGTACCGAGACGCTCGGCGGCTCGGCTCACGCTGTTCTCCTGGAGCAGCGCGTCCAGGACACGCAGCAGATTGAGATCCATTGGGAAGCTCCTGAACTGCATTTTTACGTTTGAGTCAACTATTGCGTGCCTATCTTTGCATTGTTGCGAGGGTCTTGGGCGGCGAGAGTGATGGAGTCAGCGCGAACGCCTGACAACCCCTCGGTTCGATCAAGGAGTTCCCATGCCGCAGTCCGCGCGCGCCGACCGTGAGGGCGACGTTCTGGCCGTGGTGAGCCAGAGCGGACCCACGGTCTCGTTCTTCGACGCCGCCTCGGACCGCCACCTCGACACCCTCGAAGTCCCGTGCTCACCGCATGAGTTGTGCTTCGACCCCACCCAGCGGCTGCTGTGGTGCACGACCGCCTACGCATCGGGCTACTACCACGCGAACAGCGGCCGGCGCACCGAGCTGACCGTCATCGACCCCGACACCCGCCGCATCGTCGAGATCATCGACCTCGCCCCGGAACACGGGCCCCACGGATTGGCGCTCGACACCGTGCGCAAGCGCCTCTACGTCAGCGTGGAGGGTTCGGCGCAGCGCCCCGGCGGCGTCGTCGTCATCGACACGCAGACCCGGCGCCCGCTGGGCCGGATCGACACGGACGCGCCCGGCCCGCACTGGTTCGTCATCGACGCCGCGGGACGGAACGGCTACGCCGCCAACAAGGAGGCGCCGTTCGTCTCGGTCGTCGACCTCGAAGGAGGCGTGCTCACCGCGAAGGTCGAAGTGCCCGGGAGCGAAGGGATCGCCGTCTCGCCCGACGGGACGCTCGTCTACGTCGCCGCGCCGTACGGAGGTTCCTTCGACGCCGACCCCGCAGAGCGACCGGCGACCGGGGTCCGCGTCATCGACACCCGCACCAACGAGGTCGTCGCCACCCTGCCCACCCAGGACATCGTCCTGCCGGTCCACATGACGTCGACAGGCAAGCTGCTCGTCGCCGAGATGCGCAGCGAACTCGACCCGGCGTCCGCTCTGGGACGCCACACACCCGGCACGCTCACGGTGTTCTCGGGCCACACCCACGAGCAGCTGGGCCAACTGGACGTGGGACTGTGCCCGTTGACCATCTGCTCGTCGCCGGACGGCCGCATCGGGTACGTCGCGTGCGTCGCCTCCTCCACCGTCGACATCGTCGACCTGGACACGCTGAGCACCATCGGCCGCCTCGACATCGCCATGCGCGGGGAGGCGGGCGCCCACGGGCTCGCCTACATCCCGCGCCCCGCGTGACGTCCCGCACCCGCTACACCCTCCGCGACAGAAGGATTCACATGTACGTCATCACCGCCCCCACCAGCACGATCGGCCGCGACGTCGTCGCCGGCCTGCTCGACCGGGGCACCCCCTTGCGGCTCGTCGTCCGGGACGCCGAGCGGCTCGCACCCGAGGTGCGCGAACGCGTCGAGGTCGTCGAGGGTTCCCACGGCGACCCCGCCGTCATCGACCGGGCGTGCACGGGCGCCGAGGCCGTGTTCTGGCTCGCGCCGGGCGACTCGTCGGCGTCGAGCGTCCACGCCGCGTACGTCGACTTCACCCGGCCCGCCTGCGAGGCGTTCGTACGCCACGGCGTCCGCCGGGTGGTGGGCATCTCCGCGCTCGGCCGGGGCACGCCGCAGGCCGCGCACGCCGGCCCGGTGACCGCGTCCCTGGCGATGGACGATCTGATCGGAGCCTCCGGCGTCCCCTACCGGGCGGTCACCTGCCCCTCGTTCATGCACAACCTGCTGCACCAGGTCGGCGCGCTGAAGGAGCAGGGCATGTTCTTCCTGATGGCGGACCCGGATCTGAAGTCCCCGATGGTCGCCTCGCGCGACATCGCCGCCACCGCCACGCGCCTGCTGCTCGACGACTCGTGGGGCGGATCCGGCGAGGTCGCCTGCCTCGGCCCGGAGGACCTGACGCCCACCGACATGGCCGAGACCCTCTCCGACGTCCTCGGCAGGAGCATCGGCTACCGGCAGGTTCCCGGTGAGGCGCTCAAGGAGCGCCTCACCGGCTTCGGTTCGAGCGAGGCGATGGCACAGGCGATGGTCGACATGTTCGACGCCAAGAACCAGGGCATGGACAAGGCCGAGCCGCGCACGGCGGAGTCGACGACCGCGACCACGTTCCGGCAATGGTGCGAGGAGGCCGTCAAGCCGGCCGTGCTCTCCTGACCACCGCCCCGCAGCGCCCGGGGCCCCGCGACCGGACACGGGAAACCGTGGACCGTGCGGGGCCGGGGCGCCGCCGGGCACCGTGCGGGCACGCGGCGGCCGGACGCGGTCGGCGGGATGGGCGGTCAGTCCGCCTCGGCCTCGATCAGGCAGTAAGGGGCGGCTTCCGTCAGCGGCGTGACCGACGTGACGGACAGCCGCGCCCCGCGGCACACCGTCTCGAAATCCTGCCGGGTGCGCTCCCTGCCGCCCACGTTCACCAGCATGTTGAGATCGCTCAGACAGGTGATTCCGCCGTCGAGGGCATGGCCGTCGGCGTCGGTGCCGACGGACTCGGGGAGCACCGGCTCCACGATCAGAACGCGGCCGCCGGCCGGCAGCACCTCCCGGCAGTGGCGCAGGATCGTGACCGCCTGATCGTCCGACCAGTCGTGCAGCACGCTCTTGATCAGGTACAGGTCCGAGCCCTCGGGGACGGCAAGGAAGAAGTCCCCGGCGACAAGAGCGCACCGATCCGCCAGCCCGTGCTCGTGCAGGGTCGCCGGCGCCTGCGCGAGCCCTTCCACCGTGTCGTGCACGACGCCGGTGAGGCGTGGGTGCACGCTCAGGATCCCGGCCAGGACGGTTCCCGCTCCGCCGCCGATGTCGGTGACCGAACGGAACCGGCCGAAGTCGTAGGCGTGCGGCAGCGCGAGCGCGGCCGCACCCGAGGCCTGGCTCATCGCCGCGTTGAACGCCGCCGACAATTGCGGGTGTTGGGCGAGATGGCTGAAGAAGTCCGTGCCGAAGACCCCGTCGAACGCGACCTCCCCGGTGCGGACGCTGTCGTCCAGGTGCTCCCAGGCCCGGATGGCCACCGGGTCGGTGAACACCCGCACGAAAGAGGTGAGCGAGTGAGGATGGCGGGGGTCGAGGAGCGCACCCGCGGGCGTCGTCGAGTAGGACCCGGGGGAGTCCTGTTCGAGCATGCCGAGAGCGGCCAGGGCGCGCAGCAGCCGGGTCATGTGCCGCGGCTCGGTGCCCGCTTCGGCGGCGATGTCGTCCCCGCGCCGTGGCGCCTCGCCCACCAGCTCGAACACCCTCAGCCGTACGGCCGCCCGCAGGGTCTGCGCCGCCATGCTTCCGAAGGCCGTCCGGACGATCAGATGGCGGTCGGCCGCCGCGTCTGCTGCTCGGGTCTCGGTGGTTGTCACGTGTGTCTGCCTCTCGTCGTCGTCCGGTGGGCATGCGAGCCGTAACGGTCCGGGCCACGGTCAGCCGCCGGGTGTCGCCCGGGACACCAGGGCGCCGGGCGTGCACCCCGCGAAGGCCAGTACGTCACGGTGGAGATGGGGCTGGTCGGCGTATCCGCACGCGAGGGCGACGTCGCCGGGGCTCGTGCCCGCGCACAGCGCTCGGGCGGCTCGGTCGAAGCGCACCAGCATGGCCGCCCGCTTGGGCGTCATCCCCACTTGGGCGGTGAACCTGGACCACAACCGCTTCCGGCTCCATCCGCAGTACGCCGCGAGGTCGTCGACCCGTACGCGGCCTCCACTGGCCACGATGTGAGCCCAGACGGCCGCGACTTCGGGCGCCATCGAGGGCGCCCGCTCGGCTCGCCCGCGCAGGAACGCGTCCATGAGCGGAAGGCGTTCCCGCCACGACGACAGGTCCGCCAACCGCTCGCGCAGCTGCCGCTCGTGCCGCCCCCACAGCTCCTCAAGTGCCGTCACAGAGCTGGCCAGTTCGCCCGGAGAGGCGCCCAGCAGCGCATACGCGGCCGGAGGCGAGAGGTGCATCTCGATGCACTCGACGCGTTCGCCCCTGATGCGGGCCGCACCCGGTATCGGCGACGCGGCGAAGCTCGCCAGGGGCCGGTTTCCGCGGGCACCCTCGATGGTGAACGGGGCGTCCCCGAGCCCGATGACGACCACCACGGCGGGCCGCGGAAGCACCAGCTTGTCGAGACCGGCCGCGACGCGGTCGCGGAACCCCGCCATCCGGACGCCGTGGAGGGAGGCGCCACCGAGAGGGCGGGCGACCTCCCAGCCCTTCTCGGTATCGCGTTCCCAGGGCGTGGACCCCGTGCCGTAGCTGCGCATGCCCCCAGAGTCCCGGACCGCGGCGGTCCTGTCTTGGACGAAAGTTCCCGCGGGCCGGCGGACTTCCGCCCGTCCCAGCCGGGTTGTCGCCGCCGGCCGGCCGGACCATCACCGTGGCGCCCACTCACGTGACACGGCGACACGCCGCGCAGCCGCATGCGCCGCGCGCGGCGGAGCACCAGGGAAAGTTGTCGCACGTACGCCGCGCACCGGATGCCGATGCCGGTGCCGGTGCTCCGGCAGCACTCCGCACATCGCACATCGCTGGTGCGGAACCACCGACGACGCACAGGTACCCATGAACTCAAAGAGGCGGGGGCCCGAACAACCGGGCCGCCGAAGTCGCGGATTCGGTTCGGGAAGCGTGGAGACCGAACGCATGGTGCGGGCGCTGCTGCGCCGGCGCAAGAAGTCGCTGCATCCCGACGACGTGAAGGTCGCCGACAAGCCCGCCGTCCGGCGCGCCGTGTCGGCCGCCGCGCTCGGCAACACGATGGAGTGGTTCGACTTCGGTGTCTACGCCTACGTCGCCGCCACGCTCGGCAAGGTCTTCTTCCCGTCGAGCTCACCGGGCGCCCAGGTCATCTCGACGTTCGCGACGTTCGCCGCGGCGTTCCTGGTCCGGCCGATCGGCGGCCTCGTGTTCGGGCCGCTCGGCGACCGGGTCGGACGCCAGAAGGTCCTCGCCGTCACCATGATCATGATGGCGATCAGCACCTTCGCCGTGGGCTTCCTGCCCGGCTACAAGTCGATCGGCCTCGCCGCGCCCGTCCTGCTGCTCCTGTGCCGGCTGGTCCAGGGCTTCTCCACCGGCGGCGAGTACGCCGGAGCCACCACCTACATCGCCGAGTACTCACCCGACCGGATCCGGGGCTTCCTCGGCAGCTGGCTCGACTTCGGCACCTTCATCGGATACTCCCTCGGCTCCGGCCTGGTCACGGTCCTGACCGGTGTCCTCTCCGAGGACCAGATGGTCGACTGGGGATGGCGGATCCCGTTCTACGTCGCGGGACCGCTCGGCCTCATCGGGCTCTACATGCGGCTCAGGCTCGACGAGACACCCGCGTTCCAGGAGGCGGAGGAACGGGGACGGCAGGCGGCGGCCCGGAGCGGGCCCACCTCCGAGGAGGACGAGCGGCTGGAACAGGCCCGCATGTCGGGGAAGGGGCGCCTCAAGGAGGTCTTCACCCACCACTGGCAGGCCATGCTCGTCTGCATCGGGCTCGTCCTGCTCTACAACGTCACCAACTACATGGTGACGTCCTATCTGCCGACCTACATGAGCTCGACCCTCGGCGAATCCGAACTCACCGCCCAGCTCCTCGTGCTCGGCACCATGGTGCTCGTCGTCCTCTCCATCACCGCGGTCGGCCGCTCCTCGGACCGCTTCGGGCGCCGGCCGCTGTTCCTGTGGGGCGGGATCGCGATGGTGGTGTTCTCGATCCCGGTCTTCCAGCTCATCCGGCAGGGCGGCATCGTGTTCCCCGCGATCGGCTGCGCCGTGCTCGGGCTGTTCCTGGTGTGCTTCGCGGGGACGAGCGCGGCGACCCTGCCCGCCCTCTTCCCCACGCATCTGCGCTACGGCGGCCTTTCGCTCGCGTTCAACTTCTCCGTGTCCCTGTTCGGCGGCACCACCCCCCTGGTGGCGTCCGCCCTGGTGAACGCGACCGGCAACGAACTCGTACCCGCCTACTACCTCATGGCCGCGGGCGTGATCGGCGTGATCTCGGCCCTGTTCCTGCGCGAGACCGCGGGCCTGCCCCTGCGGGGCTCGTCGGCCATGGTCGAATCGGAGGAGGAGGCGCGCGAGTTGGTCGCGCGCAGCCGTACGCACGCGGGGCGCCGTGCGCGTGACGTCTGGCTCCAACTGCGCCAGGGGCACCTGCCGCACCTGCCCCACCGCTCCGAGAAGTGGGACGACAAGGACCGGCGCGACTGAGCCGGTGGCCGGCCGGGCGCCACGACCGGGGCCCGGCCGGGAGGCGGTGCGGCGCGCCCGGCGCGCGGGGGCGGTACGGGCGGTGCCCGTGGAGTTACCGTCGATGCCATGGATCGTGATCTTCGCGGCTGGTGGCCGTGTCTGCTCAGCGGCGCGGTGTTCGCCGTGTGCATGGCCGGCACCACGCTGCCGACCCCTCTATACGGCCTCTACCAGGGGAAGTTCGGATTCTCCGAGCTCACCGTCACCGTGGTGTACGCCGTGTACGCCTTCGGTGTCATCGGTGTGCTGCTGCTCGCGGGCAATGTGTCCGATGCCATCGGCCGGCGTCCCGTGCTGCTGTGGGGACTCGGGTTCGCCGCGGCGAGCGCGGTCTGCTTCCTGTCCGCATCGGGCCTCGGCTGGCTGTACGCGGGCCGGCTGCTGTCCGGGCTGTCCGCCGGACTGTTCACCGGAGCCGCCACGGCGTACGTCATGGACCTCGCACCCCGTGGTGGCGCGTCGCGGGCCACGCTCGTGGCGACGGCCGCCAACATGGGCGGCCTCGGGTGCGGGCCGCTGCTCGCCGGATTGCTCGCCCAGTACGCGGCCTGGCCGCTGACCCTCACGTTCATCGTGCACCTGGCACTGGTGGCAGCCTCGGCCGTGGTGCTGCTGCGGCTCCCCGAGACGGTGCGGGACCCGCAGCCGCTGCGCACCGCCAGGACGCAGCGGCCGAGCCTGCCCGCCCAGGTGCGCCCGGTGTTCGTGCCCGCGGCGATCGCGGCGTTCGTCGGGTTCGCGCTGTTCGGTGTGTTCACGTCGGTGAGTCCGGCGTTCTTGGCGCAGTCCCTGAACGTGAGCAATCACGCGGCGACCGGACTCGTGGTCGCGCTGGCCTTCTTCGCCTCGACCGCCGGGCAGTTGGCCGTGGGGCGTGTGGGTCTCACGCGCTCACTGCCCCTGGGCTGCGCCGCCCTCCTGGCCGGCCTCGCGCTGCTCGCGGCGGCGCTGCGCTGGGACCTGCTGTCGCTGATCGTGCTGAGCGCGCTGGTCGGCGGATGCGGGCAGGGCCTCGCCTTCCGCGGCGCCTTGACCGCGGTCGCCGAGGCGTCCCCCGCCGACCGGCGTGCTTCGGTGATCTCCAGCCTCTTCGTGGTGGCGTACGCCGGCATCTCGGTGCCGGTGATCGGGGTCGGCGTGCTGGTGAAGCCGATCGGCCTCGAAGGGGCCGGCCTGGTGTTCATCGCGTGCATGGCCGTGCTGGCCACCGCCGCCGGCATCTACCTGCTATCGCGGCCGGTGGAGGCGCGGGACGCCGACTGAGCGGCGTTCGCGCACGGGCTGTGCCGCGGCCCGCCGCACCCGGTAGTTCCAGTACGCCAGCGAACGCACGACCGTCTGCGCGCCGATGGGGTTGGCACTGTGCACGAGGATCGCCCCGATGGCGAAGGGCCGTCCGTGAAAGGCGGCTTCTTCCAGCAGGGTCACCACGGGCATGATGCTGTCGTCACCGCCGAGGTCGTGATCGAGCCAGAGTTCGTCGATGAACGTGTCGCGGTGCTCGCGCAGCAGCTGAACGCCTTCGTCGCTGGTCCGGGCGATCCGGGTCGCTCGGGGGAGGGGCCGCAGGTCGTCGATGCCGAGGATGACGGGGGTCGGGGCGGGCGGGTTCTCATGCACCGGGCCATCATCGGTCATGACGCCGGAGGAGCCCCTTTCTTTTTCGAGGATGCGCTCACCGGGTCCGGGTCCGGGCGCGGGGCGGACCGGCTTCGACTCGCGGCTCAGCTCGGGCGGGGTCTCAGGAGGCTTTCGACGAGGGTGTCCACCAGGCCGGCGGGGATGCTCGCCCCGGTCAGGGCGCAGTAGACGATCGGGCCGACGAGGGCGTCCATCGTGGCGTCGGGACCGAGCTCGGGCGCGAACGCCCCGGCCGCGATGCCGCGCGTGAGCAAGTCCCGTTCCCGGTCGCGGCGCGGACCGAGATAACGCTCGCGGAAACTCCACCGGCCGGCGGACGAGGCTTCGCCGGGCTCTCGCGTACCCCAAGACACCGCCGACGCCCCGCCTCTCGCCCGCTCGGGCGACCGGGAGGGGGGCGTCTCCCGCGGGACCAGCCCCACCCGGGCGAATCTCAGGACCCGCCCCGCGCAGGGCACACGCTGCCGAGCCGCGACACCCGCCAGCCGTCGCCGAGGACACCGCCCCCGACGGTGAGCAGCGCTCCCGAGTGGCTGCGTACCGCGTCGGCCAAGGACGCGCCCCGCAGCGCCGGGCCGGCCGCGAGGGACTGGGCCAGGGCCGCCACCGCGGTTCTGGCACGGCGCACCGCGCACATCTGCGGGTGCACGGCCCAGACCTGGTGGCCCGTCCGGCCCGTCGAGGCGCCGGCCAACGTCTCGAACGAGGCCAGGCCGCAGTCCAGCGGAACAAGGACGGGACCCGTGCCCCGGAGAAACTCCGAGAGCCGGTGCTGCGGCGCGAGCACGGCCGGCCCCGCCCCCTGATGCCGTGCGAGCCCCGCCCGACAGGCGGCCGCCTCGACGCGCAGGGCGAGCGCTGCCCACTCCGGCCCGGCGTCGCGGGCCACCGAGAGTTCGGCCGCGCCCAGTGCCGCGGCGGCCTCCACGACCGTACGGACCAGCGCGTCCTCGTCGGGCGCCCAGCTCAGCGCCGGCGGGCCGGCCGATACGAACGGCAGCAGACAGGGCAGCCCCGCGGCGCGGTAGACAGGCAGCGCCCGGCGGATGCCGAGGGGATCGCTGTGTCCCACCACCGCCACGTGGCCGGCAGCGGCGACGTCCTCCGCGACACCCGGGGTCTCGTCGTGCACGTGCCAGTCGGCAGCGTCCGGACACACGGCCCGCGCCCGGTCCACCTCGCCGAGGAGCACCGCCCCCCAGGCCGTGCGCGGCCCGGTCAGCGGGGTGACGACGGCGATGCTCGGACGCTCCACCGGTTCAGCCCCAGATGAAGGAGTCGCTGCTGTTCACGGGCGCGGACGCCCGCGCGGTCGGGCCGGCGGGCGCGGGCGCGGTCGTTCCGCCCAGGACGAGCGCCGCGGCGCAGGCCGAGGCGGACGTCACGACGGCCGCCCGGACGAGCCGAGTGCGACGCGTGGCGGCGGATGGTGAAGTGATGGATACGGACATACGAGTTCCCCCTGGAAGCGATCGTTCGGTGTGTGACCAGCATCTCCCGCGGCCCCATCAGCCGCCATGTGCAAGGGAGTTCCGGGACCGGACATGGCCAGAGGCGGACGTATCGCCCGCACTTTCCGGTCCGCATTCCGGACGGTGCTGTTCCGAGGAACAGAATCATTTTTAAGATCACCAAGGGGGAGATCGCCCGGGGAAGTGGCCACGGGGGAGTGGCCACACGAAAGGGGAGCGGACAGGGGTGGACGCACGCACGGACGCACGCGCAAGAGCCCAGGACCTCTATCGGATCGCCCTCGACGACGCCGCCTGGAAACCGGAAGTCCTCACCGAACACCGCGGGTGGAGCGGCACGGAGTTCGCCGAAGCCCTCCAACTGCTCGGCCGCCTCGGCCTGTTCGTTCCTTCGCCGGACACCCGCAACGGCTGGACGGCACTGGCTCCCGACACCGCGCTGCGCAACCTCCTCCTCGAAGAGGAGAGGCACACGGGCGCCCTGCTCGGCGCCGTACAGCAGACGCGGTCCGCACTCGCGCAGGTCGTCGCCGACTTCCAGCCCGTGCACGCACGCGAGTTGTCCTCCGTGCAGATGGAAGTGGTGACCGGCGCGGCCAACGTGTCGGCCGCCCTTGAGGACGCCTCGCAGCGCGTCGAGGAGGAGGTCCTGTCCCTCCACCCCGGCCGCGCCCTGCCCGCCGAGATGATCGAGGCGGGCCTCGAACGGGACAGGCTCGCGCTCGACCGTGGCGTACGCATCCGTACGATCCATCTCGGCTCGGCCGCCGCGGTTCCGCACATGGCCGCCTATCTTCGCCGGCTGGGCGGGGCGGGCGCCCAGGTCCGCACCGCGCACACGCTTCCGCTACGGCTGATCGTGGTGGACCGCTCGCTCGCGATCGTGCCGGCCCCGCAGCCCACGGACGGGGGCATCGCAGCGGTCGTCCTGCGCAGCGAGACGCTGGTCGACGTGTTCCGCGGCGTCTTCGAGCACTGCTGGGCGGGCGCGAGCGTCCTGGCCGAGACGGCAGGGGGTGGTGACCTCGGAGGCGGCACGGGCGAGGAGGGCGCCGACTGGCGGCCCACCGGGCGCCACCGTGAACTGGTGCGGATGCTGGCCGGCGGACTGACGGACGAGGCGATGGCCCGCAAGCTCGGGATCTCCGAGCGTACGGTCCGTCGCCTCGTCTCCGAACTGACCGAACGGCTAGGCGCGGCCAGCCGCTTCCAGGCCGGTGTCAGCGCTGTCCGCCTCGGGTGGCTGGACGACTGACGCGCCCGCGCGGCTCGCATCCGCCCGGCCCGGGTCGGTACCGTCGTCCGAACCCGCCGGCGGCGTCGGCTCGGCGTCGCCCGTCCCTGCCGACCGTGTCGACCAAGTCGGCTCACGGTCTCCCGCACCGGCCGCCTGCGGTCGCGCGGTTTCCTTCGGTGTCGCCGTCCGCCCCCACGCGGTGCCGGCCAGGACGAGAAGCGCGCCGAGGAACCCCAGCCATCCCGGCCGGTCGCCCGCGAGGGCGATGCCGACGACCGCGGCCCACACCGGCTCCGTGCCGAGCAGCAGACTGACCCGCGAGGGCGATGTGCGGCGCACGGCCCACATCTGCACGAAGAACGCGAACAGCGTGCAGAACGCCGACAGGTACAGCAGCCCCATCCACTGTCCCGCGCCGAAGTCCGCGGCAGTGGCCCACGGGGTGCCCCCGGTCCCCGGCGCCGCCGAGAGCAGTGCGAACACCGCGACCGCGCCGCCCAGTTGGACCGTCGTCATCGACAGGGCGTCCGCCCCCTGGACCGACCGCAACCGGGACATCGCCAGGACGTGGACGGTCCGGGCGACGGCCGCGCCCAGCATCAGGAGATCGCCGAGCGAGGGGCTGGTGAAGCCGGCTCCCTGGGTCAGGAGGAGCACGCCGAGCACGGAGAGCCCTGCTGCGGCGAGGAACGACCGGGACAGTGCGGTGCGCCGCAGCCGGCTCTCGGCGAGGGGGGTGAAGATCATGGTGAGGCTGATGATGAGCCCGGCGTTGGTGGCCGAGGTCTGCACGACCCCGTACGTCTCCAGGAGGAAGATCCCGGAGAGGACCAGGCCGAGCAGCCCCGCTCCGCGCACCTGGGCGCCGCTCAGGGCCCGCAGCCTGCGCCATCCCGCGACGACCAGCACCGGTAGGACCACCGCGAAGCGCAGCACCAGGACCGCGAGCACGGTCTGGGTGGTGGTGACCCCCTTGGCGGCGAGATAGCTGGAGCCCCACACCACTGCGACCAGCAGGACGGGAAGATCGGTCAACCAGGCACGGCGTGCCGTGGTGGTGCTCATCGGGGACTCCTCAACAGGCGGGCATCGGGGCCGGATCGGGCCCCGATGCCCGCGGGCCAGGGCTCGGTGCGGAGGGGACGGTCGCTGCTCAGAGCGCGGTGTAGGCGATCACCAGGACGTCACGGTGGGCGGGGAGACCGGGATCGACGGGCTGCACCGGGGTGACCGAGTGCAGGGTGCGCCGGTCGTCGCCGAGCAGCAGGTCGCCCGGCTCGGCGAGCGTAGTGGTGAGCAGGTGCTCGCCGTCGTCGGTGTAGACGCCGCTCTCACCACCGGTGACGTTGGCCCGGCCGATCATGAGCGAGGTGATGAACGTGACGCCGTCACGGTGTCGCCCCTCGGGGGCCGGCTGGCCCGTCTGATCGGCGGAGGCGCTGATGCGGTACGGGTGGAGCTTGACGTTCCAGGCGTCCCTGCCGTCCACGGCGCTGAAGACGCGGCCGAGTCCGATCAGGACGGAACGCAGCAGCGAGTCGTCCGCGAAGGTGTCGGTCAGCGGGTCGAAGACGCGCTCCACGCCGCCGTTGAGCGGGTTGATGTCCGACTCCTGGCGGTACGGGGCGTGCGGCAGGAGCGTGAGCTCACCGTCCGCGGAGCGGAGTTCGAACTGTCCGTAGCGGCGGAAGCGGTACGTGCCTCCGTCGGCCATGTGGGTGTCGAGGGTGAGCTCGTCCCAGTGCGCGGCGAACCGGGCCCAGTCGCCCGCGTCGACTCCGACGAGGGAGGACAGCTCGGCGGCGGGCATCAGATGACCGCCCGGCCCGGCAAGCGCGTTGACGGCGGCGACGGCCACGGGGTGGGCAACGGCAGTGGTCATGGAAGTGCTCCGTGGGTGTGGGGCGATGGACAGGTGGGTGAGAGGCGGACCGGCCACTGGTGGGCCGGCCCGGCGGGGGCGCCCGGTGGTGGGCAGCCCCGCGATGCGCACGAGCGGGTCCCGGGCGAGGACCGGCGAGTGGGCCGGAACGGCAAAGCCGCGGGAATCCGGTCGGCGGGCCGGGCGGCGGAAACCGGTTGGTGGCCCGACGGCGGAACCCGGTCGGCGGGCCGGGTGGCCGCGTGGCGAACAGCAGGTGCCGGGCCGGGTGGCGGAAAGCGGCTGCCGAGCCGAGCGGGAGGTACCGCTTGACGGCACGGACGGCACGGACGGCACGGACGGCACGGACGGCACGGACGGCACGGACGGCACGGACGGCACGGACGGCACGGACGGCACGGACCGGTCGGAGGGCCGGCGCCGGCGCCGTCGCGGGCGCGGACGTCAGGCCGCGGCGAGGACCGTGTCTGCCACCGTGCGGGCGAATGGCGCCGACTCGGCGGCGATCGCCCGGTCCTCCCAGGCCTCGCGGTCGCGCAGGTAGAGCGGCCGTCCCGCGGTGATGGCGCGCGTGTCGGCGCCGCCGGTGCGCAACCGCCAGGTGACGGCGCCCGTGGTGCGGGACGCGCACGCGTCGATGAACGTCTGGACGGCGAGCCGCAGTTCCCCGAACCAGCGGCCTTCGAGGGCCTCCCGGGTCCACACCTGCTCCAGGCCCCTCTTCTCTCGGATGAGTTCGGCTTCGAGGCAGGCGCTCTCGACGTGGCGGTAGCCGCTGAGCAGCAGCCAGGCCGCGGGCATCTCCCGGATCTCCAGGACCTTCTCGCCGTGGTCGAGGTGTTCGAGCCCGGAGTAGCGGCCGAGGCCGTACGCGCCGACGCGGCGGTTGAGTCGGGCGACGAGTTCGGTCAGGGCAAGCCGCTCGCCGTCGAGCGCGACGGGCAGCCCGTGCTCGAAGGTGACCGTCAGATCGTCCGTCTCGCCCGGCGCGGCGGTCGGCCGGCTCCAGGCGTACATCTCCTCGGGCACCTCGTGGTGCTCGGGGTCGTCGAGGATGCCCGACTCGAACTCGCGGCACCACAGGTTGGAGTCGCCACTGACGATCCGCCCGGCGAGCAGGTCGATCCCGGCGGACCGCAGTTCGACGAGCTTGTCGTCGCGGGTGACGGGGTCCAGGTCGTACGGGCTGCCGAACGCGCCCCGGTAGCCCAGCAGCCGCAGCGCGCCGTTGAGCCGGCGCAGGGTGTTCTGCGAGCGGTTGGCGGTGTGCAGGACGGCCTGGGCGCCGAGCGAGTGGGCGAGCTCGACCGCGCTGTGAGCGATCAGCGGGCGGCTCAGCGTGGAGCTCACCGGGTGGATACCGAGGTAGACGGCCTGGGCGGCGATCGCAGGGGCGACGTACCGGTCGGCGAACTCCTCGCGTCGGTCCAGGATGTGGATCGTGGCGCCGAGCGCCTCGGCGACCTGCCGCTTGTACGTGCTCGACTCGTCCTCACCGATGTCGACGCTCACGGCGTGCACGTCGCGCACGCCCATCCGGCGCAGCCGCAGCAGCAGGTACGAGCTGTCCAGACCGCCGCTGAACAGGGTCACGACGGGGCGGGTGGGATCGAGCTCTTCGAGCTGCGAGAAGGAACGTATGAGCGCGGGCCGCATGGCCTCTCCAACATCTGCACTGTTCACACGTCACAGAATTCCGCCCACCCACCCCCCGGACAACGGTTTCCCTCCGTCCACGCCCGGCCATGGCCGGACCCGGAAGCGGCCTCGGAAGCGGCCTCGGCCCGCCTCGGCTCAGACGAGTTCGGGCTGGGGCTGCGGCTGGGGCTTGCGGACCGGAACCGCGACGGGTTCCCACTGCTTGACGGTCCGGATGTAGCGGTGCACCACCGAGGCGACGGCCAGCAGCATCAGGGGACCGAAGATCCACGGGTGCTGAGCCATCTGGAGCGGCAGGTAGCGGTACGCGACGAGGAGCGCGGTGAAGACACCGGCGCCGTGCACGACGAGCTGGACGGCCGGACGGTCCCAGCCGAAGGCGAGGGCGCGCAGTCCCGCTTCGACGGTGAGGGTGAAGACGACGCCCGCGATGATGTCGGTGCCGTAGTGGTAGCCGAAGCCGAGGGTGGCGCCGAGGGTCGCCAGCAGCCACAGTGCGCCTCCGATCCGCAGGGCGCGGGGGCCCTTGCGGGAGTGCAGGAAGATCGCGGTGGCCCAAGCGGTGTGCAGGCTGGGCATGCAGTTGCGCGGGGTGTGCTCGTCGAACGGCATGTGGTGCGGGGCGGCGATCGTGGGCGCGGTGTGGGGCCACAGGTTGGCCAGCGCCCAGTGGCCGCCGTCCGTGCCGTAGGCGAAGATCGGTCCGACGACCGGGAAGATCATGTAGATGGCGGGACCGAGCAGCCCGATCACCAGGAAGGTGCGGACCAGGTGGTGGGCGGGGAACCGGCGGTCCCTGGCCACGTGCCGCAGCTGGTAGAGGGCGACGACCACCGCGGCGACGGCGAGCTGGATGTAGACGTAGTCGAGGATGTGGGAGCCCACGGTTCCGGTGGCCTCGACGATGCGGCCGGCCAGCCAGGACGGGTTGCCCAGGGCGTGGTCGGCGGTGGCCACGTACTGGTCGAGGACCGTCGGCCGGGTCTTGGAAGTGATCAGCAGCCAGGTGTCACCGGTCTTGCGGCCGGCGACGAGCAGCAGCCCGAGCCCCACCCCCTTGAGCAGCAGGACGCGCTCGGCGCCGGTACGGCGGGTGACGGCGATCACCGCACAGGCCAGGATCACCCACAGCGCGCCGTTGCCGAACATCATCTTGGCGTCGACCAGCCATCTCACCAGCAGGAACACCAGATCGATGCCGACCGCGGCGCCGATCGCGATGTAGCGCTGCCGCCAGGGGAGGACGACCATCATCAACGCCATGCCGGCATAGAGCAGCGGACCCGACTTGGGGGCGAAGATCACCTCCCGGGCCTGGTTGGTGATGGGCCCCGGCATGCCGTAGTGGCGTGCGGCGACCTCCAGCATGACGAGAAACGCGAGGGCCACCACAGTTGCCGCGGTCCACAGGACCGCGCGTGGTCGACGCAGAGCGGCGAGCATCTGTGCGCGGTTGGTTCGGGCGGATATCCGCGAGGCTATAGGTATCAATTGTTTGGCCCATGTGTTTTTGTCGGACGCCGGTGGTGTGGCCGCTCTTCATGCCTGGTGGGACGGGATTTCGGTGGAGCGTGGGCGATGCGGACGAGCGGTAAGGGTTCGATCATGCTAACGGAGTCGTACAGGAGGGTTACGCCGGTCGTGTGCTCGGGGCACGGCAGGCGCTTCGGTGACGCGGCGGCACCGGCGTGGTTCTCCTGGGACGAACGGGGAGCGAACCGCAGGTCGTAGAGGGGGGCCACGCCGTACGGGTCGGCGATGGTGAGCGATACCACGGCGGGCGGCGCCGCTCGAAAGATGCGGAACGGACGCATGGCCGACCGGCAGGAGCCGACCGGCAGGAGGGCCCATCGCTCATGCGTGCGCCTCGCACGCTATTGTGCGGGGTGTGGAAAACGACGTGGGGCGAGAGATCGCCGAGGCCCTCGGGGTGCTGCTCAAGCGCAGCACGCGCATCGAGCTGCACCGGACCCTGACCGCCGGCATGGGGGAGGCGGTGGACGAACTGACGTACCCGATCCTCAGCGGCCTGGAGCGAACCGGCCCGCGCAGCGCGGCCGACCTGGCCCCCGACGTGGGGCTCGACCGGTCCGGCGTGACCCGCCGCGCAACCCGGCTCGAAGCGGCAGGACTCGTCCGGAGGGAACCCGACCCTGCCGACCGGCGCGCCACGCTGCTCGCGTTGACCGACGAGGGCGAGCACACGGTGGCGGCCCTGCGCCGACGCCTGTCCGCCCACATCGAGGCCGGCCTCGCCTCCTGGCCGCCGGGCGAAGCGGCCGCGTTCGCCCGATCCCTCCAGCGCTTCGTCGCCGAGGGGCCGTTCCGCTAGAGCCCGGCCGGGCCATCACCCGTAGAGCCGGCGATCATGCGCGGGAGCGGATCACGGTGATCGCGGGAGCGGATCACGGCGATGGTGACGGTGACGTCGAAGGGCGTGCGACAAGGGGGGCGGGGGGCGGCGAGGGCGGCGGCAAGGAGGGGTGGCAAGGACGGCGGGGAGGCCGCTGGCGACCCTCCGCGGTCGGGGCGGGGCCCTGTCGATCAGTCGTGCGGGTGCAGGCACTCGGCCGCGGCGGCGGCGACGGCCTTCGCGACGACGGCCAGCGCCGGCACGTCCAGCTTCCACTGCTGCCAGTACAGCGGCACGGTGAGCCGTCGGCCCGGCGCGAACTCCATGAGCGTGCCCGAGCGCACCAGCGGTGTCGCCTGCGGCTCCGGCAGCAGGCCCCAGCCGAGACCCGCGGCCACGGCGTCGCAGTAGCCCTCCGATGTGGGTACGTAGTGACGCATGCGGCTCGCGCCCGGCCACTCGGGTGCCAGTGACCGCACGAACCGGTCCTGCAGTTCGTCACGCCGGTCGAAGACGATGACCGGCGCGTCGGGCAGACACTGTTCCAGTGGACCGGCCGACAGATGGCGTGCCGCGAAGCGCGGACTCGCCACCGGCAGATACCGGAAGAGGCCCAGCGGCCGCACCAGGCAGCCCGCCACCGGCCGTGCCGACGACGTCACCGCCGCCATCACCTGCCCCTCGCGGAGCAGCGCCGCGGTGTGCGCCTCGTCCTCGCGGTAGAGCTCGAAACAGACCGGCGGATCCTGCGGGACCCGAGTCAGCGCGGGAAGGAACCACGTGGCCAGGGAGTCCGCGTTGACGGCGATGGGCAGCCGGGCCGGGCCGGACTCGTCGGCGATGCCCAGCTCCGCGTGCGCGTCCCGCTCCAGCGCCGCCAGCTGGCGCGCGAACCGCACCACCACCTGCCCGGACTCGGTGGGCCTGACCGGCTTCGTACGCATCAGCAACACCCGGCCGGTGCGCTGCTCCAGGGCCTTGACCCGCTGGCTGACCGCGGAGGGCGTCACGTGCAGCGCCGCGGCGGCGGCGTCGAAGGTCCCCTCGTCGACTACGGCGAGCAGGGTGCGGACCTGGTCCAGCGGCAGCTCAGTCATCACATCAGTCATCACTTCGGCTAATGGTAGGTAAGAAACTTTAGCTGTACTAATGCCCGAGGTGATCCATAACGTCGATGACATGAACAGCGGCACACTCCCGGCGGCGATCGCCGGATTCACCACAGGCCTGTCCCTCATCGTCGCCATCGGCGCGCAGAACGCGTTCGTCCTGCGTCAGGGGGTGCGCCGCCAGGCCGTCCTCGCGGTGGTCGGCATCTGCGCCGCATCGGATGCGGCCCTCGTCGCCCTCGGGGTGGGCGGGCTCGGAGCCGTGGTCACCGCGTGGCCCGCGGCATTGACCACCGTCGGCCTGGCCGGCGGCGGGTTCCTGATCTGCTACGGCGTCCTGGCCGCCCGCCGCGTCCTGAGGCCCGCCGCCGCCCAGGGGCTGGAGGCGAAGGGCGCGTCGACGGGATCCGTCCGCACGGCGGTGCTCACCTGCCTGGCCATGACCTGGCTCAACCCGCACGTCTACCTGGACACCGTGCTGCTGCTCGGCTCGACCGCCGCCGACCACGGCGCACTGCGCTGGACCTTCGGCTTCGGGGCCATGCTCGCCAGCCTGGTGTGGTTCACCGGCCTCGGCTACGGGGCCCGCCTCCTCAGCGGCGTCCTGGCCCGCCCCACCGCTTGGCGGGTCCTTGACACGCTGGTCGCCGCCACCATGCTGACGATGGGCACCCTGCTGCTGGCCCGCACCTTCTGGGCGTGAGCGGCCTTCAGGCGCCCGACGGGATGGGAGAGAACCCGGTCCTGGGCCGGTCAAGGGCCGGTCAAGGGCCGGTGCGGGCTGCTCCTGGGCCGCTCCGGGGCGGTCAAGGGCCGGGCCCTGACCGGTCAGGGCCCAGTCAGGGTCCGGGTCTCGGCTCGGTAGAGCTCTGCCGCGTCGAAGCCCATGCCCGTGAAGTGGCCGGCGAGTTCGAGGGACAGGGCGCCGTGGAGACGGGTCCAGAACGCCAGCGCACGACTGAGGGCGGCGGGCGGCACCTTCGCCTCGCGGGCCCATACGCGGTGCTCGGCCAGATGGTCGTCGAGAGGAGTCGTGGTGGCCGGTTGCGGCTCGGCCGCGCACGCCGCGAGAATGACGCTCATGATCTCGGAAGAGGTCTGAACGGTGTCCTCCGGGGCTTCGTAACCCGGCACCGGCGTGCCGTAGATGAGGAAGTAGCGCTGCGGATCCGCCAAGGCCCAGTGACGCAGGGCGTCCGCGAGACCGGCGAGATCCGTACCGGCGACGGCGTGGGCCCGGAAAGTGTCGGCCAGGCTTCGGTAGGCGTCTCTGATGAGTTCGGTGATCAGATCGTCGCGGCTGGCGTAGTACCGGTAGAGCGCGGGCCCGCTCACCCCGATCTGCTTGGCGATCGCGTTGAGGGACAACGCCGAAGCGCCGGCGCTCGCGATCTGTTCCCAGGCGTGCTTCTTGATTTCCTCGCGCACCTGGGCGCGGTACCGCTCCCGGGGAGTCCTTGCTTCCGACTCTGTCGGCTCGGCCACGACCGCCTCCACACGTCTTGACTGGACACCCAGCCTTTCGTTAGAGGCTATCACTCTCCCTTTTGTCTCTCACGGTGTGTCGGTCCGGCAGAAAGGGATGGGTGAGCCCACGCCGCGCCCCCGATGCCTGGCGTGGCTCGGCATGGCGTGGCGTGGCCTGCGTGAAGCGACTGGCGGCCGCTTACGGGCGGAGTCCGGCGTGCAGGACGCCGGCCTTGGCGAACCCGCCGGGCCCGGCATTCACGCCGACCTTGCAGGTGCCGTCGCCTGCGTCCGTGAAGTCGGGGACATGAGGCACCTGGGGGGTCCTGGAACGTCAGGGCGGTTCCCTTGGCGGTTCCCTTCCCTTCCGGGCCGATGACCGGATGGTTGACGTTGAGGCCCACGCCCCGGGCAGCAGGGGCCCCGGCGTCGCGCGGGACCGGAGGTGGTGAACGAGCCCGGCCACGTCCGGGCCGAGTTGGTGCCGGAGACCACCAGGTCCGGCGATGCGGGATGCGCGCATCCGCTGCCCAGGAGGCCGGACGACGCGTACCGTTCGGGGGCATGACAATGCTCCCGGACCTGCCCCAGAACAGGGTGCTGCTGGATGTGCTGCGGGAACAGGGCGTTCCGCAGGACAAGCATGGATTCCCCTACGAGGGATGGGAGTTGCACACGCACCCCGACCTCGTGGAGCGCCTCGGTGACCTCGCCGCCGACTGGCCGGCCGTGGCGGCCTACGGGATGCCGGTACTCGCGGCGAAAGGCGTCGCCGCGGTCGTGGCGCGCAGCATGGGCATGCTGCTGGTGCGTCTGCCCGAGGCCCCGCCCGGGTCTCTGAAGCGCCAGGCGGCCTGGCCGCCCCTGACGGATCCCGGGCAGGGCTGGTACTCGCTGTGCGCCTGGCAGTCCGAGATTCCCTCGGCGGAGTCCAAGCGGCAGCTGTCGTCGCTGGTGCTGCACGCGCTGTCGTATGCCGCGTCTCTCTCGCAGGACGACACGGTCGACTGGCGGGGCCGCCCCGTGCAGGCGCCGGACGCGCGGCCGGGGAAGGCGGCGAAGGGCCGGCGTCCCAGCAGGGGAGGCTCCGGCAAGGGCGGGCGGCGCGGCGGAGGACGCGGGCGACGCTGACGCAGCCAACAGAACCCGCACCGCTCGCCGCGCGCGCCATCGAGCGCGCCGGTCAAGGGAGTTGGCGTCCGGTGGGCCGGGCTACCGTCGCCGGGTGACTTCCGATCGCTGGCTCGCCGACACCCGCGCCTCCTATGACACCGTGGCCGCCGACTACGCCGACCACGTGCGTGACCTCCTCGACCGGACTCCCTACGAGCGCGCCGTGCTCGCGCTCTTCGCCGGCCTGGTGACGTCCGCGGGCGGAGGCCCGGTCGCGGACGTGGGCTGCGGGTCCGGGCGCATCACGGCCCATCTGCGTGATCTGGGCGTGGACGCGTTCGGCATCGACCTGTCGCCGACGATGATCGACGTGGCCCGGCGCGAACACCCCGGCCTGCACTTCGAGGTCGGCTCCATGACGCACCTCGACATCGATGATGCGTCGGTGGCCGGTCTGATCGCCTGGTACTCGCTGATCCACGTCCCCGACGACGAGGTCGACCGGGTCCTCGAGCACTTCCGGCGTGTCCTACGCCCCGGCGGCACTCTGCTGCTGGGCTTCCACGTCGGCGACGAGACGCGGTTGAAGACGTGCGGCTACGGCGGCCACCCCATGAAGGTGTACGTGCACCTCCGCCGGGCCGGCCACCTGACGGAACGGCTCGACGCGGCCGGCTTCACCGTCCAGGCCCGGATGAGCCTCAGCTCGGCGGAGAGTTCCCGCGGGGCGGTGCTCCTGGCGCGTCGGCGACCGGCGAGGTAGGCCCGCTCAGCGCGGTTGGAGCCATGGCGGAGTGCCCACCCGCAGTCGGTTGCCGTCGGGGTCGCGCAGCTCGATCTCGCGCCCCCAGGGGACATCGTTGACTGCGACGCCGAACTCCGACGCGATGGCGTCGACGTCCGTCACGCGCAGATAGAGCAACGTGTCGGGCCGGGCGTCGCCCCGGTGCTCCGAAAGGAACAGTCGTACGCGGCCGCGTACGACTCCGACGAACGCGGGCAGACCCGGCTCGAATCGGTGCTCGGACTCCTTGGCGAAGCCGAGGCGCGCGTACCAGGCCACGGCTGTGGCGGCGTGCTCGACGTGCAGGATCGGGATGACTTCTTCGTCCATGGGGCCATACTCCATCTCAGCGCTCGGCCAGGGAGTCGGTGGGCGTCATTCGATCCCGGCGGGGCCCGCGCCACCAGTACCGCCCCACGACGAGTTCCTCAAGCGAACGGATCCGGTCGGTCAGCAACTTCGCCTGTTCGTCCGGGTGTTGCAGTGCCGCGCGGAGGTCCGATGCGAGATGGGCCGCCTCGCGAACCTCGCAGTCGGACCTGAGGGATTCGACCGGGGTCCGCGTCGCCCGTGCGACGACGTCGAGCACCGTCTCCATGTGAGGGCCGCTGAAGCGGACCAGGAACAGCCAGTCGTCGGCCGGTGTGCCGAAGCGGGCCCATTCGAAGTCCAGCAGGGCCGTCACGGCGCGGTCGTGTGCGAGCCAGTTGTCCCAGTGGCAGTCGGCGTGGACCGGCACGTTAGTGAGGGCGTGGTGCGGGGCGCTCTCCGCGATCGCCGCGAGCCCGTCGAGGAGGGAACGGGGAACGGCTCCTCGGCCGTCCAGGGCGGCGAGGGCGTCCACCTCGGTGACGAGTGCCTCGCGGCTGGTGAACCCGCCGTGGTCGAGAGGCTCCTTGAGCAGTTGCGCGACATGACCGGTGGGCTTCCAGGCGTGCAGGGAGAGGAGCCGCTGCACCGCTTGCTCAGCCAGGACGCGGGCGGTCGTGCTGTCGGCGCCGGGCAGGCCCATGCCCGGCGCCGTTCCGGGCACACGGGCGTAACAGGCGTAACGGACGTTGCGCGTCCCGAGCCGGTGGACGCCGCTGTCGAGCAGAGGAGCGGCGAGGCCGGGCGGCAGGTGCGGCGTGAGGGCGATCTCACGGTTCAGCCGCGTGTGGCCGTCGGTGTCGATGAGCTTCAGGACGACGTCCGAACCGGCGAATACGTGGTGGGAGCTGCTCGGCGCCGTCGTCATCGGGCCCGGGTCGCGCCCCAGGGCGGCCGCGGCGATGGTGCGAGCGGCCATGTGCGTGTGTCGCGGGTCGGTCATGGGGTCCTCTCGGTCCTCAACGTGTGGACGTTCGCGTTCCGTTGGAGTCGTCCCGGACCCCGGTGGCTGCGCGCGCCGTCGCGCGTCACTCGCTCGAAAAGGGGTGGGGAGAGATCATGTGTGAGCTTCACGTTACAGCGTGGACAGAGTGTGCGGGGGCTGGGGTGCGGGAGGGGCGGGGGCCGGATGTGTGGGTGGTCTCGGCGTGAGAACGCGCTTGTTTCGGAGGGGAGTTGGCGTGTCATCGCGCGTCGCGAGTCTCCGGCCGAGCGGCCGTTCTGCCGGGTGGCGGCCCATCCGTCCCGTCTCGCGGGGCCTGGCCGCGCGCCGGGGAAGCGGGTCGCGACATGGCGGCACCACGACATGTCCACGCGTCACGGCATTCCGGTGCGCCGGAACGCACCGCATGATCGGGTACCAGGGGCGCCGCCAAGTGTCAGCGGTGCCCGAAACGGAGGGAAAGCCCATGGCGACAGAGCCCGTTGCGGCCCCGTTCACCCCGGCCGCGAGCCCGGCCGGCGAGTCGCGGACGCGCGGCGGATTGATCATCTTCCTCAACGGCACGTCGAGTTCCGGCAAGACGAGCATCGCGAGGGAACTCCTCCCGATCCTGGGCGACACGTACTTCTCCATGCCGGTGGACGCCTTCCACGCCATGCGGACGACTCCGCCGGGCCTCGCCCCCGACCTGCTCGCCGATGTACTCAGGCGCACCTGGATGGGCTTCCATCGGGCGGTCGCGGGAATGGCGGCCGGCGGCAACAACATCGTCGTCGACCACGTCCTCAGTGAGCGGTGGCGGTTGCTCGACTGTCTGGCGCTGTTCGCCCCCGCGGACGTCGTCCTGGTCGGCGTGCACTGCCCGCTGCCCGAGCTGGAACGGCGTGAGCGGGAGCGCGGTGACCGCCCGCCGGGTCTGGCCGCGCGACAGCTGGACCGGGTCCACGCCCACGGTCTGTACGACATCGAATGCGACACCGGCACCACGAGTCCGATCGCCTGCGCGCGGAAGATCAGGGACTTCCTGCCGCGTCGTCCGGCCCCCACCGCGTTCGAGCGCCTGAACTCGCTCGTGTGTGAAGGGGGCGGAGAAGGTGCCGCGCCGGCTGGACCATCAGGGTGGTATTTGTAATATTAACCAACGAATTCGGCATGCCGTAAGGTCGCGCAACTCCCCGTCGGTGACCATCTGTCCGCACAGCGCATTCCTGCGGAAGGGGTATCGGGATGGGAATCCCGCGCGGTGGTCCAGCCGCTCGGCGGACGGTGCTCGTGGTGGCGTTCACGGCTGTCGCGACCCTGCCCGGGTCCTTGGCGGGACTTCCCTCGGCACGCGCAGGCGGAGTGGGGGAGCACAGCCTGGGGTTGACGGTCACCGTGAACACGCGCCCCGGGATCGGCGCCCTGCGGCCGGGTATCCGCGTGGGCGCGCCGGTGATCAAGGTGTACCGGGTGGCCAACCGGGGGGAGGCCGACCTGTCCACGGTCCGCCTGACCGACCCGGCCGTACCGGGTTCGCTCATCCGCTGCGCCAACGGCTCCGGCCACCCCGGATATCTGCGTGCGCTGTCGAGCACCCTGTGCACCGCGGAGTTGCCCGCCGCGCCCGGCACGCACACCGCACGGGTCGTGGCGACGGGCGTGGTCCCCTCGCTCGCGATGCGGATGCGGGCCACCGCACCGAGCGGCTACGGCGGAGTGGCCGGCGCCCTCACCCTCACCGAGAGCGCGAGACTGCTCAGTTTCACCGAGGCCGAGATCCACTATGTGGTGGCCAACCCCGGGAACAGGACGGTGTACGCCATCGCGCTGGCGGACCCGGTGCTCGCACCCGGCCGTCTCGACTGCGCCGGCCAAGAGGACATCCCGGAGCTGCGGCCCGGTGCGTCCCTCACGTGCACGGCGCGGGTGCGGCGCGGCCCCGGCTCCTACCGCAGCGCGGGGACCGCCACCGGAAGCGACCGTACGGACACTCTGGACCCCGAGGGGCGCAGCATCGCGCCGCCGGTCCTCAGCGCGCGCGCCGACGCGGACTTCGTCCTCCCGGCGCCGCCGAGCGCTCCGGCCGTGCCCGACGTCCTGCCGCGCGCCGTGCCGCCCCGGCGGGCGGCGGCAGCCCCGCCACCTGCCGGGGCGGGCCGTCGGGGAGTGCGTGGGCCGGGCGCGGCTGTCGGGCCCGGCACACCCGGCGGCCTCCGTGCACCTGGCGGCCCCGGCCGACCCGGCGGCCCCGGTGCCGGGGCCGGCGCCGGTCCGGGTACGCGCGCGGGTCCCGCGGGACCCGCCGCGCCCGGCGGACCCGGGGCTCCCGGCATGCCCGGGGGGGCCGGTGACCCCGCCGGTACGGCCGCTGCCGGACCTGGTGCACCCGCCCCGCCCGCCGCACCCGCGCCCGCCGCACCTGCCGTACCGGCGCAGCCACCCGCCCCGCCCGGCGCGGCCCTTCCGCCGGGCGGCGATGCCGCGGCCCAACCGCCCGGGACCGGCATCGTCGGGGCGGTACCGGTGGGGCCGGCCGAGCCGCCCGGGACGGTGCGCCCGCCCCGGCCGACGCTGGCCCGGCCCCCGGCGCCGCCTTCGTTCCTCGGCGCCCTGCAACACCACGCGCAGGCGCATCCCGGCCTGTCCGTGGCGGCGCTGCTGCTTCTGTTCCTCCTGCCCGCCGCCCTGGCCGCGGTACTGCTGGGCTCACGCCGCCCGTAATCCCAAGGAGCCCAGGTGTCCCCAGCCGTGCAGGCCCTCGCCATCACCCTCGCGGTGGCCCTGTTCGCCGCGGCGACGGTGGTGGCGAAGCACCGCTTCTTCCCCCCGGATCCCGCCGACGAGCCGCGCGAGGACGTCGCCGAGTACATCTCGATGATGGTCGGTGTGCTGTACGCGCTCGTCCTCGGCCTCGCCCTGGTGTCCGTGTGGGAGACCAGCGACAACGCCTCTTCCCATGTACAGGCGGAAGCCGGCGCCCTGCACCAGACGTACCTGGTGGCCGATGCCCTGCCGTCCGCGGAGCAGAGCCGCGTGCGGGCGATCGCCCAGCAGTACGCCCAGCACGTCGTCGTCGCGGAATGGCCGAGAATGGCGGCCCGCGAGAGCCTCGGCGCGGGCGGGTGGACGCTCCTTTCGGAGTTGCGCGGCGCGACCCGCGTACCGGCCAACGCGACCCCGGCCCAGCAGATCGCGGCCCAGGAACTCCTCGCCCAGCTCGGCACGCTCGACGAGGCGAGGCGGGGGCGCGAGCAGGACGCGCAGAGCAGTCTCTCGCCCGTCCTGTGGGTCGGCCTGATCCTGGGCGGGGTGCTGACCGTGGCCTTCATGTTCCTCTTCGGCATCCAGCGCAACGCCACTCACATCGTGATGGTCATGGGGCTCGCCGCGCTCATCACCTTCCTGGTGCTCCTCATCCACGAACTGGACGCGCCGTTCGGGGGCTACCTCGGCACGGACACCTCGGCGTTCACCCGTCACTTCCCGGCATGAGCCGCGCGCGCCGGCGTTCGAAGAGGATCGGCCACAGCGCGACGAGGACGAGGAGCCACACCACCGTCAGCGTGGAAAGGCGCGCTCCGAACCCCGCGAGGAGCAGCGGCAGGGCGCAGCACGGCACGGGTACGCACAGGAGCCAGCGGCGTTCGCGGTTCGCACGCCCGAGCCAGGCGAGGCCACTGAGCAGGAAGTATCCGGCCAGGGCCGAACAGAGCAGCCATCGCGTGGCGTTGGGCAGGGTCTCCAGGTGCTCGACGGCCGCCCCGAGCGCGGCGGCCAACGCCGCGAGGCAGCCGGCCAGGAAGCAGTGCAGGGGCAACGCGGCGCGTGCGGGAAGGACCCCCGCGGCCAGGTGGGGCACTCCCGCGTAGCCGTGCCGGAACGACAGGGCCCACACCGCGGTGAGCAGGGCGAAGGCGGCGACGGAGAAGCCGTACAGCTTCCTCTCCCACGGAACGTCGGCGGCGGCCTCGATCACCTGGGCCACCCCCTCGCCCAACACGATGATCACGAACAGGCCGAGCCGCTCGCTGAGATGGTCCGCCTGCGACCGCGCCAATGACAGGCCCCCGGCGCGGACCCGGCCGGGTCGTCGACTCTCGCGCCGCTCCCGGGCCGCCCGGTGCCGGACGACGTCGCGCGCGGAGACCGCGAACGTGACGTACAGGTCGAGGACGATGCCGAGGGCCCAGAGCCATTGGCGGGCCGGTTCGTGCACCCAGAGGGACACGATCCACGGGGTCACGCCGAACGACATCTGCGCGGCGGGCCAGTCGACGAGCACCTGACGCCGGTGCTGCCAGGCGCGGTTGGCGAGCACCCGGGTCAGGACGTAGGCGAGCGCGAACACCCGGGCATGCTGGTCGTCGCCCTCGTGCACACCGGGCACCGCGGCCGCCATGACGGCCATGCCGAACATCGCGAACAGCACCGTGCGGGTGTGGGTGCCCGCGTCGGCCACGTTGGCGTACAGGGTGAAGCAGATCCAGGCGGTCCAGAACGCCAGGAAGAGCAGCACGTAGAACCCGACGTCGGCCGGACCGGGCGTGCCGTGCAGCAGGCGGGCGATCTGTGCCACGCCCGCGACGGCCACGAGGTCGAAGAAGAGCTCCAGCCAGCTCGCGTGCCGGTCCTCCTCCGACGGCGCCCGCACAGCCGCCCCGGCCGAATCGTCGCTCACACCACTCCCATCGCCGCTCACCGGCCATGCCCGTCGCCAGGACCGCCCGAACCACGCGGCGTACGGCGCCGGCGCCCGGCGTGCCGGAGCGGGATCAGACGTGCAGGCGTGTTCAGTCGTGCGTCACGTGTGGAGGCGGCTGTTGGCGCCGTCGTGGCCGTCGGCGCTCTCGTCGTCGAACCAGTAGTCCCCGGCCGCCAGGTAACGGAAGGCGTGCGTGGTCCGGTCGGGCAGCTCCACCGTCACCGCACGCTTGCCGTCCTTGCGGGCCAGCAGCTCATGGGTGCCGGGCCGCCAGTCGTTGAAGTCACCGACGACGCTGACCGGGCCGGGCGGGGCATCGACAGGCAGCACGAACGTGATCTCGATGCTGTCCTTGCTCCGCTTGCGTTCCAGCACGGAAACCTCCTGTGGGTGGATGGGGTTGGGCCCATCCTGGGGCCAGGACCACGGACCCGCACCCCGGCGCCGCCGCCGACGCGCGGACCGAGCGCCCCCAACGGCCGAACGCGAGCGCCGGTCAGGGGTGCGCCCCGGCGTCGTCACGATGCGTGAGGGTTCGGGATGCGTGCGCGGGGCGGCCCTGGTTCGCTGGAAGGGCTTGCGTCGTCTCCGGCCGCGGTCAGGGCGTAGCGGCTCGGCGGCGGCGGCCCGAGCCAGGCCCAGGTTCAAGGAGCCCGCCATGTCGGACACCATCCACAGCCGCGGACAGCACGGCCATGGCGACGCCCCCGACACCTCGGCGGCCTTCGTCCGTCTCGGGACGCTCGTGCGGGGGCCCGAGTACGAGACCCTGCGGGCCGACCTCGTGGCGCAGTGGCTGCCGATGGCGCAGCGCCTGGCGCTCAGGTACCGCAACCGCGGCGCGGAGACGGACGATCTTTACCAGGTCGCCGCGATAGGACTGCTCAAGGCCGTCGACCGGTACGAGGCCGCGCGGGGCCCCTTCGAGGCGTACGCGATTCCGACCATCAACGGCGAACTCAAGCGGCACTTCCGTGACGTCCTGTGGGCGGTCCACGTGCCGCGCCGGGTCCAGGACCTCCGCAACAAGGTCCGTATCGCCCGGCAGGAGCTGAAGGCGATGCGGCCGGGCGAGCCCACCGTCGCCGAACTGGCCGCCCGGTCAGGGCTCGACGAGCAGGATGTACGGGCCGGCCTCGCGGCCCTCGGCTCCTTCAAGAGCCTCTCGCTCGAAGCCGAGACGCGAACGGAAGGCGGCGAGGGCGGGGAGAGCGTCTGCCTGACGGACACGCTCGGCGCCCCCGATCCCGGATTCGACGCCGTCATCGATCGCGAAGCGGTCAGGCCCGCCCTCCGGGCGCTGCCGGAGCGGGAATCGCGGATCCTCTACATGCGGTTCTTCGAGGGCATGACCCAGAACCAGATCGCCGCGGAGCTCGGCATCTCCCAGATGCACGTCTCACGTCTCCTGAACAGCACGTGCGCCCGCCTGCGCGACCAGGCGCTGGACGATGACCGCGTCGGCGCCGCCTGACGCCGTCGCCCCGCGGCGCACCGGCTTCCTCGGCGGTAGGGGCCGACGCGCGGACCGGCGTGGTTCGCCCTAGTTTGGCCCTGTCGGCAACGAGAACATGACGCTGGGAGTCCGGATGGCGGGCAAGCACAGGAAGGTCCGAGCCAAGAGCGCGGGCGGGGAAGGCGCGTCCGTGGACGGCGGGGGGCAGCGAGGTGCGGCCAAGGCGTCGGACGGCCGATCCGGAGGTGCTGCGCGTCAGGCCGATCAGGTCAGGGCCAACGTGAAACAGGCCAGGGCCGACATCGAGGGCCGACCCCGCACGGACGACGAGGGAGCACCGGGCGCGAACAGCGAGTAGCCGCTCCTCCCCGCGGGCCGGGGCGGCGTCTTCCGGTCGCCACGACCCGGGTGCCCGACCTCGGCCACGGGCGAGGCACATGGCGCGATAACGCCCCTGCCGAACCGCGGGGCTACCGCACCACGGCGCGCGGACGTAATGTGTCCTGGTCCGTTTCGGCTATTACCTGTCCTGCCTGGTCGTGGTGACGGCCACTTACCCCGGGGGGTTTCGATGGTGGAGGACATGGTGCGGACATGGGCGGCGGGCTGGGCCGTTTCGCGGGGGACGCCTCCGGCCGTCGAGAAGCCCTGAGGTACCTACATCCGCGTCGAGGGAGACCCGCACGAGGCCGCGCGCCACGTGCTGCCGCGGGCCGGTGAGACGCTGGTACGCGCTGCCGCGGCGTCCGTCACGACGCCGCGCACCTGGATGAAGATGCCGATCGAGCCCGCGGAGACGGAGCCGTGGCTGCCCGCGGGTTGGGTGGTGGCCTGGGACGACACCGGGCACCTGATGGCCGTCGACCTGATGCCCGCCCAGCCCGCGGTCCCCGACGGCTACACCGTGACCGTGGAGGACGCCGGGGCGGTCAGTCACGTCACCGTGCTGGACGCCGTGACGGGCAAGCGCGCGGCCAAGGGGCAGATGGCACGTCTGGGAGAGAGCGTGGTCGTCGACCGGGTGCTCACCGAGGAGTCGTACCGCCGCCGCGGGCTGGGGCACGTGGTGATGCGTACGCTCGTCAACCACGCCCTCGACGCGGGTGCCACCCTCGGCGTGCTCGGCGCGACCGACAGTGGGCGTGCCCTGTACGAGACCCTGGGCTGGAAGAAGCACGCCACGCTCGCGGAGTGCGTCTACCGTCCCTGAAGGGCCGGCCGCGGGCGGTGACCGCCCGGCCCGTACCACCGACGGCCCCGCCCGGCGTCAACTCCCGGGCGCCGTCGGGGGAGTGGCGGGCCGAACGCCCCGGCCGTGCCGTCCTTCCCTGGCCTACGGGCCGTGCTTCCCCTCTCGCTGCGCCCGAGCCATCAGGGCGTCCCTGAGTGCGAAGACGGCGGTCCGGTCGGCGTCGCGCGCGAACCGTTCGAGCAGTTCGGCCGCGCCGGGGTCCGGCCCGCCCTCCATCGCTTCGACGAGTGCGGCGATACTCGGCCACTGGTCGCTGGAATGGCTATCGTCCACGGGATGTCCGGTTCTATTAGCAGCTTCGAGGTCGGCATCCGCCCCAACGGACTACTCATACCAGGACCGGACCGCTCATGGTGGCCGACTGCTGCCCGAACCACCATATAGACCAGGGTGTTCCGCCCCCCCGCCGCGCATCACGGGCGCTGGCGCGATGGAGAGGGCCGTGGAGTCCACGCGGTCCCGGCGCGGCGCGGGCGGCGTTCGCACCCGGGCGTCCCACGGGTCCTGGCACGCGCTCGGACCATGGTGCGCCTTCGGAACGCCCCCGCATCCCGCCCGTGGCCCGCGTGCGGTGTCCGGTGACCTTCCACAGACTGGGATCGGCAGGCCGTGCCGCGCGGCACGGCACGCCGCTGTGGGCCGCGGCCCGAGGGCGGTACACCAGCGAGGAGGAACCATGAGGGCACTCACCTGGCACGGCAAGCGGGACGTACGCGTCGACACCGTGCCCGACCCCACCATCCAGGATGACGACGACATCGTCATCAAGGTGACGACGACCGGCCTGTGCGGCTCGGACCTGCATCTGTACGAGGTTCTCGGCCCCTTCCTCGACCCGGGCGACATCCTCGGACACGAACCCATGGGCATCGTCGAGGAGGTCGGCCCGAAGGTCACCGCACTGAAACCGGGCGACCGCGTCGTCGTCCCGTTCAACATCTCGTGCGGATCCTGCTTCATGTGCACCCAGGGCCTGCACTCCCAGTGCGAGACCACCCAGGTGCACGAACACGGCTCGGGCGCCTCGCTGTTCGGCTACACCAAGCTCTATGGGCAGGTGCCGGGCGGCCAGGCACAGTATCTGCGCGTCCCGTTCGGCAACGCGCTGCCCATCCGGGTCCCGGACGGCCCCTCCGACGAGCGCTTCGTCTACCTGTCCGACGTCCTGCCCACGGCATGGCAGGCGGTCGAGTACGCCGCCGTCCCACCCGGCGGCAGCGTCGCCGTTCTCGGCCTAGGGCCCATCGGAGACATGAGCGCCCGCATCGCCGCCCACCGCGGGGCCGGAACCGTCATCGGCATCGACCTCGTACCGGAGCGCCTGGAGCGAGCGCGCCGGCGCGGCGTCCACACCCTCGACCTCCAGGAGTGCGGCGACAACCTCACGGACGCGGTACGCGAACTCACCGGAGGCAGGGGACCGGACGCCGTCATCGACGCCGTCGGCATGGAGGCCCACGGCAGCCGCGTGGCGGCCGCGGCCCAGGGCATGGCGGCCGTCCTGCCCGACGCACTCGCCTCGGCCATGATCAAACGGGCCGGAATCGACCGGCTCTCCGCGCTCCACACGGCGATCGACCTCGTGCGCAGGGGCGGCACGATCTCCATCTCCGGCGTCTACGGCGGCGCGGCCGACCCGATGCCGATGCTGACCATGTTCGACAAGCAGCTGCAACTGCGCATGGGCCAGGCCAATGTCAGGCGCTGGGTCGACGACATCCTGCCGCTGCTCACCGACGGCGACCCCCTGGGAGTGGACGACTTCGCCACGCACCGCCTCACGCTTGAGCAGGCACCCGACGCGTACGAGATGTTCCAGAAGAAGCGGGACGGCGCCGTCAAGATCCTCTTCACCCCGTGAACGCGACCGCTTTGCCCTGAACGAGGACGTGCCACGCGTCCGGGGGCTTCCTCGCCACAGGGCGCGTTCATCCACGGACAGCGGGTACGCGGCGTGGACGGCCCCGGCCCCGCGCAAGGACCGGGCAGATGCCATGGCCCCCTGCGGATGCGGGTGACAACCGCCCGCGGTCCGTTTGAGGTTCGAGACCGAGCGGTCATGGCTGAGGTGTCCTGACGACCGCCACTGGGAGAGAACATGACGACAGAGCACCCCAAGAACGACTCCACCGCGAGCGGCGACGGCCTGCCGGGCAAGCCGGGGCCGGTCTCGCCGCCGGTGGCCGAGCCGACGAGGCCCGTCGAGCCGCTGCCGCCCAAGGCGGACCAGCAGGGTCCGGAAACCGTGAGCCCGACCGGTCAGGCCACGGGCGCCGACCCGGCCCGCATGGCGCAGAGCGGCGCGTACCTCACCACCGCCCAGGGGACGAGGGTGCACGACAGCGAGCACTCGCTGAAGGCGGGACCACGCGGCCCGGTCCTGATCCAGGACCACCATCTGCGTGAGAAAATCACGCACTTCGACCACGAACGGATCCCGGAACGCGTGGTGCACGCGCGGGGCGCCGCCGCCCACGGCGTCTTCCAGGGCTACGGCACCGCCGCCGAGGTCACCAAGGCGGCCTTCCTGGCCAAGGGTGTGGAGACACCGGTATTCGTCCGGTTCTCCACCGTCCTCGGCTCGCGCGGCTCGTCCGACACGGTGCGCGACACCCGCGGCTTCGCGACGAAGTTCTACACCGACGAGGGAACCTTCGACCTCGTCGGGAACAACATTCCGGTCTTCTTCATCCAGGACGCCATCAAGTTCCCGGACGTCGTGCACGCCGCCAAGCCCCACCCCGACCGCGAGATCCCGCAGGCACAGAGCGCCCACGACACGTTCTGGGACTTCGTGTCCCTGCACACCGAGGCCACCCACCACACGCTGTGGAACATGTCCGACCGCGGCATCCCCCGCTCGTACCGGATGATGGAGGGCTTCGGCGTCCACACCTTCCGGCTGGTCAACACCGCCGGTGAGAGCGTTCTGGTCAAGTTCCACTGGAAGCCGAAGCTCGGCGTGCACTCCCTGGTGTGGGAGGAGGCGCAGCTCATCAACGGGATGGACCCCGACTTCCACCGCCGTGACCTCTTCGACGCGATCGAGGCCGGCGCCTTCCCGCAGTGGGAGCTCGGGATCCAGGTGTTCCCCGACACCCCCGAGCAGACCTTCGAGGGAATCGACCTCCTCGACCCCACGAAGTTCGTGCCCGAGGAACTCGCACCGGTGCAACCCATCGGCCTGATGACCCTGAACGCCAACACCAAGAACTACTTCGCCGAGACCGAGCAGGTCGCCTTCCACCCCGGGCACCTCGTTCCCGGCATCGACGTCACCGACGACCCGCTGCTCGCCGGACGGCTCTTCTCCTATCTCGACACGCAGATCAGCCGGCTCGGCGGCCCCAACTTCGCACAGATCCCGATCAACCGGCCGCACGCGCCCGTCAACGACATGCTCCGCGACGGTATGCACCAGAGCGCCGTGCACACCGGTGTCGCGCCGTACCGGCCGAACAGCCTGGACGGCGGATGCCCCTTCCTCGCGGGCGCCGACATGAGCGCCTTCGTGGAGACCCCGGTGCGCATCCCCGAGGCCGGCAAGGTCCGCGAGGCGCCCGCCTCGTTCGCGGACCACTTCAGCCAGCCCCGGCTGTTCTGGCTCAGCATGAGCGCCCCGGAGCGCGAGCACATCATCGCCGCCTACACCTTCGAGCTGAACAAGTGCTTCGAACAGGCCGTCAAGGAAAGGAACTTGAAGGTCCTCGCGAACATCGACCCCGAGCTCTGCGAGCAGGTGGCCGCGGGCCTCGGCCTGCCGGCGCCCGGAGCCACCGTGCCGCTCGTCCCGGCCGACCCCAGCCCGGCCCTGTCCCAGCTGGGAAACACCTGGCCCACGGACGGCCGGGTCATCGGCATCGTCGCCGACGCGGCCGCCGACCTGGACGGCGTGCGGAGCGTGCGCCGGGCCGTCCTGGACGCCGGCATGGTCGCCCTCGTCATCGCGCCGACGGGCGGCACCCTCGGCTCCGACGACGACCCCGTCGCCGTCCAGCGGACCTTCGCCACCGCCCGGTCCGTCGAGTACGACGCGCTCCTGTTCGCCGGATCGCCCGAGCCGGGCGCCGACGCGTACGGAGCACGCGACGCCAAGGCCGGGTCGCCCGCCTCGACGGGGTCCGACCCGCGCGTCCTGCTGCTGCTCACCGAGGCCTACCGGCACGGCAAGGCGCTCGGTGGATGGAGCGACGCCCGGGGGCTGTTCGAGTCGGCCGGCATCGGCGCCGACGAGCCCGGCATCGTGCTGAGCGACAACGGTGCGGCCGCCGTGGAGAAGGTCAGGAATGCGCTGGCCGAGCACCGGGCGTGGGACAGGTTCCCGCCGGCGGTCTGACGCTCTCGATCATGTGTGCCCGCACCATGCCGGTGCGGGCACACATATGTGTGGCGTCTGGTGTGTGGTGTGAGGGGCCGTGTGTGGGGCGCCGGGGCGGGCGTGAGGTGGGTGGGTGTGGGGCGCAGGCCCGGCCCGTTCAGTCCGCGAGGACGGTGATGCGTGCGCCTTCCCGCACGACGGCCTCGGGGCTGCGATGCCGGCGAAAGAGCTCGCGCTGACGCTCGGCGCCCGCCCCTGAGCCGTCAGCTGCGCCAGCGTGCGCCGTACCCGCTCCAGGTCACCACTGTCGGACAGGCGTCCTCCACCTGGTCGAGGAGCGCGGCGACCACCGCGGCCGCGGGCTCCTCGCGCATCGTGCGAGGGTCTACGAGGGTGCCGTTCAGGCCCGAACGGGCGGCCCGCCAGGACGCGAGACGCAGCAGGCCCGAGCTGATCCCGGCCGCAGGACGGCCCGCACGCCAAGCCGCGGCGGCACTCTCCACCAGGGCACGGACCAGCGCCGCGATCAACACGGCGGTGCTCGGCTGCAGACACACGTCGGCCACGCGGACCTCCACCGTCGGACAGCGCGCGGAGAGGCGGGCGTCGAAGTGGACCGTCACGGGCGACGCCCTCGACGTCGGAGTCGACCGCCACATGGACATGGCAACCACAGGTGAGCTGCTCGCGGGCGGTCAGGCCGAAGGTCTCCGCCATCCAGAGGTGCCGCTCCCCGAGATCGAGCGAGGGCCGTACCGGCACGGGCGACGTGGCAAGGGCCGCCACCGTGGCCCCGGCCTCCTCGGCGCGGGCGGCCGCCTCCCGGCGACGGCGAAGGATCTCGTGCTCCATCTCGCCCATCGACGTCAGCGGGTCGGTGGCGAACTCCACCTGCTCCCTCTGGAGTTCCTTCTCGCACTGCTGCCGCTCGGCGTCCGCCGGCCTTCCGGAACGCGGAGGGGGAGACGACGACCGCGGAGAGGGCCAGTACCTCCCCGGCGCGCGCGCCGACCATGAGCAGTTCTTCTTCAACGCCGACGGTGCGCATGCGCAGCCTCCGCTCCATCCCGGTGCCCCATGGGGGAGGGTGGCCCGGCGGCGCGGAGTCATACGGAACGGCCGGGCGGGGCCGAAGGCCTCGTCCCCGCCGGCAGCGGACCGGTGCCCGCGGCCGGGCGGAGTCACGGCCGTCGGCCGCCGTCTGCCCGCGGCTATGCGGGGTCGAGGCCCGGAACGGCCATGCGGCTGGCCTGCTCGCTCTGTTCCTGGGCCCGGCGGGCCTTGTCCGTCAGACGCTTGCGCTGCTCCGGGTCGCCGGCGCGCTCGGCGGCCTCCCGCCACTCCAGGGCCCGCGCCTCCAACTCGCGGGCGCGGCTGCGGTATTCGTCTCCCACACTCATGATCACTCCTGGGTAGCGCGGTGGAAGGCGGGGAACCGGCTGCCTGCGAGGCCGCGGCCGTGCCTTCGCGCCGCTCGACGGCACGGCGGACGCCGCGCCTTGGCTGCCAGCTTGGGTGATGCGGTACGAAGCGGCATCCGGGGTTCGGCCATGCGCGGAGGCACGGCCGGGCCCCCGGCCGGCGCGATGCCGGGGGACGACGGGGTGGATGAGGGGCGGAGCCGGATCGGGGTCCGTCACCACCAAGCGGTCCCGGGCCGCGATCGTCCCATTGGAGCAGACACCCGGGCGGGCATCCGAGATGTCTGGGCATATTCGGGTAGCAGAGGTATGTCATCCGCACACACAGGTCGTGCGATCCCGTAGCGCCGGGGTCACCCCGGTGTGTGGGGCATCCCGCCGGCCAGGGGTCACCACGACCCTCGGCAGCAACACAGAGGAGTCGGAGCAACATGGTTATCGCTCACTCGACATCGCAGGTCGTCGCCGCCGGCCCCGCCACGGCGCTGCTCCTGGTCATCGTGGGACTGGTAGTGGTGGCGGGACTCCTCGCGATGTTCATGGCAGGACGCCGCCGAGCGGCACGCAAGCCCCCGCCCCCGTCGGCGCCGCAGCCCGGGGCGGACTCCTGGGACACCCCGCCGTCGTCCCCCGACGCGACCGACCGGAACGACCGGAACGACGGCAGGTGACGTTCCGGGCCGGGCCGCCCGAACGCTGACCGGGTGCCCGCCGCGTGGCGGGCGCGCCAAATGCCCCAACTCCCTTACGGGGGTGGGGAAAGCGATGGGTCGGCAGCGGGCGGCCGATCGCGTCCCCCGCGCGCACGGGATCGGCACGTCGTGGCCGGCCGGGGGGAGCGGGACGTACGAGCACGGGATGGAACGGCGTAGGCCGCGGGGAGCGGCCAGTACGAGCACAGGATGGAACGTTGAGGGATCTGGGCCAGGCCTTCGTTCAGTGGAGGCAGTGGGCGGGTTGGGAATGTGCCGCGGTGTCCCGGTCGGCACGGCGGGCGCTGAGCGGCCCCGGGCCCGAGCGGGACACCGCGGTCCAAGCCCTCAAGGCCGCCGCGGCCGCGCTGATCGCATGGGCCCTGGCGGGCTGGTGGTGGGAGGCGCCGATGGCGATGCTGGCACCCTGGACGGCGCTCTTCCTGGTGCAGAGCACCGTGTACCGGTCGCTCAAGACAGCACTGCAGCAGTTCGTGGTCGTCGTGGTCGGCACCCTCCTGGCGACCGGCGCGGGTGCGCTCACCGGCAACACCATGTTCGCCATGCTCATCGCGCTGCCGGTAACGACGCTCTTCGGCTCGTACGCCCGATTCGGGACCCAGGGCCTCAACGCACCGACCGCCGCGCTCTTCGTACTGGTCTACGGCACGTACTCGGGCTTCGACATCCTCCACCGGTTCCTGGAGACGCTGCTCGGAGCGGCCATCGGGCTCACGGTCAACGCCCTCGTGCTTCCCCCCGTGCACTCCCGCAGCGTGCGCCATCTGCGTGGACGTCTGCCGGACGAGAGCGCGGCGCTGCTCCACACGGTCGCGGACGGACTCGACGACGGTGACATGGCGCAGGACGACGCGGAAGCCTGGCACGACCGCGCGAGGCGTCTCACCGACCGCGTGACCGACCTGCGCACCGCCCGCCGCTGGTCGGAGGAGAGCTACCGCTTCAACCCGGGCCATCGGCTGCGCCGTTCGGCCCCATTGCCACCGGCCGCCGACTGGGACTACACCTGGGACCGGATCACGAACCACCTCGAAGCCATCACCAGGACCCTGGCCGAGACGGCCGCGAAGCAGCCCGACGGCGAGGTTCTGCCGGGTCCCGCACCCGGCATCGTGGCCGCACTGCTGCGGGCGGCCGGCGACGTGTGCGGCCTCGACGACACCCTGGAGTGTTCGGACTCCTCCGGTCAGGACGGCGACGAACAGGCCCTGCGACGGACCCGCGACCGCCGCGAGGCGCTCCGGCGGGCGTACGCCGCCGAGAACGAGCTGACCTCCGTCTTCCGCGAGGGCGGTGACGCCTTGCGGGACGCGCTCGCGGCCGTCACCGCGGACACGATCCGGCTGCTGGGTGACCTCTCGGCGGTCGCGGGACGCGACCCGGACGAGGGGACGGACGAGGGGGCGGGTGCGGCAATGGAGGACGAGGAGGGTGTCGGTGGTGCGGGGCCCGAGGAGGGACGGGCACGCGGCGGAGCCGGGCCCGGAGTCGGGGGATAGGCACCGCCGCACCGCCGGGAACGTGCCCTCCCGGACGCCTTATGCCACCCCGGAGGTGTGGCCGCGGGCACCGCAGGTGTCGGCACCCCCGGGCCCGCGCTCGAGCGGCAGTCGTCACGCCGCCTGCCGCTGCCTGTCGAGGGCCTCGATGAGCTGCTCACGGGTCATCGTGGAACGGCCTTCGATTCCCTCGGCCGTCGCCTTCTTGTACAGCTCGGCCTTGTTCATGGCGTGCGGATCCTGCCCCTTGTGCGAGGCCTGAGCACGCTTCTTGCCCGCCGGCTTCTTCGCCGTCCGCCGGGCGGACCGCTTCGCGGCGCCGCCGCCCGCCGAGGCCTTCGCGCCGGAGTCCTTGGGACCGCGGGCCCCCTCCACGCTCGCGCGCAACGCCTCCATGAGGTCGACGGCGGGCGACGGCTCGGGCGCGGGCTCGGCCTTCTCCACGCTCTCGCCCGCCCTCTTGGCCTCGATCAGAGCGGCGACCTTCTCCTGGAACGTGTCGTGGAACTGCCCCGGGTCCCAGCTCATGCTGAGCGTGTCGATGAGCTGCTGCGCCATCTTCAGTTCCTTGTCCGAGGCGGCCGACGTGCCCGGAAGGGTGTCGATCTCTCGCTCGGGGTCCCGGATTTCGTCGGCCCAGTGCAGCGTGTGCAGCGTCAGGAGACCGTCCTCGGCCTTCACCGCGACCAGATATTCGTGCTGGCGCATCACGAAGGTGGCGACACCGGTCTTCTCCGCACGGCCAAGAGCCTGGGTGAGAAGGCTGTAGACCTTGGCGTACCCCTTGCCACGCGGAGCCAGGTAGTACGTCTTGTCGAAGTAGATCGGCTCGATCTCGTCCAGATCCACGAAACCGGTGATCTCCAGGGTCTGGGAGCGCCCGGGAGCGATGTCGTCCAGCTCCTCGGGTTCGACGATGACGTACTCCTCGCCCGTGTCGTAGCCCTTGACGATGTCCTTGGCATCCACTTCCTCACCGGTGCGCTCGTTCACCCGCCGATTGCGGATCCGGTCGGACGTGCCGCGCTGGAGCCGATGGAAGTGGACGGTGTGGGTGTCGGTCGCGGTGTAGAGACCGACGGGCAGGCTGACCAGGCCGAAACTGAGGACTCCGGCCCACACGGGTCTGGCCACGACGCCACCGCCTTCGCTGTCGTCCCCCTTGTCCGTAGGTTCTCAAGCCGGGAGGGCCATGTCGCGTCGGCGTGGTCCCGTCGCCCGTACGGCCCAGTCCCGCACAAGCGCTCGGCGCCTCCCCGGACGACCACCGGGGAAGCGCCGAGTCCGTCAGGAAGACGGCGTCGCGCGGGCCGGGTCAGCCCCGCCGGCCGGCGACCAGGCGGTAGAGGAAGAGGACGATCACCGAGCCGACGACCGCGGTGATCCAGGTCGACAGATGGAAGAACCCCTTCATCCCGTCCACTCCGAAGACGAGCTGACCGAGCCATCCGCCGAGCAGTCCGCCCACGATGCCGATCACGATGGTGACCAGACATCCGCCCGGGTCCTTGCCCGGAGTCAGGGCCTTGGCGATGGCTCCCGCGATGAGTCCGATGATGATCCAGGCGATGATGCCCATGACGAAGACCTGCTTCCTTTCGTTCCGTGACCCGGAGGCGACGCCGTCCGGGCAGTGACAGCGGGGAGCCGGCCCCCCGTTCGCTTCTACGCCGTACCCCCGGCGGAGGTCCGCTCACGGGACCTACGGTCCCCGGGCCGGGACCGAAGGTCCTGGTCGGGGCCGCACGGACGGGGTAGGCGGCGCGGAAAGCGTTCCCGGTCCCGGAGTGGTCGCACATGCCGACGGAAGAAGATGGCGCCAACCGCATGGAAGAAGACGAGATCAACCGTTCGGCCTCGGAGCACACCGCCCACGGTGGGCACGGCGCGCACGCGAGGAAACGGGGGCCACGCGAGGCGTGGGGCGACTTCAGGCGCTCCCCGTTCTTCCCGGCGGTCGTGCTCGTGTTCATCCTGTCCGCCGCCGCGGGCCTGTTCGCCGGCTCGTACACGTACTCCATGGCCAATCCGACGCCGCACCACATCCCCACCGCGCTGGTCGCACCATCCGGCTCCGCGGAGGCCGAGAAGTTCGTGGCCGGGCTCGACAAGGCACTCAACACCTCACTGGCGGTGCATCCGTACGAGGACGTATCCGCGGCCCGTCAGGCCATGGAGGAGCAGACCGTCTTCGCCATCCTCGACGTACGACCGGACAGGGTGCGCATGGATGTGGCGGGCGCCGCCGGTGCTTCCGTGGCCCAGGTGCTCACCCAGGCCGCGCCCCCGGTCGCGAAGGCCATCGGCGTGCCGGTGACGATCACCGATGTGAAGCCCCTCCAACCGGGCGACCCTCGTGGCCTCGCGCTGTTCTACATCTCTCTGGCCGCGGTGGTGCTGGGATTCGTCGGCTCCATCCAGCTGAGCGTGCACGCACGCACCCTCAACCCGCTGGAGCGGATCGCCTTCACGGTGGCGTACTCCCTGCTCGGCGGGTTCACCATCGCCGCGGTCGTCGACTGGGGGCTCGGCGCGGTACGGCTGCCGTTCTTCGAGTCCTGGATGATCCTCGCGCTGACGATGTTCACCTCGGGGATGGTCTTCACCATGTTCAACACCCTGATCGGGCGCTGGGCCATGCTGCCGACCTGGGGACTCATGGTGCTGCTCGGCAACCCGTCCTCGGGCGGTGCGGTGTCCTGGCCCCTGCTGCCGTCGCTCCTCGGCCATGTCGGGCGCTGGCTGCCGCCCGGGGCCTCGGTCAACGCACAGCACACGGCCGTCTACTTCGCCGACGCCCAGCACGCCTTTCCGTTCCTGGTCCTGGCGGGATGGTCCCTGCTGTCCTGTGCGGTCTTCTGGTTCTGGCGCCACCGCCACCCCGGGGGACGCGACCGCGGCGAGCCGGCCCACGGGGTGGCCGTCGGGGCGTGACCCGAATGCGGCGACAACGGAACGCCGCCATGCGTCCGGGCGGGTGGTCCCCTTCGGTCGGCCACCGGTGCGAACGCACTTCGCCCCGCCGGAGGAACCGGCGGGGCGAAGCGTTCGGCTGGTGTGGACGCGTCACCGCATGTGTGCGTTACCAGCGGTACCAGCGGCCGCTTCCGCCGCGGGGTCGTGCGACGAACCCGATGAGCCACACGACGAGGACCACGATGGCGATCCACCACAGGGCCTTGAGCGCGAAACCGGCACCGAACAGGATCAGGGCGAGCAGAAGAACGAGAAGCAGGGGAACCATGGTCATCAACCTCCGGTCCACCGTGTGCCCGGGGAAACGCGGCCCACGCATTGTGATCGACGAGATTCATATTCACCCCCGCGGGCGTTACCGGCCAGTTTTGGGGCCGGGTCAGGGGGTTTGGATGTGCCGCATCGGGCCAGGCGTATGACTGTCAGGCCAAGAGAGATCGATGTGCGGGAGTGATTGTTGTGTCGGGTGACGAGAAGGCGCAGTCCAAGGTCGAGCAGGCCAAGGGCAAGGTCAAGGAAACGACCGGCCGGGCCGTGGGCAACGAGCGGCTCGAAGCCGAGGGTGGCGCCGAGAAGGCCAAGGGCGACGCTCGTGAGGCCAAGGAGAAGGTCAAGGACGTCTTCAAGGACTGATCGGCCGGTGCTGATCCGTTCGACGGCACACGGTAGGGCCCAGCCGGAATTCCCGGCTGGGCCCTATCGGTGCTCGGGCCGCGGGCCGGGCCCGGCATGCGGCCCTGCTCGCTTTCGGGACGTCGTCCGTGATCAACTCGGCGTGTCGACCGAACGGGATGTCTGTGGGGCTTGGGGCACGAGACGGACTTGAGAGAATGGTGTTCATGGATATCGCGCGCAGGAACAACGTCACCATCACCGGCAACCCGCAGGGACGGCCGGTGGTGCTGGCGCACGGGTTCGGCTGCGACCAGAACATGTGGCGCCTGACGGTTCCCGCCCTGGCCGACGACTACCGGGTGGTGCTGTTCGACTACGTGGGTTCGGGCCGCTCGGACGCGTCCGCGTTCTCCGAGGAGCGCTATGGATCGCTGAGCGGTTACGCCCAGGACGTGGTCGAGGTGTGCGAGGAACTCGACCTGCGCGACGCGGTCTTCGTGGGTCACTCCGTGAGCGCGATGATCGGGGTCCTCGCCGCCGAGCGGGCTCCCGAACGGATCGGCGCGCTGGTGATGGTCGCCCCGTCGCCCCGCTACATCGACGAGGACGGATACCGCGGCGGGTTCAGCGCCGAGGACATCGACGAGCTCCTCATGTCCCTGGAGTCGAACTATCTCGGATGGTCGGCGGCGATGGCGCCGGTGATCATGGGGCACGACGACCGGCCCGAGCTCGGTGAGGAACTGAAGAACAGCTTCTGCGCCACCGACCCGGAGATGGCACGCGTCTTCGCCCGGACCACCTTCCTGTCCGACTCGCGGGACGACCTGAAGTCCGTGACGGTGCCGACGCTCGTCCTGGAATGCCTCCAGGACGCCATCGCGCCCCGGGAAGTGGGCGCCTTCGTCCACGCGGCGATTCCCGGCTCGACCCTCGTCACCCTCGACGCGACCGGACATTGCCCCCATCTGTCCGCTCCCGAAGCCACCAACGAAGCGATCCGGACCTTCCTGGTCAGCCTGCGATGATGTGCCGCAACGGGGAGTACCCCGACCCACACGGGGCCGACAAGGAGAGAACCGCCGACGCGGCGTTCGCGGCGCTCCTCGAGGACAGCGCCGACGAACTGTACGAGTGCGCGCCGTGCGGCTATCTCTCGACGCTGATGGACGGCACCATCGCCAAGATCAACACCACGCTGCTGGAGTGGCTCGGTCTGGAACGCGAGGCGGTGGTGGGCCGGATGCGTTTCACCGACCTGCTGACCGTGGGCGGCAAGCTGTACCACGAGACGCACCTCGCGCCGCTGCTGCGGATGCAGGGCGAACTCGGCGGCATCGCCCTGGAGATGAAACAGGTCGGCGGCCGCCGCATGCCGGTCCTCGTATCCTCCGCGCTCAAGCGCGCCGAGGGCGGTGAGCCACTGCTGATCCGTACGACCGTCTTCGACGCCCGGGACCGCCGAGCCTACGAAGAGGAGCTCCTGCGCGGCCGCAAGGCGGCGGAAGTCGCACGCAAGCAGGCCGAAGAGGCTCGCAACCAGGCGGAGGCCCACCGTGCCCGCCTTCAGGACGCCCTCGCCGTGCTCCAGCAGTCCCTGCTTCCCGACACCCTGCCGAAGGTCGCCGGGATGGAGACGGCCGCCTACTACCACACCGCACACCCGGAGCGGCTCGGCGGCGACTTCTACGACGTCTTCCCCATCGGCGGAAACCGGTTCGGCTTCTTCCTCGGAGACGTGTGCGGCAAGGGCCCCCAGGCCGCGGCCGTCACCTCCCTGACCCGCTACACGCTGCGTGCCGCCGCCCTCCACGACCCGGACCCGGTCTCCGCGCTGTCCACGCTCAACACCGTGCTCCACGCCCGCTACACCGGAGGGGGCGATCCGCGGTACTGCACCGCCGTCGTCGGCACCCTGGAGCCCGACCCCGAGACGGGCAACGTCGCCGTCCACCTGGCCTCCGGCGGCCACCCTCCGGTCATCATCGCGAGGGCCGACGGCACGGCGGACTTCCTGCCCACGCCGGGCGGTCTCCTGGTGGGCATCCTGCCCGAGGCCCGCTTCACGGCCGCCAGGAGCGTACTCACCCCCGGCGACACGCTCCTGCTCTACACCGACGGCATCACGGAGGCCCGCACCAGCGCGGACCGCAGCAGCCTGTACGGGGACGAGGCCCTGCTCGCCTTCGCGGCCGGCCACGCGGGCAAGCCGCCCGACGCCGTCATCCAGGCCCTGACCGGCCTCCTGAACAGTTTCGGCGAAGGCCTCGACGACGACACCGCCCTGCTCGCCCTCGGAGTCCCCGCCGCCGACCCGCAGACGAGAAGCCCAGAATGAGCCCACTGACGATCACCTCCCGAGACTCCGCGACCGGTCCCGTCCTGTCGGTCTCCGGCGACCTCGACTACGCCAGCGCCGCCGGACTCCGTGACCTGCTCCCCACGATCGCCCTCAAGCCCGGCCAGCGCCTCGTCCTCGACCTGGGGGGCATGGACTTCTGCGATTCCAGCGGAGTCAGCGCCCTGATCGCCTCCCACAACCACGCCCAGGCGGCCCAAGCCCATCTGGCGCTCGCGGCCGTGCCCGCCAACACCCTGCGTGTGCTGCGCATCGTCGGCCTTGACCAGATCTTCCCGCTCTACCCCGACAGTGCCACGGCCACCTGCGCCTGACGGCAACAAGGCCTGCGGACAGGGGAGTTGGCCTTGCGAAGCCGATGCGCCGACGGCGCGGACGCCGCTGGTGCCCCGACCGGAAACGATCACCGGCTTGGCCGAGTGGACTTGCCCCGGTTGGATGTGACGAGACGTCCGGAGCGAGAAGGGCATCCGCCGGAGTGGGCGACCACTCAAGGCCGCGGCCTGACGCCCCGCCTCAGCTGAGGATCTCGGCCGCCTTGGTCATCGGTCCTCCTTCGTCACCAGTGTTCAACGTTCCCGTCGGCTCGAGCAACAGGATCGCGGTCTCCTCGTCGGCCAGGGTGCGGTGTTCGAGTCCACGGGGAACTACGAACAGCTCGCCGGGGTCCAACACGACATCGCCATCCCGGAGCTGGATGGTGAGCCGCCCACTGATGACCAGGATCAATTCATCGGGTGCCTCATGGGTGTGCCAGACGAACCCGCCTTTCAGTTTGGCCAGCTTGACCTCGTAGTCGTTGAGCACCGCCACCTTCCTCTGCGTCCACAGCCTGCTGCCTCCCGGCGTCCCCCACGACGGTCGGACCGTCACCGCGTCCGGGTTCCGCAAGCGCAACCTCTCCCTTGGCGGCTCCGTACTCCCGCAGGGTTTGGCCGGCCGTGCGGTGGATGCTCCCGTCTTCGACGACGGGATGCTGCGCTGTCGGATCGACCAGCTGCACACGGCTCTCATCCATGCCGGAGACGGGTTCGAAGCTGAGTCCCGCCTGTCGTTCATCCGAGAACGACTCCGCTTCCACCTCGCGGGGCTCCAGCCCCGCGCACCCGGGCGTGAGGCAAACCGGCTCGCCGTTGAGCTGCGGGAACTACTGGACTCGCGGACCCACTCCGGCCTTTCCCTGCACGAGGCCGCGGCCACCCTGCATGCCCATCCCACCCACCTGATCCGCTGCTTGAAGCAGACATACGGCCTTCCGCCACACGCCTACCTCACCGGCGAGCGGATCGAACACGCACGCCGCCTTCTCCTCGACGGCCACCGGCCCGTCGAGGTCGCCGCACCCGTGGGAATGCACGACCAAGCCCACTTGAACCGACACTTCACACGCCACGTTGGCACCACGCCGGCGCGTTACCAGCGCACTCGCACCCGTTCTTACGCGACTACCGCCTGAGCCTGCATCGGATGCTCGTATCCGAACGCCCCGACAGCCCCAACTCGGAGATCAACCCGGCGAACCCATGCGGTCGGAGCGCTAGTGCGACACGACGTCCTTGCCGCCCGCCACGATGTCCTTGACGAACACGATCCCGTCCGTCGTCGCCAAGTGGGCCGGATCGAACGGCGCGTAGCCGAACCAGGGGGACACCCGGGGCGTCGGCGGTGTGGTGGCGAGGGCGGCGGCGAGTCGCCGGGCGTCCACGACGCAACGGTCCTCGGGCAGGCCGTACAGCAGCCCTTCGAGAGTGGCCGGCGGCGGGACGTCCACGCCTTGGTGCCGGATCGTGCCGAGCGCCGTGGCGAGGAAGGCGTAGTCCGTGCCCATCCGGGCGCTCACCAGAGCGCCCGCGCTCCACCACTCCAGCGGCGCCCCACCCATCCGCATCGTGCTCAAGTCCCGCTGGAGATGGGCGTTGTGGGCATGGACCAGGGCCGGTCCGCGTTCGGCCACGGCGGTGAGGTTGTCCGCCATCATCCGGCCGCGCAGGGCGACGAGACGGGTCATACGGCTCGGTGCCGGGTCGGCCATCCAGTAGTGGTAGCGCAACAGGCCGGTGGCGGTGCGCCCGAACAGGCGGGCCCTGTCCCAGGCATCCCGAGACGTCGCAGTCATCAGGTGCGGCGTCTGTTCGTCGAAGAGCGCCACCAGGTCATCGGCGAGCAGCCGCAACTCCTTGGCCCGGACCGACCGTCCGACGGACCGGGCCGGGTCCCTCATCGCGGCAGGTTCGCTCCACGGGTCGTCGGCGCCGAGCAGCCGGTCGAGCGTTTCCTCCGTGCAGGGGAGCAGATCCGCGTTCACATGGGCGAGCAGATAACCGTGGAGCGCGGTGAGGGCCTGGCGAGGGCTCGCGGCCCCGGTCATTTCCAGGGGGCCGTCCATGCCCGCGAAGCGCAGCCGTTCGGACCGGGGGCGGCCGTCGTTGAACGCGCGCATCCACCGCACCAGTTCGCGGTTGGCGTCGGAGCCGTTGAACCACTCGTGGCTGAACCCGCGCGCCATGACGTCGTCGAGCGTGCCTGTGCCGGAGGTGACGTAGTCGTCCACCAGCAGGCCCCGCACGCAGTCGCTCTCGATCGCGATCGTTCGGTAGCCCTCCTGCTCGACGAGGTGCCGGAAGAGCTCGTTGCGCAGGCCGAGCAGGGTGGCCTCCCCGTGTGTGGGTTCGCCCAGGGCGAGCAGCCGGGGCCGGCCCGGGAGCAGCCCCATGACGGCGGCCGCATCCACGGCCTGGACGGTGTCCTTGATGTCGATTGCCATGCGTTCAACGGTATCGTTGAACACTCGGTGGAAACTTTTGCGCTATATCGTCGGTGGTATGGGGAAGAACCTTAAAAGTGGTGGTCGGCTGAGGCCGGTGGATCTGGCGCGCGGTCACGGTCTCTCCACGCAAGCGGTCAGGAACTACGAGGAGGCCGGGATCCTGCCGGCCGCCGAGCGCACGCCCCACGGCTACCGCGTCTACGCGCCCGTGCACGCGGCGGCTCTGCGTGCGTTCCTCGCGCTGGTGCCCGGCCATGGCCACGGCAGGGCCACGTCGATCATGCGGGCGGTGAACGAGGGATCGTGCGAGGCGGCGTACCGGCTCATCGACGAAAGCCACGCACAGCTCCTCGACGACCGTCGGACCCTCCGGGCCGTGGAGAGCGCTCTGCGCGATCTGGGGCCGGTCGTGTCCGAACCCCTCCCCGCGGCCGGGCGGGCCGCGGTGTCGGGGCCCGGCGGCCTGTTCATCGGGCCGCTGGCGGAGCAGCTCGGAATCGGCCCGGCGACGCTGCGCAAGTGGGAGGACGCCGGGCTGGTCCGCCCGCACCGCGATCCGCTGACCGGGTACCGCGTCTATGACGAGGCCGCCGTTCGGGACGCCCGCATGACCCATCAACTCCGGCACGGCGGCTACCTGTTGGAGCAGATCGCCCCGTTGATCACCCAAGTGCGCTCGGTCGGCGGCACGGAACCGCTGGAGGCCGCGCTGACCGGGTGGCACGACCGGCTGTCCGCACGAGGGCGGGCGATGCTGGCCGGCGCCGCACAGTTGGACGCCTACCTTCGCAGCCGCGGCTGACGGCGCGGCGGGTCCGCCCGAGGGATCCCGTCAGTTGTCCTTCACCAGCCGTATCACGGGAGTGAAGATCAGCCCTGCCATGAGGAGCCAGCCGCCCAGCTGCCAGAAGGACTGCAGACCGTTGGGCGGGAGGCCCGACAGGGCGGCCGAGTAGCCGTAGGCCGAGCCCAGGACGACGCAGGCGCTGACGGTCTGTGTGACGGGTGACCACGCGAGTTCGCGCAGCATGTCGTCGTCGTCGATGCACAGCGCGAAGATGAAGACCCAGGGCAGCATGCACACCCCGAAGATCATGGCGGTCAGCCCCCGTATGTCGCCGTCGATGCCACCCTGGAACAGGTCTACCTCCCACTTTCCCTGCGCGAGCCGCTTCAGCTCGGCCGGGGGACCCGCATAGGCGCCGAGGGCGGGCTTGGACGGCGCCCACATCACGGCCATCCGCGCGCCGGCCTTGAGCGGCTCCGAGGTGCGGACGGGGCCGGCGGGCAGCGGGTCGGCGCTGCCGGGCACCGAGACACGCAGCTTGCTGTAGTAGCCCACCACGAGGTCGGCCCTGTCGTCGTCGTACTCCTTCCTGACCACCTCGGGCTGTCCCGTCACCGTCGCGATCGTCACTTCGGCGCCGGCCCTCTGAAGGGCCGCGGGCAGGCTGTTCTGTCCGGGCAGGCCGGGCAGGGTGATGGCGGTCAGTGACGCCGCCAGGAGTGCGAAGTTGGCGAGCAGTTGGCGGATCTTGTTCCACCCCTCCGACCCGTCGGGCACGCCTTGCAGGATCTCCCGCACGAGCCGGATGTCCTGGCCCTGCTTCCAGAGTCTGTCCTCGGGCATGGCGGCGAGCCGAGCCGTGCGGCTCCCGTACGCCCGCCGGATCCACAGCAGTGCCGCCCGCGCGACGGCCGAACCGGCCGCCGTCCACATGCAGATGAGGACACCGGTGTGCGGCGCGGGCTCGGAGTCGATGCCCAGGGCCCAGACGATGCCCACGGCGAGTGCGACATACGTGAGAACAGTGGCCGCGCGCACGGCGTGAGTGAGGGCGGCCGCCGTACGCAGCGTGTGTACCCGGATTTTGTACATGAACTTTCCCTCGGCATCGGACAACGCCCGAGTGGGCACGATGCGGGTAAGTGGATCATGAAATAGGCGGAACTGTCGCTTCAGTCGCGGTCCGGCCGCAGCGGACGGGTGCGGCTGCGGATGCGGTTCCGGGGTGCGCGTTCCACCCCGCGATCGCCTGAGGGCGGTGGCCGTACGGTCGTTGCGACGCGGCCATCGGTACTTTGACGAAATTAAGTACGCATCAAGACGTCTTCCCCGCAAGGAAGTTGATGCATACGGTCGCCCTTGTCAGTCGACAGAACAATGTCAAGGAGGGACAGCATGAACCCCAACCTTCGGGCCGCGGCCGCCACGGCCGCGCTCGTCACCGGGCTTCTCGCCGCCGGTGGCGTGGCCAACGCGGCGGAGAGAACCGACGCGCAGAACCTTTCCGCGCACATCCAGAAAGCCGTCGTCGCCGAGCAGCAGCTCGGCCCGACGACCGGCGGCCCCATACTCGGCCTCTTCCTGACCACCCCCGACGGCGCCGACACCGCGTCCTCCTGACGCCGCGGAGGCGCGCACCGTGGACCGTCAAGGCGAAGACCACATCACCTGGTGCCCGAGCGGTGACGCCCACCGCCCGGAATCCGTAGTCCTCGGCGTCAGGTCGGGAGGAAGCGGCCAGGTCGTCTATCTGGACGAGCCCGTGCCGGCGGCGGACGTGCTGCCCGGCATCCCCGAGGGCATCGCGCCCCACCGGGTGCTCCGGTTCGCCTCGCACTGCACGTCCGCCTGTGCGAACCGGGTGGGTGACGACTGCGGTCTGATCCAGCGCATCCAGACCCTGCCGTCACCGCGCGAGACGGGCGCCGTGCCGCGGTGCCACCTCCGTCCGCACTGCAAGTGGTGGCATCAGACGGGAGTCGACGCCTGCCACCGCTGCCCCGCTCTCGCCACGCTCAACTCCGCCGACGACCCACTCGCCGCGCTGGTGGCCGATCCGGCCACGACCGTCGAGCAGTTGGAGGGCTGGATCGCCGCGGCCGAGTGAGACCTCGGCATCGAGCGGGGCTCCGCCGCGCGTGGGCCATCCGTTTCGAGCGGACCCCGGCCGTGGGGGCGGCCGGGGCCCAAGTGGCGTGCAGCGCCGGTCAGTTGAGGATCGGCGTTGCCGACCGCACCACGCGCGTCGCAGGTGACACCGAGAGCCGTACGATGCTGCCCGGCGCGACCGCGGGTGCGCCGCGCGGCAGCGCCCAGGCGATCGTACGGTCCCCCTCGCCCGTGTCCAGCGCGAGGAAGCGCGGCGCCCCCTTGCGCCTGCGGGGCTCCATGCGCAGCACCTCACCGGTGACGATGTGCGCGGCGCGGCGTTCCAGAACGGCCAGCACCAGGTAGTAGACGGTGAGCGCGGCAAAGCCGGCGACCAGTACCAGCTCCACCGGCAGCGGCCCGTCCATCGTGTTGAAGGGCCAGGTGTCGCGGCCGGCGAAGTTGCCCGGCATCATCGCCACGAACCCCACCAGGATCATCCAGCGGTTGAAGCGTCCGGCGACGAGCACCCCGAGCAGCGCGACACCCACCCAGCCCGCGCTCAGCACGAGGCCGGGGCGGCGCGCCGAGTGCTCCGCGCCCGGACCGCTCAGGACCGCCCAGTCGGGCTGGCGCAGGGTCGCGAAGAGGTACAGGCCGACGGCCACCACGGCCGCCGCGCAGGCCAGTTGCACCAGATCGGCCGTCTTGGCACCGAACCCCGGACGCACCCGCGGGTAGCGGATCCGCACCGGCCGCCACGTGCCGCCGTAGGACGACCAGACGCTGCGCTTGTCACCCGCGTCGAAGCCGAGCAGACGTCCGGCGCGGCTGGTGACGCCGAGCGCGGCGCCATAGCCGAGGTAGCGGTCCCACACGGTGACGGCCGCCGGCGGCAGTTGCGCGAACTCCTCGTGCGCGTGCAGCCAGGACTCGACGCCCGCCCAGTGGCCCGCCCGGTCGAGCCCCCGAGGGGTGGCACGCTCACCGAGCGCCCGCTTCAGCAGCCACATCAGGACGACCGCCGGGATGCAGCCGACGAAGATGGCCGCCCGCAGGCCGTGCCCGCCCGCGACGGCGGCCACGGTGAACGGCACACCCGGGACGAAGAGGGTCACTGAGAGGGCCCCGCCGAGGAACCGCCCGAACCGCGGGCGTGACAACCCCCGCACCCGCGCCTCGGCGACGATCTCCTGGCGCAGCTCGCTGTTCCAGGACTTGGCGCGCTCCTCGGCGCGGAAGGCGATGGCCCCGATCGGGGCGCCCGTCTCGCCGGCCTGTTCGACGACTCGGCGCAGGACCCGGTGCTCGTACGGCGTGAGGTCGCCCGCCTCCTTTCCGGTGAGATGCACCGTGCTGCGGGCCGGGTCGTCGTCGGGCTGGCGCACCTCGATGACACCGCGTGCCGCGAGGTCGAGAAGGGTGGCCGCGGCGGCGCGGTCCACGGACCGCCATCGGTTGGCCAGCAGCGCGACGACGGCAGGAGATTCGGGATCCTGCCCGAACTCCTGGGTGGCGGCGCCGGCCACGACGGTGCCGTTGCGCGTGGCCGCGAGCGCGAGGCCGAACAGCACGAGCCACAGGGCGATGAGCCCGGCGCCACTCCAGTACATCTCCGCTTCGAACGTCACGCGAACTTCACCTGCACCGAGGACTGCGCGGCGGTCCCGGCCTCGAAGTACTCCCTGCGCGCATGGGCGCCGCCCATGCCGGACACCACGTTGCCCGGGAAGCTCTCCAGGGCGCTGTGGTAGCTCTGTACGGCGCTGTTGTAGAACTGCCGCGCGTAAGCGATCTTGTCTTCCGCGGTGGTCAGTTCGTCCTGGAGCTTCGCGAACTGCCGGTCCGCCTTCAGCTGCGGGTAGCTCTCGCCCAGCGCGATCAGCTTGCCCAGGGACGCCGTCAGGGCGTTCTCCGCGGCCGCCTTGTCCACGACCCCGAGGTCATCGCCGACCGCGGCGCCGCGCGCGGTGACCACGGCTTCGAGCGTGGCCCGCTCGTGCGAGGCGTACCCGCGTGCGCTTTCGACGAGGTTCGGTATCAGTTCATGACGCCGCTTCAACTGGACGTCGATCTGCGCCCAGGACGCCTGTGTCTGGTTCCGCAGCCGGACCAGCCTGTTGTACGTCCGGACCAGCCACCACAGCAGTGCAACGACCAGCACGGCGATGATTGCGCCCACGATGACACCCATAGTGTCGCCCCCCAAGAAAAAAGACCGATGACTCGACCCCCCGGTCGAACCTGGAGATCTTAAGCCGACCGGGGCCGGGCCGTCGCCACGAATAGCGCGAGGTCACGTGGGAGCGGGGCGGTCGGGAGGTGCCGGTGCCGGTGAGGGCGGGCGAAGAGGGGCGAAGCAGCGCGCACGGCGGAACATGACGGAAGCCGGTCACGCCTCGCGGGAGGTGTGACCGGCGTCCATCATTCGCCCCGTCCGATCCAAGTCCAGGTAAATCAGATGGGAACATGAAAAGCCCAGTAATTCCGAGACCATTTACGAGTGGAGCGTGTCCGATCGGGGTCGACTCCGGCCCGGAACTCCGTGGCTCGGTGTCACAGAATTTCGATGGAGTTCACCTTCGGGGGGCGGTTGGGGAAGGTGATGTCGTGCCACCGGTCGATCCTCACCGAGTCGCCGTTGGCGTCGTAGTAGATCAGGTCGTTGTTGCCCGTGGAGATCTTGTCGACCCACCACCCGCCGAAGTCGGTCCGGCCGCGGTTGGCGTAGCAGTCGACGCTCTGACGTCCACCGCTGTGCGACCAGATCTTCAGGAAGTTCTCGCCGCCCCGGCACTCCACGTGGTCGATGGCGAAGGCGTTGCCGGTGGGCATGACCACGGTGAACGCGGCGGCCGCGGCGACCGCCACGGTCGCGGAACGCACGATCCTCTTCGTTTTCGAGATCACCAGGTTCTCCTTAATTCGAATGACGAACCGGGAGCCGGCAACGCCCATGGCAATGAACAAGGGCGTGCCGGGCGGGCGGCACGATGACCCCCATGAAGCGGCCTCGGTGCTGCCCTGTCCTGCGCTTGCACGGCAACGATGCTGTAAAGCAGGTGTACATGGCAATCTCCTCAGAAGTACCCGGCCGGAATATGCCTCCCGATGTCCGGATCGGGATCGCTGGATCGTGTTGTTCGGACGACTCTCGAATATCCCGGGGTCGTGCTTGTTTTCGGACGCCGCCGATACCACCCCACGCCTCGGAGGTCACCGCGTCCTCGAACCGGACCCCCACCGGCCACGGACCGGGCGCGTAGGATGCGCGCGGCTCGGGACCGGAGCGGCTGGGCCGCCCCTGATCGTGCGCACATCGGAGCAGGGGCCGAGGCCGGGTGGCTCACATGGGCGATGTGGTGGACGCGGAGCGGGCGGACGGCACAAGGGACGGCGACGGACGGCTCGCACGACGTGGTCCGCGCCCGCCGCGGCGGGCACCCTCGTCGTGGGGGCCCTGACCGCGCGGGAGTTGGGCGGCGCACGCCGGGCCCACCTGCTCGCGGCGATCGCGACCGCCACCATGCCGGTGCTCCTCGGCGGGGCGCATGTCGCCAACACCACGTCGTACGAGGTGCTGGCCTGGGCGTCGATCGCCCTCGTGGTCGTGCGGATCGGCCGCACCGGCGACACGCGGTGGTGGCTCGCGGCCGGCGTGCTGGTGGGTGTCGGCGCGGAGTTCAACCACCCAGCGGCCGGTTTCGGAGTCGTCCTGCTCGCGGCTGTACTGCTCGGCCCGGCCCGCCGCAGCGTGGCCGACCGCCGCCTGCTCGCGGGCATCGGCATCGCGATACTGCTGGTCCTGCCCGACCTGTGGTGGCAGGCTCGGCACGGCTGGGCCATGTTCGAGATGACGCGGGCCCTGAATGCGCAGAACGGCGGCCCGCAGTACATCTTCCCCTGGATCGTGGGACAGCTCGGCATGGCCTGCCTGGCGATGGCGGTGCTGTGGACGGCGAGCCTGCGCTTCCCGTGGCGGTCCGGCCGGCCCCTGTGGCGGTGCATCGTGATCACGTATGCCGTGCTGTACATGCTGTTCGCGGTGACGACCGGAGCGCAGGTGTACTACCTGGGCGGGCTGTACGTATGTCTGCTCGCGGCCGGGGCGGTGGGCCTCGACGGATGGCTGCGCTCGCGCCCCGGCCGCCTGCGGAGGCCGGCGGTCGCAACCATCGCATCGGCCGCGCTGCTCGCCGTGATCGTGCTACCGGTCCTGCCGTCCTCCGACGTGGCCTGGACGTACGGCATCAGCACCAACTCGGGGGAGTCCCTGGGCTGGCCCCAACTGGTCGGCACCGTACGGCAGGTGTGGACCGGGCTGCCGGCCCGGCAGCGCACCGACGCGGTGATCTTCGCGGTGGACTACGGCGAAGCCGGCGCCGTCAACGAACTCGGCCGCGGCACCGGACTGCCCACCGCCGTGAGCGCCCACAACAGCGACTGGTGGCGGGGGCCCGGCGATCCGCGCGCGACGACGGTGGTGGCCATCGCCCCCGGACCCGACCACGTTCCGGGATACGTCGCGCGGCTGCGCCAGAACTTCACCACCGTGCGCGAGGCGGCCACCCTGTCCAACCCCGAGGGCGTGCACACCATCGAACGGGTCGGCCACGTCTACGTCTGCACCGGTCCCCGTCGCCCCTGGGGCGCGATCTGGCCGGAGCTGCGCACGTACCAATGACGTGCTTCCCGAGCCCGCGGCCGGCACGCGGCTGCCGACAGCCGGCACCCCCGGGTGTCCAAGGGGGGAAACACGGGTGCGTCGGGGGCGCGTGGGTGCGACACTCCGCGCATGTTTGACGATCTTCCTGCGGGGCTGACGGCCCGGCACCCCTCCGACGCCGACCACCCGCGGATACTCGCGGTACTCGATGCCTGGTGGGGCGGCTTCAAAGGCGAGGCGGGGTCGGTGGAACGAGCGCTCCTCCTGCCCCGCCTGTACTTCCAGCACTTCACCACGACCAGCTTCCTCGTGGAGCGCGACAGCGCAGAGATCGCGGCCTTCCTGGTGGGTTTCCTGTCCCAGACGGATCCCGATGCCGCGTACGTGCACTTCGTCGGCGTGGATCCCGCGCTGCACGGGCACGGCGTGGCCCGCACCCTGTACAACGCCTTCTTCGCGCTGGCGCGAACCCACGGCCGACGGTACGTGCACTGCATCACCAGCCCGGAGAACACCGGCTCGCGGGCCTTCCACACGCGGCTGGGCTTCCGGGCCTCGGGGGTACGGCCGGACTACGACGGTCCGGGCCTCGACCGAGTGGCGTTCACGATCGACCTCTCCGGCTGAGCCCGCCCCCGGGGGCCGCCCGCACCAGCCGGTGCAGCCCGGCCGCACATCTCGCGTTGCGGAGGCTCAAGCAGACGGCCCTCGGACAGCACGATCAGGACCTCGCCGTCCGCGTGGGTCCAGGTGTCAGCGTGCCGGCAGCCGTAGGTGTTGTCGGCATCGTTCACATTGATCGCCGGAAACAGGAGCGACCCGTCCCGGCGGGTGTGCTGCTCCACGCCCAGGTGGACCAGGATTCCGGGGCCGCCTTCCCGGAAGACCTCGCGGTTCCGCGAACCGGCGGATCTCGCGCACATCGGTGGGGGGCATGATCTCGGGGATGATCGGCACGTCGCAGCCCGCGGCGGCCGCACGGTCGGGCAACCGCAGAAAGTCCTCGACGTGGAAGAACATCTGCGCGATCGCGCAGTCGGCCCTCGCCCGGCACATCGCGACGGCGTGCCGGATGTCCTGTGCCCAGTCCGGCGAGCACCGATGGTGGTCTCCGCCGCGGTCCGTCGGGTGACGGCGATCGTGCGGTCGCGGGAGGAGCCGCCGGCGCCACAGGTCACCGACACGAAGTCGGGAGCCAGAGGGGCTCGATGCGGCGGACGGCCTGCCACAGAGTCTCCTCGCCCCGCGCCGTCCTGGGCGGGAAGAACGCGAACGAGAACGTCGGCGACGTGCCCGTCGACCGCGCCGCGTCGGGCCGGTACCGCGCCCCCGTCACGACACGCGGGCGAGCCCCGGTTCGAGGGCGCGGGCCGCGTCGCGACCGTACGTCTGGTCGATGCGGGCGAGCAGGTCGGAGGGCGCCAGCTTGTACTCCTGGGTGCCGACCGACTCCAGCACCGTCGTGGCCAGGGCGCAGCCGAGTCGCGCGGACTGCTCCTGGGTGCACCCCCAGGCCGTGCCGGCCAGGAAGCCGGAACGGAAACCGTCGCCCGCGCCCGTGGGGTCGGCGATCCTGCCCGCGGGCACCGCCGGTATGCGCAACGCGTCGGCGCCCTGCCTGGCCAGGGACACCCCGGCCTCGCCGAGCGTGGTGATCCACGTGCCGACCCGGCCGAGCAGATCCCGCTCGGTCCACCCGGTGCGTTCGAGCAGCAGCGCGGCCTCGTACTCGTTGGTGAACAACCACCGTGCGCGGTCGACGAGTTGACGCGCCTCGTCGCGGTCGAGACGCGCGAGCTGCTGCGACGGGTCGGCGGCGACGGGGATGCCGAGGCGGTGGGCGGTGGCGGTGTGCCGCAGCATGGCGCCCGGGTCGTCGGCCCCGACCAGGACGAACCGGGGGGTCCCGGTCCGTTCCGCGACCGAGGCCAGGTCGATCCGGGAGGCCTCGGCCATCGCGCCCGCGTAGAAGGTGGCGATCTGGTTCTGGTCGTCGTCGGTGGTGCACACGAACCGTGCGGTGTGCAGACGCTCACTGACCCGGACCTCGGCGGTGTCGACGCCGTTCGTGCGCAGCCAGGTGCCGTACTCGGCGAAGTCGACGCCCGCCGCGCCGACCAGAACCGGGTCGAGGCCGAGGAGGCCGAGCCCGAAGGCGATGTTGGCGCCGACGCCGCCGCGGCGCACTTCGAGCCGGTCGGCGAGGAACGACAGGGATACCCGTTCCAATTGCTCCTTGAGCAGTTGTTCGGCGAAGCGTCCGGAAAAGACCATCAGATGGTCGGTCGCTATGGAGCCGGTCACGGCGATACGCATGGAGGGCACTCCTTGGATCTGGGGCCGGGGTGGGGGAGGGGCGGGGCCGGGGGCGGCCGGCCCGCGGGAGGGCGGTACGCGGTCCGGGGGAAACCGCGCACCGCCGGCTCGTGCGCCGGGGCTGTCCCCGACGTGGGTCCCCTCAGGCCGCTGCCACGGCCTTGCGCAGGGCGTCGGCGCGGTCGGTGCGCTCCCAGGTGAAGTCGGGGAGTTCGCGGCCGAAGTGGCCGTAGGCGGCGGTCCGGGCGTAGATCGGCCGCAGCAGATCGAGGTCGCGGATGATCGCGGCCGGGCGCAGGTCGAAGACCGAGGTGATGGCGGTCTCGATCTTCTCGACGGCGACCGTGTGGGTGCCGAAGGTCTCCACAAACAGGCCCACCGGCTCGGCCTTGCCGATCGCGTACGCCACTTGGACCTCGCAGCGCGTGGCCAGGCCCGCGGCCACCACGTTCTTGGCGACCCAGCGCATCGCGTAGGCGGCCGAGCGGTCCACCTTGGAGGGGTCCTTGCCGGAGAAGGCGCCGCCGCCGTGACGGGCGTAGCCGCCGTACGTGTCGATGATGATCTTGCGACCGGTGAGGCCGGCGTCGCCCATCGGGCCGCCGATCTCGAAACGGCCCGTGGGATTGACCAGGAGCCGGTAGTCGTCCGTGTCCAACTTGATCCCGTCGACGGCTAGTTGGGCCAGGACGTGCTCGACGACGTGGACGCGGATGTCGGGAGCGAGCAGGCCCGCCAGGTCGATGTCGCCGGCGTGCTGGGAGGAGACGACGACCGTGTCGAGCCGGACCGGCCGGCTGCCCAAGTACTCGATGGTGACCTGGGTCTTGCCGTCGGGTCGTAGGTAGGGCACGGTGCCGTCCTTGCGTACCTGCGTCAGCCGGCGGGAGAGACGGTGCGCCAGCTCGATGGGCAGCGGCATCAAGGTGGGAGTCTCGGTCGTCGCGTATCCGAACATCAGCCCCTGGTCGCCCGCGCCCTGGCGGCCCAGTTCGTCGGCCTCGTGCGCGGGCGCCGTGCCCTCGCTCCGGGACTCCGCCGCCGCGTCGACACCCCGCGCGATGTCCGAGGACTGTGCGCCGATGGACACCGACACTCCGCAGGAGGCGCCGTCGAACCCCTTGGCCGAGGAGTCGTAACCGATGTCGAGTATCTTCTCGCGCACCAGAGCGGCGATGTCGACGTAGGCGGAGGTCGTCACCTCGCCGGCTATGTGCACCTGACCCGTGGTGATCAGGGTCTCGACCGCGACGCGAGAGGCGGGGTCGCGGCGGATGAGTGCGTCGAGGATGGTGTCGCTGATCTGGTCGGCGATCTTGTCGGGATGCCCCTCGGTGACGGACTCCGAGGTGAACAGGCTGCGGGACATGACACTCCAGGACAGTGGTGGGTGGGCACGGGGCAGCTCGTGGTGCTCTGGCCACCCATCGCGTTGACGTCTGCCGGGCCGCCGGGCACGGCGGCACGCGTCGTACCGGTCCCCGCCCCCGGCGGGTGGGAACGGGTGGATCCCACCCCTCCCGCCGGGGGACTTCGTGGGGTCGCGGACGCCTACTTCGACCCGGCCGTGCGGAACACCCAGTAGTCGGCGCCCTCTTCGGCGATGTAGTTGGCGTCCTCCAACGTGAACTGCAGCGCAGCGCGCTCCGCGACCTCGGACGACCGGGCGAACTCCTCGAAGCCGGTCTCCGTGGCATAGCTGCCGCGCGTGGACACCAGGATCAACCCACCGGGCCTGGCGTACTCGATCAGGGTGAGCAGCGCCGTCGGCCGCACATGGCCGAGGGTGAACACACCGCTGCTGACCACGATGTCGTACTGGTCCAGGCGGTCGTCCCGGACGGGAACCGACAGGTCCACGCCGCCGAAGACCTTCCGGTACGCCTTGGTCCTCGCGGCCTCGGCCGCCATGTTCTCCGACAGGTCGACGCCGTCGATCACGTAGGTGCCCAGCGTGCTCAGGACGCTGCCGACGAGACCGGTGCCGCAGCCGGCGTCGAATATGGTCGATTCCGGTGATCCGTAGGCGGAGGCGAGCAGGTGCACGAAGTTGGCCGCGACCCGCGGTGCCACCCACTTCTGGTCCGCGAGATCCCCGTTGTAGCGCGTCGCCCAGTCCTCGTAATAGGTCTTGAGCCCGGGGGAATCGTCGAAGAAGACGTGGGACTGCTTGATGTTCGCGAAGGAGTTGCTCATGGAATTTTCCTCCCTGTCGACCCGTGGACCGTCGGACTCAGCCAACGGACATTGCCGTGCTTTTCCGTGCTTGCCGTCCGTGCCGTGCTTTCTCGTCCCGTCACATCACGACGGGCACATCTGAGGCGTCCGCTTTCTCCGTGGCCCCCTCGCTCGTGGCCCTCGCCCGTGCGTTCTTCACGTCGAACACCATGTAGACGCCGATCCCGGAGAGCACGAACAGGGCGCCGCCGACCTCCGTCCATGTGGGCATGCGGTGCTCGACCGGCAGGCTCAGGATGGCGCCGAATATCGTCTCCGTGGCGAGCAGCGGACCGACCAGTGGAACGGGAATTCCCTGGGCGGCCTTGACCCAGATGTAGGTGCCCCACCACGAGGCGATGACGCCGAGGAACACGCACCACGCGATGATTTTGAAGAGCGGATACGGATCGAACGTCTCCTGCGGTGTGGAGGCGATCGCGAAAGGCAGCAGGACCATGGAGGCGCCGCCCGCCCCCATCGCCACCAGCGCCGCCCAGATCGTGGGGTCCGGCTTCCGCTCCCAGGTGCGCTGCGACTGGGCGTTGCGGACCACGAAATAGGACCAGGTACCCATGGCGCCGAGAGCGAGCAGGATCGCGAAGAGCGAGGCGTGCGCACCGCCCTTTCCCTTTCCCTCGATGAACTCCGTGGCGCTGAGCAGCGTGAGGCCGGAAAGAATCAGAATGACCGGACCGAGAAGCTCCCGCCACGACAAGCGCTTTTCCGCGAAGTTTCCGGCCACGGCGATCGTGATCGGTGAGGATCCCACGATGACGGCGGTGATGAACCCGCTGTCCATGGTCGCGGAGTACGAGACGCAGATGTAGAAGAGGAAGTACCCCACGAATCCGATGTACAGACCGAAGAGGACCCTGCGGATCGGCATCAGCTTCAACTGGCGCCAGTTCCGGATGAGGACGTAGAGACCGCACAGGCCGAACAAGGTGTACCGGCCGGTGACCAGAAGGAGCTCGCTCGCGGGCTTGACGGCGGCCGGGGCGACGAAAGCGAACGCCCAGAGCAGCGCGGCCGTCAGCGCGGCGATCACATTGTTCCGTGTGCTGCCCATCAGAGAGTCGGCTCCAGCGTGCGGATCCCACCGGACTCGAAGCCGTGCCGCCGCAGCCAGTCCGGGTTGTAGATCTTCGACATGTACTTGTTTCCGCTGTCCGGCAGCACGGTGACCACCGTCGCCGGCCGTGTCATCGACCGCGCCACCTGGACCGCGCCCCACACATTGGCTCCCGCGGTACCGCCGCAGACCAGGCCCTCCCGCCGTGCCAAGTGCCGGCATGTCGCGAAGGCGTCGGCGTCGGTGAAGCGGATGACGTCGTCGACGACCGAGAAGTCCATGCACGAGGCCAGATGGTCCTCGCCCGCGCCCTCGACGAAGTACGGCGCGATCTGCGCGGGGTCGACGACACCCTCATGGAAATAGCGGTGATAGATGGACCCGGCCGGATCGAGCAGGACGGACCGCACGGACGGGTTGTGCTGTTTCAGGAAGCGGGACGTACCGGAGATCGTTCCCCCGGTGCTTCCCGACGCGACGAACGCCGTCACCGACGGCCCGAGTGCCGCCCAGATCTCCGGTCCCGTCGAGCGGAAGTGCGCCTCGGCGTTGAGGGGGTTGTCGTACTGGTCGAGCATGAACGAGCCCGGTGTTCCGGCGTGGATCCGCCGTGCGCACGTGACGTAGTGCTCGGCCGAGCCCGGTGGCGCGGAGGTCGGGCAGACGATCACCTCGGCGCCCATCGCGCGCAGCGCGTTGCGCTTCTCCCCGCTGACCTTGTCGGGCATCGTCAGGACCACGCGGTAGCCACGGATCGCCGCGATCATCGCGATCGCCGCCCCGGTGTTGCCCGAGGTGTTCTCCACGATGGTCGCACCGGGCCGGAGCAGACCTCGGCGCTCGGCATCGTCGATGATGTAGCTGACCATGCGGTCCTTGATGCTGCCCCCGGGATTCATGAATTCGACCTTGGCGAATATCCGAACGTCGGCCGGAACATCAAAGGTCTGCAGTTCAACGAGGGGTGTCTTGCCGATGGTCGACTGGATATTCATCCCGACTCCTCTTACTGAGTGGGTACCGCGGTAGATGGGGACAGGCATGGCGGGTGACGCGGAGGGCGCGGGACGCCGCAGGGAACGGCGAGACTTCACGACGCAGGGTGCGAGAAGGTGCCGGAAGACTCGCCGTGCCCCGAGCAGTCACGTACCGGGAATGCGGTGGAGCAGGATCAGAGGGCGGAATCGGGAATCCTGACCGAGTCGAGTACCGCGACGGTGTGACCGACCCTTTCGCCCTTCTGGACCCGGGCGAGCGCGTCCACCGCCGATATCTCGTATGCGGAGAGGTCCCGCTCCAGCTGCACGGCCTGCGCGCCGGCCGCCGCGGGGGTGACATCGCTGAAGGCGCTCTCCAGAACGTCCACCGGGTAGAAGTGGAACGGCCCCAGCCCTTCGCGCTCCCATTGGGCATAGCCGCCGACGACGTCGTGCGGCTCGGACTGAACCTTCCATGTGTAGGTCAGGATGCTGCCGTTGTATCCGGCGGCTCCGGACAGCGCCAGAATCTCGGACAGCGGCACGCGCGCACCGATCGACGACAGCACGCGGCCGCCCACCCGGAGCAGAGGGTGCGCCTGCTGAAGGGCGAGGTAGTGCAGCGTGACGAGGTTCTTCTCGGCGAACCCCGGAATCTCCTCATTGCGCTGGGCGATGAACGTGGAACTGGTCTGCCCCTCCGCGAGGTCGCCGTTCCCCGCCATCGGGATGTTGGGGAGGTTCTCGTAGATGACATCGACCTCGGACACCTTGCCGACCAGCGGCGCCAGGAGGTCCCCGGAGCCGCCGACGAGTTGGACGTCCCGGTCCAGCAGGTTGCTCTGAATGTTTTCCCGCGCATGGGCGAGAACGTCGTCGTGAAGGTCGGTGAAACCGACGGTACGTGCGTGCAAAATCTCGACGGCTGCCAGGACGTCGAGGCCCGCACCCGTTCCGATGGTGCAGAACCTCGGCGCCAGGACACCCATGTGCGCGAGGGTCTTGAACGCCGGCACGGCCACGCTCGCGACCCAGTCGGCGCGCGGCTCGTCGGCCTTCGGAAGGTAGGACCGGTCCGAGAGCTTGAGCCCGATGGACGACCTGATCCGTTCGGTGTCCGCGATCCCGAAGAATTCGCCGGGTGACACCACCAGTTCCGCACGGTCGATTTCCGTACCCATTTCGGCCTCCTTCGACGTGACGACAGCGCTGCTTCCACGAGGGCGTCCGACGGACAGCGGACCCGGGCCGGTGAAAGAGCCGACGGGGACATCGAGCGGATGGCCTCGCAGGAATGGGCAGCAGCTGGATGACTTCCGTACGCGCCGTTCAGCCGTTCACGTAGTACGGCCCCTGCGGTGGAAGTGACTTCACTATCGTGCAGCTCGCGGAATCCTGTACAGGGCCGCCCTGTTGTCTCTCGACAGGCAACGCCACCGGGGCGCGGGCGCGGCGGGGGGAACATTCCGGCCAGAGGGGCCGTGCGCCGTTGACACCAAAATGATCAGCTCTCTAGCATGTAGCTATACCGGTTGGTATACCTCACCGTCTCCCTCCGAAGGAGATGCACGCGTGACGCCCCACCTGCCCGGCGCGCCGCCTCATGGCGCCTCAACTCCCCCTGAAACACGGCCTGTTGACTCACCGCGCGATCACCGCAGCGGCCATCTGTCCACCGCCTCGGCCGCCCGCTCGCGCCGTGCGGCTTCGACGGCCCCACGGAGGTCGGAGTGACTGCCCCGTGACGCTGCTTCAGGTCATGCCGGAGGGCGCGCCGGAAACGGTGAGCGTGCGGACCGACGACTTCGACGTCATCCGGGAAGAGCTGCTGAGGATCGGTGTGCGCTTCGTGCGCTGGCATGCCGCCCGTCGCGTCCCGTCCTGCGCCGACGACGCCACCATCATCAACGCCTACCGGAGTCACATCGACCACGTCGGTGCCGAAGGCGGGTACCGCACGGTCGACGTCGCGCGCGTGGCTCCGGGCCCGGCCGGCCCGGACCCGTTCCGGCGCAGGTGTCCGGCCCGCGAGAAGTTCCTCAAGGAACACTTCCACGACGAGGACCTGGTGCGCTTCGTCGTCTCCGGGGCCGGCTGCTTCTACCTCCACGCGGCCGGCCGGGTCCACGCGGTGCTCTGCACGGCGGGCGACATGCTGTCCGTCCCGAGCCGGACCGTGCACTGGTTCGACGCCGGTGCGCGTCCCAGCTACACCGCCATCCGCTTCTTCCGGGAGGGTGACGACCGCTCCGCGCGCTTCGTTCCGGACGGCATCGCCTCCCGCTTCCCGACCCTCGACGACCTCGTGCCCGTGACGTGAACGACACCGTGTGCCGACCGCACCCCTCGGGTACTCAACGACGCACCCAAGGCCGGCGGATCCGCGTGTGTCCGCGCACCGTTTCCCGTACGTCATGACGTACGTACTGCCGGCGTGGCGGGCGGGCTCCAGGGCCGGCTGCCACCGACGAACTCAACGATTCTGGGGGATTGACCATGGTACGGGAATCAGCGCAGAGCCGGGCGGCAACCACCGTGCACAGTAGGGAAGTTGAGTCCGCCGCAGTGGGTTCCGGCGCTCCGGTGACGTTCGGGCAGCTGCTCCGGGCCCACCGGAAACAGCGAGGCCTCTCGCTCGCCCAGTTGGCCACGCGGGTGCACTTCAACCGAGGGCACGTCAGCAAGATCGAGACCGACAAGCGGCCGCCCTCGGTGAGCTTCGCGGAGGCCTGCGACCGGGCGCTGAACGCCGGCCACACCTTCGCCACCATCGCCGCGGCCCTGGAAGCGGCCGCACGCCATCAGCAGGGCTGGGTCCAGCCGGCCCAACTGCCGGCCACCAAACGCCACTTCGTGGGGCGGCAGGACGGTCTGTACCGGCTCGACCGGCTCTTAGAAAGCCACGAGCCCTCCCTCGCGGTACCGGTCGCGGTCGTCAACGGACCGCCGGGCGTCGGAAAGACGGCGCTCGCCGTGCAGTGGGCCCACCGGGCCGTCAATGACGGTCACTTCGCCGACGGGCAGCTCTTCGTCAACCTGGAGGGTCCCGAGCCCGGCACCGCGGCCTCGCCGTTCGACGTACTGGGAGACCTGCTCCGCGCCGTGGGCGTGCCCGCCGACCGCGTCCCGGCGGACCTGGACCAGCGCGCCGCCACGTTCCGATCGTATCTGCACGGACGGGAGATCCTGCTCGTCCTCGACAACGCCACGGACGCCCAGCAGATCTACCGGCTGTTGCCCGGCTCGCCGGGATGTGCCGTCGTGGTGACCAGCCGTTCGCGGCTGCCCGGACTGTTGTCCCTGGTGGACGCCGTGATGCTGCCGCTGACCGAGCTGCGACGATCGGACGCCGTGCAACTGATCCGGGCGAACATCGGTGAGGTGCGCGCCAACGCCGACCCCGAGGCGGTGTCCGTGCTGGCGGAGCGCTGTGGACGCCTGCCGCTCGCGCTGGTCCTCGCCGCCGAACACATCGTGAGCCACCAGCATCGCAGCGCCGAGGCCCTAGCCGCCCAACTGGAGCCCGAGGGAGCCCGGTTGAACCTCGCCGAGGGCGATGTGGTGCTGCGCGACGCGTTCGACACCTCGTACAAGGCACTGGACGAGCAGAGCGCTCGCATGTTCCGGGTGCTTGGCCGGCTTTCCGGCCAGGTGATCGACGCCGCTGTCACCGCGGCGTCCGCCGGGGTCAGTCAGGACGAGGCGTCACGCCTGTTGCGCGAGCTCGCCGGCGCGCACCTCATTCAGCGCCAGGACGAACGCCATTACCTCATGCACGATCTGCTCCGGGCGTACGCGGCCGACCTGGCGCGGCAGTTGGACGGCGAGGCCGAACGCGCGAAGGCGATGCGCCGGGCGACGCCGCCGGTACCGGCGATGAACTCGACCGCTCTTCCCTCCCTGCTCGTCGCCTAGTCGTCACGGGACCGATGTCACCACGGGTCCGGCACGGTCACGCGTCCGCTGTCACACCACGGATCCGCTGTCACACCGCGAGTCCGCTGTCACGCCGCGAGTCCGCTACGAGGCCGCTGTCATGTGGTGGCGAACCGTTGCGCGAGCGACCTCTCCAGGAGCACCGCGGCCATCTGCTCGGCGCGGTCCACGGCCCGGTCCACCGACTGCATCGAGTGCGTGATGGTCGCGCCCTCGTGCAGGATCAGCACTTGGGCGGCCAGCGCCGCGGGATCCTGGACGCGGGCCTCCTTCGCGAGGTCTTCGAGGAAGGCGAGGAACCAGGTCTTCTGATCGCTGGCGACCTCCCGGCCCGGATGGTTCGCCGGCAGCTCCACGGAAGCGTTGATGAACGCGCAGCCGCGCACGTTGCGCTCGTGCATCCAGTCGCGCAGGGCCGAGAAGGTGGAAAGGATCTTCTGTGTGGGCGGCCCGTCGTGACTGTTGACGTGCTTCACCAGGGTGGACCGCCACAGTCCGTCCCGAGCGCGCAGGTAAGCGACAATAAGGTCGTCCTTGGACCCGAAACGGTCGTACAGGGTCTTTTTCGTAACCCCCGCTTCTTCCGCGATCGTCTCGACGCCGACAGCGCGGATGCCCTGCTCGTAGAAGAGGCGGGACGCGGTCTCCAGGACCTTTACGCCGGCCGGCGTCAGATGCTGTACCCCGCGTCGCTTGCCGCTTCGGCCGCTGCTTTCGCTGCTCGTGGTCACGAGCCGACGGTACACCCATCGGTATACATATGACAGTTGTCGTGCTGCCTGGAATCGGCCGTGGGTTGCTGATGGTTACTGGGCGTTTCTGTTCGTATGGCATCACGAACTGACCTTCTGTGGGCTGGAATTGACGAATCCCCTCGCGCAATTCGACGCAACACGGCGTGAGTTGAATCGCGAACTGGCGGCTTGCTCCTTCGCGTGGCGCCGTTACCGCGCTTCGCGAGGCGGTAGTTCGTGACATGCCACGGATGGCGTAATTGGGGTGAGAGGTCGCCCGGTGGGCCACGCTGGGCCGGGTGACGGGATGCGTGTCAGGAATTCGGATGCCCAGGCCTCGTGGTGAGGGCGTCATGGCCGGGCTTTCGCATCGCGCGAAATCGCCATCGCCGTCGGCACGGTCGAATCGTCCGGGCGTATCCCGGCCGGACACAGCAATGAACACAGCAAGGGGGAGAGCGGATGGCTGAGGCCTGCGCCATCGACGTGGTCGTCTTCGATGTGCTCGGCACGATGGTGAACGAGCCGGGTGGGCTACGGGCGGCCGTGTGTGAAGCGGTCCGTGCGGGGACGTCCACGGCAGCCGAGGTCGAAGGTCCTGGCGGGGGAGTCGGCTCAGGGGTGAACGGGATGAACGGGGAGCCGGGCGAGGCGTTCGTGGACCAGCTGGTGGCCGTGTGGCAGGACCACGTCGCACAGGAACAGCGACGCATCGACGCGGGCGAGCGGGCCTACGCCAACTCGGAGGTACTCGACCGTGAGGCCGCCGGACTCGTGGCCGAGCGCGCGGCGCTCACGGACCCGCTGGCCCTCGCGCGCCTGGCCACCGCCGCTCAGCGGCTCGACGCGTGGGCCGACTCCTCCGCGGGCCTCGCCCGGTTCGCCCGGCGCTTTCCCGTCCTCGGACTCACGCACGCCAGCCGCGCGACCCTGCTCCGGCTCAACGCGCATGCGGATCTGCGTTGGCACCAAGCCCTGTCCGCCGAGGACGCCGCGGCGCACAAACCCGCACCGGCGGTGTACCGCCTCGCTCTCGACGCGGCAGGGTGCCCGCCGGAGCGCGTACTGATGGTCGCCGCCCACGCCTGGGACCTCCGCGGCGCCCAATCCGTGGGCATGCGAACCGCCCATGTGTGCCGGCCGGTCGGCGACCCTCCCCGGGAATCCGACACCTTCACCTGGCGGGCGAACAGCCTGACGGAACTGGCCGACGTCCTGATGCCGTCCTAGGGCCGCCCCGGTCGCCCCGGTCGCCTCCGTCACCGTTTACACATCACCACCGGTCACTGGTCACCCATCACCGGTCACCCATCACCCACCCATCACCGGTCGCCCATCAACGGGCGCACTCCGCCGATCTCGCCGGCGGAGTGCACCGGCGGTCGTTCGTCAGATCATCAGCAGCAGCCGCGTGTGCGGCACGAGCTTGCGGTTCACGCTGGTGCTCTGCACGAAGATCGTGAAGTCGTCGTTGTGGTCGGCCTTGACGCGGACCTCCGTGTCGGGCAGGCCGAGCAGGGCGCGGGCCTGCGGCCCCGTGAACACCCGGTCCGTCTTCTTCTCCAGCACCGCGATCTGCTTCTTCGCCTGGATCTTCTCCGACTTGCTCAACTGGTAGAAAGCACATCCGGTGCGGTAGGTGTGCCCGCATTCGACGACCCACTCCCGTATCGCCGCATCCCGGGCGACCGGAATCAGCTGGTACTGCGACGGGTTCACCGGGGTGAGACCGGCTGCCTCGATGGTGTCCTTGTTGACGGCGTCGGCTCCCGTCGAGAACACGGCCCGCGAACCCCGGATGCCCTGGGTGCGGCCCACCATGAACTTCTCCGTCGCCTGCTGGATGACCTGCCCGGCCTCCTCCAGACCCTGAGTGCTCGTGGCATCCCAGATGGCGATGTTGTCCTTCGGGAAACCGCACTGCATGGCTTCTCGCTTGCCCATCTGGTCCGGCACGAGAACGGCGAGCGTCCAGTTGTCCTGCTGCCTCGCGACCAACTGCCCCACGGCCTGCACCAGTTCGCGCGGCTTGGTGCTCGGGGCGTCCGGGCAGCGGTGACTGGCGTTCTCCTGTCCGTCGGTGAGGACGAACGTCAGGAAGCTGTGGTCGCCGTAGAGTTGCGCCGTCTGCGCGAGCTCCCCCTGTGACTTCAGTGTGGCCGCCAGGAGCGCCGTCATCCCGCCGACCCGGTACAGCTCCTTCAAGGACGGCATCCGCAGCACGTCCTTGTCGTAGATGACGCACTCCGCCTTGTCGGCGAACACGTACACCGTCACGCGGGTCTCCTGGTCCAACTCCTGTGATCGGCGGGCCAGATAGGCGATCTGCTGGTCGGCCACTTCGACGACCTTGCGACTCAGATGCGACATGGACGAACTCGCGTCCAGCACGAGAGCAACGTGATTGATGTAGTTCTGGACCCCGGACATGAGCATCCCCCTCGATCGGCACTTCGGCTCTTCGACCCGATGCATCGATCGTCGCACCCACCACTGACAATCGATCTTGGACCGAGAGCTGTCGGGCCGGGGGAGGAACGCGGAGCAGAAGGACTCAGAACGAGCGAAGCTCCACCACGCCGGTCACCACGGACGTTCCTCCGGTTCCGGAAGCCGCATCATCTGCCGGACCCGGCTCCGCGCGCGGCGAACGCGCGGGAAACGCTGCCCCTGTCGGCGCGAGCGCTGGTCGAGCTCCTCGACCAGGCGCTGGGAGCGCTTCTCCACGTCGAGTTCGTTGAGGATCCGGTCCACCTCGGCCAGGAGCGCCCCGTGCAGCTGCCACTGCCGGGGGTGCCGCTGCACCTGTGCGAGCAGCAGGTCGGCCACCCTGTCGCGGCTGAGCCGGCCGGCCGTCAACTCGTCCGCCAGCCGCTCCTCCGCCATCTCGGCGTTGCGGCTCACCTGAGTGGTGATCAGCACGGCAAAGCTTTCGATGGCGCGGGCGAGATGCTCGAACACGTCCTTGAGGGCGACTCCGACGTCGGGCTCGAAGAGGTGCTCCTGCGTACGTTCCTTCGCGAGGTCGGTGAGCGACCGGCACACGACGCGCAGCACCACGGCGGAGATCTCCAGGGTGTCGAGCCCGGTGCGCAGCACCACACGCGAGAGCAGTCCTTCCTTGACGCGGGGATTGAGGCGCAGGCTGTCCTCCGCCTGCCGCAGGGAGGCGTCCACTTGGGCGATGTCGTGATCGAGGCGGCGCGCCTCGTGCAGCCGGGCCGCCGCCTGGGCCACCGGCGTGTGGCCGCCGACCTCGTCACCCAGGTCGAGGAGCAGGCGCCGCATCCGCGCGGCCAGCTCCTCGATGGCCCCGCCCGCGGACTCCACCCACACGGGCGGGGCCAGCAGCATGTTGAACAGCATCCCGACCCCCGCGCCGATCAGCGTCTCCAGGACGCGGTCCCACGCCGTCGCGGATACCCGAGTCACCCCCAGGACGAGCATCGCGCTGATCGCCACCTCGGGAACGAACTCGCCGACCTTGACGAAGCGCCCCACCACGAGCGCCGCCAGGATGATCAGCCCCAGGCTCCACCAGGTCAGACCCACCAGAGAGCTGAAGCCGACGGCGAGGAGCACGCCCACGACGACGGAGTTCACTCTGCGGACGGCCGTGACCAGCGTGGTGTAGAGGGTGACCTGGACGACGAGCAACGCCGTCAGGGGCGCGGTCAGGGGAGCGGGTTCGCTGCTCAGGCGCAGGGCCACCACATAGGAGATGACCGCGGCCGCCGTGGAACGCAGCGTCTGCACCACAGCCGGCTCACGGCGGCGGCGCGCGAAATCGAGCAGAGGATGAGTGAACTCCCGCACCATCCACCCCTTCCCTTTCGGTGGGATTCACACACGGTGAGGCACCCAGGTGAAGGAAAGGGGCGAAATTACCAATACGGATAATTCGGCCACGCTGACGGGGGGCGAGAGGGCCTCCTGGGTGCCGTTCTCCCGCGAGGTGAGAGGGTGGTCACCGCGATCCGGCGCACCACGGATCATGTCGTTGAAACGGGGAGGAGTGCGGGGATTTTTTTGGGGGTAGGCGCACAACGTAAATGGTGGCGCTTCGGCAGTGAGGCGAACTGGATGAATCTTGTGGAGCAGGACGAGGGACAGCGGGCAGGCGCGGGTCGTACGGACGGCGCGATGTCCGTTTCCGCCGTGCTGTTGGGCAGCGAGGACATTGCCAAGGCCCGGAGCGTGGCACGGGACTTTTTGACGTCCTTGCAGGCCGTACACGGTCTGCCGGTGTGGAAGCACACCATGGGCACGGTCCAGCTGGTGGTGAGCGAGCTGGTGACGAATGCCCGCAAGTACGCTCCCGGGCCCTGTCTGCTGACCTTGGAGGTCAACGACGGCGCGGTCGAGGTGACGGTGTGGGACAGCAGCACGACGCTGCCGCTGGTGCTCGCGCCGGATCCCAGCAGGGTCGGACAGCACGGCCTGGAGATCGTCATGGCGGTGTGCCGCAGCTTCGAGGTGCACCGCGAGCCGGTCGGCAAGCGCATCAAGACCGCCATCGCCCTGGCCGACGAATCGGACGGCTGCGGGACTGCGTGATCAAGGGCCCTCGGAGCCCGTGTACAACCCGAGGCGCGGCCATATTGAGCCCGGTGATCCGGGGCAGACGGATATGGACAACGCTGGTCGGCGTACGGAGGGGCAGTGCCGAAGGATTCATCGCTGAGGGCCGTCGGGTGGGCGCGCTCGCTGCCACTGAGCAGCAGCGTGAAAGAGGCGCGGGACTGGACGCGGGTACATCTGCGCACCCTGGAATGGGCTCACCGGACACCGGATGTGGCGGACGCGGTGCTCCTGACCGTGTCCGAACTCGTCACCAATGCGCAGGTGCACGCCCGTAGCGCGGCACAGTTGATCCTCACCTGGGACGAGGAGTGCCTGCACGTGACCGTGCACGACGCCTCGCCCCGGCTGCCCGAGCCGCGCGACCCCGACCACGATGCCCTCGGCGGGCGCGGCCTGCTCCTGATCGACGCCCTCGCGGACGAGTGGCACGCCTATCCCTGCCCTCGCGGCAAGAACGTCACCGCCTGCTTCCAGCCGCCCGCCGTCGCCGACCCGACGTCACCAGTCCCCGGCTGAGCGCCGGCCGTTTCCGTGCCGGGATCCGAAGTCCGGCCGTACGGCGCTTCACAGCTCCAGAAGGGGTTCCAGGGCGCGCAGCTGACGGCGGATGTCGTCCAGCGGTTTGATGCGCTCGCGGTCAAGGACGAGGTAGATGAAGACGCCGCTCCCACGCAGACGGGGGAGCGGCCGGATCATGTGCAGTTCGGTGGCGAGCGTGATGAGGATGTCCTCGACGCTGTCCGGGGCGTAGCCCAGAAGCTCCAGGGTGTAGAGCTTGGCGCGCATGACGTCGCTGTCGCCGTAGGCGACCTTTTCCATGTCGAGACCGCTGCCCCGGTCGAGCGAGCCAAGAACGTGGCGCTGCTGTAAATCGACGATGGCGACGCCGGTGGCGCCGCCGATCGCGAGTGCCTTCTGCAGAGCGTTTTCGACGCTGTCCATCCGTGTACGTCTTCCTTCGAGGAGGATCCCGGGGCGGCGCGGGTGGACCCGCGCCGCGGACGATCCGTGGAAGGTGCGTCCTGGCGACGGCTTCGCGGTGGAGGCGGAAGCTGACCGGGACGTGCCTGGGATATGGAGGTGCGCGGTTCCCTGCGCCCGCAGCCACGAACCCGGCCAGCACCTGCCACCTACCCGGGACACGGGCGTTCATGGCATTTCTTCGGACCGGTTGCCCGCGCGATCGGGTCTTCGGGCCGGTTGCCGCGCGATCGGGCCAGTGCTGCCATCGCCCGCGAGTCCCGGGGCGCGATGAGGGGGAGAGGACGCAGCAGCAGGGCCGGACCCTTCGGGGTCCGGCCCTGCGTGGCTGCCGGCGGTGCGCTACCAGCGGTACCAGCGGCCGCTTCCGCCGCGGGGTCGTGCGACGAACCCGACGAGCCACACGACGAGGACCACGATGGCTATCCACCACAGGGCCTTGAGAGCGAAACCGGCACCGAACAGGATCAGGGCGAGCAGAAGAACGAGAAGCAGGGGAACCATGGTTATCGACCTCCAGACCGCCGTGTGCCCCCGGAGGACCCCGCCACACCGCCGAATGTGCCGGATTCGGATGGAGGATTCCGGCACCCGCGCCGACCGCCGGCCGGACCACCATCCGCCAACGTTTGGCCAACGTCGCGTCAACGGGGCCTGTCCCGAGGCCGATCGGGCCGTCGTGCCGGCACACGACTTCTAGCGGAGGCTTGCGTCCGTCGGGCTCGGCATACGACACTCCTGTAACTTGGGTACCTCAGTAGTCCCTCAACTCGACAACAGAGCCGAATGCCGCCCGCGCACCAAGCGATCGCTTCCGCAAGGGAGTTGTCCGACGGGCATTCCTCGCGGGATGCAGCAGTTGGGGGAATGGGCAAAGGCAAACGATTGCGTTCGCGACGTGCACCGTGCGGATGCCGCTGGAAGGAAAGCGTGTGAGTCGGATATCGGCACGGGGATTCGCGGTCGCGTCCGCAACCGCGGTCACCACCGTAGGGGCCGTGGTCGGCGTCGCCGCGGGCGGCCCCGCCGCCTCGAACGACAACGTCGAGGCGACCGCCGCCGGCACCACGCTGCTCGCCGACATACCCGCAGGACAGCAGGCACAGGTGCAGACCGCCTCCCTGGCCCAGCAGGCGGACGCCCAGTCGGCTCAGGCCAGCGCCGCCGCGAAGAAATCGGCCGAGGAAGCCGCACGCATCAAGGCGGCACAGGACGCCAAGGCCAAGAAGGACGCCGCCGTCAAGGACAAGGCGAGCAAGGACCAGGCGGACAAGGACGCCAAGGACGCCAAGGACGCGAAGGCCCGCGACCTGGAGACCCAGGCCGCCAGCCGCGCGGAGAGCCGAAGCACTTTCAAGGTCCAGAGTTCCTACTCGGTCTCCGACGTACAGGCGATCGCCCGTCAGATCGTTCCCGCCGACCAGTTCCAGTGCTTCAGCAACATCGTCAACAAAGAGTCGAGCTGGAACTACACGGCCAGCAACGGCTCCGCCTACGGGCTCGTCCAGGCGCTGCCCGGCTCCAAGATGAGCTCCGCCGGCTCCGACTGGCAGACCAACCCGGCCACGCAGATCAAGTGGGGCCTCAACTACATGAACGGACGCTACGGCAGCCCGTGTGGCGCCTGGTCGTTCTGGACGACCCACCACTCGTACTAGCGCCTGTCCGGCGGGACCCGTTCGGCGCGCCGTCGTGGTCAGCGGGCGCTGCCGAGGTCTCGGTCGGCGTCGCTGCCCCGGAGCATGAGAGTCGTCTCCTCGATGCGGCGGAAGCGGCCGTCGGAGGTGAGGTCGGCGAACACGTAGACCTCCATGGAGACGGTGGCGCCGTCGGTCTTGGTGATGTGGCAGGTGTGCCGGTCGGCGTACTTGGCGCCGTCGTACAGCTCCTCGTGGACGTCCACGTGCCCGTCCGCGACGATGCCGCGAAGGTGCTCGATGTGATCGAGGAACTCGGCGCGGTCGGCCCACTCGCCGTCCGTGCGCTGGCGGTAGTCGGGGGCGAAGTGCCGGTCGGCCGCCTCGGCCAGGGTGATCTCGCGGTTGAAGAGCAGGTCGTTGAGGGCGGCTTCGATACCGGTGCGCGTCATGATCGGGTCCTTTTCATGGGTGGGCCAGGCATGGTCGAGAGCGGTCGATGCGTGCGTTGCGCACGCTTCGCCCATACGGTAACACCCCTTGCGTGCGTCGCGCACGCCATGTGGGGGATCCATGGCCACGCGGCGCTGAGCGCGCCCATGCTTCACCACCGCACCGGCGCCCCCGCCCGCCTCGACGGTGCGTACGGTGTCGGGTGTGGACACGATGCGTGCTGTCACGCTCAACATCTGGGGGCGGGGATCGGCCTGGCGGCGCCGGCTGCCGCTGGTCCGGGCCGAACTCGCGCGGCTCGCGCCCGACGTCGTCGGCCTGCAGGAGGTGTGGCGGAAGGGAGCGCGGTGCCAGGCGGAGCAGATCGCCGACACTCTCGGATACCACGTGACGTACGCGCGAGCGGCCGCCCGGCACCTCCGCGGCGTACAGGGCAACGCTCTGCTGAGCCGGGAGCCGGTCACGCGGTACGAGGTGCTGCCGCTGCCGACGCCGCCCGGTGTGGAGCCCCGGTCGGTGCTGTGCGCGGAGGTCGGCTCGATGACGGTACTCGTCACCCATCTGACGTGGGAGTGGGAGCACGCGTCCATCAGGCGGGAACAGGTGCGCTTCCTGGCGGAGCTGGCGGCGGCGAGCGAGGGACGGGACGTCGTCGTTCTGGCCGACCTCAACGCGGCTCCGGACACCGAGGAGATCCGGTGGCTGACCGGCCGGCTCACCGACGCGTGGGCGTGCGCCGGTGACGGTCCGGGACACACGTTCACGCCCGCCAACGGGTTCGCGCGCAGGGCCCGCGAGCCGGCGCGGCGCATCGACTTCGTCCTCACCGACGGACTGCGGGCAACGCGAGCCGAGTTGGCGTTCACCACGCCGGTGCGCGCCGCCCGTCGTCCGGTGTGGCCCTCCGACCACTTCGGCGTGGTCTGCGATCTGACGCCGAAGGCGCGCCCGTCGTAGTGCGGGCGGTGGAGGTCCGGTGTCCGTGGAGGTCCGGTCAGTGGAGCTGGAACTTCTGGGCGGCGCTGCCGTTGCAGTCCCAGATCTGGAGCCTGGTGCCGTTGGCGGTCGCCCCGCTCGGGGAGTCGAGGCACCTGCCGGACTGCGGGTTGAAGAACGATCCGTCCGACCGGGCCACCCAGTTCTGACCGCCTACGCCGTTGCAGTCCCAGAGCTCGACCTTGGTGCCGCCCGCCGTGCCGTTGCCGTTGATGTCCAGGCAGCGGCCGAGGGTCCGCAGCGTCCCGTCGGGGAGGTGCGCCCAGTGCTGGTCCTCGGCGTACTTCTGGCAGGCCCACAGCTGTACCGCGGCGCCGTCGGCACCCGTGTCGTCCGCGGCCACGTCCACGCACGTGCCGCCGGGACCCGTGAACTTGCGCTGGTCGCCGTTGGGTTCGTCGGTCTGTCCCGTGTAGCCCACGGAGGTGATCTCGGCCTGCACGGCGTCCTCGGCGGCGCCCGTCGGGTAGCCGGCGACCATCACGCCCTCGAAGAACGTGCCGCGGTTCCAGTTGCTGTTGTCGCCGCCGGTCCCCAGGATGATGCCGCCCTCCTGCTGCATCGGCTGGTAGCCGCCGCGGTTGGGCAGTGCCCCCTCCCACCAGGTCGACAGGCCGCCCGCCTGGGCGTTGCCGCCCTTGAGGGCGTAGGCGGTCCGGCCGTCGTTCTTGAGCATCGCGGTGACATACGCGGTGCCGTTGCCGAGGTTGGCGGTGTTGGATCCGTTGGCCCCCTGGAACATGCCGTTCTCCAGGTCGGCCTCCACCCAGGGGCCCGAACCCGTGCAGGGAGCGAAGTAGCAGGTGGTGGCGATGGATACGGCGTCCATGTGGCCGTTGCCGGTGTCGGCGGGGGTGCGCTCGGCGTTGCCGTAGTCGAAGCAGCAGGCGGATCCCACGTGGGTGCCGCTGGCGACCATGTAGGCGCCCTCGGCCTGGCCGCCGACCGCGGTGCCCGACGCCTGGCCGGCGGAGCGATAGCCGACGCCCGGCGAGATCCAGATGCCGTAGACCTTGTGGCCGCCCGCCGTCACCGAGATCTCGGAGGCGTCGGCGGCCCGGTCGGCCCCCATGCCCGCGGTGCCCGCGGGGCCGGGCAGGAGGTCGTTGTGGCGCGCGGTCTGGTCGTAGACCTTGCTGATCGAGCAGGTGGTGGCGCGGCAGAAGGTGTCCTGCGCCGCGGCGTCGGCGTACCCGCCGGGCGCCAGGGGCCCGATGTTCGTGACGGCACCGTCGGAGGCCCGCTTCACCTGGTACAGCGGGCCGTTGTAGGAGCCGATGAGGGCGCGGGTCGTGCTGTGCGCCGCGACGCACGGGGTGCCGGCACTGCCGTAGATGTCGCACGGTAAGGAAGTCGCGGCCCGCGACGCTCCGGGCAGCGTCAGGAGCGTGCCGAGCACGACGGACAGCACGGCCAGGACGGAGAGCAGGGGCCGCCACGCGCGGGCGCGGCGGTCCGCGTCCGGGGTGCGGGGCCCGGCGGGGGAGAGGGGCGTTCTACGCATGCGGTGCTCCTGAGGGTGTGATGGGGCCTCAAAAGGCGGGCGTGATACGCGAGTTGCCATGGTGCGGCAGTGTGGGAACGTAGCCCCGCTGTTGGATTTCGTCAATGTTTGTTGCTTCGATGTGCCGGTACTTGCGAGAAGATTTGGGATTTCTCGGTGTCTGCGTGTCTGCGTGTCTGCGTGTCTACGGCGTCATCGGCGTCATTGGCGTCCCCGGCATGCGCGAGCGCGCGTCGGCCCGTGCGCGGTCAGAGGCGCGCCGCCGCGACGAACGCCCGGATCAACTCGCCGGATTTGACGCCGCGTTCGCTCTCCACGCCGCTGGAGACGTCCACTCCCCACGCCCCGGTCACCTCGGCGGCGCGGCGGACGTTGGCCGGGTGCAGGCCGCCGGCGAGGAGCCAGCGGCCGTCGGGGGCGGCGAAGTCGGGCGAGGCCCAGTTCCACGGCTTGCCGGAGCCCGGGTCGGGAGCGTCGAGGAGCAGCATGTCCTCGCCGAACTCGCCGAGCCGCGCCGCGGTCGCGGACGCGGTCGTGGCCCGGATCAGGGTGCGGCCCTCCTCCCGGAGCGCCGCGTAGTACTCCGGCCCCTCGTCCCCGTGCAGCTGCACGGCGTCGATGCCGCTTTCGTGCGTGAGCCTGCGCACCTCGGGCAGCGACTGGCCGCGGAAGACCCCGACCGTGAGAACGTGGCTCGGCACGCGGGCCGCGAGCTTCCGGGCCGTCACGGCGTCCACCGTGCGGGCGCTGGGCGCGAAGACGAAGCCCACCGCGTCCGCGCCCGCCTCGACACATGTGTCGACGTGCTCGGGTGTCCGTAGACCGCAGATCTTGACGAAGAGATCGCTCATGCCCCGAGTCAATCAAACCGGGCAGGTGGGCCCGCGCCCGGCCGGCGAAGCCGCGCCGCCGACGCGCGCTCCTGTACCAGCCCGCGGACGAACCCACCAGCGGGCGGGGGCCGGTGCGCCGACGAGCCCCGTGTCCGGGTAGAAGTGTCCCCTTGTCCGTTTGGCCGCGGGCCGCAGGGGTTAACCGCATCCCATGCGATTCCTGTCAGCGAAGTCGGTGCCGGCCGGGGCGGGCTCCCGGGGTCGAGGCGATGGGGAAGGGTGTGATGTCACATTGCGGTCCTTGCTCAAGGCACTGGACTCGCTGGGTGGGCTCAAGCAGCTGGACAGGGTCGTTGAGCCGCTGCAGAAAGCCGTCCGCGCGGCGCCCCTCGGGCGCTACCGGGCCGTCCTCCAGGGCCGCCCCATCGGGCATCCCCTGCACCCCGTCCTGGTGCAGGTGCCCATCGGCGCGTGGACGTCCGCCGCGGTGCTCGACCTCCTGCCCGGCGCCGGGCGCAACGCGCGTCTCCTGGTCGGCATGGGCGTGGTCTCGGCCGTGCCGGCCGCCTGGGCGGGCTGGGTGGACTGGGCGGAGCAGCCCGAGCGTCAGCTGCGTACCGGCGTGGTGCACGCGGCGTCCAACGGTGTGGCCATCGGGCTGTACGCGGGCTCCTGGGTCGTCCGGGGCCGCGGCAAGCCGGTGCTCGGCCGGCTGCTCGGGTTCGCGGGGCTGACCGTGGCCAGTGTCGGCGGAATGATCGGCGGCCACCTCGCCTTCCGGCAGGCAGTCGGTGCCAACAAGACGGAGCCCGTCGACCACCTGGTGGAACCGGGATGGCACCCGCTCGGCGGCGCCGCGGAATTCGCCGAGGGGCAGGCGGCCCGGCGGATGCTGGGCGATGTGGCGCTGCTCGTGGTGCGGGAGGCGGACGGCGGCTTCCACGTGCTGGTCGACCGGTGCAGTCACATGGCGGGGCCGCTGTCCCAGGGCAAGGTCGCCGACGGATGCGTGGAGTGCCCGTGGCACGGCAGCCTCTTCCGCCTGACCGACGGGCAGAACGTAGGAGGCCCGGCCACGGCGCCCCAGCCCGTCTTCGACACGCGGCTGACCGGAGACGGCGTCCTGGAGGTGCGGCTCCCGGACGCCGTCTGAAGGCGCCCGCTCGCGCCCCGGGGGACGTCCGGGGCGCTCGCGGGACGCACCGGGCGTCAGGAACCCGACGGCAGCTCCGGGGCGAGCGAATTGCCCGAGGGGATGCGCCCGCAGTCGGAGGGCGCAGTCCTGCCCGCGAAGCGGTCGTTGAGCCAGCCCAGTGCCGCGGGAGCCCAGGGCACGATGGCACCGACATGGCTGAGCGCGCCGTACTGCTGGAACTTGATCGCCTTGTTGCCGGTGTCGCAGTACTGCCGCGCGAGCGATCGCACGTCGCCGGCGACCATGACTCCGTCACCGGTCCCGATGCCCGGCAGGTTGCTGAAAGTTCCCTCCAGTACACCGCCGTTGCCCTGCGCGATGAATCCCGGGACGGTCGGGGTGGCGGCCGAGCCCAGGTTCAGCTTGTTGACGGCCTGCAGGAACTCGGGCACGGAGTTCGGGTCGGCGTACTCCGGCTTCGCCAGCTTCTTCCACGTCAGGCCGGGGTACTGGCCCAGGGCGTTGACGATCGAACCGTTCTCGAGCTTCTTGTACACCTCGAGCCCGTAGCTGCTCATGTAGGGCTTCAGATCGATGCCGAACGAGCGTGAGGCGCCGATGAGCGCCATGGGGATGACGCCGGCCCAGATCGCGCTGCCGTCCACGTACTTGAGGTTGTGCGCCGGGTCGACCAGCAGGCCGCCCTCGGTGAAGCCCACCAGGTTGCGGTTGACGTCCGGCGCGTAGCTCGGCGCGAGGGTGGCCGCCCACTGGGTCGCGATGGCGCCGCCCGAGTAGCCGATCAGACCGAACCGAGTGGAGGCGTTCATGCCGGTCTCGGGGGATCTGCCGACGGCGCGGATCGAGTCCAGCGTGGTGGTGCCGTATTCGGGACCGGCCGCGAAATCGGCGCTCTGCCCCTCGGTGTCCGGCACGACCACGTCGTAACCCTGCAGCAGGAACGGCACGAGCACCAGGGCTTCTGCGTTGGGGAGCACGCCGCCGAGGGTGACGTTGCCGGCGATCGCCCTGGAGGGACCGTCCGCGGGGTTCAGCGAGTCGTAGGCGGACTGGTAGGAGACGGCCTTGCTGCCGTCGCCTCCCGGGCTGCGCACCACCGAGGTCACGCCGACGGACGGGCGGCCCTGGGCATCGGTCGTGCGGTAGAGCAGTTGGACGGCCTTGACCGGCGTGGGGATACCGAGCAGGTGGTACTGAAGCGTTCGCGTCTTCAGCACGGTGCCGGGCGTGAACGACGACAGCGGCTCGCTGCCGTCGTAGGTGTAGAAGGAATCGCTGCCCGCGGCCTTCGCCGCCACGGACGGGGCGGAGGAGACGGACGGAGCGGCCGCGGCGGTCGACACCGGCACGGCGGCGACGGTCAGGGCTGTGATGGCGGCGGTCGCCAGGTGGCGTACGGCGGTTGTGTGCATGAATACCTCGGCTCGCTGGATGGATCTGGGGGATGAGCGACGCACGTGTTACTAGAGGTAACGGCGTTGTAAGTTACCAAGAGGTAAGTCCGTTGCACAGGGATGCGGCAGGAGTTTGTGTCCGGCCCCCGTGCGGGTGGGAGCACGGGGCCGGACGGGGCGGCGGGACGGGCCGGGTCAGGTGAGGACGAGCCAGGTGCGGCCGTCGATGAGTTCGCGTGCGGCGTCGAGGTGCCCGCAGTGGCATGCCGTCTCGGTGATGACGTGGAGCAGGACGTCGCGCAGGGTGTGCAGATGGGGCGGGCCGAACAGGTCATGGGGCCACCAGGCCAAGGGCGCGTCGGCCGGGGTGGCGGTGATGACGGCGTCGGCGCGTGCGCTCTCGCGCCGGTATCGGGCGAGCACGTCGGCGGCCGGGGTGTCCGGCGCGACGTTCCAGGCTTCGTCGCCGCTCGGCAGGGAGGCGATGACGTCCTTGTCGCCGGCGACGACGGCGCGGAACCAGAAGCGCTCGACATCGAGCGCGAGGTGCTGGACGAGGCCGAGGCAGTGCCAGCCCGAGGGCAGCACGGGCCGTCGCAGGTCGTGGGCGTCGAGCCCGTCGAGGATGCCGAGGACGTGGCGGCGCTGCCCATCGAGAACGGCGAGCAGGGCGCTGACTTCGCTGTCCGGGACAGCTGCGTTCGTGGAGTCGGTCACGACCGCCCAGGATTGCGCAGTTCCCTTGGCCACGTGGCCCGTTGGGGTCCGCACGGGCGACCGGATCGGGAGCCGTGCCGCGGTGTGCGATCGCGGGCCGGGATGATGCCGCGTCAATTGGCCTCATATCGGGCGGCGTTCGCGCGTCGTTGTCCGTGAGCTCCCACCAAATTGTCCGCGGTTCGTAACGGAGGCATCCCCCGGCCCGGGTCGCTCGTCCTGTGGGGTGGTCGGACGGCGACCGGGTTCGGTGAGGGACTGCGCGAATGGGGCGGGACATGGCACGGCACGGCGGTGGGCGGGGCTGGTACGGCAAGGTGACGGGGGCGGCGGTCGGGGTGACGCTGCTCGCAACGGGCGCGTCGGTGTGGACCGCACAGGCCGGCACCGCGGACACCTCGACGTCCAAGGGCTCCGCTTCGGCCGCCCCCGCGGCGGACCTCAAGCCGGTCGCGGACACCATCGCCCACTCCTCGGACGCCGGGCCGCAGGGCGTCAACATCACCATCGATGACGGCCCCGACCCCGTGTGGACCCCTCGAGTCCTCGACCTGCTGCGGGAGTACGGGGTGAAGGCGACCTTCTGCATGGTGGGAACGCAGGCCCAGGCCCACCCCGACCTCGTGAAGAAGGTGGTCGCCGCCGGGCACCGGCTGTGCGACCACACGGTCTCGCACAACACCGCCATGGACAAGGCGTCCCAGGCCTACCAGTCGCAGCAGATACTCGACGCCGAGCGCATGATCACCAAGGCGTCCGGTGGCGTCCGGCCCATGTACTACCGCGCGCCCGGCGGGGCCTTCACCCCCTACAGCCGCCAACTCGCCGCCTCCCGCGGCATGCGCCCGCTGGGCTGGAACGTGGACAGCAAGGACTTCGAGCGCCCTGGTGTGGACACCATCGTCGCCACCGTCGAGCACGAGCTGCGCAACGGGCCGACCCTGCTCTTCCACGACGCCGGCGGCGATCGCAGCCAGACCCTCCAGGCGCTGCGCCGGCTGCTGCCCAAGCTCAAGGAGCAGGGGCACTCCTTCGGTTTCCCGGTGCGCTGAGCCCCGGGCGGAACTCCGCATATGGTTCGGTGCGTTGACACGGGGCAGGCAAAGGACCGGACGAACCGGCCGGAGCGCGGCAGGCTCTGCCCGACCGGACCGTGGCCCCGACATTCAGCAGAAAGCAGGACAGTCCATGACGTACGAGCAGCCGCTGCCCGAACCCGCCCCGGAGGCACAGGGCCCCACGGAGGCGGAGCGGGCCGGGCGTGAGGCCGTGCGCCGTCAGGCCCAGGGAATGGGCCATCACGAGGCCGCTCAGGCGTTCCGCCGCCTGGCCTCCGCCTCGGACAGTCCCTCGGAGGACGAGGCGAACGGCCGGGAGGACCGGGGCGACGGCGGGCGTCGCCTCGCCGAACTGGCCGAGTGGGAGCGGATCGTGGATCAGCTGTCCCTCCACGCGGGCACCTACGACATCGACGCGGATCCGTACGTCCAGGGCGAGCGCGCGGCACACTGACGGCGTCCGTCCCGCGACGGCAGCCGCGTCTCAGGCCCCGGCCGACGGCGTCAGGACGGCCGTGAGCTGAGTGCGGTTGCGGACACCGAGTTTGCGGTAGATGCGGCTGAGCGTCGACTCCACCGTCTTGCGCGAGACGAACATCTGCTGGGCCGCCTCCTGATTGGTGCATCCGGAGCAGATCAGACCCGCGAGGCGACGCTCGTGGGCCGTCAGGTTCGTGCCGGGCGTGTGCCGCGCGGCACGGCCGGGCGGATGCGCCGGAAGCCCCGCGAGACGCACGAGGTGCTCGTCGGCGAGAGCGGTCCAGGGCCGGGCGTCGGCGCCCTCGAAGAGGACGCGAGCCTGCTCCCAGGAGGCCCGTGCGGCGGCGGACCGGCGGCGGCGCCGCTCGACGCGACCACGCACGAGCAGGGTGCGCCCCTCCTCCACGGGTGTGCCGAGGGCGGCGAAGGCGCGCGCCGTGTCGTCGAGGAGTTCCACGGCGCTGTCGCTGTCGCCGGCCTCGTGCAGGCACACGGCGCGCGATCGGGTCAGGGCGGCCCGCAGCGTCGCGTGGGCGCCGTGCGGCTTCACCGTGCGCTGCATGCGGTCGAGCAGCTCGTACGCACGGGCGGGCTGCCCCGCGCGGGCGAACGCCTCGACGGCGTCGGCCTGCCAGCGCAGAACCGCCGGATCGTCGGCGCCCGACTGTTCTTCGAGGCCGGCCACCTCCACGAGTGCCGCGGCCGCCCGGTCGACGTGCCCGCAGTGCAGATGGACGGCGCCCATGATCCACAGGCTGCGCGTGGTGTGCAGAGCGTCGTGTTCCGCGCGGGAGGCCCGCAGGGCCCGGGTCGCGTACTGCAGTGCCTGCTCGAACGACCCTCCGTGGCTGTGCGCCAGCGCGGCCGTGTACCAGGCCGGCCCCGGCGACAGATCCGCGGTCGCGGTGATGGACAGGGCGCTGTCGGCCCAGCCCAGAGCCCGGGAACACGCGCCGAGCCCTGAGTCGACCTCGGCCAGACTGCGCCACACCTCCGCGAGGTCCTCCGCGCACCCCGCGCCCAGGGCGAGCGGCAGCAGCTCCATCAACGCGGCGCGCGCCTGCGGGAGCCGGCCGTCGAAGACGGCGTGGCGAGCTGTCAGGTACTCGGGGCTGTTGCGGATGCCGATGCGCAGCGGGGGAACGGCGAGCGCCAGCGCCCTGGCCAGCGTGGCGGGCGCCGCCTCCAGGCGCCCGAGAACCCGTTCCATGCGGGCCACCATCGTCAGAGCGGCGGACTCCAGGGGAACATCGGCGGCGGCGCGTGCGAGCAACGCCGCCGTGTGCGCATGGTGCAGGGCGCGGGCGGAATCGCCCGATGCGACGTTGGCCTGCACGGCCGCACGCAGCTCGATGGCGGCCAGCAAAAGGGGATCCTGCCCCGCGGCTCTGCGGGCCGCGGTGAAGACGGGCTCCGCGCCGGTCAGATCCTGCCCGTACGCGTCGAGGACCGCGAGCAGCGCGTTGACCTGCTGCGACGGCGAGCCGCGATCTTCAACGATGTCGTGCGCGGCCCGGTGTGCGAGGTCGCGTGCCCCGGCCACCGCCGCGTCGTGTGCGGCCTCGGTCAGCCGCTCCAGCCGGACCTCGTGCCGGTCGACCGGCGTCAGGCGGGCCGCCGCCAGCAGGAGTTCGGCGGCGAGTCGGCTGTCGCCCGCGGCGCGCGCCAGGACGGCGGCGTCCGCCGTGCCCCGGGCCGTGGCAGCGTCGGTGCCCTCCTGGGCCTGGGCGCGGTGCCAGGCCGCGCGGGCCGGATCGCGGACGGCAGCCGCGAGGGCGCGGTGAGCCCGGCGCCGTGCGGGCGCGTCAGCGGTGACAGGAGCGGCCCGCGTCAGGGCCTCGGCCGCGAACCGCACACGGACGGCGGCCGACTCCTGCGGCGGCGCCGGCTCGTGAGCGATCAGCAGACCGGCGCGCAAGCCGTACTCCACATGCTCCTCGGCGGCTTGGCAGCCGGCCCGGCGCAGCAGGTCGGCATCGGCACTGCCGGTCAGGGCCGCGGTGCGCAGCGTGGCGAGCACCTCCGGGGGCACCGAGTCCAGCCAGGCGGCGGCGAGTTCGTCGACCCGGCGCAGACACGCGGAAGGGAGCCGGCCGGTCAGGGCGTACGGATCCGTGGCGGCGCTGCCGAGGCCGGCGCAGCAGGCGGCCAGCAGCGCGCGGTGGCCGCCGCAGTACCGGTGGACGGCGGTGGCCCAGCGGGCGGGCAGGCCCAGGCCGTCGAGCATCGCGGCGGTCTCGTCGAGACCCGCGGGCTCCAGCGAAAGCAGCGGGGGATAGCCGCCCATCAGGCGAGCGGCGCGGGCGGGCCGGCGCACGCACCGTTCGGTCGCCACGATCGGGAGCCGATCGGCCGGCACGGTCCGTGCGCAGTGCTCCAGCACGTCCGTGGTGACCGGATCGAGCCACTGGACGTCCTCCACGACGAGCAGCGTCCCGGGCCGGCTCGCCATCTCCCGCGCCGTCGCGGCACGCAGTCCGAGCCGTGCCGCGGGATCCGTCGCGGGCACCGCGCCGGTGAGCAGCGCACCGTCCCAGAGCTGGGCCAGCCCGGCGCACGGCAGATGCCGGTCCTCCTCGCGGGCGTACACCCGCAGCACCGGCCCGGCCGACCGTGTCACCAGGTCCTCGACCAGGGTGCTCTTGCCCGAGCCCCACGGCCCGTGGACGGCGAGCCTGCCGTGCCGCTCCAAGGACGCCGAGCCCGAAAGGACGAGGGAGTCCCACCCGCCGGGGCTGCCGCTCCCGCCGATGTCGCCGCACGCTTCTCCGTTCGGACCGCTCATATCGCGCACGGTAGGCCTCCCTCGGGCCGTGGCCAAGGGAGAGGCGGAGGTTCCCGCGGGTGCAAGGGAGTTCCCCGATGCCTCCAACTGGCTTATTCGACAGGCAAGTTGTGCGGAATGTCGAGAAGTTCCCCGTCCGGCGGACCGCTGTGTGCCGTGCGCGGCCCGGCCTGGAGCCGTCGGGCCGGCCGGAACACGGCAAGGGACTTTCCGGATGTCCAGATGCCCTCGGGCCCGGAGAGTCTGGGCTCACCCCAGTGGCCGCCGCTCGTGCCTCTTCGCGCCGCGCAACTCCCGTGTTCCCGCACGTGCTCCGGCCACCACAGCATCAAAGGAGTGTGCTCCCCCCATGCGTTCTGCGACCTACCAGCGCGCCGTGACCGCAGCCGTGGCCGCGGTCACCCTCGCGGGCCTGGCGGCCCTGCCCGCCCACGCCCGCGCCCTGCCCGCCCCCACCCCGCCGGGGCCCTCGGTCCCGGCGGACGTCCGGGCGGCCATGGCCCGCGACCTGGGCCTGACCCCCGAGGGCGTACGCCTTCGCATAGCCGCCGAGCAGGCCGCCGACCGATCCGCCACCGCCTTGCGTGCGACCCTCGGTGACCGGCTCGCCGGGCTGTGGTTCGACGCCGACGACGGCCGCCTGCACGCCAATGTCACCGCCACCGGCGACGTCACCGCGGTGGAACGCGCCGGAGCCGTCCCCCGTCTCGTGCGCCACTCCTCCGCCCAACTCGACGACGCCACACGGCTGATCGGGACCTGGGCAGGCGCAGGGTCCGGCCTGCTGTCCTGGGGGCCCGACACCCGTACCAACCAGGTCGGCGTCGTCCTCGACGCCACCCGCTCCGCGGCCACGACGTCGGCCGTGCGCGCCCGCCTGGCCTCCCTGGGCGATCTGGTGAGAGTGACTCGGTCGCACGACGCGCCGCGCCAGCAGGGCGGCACCGTGGTGGGCGGTGAGTCATGGGTGCCCGGCACGGAAAGCCCCTGCTCCATCGGTTTCCCCGTCACCCGCTCCGGCGGCACGAAGGCGTTCCTGACCGCGGGACACTGCACCAACGACGTCGACCAGCCGGCGTACGGCAAGGACGGCAGCCGCATGGGCACGTCCAACAAGAACGGCACCGGCAGCGTCGACTCCGCCGACGGCGACTTCGGCATCGTCGACGTCGACCAGGCGGGGTGGGACCTGTCGTCCAAGGTGTCCGGATGGGGCAAGGGCGATGTGAACCTCACAGGCTCCCAGGACGCCGTCGTGGGCACCGCGGTCTGTCATTCCGGCCAGACCACCGGATACCAATGCGGTGAGGTGACGAAGGTCGACCAGACCGTCGACTACGGCAATGTCGTCATCAACGGGCTCTCGTACACCAGCGCCTGCTCCGCGGGCGGCGATTCGGGCGGCAGCTATGTCACCGCGACCGGGGGCAAGGCGGTCGGCATCCACTCGGGCGGCGGAAGTGCCACCTGCTCCAGTGGGAGCGGAGAGAAGTTCACCATCTTCCAGCCCGTGAACGAGGCGCTCTCCACGTTCGGCGCCACCCTCTCCACCGCGTCGTCCCAGCCGGGCGGCGTTACCGTCGCCGCCGTCTCCTCCAGGACGAACCCCACCGGAAGCGCGGTGGAGTTGAAGAACAGCGCCGAGGGCGGCACCGCCCCGTACACGTGGAGCGCCACGGGGCTGCCCCCGGGGCTCGGCGTCGCCGCGACCACGGGGACCGTCTCGGGCACTCCGACGAAGGCCGGTGGTTACGCCGTGACCGTCACCGCGACCGACAGTGCGGGAAAGAGCGGCTCGGCCTCCTTCACCTGGACCATCACCGCCCCCGGCGGCGGCAGCCCGACCCTCACCAACCCGGGGAGCCAGAGCGTCTACGTGGGCCGGCCGGTCAGCCTCGCCCTGCACGCCGATGGAGGGACTGGCCCGTACGCCTTCACCGCCGCCAATCTGCCCGCCGGTCTGACGGTCGGCGCCGCCACCGGCGTGATCTCCGGCACCCCCACGACCTGGGGATCGCGCAGCGCGACCTTGACGGTCACCGACGCTGCCGGGAAGAAGGCCTCCGTCACCGTCACCTTCACGGTGTGGTTCTGACCGGCTCCACGGGGCCGCACGGCTGAACGGGACGCGGGGGGCGCCGATTCGGCGCCCCCCGCGCCATGGGCCGCCGCCAAATTCCACTGCCCCGTGCGCCGTTGCCCACGCGCCGTCCCGAAGACCCGCACGAGGGCCGTGTGATGCCCGGTTCATCCTGAAATCGGGTGGCCGATCGGGTGGGGGCGCGGTTGTCAGGAGGCGATGAATGGGGGATGGTTGCCGAACGGCAACGTTTCCTATGAGGGTGTGAGGTGAGGGGTTCGCACAGCGGATCCTCGACATTTGGTGTCTACCACGGGCGCGACAACCGACGTCGACACAAGGGGAGGTTCTCTGTGGAGCAAGGCCCCGTATCCCGTCCTGATAGCTGACCTTCAGGGTGCGATCGTCCTGGTCAACGAGGCGGCGGGCGCGCTGTTGCCCAAGGCGCGGCCCGGTGTGCGGATGGCGGACGCCGTCCCGTCCTGGCTGGCCTCGGCGCACGCGGCGCTGCGCGTCCCGCGCCAGGACGACGGCGGCGACGGTCCCGCCGTTCGCTGCGGCACCGTGGACGACCGTCTCTTCGAGGCGCACCCCACGGTGGAGGACGGCGGCACCGTGCTGTGGTGGCTCGTCGACGCCACCGATCGCCGCCTGGCCGAGGAAGCGCTGCGCAAGGAGCGCGCACGGACCGCGTTCCTCGGCAAGGCCTCGAACCTGCTGCTGTCGTCGCTGAATCTGGACCGCTGCACCCACGTCACCGCGCAGATGGCCGCCGAGCACCTCGCCGACGCCGCACTCGTCGTCGCCCCGATGCGCGGCAACCGGCCGCCCATCGTGTCGTGCTTGCGGGACGGCACCCCGGTCGAGTCGTCGGCCGCCGTCGACCCCGAGACCGTCCCCGGCCTCGCCGAGGCGCTGCAGGGCTTCCCGCCGGTGCCGACGCGCTGGGTCGAGCCCTCCACCGTCCCGGACTGGGTGCTCCCCGAGGGGTTCGGGCCCGCGGGATCGATAGTGGTCACTCCGCTACCGGGCCACGGCGTGCCGGCCGGGGCGCTGATCCTGCTGCGGCGCGCGGACGGTGAAGGGTTCACCCCCGAGGAGGAGGTCTTCGCCCGGCTGTTCGCGGCACGGGCCGGTGCGGCGATGTCGGCCGCCCGCCTGTACGCCGACCAGTCGGCGATCACGGACGTCCTGATGCGCGAGCTGCTCCCGCCGGCCCTGCACCAGGTGTCCGGCGTGGACTTCGCGGGCGGCTACCGCCCATCGGAGGATCACGAGCGGATCGGCGGCGACTTCTACGACGTCCACCCCGCGATCGCCGACGGCGCGCCGTCCCTCGTGGTGCTGGGCGACGTCTGCGGCAAGGGCCTGGAAGCCGCCGTGCTCACCGGCAAGATCCGCAACACCCTGCACGCGCTGCTTCCGCTCGCCGACGACCACCAGCGGATGCTCGGCCTGCTCAACATGGCGCTCCTGAACTCCCATCACACCCGCTTCGCCACCCTCGTCCTGGCCTCGGCCGTACGGGACGGCGGCTCGGTCCGCATGCGCGTCACCAGCGCGGGCCACCCCGCGCCCCTGGTGGTGCGCGCCACCGGCGAGGTGGAGGAGGCAGACACCCGCGGCACCCTGATCGGGGCGATTCCCGAGGTGCGCGCCGAGACCGCCGAGCTGTCCCTGGCGCCGGGGGAGACCTGCGTCCTCTACACGGACGGGTTCACGGAGGCCCGGGGCGGCCCCATGGGCGACGTCATGTTCGGTGAGGAGCGGCTGCGGCGCGTCCTGACCGAGTGCGCGGGCATGCCGGCCGAGAGCATCGTGGAACGCGTCCAGATGGTGGCAGCCCACTGGGTCGGCAAGGGCCGGCACGACGACATGGCCGTCGTGGTCGTCTCCGCACCCCGCAACCACCACCTGAGCGCGGTGAACGGCCACACACGGGGCAGGTTCACGGCATGAGCACTGAACTCTGCACGGCCCCGCCGGAGGCGGCGTCCCCGGACGCGGCGGCTCTGGAAACGGAGCTGTGGCACGCCGTCCTCGCGGGCGACGAATACGCGGCGACCCTCCTCGTCCAGCGGGCGCTGGACGACGGGCACGACCCGGAGGGCGTCCTGATCGACGTGATCGCCCCGGTCCAGGCCAAGGTCGGCGAGGAGTGGGCGGCCAACCGCATGAGCGTCGCCCAGGAGCACGCGGCGACCGCCATCAACGACCGGGCCGTGGCGGCGCTTTCGATGCATCCGGAGGTGCGCACCGCGCCCGAGCGCGGCCGGATCACGGTGGCCTGTGTGGACGGCGAGTGGCACGCGCTGCCCGCCCGCCTCCTGGCCGAAGTGCTGAGGCTGCGCGGCTGGCGCGTCGACTACCTGGGCGCCCAGGTCCCCGTCGCGCACCTCGTGGCGCACCTGCACCGCACCGGCCCCGAACTGGTCGCGCTCTCCAGCTCCATCGCGACCCGGCTGCCCACCGCGCACGCCACGATCACCGCCTGCCAGGCCGCCGGCGTTCCGGTCGTGGTCGGGGGAGCCGCGTTCGGTCCCGGCGGCCGGTACGCACGGCTGCTCGGAGCGGACGCCTGGGCCGGCGACGCCCGATCCGCGGCCGACCGCATCCAGGACGGCACCATCGCCCGGCCCGACCCCGGCCACCAGCAGCTCGACGATCTTCCGCACCTGGACGATCAGGAGTACACGATGGTCACGCGCACGAGGTCGACCCTCGTACGCGCCGTGCTGCACGGGCTGGACGAGGCGTTCCCGGCCGTGCGCGCGTACGACGACGTCCAGCGCGAACGCACCGCGGAGGACCTGGCCCACATCGTGGACTTCCTCGCGACCGCGCTCTACCTCGACGACGCCGACCTGTTCACCGACTTCATCGCGTGGACCGCCGCCATCCTCACCGCACGCGGTGTGCCCGCACACAGCCTGCCGCCCGCCCTGCGCCTGCTGGCGGGTCAACTGGGCGACTTCCCGCGCGCGAGCCGCTTCCTCACCCTGGGCGCCGAGCGACTCGCCGCTCCGCGCGCCGTTCCCTTCGCCCCTGCCAGGAACCATCCGTGAGCACGTTCCCATCGAGCCATCTCAGACTGACGGCGAGCGACACCGAGACCACCGTGCGCATAGAGCTGCGCGGAGACCTCGATTACGACAACGCCGACATCCTTCTGGAAGCGGTCACCGGCAAGTTGACCGGCCATCCTCGCCTGCGCCATCTGCATCTGGGCTGCGCGGGCCTGGGCTCCGTCGACTCGACCGGCCTTTCGATCCTCCTCATGATCCGCCGCCGAACGGACGCGGCGCACGTCCGCCTGCACCTGGAGGACCGCACTCCGGCGCTCGACCGGCTCCTGACGATCACGGGTAGCCTGGAGTACCTCACGGGGGACGCGAGCCAAGCCGCACGCGAGACCTCCGGCACGGGAGAACCCCGGGCGGACACGGAGGAAGCCATACCGGCCCGCCCCACCGGACCGGACAGCAGTGCCTGACCCGAGCCGACCGCTCCAAGACCGCGGAGAGCGGGGCCGGGCACGCCGACGGGGGAGCCCATGCCGCACCGAGACATCGACTCCCAACGGACCGCCCGCGAACAGGCCCACGCGGCGAGCGAGGTCGTCGGCCTCCTCGACCTCCTGTGGCAACAGGCCCGCGACACCGTGACCACGACTTCGGTCTCCACACCACAACTGCGCCTGATGTACTTGGTGGAGCGCAACGACGGCATACGCATGCGGGCCCTCGGCAAACTCCTGCACACCGCCCCGCCCTCGGTCAGCAGGCTCTGCGACCGGCTGCAAATGGCCGGATTCCTCGAACGCCTGCCGTCCCCGGACAGCCGGCGTGAAGTGACCCTGCGGCTGACCGCCGTCGGCAAGCGCCACCTCGAACAGATCCGCAACGAACGCGAAGCGACGCTGGCCCTGGCCATCGAAGCCATGCCGCAAGAAGACCGGCGAGCCCTGGCCACCGGGCTCGCCGCACTGCAGAGCGCCATCACGGCCCCCGGTAGGGTAGGGGCGTGACATGACCCCACCCCGCCGCACCACGCGGCGGAGTCCTATGTGCAGAGGTGTGACCAGCGCATGAAGCGACCCGGACGGCTGCGAAGAGCGCTTGGACAGCAGGGAGCACCCGGACTCGGCAACCGTCTGACCGCCTCTCTCGCCCTGTCAACTCCCGGACGGACAAGCTCCGTTACCCACGTGCTGCGCCGGGCCGCCGACCACGACGCGGTGTGGCTGGGTGCGGCAGCGGTGCTGGGCGCTTGCGGAGGCCGCAGCGCGCGCCGGGCGGCGCTGCGCGGCATCGGCTCGGTGGCCCTCGTCGTCGCGATCAACCACGCCCTGGCCAAGCCGGCCGCACGGAGCTCGCGGCCCCTCCTGGACGCCCTCCCCGGCGTCTTCCCCCGCCCGAGCACCTCGTCCCTGCCGTCGAGCGCCATGGCGTCGGCCGCGGCCTTCGCGTCCGGAGTCGTCCTGGAGTCGCCCCGCTACGGCATGGCCGCGCTGCCGTTCGCCGCGGGACTGGCCTACGTACGCGCACAGGGCGGCCTCGACCACCGGCGCCGCGCCGCGGCGGGCGCGCTCGTCGGGATGGGAGCCGCGCTGCTCACCTGCCGGTGGTGGCCCGTCAAGCCGGAGGCCGCGGCCGCCGCCGCCCCTCCGCGCAAGCCGGCGCCCGCCCTCAAGCAGGGCAAGGGGCTTCAGCTGATCGTCAACCCGTCCTCCGGCGTCGCCTGGTCGAAGGACACCACCGAGACCCTGCGCGCCCTGCTGCCCGAAGCGGCGATCACCCTCTTCGAACCGGGCGACGACCTCCTGGCCCTGCTCGACCAGGCGGCCGTACGAGCCGTCGCGGAGGGAGGCGCGCTCGGCGTGTGCGGCGGCGACGGGACGGTCAACGCGGGCAGCGCGACGGCCGCCCGCCACCAGGTGCCCCTCGCCGTCTTCCCCGGTGGCACCTTCAACCACTTCGCCGTGGACCTGGGCAACCAGACCATGGACGACGTCGCCCGCGCGATCCAGGCCGGCGACGCGGTCACCGCGGACGTGGGCCGCGCGTCGTCCGCCGGCGACGACGAACACCAGCTCTTCCTCAACACGTTCAGCATCGGCGTGTATTCGGAGCTCGTGCACGCCAGGGAACGCCTCGAAAAGCGCATCGGGAAGTGGCCGGCGCTGGTCGTCGGCCTGGCCAAGGTCCTCGCCACCGGCAGCCCGCTCTCGGTGGTCGTCAACGGCCGCGCCCGCCGGCTCTGGCTGCTGTTCGCGGGCAACGGGATCTACCACCCCGCCGGCTTCGCGCCCACGTACCGCACCCAGCTCGACGACGGCCTGCTCGACGTCCGCGCGGTGGAGGCCGGCACTCCGCTGGCCCGCACGCGACTGCTGCTCGCCGTCCTGACCGGCACCCTGCACAGTTCCCGGGTTCTGACGACCGCTCAGGTGCGCCGCCTGGAGCTCGAAGTCCTCGAAGGCGAACCGCACTTGGCGTACGACGGTGAAGTGACCGATGCCACCTACCGGCATCTGGTGCTCGACAAGATCCCCCAGGCGGTCACGCTGTACCGCCCCGCCGACCAGGACCAGTGGCTGCGCTGACAGCGCGGCGGCGGACGTGCCCGCGTCGGCATGCGCGGTGTTACCCAGCTCACACGCATGGGGTGGGTGAGAGGGGGCACCAGGACCTTACGGTCCGCGTGGTCGGGATTCCCCCTCCCTGACCCGGGCTTGCGTGCCCCGCCATCCCTCTCCCCCCTGGGATGTGCGGGGCCGCCGTATGCAGGGCCGCTTCTCGCGGTGCCGGTCGCGGTGGCGGCGCGCGGTGGATCGCGGGTTCGCGCCGCAGCTGGAGGCGCGGCCGTACCGTTCCCGTCATGTGCTGGAGTGCGACCGCCGACCTCGCCGCGGGGGCGGGCATCGCCGCGGTAGGGGCCGCCGCGGTGATCTGCGCGGCTCGACGCCCCCGTGATCTGCCGCTGGCCGCTCTGCCGCTCCTCCTGGGGGCCCACCAGATCGTTGAGGCCGCCGTCTGGCACAACGAAGGCGGCAGCGGGCCCGCCACGGTCGCCTGGGCCGTCATCGCGCTTCCGCTGCTGGCCCTGTGGGTACCCGTGGCCGTGCTCTGCGCCGCGCCGGCGCACGCCAGGCGCCGGCTGCTCGTCCCGCTGGCGGCGGGAGCCGCGACCAGCGCGGTCCTGGCGTACGCCCTGGCGACCCGCACCGTGACCGCCGAGATCCGGGGACACACGGTGGGCTACTCCCTGGGGCTGTCCCAGGCCGCACTCGTCGTCCTCGGCTACCTCGTCGCCACGATCGGCTCCCTGCTCGTCTCCGGTGACCGCGGTCTGGTCCTGTTCGGTGTGCTGGTCGCCGTCGGCGCCGCGGTGTCCTTCGTGCTGTGGCGGCAGGAGTACATCTCGACGTGGTGCGCCTTCGCCGCGCTGTGCTCGGTCGTTCTGCTGCGGTGGGTGGGGCGGCGCCGTCGCGCCGGTACCGCTGCCGTCGGACCCGCGGCATGACCCCCGTCTGCCGAGGCCGAGGACGGCCGGTGCGCGATGAGGGGGTGTCAGCGGGCGCGGCGGATGCGGATCGGACCGCGCGCCGTCGTCGGATCGACCACGCGCCCGGACTGGGTGATCTCCACATCGCCGGACGCGACGAGCTTCCGGGCCGCGCGCCGCGCCGGGTCCATGAGGGCGCGCCAGCCGTCGTCGTCCCCTTCGTACACCGCCCGTGCGGCGTCGGAAGGACAGATCGAGGAGGCCGGGTCGCGGGACTCCAGGAGTCGGAGGATGGCCCGTTCCAGACGCAGGTCGGTCTGCCGTGTGCTGTCCGTCACGCTGCCAGTGTCACACCGGAGCCCGCCCGCGTCACACGCGCCCGGCCCCCGGCTCCGGGACACGCGGTGACCGCGTACACGCAGGAGCGGGGGCCGGGAGCCGCGCACGTACCGGCGGGATCATTCGCGCGGCGGGCGGGTGGTGGTCTCCAGGTAGAAGGCGTCGATGCTCTGGACGGCCTGCTCGAACTCCTCCAGATTGACCGGCTTGGTCACATAGGCGTTGGCATGGCTGGTGTACGCGCCCGTGACGTCGTCGGGCGCGGCGGACGTGGTGAGCACCACCACAGGGATGGTCTGCAGGTCCTCGTCGGACTTGAGCACGCGGAGCAGCTCGCGGCCGTTCATGCGGGGCATGTTGAGGTCGAGGACGATGAGGTCGGGACGCACGCTGTCCGGGTCCCGCAGGTGTTCCAGGGCGGCGACCCCGTCGGTGACCTGGACGAGATTGCGCGCTCCGCGCTGGGAAAGGGCTTCCTCGATCAGCATGGCATCGGCGATGTCGTCCTCGACGAGCAGCACGGCGCTGGGGTGGGCAGGGACGGTATTCATCGGTTGCTCCGTAGGTGCTTCAGAGGAGTGGTGGAACAGTCCCGGCCAACGCCGGCGGGCGCCTTGGCGGGTCATACCGCTTGCTTCGCCGATTTGCGGGTATCCGGCACCCGTACGCGCTGCGTCCTGGGCCGCGGAACGCTGGAGCCGTTCCGCGGACCGCTGAAGCTCGACGAGTACGTGCAGCAGCGTCAGCGCGGATGCCGAATCGCCGGTGTCGGGGTGCCCGGGGTCGTCCAGCAGCTGCTGGACGATGCGCCGTGCAAGCTTTCCGACCGCCACGTCGGTGACGATGGCCGTCTCCTGCGGCACGGTCCGCAGGACGAAGTTCTTGCCAGGCATACCCGGCACCTTAGGCCCCGACCCGACCCCGCGACAACATTCGTTGTCGGAGAGCCTCTACAGTATTGCGCGCGACGCTGATCCGAAGTGTCGCAGGGCGGAGGGGTTCACAGATGACCGGCGACGAGACGCTGTCGCGTCCGCGGGGGCTTTCCTCGTGGACGACTTCGCGATGGCTGCGGGTGGGAGTGGCCGCGTCCCTGGCGCTCCTCACCGCCCTGGGCCTGATCGGAGCATGGGTGCTCGGGCGGACCGCCTCGCTCAGCGACGATCTGGTGGACGTCAAGTCCCAGGCGCTGGGTACCTCCTACCGCCTGGAATCGGCGATGCTCAATCAGGAGACCGGAATCCGAGGGTACGGGATCACCGGAAACCCCGAATTCCTCACGCCCTATCGGCAGGGAATCGAAGAGCAGACGGCCGACACCGCGCGCCTGGCGCACCTGCTCAAGGGAGACCCTCGCGGCCTGGCCGATGTGCGCGCCGTGCAGGACGCGGTGGAGACCTGGCAAGCGAGGATCGCCCGGCCGATCGCGGCCTCACCGGCCGGAACGCCCTCCGCGCTGGCCACCGAGCGCGCCGCCGAGGGCAAGACCGACTTCGACCGGGTGCGGACGGCCCTGGCCGGGCAGCAGGACCGGCTGCGGGCCGCACAGGACCGGGCTCGAGATGACCTTGCGTCCACGATGCGGCTGCGGAACTGGGTGTTCGCCACGATCGCGATCGTCATCCTGGCGCTGGCGGGTCTGGTCTTCGAGGCGCTGCGCCGCGGTGTCACCGAGCCCCTGGGCCGCCTCGGCACCGACGCCCGGGAGATCTCCAAGGGCCACTTCACCCGCCCCATCGCGGCGACCGGCCCCGCGGACCTGCGCCGGCTGAGCGGCGAGATCGAGGTCATGCGCCAGCGCCTGGTCCAGGAGCTGGAGGTCAGCGAGGAGTCCCGCCGCCTCCTCGACGCGAAGACCGCGGACCTCCAGCGCTCCAACTCCGAGCTCGAGCAGTTCGCTTACGTGGCCTCCCACGACCTGCAGGAGCCGCTGCGCAAGGTCTCCAGCTTCACCCAGCTGCTCCAGCGCCGGTACGCCGGCCAGCTGGACGACAAGGCGGATCAGTACATCGGCTTCGCGGTCGACGGGGCGAACCGCATGCAGGTCCTCATCAACGACCTCCTCGACTTCTCCCGGGTGGGCCGCGTCCACCACGCCCACCAGAGCGTCGACCTCGGCTCGGTGATGAAGCAGACCCTCTCCGCCCTGAGCGTCAGCATCGAGGAAACCGGCGCGGAGATCACCTGCGACGAACTGCCGAGCCTCGTCGCCGACCCCACACAGATGGGCATGCTGTGGCAGAACCTGATCGGCAACGCCGTGAAGTTCCGCCGCCCGGATCAGCATCCGCACATCCATGTCGCGGTGGCTCAGGAGGGCCCGCTGTGGCGCTTCACGGTGACCGACGACGGCATCGGCATCGCGCCCGAATACGCGGAGAAGGTCTTCGTGATCTTCCAACGGCTGCACACCAAGGACGTCTACAGCGGCAGCGGCATCGGTCTCGCGATGTGCAAGAAGATCGTCGAGTTCCACGGCGGAACCATCGCGGTCGATCCCGAGTACACGGACGGCGCCCGCATCACGTTCACCCTGGCCGAGGCGCCGCCCTCGATCGGTGGTCCCGACACCGGCTCCGAGGCCGCCGACCCCGACCCCGAGCACGCGGAGCCGACGCCATGACCACAGCGCCGACACCACCTGGCACGAGACCGGCGGAAGCGATCTACCGCGTCCTCCTGATCGAGGACGACGAAGGCGACGCCCTGCTCGTGGAGGAGCTCCTCCACGACACCGGCCTGCGCTTCGAGCTCACCACGTGCACCAGCCTGGCCGAGGCCCGCTCCGAACTCACCACCCCGCTCATCGACTGCATCCTCCTCGATCTGCACCTGCCGGACGTCTCGGGCACCAACGCGGTGACCGCCGTCCGCGGCTTCGCCCCGCACACCGCGGTGATCGTCCTGACCGGGCTCTCCGAGTCGCAGGCCGGCCCCGAAGCCATGGCCGCCGGCGCCCAGGACTACCTGGTCAAGGGAAAGGTCGAAGCGGACCTGCTGCGCCGCACCCTGCAGTACGCCGTCTACCGCAGCCAGACCGAACGGGCGAGCGCCGAAGCACAGGCGGCCCGGCTGCGCGCCGGGGAGAACGCCCGCCTGGAGCGGGGTCTGCTGCCCCAGCCGATCCTCGACACCTCCACCGTCACGGTGACCTCGCGCTATCTGCCGGGCGGCGAACTGGCCCTGCTCGGCGGAGACTTCCTGGACGTCGTGGAATGCGACGACGGATTGCTGCGCGCCGTCGTCGGCGACGTCAGCGGCCACGGCCCCGACGCGGCCGCGCTCGGCGTCTGCCTGCGCATCGCCTGGCGCTCACTGGTCCTCGGCGGACACCGCGGCCCGGACCTCCTGCACCTCATGGAACGCATCCTGATCGCCGAACGCGGCAGCCACAGCCTGTTCGCCACCTGCGCCCTGCTCACCCTCGACGAGAAGGCCCGCACCGCCACCCTGCACCTCGCAGGCCACCACGAGCCCCTGCTCACCACGCCGGAGGGCACCCGTGAAGTGGTCGCGGAACTCGGGATCGCCCTGGGGATCGCACCGGAGCAGCGCAGCTGGGCGGCGACGGTCATTCCGCTCCCGGAATCCGGAGCTCTGACGCTCTACACCGACGGCCTGACCGAGGGCCACAACGGCACGGCGGACGGCCGTCTCGGCGTCGAGGGGCTCCTGAACCTGATCGACCAGCTGCCGCCTACCGATCCCGCCGCTCACGTGGACCGCCTCATCAAGGAGACCCACGCGCTCAACGCGGGACGCCACTCCGACGACCTCGCGGTGCTCCGCCTCGACTGGGGAAGCAGCTGACCCGCCGGAGCCGGGCCCGTCAGCCCGCGGCCATGTCCGGGCCCGGCAGCAGGGTCTCGTCCAGGTGATAGCCGAGCTCCCGCAGCCCCCGCGCGACGGCGACCGCCCGACGGTGGAGTTCCGCACGTTCGGGTGACATCTCGGTCTTCTCCGCCGGGCCCGCCCCGGGGTCGGGAGGAGCGGGAGTGGCGTCCTGCACCGCGTCCCACGCCTCACGTGCGACGCACTCCGCGATGTCGTCGCCGATCCGGCCGCCGGCCCGTCCGGGCGGTCCGCCGGTCCCCGGCTCCCGGTCGGCGGCGTACTCGGCTCCCTCGCGCTCCTGGGCGGATGCGGCGCGTCGGCTCAGATACGCGTCGATCGCGCGGCGGGCCTCCTGTGCGTCGGCCGATTCGTCCCCGGTGCGTTCCGTCTCTTTCGTCATGGAATGAACCGTAATGCCCGGCCGCGCGACGAGCCCGCGCCGCGCGGCCGGAGTCCTTCGTTCCGCGCGAGGGCGTACCCTTCGCTCCCAGTGGCTCCGCTCCTGGTGAGGGCGCCGCCGCACGCATCCAACTTCTCGGCCACGGCATAAACAGTCATGCCGCAGCAACGTAATATCTATCTCGTGCGTGATAGATTTCCTGTCGGCTTGGGGGCATGAGATCGACCCTCCGGTTGACCGAGGACTGAGGACTGAGAAGCGAGAGGGGAGCGGCTGTGACTGTCGTGGCGACCGGCACGCGAGGTACACGAGGGGCGGGCACGGTCGGGGCGCAGGCACTTCCGGTGATCGAATCGCCCGCACAGGTCGCGCCCGCCGACGCGCGCGAGCTGTCGCGGCAGTTCTTCGAACGCCTTGCCGTGCTGAGGGAGGGCACGCCGGAGCACCAGTACGCGCGGAACACCTTGATCGAGATGAACATGTCGCTGGTGCGGTTCGCCGCCCGCCGCTTCCGAGGTTTCGCGGACGAGTTGGAGGACGTCGTCCAGGTCGGCATGATCGGCCTGATCAAGGCGATCGACCGGTTCGAGCTGTCCCGCGAGACCGAGTTCGCCACGTTCGCCGTGCCGTACATCGTCGGCGAGATGAAGCGGTTCTTCCGCGACACCACCTGGGCCGTGCACGTGCCCCGGCGTCTTCAGGAGCGCCGTGCGGAGCTGACGCGCGCCCGCGAGGAACTCGAAAAGCGCCTGGACCGCTCGCCCACGGCGAAGGAACTGGCAGCGCTGATGGGCATCGGCGAGGACGAGGTCGCCGAGGCCCGGCTGGCTGCCAACGGTTATACCTCCGCTTCCCTGGACGCCGCGCTGAGCGGCGACGCCGTGGACGGCGAGGCGGCCCTGGCCGACGTCATCGGAGCCGAGGACCCCGCCCTGGGTCTGGTCGAGGACTTCCACGCGCTCGCGCCGCTGATGGCGGAACTCTCCGACCGCGAACGCCTCCTGCTGCGGCTGCGCTTCGGCGCCGAACTCACCCAGAGCCAGATCGGCGAACAACTGGGCGTCTCCCAGATGCAGGTGTCCCGCCTCCTGTCCCGCACCGTCGCCAAGCTCCGTGCCGGAATGCTCGGCGGCAGCGCGGAAGGAGAAGGCTCGCCGGCCTGAACGGCGCGTACGGGCGGGCGACGATTTCGTATCCGCCGGTGCGGCGAGGGAAACCGCGGTCTCCCGTTACTGCGGCTGTCACCGCGCGGCCCGACTCGGTAGAAACAGGTTCTTCGACGGCATCGACAAAACGTCGAGAGCATCGAAAGACGACATCGAAAGAAAAGGGATGAGAACAGGCGAGGGGCCCGACATTCCGTCGGGCCCCTCGCCTGTTGCAGTCGTGCGTGGTGCGTGTCTACCAGCGATACCAGCGGCCGCTTCCGCCGCGGGGTCGTGCGACGAACCCGACGAGCCACACGACCAGGACCACGATGGCTATCCACCACAGGGCCTTGAGAGCGAAACCGGCACCGAACAGGATCAGGGCGAGCAGAAGAACGAGAAGCAGGGGAACCATAGTTATCAACCTCCGGACCGCCGTGTGCCCCACGCGGAACCCGCCACACCCCCGAGACGCCCTCGAATCGAAAAGATCTACTGAAAGATCTCCTTTTCGAGGAGCGCGGGATGCGAAGGCATCGCATCGGTTTAGATCCCACGAAAGTGGCCAGGTGTACCTCTGTCACGGTGTGCCAACGAATATGTGGGAGTGATTGTTGTGTCGGGTGACGAGAAGACTCAGTCGAAGGTCGAGCAGGCCAAGGGCAAGGTCAAGGAGACGGCGGGCCGGGCGGTCGGCAACGAGCGTCTGGAGGCCGAGGGGCGTGCCGAGCAGGCCAAGGGCGACGCGCGCCAGGCCAAGGAGAAGATCAAGGACGTCTTCAAGCACTGAAGGCAATGAAGCGTTGTCAGCACTGACGCGGCCGGGACACGCGGAAGTGCGGTGGGGCTCAGCCGGGATCGCCGGCTGAGCCCCACGTATGTGTACCCGGAGCTACGTGCATCCGTACCGGCCTACGGTCGCCCCACCCCGGCAGTCGGCCAGCGCGCCCGCCCCCCCTCGTCGAAGGGAAGGGCGGCGAGCAGCCGCCGTGAAGCCTGTTGAAACCATGGTGAGGCCCCGCTGAAACCCACCCCGCGCACTCTGTCTTCATCAACGCGGCGAACGGCCGCGGACGACAGAAGACACGAGTCGCAGGAGCGGATCATGCAGAAGTACGACACCACCACCCCCGTCACCGCCGTCCTCGCCCTCCCGGCCGGGCGCGTCCAGATCATCGCCTCCGACCAGAGCCGTGTCACCGTCGACGTCCGGCCGGCTGACGCCGCGAAGAGCCGCGACGTGAAGGCCGCGGAGCAGACCACGGTCGTCCACGCCGACGGTGTCCTGCGCGTCGAGGGCCCCACGAAGAACCAGTACTTCGGCTCCAGCGGCTCCCTCGACGTGACCCTTGAACTGCCCGTCGGCTCCCGCGTCGAGGCCGCGGCGGGCAGCGCCGAGTTTCGCACCGTGGGCCGGCTCGGAGACGTCGTCTTCGACGGCGCCCACGGCACGGTCCAGCTCGACGAGACGGCCGCCCTCCGGCTCACCGTCCATGCCGCAGACGTGTCGGTCGGCCGCCTGGCCGGAGACAGCGAGATCAAGGTTTCCGCGGGTGACATCCAGATCGCCGAAGCCCTGCACGGCGCCCTCACCCTGCGCACCGAGTCCGGCAACATCACGGTCGGCGCCGCCCGCGGAGCCAACGCCACCCTGGACGCGGGCACGTCCTCCGGCCGCGTCCACAACGCCCTCAACAACACCGAAGGGTCCGCGGCCGCCCTCACCATCCACGCGACCACCTCCCACGGAGACATCACGGCCCGCAGCCTGTGACCCACCCCCGGGCGACATCACGAGCGATCCGGGCCGTGGCCACCGCTGCCGACGAGGTCGTCGACGCACTCCGAGCACGACCCGGACTCCCATCGCCTGGCCACCGGCGAACTCGACCCGGAACAAGCGTTCTTGGCCGTCCCGCACGACGCCTCCGGCGTACCGGGTGCCGGCGATCAGGCCGGCGGGAGGTGGGTGCTCAGTTCCCGGACCGGCCACGCGTTGACGCCCTCGTCCGTGGGCCGGACGGTGATGACGTGCAGCTGGGCGTCGATGCCGATCGTCGTGACGACGAGGCGGCCTTCGGCGTCGAGGGCGGCGGCCTGCGTGTGGGCGAACGGGCCGCCGCCGCAGGGCGCCCACTCGGTGGAGAACGGGCTGCCGTCCAACGGCTGGCGGCTGAAGGCCAGCGTTCCGTCGTCGCGGCGCTGGACGAGAACGACGGCGCTGTCCCCGGCAAGGGGGGTGGCCGCGACGGACCCGAAGCCGGGGGTGGTGTCGACGAGTTGGGGCTGGGTGTCCCACGCGCCCCCGGGTTCGAGTTGACGGTGGGCGAGAAGCCAGCCGGTGCCCGGCTGGCGGGAGAACATCACCAGGCGGCCGTCGGTCTGTTCCAGCAGGGTCGTCGAGCCGGCGGGGCGGGCGAGCTGGGTGGCGTAGTCACGGGCCAGGGGCCCGTCGGGCTTGGGCTGGTGCCAGCGCAGCATGCTGGTCTTGGTGGTGGCGTAGATCTCGCTGTGGCCGTTGCGCAGGGTGATGGCGCTGGCGCCCTCGAGCGTTCCGCCGTGGAGATCGGTCCAGGGGCCCCAGCCGCCGTCGGTGGCGGTGCGCGCGCTGAGGCCGGTGCCGAAGTTGCGCAGCACGATCTGCGGATGCCCGGAGGAGGTGGTCAAGGCGGTGGGCATACCGAGGGCGCGGCGACGGATGGCGTTGTGCCGGTCGTGCGGGCTGCTCAGCGACTGCCATGCGCCGAAGCGGCCGTCGGGGGTGTCCTGCTGGAGGTGCATGACCTCGCGGCGGTGCTCCTCCGGGTCGAGCGCGATCAGGGCACGGACCGCGAACACGTGAATGCGGCCCTGTCCGTCGCGTACGGCGTCGAGCCGGGGCAGACAGCGTGCCTCGTCGCCGTCGGGCCACAGCCCCAGCGTTTCGGGGCCGCTCCAGGAATCGCCGCCGGGGGTGTCCTGGATCCACAGAACGGGGCGGCCACCGAGGACGGCGAAGGCGGTGAGACGGCCGTCGCCACGCGGCTGCAGCCAGGTGGTGCTGCCGCGCCAGCGGTGCGTGGTGCTCTGACCGTAATAGCGGTTGAACGCGCGGTTGCCGAGGGGGCGGTCGCCGCATTGCCCCGGCCCCTTGGTGCACTCGTGACCGTCTTCGCCACCGTAGATGGCGAGGTAGTGGAACTTCTCGGCGGCGGCGGCAGGGCTGAGGTTGTCGGGCTGGAGCTTGTTGCAGTATCCCGAGTAGCTCTCCACGACCGGACGGTGGCTCTGATCGCGCGCTTCGTAGACCCGCAGGGCGGCCAGGGCGAACAGGGCGGCAGCGGTGTGGTCGCTGTTGTCGCAGTAGGTGATCGTGTCGGTGGCCGAGTCGTACCGGGTGCGGTCGGGGTCGGGGTTCATGACGCGGACCACCGCCGGCCGGTACGCGGTCAGCAGGTCGGCAAGAGTGGAGATGACCCCGTCACGGGTCAGGGTCCGGCCGTCACCACGAGCCGGGATGGGGCTGTCGCTGGGACGCAGGGTGCCCAGCTCGGTGATCTTGTTGCTCCAGAGGTGAAGCACCTTCTGCTCCGGCAGGGCCACGCAGGTACGCAGGTTGAGGAAGATCAGGGTGACGCGGCCCTCTTCGAGGGTGTTGATCTCGGCCACGACGCCTTCGCTCACGTCGAGCGTCTCGCGCACCCACGGAGCGCGGCGACTGCCGGTGATCATGGCGGCGTAGGCCGCTCTGATGCCGTGCTGGCGCGCTGCGGTGTAGCCCGGATAGTCGGGGGTGGCCGTCTTGCGGGCGGGGTCGTCGGAGGCCAGGTTCAGACCGTCGGCCTCACCCGTGGTGAGGTACACGCTGACGACCGGTACGCCGGCCCGAACGCTCTGCAGCAGGTCCGGTGTCATGAAGTACAGGTCGTCGTCCGTGTGCGCACAGATCTGCATGTGCGGAGCAGGCAGGTCGGCCGGCACCTTGATCGCAGGGCTCGACAAGATCGCAGGGCTCGACAAAGGGGACGCAGTGGCACGACGGAAGAAACGCATCACGAACGAAGCCTTTACGGGTCAGAGATGGTTGGAGGTGGCACGGGCGCCGGCCCATGGTGTGTGAGGACGTATGCCCGCACCTGAGAGTGGTTGTCTCAACCCTCGTTGGAGGTGCTCGGCCGGAGGCCGTTCGACGAGTCGGCGCACCGGCAGGGAAGCCGTCGGCGTGACGGAGAGAGCAATGGTGAGGGGGCTGACGGAGCGGCGCAGGGCGACATATGTGGCTCCGGCCCACCGGTGGTCTTCCGCCCGGCCCCTCGGCACGACGGCCTCGGGCGGAGACCGGGCGCGTCCGCGCGGGAGCGTCCACGCCTTGTGATCCCGGGCATGCGACGGGTCCCATGAGACACATCATGCAGGGACCGCGAGGTGACCAGGCCTTCGAGCATCCTCTTCCAGCTCCGTGGCGGGAAGCACTCGCGAGCGGAGACCGTCGACGTCTCTACCCCGAGCAACACCGCTGCCCCACCCCTGGTGGCCATTCCCATCACACGCCCAACTATTCATTCATATGATCGGCAGCACAATACGTCACCGGGGCGCACGTTCGAGGCGAAATACCCGCGAGGAACGCCGTCTCGGTCGATTACGGGCTTAGTGGGTGTGGTCAGCGGCCGCCTCGCCCGGCCCATCGGGGGCAACCGAGAGCGCCGACGGTCCGTCCACGGTCACCACCGCGCCTCCGACGAGCGTCACGACATCTGCCCGAAAGGACCCCGTCCGATGCCCCTGCCGACCCAACCCGCCGACCCCACCGTCCTGCATCCCATGCCCGACCAGCCCCGCGTGGTGCTCCTCAAACCGCTGGTGAAGTCCCCGCTGATCGAGGTCGGGGAGTTCTCGTACTACGACGACCCGGACCATGCCACCGCGTTCGAGGCCCGCAACGTGCTCTACCACTACGGGCCCGAGCGGCTCGTCATCGGGAAGTTCTGCGCGCTCGGCACCGGCGTACGGTTCCTCATGAACGGCGCCAACCACCGCATGGACGGGCCCTCCACCTTCCCGTTCCCCACCATGGGGGGATCCTGGGCCGAACACTTCGACCTGCTCACGGGTCTGCCCAACCGGGGGGACACGGTGGTCGGCAACGACGTCTGGTTCGGCTTCGGTACGACCGTCATGCCGGGCGTACGCATCGGACACGGCGCGATCATCGCAGCGGGCTCCGTGGTCACCGGGGACGTCCCCGACTACGGCGTGGTCGGCGGCAACCCCGCTCGCCTGATCCGCACGCGGTACGCGGAGCGGGACATCGCCCGGCTCCTGGCGGTGGCCTGGTGGGACTGGCCTGTCGTAGCCATCACCGAGCACCTGCGCACCATCATGTCCGGCAGCGTCGAAGACCTGGAGAACGCGGCACCACGGCGTTGAGGTGGGGGCGGGCCGCCCGCGCCACTCCGCCGTGCCTGGCCGGGGGCAGGGGCAGGGGGCCGGCGGTGCGCTTGCGGCTCTCCTCGCCGGTGACGCCATATCCATCATCAGCCGACTATCGAGGCGTATGGAGGGATATCACGCACCATGCCTGGGCAGTATTGCCCCGTGCTCTCCAAAGCTTTCGCGCGGTGGCGCGAGCGTCCGCGCCGAACGCGCCCAGGCCTGCGCCTGCGCGCGGGCGACGGCCCGGTCGTGTTCACGGCCGACTTCGCGTCGCGTACGCAATGGGTCGCGGGCCGCTCGTCGGCGTATCCGGACGGTGGCCCGGTCAACCCCGGTGACAACAAGCTGGATTACCTGGTCGAGGATCCCGCGTACAGCCGGACCGGTGCGTTCCGGGCGACCCGCAACCCCGACGGCACGTGGAACACGGGCCTGTTGACCACGGAGGGCAGCGCCGAGGGATTCATGGTCCGCACCGGGGACGTGCTGGAAGCGCGTGTGCGGCTGCCCGTGGCAGTGGGTGCGTGGCCCGCCATCTGGACGTGGCGCGACGGCGGTCAGGAGATCGACGTCTTCGAGTACCACCCGGACAACCCGGATCTCCTGGAGCTGACCAACCACGTGCGTGACGGCCAGTTCTACTTCCGTGGCACCGGCGTCTCTCCCGGTGCGGAGCTCGACCTGCGGGTCCGGTTCGGGGCACGGTCCGTGACCTGGTGGGTGAACGGAGTGCGCGTCTTCGGCGACCGGACGGGCGTGGGACGCAACTGGCGGGCCTACCTGATCGTGAACTTGTCCGTCAGCGCGGGTCGGTACCACCCCAAGCCGCCACCCGACGTGACGGAGATGGCCTTCGACGTGTCGTCCCTGAGCATTCGCCGCCGATGACCGTGCACCCGCTCCCTCCGGGGGGCGGGTGCACGAATCTGTGGGAGTTCGCGAATTCCGTGTCGCGCGGGTCGCACCCGGGCTGTCGTGCGTGGCCGCCCTATGATCGGCGATCGTGGCGCACACGTTCGAGGAACTCGTCGAGATGCAGCGTACGGTCGATGCGGCGGCCGTCCAGGCGGAGCAGTTGCGAAGCCAGTACGGGCCGCCGGGTGCCCGCTCGTGGTCGGCGCGTCAGACACGGACGTACGAGACCGCATGGCGCGCGTGGCGCGATCTGGCCCGGGACATGCAGGCCGCCGTCGCCGAGTACGCGGCGGACCACGACGAAGCCCGGCAGGACCTCGAATCCCGGGTGAGGACGGCGGCGGGGAGCCCGGAGTAGCAGCCCGGGTGGAGCCCTCTCGCCCACTGGCACAGCCGCTGGGCCGCTGACAGCGGGCCGGGCGCGCACCACTCGCGCCCCGTGGGCAACTCCAAGCGCTGCCGGTGCGGGTCGTGCCAGGATGGTCGGCATGTCCGCTCGTGCACTGAGCTTCGGCGCCGTCGCGGGAGCCTATGAGAGGTTCCGGCCCGGGTACCCAGATGAGCTCCTCGACCTGGTGATGGCGTACGCGGGCCGGCCCGTTCGGACGGCCTTGGAAATCGGTGCCGGGACCGGCAAAGCGACCCGCCTGTTCGCCGCGCACGGGGTCGAGGTCACCGCGACCGAGCCCGACTCCGCCATGCTCGCCGAGCTGAAAAGGACGGCGCCCCCTAACGTGACGACCGTACGGGCCGCGTTCGAGGACCTGCGGCCGGCCGGCACCTACGGGTTGGTCTACGCGGCGGCATCCCTGCACTGGACGAGCCCGGAGGGCAGGTGGCCGAGGGTGGCCGCTCTCCTCGAACCCGAGGGCGTGTTCGCCTCGTTCGGCGGAGCTGTGCGGCCGGCCGACCCGGCCGTGGAAGAGTCCGTCCGTGCGGCGCGGGCGCCGTTCCTGGGGGAGGACGAGGTTCCGTCACCCGACGGAACCGCTCCGGAAGCGGAGATGCAGTGGCCGGGTACGGAGCTGGAGCGCTCCCCTTTGTTCTTCGACGTCCGTCAGGATGCCGTCGAGCGGCGTCTGACCATGAGCGCCGCCGACTATCTCGGGCACCTGACGACCGTCTCGGCGTACTTGCAACTGCCGCGTACAAAGCGTGAGTTGACCTACCGAGCGATCGGCCGGGTTCTGCCGGGCACGGTGGAGATCACTGCCGACGTCGTCATTCATCTCGCACGCCGTCGCCCGGACATGTGGTTCAGGTGAAGGATCCGCCCCACGGCCTGCCGCCGGCGGACTCACGCAAGTGGCACAGCCGCCGATGGTGGGACCAGCTGGGGTATCTGCGGGTGCGTTCCCTGGCGAACCCGAGCTGGGCCAGAGACATGCCGTGGCTGGTCGCGTGGTTGCGACGCGAGCGCTCGACCGCCCCGGCCATGGACCATGCCCTCTACGACCGAGCGATACGCGCAGCCCAGAACTATGCACGCAATTCCGGTCGGGCACCCGAAGCGGAACGGGCGTGGGACCGCGTTCTCGAACCCATCGACGAGTTGCTGACGCGACGACAGGCGAGGCACCTGGACGAGGTCAACCGGGCGCAGATCGAGCGACGCGCCCCGGGATCCTGACCGGGCCGGCGCCGTTGCCGCCGCATCACTGCGTCGGGGCCGGGGGACCGGGGCGGTGGATCGTGGCAGTGAGGCGTCGCAGCGAGGCGTGCCCAGGTGGGCCCCAGGTGCGCTTGCCACCCGGACGGCCGTGGACACCGGCCTCTCCGATGAAGACGCAGGCGAGGGCCTTCAACGTCGCCCACCCACGCGCCCGGCGAAGGGTCGCCGGGTCCACTGCCGGCTGATAGGAGGCGTGGAAGCGCTCGGCGGCGCCGTCCGGCAGGAGAATCCACGCGGCGGCGAGGTCGCAGGCCGGATCGCCCGCGAAGAGGTCACCGAAGTCGATCACGCCGCAGAAGGCGCCGTCCGCCGTGAGGACGTTGGCGGGATGCAGATCGCCGTGGAGCCACAGCGCAGGCCCCGACCATTCGGGCGCGGCGACGGCGTCGTCCCACACCGCGCGAACGGCATTGGCGTCGGGGATCAGGCCGAGGTCGGTTGCCGTCGTGAGCTGTCGCTCGAACCCCTCGGCCTGGTCGGCCAGCGGGCCACCACGATCGCGGCCGGCGGGCGCCCCTTCGGGCGCGGGCCGGTGAAGCGCGGTCAGGAAGGCGGCCAGGGCGTCGGCCGACTCGGCGGCGCGCGTGGCGGGGGCGCGATCGGCGGGGGTTCCCGGCACCCAAGTGGTGACGATCCAGGGCCGCGGAAACCGGGCGGAGGGCTCGCTGAGGCGCTGGGGGACAGGGACCGGCAGGGGAAGACGAGGGGCGAGGGCGGGAACCCACTCGTGCTCTTTGCGCAGCAGCGCATCCGCGGACTGTGTCGCCCAGGGCAGCCGCACGGCGAGCTCGTCCCCGAGGCGCCACACCTGATTGTCCCAGCCGCGTGCGCCGAGCTCCAAAGGGAGACCAGCCAGGTCCGGGTGCTGATCGTGCAGCAGATCCCGGACCAGTTCTTCGGTGATCTCGATCTCGGTATGGGTCACACGGCGACACGCTACCGCCCCCGGACCCCCTCACGGATCGCTGTGAGTGCCCCGGCCCTGGGACGGCTTTCGTCGGACGGGGCCGGAGGCCACCCTTCCGCGGACGGCTTCCGTCGGACGGTGCCGGAGGCCACTCTTCCGCGCCCGATGGACCCGGGGCGCGCTCGGCCCTGTGCCTCCGGAACCAGCACCGCGTCGATGCGACTTCAGCGGCGCCGACGTGCCAGTACTGCGCCAAGCACTGCTGCATCTGCCATCAGCCGCGCTCCAACTCGGCGGCGACCAGGTCCGCGAAGGCGCGCGCCAGGGGCGTGAGCGCTTCCCACCGTCGTACCGCCCAGCCGATGGGCAGAGGGGGAAGATCGGGCAGGGGCAGGAACCGCAAGGCGCCGGCGGGCGTGCCGGCGAGACCCTGTCCGGGAAGGTCGGGCACCACCGCGTGGCCCACTCCCAGCCCGGCGAGCAGGATGGCGGTGTCCCAGTCGGCGACGGCCGTGTCCGACGTGAGGTGGACACCGAGCCGGGCCAGGGCGGTGTCCACATGGCTGCGGGAAGAGGAGTTCTCCGGGAACCGGATGTGCCGGACACCGGAGAGGTCGGCAGGCGTGATCCGGCTCCGGGCAGCGAGCGGATCGTCGGCCCGCACCGCGAGCACCCAGGGCAGCTCCACGACGGGCCGCTGTTCAATCCCGCGCACCGGCTTCCCGATGGTGACCCAGGCCAGGTCGACGGCGCCTTCGGTGAGTGCCTCGAAGCAGTTCACGCTGGATGTCTCGGTCCGGAACTCCAAGAGCGCACCCGGATACTCCTCGCGGAACGCGACGACGGCCTCGGACATGAAGTGACGCACCGATGTGGCGCCGGTCGTCACCCTGACCGACCCGGTTTCGCCGCGGGCGAGTTCGCCGAGCCGACGCAGTGCCAGGTCGAGGCCGGTGATGCCCTCCGCGGCCGCTTTCTGGAGCACACGCCCCTCGGCGGTGGGTACGACGCCTCGAGGCCGGCGTTCCAGGAGGCGCACCCCCGTCGCCCGCTCCAGCCGCTTCACGTGCTGGCTGACGGCGGACTGGGTGCACGACAGTTCGCGGGCGACGGCGCTCAAACTCCCGGCACGGCACACCGCCACGAATATGCGTAGGTCGTCGAAGGTCATGGGCATACGGCCAACATAGGTCCGCCCCACACCGAAGCAATCCCTTGGGGGTACGTAAGAAGCCCCGAGGATTGACTTGCCCCTGGAGCCTCGCGAGGATCGTCCCGGGCCCAAGGCGGCAACCCGTCCCGCCCCTCACGCCCCGCCCGGACGAGGTGGAGGCGGCGGGCCGGGTGTCGACCCCGTGAAAGAGAGAAGACCCCATGCACGAGCGAGACCTGATGCCCTCCACGGCAACACCTGACCACGAACCCGGAGTTCTTCCGCCTGCCTTGACGGTGGCAGTGCTCGGCCCCGGGGGGATCGGCGGCCTGCTCGCCGCGCTCCTGTCCCGGGCCGGATGCCGCGTGATCTGCATCGCCGGGGAGGAGACCACGCGGGCCCTGCGGCGCGACGGCATCCGCGTACACAGCGGGCAGTTCGGCGAGTTCACCGCCGCAGTCGAGGCAGACACCCTGCTCCGCGAGCCCGTCGACCTCTGCCTGGTCACGGTCAAGCAGACGGCGCTCGACGCGGCACTCGACCGCACGCCGGCCCCGCTGCTTGACGGTGGCATCGTGGTGCCGTTGCTCAACGGCATCGAGCACATGGACACCTTGCGGGCGCGCTATGGCGCGGAGCGGGTGGTTCCGGGCGTGATCCGTGTCGAGTCCACCCGTACCGCGCCGGGTGTCATCGAACAGGGCAGCCCGTTCCTCGACATCGATCTGGCCGCAGCGGCGTCCCGTGAGGCCGTCGCCGAGGTCGCGGCACTGCTCAACGCCGCCGGTGCCAACACGCGGGTCATCGAGGACGAAAACGCCGTGCTGTGGGGCAAGTTGGCTTTCCTGGCACCGTTCGCGCTTCTCACGACCCGCTATCGGCTGCCGATCGGCGGCATCCGGTCCGAACGGCGCGACGAACTGACGGCGCTCGTCGAGGAGACCAGCGCCGTCAGCAGGGCGGCAGGCGGGCCGGCGGACGCCGCACAGGTGCTGTCGCGCTACGACGCGTTCCCGGCCGGCAGCAAGTCGTCGATGCTGCGCGACGCGGAAGCCGGCCGCCCGCTGGAACTGGACGCGATCGGCGGGGCACTGCTGCGAGCGGCAGAGCAACTGGGCGTCCAGACACCACTCATGAAGCGCCTCATGAGCGAACTGCGGGCCACCTGACCGACAGCGGGCCCGCGAATGCCCGATGCGGCCGCCGTCCTGTTCCTGGCCGGTCTGGGGATGTTCCCGTATCCCGCCGGGGGCTGAGTCACGTAATTCCCCAGCTCCCGGGCGGCGATGGCGGCCTTCGTCTCAAGGCACACGCCGGGCCCGCCAACCCGCCGTAGTGGGCGGCGAGTTCGGCACGCGTCTTGGTGACTTCGGGGTCGTCGGGGTCGTCGGGGTCGTCGAGGTCGGACGTGTCGGCGCCGGTGTTCAGGTTGTCGGGCACCAGTCGGTGAGGAACCGTCGTAGAGAATCACATGAAGATCAAACCGCCCCAGATGGTGAAGACGGCCATCGATTCCGGATCAACGGGCGGGCTTCTCCCAGGTCAGCGAGTACCGGCGCAGCACATGCCGGCGATAGCGCACGCCGGGCAGCAGCCGCCGGGCAGCAGTCCGCACCTGCCCATAGCTCATCTCCGGGTCGGCGACCGGCATGCCCTGCGGGCCACGCGCGCGACGCAGCACCTTCGTGATCCGCACGATCGGGGCAGCCGCGATGAACGTCGCCCACTCCGTCACGCTCGCCTCGCGGGCCAGACCGACCACCACCAGCGTGCCGCCAGGCCGCAGCAGCTCGCGCATGCGAACGAGGGCCGCCTCGAAGTCCATGTGATGGATCGTGGTCACCGAGCAGACGAAGTCGTACTCCGCGCGGGGAAGTTTCACGGCGAGGAAGTCTCCCTCGACGAAGGCGAGTTGTGGGTGGCCGGCAGCGGACTCCCGTGCGCAGGCGATCATGTCCGGCGCCTTGTCGATCCCGGTGACGTGTTTCGCGCGCCCCGCAAGCTTCCGGGCCAGCAGCCCGTCCCCGCAGCCGACGTCCAAGGCATCGTCGCACCCCTCGGGAACCGCCCGGAGGATGCCCAAGTGCCGGGCAACGTTGGTGTTCCAGTACGGATCCGCGATGGGCTGGCGCATCGGATCATCATAGAGGCGGGCCATGGCCTGCCGAGTGCACTCCGACGGATTCGCCGTCCCCATGGGGAGTCGTGATCGCAGAGACGGGGCATCGCGTGACGCTGGTCAGGTGGATCGCCGGGGAATTGCCCGACCGTCGACAACGTCCGCCCGCTCGGTCCGCCGACGGGCCGGGCCGGCCCCAGATGTCGTGACACCGGGTCGGCCCGGCCCGCGTCGGTTCAGCGGGTGTGGTGGTGAACGGTGCGCTGGCCAGGGACCCTGGACAGGCGGTTGGGACTGCGGGGCGACGGGTTCCGCCTGGCGGGCGCCGAGGGCGCGAGCGCGAGCAGGAGCACGAGAGTGATGACCGCGACGAGGATGAGCGCCGTAACGAGCGTCATGTTGCTTCCTTCCGTCGATTACTGACGGGCTCTCACTACACCTGGTAACCAATATGGCGCGGCGCAAACACGGTGCGTATACGTTTCTGCCGGCGGCGCCGTCGAGTCAGGCAGGAACGAGGGAGTCGTCGTGCGGGCGCACCCCGCCCAGTTGGTGGCGCGCGGCGAGGAGGGCGGCACCGATGTCGCGGGTGCCGGTCAACACGCACAAGGTGTAAGCGGCGTCGTCCATTCGCCGCCTGACCTCGGCCGTGCCGCTCCCGGTGTGAAGGCTGCGCAGCGCGTCGTACTGGTCCATCAGGTCCCGCAGGACCGCGGGGTGGGCCATGAGCATCTGGTGTCGTCCTCCGGTTCACATCACGTGGGCATGGTGCCGGCCTGCCGAGCGTCCGCTTGCGCCGCCACATGCGTACCGCGTGCGGGCGGCCGAGGCGGGAGCCGGGCGGGAGGAACTCTGGGCGCGGCCGGTGGACGGAGCCTGGAGCGACAGCGAATCGGAGGATGTGCGCCGCGTGGGTTTGTGTGCGGGCGTCCCGGCTTCGTCGGCGGCCGATCCGGGCCATCCTGGGTGATCGGTGCTGATCAGGGCCGGTGGGAAGGGGGATCAGGATGCCCGGATAAAGAATCCATAAGCAGAGGCGTCGTGGGTGTGTGGGTCGGTAATCGCGGGGCATTCGATGGCTTGGAGGTTGATAACTATGGTTCCCCTGCTTCTCGTTCTTCTGCTGGCTCTGATCCTCTTCGGTGCGGGTTTCGCACTCAAGGCACTGTGGTGGATCGCGATCATCGTGCTCGTCGTGTGGCTGGTCGGGTTCATCGCCCGTCCCAAGGGAGGTAGTGGCCGCTGGTATCGCTGGTAGCCGCTACGCGCCTTTGCATATGTGGGCCCCACACCGCGGAAAAGCGGTGTGGGGCCCACATACATGCTCACGCCACATATGAAGTGCTCTGGGGCAGGGCTCCAGGCCTCCCGCAGCGGTGTTCGCTACGCGACACCCCGGTGCGCAACGCGGTAGCGGACATGGACGACTCGTGAGTTGACGGTGTGGGTCTCGACGAGTTCGAGATCCACATGCTGCTCGTGCCGCGGAAAGAACGGGATGCCGCCGCCAACGAGTACCGGGTAGACGCGGGGACGGTACTCGTCGATGAGCCCGGCCGCGGCCGCTTCGGCGGCGAGGGTCGCTCCGCCGATCGCGATGTCGCCCTCATCGGGCTCGGCGCGCAACCGCTCGATCTCCTCCGTCACACTGCCGGAAGCGAGCCGCGTGTTGCTGCCCTGAACCGCCGAGAGCGTGGTGGAGAACACCACTTTGGGGAGCGCCTTCCAGATGGCGGCCCACTCCCGCATCGAGTCGTCGAGTGACGGATCCTGCTCGGCGGTGTCCCAGTACAGCATCGTCTCGTACAACCGCCGCCCCATCAGGTGGACGCCGACTCCCCGGATCTCTTCGGTGACGAGGCGAAAGACCTCGTCGTCCGGAGCCGTCCAGTCGAAGTCGCCGGACGGCCCGACGATGTAGCCATCGAGCGAGATCCCCATCGAATAGGTCACGCGGCGCATCGGAAGTCCTCCTCGGTCACAGCGTCGACATTACGGCCACCGGTCGCTCAGTGACGCTCATTCGGGACGCGCGTCTGTAGTTCGGGTGCCCTGTGCGCTTGTTGCCGCGTTCGCCTCCGAGGAGGAGGCTGATCTGGTCGACGCCCTGCGGGCCGACGCACGGGCGCCGATCGACGGACTCTCCGTCGTCTCCACCGACGAGGACGGCCGCCCCGTCGGTCATGCCCTATTGACCCGCTGCCACGTCGGCAGCGTCCCGGCCCTGTGTCTCACCCGCGCGACCGTCCACGGCATCGGCCTGAACATCGACGTCCCGGACGACGCCGTGATGGCGCTCGCCCTCGACGCCGGACACGCGCTGCCCCGGGGAACCGTTCACTACGCCGCACCGTTCGGCATCTGAGCCCTCCGCGGTGCGGGGCACGTCACGTGGCCCCGCACCGCGCCCGTCCACGGGGCGGTGCCTCAGGGGGCGACCGAGCGGGAGGGATGCTGGTCGTCGCCCCGGGTCGGCCGTCGCAGGGTCACGGGGAAGCGGTCGATCCGCCGGAACGCGCGACGCGGAAGCCCACGTCGTCGACCTGGAAAGTGGGGTGGCTGCGTCGCCGCGCGGAGGCCCGGCAGCTCCAGTGCTCGTCGAACCAGCCACCGCCCCGCAGCACCCTGTACGCGCCGTAGACCTCGGCGTCGTACACGTCCCAGCACCAGTCCCAGACGTTGCCGAGCATGTCGTACAGGCCCCACGGGTTGGGCTGCTTGCCGCCCACGTGGTGCACCCGCTCCTGCGAGTTCCCCCGGTACCAGGCGATCTCGTCCAGGGGCCCGTAGCGCGGTCCGGTCGTGTCGGCACGGCAGGCGTGCTCCCACTCGGCTTCGGTCGGCAGGCGGTACCCGTCGGCGGAGGCGTCCCACTCGATGCCCTCACCGTTGGCGTGAAGGAGGTAGGCCGGTGCGAGTCCCTCGCGTTGGGACAGGGCGTTGCAGAAGCGGACCGCGTCCCACCAGGAAACGCTCTCCACGGGTAATGCGTCGGCGTGGACCCCCTGGGCCCCTTGCGCGGTGCTCGGGCGCTCGCCGGTGACCTGTGCGTACAGTCCCTGGCTGACCGGGAACGCCGCGAGCTCGTAGGGCGCAAGCTCGACCGACCAGCTGCGCTGCGTCCGCCGGTCCGACAGCGTTACCTGACCGGCCGGAATAGCGACCATCTTTACTGCGCTCGCGTCCATGGGCAGATGATCTCATTGTTGTACGTCGCCCGGCGTGGCGTGGGCCCTTCAGGGCGAAGCCCGTGCGCAGACGACCGCAGCGGGGCCCGCGACCACGGCCGGGCCCGCGACCACGGCCGGATGCACCGCGACGGCCGGGCGCACCACCACGGCCGGGCGCGGAACCACACGCCGCTAGTGGGGCCGGCGAGTGATGTGCCTTGCGGGGCAGCCGGATTGGCTTCCGTGCGAGCGGGGTGAGCGCCGTCCGTGCTGCCAATGCGCCCGCTGCGCCACCTTGTTGGCTCGGGCTGCGGGGTATGTCCTGCGTGCCAGCGCCCCGCGTGCCGTGGATGTGGCCTGGGGAGATGGTTGGGGGCGATGCCGTGGGGGTGGCAGTGCGCGAGGATCCGGAACGGCACGCCCGTCGGCACGCCGCGTCGTTGGCGCCCGCCCGGTGTGGTGGGGACACATCGGCGACCGCGTTGGTGTGGGCCGCAGTGGGGGAGGCGGTGTCCACGCTCCCGGAGGCGCTGCGGCGCGTTGCCACCTACCAGCTGGGTCTTCCTGTTGCGTCAAGGGCCCCGGCGGCGGCGGTCGCCGGTGGCAAGGGGGTGCGCCCGGCCCTGGCACTGGCGTGTGCGGTGGCCGGCGGTGGGTGCGAGACGGACGCCGTCGCCGCCGCCGTTGCGGTGGAACTCGTGCACAACTTCACCCTGCTGCACGACGACATCATGGACGGGGACCGGACACGCCGTCACCGGCCGGCGGCATGGGTGGAATTCGGGGTGCCTGCCACGGTTTTGGCCGGCGACGCGCTGCTGATGCTGGCGCTGCGGGTACTCACGCATACGGGGAGCCTGGCCGCGGTGGCGCTGTTGGTGGAGTCGCTCCAGCAACTGGTGCACGGGCAGAGCGCCGACACCTCCTTCGAACAGTGCGGCCTCATCACGATGGACGACTACCTGGACATGGCCGCCGGCAAGACCGGAGCGTTGACATCCAGCGCCTGTTCCCTGGGTGCGGTACTCGCCCAGGCATCGCCCGGCGTCGTGCAGGCGCTCGGCCGCTTCGGACGGCACCTGGGGGTCGCGTTCCAGTGCGTCGACGACGTGCTGGGCATCTGGGGCGACACCGCGCGGACGGGCAAGCCGGTCGGGGCGGATCTGCTGGCACGGAAGAAGACCCTGCCCGTTCTCGCGGCGCTGTCCCGCGACCGGGCCACGGCCGCCCCCATCGCCCGCCTTTACGGGGTGCCCGGCCGGCTCAGTCCGGGTCAAGTGCAGGAACTGACACGGAAGATCGAGCGCGCGGGGGGCCGGGCCGCCGCCGAGAGCGAGGCGGCACGACAGGTCGAAGAGGCGTTGCGCTGTCTGGAGCGCGAGGACATCCCGCCCTCGGCGCGCATGGCGCTCGGAACACTCGCGGCGCAGGCGGTCCACCGCGATCACTGAGCGTTCACGGACGCCCGCCGGGCACGACGTCACCCTCGCCCCAGCCCTCACGACACCTAGGAGCAGCCGCGATGGCCGGCACACCGAGCAAGGTTCCCGGGCCCGCCGCGACGGCCGGCACATCATGCGAGGCGCCCGGGTCCGCCGCGGCCCTCCGGGCCTCCCGGGACGCGGCGCACAGGAGCGTCGAATCGGCCCGATCGGCGGCGTGGAGGCGACTGTGCCACGAGCCCTGGGTGAGCTGGCGGTTCATCAGGAACGACGTCTGGTCGGGGTTTTGTCCCGGGGTGCTGATGACCCTGGGGGTGGCCGTTCACTTCCGGCTTCCGGCCGGGCGCCTCGCTGTCGTGGTCGCGGGATGCCTCGTCTACTTCTGGCTCTACCTCTACACCTTCTGCCTGACCAATCAGCTGGCAGGTCTGCGCGAGGACCAGCTCAACAAGCCCTTCCGCCCACTGGTGGCGGGGGAGGCCGGTCGGCGGGCGACCGTGTGGCGCGCCGTATTCGCCCTCGCGGCCTTTCCCCTGGCCGGCTGGGCGCTCGGGGTGTGGCAGTGGGCCCTGGTCTGGGAAGCCGTGACTCTGCTGCACAATCTGGGAGGCGCTCGGCGGTGGGTGGTGAAGAACGCCGTCATCAGCCTCGGCATACCGCTCATGCTCGGCCCCGCCTGGCAGATGGTCGCCCCACTCACCGCGGAGGCCTGGCGCTGGATGGTGACCTTGGCCGTGTCCGTCTTCTTCCTGATCCCCGTCCAGGACTTGCGCGATCTGCACGGCGACGCGGTCACCGGCCGCAGGACGTTCCCGCTCGCCTTCGGGGAGAACGCCACCCGCACCTTCCTCTGCGTGGGCTTCGGCCTTCTGCCTCTCGTGGACCACTTCCTCATCATCCGCGCCGGCGCCGGCGACCCGAAGGGCTGGACCGCCGAAGCGGCGACCGCGACCCTGTGCTGGGCCATCGCCTGGCGCGTCCGCCGGGGTCGCACCCCGGCCTACGACCACCGCACCTACCGATGGTTCGAGTACTGGTACGCGGCCGTCGTGATCGCCGCGTTCAGCACGCTGTGACCGCCCGGGGCCGGCGGACAGGAGCCGAGCCCGAGCCCGAGCCCGAGCCCGAGCCCGAGCCCGAGCCCGAGCCCGAGCCCGAGCCCGAGCTTGAGCTTGAAAAGGCAGCCGTGCCAAGCCGGAACGAGAGCAGGAACGGGAGCAGGAACGAGAGCCAGGACCAGGGCAACGCCAGGGCCAGGAGCACGAACAGGACCGCAACCCGGACCGGGAGTAAAGCAATGACACGCCAACGCCGCACGCGCTACGGGGTTCCGGTCGCACCGGGCGCTCTGCCGCTGCTGGGACACACCCCGCGCCTGCTGTACGGCTCCCTGCCCTGGCTGCTCCGGTGCCGGGACGGGGATACGGTCCAACGGGTGAAAGTGGGCCCGCGTCCCGCCTACCTGGTTTGCCGCCCTGACCTGGTGCACGCCCTGCTCGTCTCCCACGACTTCGACAAGGGCGGGCCCCTCCTCGACCGGGGCCGTGACCTCCTGGGCGATGGCCTGGGGACCGCCACCGACGCGAACCACCGGCGCCAACGCCGCCTCCTGCAGCCCGCCTTCACCACCGCGCGCATCAACGCGTACGCTACCGTGATGGGGGAGGAGGCCGAGGCTCTGGCCCAATCCTGGCAACCCGGACGCGAGATCGACCTTCTGGCAGACCTGACCACCACCACGATGCGCGTGCTGATCCGCGCCCTGCTGCCCACCATCGATCCGCGCCAGGCGGATCAACTCACCTCGCACATACGGGTATTGATCGCCGGTGTCTTCATCCGCGCGGCCATCCCCCACCCGTGGCTCCATCAGCTGCCCACCCCGGGCAACCGGCGTTTCGACCGCGCCCGGACCGCAGCGCGGGCGGCCGCGGACCAAGTGGTCGCCGCGGCACACAAGTCCCCTTGTTCAGGTGGGGTGTTGACCACGCTGCTGGTCCCGGCGGACGACGCCGGGATCCCCGCGTTCACCGACGAGGAACTGCGCGACCAGGTCATCACCCTGCTCATCGCCGGTGCGGAAACCCTCGCCGCCACCGTGGCATGGCTCTTTCACCTCCTGGCGCGCCATCCGCACGTCGAAGCCCGCCTCCACGCCGAGCTGCACGACACCTTGGCGGGTGCCACGGCGACCGCCGCCGACCTGCCGGCGCTCCCGTACACACGCGACGTCCTGCTCGAAGTGCTGCGCCTGTACCCGCCGGCCCCGTTGCTGACCCGTGTGAGCACCACCGACGTCGTCCTCGGCGGACACCACTTCCCCGCGGGCACCGACTTCTTCTTCAGCGCCTACCAACTCCAGCACGGCCCGGACTTTCCCGACGCCGAGCGCTTCGACCCGGGCCGCTGGAGCGCTCCACTCACCGCCGCCGCCCGCCATGCGTACATCCCCTTCAGCTCCGGACGACGCAAGTGCCTGGGCGACGCGTTCGCGCTGGCCGAAGGCGTCATCCTGATCAGCGCCATCGCATCCCGCCGGCGCCTGCGGCCGGTCCCGGACAGCCGCGTACGCCCACACGTCAGGCTCGCGCTCGCACCAGCGGGACTGCGCATGATCGCCGAACCCCTCCGACGGTGACCGCGAGGGCGTACCTCAAGCTCGACCTCGCGATCCCACCACGTCTTCCCGGCCTCGGGCCGGTGGCTTGCGCCACACGGAGATGTGATGCGCGGAGTCCCGGGTGAACGGGGCACCGCGCCAGTCGGCGACACGGCGTTCCAGCGTGAGCCCGGCGATCCGCGCCATCAGGTCGAGCTCCGCCGGCCAGACGTACCGGTGACGGGAGTCGTCCGCCCTAGCGGCCGTCATCGTCGCCGTCGCGGGTGAAGTGGTGCGACACGAGCATCTGCTCGACCAGGTCGAAGGTGTCGAAGCCGAGATGCCGCTCGGAGACGTCGAGGCCATTGCCTTTCTGCTTGCTCGGCTGTTCGGTACCGCGTGGCAGGGGGAGGCCGGCGTGGCAGAGGCCCCTTCTGCCGGCGCGCGAGCGGGTGCCGGAACCGGCGCGGGACGCGGTGGGGTGGCAGCGGAACGCAGTCGTGGCGGCCGTGGGACCCCGGCTGGACGGCACCACCGACTCCGGCGTCGTTCGTCATGGCTGGACCCGTACGCGGGCGAGTTCCTTGAGTGCCATCCGGGCCGCCGGGGTGCCGGCCGGGGTCTGCCAGTAGGGGTGGCCGGCGATGCGTCGGGAGAGATCTTGGAGGCGTCGGCGGTGTGCGGCCGTGCTGACGGCCGGGTCGGCGGTGGCGAGGTCCCAGTAGGTGGCGTACCAGGCGGTCTGAGCCTCCACGAGGTCGCTGGGGAAGGTGCTCGGGTTCATGGCTCAATTAGATCGCATGTTCGAATTACGAGGCAAAGCAGGGCTCCCGCACGCGGACGGGATGGTGCGCTACTGCCCTGCGCCATCAATCCTTCATCGTGTGCCATCCACCTTTAATGGAAGCGAGTTGATGACATCGAACTTTGATCAGGCCGGGTCAGGAGCTCGGCAAGTGGCGCCGGGGTGGGGGCGGAGGTGGCCGGGGAGTAGCTCGGGGCCTGCTCTCCCGGTGGTGCATGTGTGTGGGGATGGGGTGTGTGGGCGGTAGTCAGCCGTGTGGCTCCACGGGACGCCGCGCCTGGGGCTTGCCCCGTTGGTCCGGCGTCTTTGTCAACTCACTCTTTCGGGTGAGGGGAAGGGGATGGCCAGGTGGGCCTTCCGATCGGCTGGATAGGACCTCTCCGTGTGATCACGGTTTTCGTAGCGTGGCGGTGCCGGGCAGGACCGGATGCGGTCGCCCCCGCCCGAGTCGGGCGGGCCCTCGCCGTCCGGGGTCGCCTGTTCCTACCGATTGCAGGGATGAGCCCATGTCCGACAGCACCACCTCCGGCGTCGAGGACGACCAGAATCTGTGGCGGTCCGTGTGCAACGATGCCTCCTGGGAGGCGGACGTACCGTTCGCCGACCACCTGAGCGTCGCGGCCCCTGCCTCGCGGAGGTGAACGGCACCCTGGTGTGCGTCCACCGCGGCGCCCGCCAGGACGAGAGACGTACCTGCCGCTGCACTGGACCTCCCTCAACCCTGCGCAGGCCGACAAGCTCGCCCAGGAGAAGCAGGCCGAACTGACCGCCGCCAGGAAGAGCACGGCGTCGGCGCAGGACAAGGCCGCGCTGCTCAAGGAGGCCGGCGAGGCGCTGGACGCGGTCCGCAGGTGGACGCCCCCGTCTCGTTCAACGGTGAGCTGCACCTGCTCTACAGCGACGTGGCCAACCACCACATCGAGCACCTGGTCAAGGCCCCCTACGAGTACGACGGCAGCCTGCAGAGGCAGGTGGCCCCGCTGGCACGGCAGAAGCCCAAGCTCTTCTCGTCGGTGCTGCAGGCGATGGACGCGGTGCAGGGCTGGGGCAACCGGTCCTACGCCGGCGGCCTCTCGGTCACCGTCCACGACGGCGCCCTGCGCGTCCTGGTCCGCCCCATCAGCGAGAGCGCCATCGAGGGAGAAGGCGGCCCCCTCTGGCACCCCGTCTACGACGGCAGCACCTGGACCGACCCCGTCGCCCTGGCCGAGGCTTCCCGGCGCAGCTCCGCGCTGCCCTCCTACGACGGCAAACTCCACGCCGTCTACCCCCACTCCACCCGCGACGAGGTCCTCCGCACCACCCTGGGCCCGGACGGCTGGAGCCGGCCGCGGGTCATCGAAGGCCACGCGAGCAGGAACACGCCGGCCCTGCTCCCCTTCCGTGACGGGCAAGGCGAGAGCGAGCGGCTGCTCCTGGTCCACCGGGGCGTCGACCGGTACGTGGCTCCCGAGCTCCACCCGGCCAACCCGCCCGAGGTCCGCACGGTCTTCGACGAGACCTCCAGCCCCCTCGTGACCGACCACTCCCTCGACGCCTGGAGCAGGGCCCAGCACAAGGTCATGGCGCGGGCCGTCGAGTTCACCGACGGCAGCCGCGGCCTTATCGGCGCCTTCGTCGGCAGGTTCACCTGCTACTCCCGATCCGGGGGTTACTACTCGGACGCCAGCAGCATCGACGCGACCCTCATCCTCACGTACCCGAGCAAGGCGACCACGTTCACGCCGATCAGCGTGGAGATCGTCAGGGGGTTCGGCAGCGCGGTGGTGTCCTGGCACCACCTGGAACCCGGCGAATACCAGGTCTCGCTCGTCGACCACGCTGAAAAGACCGAGGGCTACTGGTACACGGCCGAGAGCGCCGGCAACTCCAGCGACATCCCCCTCTCCGTCACCAGCACCCCGATCACCGTCCCCGCAGCCACCTAACCCGCCACCCGACACCAGGCCCGAGAACAGCCGTACGACACCCGGCTCATGCAGATGTCGCCTTGCCTCGCACCAACCCCCGCCAGTCGGATGGCACAAGATCAAGAAGCGATGGCAGAGGACAGTTGTCGAGCGTGACCGGCCCGGTGTGGATGGCGCGCCTGATCGGCCGGGCGGCATCAGCTAGCTGAACAGCGGCAACCGATCCGCGTCCACGCCGAGCCGGTGCCGTTCCGGGGCGGTCAGCGGCACCCGCCCGGTGGCGGCCCGAGCGTAATGCTCGTCGTCCCAGTCCACCGGGACCGTCCGGCCCAGCAGGCCGTCCAGCGTGGCTCGGACGCATGTCAGCCCGGCCGCCGAGGGGTGCCGGGCGTCCGGCAGTCCGACGATCAGGTCCAGGTGGTGGACGGTGGCCTCGACGGCGAGAGTCGTCAGCAGGTCCCCGACGGTGAGCACATGCCCCTGGGTGCCGATCCGCAGGCCGATGTCCGCCCGCCCCGCAGCGACGACCAGGGCCGCCGTCGTCTCCAGGTACAGCTCCCGCAACTGCCCGAAGTCGAGGAACATGCTCGCGCCCACCCGGGACCAGCGCCGCCCGTGAGCCGCCCCCACCGCATCCGGCTGCCAGTCCCGCCAGTACGTGACCGCGTCCCGGTCGGCCGGTCCCTCCGCCGGGCTGTGCAGCGCCACGAGCCCGCGCTGGGCGTCCGCCAGGCAATGGAACACCAGATCCCGCACCGCCCAGCCCGTGCACCCGCTCGGTGTCCACGACTGCGCGTCGTCAACTCTCCGCACGACATCGCCGAACGCGCCGTAGGCCTCGCCCACGGCCTCCACCGCGCCGTTCTCCACGTGACCACCCACGCCGAACCTCCTCCGCACCCGAACCCGCCGGGCCGCCAGCCCGTCCCGACCGGCGGGACCCACGGTGTGCCTTCGCACCACGGAGCGCTTACCCCACCGGTCCCGGGCGACCCGGCGCGAGCCCGCGCCGTCGGCCGGACAGACCCTAGCGCGGGCCCGGCTGCGGCAGTCCCCGTGTGATCCGGTCGAAGAGATCTGTCAGCGGCTCGCTGAGCTCACTGCCGAACTCGGTCAGGCCGTAGGTGACTTGGGGCGGCGTCGTCGGTTCGACGGTGCGCCGGAGCAGGCCGTCGTTGGCCAGGGCGCGCAGGGTCTGCGCGAGCATCTTCTCGCTGATGCCGCGGATGCTGTCGCGCAGCTCGTAGAACCTGAGGTCGTTCTTGCGGAGGGAGATCAGTACCCAGATGCCCCACCTGCTGGTCACGTGGTCGACCACGTCACGTGCGGGGCAGTCCGTGTGAAACACGTCATACCGGGGGCCCGTCTCGACCTGCGTGAGCTGCGCGCCTTCCTTCATGTCGGGAGCTTACCTCTGGGTATGTCCTTACGAAAAGTAAGTCCTGCTCCTAGCGTCAACGCCCTTACTGCACAACGAATATGGAGCGGAACATGATCGTGGTGACCGGGGCTACGGGGAATATCGGCCGGCCTTTGACGCAGGCCCTGGCCGACGCGGGCGAGCAGGTGACGGCGGTGTCGCGGCGCGCCGCGGCGGTTCCGCAAGGAGTCCGGCATCTGACCGCCGACCTGGCCCGGCCGGCGAGTCTGGCGCCCGCCCTGGACGGGGCGAAGGCGTTGTTCCTCCTGCTCTCCGGTGATCTGCACGCCCCCGATGCCAGGCCCGGCGACATCGTCGGCCTCGCGGCGGCCCACGGGGTCCGCCGGGTCGTCCTGCTGTCCTCGCAGGGCGTGGCCACCAGGCCGCTCGGGGCGACGCGGATCGCGATGCGCGCACTGGAGGACACCTTGAAGGAGTCGGGTCTCGAGTGGACGATCCTGCGGCCGGGTGGCTTCGCCTCCAACGCCTTCGCATGGGCCGAGTCCGTCCGCACGCAGCGGACGGTTGCCGCCCCCTTCGGCGACGTCGGGGTTCCGGTCGTCGATCCGGCCGACATCGCCGACGTTGCGGCAGCCTGCCTGCTGGGCGACCGGCACACCGGCGGGACCTACGAGCTCACCGGGCCGCAGGTGGTGACGCCGCGTCAGCAGTCGGAGACGATCGCCGCCGCACTCGGTGTGCCGGTGCGTTTCCACGAGCTCACCCGCGATGAGGCCAAGGCCGCGATGACGCAGTTCGTTCCGGCGGAACTCGCCGACGACACCCTGGACATCATCTCCGCCCCCAAGCCGACCGAACTGCGGATCAGTCCGGATGCCGAGCGCGTTCTCGGCCGCCCCCCGCACTCCTTCGGCGACTGGGTGGCCCGCAACGTCGCCGCCTTCCGCTGAACACCACCTGTACCGAGTGCACTTACGTTCCCCTGCCGCCTGCGATGACGATCGCGGGCGGCGGCCGCCTTTCCGGCGAGGGCGCCGGCACCCGCGCCGTTCGTGGCACCGGTCAGTCCTGCTCGGCCTCGACGCGCTCGCGGCGCGTGGCGAGGGCGTGCTCCGCGATGGCGTCGGCGTGGCGGATGAACTTGTTCCACGGGCCGGGCGTGCCGTTTCCGACCTGGGTGCCCCACCGCGTGTGTTCCGTGGGGATTCCGATGACGTAGAGCCCGGTGTCGGGCGCCCCGTCCTGGTTGAGCGGATGGAAGGGGACGTCCGTGATCGCGACACCGCCGGAACGGAAGGCGTCCGAGCCGCGGGTGTTGACGAATTCCGTCCAGATCCCGCGTTCGAGCAGCCGCCGGGTGAGGGGCGAGGTGTCGGCGGCCACGTTCGGGATCGGGATGCGCGCGTCGATCACGATGTCGACTTCGGTGCGCGAGTTCCCGACCTGGGGGGATTCCACGACGAAACGCCCGCTCGCGGGGTCCGCGGTCAACCTGGTCTTTGGGCCGGCCACGCGGAGCACCCCGCTTTCCACGAGCGCCAGCATGGCCCGTGCCCGGTGCAGGGGAGGACCTGCCGCCAGGAACACCGTCGCGGGGGAGAACCAACGGACCAGGTCGTGTTCGTGCGAGGCCGCCCGCAGGCCGCCGTAGTCCACCAGGGACCGGATCACCGAGCGCGCGTCGCGGATGACCTGGACGGCCGCCTTGAAGGGGTCCGCGTAGTTCCCCCGCACCGTACGGTCCACATCCGTCCGCAACTCCCGCACCAGCGCTCTCCGGAAGGCGTCCGGGTCGGGGAAGTGGCGGTCCGCGAAGGGGCGTCGTGACTCCTCGAAGTCGAAGTGCCCGTGTGCGCCGATGCCGTGCCGTCCCGCGAGGCCGCAGACATCGGGATGACCGTGCTCGGCGGCGGCGGAGACCTCCCGCAGGAACTCCGTCTCCGCCGACGGCCCGCGGCGCAGGCGGAGCACCGTGGCGTGGTGGGCCAGATCCATCTCGGCCACCAGCAGGGGGAAGACGTCGCGGCGGAAGTCGAGGCACCCCCGGTCCGCCCCTGCCAGCACCCGCTCCTCGGTGAACAGCAGCGGTTTGCGGATCGCATCGGCCGGCCGCTGGTCGAAGCCGCGCGACAGCACCGGCATCCCGCTGCGGGATCCGGCCACCAGCACCGGCTCCGCCCCGCTGGGCCGATAGGCCACCGCTCCGTCACCGGCTTCGATGAACCGTCCGCCGCGGCCCGCCGTCAGCGCGACCACGACATCGTAGAAGGACAGGCCGAGCCCGATGATCCCCACCGCCGCGGTGTCGGGAACGCGGTCCAGAGGCATGTCGGCGGCCGCGTCACCCCGCATGTACTGGAGCCGCGGTCGCTCCAGGGCGAAGTCGTGGAGGCGCTGTTCCGCGTCTCCCAGCTTCGGGAGTGTGTGGCCGGTGGCCAGCACCACCTTGTCGACGGCCAGCCTGCCGCCCTTCGCCAGTGTGAGGACGTACTCCGTGGGGCGGGGTTCCAAGTCCTCGACGAAGTCCTGGAGTTGGTGGAGGCGGACGCCTGGCGGGAGTGATCGCACCACGGCGTCCAGCAGGTATTGCAAGTAGTGGCCGTACCGGGCGCGCGGCGCGTAGCCGTCGGGCTTCGCCGACGCCGGGTCGACGCCGGCCCACCACTGCGCGAAGGACGGGCCGGCGCCGGGTCGCACGGGGCCCCCGTCCGAGGGGCCCGAGAACATCGTGATCTCCTGTGCCGCGGTGTTCATCAGGAACCAGTCCGGCTGATCGGACCGCCAGACGCGGCCGCCCGCGAGCGTGTGGGCATCGATGAGGAAGATCTCCACCGGGGCGCCGGGCGGGCAGTCGATCAGCCGGGCAGCGAGGCGCTCCAGGACGCCCATCCCGCGAGGTCCGCTCCCCACCACGGCGACGCGGTGCGCCGACACTTCGGAATCTGCCGCCATGTCCATCCGATCTCGCTTCCGAGGGCCCTGCCGTCAGGCCGGCTCATCCATGGGTCGTGGTGGGTGGTGGTGGGTCACGTCGGCCGTGGCATCGACGCGCGGCCGTGCGGGCCGTCCGGCCTCGCCGAGCAGGTGCCCGCAGGCCGCGCGGTCGAGCTTGCCGTTCTCGCTGATCGGGAGTGCGTCGACGAAGGTGATGACGCTCGGAATCATGTAGAGGGGCACGTGGTCGAGGAGATGGGTGCGCAGCTCGGCCGAGGTCACCTCCTGCCCGTCGGTGACCACGAGCGCGGCCAGCCGGGGCGTGCCGCTCGGGCCGGTGGCGTCCAGCAGGGCCGCGCAGTCGCGCACCGTGCGGTGCTCGCGCAGCGCGGCCTCGATCTCTCCCGCTTCGATCCGGTGCCCGTTCACCTTCACCTGGGCGTCCGCGCGGCCGACGTAGAACAGCTCCGCACCTTCGGCGCGGGCCAGGTCGCCGGTGCGGAAGAAGCGTGCGCGTCGCCCGCCGGTGTCCAGCTCGACGAACCGGCGCCGGTTCTCCTCGGCGTTGGCCACATAGCCCAGGGCCACCCCGGCCCCCGAGATCGCGATCTCCCCGACCCCGCCGGTAGCCACCGCGTCTCCCGCCTCGTCGACGAGACGGACGTCCAGGGTGCCCAGGGGCCGGCCGATGGGGGTGTGCACGGAGTGCCCGGACAGATCGCCGACGGTCAGCGGCTTGAACGTGGTGTGCACGGTGGCCTCGGTGATGCCGTACATGTTGACGAGCGGCACGTGCGGCTGATGTTCCATCCACCGCAGACACTGCCGGCGGTCGATCGCCTCACCGCCCAACACGACCTGGCGCAAGGGGAGGTGAGGCCATCCACGTGAGGCGCAGGCGTCCATGAAACGATGGAACAGCGAAGGCACCAGGTTGAGTACGCTCACCCGCTCGGACAGCACCAGGTCGCACAGTCCGGCCGGGCTCCTGGCCTCCCGGCTGCCCACCATGACAGCGCAGCCGCCGGTGTACAGCGGCGCCCAGAGCTCCCAGACGGAGAAGTCGAAGCACAGCGAGTGGAACACGGTCCACACGTCCGAGGCCTCGAACCGGAAGGGCGGGGTGGCGGACCGCAGCAGCGACAGTACGTTGTCGTGGCTCACCGCGACGCCCTTGGGGCGGCCGGTGGACCCGGAGGTGTACAGGACATAGGCGGTCGACGGGTCGAGGCCGGGCCCCGCACCGTTCGAGAGCGCGGTCACCTGCCCGGTGCCGGGGTCGACGATCGCGGCCGCGCCCACGTCCGCGAGGACGAACTCCCGCCGTGCCGCGGGCCATGCGGCGTCGACCGGTACGTACGCACAGCCCGCCTCGAGCACGGCCAGGATCGTCAGTACGGAGTCGATGTCACGCGTGACACCCACCGCGACGGGCGTAGCCGGTGGATACCCGTGAGCGGACAGCTTCGCGGCGCGGTCCACGACTTCGGCGAGCAGTTGACGGCTGGTCAGCGACCGTCCCGGCCGGCGGAGCGCGACGCTGTCGGGGTGGGCGCGGGCCCGCGCGCGCAGAAGGTCGGGAAGGCGGTCCATCAGGGCTGTCCCGGGCCGGCCCCGGCCTGGCTCCCGCCGCCGCTGCGGGCATGCGCGGTCACGGTCAGCTGACGCGGGGTGGGCGCGGCGAAGAAGTCGGCGAAGTCGACTTCGAGGCCCAGCCGTTGCTCGACCTGGATCTCGATCTCCACGGCCACCAGGGAGTCGCCCCCCAGGGTGAAGAAGTCGTCGTCGGGTCCGACGGGGCTGTCGAGGACGGCCCCCCAGATCTCACACATCTTCGGTACGTACTGGTCCGGCTCGCCGCTCATCCCCTGATCCCTTCGCTGATGTCGTACGTGTAGGACAGGCTCCGGTCGAGGAAGTCCGTGAGCTCCAGGTAGTCGTGGCTCAGACCGGCCCAGTCCGCGCCCCGCATCCACACCTGGAGCACCATGCCGGCCGTGCCGACGCGCCAGTCGAGGGGGCTTCCCGCGCGCGCCCACTGCTTCGCGCGGACGACCCCCGGCAGGGACACGAGGTCTCGGGGCGCCGGCGCCCGCAGCACGGTGCGGGCGCGCATCGGCGGCTGCCGCAGCACGACCAGGGCGGAGCCCCGTGCGCTCCAGGGCTCCGGCAGCGGGGCCCCTGCGGCGAGCCGGACGGCGAGGGAGACCGGGTCGGCGAGCCCGACCAGCAGCATCAGTTCGCTGAGGTAGCCGCCGAGGCGGCCGTTGACCTCGATGACCTGTGGTCCCCCGGGTGCCAGTTTGATCTCGGTGTGGACGACGCCGAGGGTGATGCCGAGGGCGCGGATCGCACGGCTCGCCAGCGCTGTGACCTGCTCGGAGGTCGCACGGGAGAGCGGGGCCGGGAAGACGGTGCCGCCCTCGCGGACCGGTGGCGCCAGCGGCAGCCGGCCGCTGATCCCCAGATGCGTGATGGTCCCGTCGCGCACGGCACTCTCGACCGAGAGGAAGTCCGCGAGGTGCCTTGCCGGGGGTGCGCCGTCGGGGATGTAGCCCTCGGCGACGTACTGCCGCGCCGGGTCGAGCCGGGCGTTCGCCGTGCGGTGACCCGCCGCGCCGTCGAGGATCATGCACTGTTCGCTGCCCGCTCCGTTGCGCGGCTTGAGGACCACGGGGTAGGTCCCGGGGCCGAAGGGGCGAAGCTCCGTGCCGGCGCCCGACCACACGAGGGGGACGAAGCCCACGCCGGCCTCGTTCAGGCGCTGTCGTTGGGCCGCCTTGTCCCGCAGGCAGGCCGCGGTCCGCGGGCTGTGGTTCGGCAGGCCGAGCGCCTCGGCGAGGACGGCGGCGACCTCCAGCATCGCGTCCGCGAACGTGACGATGCCGTCGACCGGGGTCCCGGCGAGCGACGCGATCACGTTGGCCGGGTCGTCGGCCACGACGACCCGGCCCGCGCCCTCCAGCACGGCGCGGCCCCGCTCATCGAGCGGACTCGACGTGCCCACGACGAACACAGCGCCGCCGAAGGGGGCGCAGGCGCGTGCCGTCTCGCTCGGCGAGGCCGAGCCCCCGGGGGCGTACGGAACGATGATCATCGGTTTGACGGAGACGGAGACGGAGACGAGGCCAGCTCCGCCGCGGCGGAGGCCGCCGACGCCAGGACGGACTCCAGTGCGGAGGGGTCGTAGCCACCCTGCGCGAAGTCGAACGACAGCGTCGTCGACTCGGCCCCGGCCACCGCCGTCGCCATCAGCAACGGAGTCCGCATGTACGGGATCTCGACCCGAGCCGGGTAGGGCTCCACCCGCGCGTCCGGCAGGCCGAGGGGGTTGGCCCGGGGATCCGAGACGGAGAAGTACATCCACGGCGTGGTGAACCGCTCGTCCAGCCGCGACGGGTCGAACGTCTCGCGCGCGCCCTCCTGGGAGACGTAACGCCGAGTCGCCCACCAGAGCGGCAGGGCGTGCCCGATGGAGGTGGCCACCGAGTCGCGCACCCGGCCCAGCACGTCGTGGATGCCGTCCTCGGGTTCCAGCCGGGTCCAGGCGCAGAGCTCGAACGCGAAGTTGCCGATCAGCCGCCGGGTCTCCGTGCCCCGGCGGCCGGATTCCATGAACACCACGCCGAGCGACTCGTCGAGCAAGCCGTCGCGCAGGCCGTGGGTGAGGAGCGCCAGGTAGACCATGAAGGGAGTGGTGCGGGTCGCCGCCGTGATCTCCTTGAGGCGCGCGCGGAACGCTCCGGGCAGCTCGACCTCGACGTGCCCGGAGGGGCCCGTCGTGAGCGGTGCGGGGGCGAGCTTGTCGCTCGGACGCAGCGTCGGCGGATAGACACCGTGCTCGTGGAACTGGCTGTTCCAGAACCGCACGGGTGCCGAGTCCGGGCCCAGAGCGCGGCGCTGCTTCTCGCTGTACGCCGCGTAACTGGCCGCCGGACGCACCTGATCGGCCGGGAGCGGGGGGCCTGGCTCGGCCATCAGGCCGCTCAGCTCCTCGAACAGGAGTGACTGGCTGATGCCGTCACAGACGAGGTGTTCGAGCGTGAGGCCCAGGATGCGCCGGCGCGGCGAGACCTCGATCAGGAGGGCGGCAACCAGGGGACCCGACGCGAGGTCGAACGGCTGGTCGCAGAAGGCCTCCAGGAGAGTCTGGGCGCGATGGTCGCGCTCGTCCCCGGACGGCAGGTCGAGCAGCGAGACCTCTTCCAGCGGCCAGGAGGCCTCGTGCTCGGGACGTACCGCCATGGCCAGCGGATCGTCGCCGACCGGGAAGTACATCCGCAGCGCGTCGTGCCGACGGACAAGTGTCTCCAGGGCCGCGCGCAGCCTCGTGACGTCGAGCGCGCCGTCGATGACGTAGGCGGCACACACCGGCTGGGTGCGTCCGTCGTTCATCCTGCGGTTGAAGAGCAGGCGGTGCTCCTGGGTGACGGAGCAGCGGGTCCCACGTGTGTCGGGTTGCTGGGTCATGGCCGCGATCACCGGTCCTCGTCGTGATCCACAACGGTGCCCGCGGGATCGGCGGTACCGCAGTCGGCGCCGTGGTGGCGCACGTGCTCGGCGCGGAGCCAGGCCCCGGTCTCCTCGACGACCGGTGACACCTCGTTCAGCGCAGCGGATATCCAGGCTTCGGGGTGGGCGGCGTCGAAGCCTTCCAGCGTCTGCAGGCGCCAGTACCGCTCGAAGGTGAGTGCGGCGGGGGATGTCTCCATGAAGCGCCGGGCGCGCCACTTTCCGCTCGGGCCCAGCTGGCCGTGCCGGGCCAGCAGCGCGTCGACGGCGCACTCGACCGTGAGCCTGGCACACAAAGTGGCGCTGTGGACGTCGCCGGACGTGAGCTGTCCCTCGCAGGCGGCACGGTAGTTGCGGGCCTCGTGCAGCCAGTAGGCGACGCGTGCGGCGCGGAACGCGGACGCCCGCAACGTGTCCTGCCATGCGCGCAGCGCCGGCTCACCGTGCATGGCCAGGGAGTGGGCGAGCCGGTCGAGGAAGTTGATCTCGTAGACCATGAACTGGCGTTCCTGGCCCTTCCCCAACTCGAAGACCTGCCAGGAGACCTTCCGCAGGAGCTCCTCGACCTGGTCGTCGGTCCAGTACTCCAGGTCGTGGTCCCGGCCCTCGATGCGCACCTTGGCGTGCCGGATCCGCAGGGCGCCCTGTCCCACCAGCTCGGCGGCCTCCACCGGCGGGGTGAACGGTTCGGGCGAGACGACGACGACATCGACGTCGCTTGCGTCATTGTCCCACCCGCGCACCCGCGACCCGGTCAGGTAGACGGCCCGGCACCGCGTGGGCAGCAGGTTGCGGCTGGACAGGGTCTCCATCACGGGGTGGGGCGATGAGGTAGCGAGCATGCGCCTTCCTTACGTCGTGGGGCGTGGTGCGGATTCCTTACGTAGTGGGACAGGGTGCGGACACCGCAGGGGGCCGGTTCGGCCCCGTACGGCGGACGCGGTGACGTCATGCGGTGCCATGCGGCTTCACCACGAGCGTGGTCACCCACTTGCGCAACTCGGCGTCCTGCGTGGCCAGGGGCAGTGCGTGCAGACCCGCCTCGCCGAGCGCCGAGAGGAGTTCGGGTTCCTGGTAGCGGACCATCAGCCTCGGTACTTCCCCGAGGTACGGATCGAGTTCGACGCTGCCCCCCGAGCCGCGCTGCACACCGATCACGGCGTGCCCGCCCGGTCGCAGGACCCGGGACAACTCGGCCGCCGCCAACGGCAGTTCCCGGTGGGGTACATGGACCCAGGCGGCGACGCACCACACGGCGTCCGCCACCGCGTCCCGCAACGGCAGCCGCGTCAGATCGGCGCAGAGCAGTGCTTCCCGGCGCCGCCTGGCGTGCCGCAGCATGGGCAGGGCGATGTCCACGCCGATGACGTGGATGCCGTCACGGGCGAGGACGGGCAGGTCCCGTCCCGTTCCGCAGCCGAGGTCGAACAGAGTGCCCCCGTCGGGAACGCTGCCCGACAGCCAGGCCGCGGCGGGCAGGAGCCCCCGGCGCGTCGACGGGTTGGCCCGGTCGTAGGCGTCCGCCAGCCTCTCGTCGTACCAGGACCGGACGCCGGTCATGCGTCCACGTCGACGGAGAGTCCGGCTTCGCGGAGCGTCACCACGAGGTCCTCGGGAACACGGAAGTCGACCGTGGGGATGAAGACCCGGTCGCCGACGGTGACGAGATCGCCGCCGTCCAGCGACAGCAGCCGGATCGGATGCTCGACATCGGCCACCGTGGCCGGCCGTGGCAGGTGTCGCGCCGATCCCTGCACGGGCACGAGCCGAACGCACTCCCAGCTCACGAGGGGTCCCAGGCGATAGGCCGGCCGGGGCAGGACCGTGAGGGGATGGTCGTAGCTGTAGGCGTCGGCGGCGGAGGCGACGATCGCGCGGACCTGTTCGGGATGGTCGCGCAGGGCGATCTCCGCGGCGTGCGTGACGGTCTGGGCGATCCGCAGACGGTCCGCCTCCGCCGCGGTGACCTGGACGTCCTCCTCGGGGCCCGGCGCCGGCTCCAGCCGGTCGAGGGATTCCAGCAGGCCCGCGGGCAGGCCGGTGAGCCGGCGGATCCGGCTGAGGCAGCCGCGCAGGAACGGCAGCAGCCCGCCGTGGTCCAGGAGCGCATGGATCCGTGCGACGTTGGTGACCAGGGGCAGCAGGACGTGCAGGTCGTTGACGGACTTGAGGTCCAGCATGCAGTCGCCGGCCGCGTTCCCGAAGACGGCGGCGATGTCGTCCTCGGGGAGGAAGCGCCCCTTGCGGTGCCGGCCGAGCGGCATCGTCCCGCAGTGGCGTACCGAGTACGACCCGATGTGGAAGTCGACGGCGGCCCGGTCGCGCTCCAGCCGCACCACTCTGACCTGACCGTAGAGCTCTCCCGACGCGGACTTCTTGAACCAGGGCAGTTCCCACGGGGCGTAGACGTAGCCCATCGGCAGCAGGGTCTCCGACAGCGTCCAGGCATCCTCGGCGCTGGGCACCCACAGGTCGACGTCCCCCACGTCCCGCATCCGCGGGTCCTGGTAGCTCTGCCGGATGCTGCAGCCCTTCATGGGCGACCACTCGATGCCGGACGACTCGGCGGCGGCCGCGACGGCATCGAGGACCGAGGGAATGGTCGCCATGCGGCGGTCCGCGGCCTCCCGCTCGTCGTCGACCAGTGCGAGGAACTTCTCGCCCGCGGCGGACGGCGGGCCTTCCTGGAGCCGGCGGCGCGCGGAGCCGGCGACCTTCTGTGTGACCACGAGGGCGGCCAGCGCGGCGAGTTGGTCGGCGCGGCGCTCCACCGCGGCCGCGGCCGACTCACGAGGCAGCATCATGAGTCCGATGTCGGCGGCGTCCTGCCAGGTGGGATTCACAGAAATCTCCCTTCTGCCCGCACGACGGCGGACCCGATCTCCGCGGCGGCGCGCACACACGCCTCGGCCGGAAGATTGTCGACGTTCACACGGATCCCGCAGGACAGCGCGAAGTCCTCGCCGTCGGACACCTGAACGGCTCTGCCGGCCAGGTCCTCGGTGACGTGCCGCATGCCCGCCTCACCGAGCGCCGGATGAACCAGGGACACGTTGGGGCCGTCGCCGGCGACGGCGTACTTCGCGCTGTCGCCGAGCGCTTCGACGAAGGCGGCGCGGTTGCGGCGGACCATGGCGCGGCGCCAGTCGACGAGTTCCTGGAACGCGCCGCAGCGCATGAAGCGCAGCCACGTGTCCTGCCACAGCGCCGCCGGTGAGGCGCCGCGGAGTTCCGGTGCGAGGCGGGCGTAGGCATCGTCCGCGACGGCCCAGCCCAGACGTGCGCCCGGACCGGCGATCTTGTGGAGTCCCGACACATAGGCGATGGAGTCGAGCTTCGCCGCCGGGGGATCCATCCAGGCGTAGCTGAGGTTCTGCACCACGGTGACTCCCGACACGGCCGCGGTCAGGCGGCGGAGCTCCGCATCGCTGAGGGAGTCGCCCAGCGGAGATCTGTACGGCGATGTGACCCATACGGCGCACCCGTCGTGCACCGCGCCGGGAAGCGCCTCCCACACCTCGGTGCGGAAGGTGAGGCCCAGCTGGCGCAGCGAGATCGGCACCCCGGAGAACGTGGGCGTTTCCAGTACGGTGCAGCAGTGCGGCGCGACAAGACCCCGTACCGCCGACCGGACACCCGCGGTGATCACCAGCTTCTCGACGGGGACCCGTTCCCTGTCGGCCAGCCACTCGCGCAGCGCCACGTTCCCGGAGTGTGGCGCGCCCTGAGCGGGCGAGCCGTCCGCCGCGGCGGACGCCAGGCACCGGGTGAACCGCCGGGCCAGCGCCTCGGGCCACGGCCCCGGCCGGCCGCGCAGATCCAGTTCGCCGGCCGCGGCGCTCATGCGGGCGGCCGGGGCAGGAAGGTGAGGGCGACCAGGATCATGTGCCGCTCCCAGGGCGACACGAAGAGCCCGGCGCGTGCCAGCGCCGCCACCACGAGCTCGCCGGACCGCTCGGACCAGCTCGCCGGGTCGAGCAGCACCTCCAGAGCCCGCACCAGCTCCGCCCCCACCACACCGGCCCGCGTGAAGGGCGCGCTGATGCGCGGGGGAGCGGAGCGGACCAGCTCGGCGAGGGGGCACAGCCCCGAGCGGACCTCGCCCGGGAGGTCCGCGGCCTTCACATCACCCCACAGTGCGGCCAGTTCCTTCGCGCGGCGGCGCACGCCGGCCATCAGTTCCTCGGAACCGGGTAGGGCGAGCAGCGCGTCGAGGGACAGCACGGTCGTGATCCGCACGATGGTGCGCCACACGATGTCGTAGGGGTGCGGCTCGTCGGCGGGGCAGCGGATGCCGCGCAGATCGCCGATGACGGCGGGATCCACCCGCGCGCCGGGATCCAGGCGGCTCGTCGCGTCGGGGCCGAACAGCAGCGCGGCGTCCCGGCCGGCCAGTTCGGGGTCCGGGGTGTGCAGCAGGGACATGCAGCGATGCGCGACCGGGCTCGCCTCACGCAAGGCGTCGGGATGGCGCGTGCCGTGCTGGCTGGGCCCCTTGGCCTCGTCGAGGACGGACGGAACGTCAAGGCCGGGCGGCCCCGCGAGGGCCACCGCGACGTTCATGTCGAGCAGCGGCAGGGCACGGCCCAGCGTGGACGTGACCCGGGCGCGGCCCGCTTTGAACACATTGCCCTCGTACAGCGCGGCCATCGTCGCGTTGGTGGCGTCGACGACCGTGAAGGCGCAGACGTGCAGCCCACGGTCCGTCAGGAGCCCGGCCAGAGCGGGCCAGGCACCGGTGATGAAGAGGTCCGGGGTGAGGACCGCGACGCCGAGTCGCGGGGAGAGCGTGCCGTTCACCGATGGCCCCGGGTGGGACGGGCGCACGAGCAAACGCTGGGCGGATCGGTCGCGGCCCGAGAGTCGTACATGCGGATGGTGCCCTCCTGACCGAGGACCGGTGGAGCAGTCGGCGAGCCGACCGGCTGACGACAGCCGCTGGAATTCTGTGGAGTTTCGACAGGAGGTGTCAAGCACCGGCACCGACCCGAAAAGATGGCTGAATGCCGATACAGGATGGCCGAACAGCGGCGGCTCCCGGTCGGAAGTTTGCTCCTAGCATGAGGCACTTCGCACGACGTGGTTCTCATTCGGACATCCGTCGGACGGTTCGGCGGACAGCTCAACTGACGCTTGATTCCGCGGTGTTGGGACGCGTACGGCCCATGTGATCCCCAAAGACCCGTGACGGGTGCACGGGGACGGGTGAAGGGCCCGACGTCCCTTTCTCAGGGGGAAAGCCATATGAAGCCTGGTTCTCGTGCTGCCTCCGCGGTGCGCGCACGCCCGGCCGCCGCGTTCGGGACGATCTTCTTCGTCAATTCCTTCGGAACGGCGCTGTACCTGTCGGTTTCGGTGCTGTATTTCACCCAGGTGGTCGGCTTCTCCGCGCACCGGCTCGGTGTCGGCCTGTCCGTCGCGGCACTCGTCGGACTGCTGGGCAGTGTTCCCGCCGGCACACTCGTCGACCTGCGGGGTTCGAGCACGGTCCTCGTGGTGACGCACATCGTGCGTGCCGTCGCCTTCACGCTGTACTTCTTCACCCCGACCTTCCCCGAGTTCATCGTCCTGGCCTCGGTCATCGCGCTCGCCGACCGCACGGCGCCGCCCGCGAGCCAGGCCCTCATGGCCGAACTGGTGCCGGACGACAAACGCGTGCCGCTGATGGCCAGGCTGCGGGTGTGGGAAAACCTCGGATTCGCCTCCGCGCTCGCCCTCTCGGCGCTGGCCGTCGGTGTCGACGGCCCGTCGGTGTACCGCGTCCTGGTGCTGGCCAACGCCCTCTCGTTCGTGGCCGTGGCGTTCGTGGCCTTCGCCCTCAACGGGCAGCGCCGTCCCAACGCCGACCCGGCCCGGGTGCGCAGCGCCCTGGCCGACCTGGTCCGGCGCGACCGCCGCTACCTGTACCTGAGCGGTGCGAACGCCGTCCTGTCGATGAACGCCGCACTGTTCGCCATCGGCCTGCCTCTGTGGATCCTCACGCGGACGGACCTGCCGGGCTGGGCGGTCCCCGTCACCATGCTCGTCAACTCCGGGATCGTCATCGCCTTCCAGGTCCGTATGTCGAAGAGCGCCACGACCCTGCACGCCTATGGCGGGATGCTCGCCCGGTCGGGCATCGCGTTCGCGGCGTCGCTCGTGATCCTCGCGCTGGTCACCGACCGCACGACGGGCCTGGTCTGGGCCGGACTCGCGTGCGCCGTCGCCGTGTTCACCACCGGCGAGATGCAGCACGCCGTCGGCGCCTGGGGCAGCTCCCTGGAGCTGGCGCCCGAGGCGGCCAGGGGCCAGTACCTCGCCGTGTTCAACCTGGGGCTCGGCATCCAGGACGTGATCGGACCGGTGCTCGCCACGGTCCTTGTGACGTCGGGCACCATCGGACTGCCCGTGGCCTGTGGCGTCTTCCTGATCGCCGGAGCGTTCGCCCGCCGGCTCCTCTCGGCACCGGAACCGGGAACGGGACCCGTGACGGCCGCCGCACCGGGCCCCTCGCTCGGCGCGGTGGAGAGCGAGGAATCCGCATGACGGCCGAGGCCGTGACCGCTCGCGCCGCGGCCCCCCGCGCCGACTGGCTCACGGGCGCCCCGTGCGGGCTCGCGCTGCGTTCCGAGGCCGACGACACGGCCGCCGCGCTGAGCCATCAGCGCCGGGGAAGCACCACCGCCGTCACCTGCCGCACGGGCGCCGCCGACGACGGGCTGCTCTGGTCACCCGGCCTCGTCGAGGCCCCGGCCGCGCTGCTCGCCTCGACGGGAACCTGGTGCGTGCCGGGCCTTCCCGCCACCGGCGAGCCCCAACAGGCCCTGACGGTCGGCGTGTTGGTGGCCGCTCTGGCGCTGGCCGCCCTCGGTGACAGCGGGCGCTGGGAGGTGACACCGGGCGGAGCGGCCGCCCCGGTCCTGCCCCGGGGCGCCGACGAGGAGAAGGTGCTCGCCGCGGTCCTCCTCGCCGCCGACGAGACGGCCCACGACGTGCTCGGTGCCCTGACCGGTTGTCCGGCGCCGGTCCTGCGCAGAGCGGTACGCCGTGCGTACGTCGCCGCGCTCGCCCATCCGCAGCCGGCGCGATCCCGCGTCGCGCTCCGCCAGGCGGGCACCGTGGCATCGTCCCTGTGGCTGCTGCCCGACCTGTCGACCGCCTTCCGCGACACCGACCGCGCGGAAGTCCGTCAGGTACTGGGCGAAGCACACCACCTGGTGGGCAAGAGAGCGCTGCCCGCGCCGGACGGCCGCGCCGTGACCCGCATCCGCCGCAGCACCCATCAGGGCCGGCTGCACCGGATCGACCGGCTGATGGCCCAGTGGGCCGCGCGCGCGGCCGCGGGCGAGCCGGGCGAGTTCGCGGGCGTCGACACCGGTCTGCTCGGCGGCGCGCTCGGGCCGTCCCGCACCCTGACGGTCCGTGACGAGGCGGTGTCCGACGGCGCCGCCACCGTGGACCTGTGGCACGCGCTGCGGCGCAGCGGTGTGCGGGGCGACGTCGTCGGAGGGGACCGCTGGTCGACGATGTGGCTGGTCGAACTGCCCGACGGCACCGCCGGGGCGCTCGACCCGGAAGGGCGATGTATCCAGGTCGACGGCCCCACCCCCGACGTCCTTCCCTCGGCACACGGATCCACCGGCGACGAACCGGTGGCGGCGCGCCTGGCGAAGGCGGGCGGCCGGCGGCGCGTCGACTGGGTGACACCGCAGGCCGGCGACTGCGAGGGCGCCGGCCTGCGGCTGCGTTTCCGCGCCCATGACGTCTTCGAGGCCGACCGGGACCGTGCGCACATGATCCGCGTGTGCGGGCTCCTCTACCGGCGCCAGCGACCGGACGTGGACGCCGAATCGTACTTCTCGGACGAGGACATCGCTCTCGCGCTCGACCGGCTCGGAGCGGGGCTCGTCGACGGCGGCGTCCTGATCGTGGGCAGTGTGACCGACACGGACGACGGACGACGCCGCCACACCGACATGGACGTGTTCCAGCGGATGCGCGACGGCCGCCTGCGGCACTGCCACAGGTGGGGGCTCGGTGTCGGACCGGCCGCCGGCCCGAGCGGCGGCGCGACGGGATCCGGCGCCCGGACGGATGGCGGGTGGGTATGACATGTACGTCCTCGGACATGTGATCAGCGCACACAACTCGGGCGCGTTCCCGGAGATCGACCTGAGGCGCGGCGAGCACGCCATGACGGTGATGGTGCCCGACCTGCTCAGCTGCCACGACTGGGGCTACACCAAGGCGTGGTCGATCGCCGGGGCGGGGGAGCGCTCGGACCTGGTCCTGGCCCACATGCTGGGGGACGCCGTCGTCCACTACGGCACCCGCTGGCGCGGGCTCGGGCGCAAGAGCGGCTGGGCCTATCTGCGGATGGGCCTGGTGGCCCGCCGCTTCGACGCCTTCTACGAGCACGCCGAGAGCCGGGGCTGGCGCTACGCGGGTCTCGCCCGCGACAGCCGGCGCGGCTGGGCCCACACGATGGTCGAGTACTCCATCGACCAGTGGATCGCCGACCGCTTCGACGTGTCGGAACTGTTCACCACCGTACGAACCGCCGCCGACGACACGGCAGTTGACCTCGGCTGGGTGCACGCGCTCATCGCACAGCACGTCATCACCCCGGCGCGGCCCGTGGAGTGCCAGCCCTATCGGTACTGCGGCGCCCTCTCCCGTTCCCGGGAGCCGGACGAACTGCACCTGCGGGGGCTCGCCGTCAAGTTCCAGATCGCCGAGTCGCCGGAGAGCCTCGCCTGGCTGCGCGGCTGGCTGCGCGACATCTGGGGGGCCGCGGGTGACGAGGAGATGCGCGACGTCCTCGCCACCCTCTCGGACGTGACGGCCGACCCCCTCCGCTTCGGCTACCCGGTCGAGATCGCGGCCTACGCGGAGCAACTGCGGCCCACGTCGCACCGCTGGGCGCCCCCGCCCGGCGGGGCGCGCCCCGCCGACGCCCCCACCGAGGAGATGACCCATGGCTGACGAGCCCGACGCCGGCCATCGGCAGGCCCCACCCGCGGCCCTCGACTCCACGGCCGCGCCCCTCCGGCCCAGGGCAGCCGCCTTCGACAGCACCGGACTGCCCGCCGGGGAACTCGCCGAACGCATGGCCGCGGACAGCTTCCTCTATTTCCGCCGGCTCCTGGACCGCGGCGAGGTCCAGGAGGTGCGCAGGCAAGTGGTGCGCGCACTCCACCGCGTCGCCTGGCTCGCCCCGGACGCCGACCCGATGCTCGCCGTCCCCGGCGACACCGTGCACCACGACCGGGGCGTCATCGGCGACCGCAGGGTCAGGGACGCCGGCTGGCGCGAGGGCTACAGCGCCGTGCAGTCCCTCGAAGCGCTGCACCGGCTCGCCCACAGCCCCGCCCTGGTCGAGGCCGTCGGCGCCGTCCTCGGCGCGCCCGTGTTCGTACACCCCCGCAAGATCGCCCGGATCTCGTATCCCGCCCTCGACTTCCCGACCCCGCCGCACCAGGACGCACTGTTCAACCAGACCCCGACCGACGTGCTCACCGCCTGGATCCCGCTCGGGGACTACTCCGAGGACCTGGGCACCCTCAGAGTGCTGCGGGGCAGCGCCAACCTCGGCCTGCTGCCGGTGTCACCCGCCCACGGCCTGGGCGGCGAGGCCGTGGAACTCCCCGCGACCCATCAGGAGTGGATCGGGGACGACTACCAGTGCGGTGACGTGATGCTCTTCCACAGCCGCACCGTCCACACGACCACACCGAACCGGGGCGACGTCCTGCGGCTCTCGGTCGACTGCCGCTTCCAGTCGGCCGAGGAGCCCGTCAAGCTGGCCGCGCTGCTGCCGCACGGGTTCTCCGCCGGTCAGCTCCCCAGCTGGACCGAGCTGACCCAAGGCTGGTCCAGCACCCGCTGGGTCGAACCCGGCACCGCCGTCCACGTCACGACCGTCACCACCGGTCCCTCGACGCGCCCCTCGCGCCTGGTCCACGACCCCGCCCGCACGACCGGGACGGACGACTCCGCCACCACCGACCGACGCACGCCTGCGAGGACCCGATGACCGTGCCGCTCGGAACACTCCCCGCACAGAGCGCGGCCGCGCGCCTCGTCGGTGGCACACCCCTGGTGGAACTCGCCACGATCGGAGCGGGCCTGCCGCACCGCGTCCTGGCCAAGTGCGAATTCCTGAATCCGGCGGGTTCCGTCAAGGACCGCATCGGGCATCACATCATCCGCCGTGCCGAAGAGGCACGCCTCCTGGTCCCCGGCCTCAGCACGCTGGTCGAGGCGACCGCCGGCAACACGGGTGTCGCCCTCGCGTGCGCCGCCGCCGGCCGCTACCGGGTCATCGTCACCATGAGCAGCAAAATGGGGCCGGACAAGGAGGCGATGATGCGGGCCTGGGGAGCGGACGTGGTCCGCTGCCCCTACGACGTGCCGCCCACGAGCCCCGAGAGCTTCATCAACACCGCCCGGCGCATCGCGGACGAGACCGCGCACAGCTACTACGTCGACCAGTTCGCCAACCCCTGGAACCGCGAGGCGCACGAGCTCACCACGGGTCCCGAGATCATCGAGCAGACCGGCGGCCAGGTCGCCGCGTTCGTCGCGGGCGCCGGCACCGGCGGCACGATCGCCGGCGTCGCGCGCGCCCTGCGAGCGGCCGGATCACGAGCCAGGGTGGTCCTCGCGGACCCGGCCGGAAGCATCCTCGCCGACCGCCTGCGCGGCGGTCACGAACCGGGCCGCGGCTACGCGATCGAGGGCATCGGAGGCGACTTCGTACCCGACCTCCTGGACCTCCAACTCCTCGACGCCGCCTACGAGGTGAGCGACGCCGAGTCCATCTCCATGTGCCTGCGGCTCCAGGCCGAAGAAGGTCTGTGGGTCGGCGGATCGTCCGGCACCGCGGTCGCCGCCGCGCTGCGCCTCGCCGCCGAACTGCCGGGGCCGCGCTCGAACATCGTCGTCGTGCTGCCCGACGGCGGATCCCGCTACTCCTCCACCCTCTTCGACCCGAGCTGGCGCACACACCGTGGATTCACCACTAAGGAGTCCGCCCGATGACCACCGCCCCCGACCGGCTCTCCACCGACCTGCGCAGAGCGCGGGAGTGCGCGGCCGACCTCGGCTTGAAGGACGACGAAACGCTGATCCTCACGGGCTCGGCCACGCTGCCCTTCCCCACCCGGGGCGGCGACATCGACCTGGTCCTCGTGACCCCCTCCGAGGACAGGTACCTCGGCTTCGCGCAGAGCCGCGAGCGCGAACGGGAGACCGAGCAGGCGGCCAACGAATTCGCCATCAGCTATGTGCAACTCCCGAACGGCAAGGAGATGGACATCGAGGTGTGGCCCGCGCGCCGGCTCGTGTCCGCGGCCGCCGGAGTCGGCGGCGAGATCCGCGACATCCAGGAGGTCGAGGCGGACTTCACCCGGGTCGGCGGCCTCGACGTGAAGGTCGGGACCGACCTGTTCCACGCCCTGGGCTGGGGGCTGCCCGTGGCCGGCACCGACGCCTTCGGCCGGCTCCACGACCTGGTCGCGTGGCCGGCGTACCAGGCCTTCAAGCGTGACGCGGCGCTGGTCAACGTGCGGGACGCGACGAAGGGCATCCCCAGCAGCCTGCGCGACGAGCGGCCCGACGAGGCGTATCTGAAGCTGTGCTGGGCCGCGGACAGTCTGGTGGACGCGATGATCTTCCACTCCGGGTACTCGATCACCCGCTGGAAGTGGCGCCTGCGCTACCTCTCCCTGCTGCCGTCCTGGATCGACGACTGGTACCGCGAGATCCGGTTGCGTCCCGTGCTGGAACCCGCCGATCTCCTGCGCCACGTCGACCTGCTGAAGAAGGCGTTCGCGACGTACACCGGGACGCCGCCGCGTGACCTCGTGGAAACGTCCCCCGCCGGCCGCGCAGGAAACCGACCCGTCGCCTGATCGCACACGTAAACCGCCCACTGAAGGGGGAGTCTTCATGGACATCATCGGACACCTGGCGGTCATCGAACACGCCGGTATCGAGGGCGCGGAGGTGTGGCAGGACGACGCGGTCCTCGCCCTGTTCCCGAACCTCGCGCACTGTCACGAGTGGGCCTACACCGTGCTCAGGCGCGCGGCGCGGCAGCGGGAGGAGGGCGGGATCGAGCAGAGCCGCACCGAGAAGCTGATAGAGGGGCACATCATCACCGACTGGGTGATCCACTTCGGCCCCAAGCTCACCCCCGAAGCGCAGCGCACGGGATGGGCCTATCAGGAGATGCACCTGGCGACCGAGCGGATGGACCGGTTCTTCGACCGGGCGCTCGCGATGGGACTCACCGACCGGGACCCGCGCGACCACGACACCAGGGACCACCTCGAACGCGACTTCGGCCACACATCGGTCGAGTGCGCGCTGGACTTCAGAGTGGGCAGCCAGGTGGCGAACAGCCACCGCGAGACGGGCCTCAAACACAGTCTGGCCAGGCTCGACGACCCGCGGTGGGCCGCGGGCCTCGTCAAGGACGTGCTCGCCGAAGCCGACGGCTACACCAAGGAGCCGGACGCGGTCCTGGCCCGGACCATGGCCGAGTACGGGGCGTGGGCCACCAGCATCGAACATCCCGAGGACTTCGCGGCCCTCACACTGTGTACGAGGTTCGACTGGAACTACGACCGGCGGACCGTGGACTACGTCCTCGACTTCCTGCACGGGATCGAGCGCGATCTCGACGAGGGCCGGGCCGAGGAACTCGTCGACCAGGTGGTCGCCGCGATCGCCGACCCCAAGCGCATGGCTTCGGCGGTGTAGTTGTGGCGGTGATCGAAGGCATCGACGGGGCGAGCCACCTCAGTGGCAGGGTGCTCGACACCTTCCAGGAACGCCTGGTGGACATCTGGGCACGCGACGACTTCGGGCTAGCGGACCCGGCGGGCACCGCGGGCCTGATCCGCCGGCTCCTCGACGGGCCGAGTTTCGAGCCCGCCGCACACGCCCTGGTGGAACTGGGCATCCGCGCCACCTGGAACAAGGTGTTCGCGGAGCGGCGCGCACAATTCCTGGCCGGCTGGCTCGCGCCGCACCTGAGGGGCCGCGTGCTCGACGTCCTGGGCGGGGACTTCACGGTGCTCCGGGCCCTGGTGGACACCGGGCTCGCCGCCACCGACGTCGTGGGGTGCGAGCGGGCCGCCGCCTACAGCACGGACTGGTCGGCGCTGCCCTTCCCGGCCTTCGACCTCGGGGCCGATCTCGCCCTTCCGGCAGGTGAGTTCGACACCTTCCTCATCTGCACCGTGCTGCACCACGAGCCGCAGACCGAGGAGTTCCTCGCGTCGGTGGCCCGGCGCGGGGCACGCCGGTGGATCGTCGTGGAGAACTGCCTCGACCCGGCGAACGACGAGGACTTCCACTTCTACGTCGACGAGTTCTTCAACCGCTGCCTCAACACGTTCGACGTGCCGTGCGTGCACCAGCACCGCACCGCGGGCCAGTGGCGCGACCTGCTGTCCCGCTACGGCACCGTCGAACACGAGGAGACCCGCGGCGACGTGCCGGGCATGCCGTTCCCGTACACACTGATGGTGCTCGACCGGTGACCGCGGCCCACGGCCACGAGGTGGCACCCAGCGGCCGCGACTATCTGGACCGGCTGGCCCGGACCCTCGTCGACGAGTGCGAGGAGGAAGGCCACAAAGTCCCCGCGGGCCTGCCCGGCACGGTGGTTGAGGCACCCTCCTTCGCGGCGGCCTTCGAAGCGTACGAGTCGGGTGCCGACGCGCTCGCCGCCCTGCTCGGCACGACCTTCCAACCCGCCCAGTCCTACCCGTCGATGGAGGCCTTCTGGAGCGACGCGCACGCACAGGAGGCCGGCACGAGCCCCCGCGCCTACTGGGACAGCTACGAGAACGGCGCCCGACGCCGCGCCGAGGCCGAGCTCGCCCGCGCCTTCGGGACCCGGCAGGCGGTCCTGGTCAACGCCGGGATGTCGGCGCTGGACGTCGCCATCCGCGCCTGCGGCGCCGGACCCGGTGACACGATCCTCGTCCACGACCGCGCCTACTTCGAAACCCACGACCTGCTGACCCACGTCTTCGCCCCGTGGGGGATCACGCCGGTCCGGGCCGACCTGCGTGACGAGCGAGCCACGCGGCACGCGATCGCGACGCACCGCCCGAAGCTGGCCGTCGCGGAGCTGGCCCTGAACGGTCCGCGCTGCGACGTACCCGTACTGGAACCGCTGATCGAGTCCGGTATGCGGCTCCTCCTCGACTTCTCCGCGCTCGGACACGGCGTGCGCCCCGCCGATCTCGTCGAGGGCGCCGACGTCGTCTACGTCGAGTCCGGGATGAAGTACCTGACGCGCAAGACGGGCGTCGGTGTCCTGTACGGGCAGGGCGCCTGGATCGAGGACATCCGCGCCGGTGCCCGCCGCACCGGCCAGCAGCTCCAGGGCCGCGCCCTGCACTGGATCCGCAAGGGTGAGATGCGGGCCTGCGCACAACGGGCGGCCCTGCACGGCGCACGCCGCCGGCTGTTCGTCGCCACCCTGCGGGAGGCACTGCCGGACCTGACCGTCACCGACGCCGTGTCCGGAACCGGCGAACGGCGGGACCGGCTGGCCCGTGCCGTACGCGGCGGAGCCGACGGCTGCATGGTGTTCGTTCGGCTGCCCGACGCCGACGGCCCACGGGCCGAGGCCCACCACCGCGACGTCGTGGCCCGCTGGGCGGCCGGGTTCGGGACCGATCGCGTGCGGGCCGGCTTCGGCTGGACCGCCACGACCGGCCGGTCCTACGGCCGTGACGCCCTCAACACCGGACTCGGCGAGTGCTTCATCCGGATCAGTGTCGGGATCGAGGACGAGGACGACATCGTGGACCAGGCACGCAGCCTCGCCGGGGCGGCCCGGGACGTACTCGACGCCGCGGAGGACGCCGCATGACGGGCCCCCGGGAGCGCGCGCCCGAGGCGCCGAAGGAGCACGGCCCGGCGGAGCCGAAGGGGCACGGAACCGCCGCGCCGCGGTTCTCCTGGCCCGAGCGGTTCCGTTCCCACGGCGCGGCGGCCGGCCCGGAGCAGAGTCGCGACCGGCTCATCGAGCTGGCACGCGAGACCTGGACCGTGACGCGGCTCCTCGCCGCCAGCACCCTCGACGTGGCCGAGTTCGAGGCGAAACTGGCGCTCGCCGAGGCGGTGCACGCCCTCGTGGAGGTCGCCGCGAGCTGTGAGGAGCGGGCCGACGAGCTGGGGGCCGCGCCCAAGCCGGGCCAACGGCTGGGCACGGAGGAGCGCGAGGCGCGGCTCGCCGCGGCGCTCGCGGCACCCCCGCGCCAACGGCTGGTGACGCTGCCTCGGAAATGGCTGACCCCGCTGATCCGGTCGTTCGAGGACCGCCCCTTCGACCCGCTGCTGGACGGCCCGTCGGAGCGCGTGCGCCGCCGGGGGCTGAGCGACCTGCGGGACGCCTTCGGCTGGTTCGCCGAGGCAGCCGACGCGGATGCCGAACGACTGGAACGAGCCGACGGCCAGGGCGAGTTGACTGATCCCGGCCACCCGGGCATCCGGCGTTCCACGCCCGCCGCACGGACGGCACGACGGCCCACGATGGGTCGGCGGGACGAGCGGTTCACGACGTTCGAGAACACCCGGGACTACCGCGGCGCGGCGGACTGGCGCGACACCGGATCGCCGTACGACAACGACCTGCTCGAACTGGTCCGCGTCAACCGGGACGAGATCGACGCCCTGGAGACCTTCGCCCTGGCGCTGTTCGACCTGGCGGCGGAGGCAGACCTGGAATCGCTGCGCCACCTCGCCCGGCTCACCTGGGACGAGGCGAGACACGCGGCCATCGGACAGGAACTCCTTGGCGAGCGGTTCGGTGACCCCTACGCCCACGAGTGCAGCATGATCGGAATCCGGATCCGCGGGCAGATGGGCGGCTGGAACGCCTGGACGCAGATCACCGTCTTCGGCGAGCTCGGCATCATCGGCCCCATGCGCGCACTGGCCCGCGAGGCCCGCCGGCGCGGAGACGAGCGGGTCGCGCACGCCTTCGGCTTCATCACCTCCGACGAGACCATGCATCTGCGGGAATCGCGTCGGCTCCTGGACCGCGACCATCCGTCGGGCGGGCTCGGCCAGGCGGCCGACGCGGCCCGGGAGGAAGCAGGCCGGATCCTCGAAGGCCTGGGCCTCTACGACGCCGAACACTTCGCCCAGCTGGACGAACGGCAGATCTTCGAGCTGCTCGGTGAGTAGCGCGGCCCGGCCCCGCGCCGAAACCGGGCGAGGGTGGGTGGCCGCGCTGCCCGGCTTCCAGTCCCACCACCGGTCCGTGCTGACCTGGCCGGCCCTGATCGAGGACGCCGGTGCGGAGCTGGCGGACGCGGTGCTGCACAGCGGGGCGCGCGTGCTCGCGTTCGGGTCGCCCTTCCCGGACGCGCTCGTACGGGACGTGGAGCACGAGACCGTGACCGTCTGGACAGTCGCCCCGGACGCCCGGCCGGCCCCGGAGATCCCAGCGGCACGTGCCTCGACGACGACACCGGTTCCGGAGCAGTGGATCCGGATGGCGGCGCTCTGGCGCGCCACGGGGATCACGGTGCTCGCCGACAGCGCGCGGGACCACACCTCGTGGACGCATGCCCGGCGCCTCGACCCGCGCGGGCATGTCATCGCCACCGCCTCCGTGCAACAACTCACCTGCCCCGTCACGGAATCGGGGGCCCGGCTCCTGGTGTGCGCGGTCGCCACGTCGCCCGACCACCGGAAGAAGGGGGCGGCCGCGCACTGCGTCCGAGCGGTCACCGCCGGGCGGCGTGCGGCCGCGCTCGTGGAGGCCGGCTCACAGTCCGCCCGTTTCTTCGAGCGCCTGGGCTGGAGGCCCGCCACGGTCGCGCACCTCTACCGGTACGGCTCCTAGCCGGCCCCCGCACTGCTCGGGGCCCGGACGGACGGGCCACGGGCCCACCCACCCACCACGAAGTGAGGGCACATGCGTCAACGGCTCAGCCTGAGCGGCGAGATCCCCCCGGCCGCCGTCGTCGAGGCGTTCGACGGCGTCGGGCTCATCCGCAGTGAGTACGTCATCCGGGCCGGCGGCCACTTCATCTCCGCCCGGCGCACGCAGGACGCGCTGCGGGAGTACGTGGCGGCCGTCGCGCGGGCCGTGCCCGACCGGCCGATCTGGTACAGAACCAGTGAGATGACCTCGCAGGAGGCCAACACCCTGATCGGCGTCGACCGGACGTACACCGAGGCCGACTTCATGAAGGGCCGTCGCGGAGTGCGCCGGGCACGCGAGACGCCCGAGGCGTTCGAGACCGAGCTGCGCGTCGTGGCCGAGGTTGCGGCCGACCACCCCAACCTGCACGTCCTTGCCCCTTTCGTGAGGGACGCGGAGGACCTGGCCTTCGTCGCGGACACGCTCGACCGCATGGACTGGCCCAACCGCTTCGGATCGATGGTGGAAATCCCCTCGGCGCTGTTCGACATCGAGGAGTTCGCGGCCCTGGGGGCCAGCAACTTCCTTCTCGGCCTCAACGACTTGTCCTCGACGCTCACCGCCACGACCCGCGAGTTCTGGGACATGAAGCTGCACCCGAGCGTGTGGTGGGCGATCGACCGGGTCGCCTCACTCGCCAAGGGCGCCTCCTGGGAGTGGGGGCTCGCAGGTAACTTGAGTCCCGCGGTGGTCGAACGGGCCGAGTTCGCCGATGTTCCGTATGTGAGCATGCACTACAGCGAACTGCCCAAGCTCCTGGGCTGGGACGAGAACACGCTGCCCGACATCGACCTCGTGGCCCGTACCAAGGCCTTCACCCGGGAGCAGATCGCCCGAGCCGAGGAACGGGCGCTGCGCGAACGGCTCGGTCTCGATGCCGTCGCACCGACCGGAAAGGCCCAGACACACGGTGACTGAATTCCCACACGGTTCGGACGTCCTGGCACCGAAGGACTTCGACCCCTGGCCCGGCCACCAGGTCCACCTCGAATGGGGCGTGGCCGGCGCGGCTCTCGCCGCGGAACGCGGCGATGCCGTGGCCGTCGTGGACGTGCTCTCCTTCTCGACCACGATGTCGATCGCCTGCGCGCGCACCTTCGCGTGCCTGGTGTACAGCGGCGCCGAGATCGCCGGTATGGGCGGGCCCGAGGCGGCGGGTGCATTGCTGCGCGCACGCCCGCTGAGCAAGAAGCGCAGCACCGCGCCGGGCGCGGTGTCGCTGTCGCCCGCGAGCATCCTGCGAGCGGAGCCGGGACAGCGGGTGCTGTTCACCTCGCTCAACGGCGCGGCCGTGGTGTCGGCCGCCGCCGCGGCGCCCGCACTGGTCGTCGCGGGGCCGCGCAACGCCGCGACGGCCGCCCGGGTGCTGGCCGGTCTGCTCGACGACGGCCACGCGCGCCGCGTCACCGTGGTCGCCTGCGGTGAGCAGTGGAGCTCGGTCTCGCCGGGCACCGCCGGGGTGCGGCCGGGAGTGGAGGACTGGCTCGGCGCCGGCCTGATCTGCCGCGAACTGCGGGCGCTGGGACTCCTGTTGTCCACCGAGGCGCGTATCGCGGCAGGCGCGTGGGCCTCCCCGGACGACCTGCGCGAATGCGTCTCGGCGCGCGAGCTGGTGGCCGCGGGCTTCACCGAGGACGTGGACCTCGCGCTGGCCGTCGACGCCGATGCCACCGTCCCGGTCCGCGAAGCCGACGACCCGAGCGGCCGCCTGTTCGTCGGCCGCTCGAAGCCCGCGTGACGCGCCGCCCGCCGGTGTGGCCGCGCCCCGGCGGGCGGCGCGCGCCGGACGTGCCGTGGGGCGCGGGCACGTGGGGCGCGGGCACGTAAGGCGCGGGCACGTAGGACGCGGCCATGCAGGGCTGAGCCACATGGGCTGGGGCCACATGGGCTGGGGCCACATGATCCCGGCCGCACCAAGCTGGGACATGCCGTGTGGACCGCGGGGCTCTACGGGACGGTGTGGCCGGCGGCGGAGAACAGGCGGTACCACTCCTCCCGGGTGAGCGGAAGCTCCGAGCCCGCCGCGGACTCGGCGACCCGGCCCGGGTTGGTGGTGCCCAGGACGACCTGCATGTTCGCGGGATGGCGCGTGATCCACGCGACGGCGATGCCTGTCGGAGTCACCCCGTACTTCGCCGCCAGTTCGTCGAGGACGGAGTTCAGCTCCGGGTAGTGCTCGAGGTCGCCGATGAACACCCCGTCGAAGAATCCCTTCTGGAACGGCGACCAGGCCTGGAGGGTCATGCCGTGGACCCGGGAGTAGTCGAGCAGCCCGTTGTCACGGTCGAGCGACTGGTCGAGCCCGCCCATGTTGGCCGCGATCCCCGTGGCGATCAACGGGCAATGGGTGATGCTCAGTTGGACCTGGTTGGCCACCAGCGGCCGGCGGACCGCGGTCTTGAGGAGTTCGATCTGGCCGGGGGTGTGGTTGGAGACTCCGAAGTTCACGACCTTCCCCGCCGCGTGCAGCTCGTCGAAGGCCGCGGCCACCTCCTCGGGCTCGACGAGCGTGTCGGGGCGGTGCAGCAGGAGCATGTCCAGGTAGTCGGTGTTCAGGGCCGCCAGGGACTCGTCGACGGTGCGCACGATGTGCTCCTTGGAGAAGTCGAAGAAACCGGACCGGATCCCGACCTTGCTCTGGATGACGATCGACTCGCGCTCGGACGCCGAGAGTTTGACCGCCTGCCCGAAGCGTTCCTCGCAGGCGTGGCGCGACGGGCCGTAGATGTCGGCATGGTCGAAGGTGTTGACACCGGCGTCACGGGCGGCGGCGTAGAGGGTGCGGATGTCCTCGTCGCCGAGTTCGGCGATGCGCATCAGTCCCAGGACGATGTTGGAGGCCCGTAGTTCGGTCTGGGGGAAGGCGATTGTCTTCATGGGGACCATCCTGTCCGACTCGCTCCGCCAACGCCTCCTGCCTCGTCCCCTGGACAACCGGCGTGTGATGTTCCTAGACTGACTATATAAATCTGGAATTAATATCTAGCAGGGCGGTGGCGGGTGACGCGCGTCGTGGACGGCGAGGGTGCGGAGGCCGAGTCGGTGACGGATGCGGACGAGCACCTCATCGGGGAGGCGGAGAAGATCGCTGTCGCGTTGGGCCGCATGTTCCCCGGGCTGTGCGAAGTGGTTCTGCACGACTTGCGGGATCCGCGGCATGCGATCCGAGCGATCGAGAACAACCTGTCGGGCCGCACCGTGGGGGACTCCGTCACGGAACTGGGCCTCGCCCGCATCGAGGACCCCGGCTACCCCAGCGTGATCCAGAACTATCCGAACCGGTTCCCCGACGGCCGCCCGGCCAAGAGCACGTCCATCGGGATCAAGAACGCCGCCGGCCGGTACGTCGCGGCGCTCTGCCTGAACCTCGACGTGTCGGTGCTCTCACCGGTGGCGCTCGCGCTGTCGAACCTCGTGACCACCGACACCGACACCGGCACCGAGAGCTGCACGGGCACCGGGACCGGCACCGAGCACAGCGAGCCGCCCGTCGAGACGCTGCGGAGCCGCAGCGCACGCGAGTTGCGCCGGGCGGTGGACGCCATGGCCGCGGAACGCGGGGCCACCCCCCGGTCGCTCGGGCGTGCGGACAAGAAGGCGTTGGTGCGACGGCTGCACCAGGACGGCCACTTCGATGCGCGCGACGCCGCCCAGGCCATCGCGGATCTCCTCGGCGTCTCCCGGGCGACCGTCTACAACTACGCGAGGAAAGAGGGCACTTCGTGACCATCACAGGGCCGGCCGCCGCGCGCCGACTGCTGTACATCACCGAGGAGGAGACCGCCGCGCAGGCGGACGAGGAGCTGGCCCTGGAGGCGGCGCGCGCCGCCTTCGCCGCGACCGTGGACGGCGCGGTCTTCTCCGGTCTCGCCGTCCACGGGTCCGACCCGCGCAATCGGTTCACCCTCAAGCCGTCCGCGTCCGCGACCCACGCCGGGGTCAAGATCGGCACGTACTGGCCGGGCAACGAGGAGCACGGCCTGCCCCGCCACCACTCCACCCTGCTCCTGCTGGACCAGACGATCGGAAGGGTCGCGGCCGTCATGGAACTCGGCGCCGCGAACGCCTACCGGACCGCCGCGGCCGACGCCCTCGCCGTCGACCTGCTGGCGCGGGCCGACGCCACCACGGTGGCCGTCTTCGGCACCGGTCACCAGGCGGCGTACGAGGTGGCGGCGGTCAGCCGCGTCAGGCCCGTCGGTGAGGTCCTGGTCGTGGGACGTACCGCCGAGAGCGCCCGACGGATGGCCATGACGCTCGCGGCCCGCGGTCACAACGCCCGGGGCGCGGGCGCCGAAGAGGCGTGCGGCCGGGCCGATGTGATCGTCACGGCCACCACCGCCCGTGCCGACACCGCGCCCCTGTTCGAGGCCGCGTGGGTCCGCCCCGGCACCCATGTGTCCTGCATGGGGGCGGACGCACCCGGCAAGCGTGAGCTCCCGCCCGAACTGTTCGCCCGCGCCCGCGTCTTCTGCGACCTTCCCGAACAGGCCCGCCGCATGGGCGAAAGCCAGCACGCGCCGGCCGGGACGGTCCTCACTCCTCTCGGCGAGGTGCTCACCCAGCGCACCGCGGGGCGCTCGGACGCCAGTGACATCACTGTCTTCGACAGCTCCGGAATCGGCTTGCAGGACCTGTACATGGGCCTTGCCCTCCTCAAGAAGATGGACATCTCCCTGTGAACACCCCCGCAGACGCGCCCGCCAACCACCCATCGGCCAGTGGCGGTCCGGGCACCGGAGGTGCGGGCGCCGCCGGGCCGGACTGTGTCGGCCCGGACGCCGGCCGGACCCTCGCCGACCCCGACACACCCTTCGCCGTCGTGGACGTGTCCAAGGTGCGGCGCAACATCGAGAGGCTCTCAACTCACGCCGAAAGGCTGGGAGTTGTTCTGCGTCCCCACGTCAAGACGGCCAAGAGCCTGGATGTGGCCGCGCTTCTCCATCACGGCGCGCCCGGTCCCGTAACCGTCTCCACTCTCGCCGAGGCCGAGGCGTTCGTCGACGGCGGCTACACCGACATCACGTACGCCGTCGGCATCGACCCCCACAAACTCCCGCGCGTCGTGGCGCTGCTGCGCCGCGGGGTCACCCTGCGCGTCCTGCTCGACAGCGTCGCCCAGGCCGAATCCGTCGCCCAGGCCTCCCGCCTGACCGGCCTTCCCCTTCCCGCCCTGATCGAGATCGACTGCGACGGCCACCGCGGCGGCGTCACATCCGAGGCACCCGAACTCGTCGAGATCGGCCGCACCCTGCACACCGCGGGCTGCCTGGACGGCGTGCTGACGCACGCGGGGGAGTCGTACTTCGCCTACACCGCCGAGGAGCTGCGACTGGCGGCCGAGAACGAACGGGACTGCGCCGTCGCGGCTGCCGAGCGGCTGCGCGCGGCCGATCTGCCGGTGGCCACCGTCAGCGTCGGCTCCACGCCCACGGCCCACGCGGCGGAGGACCTCACGGGCGTCACCGAACTGCGCGCCGGCAACTACGTCTTCTTCGACCTGGTGATGGCCGGCATCGGCGTCTGCCGCGTCGAGGACCTGGCCCTGTCGGTCGTCGTCACCGTCATCGGACACCGCTCCGAGCACGGATGGATCATCACCGACGGGGGCTGGATGGCCATGTCCCGCGACCGCGGCACGTCCGTCCAGGCGCAGGACCAGGGGTACGGGCTCGTCACCGACCTGGCCGGCCACCCCATTCCCGGGCTGGTCATGACGGGCGCCAGCCAGGAGCACGGCACCCTCACCGCCCGCGACGGGGCCCGCCTGCCCGAGCTGCCCATCGGCACCCGGCTGCGCATCCTGCCCAACCACGCCTGTGCCACCGCCGCCCAGCACCGCGGGTACCACGTCGTCGACGGCGCACACGGCACGGACCCGGCACCGCACATCCACGACTTCTGGGGGCGCGTGGCCGGCTGGTGACCGGCGCGTTCGGTAGGCCCGGGGCGGCGAAAGGCCGGTCGGATCACGGGGATTCGGCCGACCGCCGACGCCGCTGATAGGCCCAGTGGCCGAGGATGCGGTGGTCCTCCTGCTGTCCGTGGACCATGCCGAAGCCCGGCGGGAGCTCGCCCACTCGTGCCCAGGCCCACTCGGTGCGGGGATCGTCGCGGCGGGCGAGGGCGTAGACGATCTCCAGGCGCAGGATCTGGTCGTCCTCGTCCAGCAGCGCGACGAGGGCATCGGTGGCGGCGGCCGTCCGGTCGTCGGTGGCGCCCAGCGCGATGGCGGCCCGCCCCCGGACGTCGGGTCGGGATCACGGACGAGGGCCAACAGGGCTTCGCGGAACGCCAGTGTGAAATGCGCGGCCAGTTCGATGCTGGTGGACCCCCGGACGCCGGGGTCCGGATCGCGGGAGAGCGCGAGCAACGTGCCGGCTACGGCGTCGCCCGGCGGGAACTCCCGTGCGTACAAGTACGGTGCGTCGCGCGAGAACAGACCCGGAACCTGGCGGCGCACCCGGGGGTCGGGATGGGCGGCGTACAGCAGCCCGATGGTCTCCTGACCGGGATGCACGTCGTCGCCGTAGACCTCCAGGAGCCGGGCGAGCACCATGGCGTCCGGTTCGTCGAGGGCCCAGGCGGCGAGGAATTCGGCGTCGTGCGCGGTGTCGCGTCGATCCCAGTACGTCCGAAGCCCGGACTCCATGCGACGTCGGCGAGGAAGACGCGGTGGACGGGGTCGGGGTGGTGGTGCGGCACGGCGCGTTCCAGTAGTTCGGCCACCGGCGTCACGATACGGAACCGGCGCTCCAAAGTGGTCAGGATGGCGCTGTGGCCGGCCCGCACCGTGAGCCCTCCGAGGCTCAGCTCCTCGATGTACGAGTAGGGGTCGTCGCGAACGCGGCGGCACGCGGCGGACTCCGTGAGGCCGGTTCGCCGGCGCAGTTCGTCCTCCGCACCGGCCTCGCACCAGCGCCGGGCGAGGCCGAGCAGCCGCTGCTGGACGTCCTCGCAGAGATGTGGCGGTACGTCGTCGACGAGCAGGGCATCGACCAGTGCCGGTGAGCCCAGGTCGACGGCGCGCAGCAGCGGTGTCGTGCCGTCCGGAAGGTCCCGAGCCGGATCGGCGCCACCGTCCGCCAGGGCTCCGGCGCTCTCATGATCGAAGCCCGCCACGGCAATGCACGGCAGGGGAAGGCCGTCGGGGGGGCGAGCCGTCCGGGTCCGCGCCGTCGCGAAGGAGGGCCCTGACCGATTCGGCGTCCTCGGCGTGCAGGGCCGCCACGAGCCGGCGGGCCGGTGCATCGACCGGTGCTGAGGCCGGTTCACCGCTCGGTTCCTGTCGCGACGCCGTCATCCGCCCCCCACGTGATCCTCGGCCCGACCGTAACCGAGCCGGGAGCGGCGGGCACCGGGATTTCGGGACGTGATCGCGGGAGAGCGGCGGAAACGACGCCACGCCTTGGGACTTCTGCGAAGAACCGGTAGGGCGGGGCTCAGGGCGGGTAGGCAGACCCCATGATCACTATTGGGGTCGAAGAGGAGTACCTGCTGCTCGATCCGGTCACCGGGCACCCTGTTCCGCTCTCCGAGGAGGTACGCCGATCGGCGGGCCTCGGGGAGCTCGCCGACGAGGGGGAGGTCCAGCCGGAACTGCTGCAGGCCCAGGTGGAGGTCGCCACGCCGGTGTGCGAGGAGCTGACGGAGGCGGCCGGTCATCTGCTGCGGCTGCGGCACGCGCTGAGCACCGCAGCGGACCGCTCCGGGTGCCGGCTCGCCGCCACCGCGGCCGCACCGGTGACGGGACCCCAGGTCCCGGTCACGGGAGAGCGCCGCTACGTGCAACTGCACGATCAGGGCGGCCGCCTGGCGGAGGACCTGCTGATCAACGGGATGCACGTGCACGTCGGGATGCCGGACAGGGAAACCGGCGTGGCCGTCCTGAACCGCATCCGGCTGTGGCTGCCCACGCTGCTCGCGATGTCGGCGAACTCCCCGTTCTGGGAAGGCCAGGACACCGCGTTCGCGAGCTGGCGAACCCCGGTGTTCAGCCGGTGGCCGGTCAGCGGGCCACCGCCGCACTTCGCCGGCCTCGGCGACTATGAGCAGCGCATCGACGCGCTGATCGCGTCGGAGACGATCGGTGACACCGGCCAGCTGTACTGGCAGGCCCGTCTCTCCGAGCGCTTTCCCACGCTCGAAGTGCGCTGCATGGACGTCCAGCTGCGCGTCGACGACGCCGTCATGCTCGCCGGCGTCGTCCGTGCCCTGGCCGCCACCGCACTGCGCGAGCACAAGGACGCCGCCCCCGAGCCGAGGTGCCAGCCCGAGCTGCTCCAGGCCGCCATGTGGCACGCCGCCCGCCATGGCCTCAGCACCACGCTCCTGGACACCGAAGGCCGGCCCCACGCCGCCGGCGACGTCCTGTACCAACTCGCCGAGCACATCAGGCAGGCCCTCGACGAGCACGGCGACACCCGCCATGTCGAACCCCTCGTCCACCGGCTCCTGCGCGAGGGCACCGGCGCTGACCGCCAGCGCCAGGTCCTGGGGCGCTCGGGTATGTCCGCCCTGATCGACTTCATCACCGAAGAGACCGCCGTCGGTACGGCGCAGGACGGCGACTGAACAGACCGAAAGGCGCCGCGAGGCCATCGTTTCGAGCCCGCACGGGAGCGGTGCCGCCGGCCGGGAACGCGGTCGGCGGCCCGCGGGAGGCCCGGGACGCCGCCGTGCCCGGCCCGACGGGTTCGGCTAGGTGACCCGACGGGATCGGCTAGGTGAACAGACGGTCGGAGCTGGTGGCCATGCGGTGGGTGGAGCCGTGCTTGCCGACCCAGTCGCGGATCAGGTTGATGGCGTTGGCGCACTTCCAGTTGTCGTCGTACTCACGCACACCGGTGAAGGCGCCGTAGCCCGCGATGATCCCGTCGACGCGCGCGTCGCCGAGCAGCTTGTCCACGTACCAGGGGTCGTTGTACGTCGTCGTCCACGACAACGTTGCTGCCAGGCGCTTGGCCGTACGGTCCCCGGCGCCCTTCTTCAGCTCCGCGCACGTCTTCTGGCTGGGCTCCGTGCAGTTGCCGAACCCGTTGGTGATGTCGGTGTCGCCGTAGTCCATGACCCGGCGGCCGCTCGGGAAGCCGGAGCCGGAGCGGTTGAAGGCGCCCACGACCTGGTCACGGGTGCCGGTGGTCGTGATGCCCTCCAGAGGACCGAGCTTGCCCTGCAGGCTCTGCCAGCCCCTGCCGCCGACGTCCGGTGTGCTCCCGCCGTGGTACTCGTAGAACCCGTAGAGCACCTGGATTCCGGCGGCCGTCAGGCGCTGCGCCTTGTCGCGCAGACCGGCGACGCTGCACGCCCGGTTGGGCGCTTCGCCGCAGTAGTTGGGGTCCTTGATGTCCAGCCAGACCAGCGCGAGCCTGCGCCCCGCCTTGGCGTTCGAGACGATCCGGTCGATCATGCTGTCGAAGCTCGGGCCGTGCCGGGTCTCACCGGCCGAGGAACAGTCGTGATAGGCGCGCCACTCGTTGGGGTCGTACCAGGAGCAGACGTCGATCTCGATGCCGTTGGCGCCGTGCTTGAGCGCGGCGTCGACACCGTCCAGGGTGTCGACGCGGTGGGCGATGGCGTAGATGGCGTGCCGCTGGTCGGCCGCCGCGGCCGGGGCCGTGCCGAGCCCGATGACACCGGCGATCGCGCACAGGGTGGTCAACAGCGCCGACAGCCCCCGCAGGCCGGTGCTCTTTCGAAGGTGAGCGGTCAAGAAACGTACTCCTTCGTGCGGTGGGGTGAGCGTCCCCCGCCGAGCGGGCGCCTGATGCGCCACGGTCACCCACCCAGATGAGGAAGGAGCCCCGGACGTTGCTTGTGAGGGGTGAGCATGTCCGGGGCAAAGGCCTTTGGCCGAAAGGCAGTTGTGAGGTGGCGACACCCGACGGGCCCGTGGTGCGCATGGCGTGCGTCCGCCGTCCGACTGCCACCGTCCGGCGGCAGGGGGGTGCTGCCTTGCGGGTGACGTGAGCCTCGCCCCTGGATGGGTTAATCACGGGTCTGTCGGCGGTCCTGCGGTCGTATGGGGTGGTCACACCGTCTGTTGATGGGAGAAACCCCTATGAAGATCCGTACTCTTGCCGTGATGGCTTGCCTGGTGGCCGGCGCGACGCTGGGTGGCGCCGGTACGGCCATGGCCGATGCGCACGCCGAGGGCGCTGCCATCGGCTCGCCGGGCGTGGGCTCGGGCAATGTGATCCAGGTTCCGATCCACATTCCGGTCAACTTCTGTGGCAACACGATCGGTGCGGGCGCGGCGCTGAACCCGGCCTTCGGCAACACCTGCGTCAACAGCTGACAGCGGAGCAGTGGTGAAGGGGGCGGGCCGCCCGATGGGTGGCCCGCCCCCTTCGAGTGCCCCGGTCGCCGTTCAGGGCCGGATGTTCCAGGGCGAGCCGGACAAGGACCGCCGCGTCGAGCGCGTGGACGCCGGGCCGGCGCTGTGTGCCGTCGTCCGGGTAGCCGGACACGCCGGTCCTGCGGGCGATGTCGGTCAGCAGGCCGGCGAATCCGCCCTTGCCCCGATTGTGACCGTGCGCGGCAGACGTACGGGCGTGCTCCGGACTCCACGCGCCGCGAGGCCGGGCACCGCCGTGAGCGTGCGGCCCCGACCGGCGACCGGCCCTCCGGCCCTTCGGTCGGCACCGGATCGGACTCGGTGGACGCCCGGCCCGGGGCCTGGGGCGTACCGGACACGGTCACGAACGGGCGGTTGCCGCCGACGAGTTCATCGCCGAGTGCCGCGAGGGTGGCGCTCTCCTCGGCGCTGTTCCGCGCCAGCTCCTCGGGACTGCTGAAGTCATTGCCGAACACGAGGTGGGCGACGCCGTCGGCCCGAGAGGCGCCGGCCCGCAGGACGTCCAGATCGGCGAGGGCTCCCTGGAGCGGCTCCGGCCGGATGCGTCCGGGTGGCCCTCGACGAGCTGCGCGCGGTCAGCGCGCCGCTGGGCTGACCGGGTCGGGACGGAACCCCGGACCCGACCGAATCCGCCGAGGGGCGCGCACGTTTCCGGCGCCTCCCACGACTGGCAGTCGCAGAGGGGGGTACGTCTGCACGGGGCGGTCGGTCCGCGCGGACGCGACAGGTCCCGGGCGCGCGTTCCCCGTGCTCGCGCCGTGCCCCACGTACTGTCGCGTCACCCGCCAAGCCCAGCCGTTGCTCCGCGCGTTCGACCCGGCCGCCTCGCAGCCGGCGGGTCGAGCCGAGGCCCGTCGTCGGAACAGGAGAGCACGTCCATGCGTCTCTACGCCCAGACCCCAGCGCGCCGAATTCGTCAGCTGATCGCGGATCTGATCGCTCTGCTCCTGATCGCGATCACGGTGTCGTTCGCCCTGGTCGTGCGCGACGCGATCCTGACGCTGGCCGAGCCGGGGCGCAAGGCCCAGAGCGCGGGTGACAGCCTCGCCTCCAGCCTCGACGACGCCGGCGACGCGGCCTCCAAGGTCCCCTTCGTGGGCGGCTCGTTGAAGAAGCCGCTGCAGTCCGCCGCCCACGCGGGCACCAGCCTCTCCGACGCGGGACGCTCGCTGCAGGACACCGTGGGTCACGTCGCCACGCTGACCACGGTCGCTCTGATCGTGCTGCCGACCGCCGTCATCCTGATGCTGTGGCTCGTTCCCCGGCTGCGATGGATCCGGCGCACGGCCACCACCCGTCATCTTCTGGACTCTCCCGGTGGTGTCGACCTCCTCGCCCTGCGGGCACTGACCGGCCCGCAGCGACCGCTGGCCGCACTCCCCACTCCGCCGGGCGGGCTTGCGGACGCCTGGCGCCGCGGAGATCCGGACGTCATCGCGGACCTCTCGGCCCTGACGCTCCGGCGCGCGGGGCTTCGGCCCTGACGATAGGTCGGAAGAACGTCGCAGCTGACCGGAACCGGCGCCTGGAACGGCCACGACGCTCAGCCACGGCCGTACACGTGGAACCCCCGCCCGGACTTGCGGCCCAGGAGGCCCGCCTGGACCATCCGCTGCAGCAGCGGGGGAGGGGCGTACAGGGGTTCTCTGAACTCGTCGTAGAGGGACTCGGCGATCGAGGCGAGTGTGTCGAGACCGATCAGGTCCGCCAGCTTGAGCGGGCCCATCGGGTGGGCGCAGCCGAGTTCCATGCCGGCGTCGATGTCGGCGGCGGTGGCGAAGCCGGACTCCGCCATGCGCACGGCGGCCAGCACGTACGGGACGAGCAGGGCGTTGACGACGAAGCCGGCCCGGTCGCGGGAGCGGACGACCGTCTTGCCGAGCGTGCCGGTGGCGAAGGCCTCGACGGCGGCCACCGTTCCCGCGGAGGTGTGCAGTGAGGGCACGACCTCGACCAGCGGCAGCACCGGCACCGGGTTGAAGAAGTGCAGCCCCACCACGCGGTCGGCGCTGCGCGTGGCCATGCCCAGGCGCATCACGGGCAGCGACGACGTGTTCGTCGCGAGGACCGCTTCGGGGTCCTCCACGATCTTGTCGAGCGCCGCGAACACCTCGGTCTTGGCCGCGGCGTTTTCGACGACGGCCTCGACGACGAGCTGCCGGTCGGCCAGGTCCTGCAGCGTTCCGGTGAAGACGAGGCGAGGCAGGGCGTCCTGTGCCGCGCTCGCCGTCACCTTGCCCTTGTCCACGGCCCGGTCGAGGGAGGCCGCGACGCGCTCCCTCGCCCCGCGGGCTGCCGTCGCGTCCGCCTCGCAGACCACCGTGTCCAGTCCGGCCCGTGCGCAGATCTCGGCGATGCCCGCGCCCATCCGGCCCGCGCCGACGACGCCGACGCGCTCGATACGGGCGCTCATGACCGCGGCTCCGCGTGCCGCACGAGGTGACGGGCGTAGGCGTCCGGAGTGAAGAACAGGGGCAACTCGCCCGACAGGGACGTGCGTTCGAACAGGGCGCGCACCGCATCGAGATCGGCCCACGGGTAGGCGGCGCCGAGCGCGGTGAGTTCCTCGTCGAGCAGGTCGAGCACGGTCATACGGTCGATCACGCGGTGCCGCAGCCACTGCCAGACCTGCACGCGGGCGATCTCGGCACTGGCCGCGTCCTCCATGAGACCGCCCAGGGCGAGAGCGCCCCGGCCGTTGATCCAGGCCGAGTAGTAGCGCACCGCCACGGCGATGTTGGCGCGCACCCCTTCCTGCGTCGGTGCGCCGCCGATCCGGCGGACCGCGAGCAGATCGCCGGCCGCGACCTCGACGTCGTCCCGGGTACGGTCGATCTGGTCGGGGCGGCCCTTGAGCACACCGTCGAACACCTCGCGGCACGCCGGCACGAACCCCGGATGCGTGACGCGGGATCCGTCGAAGCCGTCCTCCGCTTCACGTTCCTTGTCGAGCCTCACCTTGGCGAGGACCGTCTGGTGGGCGGACGGGTCCTCGCCCGGCAGCTGGGTGGCCAGGGCGCCCATCGCGTGCGCACCGCGCTTGTGGCAGGTGCGTACCAGGAGCTCGGTGTGCGCCCGCATGAAGGGCGCGGTCATCGTCACCCGGGCCCGGTCGGGTAGCAGGAAGTCGGTCCGGTGTCCCAGGGTCTTGATCACGCTGAACAGGTAGTCCCGGCCGCCCGCGTCGAGCCCCGCGCTGTGTTCGCGAAGCTCGTAGAGGATCTCCTCCATCTCGAAGGCCGCGGTGATCGTCTCGATGAGGACGGTGGCACGGACCGTGCCGCGCGGGATGTCCAGAAGCTCCTGGGCGAGGAGGAAGACGTCGTTCCACAGCCGGGCCTCGTAGCGGTTCTCCAGCTTCGGCAGGGAGAAGTACGGACCCTGGCCGGCGTCGATCTGACGCCGCGCGCAGTGGAAGAAGTACAGGCCGGCGTCTACGAGCGCGGCCGGCACGGGCCCGTCGTCGAACTCCAGGTGGTCCTCGGTGAGATGCCAGCCGCGCGGCCGGACCATGAGGGTGGTGAGCCGATCGGGGCCGGCGGGGCGCGTCTCCCGGCCGTCCGCCGTGTCGAAGCCGATGCGTCGCTCGACGGCGTCGAGCAGGGTGAGCTGGCCGCCGATGACGTTGCTCCAGGTAGGCGCCATCGCGTCCTCGAAGTCCGCCATCCACACCTGGGCGCCGGAGCCGAGCGCGTCGACCGCGGTGCGCCGGTCCGGTGGTCCGCCGATCTCGACGCGGCGGTCGGCAAGACCGGGCGCGGGGGGCGCGACGCGCCACGAGGGATCGGCGCGCACGGCGGATGTGGCGATCGGGAAGCCGAGAGGAGTGCCTGCCGCGATGCGCAGGGCCTGCCGCCTTCGCTCCTTGAGCAGTTCACGCCTGCGCTCGCCGAAGGCGGCGACGAGGTGGCCCACGAAATCGAGGGCGGCCGGCGTGAGGATCTCGTCGTGACGTTCGCCCGGAGCCGCGAGGACACGCAGTCGCCGGGACAGAGCCGTGATGGACATCGGGATCTCCTGAGGGGAGGCCAGAGGGGGAGGGAGGGCCGGATGGACGGGCGGGGGGAGGCCGGAAGGGAGGGAAGCCGGAGGGGCCGCGCGAGGGCGGTCGTGCGACCCCCGCCCCCGCCGGGCCGGCCGGGTATGACCGCTGCCGGCCCGGCGGGGGCGGGCTGGCGGCGCCCCGGGGTCGCCCTAGTGGAACTGCTCCTCTTCCGTGGAGCCCGAAAGGGCGGTCGTCGAGGATGCGGGGTTGACGGCGGTGGAGACGAGGTCGAAGTAGCCGGTGCCGACCTCGCGTTGGTGCCTGACGGCGGTGAAGCCCTGCGCCTGCGCCGTGAACTCCCGCTCCTGGAGGTCGACATAGGCCGTCATGCCGTGCTCGGCATAGCCGTGTGCCAGGTCGAACATGCCGTGGTTGAGGGAGTGGAAGCCGGCCAGGGTGATGAACTGGAAGCGGTAGCCCATCGCGCCCAGCTCGCGCTGGAACTTCGCGATCTGGTCGTCGTCAAGGGCGGCCTTCCAGTTGAAGGACGGCGAGCAGTTGTACGCGAGCATCTGGTCCGGGTGTTCGGCGTGGATGGCTTCGGCGAACTCGCGGGCCTGCGCCAGGTCGGGGGTGCCGGTCTCGACCCAGATGAGGTCCGCGTAGGGCGCGTAGGCGAGGCCGCGTGCGATGACGGGGGCCATGCCGTTCCGCACGTGGTAGAAGCCCTCGGCGGTTCGGTCGCCCGTGACGAACCGCGCGTCGCGCTCGTCCACGTCGCTGGTGAGCAGGGTCGCGGCCAGGGCGTCGGTGCGGGCGACGATCAGCGTGGGGACGTCCGCGATGTCCGCCGCGAGACGGGCCGCGTTGAGGGTGCGGATGTGCTGTGAGGTCGGTACCAGGACCTTGCCGCCGAGGTGGCCGCACTTCTTCTCCGAGGCGAGCTGGTCCTCGTAGTGGATGCCTGCGGCGCCGGACGCGATCATCGCCTTGGTCAGTTCGAAGGCGTTGAGCGGACCGCCGAACCCGGCCTCCGCGTCGGCGACGATCGGCGCGAGCCAGTCGGTGGTGTCACCGGAGTCCTCGGCGGTGGCGATCTGGTCGGCGCGCAGCAGCGCGTTGTTGATCCGTCGGACCACCTGCGGCACCGAGTTGACCGGGTAGAGGCTCTGGTCGGGATAGGTGTGCCCGGCCTGGTTGGCATCGGCCGCGACCTGCCAGCCGGACAGGTAGATGGCCTGAAGCCCCGCCCTGACCTGCTGCACCGCCTGGCCGCCGGTGAGCGCGCCCAGGGCGTGGATGTAGTCCCGGTCGTGCAACTGGCGCCACAGGCGCTCGGCGCCGCGCCGGGCGAGGGTGTGTTCCTCACGGACGCTGCCGGAGAGCCGGACCACGTCGTCGGCGCCGTAGGTACGCTCGATGCCCTTCCACCGGGGGTCGGAGGCCCAGCGTCGCGCGAGTTCCTCGGCCGCCTGCGTCGTCGTCGCCTCTGCCATGACTGTCACCGTCTTCTCGTTGTGTGCGTCTTGCCAATCCCCCTGTGCCGCATGACAAGGGGTGGCACTGTGTGTCGGTCAGTTGGGGGTGCGGCCCGCCGTCACACCGTGCGGCGCAGGTGAGCAATGCTGCCGGTACGTGACACTGACCGTGCCGGGATCTCCGACGTCAGGGCATGGATCGCGCCCCGGTTCCGGGCGATGTCCGCCGTGATCCGGCGGGCCGCACTCAGACTCTGGCAGTGACACCGAGTGCCAACAACCGGGTACGGATGCCAACTTCTGCGAATCTTTCCGCCACGCTTTGCCAAGATTGCGAAGGGCCGGTCACGGTCCTGCGCGGGCTAAGGTGACCGGACGCGAAGAGGTGATCGGGCCCCCAGGGCGGAGGACACGCGGTGAGCAAGACGTACGCGGGAGCGCGCCTGCGCCGGCTGCGCGAGGAACGCCGCATGAGCCAGGCGGAGCTGGCGCGTCTGCTGGCCATCTCGCCCAGCTATCTGAATCAGATGGAGCACGACTCACGGCCGCTCACCGTGCCTGTCCTGCTCCGGCTGACCGAGGCCTTCGGCGTCGACCCCGGGTTCTTCTCCGAGCGTGACACCACTCGGCTCGTGGCCGATCTGCGCGAGGCGCTGGCGGGGGAGATCGACGGTGCGAGGGTGTCGCCGGCCGATCTCGCGGAACTGGCCTCACGGATGCCCGCGGTCGCCGCCGTGCTGCTCGACCTCGGGCGGCGCAACCAACTCCTGGCGGAACGCGTCACCGGAGCGTCCCAGGGACGCGACGCACAAGCAGAACCGCCGCGGTCGCCCCACGAGGAGATCCGCGACTTCTTCTACCGACGTCAGAACTATCTGCACGACACGGACCTCGCCGCGGAAGACCTCGCGCGGGCCGTCGGCATCCGCCCGGGAGACGTCGTCCGCACGCTGGCCGCCCGGCTCGCCGAGCGCCATGGAGTCCGCACGGCCGGCGGAGCGGGCGACCGCCTGCACCATTTCGACGCGTCGACACGCACCCTGCACCTGTCCGGCGGGCTGCGCCCCGGACAGCGTGCCTTCCGGATGGCGACCCAACTGGGCCTGCTCGAACACGGCGCCGAACTCGACAGGCTGGCCGCCGAGGACTTCGCCCCCGGCTCACCCGCCTACGGCCTGGCCAGGATCGGCATCGCGAGCTACTTCGCCGCAGCCCTGATCCTGCCGTACCGCAGCTTCCACGCCGCGGCCGAGGACGTGCGCTACGACATCGAGCTGCTGACCGACCGTTACGGCCTCGGCTACGAGACGGTCTGCCACCGCCTGTCCACCCTGCAGCGTCCCCGGCTGCGCGGGGTCCCCTTCTCCTTCGTGCGGGTCGACCGGGCCGGCAACATGTCCAAGCGGCAGTCGGCCACCGGCTTCCACTTCTCCCGGGCCGGCGGCACCTGCCCGCTCTGGAACGTCTACGAGGCGTTCGCGGCGCCCGGCCGGATCCATGTACAGATCGCCGCGATGCCGGACGGGCAGCGGTATGTGTGGACCGCTCGCAGTGTCACCCGGCACCGCGGCGGATGGGGCGAACCCGGCAAGACCTTCGCCATCGGCCTCGGCTGCGAGGTCCGCCATGCCTCGCGGCTCGTCTACTCCGACGGCCTGAACCTCGACAACTCCGCGGCCGTCACCCCCATCGGCATGGGCTGCCGGATCTGCGAACGGCTCGACTGCCCCCAGAGGTCCGTGCCCGCGCTCGGGCGGACGCTGGCCGTCGACCAGAACAGCAGCACCTTCGTGCCGTACGCGGTCGACGACTCCGCACCCCGCTGACGGACCCGGTACCGGCGCGGAAACCGCCCCGAAGGGCGGGCGGTTCAGCGCAGTCCGGCGAACAGGTCGTTCTCGGGCAGGTCCGCTCCAGTGCCGTCCTGGACGCGTACGAAGGTCTCCATGCCCATCAGCTCGGTGAACCGCTCCACGCCCATCCGCAGGAAGAAGATGTTCTCGCCCTGGCTCGCGTGTGCGGCCAGCGCGTCGAACTTCTGCGCGCCGAAGGCCGAGGTGTCCACCCAGGTGGTGATCTCCTCCTCCGGGAGCCCGATCTTCGCCATCGCGGCGGCCTCGGCGGGGTCCGGCTCCGGCGCGTCCGGGTGGAACTCACGCATGACCTCGCCGAACCGCTGCATCATCGAGCGGGGCGCCGTCGTCCAGTACACCTTCGGGGCCTGCTCGATCATCGCCAGCGCCGCCATCGTGATGCGGTTCGCCTGGATGTGGTCCGGGTGCCCGTAGAAGCCGTTCTCGTCGTAGGTCACCACCACATCGGGTTCGTAGCGGCGCATGAGTTCGGCGAGTCGAGCGGCGCCTTCCTCCACGGGTGTCTGCCAGAAGGACCCGGGGGCTTCATTGGTGGGCCAGCCCATCATTCCGGAGTCGGCGTAGTCCAGCATCTCCAGGTGACTGATGTTCAGGATGGCGCAGCTCGCCTTGAGTTCGTCCCGTCGCATCGACGCGACCGCCGCCGGGTCGTGCCCCGGATCGCCCGGCTTCACTCCTCCCGGTCCGTCCCCGCAACCGCCGTCGGTACACGTCACGAGGACCGTGCGAATGCCCTCAGCCGCGTACTGGGCGAGAATTCCTCCCGTTCCGGTCGCCTCGTCATCGGGGTGGGCGTGCACAGCCATGAGCGTCAAAGGCCGGTCAGTCATGACGTAGTTCTCCTGTGTCAAGGTGGTTCTTCTCCATATATCCACTGGAACGGACGCAGCCGTAGCGGGCTCGGTCGTTCCCACCCATTCTTACTGGAAGCGCCAGAGCGATGCTGTGGCAACGCCCGCCCTCGGCTCATGGCCGGGCGGACAGCGACTGGTCGTGATGGTCGGCGGGTTCGGCGCACCGCTGACCGAAGAGCATGGTGGTGCAGGGCCCTCCGTCGCCGGTGTAGGCGTGGTGGCGAATCGGGTCGAGGGGAATGCTGACCTGCCCCGCCAGCGGAGGCGGGGTCGGTTGCGCGAGTTCCGCCTCGACGCGGGTGATCCGGGCGGTCAGGTCGTCACTGGTCACAGGGGCTTCTCCATCGGTAGCGGGCGGGTGCGTCGTCCCTACCCGTTCTCTCACGGGTTGGTCGCCCGGGGGCCGACATGTATCCGAGGGAGCACGTGTCGCAGGGGCGGGACCCGGCAGGCGGTGGCGGCGCGCGTCGGGACCGCCCGGCCGTGACGGCCTGTCGTAGGGTGCGATGCATGAGCCCTCGAATCGCTACCAACACCCCTGTCGAACTGGCCCAGTTGCTGGATTTCGTCCGCCCGCGGCACCGTGCGATCCTGCTGACCCGGCGGGCCGACGGCAGTCCGCAGGGATCGCCCCTGACGTGCGGCGTCGACGACGCGGGCCGATTGGTCATGTCCACCTACCCCGAGCGCGCCAAGGTCCGGAACGCGCGCAGGGACCAGCGTGTCAGCGTGATCGTGCTCTCCGACGAGTGGGACGGTCCGTGGGTCCAGGTGGACGGCGAGGCCGAGGTCCTCGACGCGCCGGAGTCGGTCGAGCCGCTCGTGGACTACTTCCGCGGCATCAGCGGCGAGCACCCGGACTGGGCGGAGTACCGCGCGGCGATGGTGAAGCAGGGCAAGTCCTTGATCCGTGTCACGCCGGTCCGCTGGGGCCCGGTGGCGACGGGCGGATTCCCGGCGTCGTCGGCGCAGGGGTAGTCCCCCGGAGTGGTCCCGCCTCCGCCGTCGGGCCGGCCTTCGGCCGAATGCGCGCGCACGGCCTCCTCGCCACTCGGTAGACACTGTCTACGCCTAGCTGGTAGACAGTGTCTATGGACAGTGAGAGCTTCCTTCGTGAGCGGTTGATCGATGTCGGCGTCGACCTGGTGAAGTCGGAGGGATCCGCCTCGCTCGGTCTGCGCGAGATCGCCCGCAGGGCCGGGGTGTCGCACGGGGCGCCGCGCCGCTACTTCCCCACGCACCACGCCCTGTTGTCGTCGATCGCCCAGCGCGGCTTCCAGGAACTGGGGAGCAAGTGCGCGGCGGCTGTCGCCGGCGCGCCGTCACCGCGGGCTCAGCTGCGCGCCGTCGCCGGCGCATACATCGGGTACGCGCTGGAATGCCACGGCATGTTCGAGCTGATGTTCCGTCACGACCTGCTGGACAGCGAGCGGCACGCCTCGGGCGAACGCCGGTTGCGGGAATCGAGCCTTCCGCAGTTCGAGCGCATCGTCGCCCTCGTCGCCCGATGCCGGGCGGAGCAGGAGGCCGCACCCGACTCCAGCACGCCGCCGGCGGTGACGGCCGCCGCCCTCTGGGCGAACCTGCACGGCATCGCCCACCTGTGGGCCCGGGGCAGCATCCAACTCGCCCTCGGTGACGAGCCGTCCGCCGACGCAACGGCCGACCAGCGGCTCGACCGTCTCATCGCGACGGCACTGGACGCCCACCTGGGCCCGGTGGCCGCGTGAGCACCCCGCGCGGGCGGCCGTCCGTCGAACGGGTACGGGCGTCCGTCGATCCCATCGGGCAATCCGCCCCGGCCGCCGATCCCCGTGGGCGGTCCGCCCCACCCGTGCGGCAGTCCGCCGCCCTGACGGTCGGCGCGGCCGGCGCGATGCTCGTCGCGCTGGACGGCACGGTCCTGCTGATGGCCCAGCCCAGCCTGCGGCGCGACCTCGGGGCGAGCCTGACGCAGATCCAGTGGACGAGCACCGGCTACCTGGTCGCGGTCGCTTCGCTGCTCGTCGTCGCCGGCCGACTGGGGGACCGGTACGGCCACGCGCGGCTGCTGTTCACCGGTGTCCTGGGGTTCGGGGCCTCCTCGGCCGGTATCGCGCTCGCCCCGTCGATCGGCTGGGTGATCGCCCTGCGCGTCGCCCAGGGCGTGTTCGGTGCGCTGCTCCAGCCGGCGACGCTCGCCATGCTGCGGATGGCCTATCCCGCGGACCGTCTCGGCAGGCCCGTCGCCATCCGTACCGGCGCGATCGGCGTGGCCGCGGGGGCGGGCCCGGTCCTCGGGGGAGTCCTGGTCGCGCACCTGGGCTGGCGCGCGGTGTTCTGGATCAACGTGCCCCTCGCTCTTGTCGTCGCCGCGCTCACCCTCGCCGCGCGCCTGCCGGCCCCGGGCCGCGGCCGCGCCCAGCGCCTCGACCTGAGCGGTGCGGCCCTGCTCACGGCCGCCCTCGCGGTCCTGGTCCACAGCCTGACGCGCGTACCGGCAGCCGGCTGGGCGGCCCCGTCGACGCTGCTCGGGCTCCTGGTCACCGGCTGCCTCGCGGCCCTGTTCGTGCGGCACGAACGCCGCGCCTCGAATCCGGTCGTGCCGCAGGCGGTGGCGCGGTCCTTACCGGTCACGGCGTCGATGACGATCCTCCTGTTCACCAGCGCCGCCCTGTTCGGTGCGCTCTTCACGGCCACGTTCTACCTCCAGGACGTGCTCCGCCTCGACGCGCCGACCAGCGGCGTGCGCGTGCTGCCGCTCACCGTGCTCATGGTGGTCGGCGCTCCGCTCGCCGGCGCTGCGCTGCGCCGCTACGGCCCGCGGCGGACCGCGAGCGCCGGGTCGGTCCTCGTCGTCCTCGGTGTCGCGGCGCTGTCCCGACTCGGCCCGGCCACCCCGTGGCAGGCCATGGGCGCCGCCTTCGCCGTACTCGGCGCGGGGTTCGCCACCGTGATGGTCACCGCCACCGGCACCGTCGTCGGTGACGCGCCGCCCGGATACGCCGGGGTCGTCGGCGGCCTCAAGCAGACGGCCATGAACATCGGACCCACGCTCGGCATCGCCGTTGCCGCCGCGACCCGCACATCCGCCGACGGCGCTTCGGCGCCACCCGCCCCTTCGATGGGTCCAACTCTTGTGATTCTGGCCGCAGTTGCAGCCATCGGTCTGCCGCTGGCGATGCTGCTGCCGGCAGGCACCCACCGGCGGGGAGGAAGAGACACCGCCGAAACGGCCGGTACCGACGAACACCAACGCGAAGGAGAGACACCATGAGCACCGAGGACCCCACCGACGGCTTCACCGTCCCCGTCGGCGACCGCTACTTCGAGGACTACACGGCGGATACCACCCACGCCTGCGGCAGCCTGACCGTGACCGAGCGGGACATCATCGACTTCGCCTCCCGGTTCGATCCCCAGGCCTTCCACATCGACCCCGTCGCCGCCGAGGACGGGCCCTTCGGCGGCCTCGTGGCCAGCGGATGGCACACCGCCGCCCTCATGATGAAGCTGTTCGCCGCGCACTACCTGTCCACGGTGGCCAGCCTCGGCAGCCCGGGGGTGGACGAGCTGCGCTGGCTGAAGCCCGTGCGGCCGGGAGACCGATTGCACCTGCGCGTCCACATCCTGGAGACCAGGCCTTCGAGGTCCGACCCCGGGCGCGGAATCGTCCGGTCGCTGGCGGAACTCCTCGACGACGACGGAGCCGCCGTACTGCGCGTCACGGTGGTGAACCTGCTGAGGACCCGGACCACACCGTGAGTCCCGCATGCGGTGGGAGCGCCCGGCTCTGGCCTCGACCGACGGCGGCCCGAGCGGCGATCGGGCTAAGCCGTCGAGGCGCCGCCGCGTCGGAGACCGTCTCCGGGGCTCCCATGTTTTGATGCGGGCATGGAGACGTGGCCTGGTCGTCCTTATCCGCTCGGTGCCGTCCACGACGGCGCCGGAACCAATTTCGCCCTCTTCTCCGAGGTCGCCGAGGGGGTGGAACTCTGCCTCTTCGACGACGCGGGCGAGGAGCGGCGCGTGCCGCTCACCGACGCCGACGGGTCCGTGTGGCACGCGTATCTGCCGGGGGTGGGTCCCGGTCAGCGGTACGGCTACCGGGTGCACGGCCCGTACCGGCCCGCCGAGGGGCTGCGCTGCGACCCGGCGAAGCTGCTGCTCGATCCCTACGCCACCGCCGTGGACGGACAACTCGACGGAGACCCCTCGCTGCTCACCGCCGACCCGGAGAACCCCGGGACACCCAACGGCCTGGACAGCGCGGGACACGGCATGTTCGGTGTCGTGACGGACCGGAGCTTCGACTGGGAGGGGGACCGGCGTCCGGGCCACCCCTACCACGAGTCGGTGATCTACGAAGCCCATGTCCGTGGTCTGACGATGCGTCACCCGAGTGTGCCCAAGGAACTGCGCGGCACCTATGCGGGCCTCGCGCACCCCGAGGTGATCGATCATCTCAAGGAACTGGGCGTCACCGCAGTCGAGTTGATGCCGGTCCACCAGTTCACACAGGACGGCTTCCTCGTCGACCGCGGCCTGTCCAACTACTGGGGCTACAACACCATCGGGTTCTTCGCCCCGCACAACGGCTTCGCGGCCGGCGGGACGCGGGGGCAGCAGGTCGTCGAGTTCAAGGAGATGGTGAAGGCTCTGCACGCCGCCGGGATCGAGGTCATCCTCGACGTGGTGTTCAACCACACGGCGGAGGGCAACGAGCAAGGACCCACCTTGTCGTTCCGGGGCATCGACAACGCCGCCTACTACCGTCTCGTCGACGACGATCCGGCGCACTACTTCGACACCACCGGCACCGGCAATTCGCTGCTGATGCGGCATCCGAACGTCCTGCAGCTCATCATGGACTCGCTGCGGTACTGGGTGACCGAGATGCGCGTCGACGGCTTCCGCTTCGACCTCGCGGCAACCCTGGCACGGCAGTTCCACGAGGTGGACCGCCTCTCGGCCTTCTTCGACCTCGTCCAGCAGGATCCGGTGATCAGCCAGGTCAAGCTGATCGCCGAACCGTGGGACATCGGCGACGGCGGCTACCAGGTGGGCAACTTCCCCGCGCTGTGGTCCGAGTGGAACGGGCACTACCGCGACACCGTGCGCGGTTTCTGGCGGGGCGACGACGGCACACTGGCCGACTTCGCCTCCCGGCTCACCGGCTCGTCCGACCTGTACCAGCACGACCGGCGACGGCCACGGGCGAGCGTGAACTTCGTGGTGGCGCACGACGGTTTCACCCTGCGCGATCTCGTCTCGTACGACGGCAAGCACAACGGAGCCAACGCCGAGGACAACCGGGACGGCGCCGACGACAACCGGTCGTGGAACTGCGGGGTCGAGGGTGAGACCGACGACCGCGCCGTGCGTGACCTTCGGCTGCGCCAGCAGCGCAACCTGCTCGCGACCCTCCTGCTCTCGCAGGGCGTGCCCATGCTCGCCCACGGCGACGAACTGGGACGCACCCAGGACGGCAACAACAACGCCTACTGCCAGGACAACGAAATCTCCTGGGTGGACTGGGAGTTGGACGAGGAACGCCGTGGCCTGCTCGACTTCGCCCGGCGCGTGGTCGCGCTGCGCCACGCCCACCCGGGGCTGCGCCGCCGGCACTTCCCCGTCGGCCCGACCCCCGGCACGCCGCTGGAGCGGGCCGAGGTGGTCTGGCTGCGGCCCGACGCCGGTCAGATGGGAGACGACGACTGGAAGCGTGGCGATGCGCATGCCCTCGCCGTGTACCTGAGCGCGGACGGCCTGATGGAACGCGACGCGCGGGGCCGGCCCCTCACCGACGACACCTTCCTGCTGTTGTTCAACAGCTACCGCAAGCCCATCGACTTCCGTCTGCCGCCGGCGGCCTTCGGCGAGCAGTGGCAGCTGGTCCTGGACACCGCCGACCCGTCGGCGGACGGGGAGGGCACGGCGGTGTTCGAGGCGGAAGCGGAGTTCTCGATGGAGGCACACAGCCTGCTGGTGCTGCGGCGGGATCGCAGGGCGTGACATGGGCGGAGTGACGTAGTCGGGGAGACAGGAGCGGGGGGAGCACCCCCCCCCGCGGCACGGGAGTGACCGTCCCTCCCGTGCCGCGGGACCGCATCGATCGGGCGTTCCCCCGGCTCGCGTGGGCGCTTCGAAGGGGCGGGGTTACGCTGAAGTGAGCTGAGAAGGCCGGGGCTCTCTCGGACACGTCGCGAGCGACGGCCGTGGAGCGCCCTGCGTGGTGGAGTCCCGGCGACGGCCCCCGAAACCACCCTGGGAGGGCCTGTGAGTCCTCGGACGCAGCCCCGCTTCGACCCCACCCGCGTCCCGCACCTGCTCGGATCGTTCGCGCCGGTGACGGAGGAGGTCGACGTCGTCGACCTCGAGGTGACGGGAGAGATCCCGCCCTCGCTGGACGGCCTGTACGTGCGCAACGGGCCCAATCCCCGGTTCACCCCGATCGGGTCGTACCTCTATCCCATCGACGGGGACGGCATGCTGCACGGCATCTGGCTCTCCGAGGGCCGGGCCCGCTACCGCAACCGCTTCGTGCGCACTCCGGGGCTGCTCGCCGAGGAGCGCGTCGGGCACGCGCTGTGGGGCGGCGTCGAGTCGTTCCTGATGCCGGGCCCCGACGAGGTCGGGCCGGAGCTGGCGAACGACTTCAAGGACCTCCCCGACATCAATGTGGTCAGCCATGCCGGCCGCCTGCTGGCACTGGCGGAGTCGGCCTGCCCGTTCCGGGTGGACGACGGCCTGGAGACGGTGGGCCGGGAGGACTTCGGGGGATCCCTCCCGGTGGGCATCACGGCGCATCCGAAGATAGATCCGGTCTCCGGCGAGATGGTGGTGTTCTGCTACGCGCTCGAAGCCCCGTACCTGACGTGGTCGATCATCGATCCCACGGGAGTCGTCATCCGGAAGGCCACGCCCGTCGAGGGCGTGGACGAGCCCATGATGATCCACGACATGGCGCTGACCAAGCGATTCGTGGTCCTGGTGCTCGCCCCGGCGTTCATCGACCTGGAGGCCGCGATGACGGGGGGCGCGTTCCTTGCCTGGCGCCCCGAGCGCGGGACGCGCGTCGCGCTGATCCCGCGCGACGGCGGGCCGGTGCGGTGGGCGTCGAGCGAGGCGTTCTGGCTCTGGCACACGGTCAACGCCTACGACGACGGGCCCGAGGGCGAGGGCGACGTCGTCCTCGACTACGTGCAGTGGAGCCGGCTGACGGTGGGCGGCGGTCCCTCGATGACCTCGGATCCGGTGCGGTGCGGTCTGGTGCGCGCCCGCATCGACCCCGCCACGGGCCGCATGGCCCGCACCGAACTCGACGATTCCCGGGTCGAACTGCCCCGCATCGACGACCGTCGCACCGGCCGCCGCCACCGGTTCCTCGCGCTGGTGTCCGAGACCGGGAACGTGGACCTGCTGCCCGGCGAGTACAACGCCCTGCGCTGGTACGACACCGAGACCGACACCGCGCGGGTCTGGTCCGCCGGAGACCTGTCGGTGGGCGAACCCGTCTTCGCGCCCGAGCCCGGACAGCAGTCCGACGAGCGGGGCTACTGGCTGACCTTCGCCACCGACCGCACGGACGGGACGAGCTGGTTCCTGATCATCGCGGCCGAGGATCCCACGGCGGGACCCGTCGCACGGGTGCGCATACCGGTCCGCGTTCCCCTCGGCCTGCACGGCTCCTGGCTGCCGAGCTGAACACACCGACTCCCCGGGCGATGTGCGTCGTACGCAACCGGGCGGGGTGGGGACGCGGGGTCGGTACCGGTGTGATCGAGTATGACGTTCCGGCATGCATGCACGCGTGTGTGCGTGACGTGGATGACGGGCGAGCAAGGGAGACATGGGCCGTGACCGACGAGTGGTACGTCCTCATCGAGGAGGACACCCGGACGACCGAGCGCGCCGACGGTGTGGAACTGAGGCTGCACCGTTGGGCGTTGGTCGCAACGCACCGCATTGGCCGCGACCAGGCGGAGGCGAGCGCCGCGGCGCGGGACGCGGCGCTGCGATACATACCGCGGCTACTGGCCCGTCACGCGCGGCCCGGGGACGTGCCGGGGCGGCAGGCGTTCCAGGGACAGGACGGTACGTGGGTCGTACTGGTGCGACAGCGCGGGCGTGAGTGCCATGTCCGGGTTTCCACGGCTCGGCTCGTGCATTCCCGGACCGAGGAGGAAGCACAGGCGAAGACCTTGAAGGAGAAATTCCGTAGCGCACTGGAGGGCCCGCAGCCCTTGCCGCAGCCCTGGGCCCCCGGCCGGTAGTCTCGGATTCCCTTATCGAAGGGCGCCACCGCACCATCCCACGGGGGAACACATGACGATTCACCGTCCGGGCCTGCCCGGCGATCTGCCGGAGGCCGCACTGCTCTGGGCCCGCTGGGGCCTTCTCGCGGTCCTGGAGGCGTCCGCCGAGGAGGAGGAGCTGGCTTTCGTGCACCGCACGGGCAACTGGATCGACGACGGGGGTCTCCACCTCGACGACTGCGGCAGTACGTGCTGGACGCTGGCGAGGCTGGGGGAGGGGCGGTTCGTGCTCTACGGGGAGGACGAGTCGAGCGGCGTCAAATGGCACAAGCCGCCCATCGACATGCTGTCCGGCGCGCCGGACTGGCTCCCGTTCGACACGCTCCACGACCTGATCGAGGGGTATGAGCTGGGCTGTGTGTACTGGTACGAGAACGGCGCCTGGGCGCGCGCCCCGTACCCCGAGAGCCTCGACGACGACGGCCTGGACTGCGGCATGAGCCGGTTCGTGGACCGGTCCGACGTGCTGGACGCCCTCGACCTCGGTCAGGACGGCCCGCTGGACCCGGCCGCCGTCGTGGACCGCGCCGAACGCCACGACCTGACGGCGGAACTCCTTGAGTCCCTGGTCGCGGGCTCCGAGTACGACCACTGGGATCTCCCCGCCATGCTGCGAGCGCTGCACCGCACGGGATTGACCGGGTTGGGTGTTCCGGTTGTTGACGAGGAGTCACATACCGCTGTGGTGCGGTGAGTCGGCCTCTCAGTCGGACGGGGCGAGGTCGTGGGGGTGTGCGGGTGTGAGGCCCGGCTTTACGACGGGCTACTCGGCGACCTTCTCGTCGGGCTCCTCCTCGACGGAACGCCGTGACTCGGGGGACCCCGCGCCGGAGCCTCCGGCCATGCCGTCTCCCATCAGCAGGGAGAAGACGAGGATGACGACGGAACCGCACAGCGCGATGCCGGCCCAACCCGCCCGTTGCACCCGCGCGGACCCGCAGGCCAGCGCCTCGTTCCTGTTCGTGTAATCGCCCAGGACGTCGTCGCCCGAGGGCATCACGACCGATCCGCAGGTGACGTCCGTGCTGCTGTCGGCATCGTCGGAGTCGAGGCCGCGGACCGTCTTGGACACGGGCAGGAGGACGAGAGCGACCGCCGCGAGCGCCGCGAGCAGCGCCAAGGTCGCCCCGGCCCGCACGACGCCGGGCAGCATGCCCAACGCACTGGTTGCCGCCGGGGTCTCGTTCCGTGCGCTGGTCACTGCCGTCCCCCGGGTATCGGTGTCGTTGACGGCGTAACGGTAGCCGGTGCTGCCGAGCGGTCCCGCACGGGGCAGGGGGGTGCCGGTGCCGGACGACGGTACGGCCGTGCCATGCGGGTGGTACCGGCCAGGCGCATGCCGCGCTTGTGGCCACCTGAGCCCGCACGGCGCGATGTTGGGCGGATGAACCGTGTGCGCGTCGCTGCGACCGTCCTTCTGCTCACCCTCCTTCTGGGCACCGCGCCTCCAACCCCTCCGGCACGAGCAACCACCCCGACCCTGACCGCCACGAGTGCCACGGAGCGCATCGCTCCGGGAATCGACTTCCGCACCTTCATCCTCGCTGCGGCGCACGGGCCGATCCGGATCCATCTCCTGACCGCCCATCTCCGACACCCCGGGGTGAGGGCCGGCCTGCTGTATCCCGGCGCCGTGGCCGACCGGGCGGCCGTGTCCGTCATGGCCGAACGCCAGGGGGCCGCCGCCGCGGTCAACGGGGACTTCTTCCACATCACCGAGGACCAGCACCCCGGTGTCCCTGCCACCGGGGCCCCCTCGGGGGCTGCCGTCCTCGACGGCCTGCCGTTGAAGGCGGCGGTGCCCGAAGGCCAGCGCTTCGGAGGCGCACTGCCCCCCGGCGGCAGCCCTGAGGACGTCATCGGCGTCGGCATGGACGGCAGGGCCCGCACCGGGCGGCTCACGCTCCACGGCCGTCTCCGCACCCCGCACGCGACACTGCCCGTGCGCGGCCTCAACCAATACGCCCTGCCCGAAGGGGCGATCGGCCTGTTCACCTCCCAGTGGGGAAGCGCGTCGCGCGCCCGCGCGGTCTGCGGCACCGATCACGACCGGGCCGCCCCCTGCACCCACGACGTCTTCGAGTTGACCATCCGTCACGGGCGCGTCCAGCACGCCGGCTCCACCCCGGGCGACGGGCCGATCCCGCCCGGAAGCGTCGTGGTCCTGGGCCGCGAGGGCGGAGCCGAAGCCCTGCGCTCCCTCGTCCCCGGCACCCGGGTCGATGTCCGCTACCGCCTCGCGTCCACGAGCCCGGTCCCGTTCGCGTTCGCCCTGGGCGCCTACCGCGTGCTCGCCGACCACCGGCCCCTACCCGGGCTCGACTCCTCAACGGCCGCGCCACGCACGGCGGTTGGTATCGCCGACCACGGCCGTCTGCTGCGTTTGATCGCCACGGACGGGCGGGAATCGGCGGGGACCGGCCTCACCCTCGCCGAACTCGCCGGCCTGCTCCGCTCCCTGGGCTGCGAAGAAGGCGTCCACGTCGACGGAGGAGCCTCCACCACCCTCGTCACCCGCGACCCGGCCACACGGCACGCGGTCGTACGCAACGCCCTCGACCAGGGCCGGCAGCGCCGCGTACCCAACGGCATCGCGCTGTTCGGCCCCTGAACGGCGCAGGGGCCGAGCGCAAGATCCGCAAGGTCGAAGAAAGGGGCCGGCCGCCGCACGCGAGCCGGGACCCGTTGCCGGGATCCGTTTCCGGGGCCCGTTGCCGGTGCTTCCGGCAACGGGCCCCGGCCCGCATGCGTCCAGCCGAGCCGGAGACCCGCCCCGCCGGTGGGCCGGCCCCCGCTGTCAGCCCCCGCTCTTGCGACGGAACGACTTCTGGCTCGACGCCGGGCCGTGCCCGCCGCGCACCTTCGATGCGGCGGAGTCCCCGGCGTGGGCGGCGCCGTCCGCCTGAGTGCCCCGCTTGCGCGCGAGCGCCTCGCGGAACTGGCGCTTCAGGTCGTACTGGCCGTCGGCATCCGGCGTCACCGCGGTGCTCTCGGGCTCGGTCGGCTCCGAACCTTCTTGTGAGGTGGGCTCTGTCGTCATGGGGACCTCCTGGGTTCGGGCGGTTGAACATGCAGCTTGTCATGACGGGCAGCGTTCGCGGGACCGGCATCCGTGCAGTCCCGCCCACCGGGCCCGGCCGGAAGGGGAAAGAGCCCCCACCGGAGTCGGGGCCCCGTCCATTACGCCACCGGAGCGGTCCGCGTTAAGGACACGTCAGGATCGGTTCGTCTCCTGGCGCGGACGATCAGAATGCGTACGCTGGCTCGGCCGTCGTGTCGATGGCCGAAAACCATCCGTACGACAGGAGTTCCCACGATGGCCACCCCGGCCCGCACCTCACGCCTGCGCGCGTGGCTGCTGGAAGGCTTGACCGACCGCCCCAGGCAGCAGTCCGCGCCCGACACCGAACACCCGGGGCGGCCCTGGTGGCGCGTCATGTGCCTGACAGGTCTCGACTACTTCTCCACCCTGGGCTACCAGCCGGGCATCGCCGCGCTCGCCGCCGGACTGCTGTCGCCGCTCGCCACGATCGTGCTGGTGATACTCACGCTGTTCGGTGCGCTTCCGGTGTACCGGCGGGTGGCGGAGGAGAGCCCGCACGGCGAGGGCTCCATCGCGATGCTGGAGCGGCTGCTGTCGTTCTGGAAGGGCAAGCTGTTCGTGCTGACCCTGCTGGGGTTCGCGGCGACCGACTTCCTCATCACCATCACCCTCTCGGCCGCCGACGCCACCGCACACCTGGTGGAGAACCCGCATCTCACCAGCACCCTCAGCGGCCACCAGGTCCTGATCACCCTCATCCTCGTCGCGCTGCTCGGCGCCGTCTTCCTCAAGGGATTCAGCGAGGCCATCGGCGTCGCCGTCGTCCTGGTGTTCTCCTACCTCGCGCTCAACGTCGTCGTGATCGGGGACGGCATCTGGAAGGTGATCTCGCAGCCGCACGTCATCGGAGACTGGTCCAAGGCGCTGACGGCCGAGCACAGCAACCCGTTCATGATGATCGCGATCGCGCTCGTCGTCTTCCCCAAGCTCGCGCTCGGCATGTCCGGATTCGAGACGGGTGTCGCGGTCATGCCGCACGTCCAGGGCGACCCGGGCGACAGTCCTGACAAGCCGGCCGGGCGGATCCGGGGCACGAAGAAGCTGCTGACGACCGCCGCCGTGATCATGAGCGTCTTCCTGATCACCAGCAGCTTCATCACGACCCTGCTCATCCCGGCCGACCAGTTCAAACCGGGCGGCGCGGCCAACGGGCGCGCCCTTGCCTACCTCGCCCACGAACAGCTCGGCTCCGCCTTCGGCACGGTCTACGACGTCTCCACGATTTTGATCCTGTGGTTCGCGGGCGCCTCTGCGATGGCGGGCCTGTTGAACCTGATGCCCCGCTATCTGCCCCGCTACGGCATGGCCCCGCACTGGGCGCGGGCCCTGCGCCCGATGGTCATCGTGTTCACCCTGATCGCCTTCCTGGTGACCTGGCTGTTCGACGCAAGCGTGGACGCGCAGGGCGGTGCGTACGCCACGGGTGTGCTCGTGCTCATCACCTCGGCGGCCGTCGCCGTGACCATCGCGGCGCGCCGCGCGGGCCAGCGCGGCTGGACCATCGGCTTCGGCGTCATCGCGGCCGTGCTCCTGTACACGACCGCCGTCAACGTGGCGGAGCGGCCCGACGGCGTGAAGATCGGTGCCTGCTTCATCGCCGGCATCATGGCCCTCTCCCTTCTCTCCCGCCTGGCCCGCGTCTTCGAATTGCGCGTCACGGACGTGGAGTTGGACGACGGCGCCCAGCGGCTCATTCACGACGCCGCGCAGGGCACGATCCGCTTCGTCGCCAACGAGCCCGACAGCCGGGACGAGGCCGAGTACTGGGACAAGGTCGAGCAGATCCGTGCCGACAACGACATCCCGTCCGACGACGACGTCCTGTTCGTCGAGGTCACCGTCCTGGACGCGTCCGAGTTCGAATCGGGCCTCCGGGTACGGGGCGAGGTGCTGCACGGCCGCTACCGCGTCCTGACCCTGGAGAGTTCCAGCATCCCCAACGCCCTCGCCGCCCTCCTGCTGTACGTACGGGACGCTACGGGCCAGCGCCCCCACATCTACTTCGAGTGGACCGAGGGCAACCCGATGACCAACTTCCTGCGCTTCTTCCTCTTCGGTCAGGGCGAGGTCGCCCCGGTCACCCGCGAGGTCATCCGGGAGGCCGAACCGGACCGCTCCCGCCGCCCCCACGTCCACGCCGGCTGACGGGCTTTCCGGGGGCGCGGGCGGCCCGCTGGTTCAGCCCTGAAGGGTGGCGAGCCAGTCGACGAGGATGCGGTTGACCTCGACGGGGCGTTCTTGCTGGATCCAGTGGCCGCAGCCGTCCAGGAGGTGGGAGGCGGACAGGCCGGGAAGGGTGACGGGGTAGGCGCCGATGGCGTCGGCCATCCAGGTGGTGGACGCGTCCAGAGCGCCGCCGATGAACAGGGACGGCTGCTCGATGGGGGCTCCGCGGTGCGGGGCGAGGTCTTCCCAGTCGCGGTCCATGGCGCGGTAGCGGTTGAGTGCGCCGGTGATCCCGGTGCGCTCGAACTCCCCGGCGTAGACGTCGAGGTCTTCCTCGCTCAGCCAGGCCGGGAGCGGGCCGGTGGGGAAACGGTCACGCAGCCGGCCGCCGCGAGTGACGAAATGCGGGTCGGGCTCGCCCGGGGCGGACATGGTCGCGGCGGACAGGGCCGCGTAGAAACCCGCGAGCCAGCCCCGCACATCGGGCTCGATCTCCGCCTCGGCGCGGCCGGGCTCCTGGAAGTAGGAGACGTAGAACTCCTCCTCGGGGCCGCCGATCCGGCCGAAGGCATCGGTGGGACGGGGACCGCCGGGCGGTGCGTACGGCACGCTCAGGAGGCCGACCGCGCGGAAGACTTCGGGGCGGAGCAGGGCGGAGGCCGCCGCGATGTTGGCACCCCAGTCGTGGCCGACGACCACGGCGCTCTCCTCGGCGAGGGCGTGTACGACCGCGATGTTGTCCTCCACCAGGTCGAGCATGCGGTACGCGTCGGGCGCGGCTGGTTTGGAGGAGCGGCCGTAGCCGCGGACGTCGAGTGCCGCGGCCCGGTAGCCGGCCGCCGCGAGGGCCGGGAGCTGGTGTCGCCAGGAGTACCAGGACTCGGGGAAGCCGTGCACGAGCAGGACCAGCGGGCCGGAGCCCTGCTCGACCAGGTGCAGGCGACCGGCCGGGGCCTCGACGGTGCGGTGGCGGGGTGCAGCGGACGGCTTGGACGGCATGAGGGTTTCTCCTCGGTTGGTCGACGGACGCGGGTACCCGCCGATCATGCGGCGCGTCCGTCACCCGCCGCCATGGTCGTTGCCAGCCTGGCAAACTTGCAGGGCAGGGTGGTGCAGGGGCGTATTCGGGAGGCGGAGCCGGTGGTTGACGACGCGAACGGCGCGGGCACCACGGACGACGTGGGCGCCGAAGGCACCGTGGCCGGCACGCTCGCGGGGATGGGTGCGCGGCTGCGGGCGGCGCGCGAGGGCCGCGGCGCCACGCTCACCGGCGTGAGCCGTGCGACCGGCATCTCGCCGAGCACGTTGTCGCGGATCGAGACGGGCCGGCGCAGGCCCACCCTGGAGGTGGTGCTTCGACTGGCGCGGGAGTACGCCGTCCCTCTGGACGAGCTGGCCGGCGCCGCGCCTGCGCCACCGGTGGTCCGACGGCCCTCGGCGGCGAGATCCGGGGACGACAAGGCGGTGCTTCCGCTGACCCGTTACGTCGGCGGCCTGCACGCCCACAAGCACGTCCTGCCCGCCGTCGAGGAGCCACCGGTACGGCCTCGGCAGGTCTCGCACGACGGCTACGAGTGGCTGTGCGTCCTGTACGGGCGACTGTGGCTCGCCCTCGGCGCCCAAGACCTCGTTCTGGCCGCCGGGGACGTCGCGGAGTTCGACACCCGCACCGCCCACGGAGTCGCGAACGCCGGATCCGACGGCCCGGTCGAGTACCTGATCATGTTCGGACCACAGGGCGAGCGCCTGCGGCCGCGCACCCCTCGGTGATGCCGATGCGCACCGCACCTCTCTCATCAACCGACAGCCGGCCGGTATCGGCCGACGGGCTGGATCAACGGCGCGGGCGGCCCGGTGCGGCGGGTGCCTTCGGCTTCGGCCGCGTGGCGGGTGCCTCCGCCGGGGGTGCGGTCTTGGGTCTGGTCGTGTTCTTGGTGCCGGGTATGCCGGTTCTCGTAGCGGATCCGCGCGTGGGCGTGGACGTCGGGCGGGCGCTGGTGGTGCGGCTGGGCGTCGCGCTCGGCCCCGTCAGGAGGCACGGCCGGACGCCGGACGGGACGAGGTCGCCGCCGGTCGTACGGATCGGGGCCGGACACGGCGGGGCGTTGCGGGTCTGCTCATCGCTGCCACAGCCGGTGAGCGCGACTGCGGCGACGGCGGCGGCCGCCGTGAGGACGGTGGTGGTGACACGGTTCACGGGTGGTGCCTCTCGTAGTGGCTCGAACCAATGAAGACGGATCGGAGATCCAATCGGTTGCGTCCGAACTCGTTCTCGTGATCCGGGAGTTGCTGCGGTGGGTATGGGCGAGGTCGACCACGGGACGGGGGGCACCCGGATGTGACGTGGCCGGCGGGGGCACGCGGTTGTTCGCCGACGATCACCCGAGGACGAGCGGACGGCCTCCTCGGCCCTCGCTCCGGAAGCGGCGCGGCCCATGGGCCGCGCTCAGGTCAGCTCCCGTACCACCCGGGCCGGGTTGCCGACCGCGAGCACGCCCGGCGGCAGGTCTCTGGTGACGACGGCGCCCGCGCCCACCACCGTGTTCGCGCCGATGGTCACCCCGGGACAGACGATCACCCCGCCGCCCAGCCACACGTTGTCCCCGATGGTCACGGGCAGGGCCTTCTCCCACCCGGCCCGCCGACGCCCGGCATCCAACTCGTGTGTAGGTGTGAGGAGTTGGACGTTCGGTCCAATCTGGACATCCGACCCGATGCTGATGGTGCCGGTGTCGAGGAACACCGCCCCGAAGTTCACGAACGTCCCCGCGCCGATGGCGATGTTGTAGCCGAAGTCGCACCGGAAGGGCGCCCGCACGCGGACGGACGCGTCGACCGAGCCGAGCAGCTCCGCCAGGATCGCGTGCCGCTCCGCGGCCGGCGCCGCGACGGCCGCGTCGTAGGCGGCGCACAGCCGGACGCGGCGCTCGGAGTCGGCGAGGAGTTCGGGATCGTCGGGCAGATACCACTCGCCGGCCAGCATCAGGCGCTTGTTCTCACCCACGGGCGTCCTCCCGGCTCGACTGCCGACACCGGCCGGGTCCGCGATCGGGGCGGGGCAGGCATCGGCGATCCAAAGGCACAGTTTCTCAGCCGTCGGCCGCCATGGCCTCGAAGGTCTTCCGCATCATCCGGTCGATGACTCCCGGCCGTTCGTTCAGCGAATCGAAGAGGTCGGCCAACAGCCACAGCACAAAACCGTGCGCCAGGCCCTCCTCCGGCGCGATCGGCCCGAACCGGTCGCGCCACGCCACCGTGTCCATGCCCATCGCAGCAGCCATGAGGACACCGGTGACCATCGGAACCTGCGCCGGGTCGGCCATCTCGAAGGTGGGAAGCCTGCGGATCACAGCGGGGATCAGATCGCTCAGCGGATCGAGACGATCCTCGCCATCGGCCTGATCGGCGATGATGTATCCGGTCAGCACACCCACCAGAAAAACCGTGCCCCGGGACACCTCCTCACGTCCGTATGTCTCCACCGCGGCCTCGACGCGTTCCCGCGCCGACTGCCGGTCCTTGTCCGAGGTCCGCTTCTCCAGGACCCGGTACGCGTCCCACGCCGCGCGAACCGCCTCGTCCACCACTACGCCGTCACTGCTCATGGCACGACCGTAGGCGAGCAGCGCGCCGACCGGGAGCCACTTGCGGTCGTCGGTCCGCGACTGGGTGAGCGTCCTTCGCACCGGTCTCGGGGCCGTCCGTCAATGCGCGGTCCATCCACCGTCCAGGACGAGATTGGCGCCGGTCATGTACGAGGACCGGGGGGAGGCCAGGAACAGCGCTGCTTCCGCTGCTTCTTCCGGCGTACCGAGCCGCTTCAGCAGCGTGCGCTCCTCGAACTCGCGGCGTCGCGCCGCCGCGTCGCCCGTCGCGTCCAGGGCGACCTGCAACAGGGCGGTGAGAATGACGCCCGGACTCGTGGCGTTGACCCTGATCCCGTCCGCGGCGTGCTCCACCGCAAGGGCCCGGGTCAACTGGACGACGCCGGCCTTGGACGCGGAGTAGGCCGCCACGTTCTCGGAGCCGGTGAGCGCCAGTTCGGACGCCACGTTCACGATGACTCCGCCGTTCCCGAACCCTCGCATGGCGCCGATCGCGTGCTTCGCGCAGAGGAAGACGCCCTTCAGGTTCACGGACATCAGCGCGTCCCACTCCTCGCCGGTCGTCTCGAGCACGGGCTTGGAGAATTCGACGCCGGCGTTGTTGATCAGGACGTCAAGCCGGCCGAGCTCATCGGCGACCCGCTCGATCAGCGCGGCGACGTCGTCCTCCCGGCTCACGTCGGCGGTGACCGCCAGCGCACGTCCTCCGTCCTGCTCGATCAACGCGACCGTTTCGGCCAGCGGGCCGGCACGGTCACCGGCGGCGACGACAGAGGCGCCGTCCCGCGCGAGCCGTCGGGCCATGGCGCGGCCCAGCCCACTGCCGGCCCCGGTGATGACGACGGTCTTGCCCTCCAGCTGCATGCGGCCTCTCCCTCTGCTCGGTTCGGGTGACTTCCAGGGTCGCGAACACGGCGGTGGGACGCCTCCTCAGCCGTCCGCGCTCATCCCCACTCGCCCTGGTGCCGGCTGCGGGGCCCCGCGCTATCCCTGACCCGACTCGCGGGTGCCAAGCCTCTCTTCGGGCCCCGCCCGCAGGGACTTCGTGCCGTCGGTGGCAAGGAGTTCGTGCCGCCGGTTGACGGGACGATGGTCCCGGTCGGCAGGGTGAGCAGCGCTCGCTCGGCCAGCGGTTCGGTCGCCGATCCGTTCGGTGAGCCACTGACGGACGTAGTCCAGGGCCGCGGCGAAACAGCTGGATGCAGACCCCTCGAACGTCGCGTTGGCCGAAAGATCACGCCACTCGGCAGGTCTTCCTTCACAGTGGTGACCATGGTGACCCGAGTAGCCGTCCTGTCCGACATCCACGGAGTTCTGCCGGCCCTGGAGGCGGTGCTCGCCGAACCAGACGTCGGCACCGCCGATCGCATCGTGCTGACCGGCGACATCACCGCCGGCCCGCAACCGGCCCAGGTTCTCGACCTGCTGACCAGCCTCGGCGACCGCGTCGTCTGGATCAGCGGCAACGCCGACCGTGAACTCCTCGAATACCGCCGGGGGCAACGCGAAACGATCCCCGACCCGATCGCCCCCTGGGCAGCCGAACAGCTCCGCGAAGACCATCTGGACCTTCTCGGCTCGTTGCCACGGTCGCTCTCCCTGTCCGTGAAGGGCCTGGGGAAGGTGCTGTTCTGCCATGCCACGCCTCGCGACGACGAGGAGGTCGTCCTGGTCGACTCGCGCCTCGACCGCTGGGCTGACGTCCTCACCGGGCTCGACGACGACATTCGTACCGTGGTCTGCGGCCACACCCACATGCCGTTCGTCCGCCTCGCCCACGGCCGACTCGTGATCAACCCGGGCAGCATCCGTATGCCCTACGGACGAACCGGAGCACATTGGGCTCTCCTGGGACCGGGCGTCGAGCTCCGGACCACGGACTTCGACCTCTCAGCCGCAGCGGCCCGGCTCCGCCAGGGGTCGTCCTACCCCGACATCGCCGAATGGGCCGACTACTTCCTGTACGCGCGCGCGTCCGACGCCGACGCCCTCACGGCCTTCGGCCCCCGGGACGGGCGCGACCAGACCCCGTGACATTCCCCCCGGGCAGGGGGAGTTGAATACCGACCACGCGATCGATGACCGGGTCCAGCTGCGGCGCGAGGACGTACGGGACTTGGCGTCGCCCCACGCGTTCGACGCCGCCAACTCGGTCGGGGGCGTCCGGTACATCGTCCGGGACGAGATCGCCGCTCCTGTCGGTCCAGGGCCCGCACGAGCCCTTTGAACGCCCGCTGCCCGATGGCCGGACTGCACGCAGAAGGTCGTCATCGTCATCGTCATCGACGCCGATCGCGGGTGCACGCAGGACTGCTTCAGCACGCGGGAAACCGCCGTATTGGCCCACCAGCGCCCTGACCTTCCGGCTCGTCCCGTACACGAGGGCACGGGACGGGCTGGAAGGCTGCGGATTCAGCCTGCGGGACACGGCCGAGACGCTGTGGAATGACGTCCGGCACCGGCACCGGCTGCGCCGTCCGCCCAGTTCCCGTACCCCTCCATCGAACGCCGGACGTTTGCTGTCGGCTGTCGGCTACCGGCTGAGCGACTTGAGCGCTGCCGGGTCGTACGCCTTGAGCTCGTCGAAGCGGTTGCCGAGGACCTTCGCGGCCCACTGCGGGTCCTGGAGCAGCGCGCGGCCGACGGCGACCATGTCGAACTCGTCGCGTTCCATCCGGTCCAGGAGGTTGTTGATGTCTCCGAGATCCGCACCCTCGCCGGCGAAGGCGCGGAGGAAGTCACCGTCGAGGCCGACCGAGCCGACGGTGATGGCCGGCCGGCCGGTGAGCTTCTTGGTCCAGCCGGCCAGGTTGAGGTCCGAGCCCTCGAACTCGGGGACCCAGTAGCGCCGGGTGGAGGCGTGGAACGCGTCGACACCGGCGGCCGTCAGCGGGCTGAGGATCGCCTCCAGCTCCTCGGGGGTCTGAGCGAGGCGGGCATCGTAGGCCTCCTGCTTCCACTGCGAGTAGCGGAAGATCACCGGGAAGTCCGCCGCCACGCGTTCGCGGACCGCGGCCACGATTTCCGCGGCGAACTTCGTGCGGGCCACGGCGTCGCCGCCGTAGCCGTCGGTGCGGCGGTTGGTCCGCTCCCACAGGAACTGGTCGAGCAAGTAGCCGTGGGCGCCGTGCAGTTCGATCCCGTCGAAGCCGATCCGCTCGGCCTCGGCGGCCGCATCGGCGAACGCGCCGATGACGTCGTCGAGATCGGCGCGGGTCATCGCCTTGCCGGTCCCCTCGGTGCCGTCGACGCGGATGCCGGAGGGGCCCACGGCGGGCGCGTCGACGTACGGGGCCTCGCCGTGGTTGCGCACCATGCCTATGTGCCACAGCTGCGGCACGATGGTGCCGCCCGCCTCGTGCACGGCCGAGGCGACCTTCGCCCATCCCGCCAGCTGGTCCTCGCCGTGGAACCGCGGCACCCGGTCGCTCTGTCCCGCGGACTCGTGCCCGACGTACGTGCCCTCGGTGACGATCAGGCCCACCCCTGCTGCGGCCCGGCTCGCGTAGTACGCCTGGACATCCTCGCCAGGGACACCGCCGGGGGAGAACATCCGCGTCATCGGAGCCATCGCGATGCGGTTCGGGACGGTCAGGCCGTTCAGCGTGACGGGCCGCGACAGGATCTCTGCCGCACGGGAGGCGGTGGACGGGGTGAGGGTCATGAGGGTCCTCCGGGTTGAGGCTGTGGCTCGTCGCGGTGACAACGAGAAGTGCATAGTACACATCCTATGTATCATGCATATTGCGGCGTCCGGCTTCGCGCGGCGGACGAGGCGGCGCCGACCGCGGCCCGTCCCTGCGGGGTGCTGCGGGGGGCTGCGGTCGGCGTCGCGCGTATCCGCGATAATGGAGCGTCGGTAGGAGCGGGAGGCGACGTGCTGGAGAGACTGGAGCGGGAGCTGATGCTGCTCTCGCGGCATCAAGTGCTGGCGCTGCGCGAACGCGACCCCGAACGCCTGGATCGCTCTGCGTACCTGCTGCTCAGCCGGATCGACACCCAAGGCCCCATGTCCATCGGGCAGTTGGCCGACGCCTTCGGGCTCGACACCTCCACCGTGAACCGCCAGACGGCCGCTCTGCTGCGCTGCGGACTGGCCGAGCGCGTCGCGGACCCGGACGGCGGCATGGCCCGCAAGCTGCGCATCACGGAGCAAGGTGAACGCCGCCTCGCCGCGGATCGCGAAGCCAACCGCTCCTGCCTGGCCCGGGTGGTTGCCCACTGGTCCCCGGAGGAGGTGCGGGAGCTGGAGAACGTGCTGGTCCGCTTGAACCGCTGTGCCGAGTCCCTCGAAGGACGGCACTGGCCGCGCACGGAGCCGGACGAGGGCGATGATGCGTGCGCCGAACGCACCGCTCCGGCCCCGCAGTAGACCCTTCCTGGCGCGCCCGTCAGAACGTGTCGCGCCCGTAGGAACGTACCGAGAAGCTATTCGGCGCTGAGGCGGAACCACTCGGCCGCGGGCGGGCCGCCCGACCTCAAACGGGTCGCACCGTCCGAGGCCCGACGCACTCGGCGCCGTACGCCCGGACCCGTTCGCGCAGCGCACGGTCGGCGGTCACGACCGTGCAGTGCCGGTCGGCATGGGCGGCAGCCAGCTCCACGATGAGGTCGTCCCCGCTGCCGGCCGCGGACTCGACCCGCACGCCGGGCACCGACTCGACACCGCGCGCGGCCCCCTCGACGACGAGGATCACCTCCTCGTCGTCGTGCCGCCCGCCAAGGCGGTCCCGTAGCCGCTCGGCGGCCCCCTTGCGGTCCCGCCACCACCCGTCGGGCACCGATCCGACGACGTTCGCGGCATCGACGATCAGTACCGGACGCCCGCTCACGAGAGCTCCGTCGGCTCGACCCCGGCCTGCAGGCGGAGGCCCGTCAGGGTGAGATCCAGTGCGGAGCGGAACTGGTCGACGTCGTCGTGGCCCTCGAACTCGTCGACGATCTCGTGCACGAACGGGAAGTCGGCCGGGTCGAGCTCCCGCCAGGTCTGGGCGTAGCGGCCGAGGAATTCGTCACGGTTCACTACGCCGTCGAGGACCTCTTGGGGCGGCTCCTGGCCCAGGTCGACGGCTGAACCGACGACGACCCCGACGATCGCCGACACCGCGTGGAACCGCTGGCGGGGACTGAGGTTCAGGCGAAGGGTCTGCTGGCCGAGCCGCTCGTACAGGCGCAGGGTGTTGCCCTGGACGTCGGTGTTGCGCATGAAGTACGCACCCAGCCAGGGCCGGTCCATGATCGCGTCGAACAGGGCCAGGGACATCGCGCGGAGGTCGTCGATCGGGTCGTCGGTGCGCGCAAGCCCCTCGATGTCGGCCAGGGCCGCGCCCACGACGTGGTCGGTGGCGCGGTCCAGCAGTTCGTCCTTGCTCGCCACGTACCAGTAGATGCTCGCGACGCCGCCGCCGAGGCGCTGCGCGAGCGCACGGAAGGTCAGCGCCTGCGCCCCGGCCTCATCGAGCAGGGCCACCGCCTCGGTGAGCACGGACTCCATCGAGTGCGAAGCCCGTCGGCGTCCTCCGCGGGAGCGCTCCTGCTGGTCGGCCATGGCTTCGTCCCTTCGTCCTTTGCATCGTATCGAACCTTGTTCTATCGTATCTCATCGTACGTCGTTCGATACCCGTACGACGTTCGATGCATTCGATCGGAAGGATCGCCATGACCACCGCACCGCCACCACCAACGACCTCACACACCTATCCGTCCCTGCGCGCGGCATGGATACCGCTGGCCGCCCTCTGCCTGGCCTTCTTCGTCGAGATGGTCGACAACACGCTGCTGTCGATCGCGCTGCCCACCATCGGCCGTGACCTCGGCAGTGGAACGACCGCGTTGCAGTGGGTCACGGGGGCCTATTCGCTGACGTTCGGAGGCCTGCTGCTCACCGCGGGATCGATGGCCGACCGGCTCGGACGCCGACGCGTGCTGCTGATCGGGCTCGCCGTGTTCGGTTCGCTGAGCCTGTGCGTCGTGCTCGTCACCACGGCCGGCGAGCTCATTGCCCTGCGGGCCGCACTCGGCGTAGCCGCCGCCGCGATGGCCCCGATCACGAACTCCCTGGTCTTCCGCCTGTTCGACGACAAAGCCCTGCGGATGCGCGCCATGACGGTGATGATCATCGTCGGCATGTCCGGCTTCGTCCTCGGGCCACTCCTGGGCGGTACCGCGCTGGCCCACGCACGGTGGGAGTGGCTGTTGGTCGTCAATGCCCCGATCGCGCTGATCGCCTGCATCGGCGTCCGCCTCGGTGTTCCGGCCGACCGGCCGCAGGACCTGACCAAGGACGCACTCGACCTGCCCGGCGCCGTCCTCAGCGTCGCGGCCATCGGGCTCGCCTGCTACTCACTGACCAGCGGAGTCGACAACGGCTGGCTGTCCGCGATCACCATCGCGTCGATCATCGGTGCCATCGCCGCCGGCGTCGCGTTCGTCCGGCACGAGCGCCGCAGCCCAGCGCCCATGCTGGACCTGAAGGTCTTCTCCAACGGCACCGTCCGCGGCGCCGCCATCGCGCAGATCGGCACGTCCATCGCGATGGCCAGCGTCATGTTCGGACTGATCCTGCACTTCCAGTACGCCTACGGTTGGAGCCCGATGCGGGCCGGTCTTGCCAACCTGCCGATCATCATGACGATGCTCGCGGCCACCCCCCTGTCCGAGTGGCTCGCACGCCGCTTCGGCCACCGCATCGCCTGCCTGGTGGGCGCGGCCTGCCTGGCCGGGGCGCTCGCGGGTCTCTCCTGGGGTGTCGACCACGGATACGCCGCCATCGCGGTGTGCATGGTGCTCATGACCGTGGGGCTGCGCACCGTCATGACGATCTGCGCGGTCGCCCTCGTCGACGCGATGCCGAGCAACCGCACCTCGATCGGCGCCGCCCTCAACGACACCGCCCAGGAGGTCGGTTCCAGCGTGGGTACCGCCGTGGTGGGCACCCTCATCGCCGCGCTCGTCACCACCCAGCTGCCCGCCGGCACCTGGAGCGGCGACCTGGTCGCGTCGTTCTTCCGCGGCGAACGGATCACCTATGCCCTCCTCGCCGTGGTCGTCGGCCTGATCGCGGCCGGTGGCGCGCTGAGTCTCACCAACTCGCACACCGTCGAGGAAGCGGCCGTCGAGGAGCCCGCGGTCGGAGAGCCGGTCTGACCGGGCGAGGACCCGGCGTTGCGCCGACGGTCGCCGACCGGTGTGCGCGATCCGTTCCCACCTCACCGTTCGCAGTACAGGAAGAGGTGCGGCTCCGGTTCGGCGTCGGGGCGGGACGGGGTGAACAACAGGCTCTCCTCGGACCGTACGGTCAGGCCCGCGTCGGTGACCAGGGCGACGAAGTCGTCGCGGGCAAAGCTCGTCGCGCGAACCGGATGGTCCATGAAGACGAACTCGGCTCCTTCGACGTCCACGGGAACGGTCGCCAGGACCATGCGGCCGCCGGGCTTCACGGTACGGGCCAGCCGAGTCACGAGACTCACCTGTTCCTCGCGCGACATCTGCAGCAGAGCGAAGTAGACGCACACGGCGTCGAACGAAGAGTCGCTCAGCGCAACGGCACGGATGTCCCCGCAGCGGAACTCGGCGTCGGGCACCTGACGGGTGGCGAGATCGACCATGACGGGGGAGATGTCGATGCCGAGCACACTGTGCCCGGCGGAAGAGAGCGTTTCCGCGGTGGGCCGGCCCGTACCGCTGCCGACATCCAGCACTCGGCTGCCGGGAACAAGCTCGTCGAGAAGCCACCGCAACGAAGCGTGGTGTGCCTCGGAAGCGGCGAACGCCTCTTCGTACGCGATGCCCAGCGCATCGAACAGCGCCTGGGCGGGCTGGAGCGGGGTGCGGTCCTCGTCGGGCACGTTCGGGTCCTCCGGTCTGTCGGTCACCAAGCACCGACTCACTGTCCTTGCCGTACATGATCCCCGCCCTCGGCCCTTTCCGACAGGGCGGCTGCCGTCGGCTGCGCGGGTCAACGCGGTTCCCGGGGGCCGGAGTTGCGCAATTACCTCCGGGGGCATCGCCGTTCGTGACCGTCTCCGGCTACGTTCACGGGCATCGCCTGCACCGGAGCACACCGGCCCACGTCCGAAAACGCCGGCACGCGCCGGAACGCAGCGAAACACATCCGCGCCCGAAGGAGCCCTGCGATGTCCGCCTACGGCTTTGCCCATCTGCGCAGCCGCCGAAATCATCCCGATGTCATCGAATATCTTCAGCGCATTCAGGCAACCCTCGATCCCTTTGCCGGTCGCTTCGTCATTCACGGTCCGCCGACGGAAGTGGTGGAGGGGGCGTGGCCCGGCAGCATGGTGCTCATCGAGTTCCCCGGCCTGGATGAAGCCCGCGCCTGGTACGGATCCCCGGCGTACCAGGCCATCGTGCACCTGCGCACCGATCACATCGAGGGTGACCTGGTCCTGATCGAGGGCGTCGCGCCGGCCTACGATCCGGCCGTCCGGGCGCGCACGTTGCAGGCGGGGTAACGGTGCCGGCGTCTGCCCGCCCGGGGACGCGGTACCGCAGATGTGTCCGCATTCTCTAGGGGCCCGTGGGGGTCTCCGTACGGTACGAGTGGCCGAGTTCGTGGCCCAGACCGAAGTAGTGGCGGAAGTTGTAGATGAGCGGGCTCCAAGCGGCAGGGTCGATGTGCTCGGTGCCGGGAACGACGATCCGGGCATCGGCATGCACCCTGCGCACGGTCGCCTCGACGATGACGAACGCGCCCCGCACGTCCGGCCGCACGCGCTCGGCGCAGGCCTCCAGCTGGATCGGGCAGCCGGCGACACGCGGTGGCCGTACGAGATCGGATGGCTGCATGGCCAGGCCGGCCGCGCCGAACTTGTCCGGCTCGAACCGGCAGCCGTCGGGCTTGGTCGAGGGCACCGGGGTACGGCCCGTGAGCGGCGCCAGACGTTCCACCGCGTGCCATTGCGCGGGGGCGGGCAGGTTGACGACCACGTCGGGGCGAGCGGCGAGGTTGTGCGCGGTCTGGCCGTCACGGCCCAGCCCGATGACGACGGTCCGGCCAAGGGCCCAAGCCGAGGAGATCGGGGCGAGGTTGAACGTCCCGTCCTGGTTCTCCGTACTCAGGAGCACCACCGGAGTGCCGAAGTACAGGATGCTCGGCTCGATCTTCAGGTGGGTGACGGGTGCGACCGGGCGAAGGGTCTCGGGGCGTGCGGTGTCCATGGCGTGGACCCTAGGGGCCGGTTGTTTCGATGGAGGCCGAAGTGTCGGCGGGGGACACTGGGCGGTATGGACACGCGGAACGCAGATGCGAGGAACGCCCGCACGCGCAATGCCCGCACACGGAACGCCCACCCGTGGAACGCGGGAGGCAGCGGCCCCGAGCTCGCTTCCGTGGCGAAGCTCTTGGCAGACGGCACACGGGCGCGCTTCTGCATGGCGCTGCTCGACGGACGGGCCTGGACGGCTTCGGAGCTGGCGCGTCACGCCGGCGTGGCTCCGTCCACCGCGACCGGCCACCTGAACGCGCTCGTACGCGGCAACGTTCTGGCCGAGGAGCGTCAGGGCCGTCACCGGTACGTGCGTCTGGCCGGCCCGCAGGTGGCCGAGCTGATCGAGGGCCTCGCCGCGATGGCCCCGGAACGCCCTCCGGTCGTGCGATCCCTGTCCGGGGCAGGCCGTGGGCAGGCGCTCGCTCATGCCCGCACCTGCTACGACCACCTCGCCGGGGTCCTCGGCGTCGCCATCACCGACGCCATGATCGACCGGCGTCTGCTTGACACGGAGCACGGGCTCTCCCTGACCGGCGCCGGGGCCGCCTGGCTGGCGGAACTCGGCATCACCATTCCGGCCGGCACGCGTCGACCGGCGGTGCGCTCCTGTCTGGACTGGACCGAACGGCGACCGCACCTGGCCGGCGCGGTAGGTGCCGCACTGTGCCACTACGCGTTCGACACGGGCTGGATCACCCCCATCGGCACCACGCGCGCCATGGCCGTGACCCCGCTGGGCCAGGCAGCGCTGCGTCACCACCTCCGCCTGTCTGCCGATGTCCTCTCGCCCCGAGGGGAAGCCGGCGGAGATCCCCGCGGCGCCTGAGCGCGGGCAGGGTGCTCCGCCCGGGACCCGCAGACCGAGCCGGGCGGGACCAAGGTCCCCCGACGGCGGGACCGTGACCGGCTCGATGACCGATGTCCGCACGGAGCTCCCGGCGGTGCAATGGAGTGTGCCGAGTCCGTGGCAGAGGCCGGACGCGGTGGATCACCGGCTGCTGGAAGAAGGGTGGAAGCATCCCATGCTCGTCATCGAATCGCGCGCGGCAGACCTTGCCGAGGCCCGCAGCGCCACCGCCGGCTATGTACGCCGTGCCTGCCCGTGGGCCGACCAGGACGCCGTCGTGCTCGTGATCAGCGAGCTGGTCGGCAACGCGGTGCGACACACGGAACGAGGGGACTGGCACTTGTCTCTTCGCATCCAGGACGCGGTCCTGACCGCCGACGTGCAGGACACCAGCCCCGCACTTCCCGCCCCGCGCCGTCCCGACCTCGCCGAAGGAGGGGGTATGGGATGGCACATCGCTGAAGATCTCACCTCCAAGCTCACCGTTCTGTCCCACCCGGACGGCAAGACCGTCCGAGCGGAGTGGCACGCCCCCGACTGCGCACCGCCCAGCCGTTCGGACGGCAGCAGGACAGCCCACCTGGCAGGCTGCTGACGACGTTGGGGGAAATCGGGGTGGTGTGCCGGCCTGATGGACCCGCGAGCGGGTGATCAGCAGGTGGGGTGCCGAGCGAGCACGAGCGGGTGGTCCGGCGGCCGTTCGGTAGCACCCTCGTCGGGGAAGGCAGGCTGGTGGTGGCAACACCAGGATCAGCACACACTCCCGGGAGTCGCACCCACGCCACCAGAATTGCGGCTATGAACCAGCGCACCATCTTGATCACCGGCGCGACCCAAGGGCTGGGCCGCGGTATCGCACTCGACCTTGCCGCTCGCGGCGACACTGTCCTGCTCCACGGTCGCGACCGCACCCGCCTCGATGCGGTTGCAGCCGAGGTCCGTGCCACCGCCCCGGACGCCACGGTCCGCACCTACCTCGCGGATCTGGCCGACCTCGACCACGTGCGCACGATGGCCGCCCGAGTGCGTGCGGCGGAGCCCCGGCTCGACGTACTGGTCAACAACGCGGTTGCCGGTGGCGGCTCCGAACCCTTGCGGCGGGAGCTGAGCAGGCAGGGGCACGAGCTGCGGTTCGCCGTGAACCACCTCGCCCCGTACGCTCTCACCCGCGCTCTGCTGCCGCTTCTCACGGCATCCGCGCCCGCCCGCGTGGTGAACGTGGCCTCGATCGGACAGGACACCATCGACTTCGACGACATCATGCTGGAGCAGGGCTACGAGGGACTGCGCGCCTACTGCAGGAGCAAGCTCGCGATGATCATGGCGAGCTTCGAGCTGGCCGCTGAAATCGGCGGCACCGGCGTCACTGTGAACACCCTCCACCCGGCCCATCTGATGGACACCAACGGCGTACGCGAGTACGGCCTCACCCCGGCGACAAGCATCGATGAGGGTGTACGGCCGACCGTGCGGCTGATCACCGACCCGGATCTGGAAGCCACTACCGGCCGTTACTTCGACCAGTTCACGGACACTCGCGCGCACGAGCAGGCATACGACCCCGAGGCCCGCCGGCGACTCATGGAACTGACCCACGCTCTGATCGGCCAGCCCGAACTGGGGTCGTGACCTTACGGCCGTAATCGGCTGCTGGTCACCCTGTCCATTTGCGTCACCGAGTGCCGCACGCGGTCCTCGCCGAGCTCTTCGGCGTGGCGTGGACCGCTCGCAAAACAGTTCCGGACCCGCCCCACGGTCGGGGCCCGGGTGGCCTGTGTTTCCATGCCCGAGTGAACATCGAGAGCTCCGGGGTGCCGGACGAGAGGCCGAGCCGCTGGGTCCGGCAAAGGGCTGATGGTGATGTTGAGGAATGCGTGCGGGTCCTCGCGGAGGTCCATGCGCGGGACGGCTATCCGGTGAACTGGCCGGACAGGCCCGGGGATTGGCTGTCACGCGGCCCCCTGCTGGCCTCCTGGGTCGCCGAACTCGAAGGCGGCCTGGTTGGGCATGTCAGTTTGTCGCAAGGCGGCGAAGGCGATCTGGCCCCGAAGGTGTGGAGCGAGCGGAACGGGGCGACGCGGGGTATGACCGCCGTGGTCAGCAGGCTGTTCGTTGCCCCGCGGGCGAGGGGACGTCGGATCGGTGCACTGCTGATCGGCCAGGCAGTGGAGGAAGCGCGGCGTCGTGGTCTGCATCCGGTGCTCGACGTCGTCGCATCCGATACCGCGGCGGCAGCCCTGTACGAGCGGCTGGGCTGGGAGCTGATGGCCACGGTCGAGCAGCAGTGGAGTCCGCACCAGACGGTGGCCGTCCGCTGTTACGCAGCGCCATCGTGACATGGTCAGTCATAGCCACCCGTTGATGGCCGCGGCGAGGACGATCGCCTCGTAGCGGACCGCGAGCTTGTCGAGAGGGCAGCCGATCGACGCGCCCGCAGGCCGTGCATCCACGTAACGGTCCTCGGCAGGCTTCAACGGGCGGAGAAGTACGACGGTGTGCGCACGCGCATGGTGGTGGCGAGGTTTCGGAGAACGGCCTCGCTCACCGGGGGAGTGTTCGCCTGGACGACCGCTACGGCGTCGCCGACGCGCGTGAAGTACTCGACGTAGTCGTAGTTCGACCGTCGCCACACTCCGGGCGCCACCGGCGTGCAGGCGGGTGACGGCACGGGGTAGACGCTGGTGAGCGCGGCGCAGTGGGAGGGCGGGGTGAACCCCGGCTGCACGGGGCCGACGACCACCTGGATCTCCTGATGGAGCTCGTCCATGGTGTCCGCGCCCTTGCGCAGACGGTCGGGTGTGAACCGGTAGTAGAACGTGGGCTGCATCTCGGCGCTGGATCCGATGGTGCCGACGCCGTTCATGTAGTAGCCGGCGGGCAGGTTCGGTCCCAGGAGGGGGACGCCGGCAGCGGCCAGCTCGCTGTTCTGGCGGCTCTGCGCGGTCTGTGTCGCGGCGAGCGAGCCGAGCGGCATCAGCAGGACCAGGGCGAGGGTCACGGCGGCCCGCGGCCACAGTGGCCGGCGCGACTGGGTGAACCAGGCCGCGAGGGCGAACGCGGCCACGTACAGGGCGGATTGGGCGAGCCAGGACTCTCCGGGAAGCCACCCGGACCCGCGGGAACTCCACGGCACATACCAGCCGATGCCGACGCCGAGCAGCGCGGTGAGCCAGGCGGGCCGGACGTTGACGAGGCGCAGGGCTGTCCATGAGAAGACCAGACTCAGGACGCCCACGGCGTAGGCCCACACAACGGCGAGGCCGAGGCAGCCGTAGCCCTGCGCGTTCCGGCAGGCACTGGAGTCCAGGAGCAGCCACATTGCCAGCGAGGAGGCCGCTACCGAGGCGAGTCCTACGCCGGCCGCCCGTGCCGCACGTGCCCCGTGGCGCGAACGTTCCGCTATTGCCGGTTCGACCAGCGCACTGCCCATCATTCCCCCGATTCCCCCGATTCCCCGGTTCGCGACAGAGCTTCCGGAGCTTCCGGAGAGCCTATAGAACAGCGCCTCGCATCAGGGTCCGGGTCCCGTACGGTGGAACGGCCTGTGTCAAAACCCCGTCCAGACAGCCTTGTTGACGAGCCGGCGGCCGGATCGGCAGCCCTTCGGGGACTGGTGCGGCCTCTCAGTGGACGGCCGACGGGCCCTGGTGGGCGATCAGTTCCCGGTGCGCCACTGGTGCTCGGGCAGGAAGCGCACGTCGTAGCGCTGCGGCACGGTCGCGAACTTCTGCGGTGCGGGCACGTACGGCTCGGGCGGCAGGCCGAGCTCCTCGGTGGGGACGCCGAGATTTTCGAAGAACCGCTCGAAGGTGCCACCGGGCCCGGCGGCCACGCCCACGACCCGGCTGTGATGGCGCTCGATGCGATAGGCGTGCGGGCAGTTCTTCGGTACGAATCCGAAGTCGCCCGCGGTGAGCAGCCTCTCGTGCTGCTCACCCCCCAGATCCTCGACGAACAGCCGCACCGCGCCGTCGGTGATGTAGAAGACCTCGTACGTGTCGGAGTGGACGTGGGCCGGGATCACCTCGCCCCTGGGGCCCTCGACGGTGAAGAAGTTGAAGGCGTTCTCCGTCTGCTCGCCGCCCGCGTAGACGGTGACCAGGTCGGTGAACAGGTGGGCGCGGTCGCCCATGCCCTTCTCGATGAAGTACGGCTTTCCTGGTTCGGCAGGAATGTGTGACCTCCGACGGCTGGGGCGGGCGAACTCCATGGTCATGAGCAACCTCCGGGACGGCGAAGCGATTCATGTCAGGCTACCTGACATGCGTGGCGGAGGGTGCCCGCAGGGTCGATATGCTCGAAGCCCCGTCCCGTGAGGAGCCATGACCACCCCCGCACGCAACCTCCCCCAACTGCTGGCCGAGGCCAAACGCTGGTTCGACGACGCGCTGTTGGCCAGCATGCGGGCGGCCGGCGAGCAGCCGGTGACCGTCGGGCAGGCGGCCGTCTTCGCCGCCCTCGACGACGAGGGCACGACGGTCTCGGCTCTCGCCCGCAGCATGGGCGTCACCCGGCAGACCGCCCACCAGGCGGTGCATGCCCTCATCGGCATGGGGCTGCTGGAGCAGACGGCCGATCCGGCCTCCGCGCGCAGTCGCCTGATCCGCCCCACCGCCGAGGGATCCCGAGTGCACCGGCGGGCTCAGAACACCCTCGCCGTCATCGAAGGCGTCCTGGCGGAACGCATCGGCGCCGATGCCGTCGGCGCTCTGCGGGAGGCGTTGACCGTTCCTCCGGGGGAGCCGCCTCTGGTGGACGCGCCCTGAGCGGCGTCGGACCGTAACCGGGGGCGTCTGGGCTCGGCGCTCCGCGTCCCGCGCCGCCGGACAGGGCCGCAGCCTTGACCGACCGACCGACCGACCGACCGACCGACCGACCGACCGACCGGGTCGGAACGGCCGGGCCGCAGCCTGCAACTACGTTACGCGAACGCGCCCTTCACCCTGTTCCGCCTCAACCCGCCTGCCGCGCCCTTCCGTTCACGGTGCCCGTGCCGACATCGCTTCGCCGCCGCTCCCACCGTCCCGATATCCGTGGCCGTGGCCCATGTCCGCCGGGCCCGCGTAGTTCACCGGCCGACCGGATCGACGGGGGGAGGACGAGCACGGCTTGAACGTACGGCAGACTGAGCAGGTGACCACAGACCCGCGCAGTCCCCAGGACAACGACGCACCGTCGTTCAGTTCCCCCGAATCGGTACGTCCGCCTCAGGCGCCCCGCCCCGCGGCGGCCGCTCCGCCCGCCACCTTCCTCGAGCCCGCGCTTCCGCCCGGCCCGCCGAGCGACGCGTTCATAGCCTGATCCCGACCACGGGGCAGTGGTGGCCGGCACAGGGAGCGGAGTCGGCGTTGTCGTGCCAACCTGGGGGAGGAGCTGCCGACAGGCCTGCTCAATGGGCCTGAGCGACTCCCCTGACCGTGGAGGCACCTATGGCCGACAACGTGAATCAGCCGGAGGCCGGGCGAACCCGCGACACCGGGCGAACCCGCGCCGCCGGGCCATCGCACGAGCTGCAGTCCGGGTGGATCTTCTTCGCGGCGATCATGATGATCATCGGCGGAGCCATGGCCATCCTCGAGGGCATCGCCGCCATCGCCAAGGACGACCTGTTCGTCAGGACCTCGAACTACGTCTTCACGTTCAACCTGACCAGCTGGGGATGGATCCACCTCATCGTGGGGATCGTCGTGCTCCTCGCTGGCTGCGCACTGTTCTCCGGCGCGATATGGGCACGCGCGGTCGGCATCTTCGTCGTGGGCGTGAGCTTGATCGCCCACTTCCTGTGGCTCCCGTACTACCCGTTCTGGTCGGTCATCCTGATCGCCATCGACACGTTCGTCATCTACGCCCTGTGCACCCCGGCGCACTCCGGGAGGGCAGCAACCCGCGTCTGACCACCTGAGACATGAGTGGTGACCGTGGGTGGTGAACGCGGGCGGAACACGCCGAGGGGCCGGCGGCCGGGCCGGGCAAGAGATTGCCCATTGCGCCTGGCCGCCCACCGGTCGGTACGTGTCGAGACCGTGCCCGGTCCGTCCCGAGGATCCCGATTCCGATGAGTAGATGAGTATCGGAGGGATTCCGAGTCCATGTGTATGACGGTCGGCGGAACACCCGCCACCAGGACGGGCCGCCCGCCCTGTTCATGCCGTCGATCAACGGATCCCGGGAGCGCGCCATGACCGCCACCTACACCTTCGACGTCTTTTCCAGTCTCGACGGCTTCGGCGGAGCCAGCGCCAACTGGAGCGGCTACTGGGGCAAGCAGGGCCCCGAGTTGCTGGACCGCCGCGCCGACCTCTACGGCACAGAGCGGCGGATGGTCTTCGGCGCCAACACCTATCGGGCGTTCGCGCAGATGCTGGCCACGAGCGACGAACAGTCCGATGTACGTGACGAATGGGTCACCCGGATGCGGAACATGCCGGCGACCGTGGTGTCGACGACGCTGCGAGAACCCCTCGACTGGCCGGACGCGACCCTCGTGAGCGGTGACGCCACGGAGGTCGTGGCCCGGCTCAAGGAAGAATCGGACGTGCCGTTGCGTTCGCACGGCAGCCTGTCCATGAACCGGGCGCTGATGGCCGCCGGCCTGGTGGATTTCGTGCAGGTGACCCTCTTCCCCGTCATTACGGGGCGGACGGGGCTGGACGCGATCTTCCAAGGCGCGGCCGACTTCGACCTGGAGCTGGCGGAGAGCCGGACGCTCGACACGCACATCCAGGAACTCATCTACCGGCCCACGCTCCACTGACCTGCCGTGCCCACCAGCCCTGCGGGCCCCTGAGGAGCACAGACGTTGCCGTTCAGCGACGGTCGGCGCCGAAGCCCTCGCTCTCGCGCAGTACCACCAGCGCGAAGGCGAGGCGCTTGTCCAGCGGGCCCTCCCGAGGGACGACGTACCAGTTCGTGGATCCGGTGTTGCGCGCGTAGGTCAGCACCGCTTCTCCGCGCTCGCCTTCCGCGCCGTCCGCCTCCACTGCCCACACGACCGGTTTGAGCGCGGTCGCGCGGTCGGACCCCTCGTCGCCCCCCAAGGACACCAGGGAGTCCAGGACTCCCTCCACGACGTGGCCCATTCCCCGCTCCGCGGATGCCCGCAGGCCACCCCTCGCCCAGTTGTGGCGCGCCACGACAGGAGGCAGCCCCACCGGTTCCAGCCACAGGCCCTGGTGGGTGAGCCGCTTGCTGATCGGCGTACGACGGACCGAGCCGAGCTCCTGGCCGCCCGCGTCCGTCACCCGGTAGCGATCGGAGCCGTCCGCAAGCACGCTGCACAGCAGACGTGCACCGCCCTCGTCCTCGAAGAGGCGAAAGCCCGCCTTCGACAGCGACGACGCCCCGTGTTCGGCGGGCACGATGTACAGGCCGGGCACCATGTAGTCGTCGCCCTTGCGGTTCTTGTGGAACCGGACCGCGTGCGGGCCCCTGCCCCGTTTCGACTCGCGGAACGTGTGCCGCATGAACCGGCCCACGGTGAACCGGGTGATCTCGGTCCAGTGCATCGGCTCGAAGGGTTCGACCGTCCTGCTTCTTCCGAATGCCATGCGCTCCACTCCCGGTTGCCCGGCCTCGGTTCCTCCGCCGAAGGCACCAGCGTACGAAAGCGATGGGCGGCCGCGGCAAGCAGCCCAGAGCCCCCGAGACTCGGCCCCCAGTCCCACACCCGCGTCCCACACCCGCGTCCCACACCCGCGTCTCACACCGGCGTCTCACTCGCCGGGCCATCCGCCGGGCCCCCATGCCACTCCTCAGGCACCCCTCGGTCCAATTTCTCGGTCCAACTCCCCTTCAGGATCGGGCCGTCGGGCGTCACTCGCTAGTCTCTGCAGATGATCGACGCGAAGCCCCTTTCCAGTACCGCCGGCTATGGCGAAGCCGCCGGCACGCTCGTCGAGCAGTACGAGAGCGTCTCCTTCGAGGACGTCCACCGCGACGTACTGCACCTGTTCCCGTCCCGACCCGGCACCATCCTCGACATCGGGGCGGGCAGTGGCCGCGACGCCGCCGCGCTGGCAGGGCGGGGCCACGTGGTCGTCGCCGCTGAGCCCACCGCCGAGCTTCGCGAACTGGGCCAACAGATCCACGCAGACCGGGGCATCGAGTGGGTCGACGACTCGCTGCCCGAGATGAGGACCCTGCGCGGTCGCCGCTCCCGCTTCGGCCTGATCCTTCTGACCGCCGTGTGGATGCATCTGGACGCAGTGCAGCGGTCGTCGGCGATGGAAGGCATCGCCGAGCTGCTCGCCCCCGAGGGGCGCGTGGTCCTCACCCTGAGGCACGGGCCCGTCCCGGCAGGGCGGCGGATGTTCGACGTGTCGGCGGCCGAGACGATCGAGCTCGCGCGTGCCCACGGTCTGCGTGTTGTGCATCTTGGCGAGCGTCAAGACCCGCACGGCCGGCAGGGCGTGCACTGGAGCTCCTTGGGTCTGGAAGAGGGCACGGCCGCAGGCTGACCGGCGGCTACGGCAGGCGGTGCCCCCTGCCGTAGCCGCTTTCTTCACCCGGTCCCCGTTCCCCGGTCCCCAGTGCCCAGCTCCCTGGGGCCTCACAAGGGCCGCTATATGGAGGCATCTTGGGCGGGGGAAACGCAACTTCGACTTGGGTTGGGGTGCATCGGGGGAGTTCGCCGTTCCGGCCTGGTACGACAGGGGGCGTACGGCGGAAGTCACCGCCCTGGCCACGAGCCGCTCGCTCTGGACCCACCTGCGCTCCGCCTGCGATACGACCTCGTACGCTGGTGGGGTGACTGATGAGCAGGAGTGGGCGCAGCCGTCGGGAGTGTGGGCGACGGCGGTGGGCGTCGCCAGGGTGCGGGCGCTGGAGACCGAGCGGGAGAACGCGCTGTTCCACGACCCGTTGGCGCAGGCCTTCGCCACCGCCGGCGGTCGGGGTCCCTCCTCGCCGGCGCCGGCCGGGGACGAGGCCGCGCGGCACCGCCGGATGGGAGTCGCGTTCTCCATTGTCATCAGGACGAAGTTCCTCGACGACCTGTTGCAGGAGGCCTCCGCGTCCGGAGTGCGACAGGTCGTACTGCTGGGCGCGGGAATGGACAGCCGGGCCTTCCGGATCGACTGGCCCGAGGGCACCCGTCTGTTCGAGGTGGACACTGCCGCGCCCCTCGAATTCAAGGAGTCGGTGCTGCGGCAAGAACGGGCCGTCGCACGCTGTGAGCGGATCACTGTCACGGTGGATCTGCGTGAGGACTGGCCCACCGCGCTGGCCGCCGCGGGGCACGATGCGGCGGCGCCGACCGTGTGGATCGCCGAAGGGCTGCTGATCTATCTGCCCCAGGACGCGGTGGAGTTGCTGCTGGCCCGGATCGGCGCGCGATCGGCGGCGGGCAGTCGGATGGGGCTGACGCTTGGCCCGCGCGGGGTGATCGAGCGCTTCGGCGCGGATGCCGTGCCGGGATCGGCGGCGTCCCTGTGGGTTTCGGAGATGCCCGACGACCCGGTGACCTGGCTGGCCGGGCACGGCTGGGAGGCCGTCAGCCACACCCTGCGCGAGTGCGCCGCCGCCTACGGGCGCCCGATCAGCACTCCACCGCGGCGCGAGGAGCGTCCGGGCGGGCTGATCTCGGCGGTCCGCCGCTAAAGAGTGTTGCAGAAGGCTCGGTTCTGGGCATTTTGCCCGTATGGGTGGGGTGTTGAGGGCTGATCCGTTGTGGGTGGAGATGTTCACCGGCTTGCGGATGGACCGGTTCGCGAAGCTGGTGAAGGCGGTAGGTGAACGGGGCGGGAAAGGGCCCGGCGGCGGCCGGCCGTGGTGTCTGGCGCTGCCGGACCGGGTGCTGTTGGTGGCCGTGTACTACCGCACGAACCTCACGATGTGGCAGCCCGCGCCGCTGTTCGGCATCTCGCCGGCGACCGTGTGCCGGGTCATCCAGCGGCTCCGTCCGCTGCTGGCGCTCGAGCGGGCTCTGCGGCCGGTGACGGACACCGGACGGTTGTGGATCGTGGACGGCACTCTCATTCCGGTCGGTGACCGCAAGGTCGGTGCCTCGTCCCGCAACTACCGGTTCTCGGCGAACGTGCAGGTCATCATCGACGCGGACACCCGCCTGGTCATCGCGGCGGCCCGGCCGGCGCCGGGTAACAGGCCTACGCGCATGTCTGGCGGGAGTCGGACCTGCCCGCTCTGGCGGCGGGCACGACGGTCATCGCGGACGGCGCCTGCCTCGGCGCCGGGCTGATCGTCCCGCACCGCAAGAGAGCCGGCCGCCCCCTCCTGCGCGACTGCCGCCAGAAAGGAGACGGCCTTCACCACGCGGTCCAGGCCGTCGCCACCCTGCACAACCGCGCCATGGCGCGGTGAAACAGCAGGCCAGGCACCACTTCAACCTGCCAAAGCCGAGCCTTCCGCAACACCCTTCAGGGCGCCGCCGAACCGGGCGCCGGGCCGAAGCCTGGCGTTGCGTCATGAGCGAAACGGGCCGCGAGCGGGTCGTACGTAGGTCGCGAGCGGGTCGAACCCGGTGTCGTGAAACCGTGGTCCGTACGCCGCGGCCAACGTCGCGCGTCAGGCCCGCGGCGGGGGAGCGCCAGGGTCTGCGGGGAGGCGGTCGGAGCGGGCAATGTGGGACAGGTCGTTGAGCAGCGCGTCGAGCCAGGACACGGTGGCGTAGTACAGCCGGGGTGCGTCCGGCGGCTGTGCCGCGAGCTCGGCGATCGCCGGGTCGAAAGGCCGCAGGGTGGCCGTGGGGGTGTCGTCCCCGGGGTCGAGGGCGGCCGACACCAGCAGCATGCGTCCGGCCACCCGTTCCCCCAGCGCGCCGACGGACAGGGCAGCGAGCGGCCCAAGGCGGCGCTGTGGCGGTTCCAGCAGACGGTCCGAACCCCACAGGGCGTGATGCCCGGCGATCAGAGCCGTCTGCCAGTCCACCTGGCGCGGCGCCGCTCGGCGGACTGAGCCCTCGACGGGTGTGGGCTCGCTCAGGTACTGCGCGTAGGCGGATTCCGCGAGGATGACGGCGTGCTGGAGAGAGCGGTGGCCGGGGACGGCGGACAGGGGTGGGGCCGCGGCGTCGTCCGCCGCCGGTCCGTCGGCGACGGCGGCGCTGGTGGCGACCACGATCTCGGCTGCCCTGCGCAGGAGTTCGGCCGCGGTGCGGCGCAGTTCGTCGTGGGCCCCGCGTGGCCAGGCCAGCAGGCCGAAGACGGCACCGACGGCACTGCCGATGAGCACGTCCAGCATCCTGACCTCTGCCAAGTGCCAGGTGGGAGGCGCGAGTTGGGCGAAAACCAGGGCTACGAGCACGGTGAAAAGGCCCTGCGCCCAGCCGATGCCCTTGACCGGCCCCACGGTGAAGGCGAACAGCATCCACAGCGGCAGCAGCGCCGCGTACCAGACGGTGTCCGCGCCCACGAGCGTCAGCACCCCAGCGGTCACCAGGGCCCCGGCGAGGGTGCCGGTGAGCGCGGTGCGAATGGTGCTCCAGGTCTCGTCCACGGTCGTGCGGGTGAGGGTGAGGGTCGCCAGCATCGCCCAGAAACCGTGCGGCAGCGTGTCCAGGCCGGCCACGAGCCGGGCCGCGGTCAGAGCCAGGGCCAGGCGCACCGCGTTCTGGAAGAAGACCGAGCGCTGCCCGGCGTGCCCGCGGATCCGGTGCCACCACAGGACCGGGCTCCGCTGCGAGGCATACCAGAAGCGGCCGGGCGCCACCGCCACCGAGGCGTGCCGGCCGCGCATCGCCAGGTCGGCGGCCGTGCCCATGGCGAGGGCGGCGTCCGCGATCTCCAGTACGGCGGCGTGCACGCGCAGTGCGGCCGCGGAGAACCAGAGTGCGGCGCGATGGACGGACGGCGCGCCGTCCGTGAAGGCAGGCGGGTCGGCGGACAGGGCCGACAGGCGTGCGCGTGCCGTGGCGAGGGCCGCGAACGGGGCGAGTGGTGACGGGCCGCCTCGCAGGCAGGCGGCGGTGGCCGTGGCCAGGCCGGTCACCGCTGTCAGCACGGCGGTGACCTCGGGACGAGGGGGCGCCTCCGGTGGAGAGGGCAGCAGCGAGAGGCGGCTGAGCAGCGTGCGGGTGGCCAGACCGGTGTGGGTGAGGGCGCGGTCGCGGACCGCGGGTCCCGCCGGGCGGTCGGCGTCCGGCACGGTCAGCGACCGAAGCGCTTGGCCGGTCTGCCGGGCCGCTCGCAGGTCTTCGGCGGTCGGGGCGTACGGGGGTGTGGCGAGCTGCGCCGCGACGCGGGCGGCGGTCCGGGCGGCCTCGGCGGCCCGAACCCGGTACGTGGGCGGCGCGGGCTCGGGTAGGACGAGCGTTTCGACGACGATGAACAACACCAGGCCGGTCGTCGTGCCGATCAGCCGCTCGGGGAGCGAGCCGGGATCGTAGGGCGGGAAGGACGGCAGGATGTAGAGCAGCTGCAGCCCAGGAGCGGCTCCCGCCGGACGCGGCCCGCCGACGGCGGCGAAGGCCAGGACGAAGCCGATCAGCAGCATGCCGACGACCGCGCACCAGGTCCGCACCGACAGATAGGTACCGACGGCCACGAGCAGCCAGCACACCGGCAGCGCCCGAGCCACCGTCGCCGCACGCTGCCGGCCGGTACCGGGGATCCGTGAGAGCCCGCCCACGGCGACGGCGGCGAACAGGGCGTAGGTCGCCGCGACGGGAAGGCCGAGACCGTAGCGGAAGAGGTAGAACCCGGCTGCGGCGGCCAGCGTCACGCGAACGGCCCGACGGCCGGCGGCGGCGTAGGCCGCCGGTCTCCGTAGGCCTGGGAGACCCCACACCTCTACAGAATCACCCACCGCCGGGCCAGGGGCACCTTGTCGGAGAATCGGCGGGCGCGGGCGGTGCTCCCGGTGGCCGCCGGACGGGCTCCTGCCGGCGGGATGCGCGCGGTGGGACTCCCCAATCCCCACGGGATGGCCCCGCTGCTCCAGGTCGCCCCGGCCTTCCCGGTCACCCCGTGCGAGGTGCGAGCCGGGCCGTGGCGGGTCAGCGGGCGAGGGACACCGCGAAGGGCTTGAATCCGTGGCGGCGCAGGATGTGGGGCACGACCAGGATCATGGCCTCGGTGGCGCGGGCTGTGGTGATGTCGCCGAGGTCCTCGATCCGTTCGGGCTGCCAGCCCAGGTCGCCGAGCAGGCCGGTGACGGTGCTCTTCGCGTGGTCGTCATCGCCCGAGAGATAGGCGGTCGGCGGGGTGGCCAGGGTCTCGGGTGCGGTCATGACCATGAACAGCATGGTGTTGAGCGTCTTGACGACATGGGTGTCGGGGAGCGCGGCCTGGAGCTTTTCGGCGAGGCTGCTGCCGGGGTAGCAGAGGTCGCCGGGCAGGCCGTCGGCGTCGTCCCGGGTGGCGTTCGAGACATCGACGAGGATCTTGCCGGCGAGTTCGGTGCGCAGGTCCGTGAGGCGGTCGAGGGAACTGTCGCCGGGCGTCGCGTTGATCACGATGTCCGCGGTCCGGGCCGTGGTGCGCTGGTCGGCGAAAGCGATCTGCGGGGCGAGCCCGGAGACGTGGGTGGCGGCTTCGGGACCGCGGCCACCGAGGGTGACATGGTGTCCGGCTGCGGCGAGCTTGCTTGCGAGGTTGGTGCCGACGCGGCCGGCGCCCAGAATGCCGATGCTGGTCATGTGGTCATGCTCCTTGCGGGGATGGGGGAGGGGTCAGGCAGAGCGGAGACTTCCGTGGTCAGGCGCAGTGAATTCCGGGACTTCCCTGTTCAGGCGCAGATTTCCGGGCAGTCACGTCCGGAGTCGGGCGCGGAGTCCTACGGGTCAGGCGAGCGGCGAGAGCACCTTGAGGGCGGCGGCGTGGATGCCGGGGGCGGCGGCCAGGAAGTCACTGCTGCCGGTGTTCCACGGCCGGCCCGCCAGGTCGGTGACGGTGCCCCCGGCCTCGGAGACCAGCAGGGCGCCGGCGACCAGGCCCGAGCGGACGTCGGAGAACTGCCAGAACGCGTCCATGCGTCCGGCGGCGACGTGGATGAGCTGCATCGTGGCGGGCACGGACACCCGCACGACCAGGCCGTTGATGAGCATCGCGGTGACGGAGTCACCGATCCGCCGGAAGGTGCGCTCGTCCTCGCCGGGCTTGGCCTGGCCCGTGCCGATGAGCGCGGCGCCCAGGTCGGTCTTGGCGGACACCTTCAGGGGTCGGTCGTTGAGCCGGGCACCGCCGCCGGCGACCGCCGTGTAGGTGTCACCGGTCAGCGGCAGGTGGACGACGGTGAGTACCGGCTGGTTGTCGCGGACCAGCGTGGCAGTGACGGACCAGTCGTCCATGCCGTGCACGTGGTTGATGTTGCCCTCCGCGGGGTCGACGACCCACCACTCCCCGGCCGGAAGCGCGCCGCCGGCCAGCTCGTCCTCGGCCCACTGAGACCCCGGCCGGGCCCGAAGCAGCGGCTCCCGCAGCACATCCAGCACCGCGTCGTCGTTGGCGTGGATCTCAGCGACGACCTCGTCGAGCGTCACGCCACGGGCGTGCGAGGTGTAGCGGTCGCGCAGGGTGACGCCGGCGGTCTCCACCGCGGTTGTCACGTCGGACAGGAGGGTCGTACCGGCGGCGAAAGGCGTGGCAGTGCTCATGATTGGGCTCCTTGAGGCGATCGAAGCGGGGTGCTTGTCCGTCCCCGCACTCCGAAGGTAGGCCCCTCCCTAATTAACAACAAGTGCATGCTTGTCACTTGTAAAGTTACTGCCATGCAACTGGACTTGAACCTGCTCACGGCCCTTGACGCCCTGTTGGAAGAGGGCAGCGTCGCCGGCGCGGCGGCCCGCCTCCACGTCACCGCACCGGCGATGAGCCGCTCCCTGGGGCGTATCCGCAAAGCCACCGGCGATCAGATCCTGGTCCGCACCGGCCGCAGCATGGTCCCCACCACCCGCGCGCTGGCCATGCGAGCCGAAGTGCACGCCCTGGTGCAGCAGGCCCACCAACTCCTGTCCGCGCAGCGGGAACTCGACCTGGCGGCCCTGGACCGGGTGTTCACGGTGCGCTGGCACGATGCCCTGACCGCGGCCTGCGGCACCGCCCTGATCTCGGCCGTCCACGATCACGCGCCCGGCGTCCGGCTACGCCTGTCCGCCGAACCCGGCACGGACGACGCCGAGTTGCGCCGGGGTGAGGTCGACCTGGAATCGAGCTCCAGCGCTCCGACGCTTCCCGACATCCGTCACCGTCTCGCCGGCCGGGACCGGCTGGTCATCGCCGTTCGCCCAGAACACCCCCTGGCCGAGGGCTCGTTGACCCTTGAGCGGTACGCGGCTTGCGAACACCTCACCGTCTCGAGGCGCGGGAATCTGCGCGATCCGATCGATGGCATCCTGGCGACACACGGCCTGGAACGTCGCGTCGTCGCCGCCGGACCCACGGCCGCTTTCGCGCTGCAACTCGCCCTCGACTCCGACCTGGTGGTCACACTCCCCGACGCGGTCACCCGCACGGCACGAGAACAACTCGGCCTGGTGACTCTGCCGCCGCCGCTCCCGCTGCCCGACGTACCGCTGTACCTGTTGTGGCACCAGCGCTACGACACCGACCGCGCCCACACCTGGCTTCGAGAGCTGGCCACCGAGACCGTCCGGGCCCTTTTCACGCCACCGGCCGCCGCTCCGTAGCCCCGCACCAACCCGACCGCGGTGACGGACAAGCCCCAGGGGAGGTCCTGGGGCGGCTGGTCCTGCTCGCAGACGAGTGGTGCCATGCCGTCGAGAGCCGGGACGGTAGGCGGGTGCGGGTGCGGGTGCGGGTGCGGATGCGGATGCGGATGCGAGTGTGAGGCGTGAGGTGCGAGGAGGTCTGCACCCGCTTGGTCAGCGGGTCGTGCGCCTGTCGAACCAGATCGTGGCCGCTATGGGTACGAGCCCAGCCCAGAACAGGAAGCGAGGTTCGGACAGGCCCGACCAGGGGGGCCCGGCCATCATCAGGGCGCACAGCATGGCCCATCCCGATTGGGCGACAACAATGCGGGCCCAACGGCCTCGGCGGAGCAGAGAACGGACGTTGAGCTGCACGCCGGCGCGGAGCTTCCGGTAGCGCCGCCAGGCGCCGAAGCCCCAGATCGCCGCCATGATCACCACGGACCACAGGCGCTGGCCGATGGGCACCGGCAGTGCGGGAGAGGGCTCGCCGTCCGAAGGGAACAGGTTGATCATGGCACCCGGCACGACCAGGCAGAGCAGGGCGAGCCATCGGGTCCCCCGCAGGAGACGGTAGGTGGCGCGGTCGAGTTGCTGCCGCATTCCGGGGGAGTCGGGCTGGCCGGCCAGCGCGCCCGCGTAGAGTTCGGCAGCCTGTGCGGCGCTCACGCCCGGCGCCTCCGCTGCCCTCTGGGTCTGGCGGGCGAGGGCTTCGGAATGTGTGGGGTCGATGCGGAGAATGGCCTCGTCGAGCTCGTCGGAGACGGTGCTGTTGCCGGCGAGGCCGACGATGAACTGCGCGACTTCGTGAGCGTAGATGCTCTCCGGGCCGAGGCGCAGCGCCTCCATGGCAATCTCGGTCGCCTCCTGGGAGACGCGGTCGGCGTCCTCCGCCGAAAAACGCGTGATTCCGGTTTCCTTGGCGTACCGGATCGTTGAGTTACGCAATACCGCGTCGGCGAGCATGGCCCGCGCGACGGGGTCCTCAGGAGCGACGCGGACTGCCTCGCGCAGTACGGGCTCGACGTCGCGCCACCCCTCACCGCGTGTCATGGCGAGGGCCCGCAGCATCAATGCGCCGTAGTCCTCGGGCGCCAGCTTCAGGGCCTCCCCGGCCGCCTCCAGGGCCTGCTTGGGCTCATCCTCGTTGAGGTGACAATGGCCGACCATGACCCAGGCCCGCACGTCGGCGGGGTCTTCGGCGAGACGGCCGCTCAGCAGTGCCTTGGCCTGGCCATAGCGTTCGAAGTCGATCAGCGCCGAGGCCTGCTCGACGGTCGGGTGCAGCGCGGTCACAGTTTCCGCTTCTTCTTGAGGTAGGCGACCAGGTCGTCGTACATGCCGCCGTCATTGGCGTACATCGCGACGTTGCGCGCGGCGGAGAACCACGGTTCCGTCGAGGGCACCGTCTGCTTCGCGGCGTCCAGCAGATCCTTCATACCGATCATGCGGACGACCCCGGTACGCACCGAATCGAGGAGGGCGGACTCGGCCGCGGACTCGCACAGATGGGCCAGGTCGGCGCCCGACAGTCCGTCGGTGACCTTGACGAGCTTGCCCAAGTCGACTTTCTCGATGGGCCGTTCGCGCAGGTGGTAGCGGAGAATCGTCTCGCGTGCGGGGGCGTCGGGCGGCAGGACGAGAAGGGTGCGGTCGAAACGGCCGGGGCGGCGCAGGGCGATGTCGACGTCCCAGGGCACGTTCGTCGCGGCGAGCACGAAGACGCCCTCGTTGGCGGCGGCGTCGATGCCGTCGAGCTCGGTCAGGAGCTGGTTGACCGTGTTGCGCATGCCCGCGCTCTGCGTACGGCTGCGCTTGCCGCCCAGGGCGTCCAGCTCGTCGAGGAACACGACGCACGGTGCCTGGCGACGAGCCGTTTCGAAGAGCTCGTGCATGTTGCGCTCGGAGTTGCCGATCCACATGTCGAGTACGTCGTTGACCGAGACCGAAAGGAAACTCGCGCCCAGCTCGCCCGCGACGGCCCGTGCCACGAACGTCTTGCCGCAGCCGGGAGGCCCGTACAGGAGGAGTCCACCGCGCAGGCTCTTGCCGTACAGCTTGCGCAACTCGGGGTTGCGCAGCGGCGCGAGGAACGCGGCTTCCAGACGGTCCTTGACCTCCCGCATGCCACCGACGTCGGCGAGGCGCACGGTGCCCGGAGCATCGACGTCCCAGGCGGGGGAGTCGTCGGGATCGCCGCTGCCGTCGGTGGCGAGAGGCGCTTCGACGAAGCGGGGCGGAATCACATCCTTGACCTGGTCGGAGGCGGCACTCCAGTTGAAGTCGGCGCTGGTGCCGGTGCCGGCGGGTTCGGTTTCGGTGCCGACGTCGATGTCGGTGTCCGTGGCGGGTTCGGGTTCCGTGGGTGGGGTCGCCGAAACCGGCGCGAGCACAGGAGCGGGTGCATGCGCGGGGGCGGGCATGCCCATGGCGCGCACCATCAGCGCCTTCGCCTGACCATCGCCCGGCGCGTGCGTCAGCGCGACGGCCACCTCCATGACCGCGGCGTCCTGCTGCCCGGCATCCAGCAACAAGCCGGCCAAGTGCAGCCGCAGCGGCACGTCGCCGGGTGCGGCCTCGACGGCCGTGCGCAAGCTTTGTATCAAGGGAGAGACCTCAGGCATGCGGCCACTTTACGGATATGGCGACGCCGGCCCGGCGGCGGGCCGTGCGTAGCGCTGAAGGGACGAAGCACCGCAGAGGGCAGCCTCCGCACGTACGTCTTCCTCGCCGGCCGGTGTCACGGTCTTGTCGTCGTGAGGGTGTTCGGCGGGAGTCCAGCCGGCTCAGTGGCCACCGCGAGCGGGCTCGCAGCCGGTGCCGTCGGGGTAGCCGGCAAATGCGTCCGCCTTGGTGGCGTCCCCGCTCATCGTGCCCTCCACGCACCAGGGAGAGGCGCCGAGAGTGATGAGGAACCCGACCCCGGTCGGACCGTTCTGGTATGCCTGCACCTTGTCGGTGGAGTACCCGAGACCGGTGAGTGCGGTGCGGACGTCGTCCGGGGCGAAGTCGCCGCGCCGGCGCAGCGGTTCGAGCGCACTCTTGACGTGCCCCGCCGCGGCAAGCCCGTCGCAACGGCTCTGTCCGCGAAGCGGGATGGGGACTCTGAAGCCGTGGTTCTCGGCGTAGTGGTCCTGGGGCGGCACGGTCGAGCTGGAGGTTGCGGCAGGCGTCGGCTTCGGGGTCTCGCCGGGGCAGGGGAAGTCGGCCGACGTGCTCGGTATCGCCGTACCGGTCGGCGTCGCAGGAGAACCCCCGGAGGTGCCGGCGGCGTCCGCCGACCGCTGCGTTCCGCAGCCGGCCGTCAGCAGGACCACCACGGCCAACGGCAGCAGTCCGAGCCGGGCTCTCGTCTTTCCCAGTGTCGTCACCTCTCGGATCCTTCCTCTCACCACGGCGGGGGGCATGAGTACTCCTACTCATCTTGAACCGCCCGTGACAACCGGCACCTTCGCCACATGGGCCCGTGAAGGGGTGGGCTCCGTGCCGGAATCCGCGTCGGCGGGCGAGAGACCGACCCCGCCCCCCTCCACGGCGGGCTGATCGGCCAGGCGGGACTCGGGGCGGCGCGACGCCGCGGCAGGGGCCAAAGCCGCCGGAGTCGGCGCCGATGGTCGAGAAGCAGGGGTAAGAACCTGTCCCGTCCGCTAACTTCCTGCATGTGGACCAGCTGATCGTCGAAGATCCGGCCCGAATAGGACCGTACCGCCTCATCGCCCGGCTCGGTGAGGGCGGAATGGGACGCGTCTATCTCGCCCGCTCCGACGCCGGACGGACCGTCGCGGTCAAGGTCGTCCAGGCCGAGTACGCCCAACACCCCGAATTCCGCGCGCGGTTCGCACGCGAGGTCGATGCGGCCCGGCGCGTGGGCGGGGACTGGACGGCCGCCGTGCTCGACGCGGACACGGAGGCCGATGTGCCGTGGGTGGCGACCCAGTACGTCCCGGGGCCCGATCTGACCACCGTGGTCGCCAAGGACTTCGGGCCGCTCCCCGAGTACTCCGTCCAGGTCCTCGCCAACCGCCTCGCCCTGGCCCTGCGGGCCGTGCACGAGGCGGGCCTCATTCACCGGGACCTCAAGCCGTCCAACGTGCTCGTCACCGTCGACGGCCCCCGCGTCATCGACTTCGGCATCGCACGCGCGCTGGACAGCCTCGCCGGGGACAGCCTGCGCACCCGTACCGGCATGCTGATCGGCTCGCCCGGGTTCATGTCGCCGGAGCAGGTGCGGGGCCTTCCACTCACCCCGGCCAGCGATGTGTTCTGCCTGGGCGCGCTGCTCGTGTACGCCACCACGGGGCGACTCCTCTTCGGCGCCACCGACACCGGTCTCAACGCCCACCTCTTCAGGATCGCGGAGGAGGAGGCGGACCTGACCGGCGTACCCGAGTCACTCGCCGGACTCGTGGGCGAATGCCTGCACAAGGACCCGGCCCGGCGCCCGACCCCGCAGCAGGTGATCGCACGCACGACGACGGACCGGGCGGACGAGTGGCTCCCCGGCGTGGTGCTGGCCCAACTCGGCCGGCACGCGGCCCAATTGCTGGACTACGCCCCGGAGACGCCGACGGCTGCGGCCGCAGCGCCGGTCCCGGCTCCCCGGGCCGCGCAGCCGCCGCCCCCGCCGCCCGCGTACGCGCCGACGACCCCGGTGAACGCCGGCCCCGCTCCGTCGAATCCGTACGCCGACGCCTGGCGGCCCGCCGCGCCTCCGGCCGGGGATCAGGGGCCGCATCCGCTGCGCTGGTGGGGGCTGGTGGCGATCACGCTGGCGCAACTGCTCGTGCTGGTCAGCGGGTCCATCCTCGACCCGCCTTCCCTGCAGGCAGACCTGCACATGTCGACTGCCGACATGAGAACGGCATTCCTCGCCTACCCCGTCGCCTTCGGCGGGCTGCTCCTGCTCGGCGGACACATCGCGGACCTGATCGGGCGCAAACGGGCGTTGATCACCGGGCTGACCGGTCTCGCGGCCGCCTGTGCGCTCGGAGGTGCGGCCACCGGCTCCGCCATGGTCATCTGCGCCAGTGCGCTGCAAGGTGCCTTCGGCGCGCTGCTGTGGCCCTCCGCTCTGTCCCTGCTGTCCACCTCCTTCACCGACCCCAAGGAGCGAGGCAGGGCCTTCGGGGTGTTCGGTGTCCTCGCCGGCGGCGGATCGGTGATCGGGATGCTCGGGAGCGGCCGGCTGCTCACGGTGCTGGACTGGCGCCCGTGCCTGTACGTCAACGCCGCTGTGGCCGTGGTCGCCGTGATCGGCGCGGCTGTGCTGGTGCACGAGCGCGCGGACCGGTCCGCGACGCGAATGGATCCGCTCGGCGCGGTGCTCGGAACCGGCGGATTCCTCGCCCTGAGCTACGGCCTCGCCAAGGCGCAGCCGTGGGGCTGGACCAATCCCGCGATCGTGGCCCTCCTGGGCGGCGGCGTCCTCCTGCTCACGGTCTTCGTCTGGTGGCAGACCAGGGCGTCGAGCCCCCTCCTGCCGCCGTACGTGTTCAAGGACCGCAACCGCCTCGGTGCCTTCCTCACGATGATCGTGGCCGGCACGGGTCTGCTCGGGCTGTTCCTGACCCAGACCTTCTACCTCCAGGAAGTGCTCGACTACGACACGTTCGAGGCCGGCGTGGCCCTGCTGCCCACCGTCATCGCGATGATCATCGGATCCACGCAGATCTCCGCCCGGCTGTCGCACCGCGTCGCTCCCCGCCTGCTGATGGCACCGGGCCTGGTGGTCGTGGCCCTGGGCGCTGCGCTTCTGACGCGGCTCCGGCTCGACAGCGGCTACGCCGCGCTGGTGCTGCCCAGCATGGTCCTCACCGGCCTCGGCATAGGCGTGACCTTGATGCCGCTCTTCGCCATCGCCACGTCAGGTGTCGCCGGACGGGACTCCGGTGCGGCGGCGGCATCCGTGAACAGCGCGCAACAGCTGGGCGGTTCGCTGGGAGTGGTGGCGTTCGGGGGCATTCTCGGCTCGGCCATCGTCTCGCGACTGCACAACGCGTCCGGGGATCCGGCGGGAATCGAAGACCTGGCCAGAAGCGGGCACGCCGTCGGAGTCAAGGGGCTGCCGCCCGCTCTGTGGAAGCCGCTTGCCGACGCGACCGTTGCCGGGTACGCCGCCACCATCTGGTCGGTGGTCGGCGCCCTCGTGCTGGCCGGCGTGATCGCCTGGCTGATGATCAAGGACAAGGCGCCGGGCGCCTAGTACGAAACGTGGAACCCGGCCCGCCTATCACTCGTCTATCCGTCGTCCTGTCCCTTGTCGGCTTGTTGGTCGTCGGCTTCGTTGGCGCGGTCGATCTCGCTCATGTGCTCCTCCGCCCAGGTCCGCAGCCCCGCAAGCGCGGCTTCCAGGGACAGCCCAAGTCCGGTGAGTCGGTAGAAGACCCGGGGCGGCACGGTCGGTTCGACCCGGCGTGACACCAGCCCGTCGCGGGTCAGGCTGCGCAGCGTCACGGACAGCATCTTCTGCGAGACGCCGGGCATGCGGCGTCTCAGCTCCGCGAAGCGCACCTCGTCCGGTGCTGCGTCGGCGAGCGTCTTGACGGCCATGGACGTCCACTTCGTGCCGATGCGGTCCAGCAACTGCCGCGTAGGGCACTGCGGATCGAACAGATCGCCGCGTGCCCCACGACCGGCGGCGCGGGCTCCCCGGGTGGTCACCCGTGGCTCACCACCTTCCCTGAAAGTGCCGTCTAGTGAGCGGCTGGAGAGTTACCTATCGTTTTCTAGTCACCGATGGTAACCACCCGAAGGAGCCGCCATGCCCGCCACCACCGCACACCAGCTGCACCGCATCGCGACGAACGGTGTCGAACTCAACGTCGCCATCGCCGGTGAAGGACCCGCGGTCCTCCTTCTGCACGGCATCCCCCACACCTGGTACCTCTGGAGCGGCATCATGGAGCAACTGGCGGGGCGGCACCGGGTCATCGCCCCGGACCTGCGAGGCCTCGGTGCCAGTGACCGTGCCGTCGAGGGATACGACGCCGGCACCCTCGCCGCCGACGCCGAAGGGCTGCTCGACGCACTCGGCGAGCCCTCGGCAGCGGTGGTCGGCATCGACGCGGGCACCGCCCCCGCCGTCCTGCTCGCGCTGCGCCGGCCCGGCCTGGTCCGGCGCCTGGTCGTGATGGAAGCACTGCTCGGGCGCCTGCCCGGAGCCGATCACCTCGTCGTCGGCGGCGCCCCATGGTGGTTCGGCTTCCACGCAGTCCCCGGCCTCGCCGAGACCGTCCTGGCCGGCAACGAAGCCCCGTACGTCGACTGGTTCCTCGACTCGGGAACGCTCGGGCGAGGAGTGCCCGACGACATCCGCGCGGCCTTCGTCCACGCGTACACCGGGAGCGAGGCCCTGCGCTGCGCGTTCTCCTACTACCGGGCCCTGCCCACCAGCGCGCGGCAGATCCAGGACGCCACCGGGACAGCTCGCCTGACCATGCCCACCCTGGCCATCGGCTCCCACCCGGTCGGCACCGGGCTCGAACACCAACTACGCCCCATCGCCGACGACCTGGTAGGGCACCACCTCCAGGACTGCGGGCACATCATCCCCCTCGACCGCCCCGACGCGCTGCTCGCGCTCCTTGACCCCTTCCTCTCCGCCGATCCGGCGCAGTGATCGGCGGAGAGGACCGAGCGGGTCCGCAGGATCCCGTTGAGCCTGGTCGGCCTTAGGTGAGACGGGCCACGCGATCGCTCGCGGTGGCGGGCACCGTCACTGTTCCGCGGGGCGACGGCCAGTGGCCGGGGTCGTGCTGATGACACGCGAGTACGTCCCCCACGCCGTCGCCGCCGTGCGTCCGCTCCGGGAGGAGCCCCACGTCGATGCGGCCCGGGTGTTCGTCGCCGGGCACAGCATGGGGGGCAAGATGGCGCCCCGGGTCACCGAGACCGAGCCGTCCGTCGCGGGCGTCGTGATCCTTGCGGGCGACGCAGAGCCCATGCACCGCGAGGCCGTCCGGGTCGTGGGCCACCTCGCGGCCCTCGACCCCGGCCCACGCTCCGAGATGGCCCTTGCGGAGATCACACGCCAGGCCACGACCGTCGAACCGCGCTGTCACCCCGCACACCTCGGGGGACCTGCCCTTCGGTCTGCCTGCGGCCGACTTCATCGCGTACCCGATGGGCGGGCGTAGCGCGCAGGGTGGGCACACCGGTCGACCTGGGCGAGGAAGGAGTCGGTGGCGGGCCCGTCCGGCGTTGTCGATACTCCGAGCCGTCCCCGCCCCGAGCGGCAACCACTCTCCGAGCGAGGGGCTGTCGTCATTCGATCCAGCGGGCAGCGGCCTCGTACGTAGTGTCTGGCGTGCTGTTGAAGGCGATGGCCGCGCCGGGTGCGTGTCGCCGGATCAGGTTGATGAGGAGCTCGAGGAGTTCTACCCGGTCGTCCGAGTGGCGCAGTCCACCGCCGACGGTGACGCACTCCCACGGGTGGGACCGCAGCGCATTCCCGACGGCCGCTTCCACGTCGTCACCTGCATCAAGTCCATCAAGGCCGATGAGACAGGTCTCCACGCCCACGCCATGTTCGGCGAACTGGGTCAGACCCGCCTCGATCGCCTTCGCCGCCGGCTCGGGATCCCACGGCCCGGGTACCCGATACGGATCCAGCCCGATGACGAGAACGCGGGGCGAATCGGAGGTTTCCATGCCGGAACGGTACGCGCCGAACGCCCCACGGACACAGGAGCCGGCGAGTACGTTGGCGTGTCATGCGGATCACGAAGTACACCCACGCCTGCGTACGGCTTGAACACGATGGCCGCGTGCTGGTCATCGATCCAGGAACGTGGAGCGAGCCGGCTGCCCTGGCCGGTGCGGACGCTGTGCTGGTGACTCACGAACACACCGACCACATCGATGTCCTGCGCCTGGCCGGGCTCGGCGTGCCGGTCTACGCCCCTGCCGAAGCGAACATCCCGCGAGTCGAGGTGACCGGGGTGTCCTCCGGTGTGGGGTTCACCGCCGGAGGCTTTCGCGTACGGGCGGTCGGCGGTCGTCACGCGTCCATCCACGCTGGCCGACCGGACTGCGCGAACCTCGGCTACATTCTCGACGAGGCGATCTACCACCCCGGAGACTCGCTGCACGTGCCCGACGAACCGATCGAGACGCTCCTGGTTCCGGTCCAAGGGTCGTGGATGAAGACGGCGGAGGCGATCGACTTCGTCAGGGCGATCGCGCCTCAGCGGGCGTTCGCCATACACGACGCCCAACTCAACGAACGCGGCCTCAGCAGCGTCAACGGCTGGCTCGCCGAGGAGACCAACAGCGGTTACCGGTACCTGAGTCCTGGCGAATCGGCCTGAGGTGAGTGACGTCGAGGTGGAGGTGCGGCACGGCAGGGGAGTGGAGGGCGACTACGAACTGCTGGCCCCAGCACCGGATCAGGACGTTGTGGTCAAGTCCCGCAGGCCGGTGCTGCTGCGACAGGCGCTCAGGAGTCGGCGATGGCGGCGAACAGGGCCGCGGCGCGGGCGATCACCGCGCGGTCCTCGGCGTCGAGGGCGTCCAGGCGCGCGTCGAGCCAGGCGTTGCGCCGCGCCTGTGCGGCACCGCCGAGCCGATCGCCCTCCTCGGTGACGCTGAAAAGCACCCTACGGCGGTCGTCCGCGTCGCGAGAGCGTACGGCGTAACCGGCCGAGGTCAGGCGGTTCACCGTCTGGCTCATCGAGGCGGGCGAGACCCCGCCGCGCTCGCTCAGGGCGGTCAGCGTCTGCGGCCCGCGCTTGTGCAGATGGACGAGTACGTCCAGGGCGACATCGCCCAGCTCCCCGTCGGGCCGCTCGCTGCGGAAGCGGCGGAACAAACTCCACACGGCAGAGCGCACCTGTCCGCCGAGGTCGCGTTCCGCGATATCGGCGGCGGACCGCTCGATCGCGTGGTCATCGTCTGTTGCGTCCTTCTCCATAGCTGATTAGTGTACCTAAAGAATTGTTACGTATACCTAATCAATGACCGACAGAATGACCGACAGGGAGCTGCCCCAGCCATGCCCGCGAACCCCCTCGGTGTCGCCCTGCGCAACCGACGAGCCGGCCAGCACACCCTCGTCTGGGCCCGTCCGGACCTGCGAGCCCCCGACAACCTCACGCTGACCAGCCCCGCCTTCGACCACGGCGCCCCCATCCCGGCCCGGCACCGCGGCCGCGTGTTCGGCGCGAACGTCTCGCCGGCCCTGGCCTGGACCTCGCCGCCGACGGGCACCGTCGAGCTCGCGCTCATCGTGCAGGACCCCGACGTCCCCTTTGGTAAGCCGGCCACGCACGGGCTCGCGCTCGGCATCGCGCCGACCCTGACCGGCATCGCGGAGAACGCCCTCACGAACCCCAGCCCCGTGCCCGGCCTCCGGCTCGGCAAGGGCCCGCTCGGGCGCCGCGGCTACGCCGGGCCCATGCCGATCCGGTCACACGGCCCCCACGCCTACGTCTTCCAGCTCTTCGCCCTGTCCCGGGCCACAGACCTGCCGGACGGCTTCTCCCTCGACCACATGCTCACCGCCCTCGCGGGCCATGTCCTCGGACGAGCGCGGCTCGATGGGACCTACGAGATCTCCTGAGCGACACTGGCAGCGAGCGGCGGAGGCCGGAGGAGTGTTCAAATCCCTTGGGCAACAGCGCAGTTGAGGTGGTTGGGGCTTCGAGAAGGGACGAAGCCCTGCTGACTGGGGCACGTCGGACAGTAAGCGCCATCTGATTACCGACGTTACCGGCCTCCCGCTCGCGGTCACGCCGACCGGCGGCGACAGCAACGACGTCACCCAGCTCATGCCGCTACTCGAAGCGGTCCCGCCGGTGCGGGGCAGGCGCGGCAGGCCCCGACGCCGACCGACGTGGTGCTCGGCGACCGTGGCTACGACCACGACAAGGACGATCGCCTCGTCCGGGCGCTCGGCGTGAAGCCGGTGATCGCCCGACGCGTTACCGAACACGGCGCCCGCCTCGGCACACAACGCCGTTTCGGGGAGCGTGCGTTCGCCCCCCTGCACCGGCTCCGCCGCCAGTCAGCGCAGTCGGCTCTTGTCGGCCGTGCGCGCAACACCGTACGCCCATAGGACCAGCGGGAGTTGCAGGGGGAGCCGACCGAGTGCCGCTGCCCGAAGTACCGGCTCGCGGTCGCGCCAGTCGTAGGCCATCTTGACGTTGGCGGGGGAGACCGCCACGAAGAATGCCGCTGTGGCCAGCGCGGCGGGCCGCCGCGTCCTGGGCGCCGCCACGCCTGCGGCGAGGGCGAGTTCCACGGCCGCGCTGGCATACGTCCACAGGCGGGGTGTGCCCGGCAAGGCGCGCGGCACCATCGCGTCGAACAGGCCCGGACGCGCCACGTGCGCGACCCCGGCGCCGACGAGGAGGCCCGCCAGCAGCCGGTGTGAAGACAGAGAGGAAGCCACAGCATCTCCTGGAGATGTCGCTCGGACAGCCTGACGGAACCTGACAGTAACTTACGGTCGCGAACCAAGGCGCTGCTCGCCGGGTTGCTGCCGTGCGAGGCCTTCGCGGCGGGCGGTCGCCGCTTCTGGCCGTCGGCGGGGCTGATCGACGAGGGAACCTCCGGGGGAACCATGTCTCCCTTCGTGCATGGATCACCAGCGCTCGGGCACTCGCCTGAACCAGCTCAGCCACGAAGAGAACCAGGAGATCTGATGATCCGCACTGCCGTGACCTGCGACAGCGAGAGCTGCCTCGCCCTGTACCTGGAGCCGGAAGAGCTGCCGGAGGGCGCTCGGCTCGAGGAAGTGATCACGGAGGCCGGCTGGGTCCTGCGGCAGGCGGACAGGGCCCTCCCGGGGAATCCGGCCGCCTCCGATGTGCTCGCTCATATCTGTCCCGCCTGCGAGGCAGGACGGGGCCCGGTAAGGGAGCGCGGGGACTGCCCCACGTGCGGTGGCTCGACCAAGGACCTGGAATCAGGGTCCACCTGTCAGTACTGCAGGAGGGTTTTCCCTCGCCTTGCCGACAGGTGGTGCTGACTCCCACGTGGCACAGCGCTGACACCAGGGCAGGACCGTATCCTCCCCGAACGCGGCTTCTCCCAGGGGTGCTCGATCGATGGATCCTGTGCAGGCAGCCGGAGAGCTGACGCCCAAGGGGTGTTTTTGTCCGACGGGAGCACGGGAGCAACTGATCCAGGGTCTGACGACGCTGGATGAGTGCACGGGGGTGGTGGGCGGGACGCCGTCCAGTGCGGATGTGGTCACGCCGCCTGGGGGCTCTTTCGTGGCGCGTTATGACGGTTTCGCGCCGCCGCAGGGGAAGGCGGCGGGGTTTTCCATCGCGGTTCTGGAGGAGTGAGCTTGCTCTGCGGTGGTCCTGCGTCGGCGAGTTGCTGCTCGTCGGCGCGGGGCTGTCCGGGGGACTTGGGCCGGGGCGTGCGTCGTCGTCCGGTGGCGGGTGGGCGGGTATTGGGGAGGGGGTGTGGCAGGGAGGAGTCGTGACGGAGCGACGTTGCCCCACCCCGTTTTCCTGCGGTGAGACGGTTCCTGTAGTTGCCGGCAGGGGCGGTGCTGCGGATGTCTTTGTCCAAGAAGGAGATGTTCGACCGGATCCGGCGTGACAGCTGGCAGCGGCAGCTGTCGATCCGTGCTCTGTCGAAGAAGTACGGCGTTCACCGCCGCCTCGTACGGAAAGCACTCTCCTCGCCGGTTCCCACACCTCGCCGCCGAGCGGTGAGGACGTCACCTCGCTTGGAGCCGTACAAGAAGATCGCATGGAGCCGTACAAGAAGACGGTCGACGCCTGGCTGCGGGCCGATATGGAAGCTCCACGAACCGGTGGAGTCAGGGAAGGTCGGCTGCTTCGATGCCGGCGCGCGCAGCTGCTGGGCCCGTCGGTGACGCCGGGGGGTCCGGCGTCCTTGATCAGAGCGGTGACGTGGGCCAGGAGGCGGGTGGCGCGCTGGTCGACGCCGTCCAGGAGCTGGTGCGCGAGGGCGGGTTCGTCGTCGGCCGCCGGCCCCAAAAGACGTTCGACACCCGGTAGCCGAGCCGGCACGAGGACTTGGCCGACGATGTCCGCGGCCCGGCGGAGCTCGCGGAGTGGGCAGGGGGCAGGTATCGCCTAGCTGCTCGCCGCCACGCCTGCGGGCACCGTCCACGGACTCGGCGTCGACGACATCGTCCAGGCCGAGATCGCCGCCGACGCCGAGGCCGCCGCCGCCCGGGAAGCCATGCTGTGCGAAGCCGCCGGCCTCCACGGTTACGCCCGACCGGCCAAGCTCATCACCGCGGCACCGGTCCGAGCAACTGATCTCTCCGGAGGCATTGAACGCGCCCATGCCATGCACTACGAGGCGTCAGCGACGAGGGGTGTCCCGGGAATCTCTGGGAGTTCGGTGGCCGCGGCGCGATTTCCTGGAGGCGCGGTTCCCGTGCGCGGATGCCGCGCCGCGGCCACGTGATGCCCGTACCCGCGATCCGGAACGTGATGACCCCCATCCCCCAAGTGAGGGGACGCAGCAAACAGGTGGGGGCCCCGCGCCGAAGCGCGGGGCCCCCACCTGATGATCGATTGAGCCCGGCCTACCAGCGGTACCAGCGGCCGCTTCCTCCCTTGGGACGGGCGATGAACCCGACCAGCCACACGACGAGCACGATGATCGCGATCCACCACAGGGCCTTGAGTGCGAAACCCGCACCGAAGAGGATCAGAGCCAGCAGAAGAACGAGAAGCAGGGGAACCATAGTTATCAACCTCCGAGCCATCGAATGCCCCGGCTTTCCTCGCCGACACGGCTCCAACACAATTGTTTACAAGATTCTTATCCGGGAATTCGGTTGCGTCCCTTCCCGCGCCTGAGGCCCCGTCAAGGTGCGCGCGCCCGCTGTGATCCCCGGCCTGCCGTGCCCGGCCCGGCACGGCTGAGCCCTTGGCAGCCTTGCCCGGCACCACGGTCCTGGATCTGGACCTCTCGGCCGCGCTGACCGTCGCTCGGGAAGAAACCGGCGAACAAGGCGACCGGCCGCCGCCGCGGTCGCGTAGTGCACGTACCCAAGTCGGCTGCGCATGGGAGGCCGACGCCCGGCAGGCGCCGGCCTCTGGCTGTCCGGGGACCGAGCCGGCACAGCGGCGGCCGGTGGAGCGTCGACTTCCGGCCGGGGGGTTTGCGTCACGTCTCGACTGGCCCTGGCCTGCGGCGGGACAGTGGCCTGCTGGTTCGGAGCCAATTGGAGCACGGCGTTCTGGCCTGTACTGGTGCGCATGGGTCGGGAGATACGGGGAAGGACAGGCGTTTCTGTCGGATGTCCGTGTGAGTGTGTGTCGCCTCCGGGGGCCGGTGGGGCCGCCGAGTTCAACTTTCCGTGGGGGGAAGCTGATGCATACATCCACGTCTGGCGTGCCCGCAGGACGCGCGAGATCCCGCAGCCGCGTATCGGTAGTCGCAGCGCTCACTGTGGCCGCCCTCGCCGGCACAGCTCTGCCGTCCCTGGCCTCGCCCGCCGCCCCGCATGCGGCGGGTTCGGCATGGGGCAAGAAGACGGACATCGCGGTGCCGCCCCTGGCCGGCGGCACCAACACCGCCCCCGCCTCCAAGCGGGCCACCCCGCAGGACGCGGCCCGCAAGGCCTGGCACACCCGCCAACGGGCCCGCCCCTCCAGCCCCGCGACCAGCACCCAGGCGAAGGCCCGTGCCCAACTGTCAGCCGGGACTCCTCCCCAGGGGCAGGGCGATGTTCCTTGGCACCAGTTCCACGACCTGCGGCTGTCGAAGTCGGTGGCGGTGAAGGTCGACTACTCGACCGGCAACCTCCTGGTCGCGGCCACCGACTTCGACATCGCGGGTGTCGCGGGCAACCTGACCTGGACCCGCACCTACAACTCCCTCGACGCCCCGTGGGGCGCGGTCTCCAACGCCTGGTGGCTCGGCTACGAGCGTTACCTCGACACCGACCCGGCCACCTCCGTCGACCTCTACGACCAGTCCGGCGCGAGGGTCTCCTTCACGAAGAACGCGGACGGCAGCTTCACCACCCCGGCCGGCTACTCGCTGGACCTGAAGAAGAACAGCGACAACACCTACACGCTCACCGACCGCACGTCCGGGTCGAAGGACACCTACGACCAGTACGGCAGCCTGACCCGCATCGCCGACCGCAACGGCAACCACCAGAGCGTGGAACGCGACCGCGACGCCGACAACGCCGTCACCGGACTCAAGGTCACCGACGACGCCTCCGGCCGCTCCATCACCCTGGAGCGCCAGGACGCCGCGCACTGGAACGCCCACGACAGCAGCGGCCGCACGGTCAAGTACCACCTGGACAGCGGCGGCCGGATCGACGAGACCACGGACGCCGAGGGCAACGTCACCAAGTGCAACTATGACGCGGACGGCCGCCTGACCAAGATCACCACCTCCGAGAGCCGGGCGATCCTGTTCGGCTACGACGACCAGAACCGCCTCACCTCCTACAAGCAGTTCCACGAGGAGGGCGGCTCGGGCGACGGCGAGCCCACCTGGACGCTCGCCTACTCGGCGGCGACCCCGTACGCGTCGGGCACGACCACCGTCACCGACCCGCTGAAGAAGTCCACGACGTACGAGCACAACGGTGACGGCGAGGTCACCAAGGTCACCGACCCGCTCAAGCACTCCCGCAGCAAGACCTACACCAAGCACCTCACCCAGACCGCGACCGATGCGCTCGGCACGGGGAACACGCCGGGCAACGTGACGACGTACGGCTGGGACAACCGCAACAACCCCACCTCCGCCAAGCTGCCCACGGGCGCGGTGGCGTCGTTCACGCCGTGGCTGAACAAGGCCGGCATGGACGTCCCGGACTCCTTCACCACCCCCGACAACACCAAGTCGTCGTACGCGTACGACGCGGTGGGGAACACAACGTCGGTCGCGGTGTCCGGTACGGGCGGCTCCACGACGAGCTCGACGTACAACCCGTCGACGCCGACGTGCGGCGGCTTCGTCGGCCAGCGCTGCACGATCAAGGACGCTCGCGGCAAGGTCACCAGCTTCACCTACGACGACCACGGCAACCTCACCAAGTCCGCGCCGCCCGCCCCGCAGGGCGCGACGACCGCGACGTACGACGAACTGGGCCGCCCCAGGACGGTCACCGACGGACGCGGGGTGACGTCGACGTACACGTACGACAACCTCGACGAGGTCCGCAAGGTGGCCACGAGCGGCGGCCTGACGGTGACGTACGTGTACGACATGGACGGCAACCTCACCCAGCGCACCGACCGGACCGGCACGGTCAAGCACGTCTACGACGGCCTGGGCCGGGAAACCGTCCGCACCCTCCAGGACGACTCCCAGTCGGTGCTGACCTACACCGCCGACGGCAACGTCGACACCTACGCCGACCCGGCCGGCACCACCGACTACACCTGGGACGACGCCGACCGCCTGACCGTCCTCAAGGCCCCCGACGGCCAGAAGACGACCTACGAGTACGACTACAACGACCACCGCACCAGCACCACCTACCCCGGCAACACCGTCCAGAGCGTGACCCTGGACGCCGACGGCAAGCCCAGGACCATCAAGGCGACGTCCCCCAAGGGCACCCTCGTCGACCTGGCCTACACGTACACCTACCGCCCGACCGGGGCGAGCGCGGACAAGAACGGCGTCAAGATCTACACCCGCACCGACAACCTCGACGCCACCCACCACAAGACCACCTACAACTACGACGGCGCAGGCCGCCTCTCTGCCGCCCAGGACACCAACAGCGCCGGTGCGGACGCGAGTTGGGTGAGCTACTGCCTGGACCCGTCAGGCAACATGCTCGCCAAACCCGCATCCGCGCCGCCGTACTGCCCCTCGATCGGTTACGGCTACAACGACCCGGGCCAGCTCGTCACGCGCAGCATGAACCCGGCCGGCTGGTCCTACGACGCCAACGGCAACGAGACGGCCGCCAACCCCAGCGAAGGCCCAGCTCGGACCGGCGAGACGTGGAACGACTTCGGCCAGCTGACGTCCGTCACAGCCGGATCGACCACATACCCCGTGGAGAACGCCGACACAGGAAACGCTGAGCGGATCCGCATCGGTGACACCTGGTTCCACCAGACCCAGACCGGACTCGCCGGCTCCACAACCGGCGGCCAGGACACGGGATTTGTCCGCGAACCGTCGGGAACCCTCAACTCCATGACGCGGGACGGAAAGAGCTCCTACTACCTCACCGACGCCACCGGCAACGTCCTCGGCCTCGTCGATGCCACCGGAACCCGCGTCAACAGCTACTCCTACACACCCACCGGCCAGCCCCGCACCACCACCGAGCAGACCACGCAGCCCTACCGCTACGCCGGCACCTACCTCGACCCCACCGGCCTCTACAAAATGGGCGCCCGCTACTACGACCCCAACCTCGCCCGCTTCACCACCACCGACCCCGCGGGCAAGGAGCAGAACGCCTACCTGTACGCAGGCGGAGACCCGATCAACTACATCGACCCCGCCGGTACGAGCCTGCTCGGATGCATCGGGGCGGGCTTCTCCGTACTCGGTGGGGCTATCTCACTTGGTGGTGGAATAGCCGGTGCCATCAGCTCGGGCGGACTCAGCACACCAGCATCCGTGGCGGCCATCGGCAGCGGAATTGGACTCATCGGGACGGGTATCGGAATGTTCGCCGCCTGCACGTCCTAACTGACAGGAAGACAAACATGCTCGCACGGCTGGTGTGGATCGGAATTGCTCTGGGATGTCTCGGAATTCTCCTCTTCCTCCTCGACGTCTTAATCTCACGCTGACCGCTCCCGGGCGAGGGAGCTCCGGATCGGCGCGCGAGATACACAGTCGGAGCGATCCGGGCTGAACAGCACCACCGCGGCGCTGTTCGAAGAGCAGGTGTGTCTGGTCCTGCCTGGGCCAGGCACACCCTTCGCTGCGTCAGCACGGGGCAAGGCTCGTGACGTGGACCGCGACCTGCGGCGGCTTTCAGGGCCAGGAGAAGAACCCCTACCTGTACGCCGAAGGTGACCCCGTCAACGGCATCGACCCCAACGGTCGCTCCTCGCGGGGAATCAGCGTCGTAGTGTGCGCCTTCGGTGGCTGCCTCGGTGGGGCGTCAGCGTCACCGACGACGGGGCGATCCCTCAGCCTCTCTGCGGGGGCAGGTGTTCCTGGTGCGAGTGGAGGATACGAGGCGAACGCCGGCGACGCGTCGGCAGGTCGGGCTGGTGAAGTGGAGTGCTGCGCCGGTTTCTACCGTGCCTCGGCGAGTACCGAGGGGGAGACCGTCGCAGGCGCCAGTACGGAGTACAGCGCCGAGCCGGGATGCTCAGCGAAGATCAAGAAGACTTGGTGGCGAGAGGAGTACAGCGATGCATGCGCTGCAACTAGCCGCTCCCGGGGGAGGACCCGATGGCCCCCCGTGGCTCGGAATAGCGTTCGGTGCGGTGGTAGTTGTCGGCATCGTTTTCTTTGCGATCAGCCTCGCGCGGGGCCGCGGGAAATAGGTCGACAAGAAGGAGGGTGCTCCGTTTCCACGGACACCCTCCTTCCTTGCTCCGGACTTCCCCAGCGGGGCTTGCCCAGACCCGAGCCGTGGGCAACGCCGCGACGAGCGGCTTGATTCCACGCCTCCACAGCAGGCGGCGGTGCTTGTCGAAGTCGAAGCCCTGGTCGGCGACCAACGTACGTGGCCGTGTGCGCGGGCGTCCGCGCAGGCCCCGGATCGGTGGGATCGCGTCCAGGAGCCGTAGGAGCTGCGTAACCAAAGCCATGACAGCTCATTGCGAAACCACCAGTAAGGCGACCCCGTCAACCCTTACACCGAGCGGTGGCATGACCGCGCACCGGGCGGACGTCACGTCGCCGTGGTGCCCGGCCGCAGGGCGAGGCCAGAGCCCCCAGAGGCACGACGCCTCGCGTACCGCCACCATCAGCGTCCTCGCAGCAGTGCGCAGCTTGTCACCCGAGCGGTGGGAGGCGAGGATGTCCGCACTGGTCAACCGACGTCGACTGTGAAAATCGCTGTCCGAGTGCCGGAGCACGGTGATAGACATCCGGAGTGCAAGACACTCTTGAGTTCCCGGACCTGTTGCGACTGATCGATGAACGGTCTGCCGCCTTCCGCTCCGTGGTCGCCGCCGCGTCCACCCTCGATGTGCAGGTGCCCAGCTGCCCCGGGTGGACCCTGTTCGATCTGGTGAAGCACCTGGGTGGGGGAGACCGTTTCTGGGCCGCCATCGTCGGCGCGGGGTCTGCCGACGCTCCGCCGGCCGAGGCCGTCGCCGCGCGCGCCGCGCTGGAAGTGCCGCAGGAGCGTGAGGCCCTGCTGGCCTGGCTGGACGCGTCGACGCGGCTTCTGCTGGGCGCCCTGCGCGCGGCGGGACCGGAGAGCGGCTGCTGGACGTGGTGGCCCGCGTCGCAGTCACCGCAGACCGCCGGCGGCACCGCCCGGCACCGGGTCCAGGAGACCGCGGTGCACACCTACGACGCCCAGCTCGCCGGGGGCGCCCCGCAGCCACTGCCGGTCGGGCTGGCGCTCGACGGTGTGGAGGAGTTCCTGTTCACCGTCTGCGCAACGCCGAGTGCCTGGCCGCACAAGCCCACGGCCTTCGACTTCCACGCCGCCGAGGGCCGCTCCTGGCGCCTCGCCGTCGACGGTGACGGCGCCCGCACCACCCGCATCCCCGCGGCCGCCGCCGCGACCGGCGAAGACTCGGACGCAGCCGGCGCCTCCGTCCACGGCACAGCCAGTGAGCTGGTCCTCTACCTGTACGACCGGCTCCAGGCCGCCTCCTTGCACGTTGACGGAGACGCAGGGCTGCTCGACCTGCTCCGCGCCTGGGAGCCGGAGGAGAAGTAGGACGTAGCGGGGGCGGTTGGCCCAGCCCCGAGCCGGTAAGTGGTTGCTGTCGTTCCGGTCTTGAGGTGCGTGTCGGACGGGAGTCCCGATCGGGTGATCGCTGCGGGGCACAGGGACAGGGCCCGGTTGTCGGAGCCAAGAGCCGTGCCGAGAGGCCCTGTTGTCGTATGTGTACGCGTTCGCGCCGATGGAGTTCAACTCGGTTGCCCCGTCGGGTGATGGTGTCGCTCACCGGTTCGGGAACGTTCTTCCGCCGCTGGTGCGACCACGGCCTGGTCAAGGAGTTCCACGCCCGCCCGCGCGCTCGGCTGCCGCAGCGGGCGGCCCGGTACGAACAGTCCACGGTCGGCGTGATCGATTCGCAGTCTGTGAAAGCGGGGATTCGACGGGGCAAGCTCATCAACGTCCATGATCTTGAGCCATCGCGATGAGGACGACGCTGAACAGGGACAATGCGATGTGGACGGTGTCCTCGGCACGGAGGGTCGGATACCTTTCCGGCTGCGGGAATTGTGTCGCCCGGCGTGTCGCTCGCTCCGGACGGTCAGCCGGACGATGTCTCGACTGTCACTCCGACGCAATGGTGCCGAAGCCGGGCGGCTAGGAGTTCCATCTCGACGAACGTGCCCACGAGGCTGGTCGTCTTCAACTCGTCCGCCAGGGACCGCGCCTGTGCCAGTGATAGGCCGTGCACCTCTCGAAGAGCACGAAGGACGGGCACTCCACTCGCCTCGGGCGCTGTCAGCCGGAGCCGGGCGGGTCCGTGTTCCGCCAAGAGGGCCTGGCGGATCCCCTCGGGAGCTGCGTCACCGAAGTCCTGCTCGCACCAGGCGGCGGGGCAGGACTGGCAGGCCCCCTCGGTTCCCCACCACAGGCGTCCACCCTCGATGGACTGGCCGGTGTCGAGAATCAGCACACCGCCGCAGCCCACGCATTGTGTCGTGATCTTCACACCCTGACTGATCACCGTGCTCCTCAACGTCGGACCTTGGCCCGGACAGTGCCGTGACAGCGGCCCCCGTCGACCGCGAATCCCCGCCGACCTCCCGGGGTGGCTGCCGGACGAGCTGCGGTCGCGATGCCGGTGTATCAGCTTCTCATCACGGGCCGATCGCCCTTGCCGCTGGTGACGTCGCCGTGGCGCGGATGCCGCAGACGTCGGCCGTGCGGCGTTCGCCCAACGCCAGGGCCAAGGGCTGCCGGAGCTCGCGGCTCTCCGACCTCAGCTGCCGGTTGCGCGCGGTGGCGGCCTCCGGGCGCCGCAGCAGGGATGCCTCGGAGGCCCGCTGTCGATCGGGGACCGGGCGGGCAGCGGGGACGGGGCGGTGCCGGACTCGCAGACGTTCGATCTCGGCTCGCAGGTCCGGCTGGTTGTAGAGCCAGGACGCCCGCCGGACTCTCCGACGACCGGCTCCACACACCTGTCGAACCGCTTGGCTGGTCGCCGCTCGATCTGGTCCAGCACCTCAGCCGGGTTGAACACCGACGGCTGCGATGGGGGTTTGGCGCCGAAGACGTCATCGCCTATCCACCCGGTGGAGACGCTCAGGAGTGGACGCCGTTGGACGGGAAGGAATGCGCACCAGAACACTCCATCCCCTTCCCGCAACACGGTCGTTCCACGCCGTAGGGCGACGACGTGCGGCACCGCCCGATACCACCTGTGACGGCACGTCCGATCCTGACATGCGCGAGGCCCGGCATCCCCGGCGGACAACCGCCGTGAACGCCGGGCCTTCGGCTGTCACGTTGCCCAGGTCGCGGGCGTGCCGTCTTCGTCGGGGCTGGGGATGCCGGCGGGCGGTCGCGACGGCCGATGGGCGCCAGGCTCGATGCCCGGACTGTTTCGACCCGTAGGACGAGTCGTCGTCGACGGAGACACGAACGTGCCGACGGGGCGCCGCGCGAGAACTTTGGCGGCCACCCGGCCCGGCCCCTCGGACGGTACCCGGGCCGGTGCGTCGGCCTGGACGGGCGCGTCAGAAGGTGAGCTTCCAGCTGTTGAGGTAGCCGGTGTCCTGCGGACCCTTGTCCTGGAGCTTCAGCTTCCAGGTGCCGTTGGCGACCTCCGACGACGCGTCCACGGTGTACGTCGTGTTGATGTTGGGCGTGGAGTCGGACGAGGAGTTGTGCAGCCGGTAGGAGCGTCCGCTCGGGCCGATCAGGTCGATGACCAGGTCACCGCTGTACGTGTGGACGACGTTGACGGCGACCTTCAGCGTGGCGGGGGCGTTGCCGGCGCGGCCGGAGACGGTGATCGAGGACGTCACGGCGGCCCCGGGCGAGTCCGGGATGCTGAGGTCCGTGGTGTTCTCGAAGGAGCTGCCCGGGTCGGGCGGGGTGGTGCCCCCGCCGGCGGCCAGCTGCCACAGGGCGTACGCGATGGCATCGCTGTTGTGGTCCAGGGCCGTGGTGTCGATGTTGGAGCTGGTGTCGCAGGAGGCGTGGTAGCAGGCGTCGAACTCCTGACCCACCGAGCCGCCCCACTTCTGCGCCTGCGCGGACGTCTTGGTGTAGTCCGCGCCGGAGAACAGACCGCCGACGGGGATGCCCGCGTTCTTGAACGGGGCGTGATCGGAGCGGCCGTCGCCCTCCGTCTCGATCTCGGTGGGGATGGAGAGGGTGGCGAAGTAGTCCTTGAAGACCTTCTCCAGGGTGGGGTCGTCGTCGTAGACGAAGTAGCCCGGGTTCGGCGAGCCGATCATGTCGAAGTTCAGATAGCCCGAGATCTTCGCCCGGTCACCGCTCGCCAGGGAGTTGACGTAGTACCGCGAGCCGACCATGCCCAGCTCCTCGGCGCCCCACCAGGCGAACCTGAGGTGCTTGTCGGGCTTGAGCTGGGCGCGTGAGACGGCGAGCGCGGTCTCCAGGATGCCGGCCGAGCCGGAGCCGTTGTCGTTGATGCCGGGGCCCGCGGTGACGGAGTCGAGGTGGGCGCCCGCCATCACGGTCTGGGAGGTGTCGCCGCCCGGCCAGTCGGCGATCAGGTTGTAGCCGGTCGCGCCCGAGGAGCTGAACTGCTGGACGGAGGTGGTGAACCCGGCCGCGTCCAGCTTGCCCTTCACATAGTCGAGCGAGGCCCGGTAGCCGGACCGGCCGTGCGCCCGGTTGCCGCCGTTGGCGTTGGCTATCTGCTGCAACTGGGCCAGGTGCGCCTTGACGTTGGCGACGGGTATGTCGGGCGCGGCGACGGCCGAGGGACTCGCGGCGGCCGGGGCCGCCGGGGCGGCCTGGACGGTCGGTGCGAGGAGTCCGACGGCGAGCGTGGCGGTGGCCAGCGCCGCGCCCGCGGCCAGGGTGCGTGGGGAGTGCGAGGGATGCCAGGAGTGCATGGGGGGCTCCGTGTTCCGTTCGGGGATGGGGACGGAAACGCGAGCCCGATGGTCAAGGAGAGGTACAGGGGTCGTCAAGAACGTTAATCGGCCAGGGCTGTTCCCTTTCCGGACGCTCAAGGAAAGCTGAACGGGAGACCAACTCGTTCCAAATGGAGCCCAATTGGGGTATGTCTGCCGAGGCCCGCCACGACCCGGGGGTGAGGCGGGCGGAGGGGGGGCGGTCGTCCCGACGGGCCGTCGAGGAATGGTGCGCCGGTCGTGCACGAGTCTGTGCCTCGGCTGTGTCCCTGCTGTGCCTGGGCCGCGCCTTCGCCCTGCGGCCGGCGTCACGGCCGGGTCATTGCACGCAGGACTCCATGCCCTCCGGGGCCGGTCGTCACGGTGAACTCCCCCCTGGCCTGCTTGACTTGGCGTAGAACCGTCGTGTCGAGGGCAGCGAGCCCGGCCACCGCCGCCTCCCGCTCGCCGGGTGCCGCGTGGAGATCGATGTGCAACCGGTTTTCGACGGTCTTGGGCCTCCGTGACCCCGCTGGAACAGGATGCGGCGGCCCGGCCCGGAGCCGCGCTCGGGGTCGTAGGGGTCGTTCAGATACCGGACGGCGACCAGATCTCGCCAGACGAAGCGGCCGTGGTGTCCGAGGGTGAGTTCCGCGTGGCCCTGCCGCCCCGCGGGCCGTCGAGACCGTCGTAACTCGGCACGCAGGTAGGCCAGTTGCTTGTGTCCCGGTATCACGAAGTGCAGCCGGAACCTGCGAAAATGGACGCCTTCCGCCCATTCCTCACCGGCTGGCTCGCCGTGTACGGCGTCCCGGTCCTGGTGGCCCGGGGCTTCGGCTCCCCGTCCTACGCCGACATCTTCCGCGACCGCGTCACCACCGGCCCGAGGGAAGCGGTGCTGCTGACGATTTTCGGGGCATCGGCCCGCATGTCGTCGTACTGCGACTGTGTTCGTAGGAGGGGCTGGAGACGGGTCATCCAGGCAGTGTGGGCCTGGGCCCATTCCTGCGGACATTTGGTTGCGCGTGCGGAGGGGAGGTGGCCGCTGGTGGCGAGGTCTTTGTTGTGGTCGGGGGCGGCGCCGTAGAGGTAGCAGAGGTGGTTGACTGCGCGCACCGGGTTGGGGGAGTGCTCGTCTCTGGTGTCGGTTGCGTCGTCCGTGGTGGAGAGTTCGTAGGCTTCGGCGGCGGTGCGGAGCTGGCGCTCGCCGGGGAGGCCGGTGCGCAGGAGCATGAGGGCGGCGAACTGGTCGGCGGCGTCTTCTTCCTGGCGGTTGGTGAGAGGCAGGTCCAAGAGGTCGGTGAGGGCGTGGGCGGCTTCGTGGTAGAGGGTTTCGGCGGCGATGGCGGCGGCTTCGTCGTCGGCTGGGTGCCGTCCGGCGTTCTGGAAGAGTGCGCGGTCTTCGGTCGTGTCGTCGTAGCAGAGGTCGATGGTGCGGGTCTGCGGGTCGTAGGCGGACCCTTCGCCGTTGCAGGAGCGGCCGGCCACGGTTATCTGCTGGTTCAGGGTGAGCAGGGTGTTGAGGGCGTGTGCGGCGGCCGCGGCGGTATTTCGGTCGCGGAGGAAGAAGGCGGACGGGCGGTCGGCCGGGGTGGGTTCCTCGTAGCGGATCGTGAAGCCGATCCCGCTGGGATGGGCGGGTTCGGGGGTGCGCGGGTCGCTGCCGTTCGTGGTGCAGGAAAGCAGGAGCGTCGCACTCAGTCCTGCTCCGAGGACGTGCCGTATGCCTCGTGGTGCCATGAGCGCATTGTCGGGCACGGGCTTGAGGTCCTCTACCGGCCCTTCTGTTTTGGGGAGTTGGCTGCGGTGGGGTGGCTGTCGCATCGGGTGAAGATGTTTGTGCACCCTTCGGCTCCGTGCGGGTCGAGGGTGTTGAGGCGCCAGGCGATGAGGCCGGTGGTGCTGGCTTCGCGGGGGCGATGGTGGCGGTGAAGGGCGGGCCGGCGGGGATGTCGATCCGTTGGGCCTCGGGGCCCGCGGCGTAGCTGTCGCAGGTGATGTCGAGGCGGTAGGGCTTGCTGCCTGAGGTGTCGAAGGGGTTTGTTCATGCCGGAGGCGACGTGGGGGCGTTGCGGTCTATGACGGGGAGGGTGGTGTCGTCGGTGTCCACGGCACGATCGGCGCGCTGGAGCGCGTCGTCTGGTTCCCACCCTCGTCTGGTTCCCACCCTCGTCTGGTTTGTGCTGCTGGTGGGGGAGTTGTCGCTGGCGCGCCGCCGCCGTTGAGCGCCGTGGTTGTGAACAGGAGCGCGGCGCCGGGGCCGACCTCGTTTGCCCCGTACCGGTGGCCCCGCTTGTAGGAGCGGGAGGAGTCCGGTGCCGCGGGGCGTGCCCACCTGCCCCGGTTGATTGTGCGCACGGTACGTCCGAACCGGATGCGTTCAGCAACGCGAGATGGTCATGGCGGGGCCGCCGGGTATCGCCATGAGGGGGCGGGGCCGGGCGTACGGCGGTGTGCCCACCAGCAGGCCGGGGTGCCCGGGGCGACGCGACGCCTGCCCATGGCCAAAAAGTGCCCCGGCCTTCGGCCACGGCGCGGGCATGTGTGTTCTCAAGGGGCGGGCTCGTCGAGTGCGGAAAGGCCATCCTCCCAGCGCCTGCGCCGCTCATCCGCGCTCTGCTCCCACCAAGGGGTGCCGCGCTCCCCGAGAGCGACTTTCGCACGCTGCACACGCCTTCGGGCGTTCCGTACCGCCGCATCGTCCCCACGTGAGAGTGCCGCACGCACTGAACGCCGGGCTGCCATGAGGTGCTTGCGAAGTTGGGACGCGATGTTCTCGGGGAGTATCGGATCGGTCGCCCGCCACTTGCGCCCATCGATGACCACGAAGTGCCCGTCAGGGGTGTGCTCAGGGCTCCGGTTTGTTGACATACGACCGATTGTGCCGGGCCGGCCTCGGCCCTACCAGGTGAAACGGGGGCACGGGTCGCGGGCACGGGTCGCCAGGCGGTGCCGGCGCCGGCGACCTGCACGGATCTGGCCGAACATGGCGCGCGTACTACTGCGTCGCGAAGTCCGGGCTCGGGGGCCCGTGCCGCTGCCACGTCCGGAGCCGTCCGGAGCCGTCCGGAGCCGTCCGGAGCCATCGGGCGCCACGGGGACACGTTCCCCGTTTCCCACTCCTGGGAGGAGACGGGAAACGGGCTTCGCCCTCGACATCTACTTCTCCGGCAACCCGGGGGAGTGTACGTACGTCGGCGACAACTGGAACAACAGGATCCGGTCCGCCCGCACGGAGGTCGCCACCCGCAGGGTCGAACTGTGGGACAACTACAACTACAACTGCACCGGCGGCGCGATCATCATCGACGGATCCGGCTACAGCAGCATCGGATCGTGGGTCAGCGCCTACCGCGTCATCAACGGACAGCGTCCGCGCCGCACCGGCCCCCGGCCGGCCGAGGGCGGTGCGAGGTCATTGCTTCCGTCACCCTCGAGGGCAGCTCCGCCCGTGCCGCAGGCCCCAGTTGACGGTCGAAGGCCTCTGCCAGGTCGCGAAGAATTCCCGGTGCTACGTCACGCCGCCGGCGGCCGGCCTTGGCCGGCTTGATGAGGGTGCTGGTGGCCACCGCCTCTGCGGGGAGAGCTCCTGCGGGCGGTCCGCCAGGCTCTCGGCACCCCGAAGGACGTCGCCAGGACCGAAGGCGGCGTGCTTCGGCCGCCACCGGCAGGGCGCACTGGCAGGGTCGCTCTCACGGTCGGTGTCCATGGCGCAGGGAGGGTCCAAGACCGCGAGCGCGGGGCCGCGTCCCCGCGCTGGGGAGTGAGTCACCGCCGCCGGCGCGGCAGCCGCGACTCCCGGAGGCCGCAGGGTTCAGCCGTGGACCGTGACACCCAGCTGGTCCGCCACGGTGGTGAGGGCCGCGCCCAGCGGGAGAGCCACGCGCGTGACGGCGTGCTGGTCGCCCCGGGTCGGATCGCGGTTGATGATCAGCACCGGACGGCCGGCCTCGGCCGCCTGGCGGACGAAGCGGAGGCCGGACATCACTGTCAGGGAGGAGCCCAGGACCAGCAGTGCGGACGCCTCGCGGACCATCGTGCGGCAGCGTTCGACGCGCTGGGGCGGCACGGTCTCGCCGAAGAACACCACGTCGGGCTTGAGGATGCCGTCGCACACCGCGCAGGACACCACGCGGAAGTCCTGGACCTGCTCGTCGGTGAGGTCGGCGTCACCGTCCGGGTTCATGGCCGCCGCCACCGGCTCGAAGCCCGCGTTCGCCTCCTCCAGCCTCTCCGCCAGCACGCGGCGTGGGCCGAAGGCGCCGCAGGAGAGGCAGACGACCCGGTCGAGGCTGCCGTGGAGCTCAACGACGTCCTCGGTGCCCGCGGCCTGGTGCAGGCCGTCGACGTTCTGGGTGATCACACCCGAGAGCAGGCCGCGCCGTGCGAAGGCGGCCACGGCCCGGTGCCCGGTGTTCGGGCGAGCCCGGCCGAAGGTGCGCCAGCCGAGGTGGCTGCGGGCCCAGTACCGGCGCCGGGCCTGAGCGCTCGCTGTGAAGTCCTGGTACGTCATCGGAGTGTGCCGGCTCAGGCTCCCGCCCTCGCCGCGGTAGTCCGGGATGCCCGACTCCGTCGAGAGGCCCGCCCCGCTGAGCACCAGCACGCCGCCGTCGCTCAGCGCATCGGTGACCGGCCCCAGATCCGTGGTTCCCGGCGAGAGCTCCGCGGTGGGGGTCCAGCTCAGAGTGGGACGCATGCGCATGCGTCCCAGGGTACGGAACGGGCCGCGATCGCCGGAGGCACCCGTGGGTGGCGCCGCGACGATCAGGGTCGCCCCATCGCTGCTCGGCGTTGCCGAGCGTGACGGTCGTCATCCCGTTCGAGGTGCGCAGCCAGTTCCTTGACCGTGGGGTTGCGGGCGAGCGGGGGAGCGGGGGAGCGGGGGACGCTCCTCGGCCTGTGCGAACCCGGAGCGCCGATTCCGAAGGCGACGAGCCATCGCGGTTGCGGCCCCACGACAGCGATTCGACGGAGAGGGCGGCGTCGCATTCCGGCCCGGCCCGCGGCCCCGTGCAGGCCGAACCTCAGAGCAGCCGGTGCATGGGGCCAACACCACCAAGACCCAGGCAGCCGCCTTGTTCGGCGTATGCGTCGGGCGATATCGGGGCCACGGGCCGGACTCATGCCAGTCCGCCCGTCGCCCGCAGGTTCTGGCCGGTGATCCACCCTCCCTCCGTACTCGTGAGGAACGCGACGACATGCGGTCCGGCGGCGCCGGCCGCCGCTCGATGCCGATCGTCGGATCCACTCGATCCAACCCTGGCGCTGCCACCAGCCGATAGCCGTGCGTGCGATGGACAACTCCCGGTTGACGGCGTCGGCGTCCATCTCGTCCGCCCGCGCCGCCGCCAGCTCGGCCAGCACCTCGGGCGGCGTCGGGGCACCGTTGGCGGCGACGGGGAAGATGGGCGGCTTCGCGCCCCGGCGGGCGGGTCCGGGCGGCGCCGGTTCACCGATGAGCATCCACCCTCAGGTCGTCGGCGAGATCCGGTAGATACGTGCGGAGGACTTCGCGATGCCCGCGCCGGTGAGGGAGCGCTCGACCGCCGCGGTGTACGACGCGGGAGGGGCGGACATGGGCACGACACGGGCGCGCGGCAACCGCAATGCGTCCCCCGCTCCCGGGTTCGGTCACCGGTCGATCGTCATGCCCTCTCCGCCCTCCCGGTGCTGCCGCAGTGAATGCGTACACCCCACCCCGGCGGCCGGGAATGCCCCGCCACAGGTCGCGACGATCACCGTACGGCTCCGTCGCGGTAAAACCGGCGTTTACTGTGGCACTGCCGCGGGCCGTTGCAGCAACCGCAGAACTGAACGTCACGTAGCGCTGCACGGCACCTGGCCGTCGCTATTACGAGGGCTCCCGGCCCCGGCCCTCAGCCTTTGCCGAAGTGCACCGCGGGGAAGGCGCCCGCTGCTCTGAGGGTCCGGGAGAAGCCGCCGGCCAGTTCGGTGAGGCGTGCGGTGGCGGCCGGGCCGAGGTGGTCGTACGGGGCGGCGTCGAGGCGGTCGGTGAGTACCTCGGTCTCGCCGCGCAAGGTCGCGCCCGCCTGCGTGAGGTCGCCTGACTCGTTCAACAGGCCGCGGTCGCGCAACTGGTCCCGGGCGGTGTCCCACTGCTGCGCGGACCACCCGCGCGTCCGCATGAACAGTGCCGATGTCGGTGCCGTGCCGGTGGCGTTGTGCAGGACCAGCGCCTCGATGCCGGACAGGCCGGCGATCGTCAGGGCGGCGAGGTGGCCGTCACCCCGGTGCTCGCGCAGCAGCGTCGCGGCGTGCCACAGAGCCAGGTGCGGTTGTTCGGGTACCGGGAGGTCGGCGTTGGCGGCGTACAGCGGCCGTGCCTCCCGGCGGCAGGCTTCGGTGGCGCGCAGCGCCAGCTCGGCCGCCTCGGTCATTTCCGTGGACGTGAAGGTCTCCTTGCCGAGCAGCCGCTGCAGCATCCGGTCCGCGCCGCGCAGCCGTGCCGTGAGCACTTCCTCCGGCGTCGTGACGCTCCACGCGGCGGGGATGTACCGCTGCACATGCTCGTGGTTGAAGTTGTAGAACGTTGCTGTGACGGTGCCCGCATCGACGGCCCCGAGCGGTGCCGCGCGGCCCGCGAGGTAGACCATGGCTCCGCGTTCCAGCCCGAGCGCCGCGAGCTCGTCCGTCGGCTCCGGCGCGAAGTACCCGGATGCGTGCAGCGGGCTGACGGCGTTGTGGCAGTGGCGGCCTGGGCTCGCCTCGAAAGTAGTCATGCTGTGGCTCCGGTTTCGGCGATCAGGTGCGGTAGTGCGGCCAGGCAGGCAGGGGGCATCAGGCTTCGTCCGTGGGTTCGTGATGGGAGCACTCGGTCAGTCCGGCCGCGGTCTGGGTGAGGTGCTGGGTCAAGACCTGGGCCCCGGTGTCGGCGTCACGGGCGAGTACCGCCTCCTCCAGGCGGCGGTGCTCGGCGGCGCCGTCCCGGTCCGGGTTGCGGTGCGCCGACCAACGGCGGGCCAGCTCGCTCGCGGTCCACATCCGGTCGAAGGTCTCCAGCAGGACGAGGTTGCCGCAGCCCTCCAGCAGCGTGCGGTGGAAGAGGCGGTGGGCTTCGGCCCAGGCGCTGCTGTAGTGCTCGCCCTCCTCCGCCAGGTACGCCGGGGTGCGGGTCAGACGGTGGTGGGAGGCTCGTACGCGGGCTTCCCAGTCCACGTCGCCGCGCTCGATGGACATGCGCAGCATGACCGGTTCGATGGTCCGGCGGGCCTCCGCGATCTCCTGCCAGCGGCGGTCGGAGTAGGCCGGAACGGCGAAGCCGCGGTTGGGCAGGCGGTTGGCGAGGCCCTCGCCGACCAGCCGCACGAGTGCCTCGCGTACGACGGCCAGGCTCACGCCCTGCTCTTTCGCGAGGTCCTGGGGTTTGAGGGCATCACCGGGGGCGTGGTCCCCGCGCATGATCGCGTCCCGCAGGTGTGTGTAGACCTGCTCGGAGAGCATCTGCTTCCCCGCCGAGGGTGAAGTGTGAGTCGTCTGGGTCATACCTTCCACAATAGACGATCCAAGGAATAATCAATTATCGATGTTATGGTCGATCTCGTCGGTGAGCGGAAGCCGTGACCGCGTCGCCTGCTGGCGCCACTACGGCGGGACCTCCGCCGGCCGCGTCACCACCACCCCACAGCACACCTGAGAGGCACGACACCATGAGCTCCAACGACCCCTTTGCCCGCCTCCCCGAGGCGACCGCTTTCACCGTTGTCAGCACCACCGTCGCCGACGGCGCCCCCTGGTCGATCGAGCAGTACTCCGGTCTCTCAGGCGTTCCCGGCGGGAAGGACCTATCCCCGCACCTTTCTTGGAGCGGCGCCCCGGAAGGCACCAAGAGCTACGCCGTCACGGTCTACGACCCCGACGCCCCCACCGGGTCCGGGTTCTGGCACTGGGCGGTCGCCGACATCCCCGCCACCGTCACCGAATTGCCCACAGGTGCCGGCGACGACACCGGCTCGGGCCTGCCCGAAGGCGCGTTGCAGCTGCCCAACGACGCCCGTGCGGCCCGTTTCATCGGCGCCGCCCCGCCGGCTGGACACGGCCCGCACCGCTACTTCACCGTGGTGCATGCCCTCGACGTCGAGTCCATCGGCGTCCCCGCCGACGCCACCCCGGCCGCCCTCGGCTTCACCATGGCCGGCCACATCCTGGGGCGCGCGGTCCTGACAGCCACCGCGGAAACTCTCGCCTGAAGAACGGCCATAAGGCCCGCCCCGAGCGCAATCGGGCCCTCCATCCGGTCAACGTCCGATGGAGGCGCTGAGGACCGCGGCGAACCGGCTGGTCACTTGCCACGCCTACCTCGTCCCGCTGGTCACCAGCCCGGAGGCCGGCCACGAAGGGCGTCCGAAGCTGCAGGAAGCTGCGGACGCCGCTTCGCCTGCACCGCCAGCGCTCACACAAGGAGGCTCGCAGTCGGTCAGGCGGCCCGGCCGAGGCCGGCAACGGTCAGGTCCTGCTCGCGCAGCGGTGTGAAGTCGACGTCGAGCTTCGGGTCGTACGCGTCGGGCCGAATGCCGCATTCATGCGTGCTGACCCGGCATCCGCCGCAGCATCTGCGCCGCGCAGCTCGTCCTCCAGCTGCTGGCGGAAGAACTTGGCGTCGAACTCGGTGCTCTCGCATCGGCCGGATCCTGGCCGGCCAAGACCTGGACGGCGCCATGCGCAGCGACGCCACGTTCTGCCGCTCTGCCAACCGGGCCCTGCCGGAGGCGGAGGGCCGCGTCCGGCGCCGCTCCTACATGCCGGGTTGGCGGCACCTGTCCTTCCGCCTGGCCCTTGGTGGGGGCGTCGTGGAGACCGGCTGTCTGACCACCCGGGACCTGGGCGCCGCCCGGGAGACCCTCGCGCCGGCAGCTGCGGCCGGAGCCCGTTCTCGTGGACGGCGCCGCTCCTTGACTCCGCGGCGGTTTCCTGGCTTTCCCGGCCCTCGGTCATAGTCGGCGCCATGGACTTTGCCATGGACTTTGACGTAGTGGTGGCCGGAGGCGGCCCCGTCGGACTGATGCTGGCCTGCGAGCTCCGACTGGGAGGCGCGCGGGTGGCCGTCCTGGAGCGCCTCACCGAAGTGGACCCGACGATCAAGGGTGGGGCGATCACCACGCCCAGCGCCGAGGCGCTCTACCGTCGGGGCATGCTGCCCACGCTGGCCGAGGTGCAGCGGCAGGCGGTGGACCGCTTCCAGGCGTTCATGCGCGAACGCAACGGCGGGGACGGAGGCGGGGCCCCGCGCCAAGGGATCGGAATCGTCGGGCACTTCGCCGGCATCATGCTGCGCGCCGACCTCGTCGACCGCACGGAGCCGGGCCTCGGCGACGCCGGACCCGCCTCCGAGATCACGTTCGTGGCGCAGCAGGACATCGAGCGGCTGCTCGAAGGGCGGGCGGACGAGCTCGGTGTCGACGTGCGCCGAGGAGTCGAGCTGACCGGGTTCGACGCGGACGACGAGGCCGTCACGGTGCGGACCACCCACGGGGCCATACGCGCCGGCTGGCTCGTGGGCTGCGACGGCGGCCGCAGCACCGTCCGCAAACTCGCGGGGTTCGCATTCCCCGGCACGGACCCGGAGATCACCTGCCACCAGGCGGTCGTGGAGATGGCTGACGCCGAGGACCTGACGGTCGGCTGGGCCACCACGGACAACGGGGTCTACGCTCACGGGCCGATGCCGGGCCGCATCGTCACCGTGGAGTTCGACGGCCCGCCGGCCGACCGGGACGCGCCGGTCACCACCGAGGACCTCCAGGCGAGGCTGCGCCGCGTTTCCGGCGTGGACGTCACGATCACCGGGGTGCGTACCGCGACCCGGTTCACCGACCACGCCCGCCAGGTCACCGAGTACCGCAGAGGCCGGGTGCTGCTGGCGGGCGACGCGGCGCACGTGCACTCGGCGTTCGGCAGCCAGGGGCTGAGCCTTGGTATCGGGGACGCGATGAACCTCGGCTGGAAGCTCGCCGCGGTGATCGGCGGCCGGGCGCCACAGGGGTTGTTGGACACCTACACCGCCGAACGGCACCCGGTCGGCGCGGGGGTCCTCGACTGGACCCGTTCCCAGGTCGCGGCCATGCGCCCGGACCCACAGTCCCGGGCCCTGCGCGAGATCGTCAGCGACCTGGCGGAGACGGTCACGGGCACCACGTACCTCACCGCGCGGCTCAACGGCGCCCACGTGCGCTACGAGTTGCCGGGCGAGCACCCCCTGACCGGCCGCAGCGCCCCGGACCTCGAATTCGCCGACGGCAGCCGCCTCGCGGACCACCTCCACGGCGGCCGGGCGCTCCTGCTCGACCTCGCCGACGACCCGAAGCTCCGAGCCCTCGCCGTGGGGTATGCCGGCCACGTCGACACCCTGACGGTCGGTTGCCCGTCCCGCCCGAAACTGGTGGCGCTCCTTGTCCGTCCGGACGGCTTCACCGCCTGGGCGGCCGAGACGGGGGTGAAGGCGCCGACGTCGACAGCTGGGCTGGCGGAAGCGCTGGAGGAGTGGTTCGGCGTGCCAGAGGGTGCAGTGACGCCGGGCTGATCCGCCGCCCTGCCGGCCGACTCGAACCGGTGTGCCTTTGGCGTGCGGGCCCCGGCACAGGGCGAACAAGCCGATTCCACCCAAGGCCGCCGCACCCACCCGGTGCGGCGGCCGCCGCCGTCCAGGGCTCCCCTGTGGGCGGCAACTCGCCCATAACAGAACCGAGTTCACCGTGCTGAGAGAGCAGCCATTCACAAGGCCCGGATGGCGGGCCTGGGACAACGTGGTGCTGCGGTCGATGTGCTGGAGACGTCCCACGACGTCGTGTCGGCCCCCAACAACACCGTGACGGGCACGGTGGGGGAGCCGGAGACCGCGCATGGCCTTGGTGGCCACCGCTGCCGTCCCTCGCGGCCACTGAGAGCCGGCGCACGAATGCCCGGCCCTCGCCCGGACATCGACCATGCCGTCCTCGGCCATGGCCCCGTGCTCGCGCATCCAGGTCATGCAGACCTGCCGCCCAAGTCCTGCCGACATTGCGCCTGTTCGGGCGGGTTGCGGCTTCGACGTGGCAGGATCCCCCCCCACCTGTTCCGAGAACGTGGGGGAGTCATGCGCTTGACGAGCGAAGCGCGCCAGCAACTGCTGCTCCAGAACGAGGACTTCGAGCTGACGACTGGCTTCTCGGGAGGTAACTTCACCGAGTACCGGCGGTATTGGGTCACGGGTGGGGAGTTGCGTTGCCGCTCCAGCGGCAAGACGTCGTGGGCGGACAGCCGCTTCGACGGCGAGTACGTTGCCACCGACGAGCAGACGCACCGGTTCCTGCGGGAACACCTGGACGAGCTGAACACGGACGGGCTGTCGGGGAGCCCCCGAATCGCACGAAGGCAGCGCCCTCGCACCGATGGAGCCGGGGCGCTGCCGTCCGCTTCCTCGGCTACAACGACCGCCTGGACCGCCAAATGGCGTGCTCCAGTCCGCCTCTGTCGTGCCCGAGGAGCCCGGCGGCTTCCTCGTACACCGCGCGCAGTTGCTCATAGGGGAGAACCGGAACGCCGGCATCTGCAGCGAAGGCGCGCAGATGCACATCGACGGCGATCTGCGAACGGCCGACGAGGTTGCCGATGTAGTCGATGCTCTTCGGGCCTACGCCCTTCACCGTGCGCAGGGCGGCGCGATTGGCCTGCTGGTCGAGCCAGGAGTGGAGATCGTCGCGGGTGTCGACCCCGTTCGCGGCCAAGAGGTCGGTGATGGCGTGAGCTGTCGCGGCCTTCTGGGCGTGCTTGAACCTCATGGCGACGGCGAGGTCATGCGTGGCGAGCCGGCTCTGGAACCCGCGAACTGTGTGGGCGTCCGGCCAGTTCGTTTGCAGATCGAGAAGTCGCGGCCGGAGGGTCGCCTCGTAGGTGCACCGCGGCTGGAAGCTGACATCGCAGATGACAGCACCCATGTGAGTCCACCCGCCGGGCGGCGGAAACGGGCCGCCGCCCAGGAGGTGCCGAATGTGGTCGGCGAGTCGCTGGGCAAGGCTGGGTGCGGTCACGGTCCCATGATGAAGGGCTGATCTGGTGATCGGGACGCACAGCGCGAATTTCTCGAATGGTCGGGCTCGGTGACGAGGCGGCGACGGGGCGGCGACGGGGCGGCGACGGCGACGGGGCGGCGGCGACGCGGCCTGGGCGTTCTGGCGGATCCTGTCGGGGGCGCTCGACAGCGAAGAGAACGAATCCGAGACGCGGACACCTGAGCGGCCAGGCCCACGGCCACAGCACTCGCAACGCCGGAGGGACCACGCCGGCGCCGGCACGACCCCAAACGGGGATGCGCGCGCGGCGGTGGTCGGCTGGACGCACAACAGCGCGGCGGGGCGGAATCCCACGGGACCCGTCGGCTCTCCTCGACGGGGGCCGTCGAAGGTGCGTATCGCGTGACCAGCCGGTGGTGGCGGGTCGTCAGGTAATGGCCACGGTTCGTCCTTCGGCGCCTTTTCTTCTTCCGTAGCCGGGAGTTGGCGAAGAGTGGTATACCGGTTGCTTGAGGTTCCCATTTGGGGGCTCCGATATCCGTGCGGAGCCCGGTGCGCTGACTTCCGCCCCGAACCTTCCGGCCCACCAAGCCTTCCGCGTGAGCCGCGTGCACATCTCTTCAGCCCACGGAGTCCCCCAGGCGGCTCGCCAGGACATTTCCTGCGGCCTCTCGGCGCTTTATGCGCCCTGCTTCGACTGGAAAGACTACTCGGCTACGCCATCGAATCCCCGGCACCGGATGCCTGGTCGCCAGGGGGTTATCCGGATGGCGGCGCGGAGGAGATCTACAATTCCTCATCCGAGGGGTGCACCATGAGTATGGAAACATTCCTGCGTAACCCGCGGCCGGGCGGCGGCCCTGTCGGCGGGGCCGGCATTCTGGGTCCCGGATCCTTCTCGGTCTCGACCCAGCTGATGCAGGATGCGGTACCCGCGGCGGGCGTGTCCGTGGGCGACGGGCGCAACCAGGAGGCGCTCTTCGCGAACCCGTTCAAGAGCAGCCGGGAAGAAGCGCTTGTGATCAACCGGCAGGGGCAACTGACGTACCTGGAACGGACGGACACTTCCCCCACCGGCTGGGTTCAGGAGCCGGTGGCGAACACACCGCAGGTCGCCGAAGTCGTCGTGGCCGTGCACCCTTCCGGGGACGTGTGGGCGATCTGCAGCCCCAAGGACACGGCAGCCATGATGTTCGGGCTGGTCCTGGCCCTCGGCGAGCGCGAACCCGACGGTACGGCGCGCTGCGTGTGGCAGGGCATGACCTCGTTCAACAAGGTCGGACTTGCGGGTCAGGCGATGACCGTGTCCTACGCACCCGACGGCGGAGCGCTGGTTCTGGGGACGAGCCTGGAAGCCGAGACCGGGCCCACCAACCTGGTGCTCACCCCGCAGTTGAAGAGCAGCGACGGTTCGGGAGGCGGCTGGTTCACCGAACCCACCGGGCTGCTGGTCCAGGGATACCCCATGGTGGGCGGCGGCTTCCTGCCCTACCTCTCGTCGGGCAACCAGCCCGGCACCTACGTCTACTACGCCCTGGACGGGCAGAAACTGCTCCGCTGGGAGGAGCGCATGGGCGTGCCGGTGGGCAATGCCCTCCAAGTCAGCACGTCATGTGCGCAGTTCTGCGGCACCTATCACCAGCCGTACCTGAACCGCGACAACCCGCAAGGAGACATCGGGTTCCTCTACGTCGACACGAAGGGGGCCCTGGTCTGGGGCTACCGCATGTCTCCGGGAGGCACAGTCGTCACGGGTGAGGTCACCGATGTCGACTTCGCGGCCAAGACGAGGCTGTGGCAGGACGCCGACGGCAAGATGCACGTCTTCGGCCTCGACAAGGACGCCACCTTGAACGTGCTGCACCAAGCGGGATGGGAAACCGTCAGCCGGCAGATCGGTCCCCTCCGGGCGCAGACACTGCAACCGAAATGGACCCAGGCCCGCGTCGCGTCGGCCCCACCGGGAATCGGCGGATACGACCTGGCCCGCCCGAACGACCGAATGGTGGCATTCGACTACACCAGGTCCGGACACTCCGACCACCTGTTCGCCTACCGGCCCGGCCCCACGCACTACTACAGCGACCAGACCGTGTGGGTGGTCGAGCGGACCGACGAAGTCGGCGGGTTCGCCAGAGCCTTCAGCAACGAGTACGGACTGCCCGGGTACGACTTCACCTCCCCCGACGACCACGTCGTCGCCTACGACTACACGGGGTCGGGAAGCGCGGACCACCTGCTGGCCTACCGCCCGGGAGCGGGCAAGTTCTCGATCTTCAAGAAGCGGGACGGAGCGGAGGGCTTCGTCCCCGTGGCCGGCGCCGCCGCTGGAGGCATCGGAGGCAGCGGTGGAACGTACGACCTGGCAGACCGCCGAGACCGGTTGCTGCCCTTCGACTACCTGGGCACCAAGAAGAACGACCACCTGCTGGCCTACCGGCCGGGCACGCGAACCGCGTGGGTACTGGCACCGAAGGGCGACGGCTCGTTCACCCCAGTGGTCAGGTCATCGACCGGCCTCGGTGGATTCCCCCTGAACAGTCCGGCGGACGAGATAGCCGGCCTCGACTACGACAGCACGGGCAGCAGCACCCACCTGTTGGCCTACCGCCCCGGAGCGGGCATGGTCTACATCCTCGTGCCGGACAAGCACGGCGGCTTCAGGGCGGTGGTGCACAACCAGACCGGCGGGATCGGCGGCTGGGACCTGATGGAACCCGAAGACCGGCTCGTGCCGTTCGACTTCTCCGGCCTCGGCTGCAACGACCACATCCTGAGCTACCGGCCGGGCGACATCCCGGGCCACACCTCCCGACAGGCGTGGGTGCTGCGCCGGGACGGCGAGACCACCACCTACAAGCCCAGCATCCAGGGCAAGGGCCTGGGCGGGTACGACTTCTCCTCCCTGAGCGACCTGGTGACCGGCCTGGACTACAACGGCACGGGCGGCTTGTCCTACCTCGTCGCCTACCGGCCCGGTGCGGGCAAGGTCTCGGTGATGGGCCAGCGCGGCGCGGACAACATGGCCCCGGTCTACCAGGTACCGCCACCGCCGTTCACCACGGTCACCGTGGGAGTGCACGCCTCGGTAGTGGACTACCAGTTGGACCCGTACCCGGACTACAGACCGTCCGAGCTGATCAAGATGAGCGGAATGCCTCCGGCCGAGGCGTACTGCGTGTGCACCCAGGACATCACCACCTCGCAGTGGCAGATGGACAAGGTCCGCCTGCCCGAACCGGTCAAGAAACCCGGCCAGTCCGCGCCTCCTCCCGACGTCGTCTCGCACTACGTCGCCGACGTCACGCTGCTCTCCAAGGGGGGCCAGCCTCTGCCCGGCCACCCGGTGTCCGTCTCCGCCGACTCCCTGGTCGAGGTCCAGATCGCCGAGATCTCCTACCAGGTCGGCCCCGGCCGGCCCATCGCCGTGACCACCAGCCCCATGGGCAAGCTCGCCCTGGCCATCGCAGCGCGCGGACTCAACCCACCGGTGGTGCATCTCAATGCCGACGGCCTGCAGTCCGGCACGGCCATCGACTTCGCGGCCCAGGCCAATGACTTCCTGGCGGGCAACGGCACTCTGCCTTCACAGAAGGGCATGTTCACCCCCGACCTGCTCGAACACGCAACGGTTCCGTCGAACATGCCGGGAGCGCAGGGAGCACCCCCGCCGCTCGCCGACTGGAAGGCCCTCAGAGAACGCGGTCTGACGCCTCAGATCGTCGTCGACCATTGCACCAACATGTACGGGCAGGCAGCGGGCGGCAGCGCACTCCAGCCCGCTCTGATCGACGGCTTCGACGGACCCCAGCCCATCATCGGCTACGTCATCCAGCTGTGGGACCCCGACCGGCCCGCCTACCAGGCGTTCCGCACCCAGGACGAACTCGACGCCTACCGGAAGTACCGCAATGCCCACCCCACGTACGGCGGCTGGTGGGACGACTTCACCAGCTGGGCCTCCGACGTCTGGGAGGGCATCAAGACCGGGGCCGCCAAAGTAGCCGAAGTCATCGTCACCACGATCACCGAGATCGCCCTGTGGGTGGGCAACACCATCGTCTCCCTCGGCGAAATGGTCATCGAGGCCATCGAGCAAGCCATCCAGGCCGTCGAAGCGGTCTTCCAGATGATCGCCGAAGCCATCAGGCGCGTCATCGACTGGCTCAAGTCCCTGTTGTCCCTCGACGCCATCTGGAACACCAAAGTGGCACTGGAGGGAGCCGTCCAGTACTTCGTCCCGCTGTTCTCGTCGACGATCACCTACGCTCAGGGCCAACTCGACGCCTGGCTGATCGGTGTGCGCCAAAGGATCGACGACGCCCTCAATGACCTGACGCGAGAATTCGGCGGGACGCGTATGGGCGACTTCGGCAACAAGGTTCCCGCGGCGACAGGACCCACCGGTACGCAGGTGAACTCCGGCGAACTCAACACGCCGCAGGCCAACTGGATGCAGAACAAGGCCCTTTCCGGGACGGAGGCCTACCGGATCCAATTCCCGGATGCACCGGTGTCCGGAATCGAAGACGAACTGGCCCTCAAATTCACCAACATGTTCAATGCCTTCGGCGCCGCCGGCCCACAGGCCCTGTTCGGGAAACTGGAGGGCCTGTACGCCGAGGTCGAGAGCTTCTGCACGGTCGACGTCGGCGCCGGCGCCGAGCGATCCGCCTTCGAAAGCATCGTCGGGATGCTCAGGTCGCTCATCGACGAAGTGCTGGACGCGATCGGCGCCGTCGCCGACAAGGCCTTCGAGGCTGCCGCTTCGGCCGCCGCTTCCTTCTGGGACCTGTTCAGCCAGCCCCTCACCACTCCCTTCGGGCTGCTCGAAGCCCTCTATGAGTGGATTCACCAGCAGGCGCGGCCCGGTGAGCCTCCCGAGACACTGACCCTGGGCCGGCTCATCCTGCTGGTCGCCGCCTTCTTCATGACGGTGATCCACAAACTCATCCACGGAGTGGACACGGAACCCTTCCCGCAGGGGTTCCCAGCGAACATCCCGCTCCCCTCATGGGACCCGCGCTACGTTCCGAGTCCCCAGGAAGTCTCGTCACCGGACTGGGCGCTCAACGACAGCCTGCTCAGGGTTCAGGAGGTCCTCGGCGTGTTCTCGGCGATCTTCGACGGGGTCGCCACCCTCGGCACCGATCTGATCGCCCTCAACCCCTCAGCCGGGGACAATGTGCTGCGGCGCGTGGTCAACGGCATCGCGTGCTTCGGGAAGACCCTCACCCTGGTGGTCACCTGTCCACCGGTCCTCGGCACCAAGTGGGAGCAGACGGAAGGCGCGATCGCCTGGGGGATGCAGGTCGGCCGACTCGGCTGCGACATCGGCCTGACCGCCGTCGGCCACCTCATCGAGACGCTGGGTGAGCGCTCCACGCTGCTGAAGAACGCTGGCAGGGTCATCGATGACGTTCATCACATGATCGAGGGATCGGCCGGGCACTTCGTCCTGGGCGGCGTCTCGATGGGCTGCGGCATCGCCAGTGTCCTGAAGTCCCCGCCGGACAGCGAGGGCCTGACCCAGTGTGTCCTGGCGAGTACGGTGCTCGGGAACGCTCCCGATGTCCTCCAGGTCTTCCGCACCATCGCCCGCGCGATTTCCAGGGACGCGACGCCCACGAAGGTCATCATCGGCGCCGTCGCTGTGCTCGACGGACTGAGCGTCATGGGGTCCGATCTGCTGATCGGTGTGCCGGCGATCGTCGAACGGTACAACCTTCCGACCATCGACACGACGAACCCGACCCCCGCGACCGTCGGCGTCGAATACACGTGGACGTTCAAGGGAACGGGCGGGGAACGGTTCATCAACGACTCGAAGAAGAGGTTCGCCTTTTACGGTCCGGTGCCAGCTTGGCTGGCGACGCTGGATGAGTGCACGGGGGTGGTGGGTGGGACGCCGACCAGTGCGGATGTGGTCACGCCGCCTGTGGGGTTTTTCGTGGCGCGTTATGACGGTTTCGCGCCGCCGCAGGGGAAGGCGGCGGAGTTCTCCATCGCGGTTCTGGAGGAGTGAGCTTGCTCTGCGGTGGTCCTGCGTCGGCGAGTTGCTGCTCGTCGACGCAGGACTGTCCGGGGGGACTTCGGGCCGGGGTCGGGGGTGAGGGGGGCGTGTGTCGTCGTCCGGTCGCGGGTGGGCGGGCGGTGAGGGGGCGCGGACGGTGGTGGTGCGGTTGTGGAGGTGTTGTTCCTGGGCGGGGCGGAGGCGGATCTCGGGCCCTTCCGGCGCCGCCACGGCGGGGCCCCCGCCCAGACCCGCTTCACCGCTCCCGCTGCACCTCCACCGCTTCATGGCCGCCCCGGTGGCGCGGGGCAGGAGTGTGGTGGCGTGGTGGCGCCGTGTGTGGTCTTTCGCTTTGGTGTCTGCTTGGCATGCACGACGTACGCGGCACGTACGTCTAAAGTGCGGTCTGTGTACGGTTCGGGGGCTAGGGTGCGCTCGGGAGGTGTTCCATGTCCGAGTTGTTCGATCGAATCGATGCGCTGGTTGCGTCCCGGTCTGCGTTGCCGCTCCCGGCGGAGCGCAAGAGGCTGCGCCAGGCGCATGGCCTGACACTGGACGAAGTGGCTTCGGCTCTGGATGTTCGGCGGGCGACGGTCAGTGGCTGGGAGGCCGGCAGGACCGAGCCACGGCCGCCGGAACGCGAGGCGTATGCGCGACTGCTCGCGAAGCTCGCGGAGCTGTACCCCGCCGGCTCCAACGCTGCGGCGCCCGTTGAGGGCACGCTCGTTTCGCGCACGGTGGCGGGCGCCCCAGCCCCTGCCTGCGCTGTCCAGGCGCAGCCTGGGCCCGCAGACCCGGCGATCGAGGCTGCGGCGGTCACGGCAACCGGGCACCCCCCGGCCCCGGCGCCCACTCCGGTCCCGGCCCCGGCCCACACCCCGGGGCCCGTCCCGGCCCCGGCCGCCACCCCTACCCCCGGCGCCCCCGTCCCGGCTCCGGCCTCCCTGCCCGCGGCTGCAGCTCCGGCCGCCATGCCCGAGGCCCCAGCTCCGGCTGCCGCGTCCCGTCCGGCGCCGGCCAGCGGGCCGCTGCCGTCGTCGTCGCGTCGTCCCAGCACCGGGCCGTCGACGTCGTCGTCGCGTCGCTCCGGCGCGCGGAAAACCGCCCCGGCAACCACCCTGGCAAAGACTTCGGCAACGACTTCGGCGACGATTTCGGCGCCCGCCCCGGCGAGCGGCCCCGATCCGCGGTTCGAGAACGGCCCGCTGGCCGTCATCGACGTCGACACCCACGGCACGGTGTCGGCATACTGCGCCCGCGGACTGGTCCTGGACGTACCCGCGACGTCGATCCCGTCCCTGGTGGACTGGACGCTCAAGGAAGCCAGACTCGGGGCCCCGAAACTCGCCGGGCCCGGCAAGGACGCCGACCCGCTGCTCGTGCTTACCCAGACCGCGCTGGAGCGCTACGGCCTGCCCGTCGCGCTCACGCAGGACGAGCGGCTCGCCGGACGGCTCCCGGAGGACCACAACGTCGTCAAGCAGCTGGCCCGCGCGCAATGGAAGCTGACGAAACGGGGGTTCGGGCCGTGGGCACGGATCTACCGCCCCGCGACCGGTCCGGAGCGGGCCTGCGTGCAATTGTGCATCCCGTCCTGGAACGCGCTCGACACCCGCCACTGGGCCCACGCCGGACAGCTCCCGCCGGCCGAACTCGCCCGCGTCCTGGGCGTGTACGCGTCGCGGGTGATGACGCCACGCGGCTCGACGGCTGTGACCGGCCTGGAGCTGATGACCGCGCTGCACCCCCCGACCCGGGCCTCCGCACCGGACGCCGACGGCAAGCGCCATCCCGAGCACAACCCCGGCTCGCTGGGCAAGGATCCGGTGGACTGCGCCCCGTGCGAGGCCCCCGACGGCCACCCTCTCCTCAAGGACCTGCCCCGCTTCCACCTGCGCGGCCCGCAGGAAAAGCTGTTCGAGGAGGCCTACGACTGGGCCCGGCCGATGACCGACGCCGAATGCACCCTGCGTCATCTGGTCGGTATCGACGTGAACATGGCCTTCGCGGCCGGCGCGAACGGCCTGACCGTCGGCCTCGGTGCGCCCACATACCTCAAGACCCCGGTCTTCGACCCGAAACTGCCCGGCTCGTGGCTCGTGGACCTGTCCCATGTCGACCTGTCCCATGTGAAGGCCGGCAAACAATGGGTGGAACTGGACGGCAGCCTGCTGCCCTCCCCGTTCACCCCGAAGGGCGACCGGCCCGAGGGTCCGGCCTGGTACGCGACACCGACCGTCGCCTACGCGGTGGAACTCGGCTACGACGTCACACCGATCGAGGCATACGTGCGCCACGAGAACGGCCGCTACCTGGACAGTTGGTACCAGCGGCTGCGCGACGCCTACCTCGCCACGATGTCCGACCTCGGCATCGACGCCGACCTGCCGCCGCAGGACTTCCTGACAGCCATCGACGGCCACCAGACCCGCGACCGGGAACTGGCGATCGTCGTCTCCGCCGTCAAAGCCACCGTCAAGGGCGGCCTGGGCAAACTCCGCGAACGCCCCCGAGGCGAAGGCTGGCGGCCCGGCGAGCCGTGGCGCGCCCTCGCCCGGCCCACCTGGCGTCCCGACATCCGCGCCGCCGTCATCTCCCGCACCCGCATCAACCTGCACCGCAAAATCGTCAAACACGCGGCATTCACCGGGCAGTACCCCATCGCGGTCCTCTCCGACTGCGTCGTCTACGCCTCGAACGGGCCGAGCCCGCTGGACTTCCTGCCCCACCACGACGGCAAGCCGCTGCCCGGCGGCTTCAAACTCGGCATCAACCCCGGCCTGGTCAAGCCGGAGGGCACCCAGTCCGTCCTGTGGGGCGAAGAGGTCCGCGAGCGATTCAACGCCCCCGAACTCAACCTCGCCCGCTACATCAAGGACGGCACCATCACCGACACCGACAACGGCGAGTAGGACAAGACAATGAGTATGTTCGGGGACGGCCTCGACCAGGCAGTGCAGCAGGCATTCACCCGCCCCGCACCCAAGAACGCCGGCCCGCAGATCCGATACCTGGTCAAAAAGCTGGGCGGCACGAGAGCCGTCGCCCAATTGCTGCGTGTCTCCCAGCGCACCGTCGAACGCTACGTCAAGGACCAGATCAAAAAGCCCCGCCCCGACCTCGCCGCCCGCCTGGAGCGTGAGGTGAACAAACGGTGGCAGCCCCAGATCCGGGCCAGGGCCCGCCAGAACGCGGCCACCACCAGCGGCATCGTCATCGACACCCGCGCCCGCATGGGCTACACCGCACCGATCGGCTCCACCGACCAGGACCGCATCCGGCACCTGACCGTCGCCCTGCCACCCCACCACGCCGCCCGCCTCTTCGCCGCCCAGGAACAGGGCGCCACCGACCAGCGCCTCCAGGAGATCACCGCCGAAGCCCTCAAAGAGATCTACTTCCAAGACAACGGCCACCGCGCCGGCAGCCTCGAAGAGATCCGTTTCACCGACATCGAACACCTCGAGTTCGGCCTGTAGCCACCGCGCCGCGACCATGCCGCACCCGCCGGACCACCACGGCCCCGGGGCCCGCCCGGAATCCGCCGTCGGATCGGCTACGTCCTTGCGGTGGTCTGCTCGGCCGAAGTGCCCACAGGCGCGGGTACCTTCGCTGCGGATGCCCTGGTGAAGAGTGACCGAAGCGAGCCTCGCAGAAGCTGTGGGACGGGCCTGGCGCGAAGGCATGCTCGACGCGAGCCCGAACCTGTTTGTGCGAGCGGTTGTGCTCCTGTTTCCACTCGGTCAGTTCCTCGCCGGCCCGGCGACGGTGCGGCATCACGAGTCCGGTTCCGGGGTAACCGGCGTCGGCGATCGTCATGGTGTGGCCGACGGCGGCCTTCGCGCCGGACTCGCCCCATGCCTTGCAGTCGTTGCGGTTGCCCGACAGTGGCTGTCCGACCACGAGGACCAGGCGGGTGTCGGCGTCGATGACGACCTGGTGGTTGGTGGAGTACCGGTGGTTTTTCGACTGCTCGGCGACCTCGTGGTCGCGGATCGGAACCAAAGTGCCGTCCACGATGAGTACGGCGTCCTTCGCGAAGCGGTGCCGAGGTTGCAGTGCCAGCAGCGGCCCGAGGTGATCGATGATGAGGTCGACCGCGGACTTCGAAATGCCGAAAAGCGGGGGAAGCTGGCGCATCGTCAAGTTCGTGCCCCAGTACGCCGTGACCAACAGCGTCCGGTCCCCAGCGAAAGGCCCCACGGCCGACCCTGGTGGACCGTATCGACACCGGCGCGGCGCAACACCGTCAGCAGCTTCGCGAACTGGCGTGGGCTCAGCCCGGTGAATGGGGCTGTCCAAGACGACTCCGACGCCGTGATCACGCCAGTCATAGCAAGATCATTTCGCTGGTGTTGAGCCCTCCTGCTGGTGAGGGTGGGTTCCGGATGCGAAGGCGAGAATGTCGACGACCGCTGCGCGCAGGCTCCCGAAGTGACGGTGCACGCCGTCGACGGCAACGGAAGCGTTGACCCCCCACACCGTCATGCCGGCACGCAACCCGGACTGCACCCCGGAAGGGGCGTCCTCGATCACCAGACAGTCCTCCGGCTCGGCACCGAGCCGCTTGGCAGCCAGGAGATACGGGACGGGTGAGGGCTTGCCTTCCTCGACGGAGGCGGCATCCACGATGACATCCGCACCGGCAAGCCGGTCCGGGCGAAGCGTCCGCGCACCCGGTGCTCGTAATTCGGGGTCACCAACGCCCACGCCCCGGAGGGCAAAGCGCCCAGCACCTCGGAGGCACCGGAGAAGGCCGTATACACGCCGGACCGCACATCCTCGTCCTCCAGCTCGTGCAGCGCGGCCAGGCACTCCCGTGGGTCCCGGTCTGGAAAGATCTGCGCGAAGGTCTCCATCGGCCTCGTCCTCAGCGCCACTTGGTAGACCTCATCGGGATCCAGCCCGTATCGCTCCGCCCACACGCGCCAAACGCGGCGCTGGTTGTCCACGGCATCGATCAACGTGCCATCGACATCAAACAGGACATACTTCTTGGCTCCGGGCCGAGCAGATTCACCCATCACGCCCCGATCATGCCATCAGGCCCCCGAACAGGCAGTTTGCGGGACAGCCCTTAGGAGGTGCCGTCCTCGCTCCGTCCTTGCGTACTCCGTTCACATGAGCGCATGTGACAAGCCGAATGCCGTGTTGATGACGACAAGACTGCTTCGACTGATCCGAATCGCCATCTCATCCCTCTCCGTGGGTGACAACTACGGTGCTTCGGCTCAGATCTGCGGGTCGGCGTACAGGGCACTGGCGGCTGCCCGCTCCCGAATCCGCAGCACGAATACGAGGCTGAGGATGACCAGGATGTGGCCGCCCGGCGGCACCCGTCGACCGCTCGCCCCGCGCGTTGCCGCGCCCCGTGAGCCGGTCGACCCTGCCTGGATCGGCCGCCGCGTCGTACGGTGCCGGGCGAAGGGGATGGACGCCGGTGCCGTCGCGGCGGCTCTTGAGGTCGCCCGGTTCGATGCCCGGCAGGCGTCCCGGCATGAGGGCCTGGCCGACGACGCCTGCGGCCCGGCGGAGCTCGCGGAGTGGGAACGCATCGACCCCAACTGCTCGCCGCCGCGCCCGCGGGCACCGTCTACGCCCCGGACGTCGACACCGTCGTTCAGGCCGAGCTCGCCATCGGCGCCGCGGCAGCCGCCGCCCGGGGAGCCGAGCTGCGCGAAGCGATGCGGATCGCGGCCCGCGCCGACGAGCTCCAGGCGCTGCGCGAGCTCGGCACGCTGGAACAGACCGAGCCCCGCCGGCGACGAAGCCGTCGGTGACGAGCTCACCCGGCGAGTCGGCGGGTACGTCCAGGCCGACGTCGACCCCTGGCTCGCCCACGCCCTGGCCGCGCACCTTGGGCACTACCGCGACCGCACCGCCCACGAGGAAGCCGCCGGCCTTCTGGCCCCGCCAGTCCTCGCGCACGCCGCGCTGCTCGCCGAACTCGCCCGCCTGGTCCCCGGCGAAGACATGGACCAGCTTGCGTTCGCGGGCCCGGCTCGCCACCACCGAGCCCGAAGCCGCCGGCGCGCTCGCCGCGTTCCTCACCCGCGCCGAAGGACTCCGGGCGTGAGCGACGGCCGGTGATCCGTCTCACTGAGGTTTGACGGCGTCTCAGCGAACTTTGACGAGGCGCTCGTTGGATGAGCGGAGCAGTTGCTGGACGTGCCCCGGGGTCGCCACCGTGCGCTTGCTTGGCGGCCCCGGGGCCCCGGTGGTAGCCGGTCAGCCCTGGAGCGTCTGCTGGGTGAACTCCAGGGTGATGAACTCGGCGGGCCGCAAGGCGGCGAGGCCGACCTGGACAACCAGCCGGCCCGCGGCGATGTCATGCTCCGTCATCGTGACGCCCCTGCCGACCCGGACGAAGTACGCCTCCTGCGTACTGCTACCCATCAGGGCGCCCTGCCGCCACAAGCTGTCCAGGTAGTTGTCGATGGCGGAACGCACCGACTCCCACGTGCGCTGGGCGTTCGGCTCGAACACCGTGACGCTCAGTGCCCTCTGAATGTCGCGCTCGACCATGGTGAACAGTCGGCGGATCGGGATGTAGCGCCAGTCGGTGTCGGCGAGGGTCCGGGCGCCCCAGATCAGCGTGCCCCGGCCGGAAAAGGTGCGGATGAAGTTGAGGTTGAGGTGGGCGCCCTGGTCCGTGTCACTGGCCGGGTGGAGCGGGCCGTCGATGCCGCGCAGGGCGATGTTGGCGGGAGCCTTCCATACTCCGCGCTCGCGGTCGACGGCGGTCCAGGCACCCGCGACGGCGCCGCTGGGTGCGATCGGCTCGTCGTCGCCGCTCTGCTTGAGCCAGGGGGAGTACACCGCCGCGTAGCCCAACACCTCCTGGTCCAGGCCCCATGCCTCGACGGCCGTGCCGGCCTGCTCAGGGGTGTGGTCGCGGTCGGTGTGCAGGATGGCCATCGCTTGGTTCTGCGCGGCCCAGCCGGTGAGCGCGCGGGCCCACTCCCCGGCGCTCTGGGCGCCCTGGTCCCACAGTCCGGGGGCGACCACGATCGTCACGCCCCCCAATGCCGTCACCGCCTCCAGAGCCTCGGCGAGGGAGGATCCGGCGGTGCTGACCAGGTAGCAGTACCCCCCGCCGTTCTGGAAGTAGCTCTTGAGAACCGGCCCCAGCACCTTGCCGACGTCCGCGCCGCCATCCGCGTCGGCCAGTGTGCGGAAGTCCAGCCAGCTGTTCACCCGGACCCCGCCCGCGGGCACCCCGGCGAAGTCGCCGACGAACGCCGTCACCGCGCTCTGCCCCGGCTGGACGGACATGCTGAGGCTGTACGTCTCCGCGACGTAGACGCCCGGGAAGCTCGACGAACCTGCCATGGGACTCTCCTCCACTGTAGGTGTGCAACGCGGATGATCATCCAGCGGGACCGGAGTACCCGTAGCTGTTCGCGTGTTCTGACCAACGCCACACCGCACTTCAGGTAATGCACCCGAACGACGGCGCCAGCCCAACGCCTCCGCCGCACCCTGGCGGTCAAACTCCAGTGAGGCACCCGGCACTCCGTCGAACTTCGACGAGACTCGCCAAAGGTCGTTGCGACGGATCATGACCCGTCGCAAATGATGTGGCCCCTGACCATCCTTGTGACCAGCGGCGACCAGATGCATTGAGATGAGGAGGAGTTGAAAATCTCAGCTGATGTGGTCCAGATTCAGCGAATCGGCCGATGTTGTCGTGTGACATCAAACCTTGAGCGTGGGCCACCGAATTTGGCTGGCTGGCGCAGTAACCGTATGCGGCCCAGCCGGCCAGCTCAGTGCGTTTGACCGTCTCGCGGGAGCACCCGCATTCCACCGGGGTGGAGTCGGCCAGCCACACGTCATCGGTCCACAAGGTGGTGTCGACGGCCAACAGGCGTATGACCTGCCGGACCAGGCCAGCGGATTTTTCGCAGCCGCTTGTTGCAGCCGGGCTGTTTGGGGAGATCTGGGAACAGGTGCCGTAGGTGGGCGTGGGCGTGGCGGATCGAGCGCGCTTCGGAGGTGGAGCCGAGCATGGCCTGCATCATCGCGAGCGTGATCGGCTCGGCGTCGCTCAGTCGCGGCGCGATGCCCACGGTCGGCCGCCGCGGGCCCAGGCAAGGCGAGCCCTTGAGCAGGTCGTCGGTTTTCACGACCAGTGCGGTCGCGAGGGTGTCCAGGCCGGCGTTCACCAGGCCTCCAGGCTCCGGCGTCGGGGCGGTGCGAGGCCGGAACCTGGAAGTACGGTACGGTGCTGACGGCCGGGAATAGCGTGTGAAATTGGGGCAATCGGTTCATTCGGCGAGTTCGAATCGGTCGGCGATCTGCTCGATGAGTGGCAGGTGCTCCTCCCAGGTCGCGCTTCCCATACCGAGCACGTACGCGCCGTTCCCGCGTACGGCGAAGTACTCCCGCATGCGGCAGGTGACTGTTCCCTCGCTGTTGCGGGTGACGAAGTCCAGCGTCACCCCGAGCTGCCCTGCGAACGCTGCCTCAGCGCGTGCGAGTCGTCGAAGCCATGGGCGGCGAGTCTCTTCTGGGCCCCTCGGCTACCTCCATCGCAGTTCCCCTGGCAGGCATCTTGAAGACGATCAGGTTTCGTCCGGGCCCGCCGGTGGCCCGAAGGATTTCCGGACCGTTCGCCGGGACCGGAGGCAGCGCCTCCCAGCCAATTGGTACATGCAGGATCGCCTCGTACGGGACGATCTTGATTGCTTACCAGGTGGCATTGCGGATGTCAGACATGCGGCGGCCTTCCGGAGCGACGTTCTCGGTCGCCAGGTGTAATACCGGCAATCGCCCGCAGTGCGAACCTCGCACAAGCCGCCCGGCCCGGTATCCGTAGGAGCGGCAACCCCACAAGCGTCGAACATGCCGTTGAGCTTGTCGACGACGTCCTCGCTCCACTCCAGGTAGCCCCGCAGCACGACCTCGGTGTCGCTCTTGGTGCGAAGGCGGTGCCCGCGCGACACGAGGTCCGCCCTGTGCTCCCGTTAGTTGCAGATCTCATGAAGGTGAGGACCGCGAGGAGGCGTCCGTCCTCCTCGGCGGTCATCGGCTGACGGCCGCCTTCGAGGTCGATCACCGACAGGCGGCGGTGGCCGATCGCGGCGTGCGGAGCGACACACACGCCTTCGTCGTCCGGGCCACGGCAGGCCAGGTCGACAGGCCGACGCTGAGCACCGGGATTCCGGGCGCTTTGCGGACAGGTGCGACTATGCGCCGTTCGGTCGGGGGTCGGCCCGCCGCCGCCGAAGGGGAGGCAACCGCGGCGGGCCATGGGGGAGAGCGCGGTCCGGGCCCTACTGGGACGCGGGGAACGAGATCTTCCTGGCGTGGTGGAACCAGGCCACGAACACCATCAGGACGGCGGCACAGCCGCCGATCGTCATGACGGTCGAGGGGGAGGAGTGGTCGATGACGATCCCGCCCATCAGTGCCCCGATGGAGAAGGTGGCCTGGAACGACGCTGTGAACACGACGGAGGAGGCCTCGGGGGAGTCGGGGTTGGCCTTGGCGAACCACGTCTGCGAGCAGACCGGCACGGCGCCGTAGGCGATGCCCCAGACGATCAGCAGGGCCACCGCGCCCAGGTCCCACCGGCCGAGCACCGGCAGCAGCAGGGTCACGGAGGCGATCATCGCCGCGGCCGCCGCGAAGGTGGCCCGCGGGTACCGGGTCACAGCGGACCCGCCGAGGAAGTTGCCGACGATGCCCGCGACTCCGTAGATGAGCAGGTAGACCGTGATGAGTCCGGAGCGCACATGGGTCACCTGCTCCAGGAAGGGGGTGACGTAGGTGTAGGTGCCGAAGTGGGCCAGGACGATGAGGAAGGTCAGCACCAGGGCGAACCGGGTGTTGATGCCGCGGAACATGCCGCTGAGCACGTTCAGGCGGGTCGCCTGCACGGCTGGGAGCGCGGGCACCACCAGGAGCAGCATCACGAACACCGCGATGGTGAAGACGCCCATGACGAGGAACGTCGTCCGCCAGCCCGCGATGTCCGCGATGAACGTGCCGAGCGGGACGCCGAGCACCGAGCCGAGGGGCACCGCCGAGAAGATCACCGAGGTGGCCCGGCCCACCTGCTCCGCCGGTACAAGCCGGCCGGCGAGCCCAGCCCCGATGGACCAGAAGCCGCCGATCGTGATGCCGACCATCACTCGCGAGATCAGGATCATCCAGTAGCTCGACGCCGCCGCAGCCAGGAAGTTGGCCAGCGCGAGGAGCAGGATGAACGCGCCGAGCATCACCCGCCGGTCGATGCGCGCGGTGGCCACGGTCACCACCGGCGCGGAGACCGCGGCGAGGAAGCCGGGCATGGTCATCATCAGCCCGGCCATTCCGTCCGAGATGGTGAAGCTGGATCCGATCGATGTCAGCAGACCGATGGGGAGGATTTCGGTGGTGACGATCGCGAAGATCCCCATCATCACCGAGATCACGGTCAGCCAGGAGACCAGGGGTGAACGGAGAGTCGGCGCTGCTGAGGCTTCGCCGGAGGTGATGGTGGTTGCTGTGGACATCAATCCCGTCCTGCGTTGGGCATCACGTGGGGTGTGATCACTAGTCCAGCAGGGACGGCAGCCAGCTTCTGGCAGATTCTCGACACCAACAACAGGCATCCCGGGTGATGTCGCGCTTTCGCGAAGCAGAAGCAGGCCCGCACCGCCTTCCACACCGCCGCACTCTCCGACATGCGCAAGCACGGCCTGTCGGAGCACGGCGGTGCCACCGAGACCGTCGACCCCCCCGGGCCGGGACGCCGCCCTGACCCCGGCGCAGCGGGCCACCGCTGTCCAGGCCCACCAGCAGGCCGGGATGCCCGCGGAGTACCTGGAGGGCCGCACGACCGACCCGGCGACGTGGCTGCGCACACCCAAGAACCTGGACCGGCTCGCCGCCTTCACCCGCGCCGCCGACGCCCGCCGCCGCGCTATGGAGAACCGGAAGGCCCCGGCCACCGGCCCGGCCAGTCCGGTCGACCAGCACCGTCAGAGCACGAGCAGCACCGGCAGCCCGACCCCGGTCAAGGCCAGGGCCAGGGCCAGGGCCGCCGGCCGTGAAGTGCCGTGCGGCCCGTGGCGGGACGGACGACGAAGTCACCGCGCCAGGCGCCGGGACGCGACCGACCGCCCACTCCCGAAGTCACCCGGGAGCGGGAAGGGTGCCAGGGACCCGCCCCCTCAAGCACGAAGGCCCCCCATGGCTGCCCCGAAACGCCCCGCCTTTCGCCGGAGCAGCGCGAGCGCCTGGAGCAGCTCGCCGACGCCGCCCGGTTGCGCGCGGCGCTCTACCCGTCGCCGATGCCGCCCCGCCCGGCAGCAGTACCCCTGTGGCTGGCCGAACCGGTGGCGCGCCGGGGGAGGCCGCCGCCGGGGATGAGTGGACACGGTGCACTCCACCACGCGCGTGCAGGGAGGGGAGTGGACCACGGTGGTGCGGATCGGGCGGTGGAGGACAGATGCCGGGCGCCGCCCGACTCGCACAACGGTCACCCGTGGTCCTCGGCATCCCGACCACCCGCCCCAGCGCACGTGACGAAAAACCACCGGCGAACGCCAGCGATGATCCAATCCGAGGTCACGCCTGGGAGAGGACCTCCGCGCGAAGACGCTCATATTCAGCGCTGGCAGTCGGCTCGCCGTCGAAGTAGTCCTCCCAGAAGCCTGGTCGCTGCCACTCCTCGGGCGCGAGCGTCACCTGGCCGTCCTCCAGCCCTGCGACCCAACAGTCCGGCATTCGACTGCTGACCACGGTGAACATGGCGGCATCCCACAGCCCAGGGGTGTCTCGCTCCAACAGGACGTCGGGCCGCTCGGGGATCCGAAGGAGGACCCGGCGGGCAGTCGTGATGACTTCCAGGACCGGATACTCGGCGCCAACCCGGATCCCTGGATGATCACTCACCACTTCTCCGCTCGTCGGGCTGATGATCTGGAAACACTGAACGATCATGCGGGCACCCTACTCAAGCTCCAGCAGTGCCCAGGCATCGGCTTGACTTACTGATCGTTTCAGAATGAGGTTCGGAGTCGTCTCAGGCAGATGATGCTGCAGGCGAGTTGAAGCAAGCCGAGGTGCAGGTCGGCGCGTATCTCGTAGCGGATGCGCGGGCGCTTGAACTGGTGGAGCCAGGCGAAGGTCCGCTCGACCACCCAGCGGGTCTTGCCCAGGCCCGAGCCGTGGGCGACGCCGCGTCGGGCGATGAGAGGCTTGATCCCACGCTTCCACGCCAGGCGGCGGTACTTGTCGAAGTCGTAGCCCCGGTCGGAGAATAGCCTGCGTGGCCGTGGCCGTGTACGCGGGCGTCCGCGCAGGCCCCTAATCGGCGGGATCGCATCGAGGAGCGGCAGGAGCTGGGTGACGTCGTGTCGGTGGCCGCCGGTCAACGTGACGGCGAGCGGGGTTCCGTGCCGGTCGACGATCAGGTGGTGCTTGCTGCCCGGCCGGCCTCGGTCGACCGGCGAAGGTCCGGTGTGATCCCCCCTTTGAGCGCCCGGACGTGCGAGCCGTCGATCGCGCAGTCGTCCATCTCCAGCACACCCGCCGATCGCAGCTCTGCCGGCAGCACCTCGTGCACGCGAGGCCACACACCTGCCTCGGTCCAGTCCCGCAACCGCCGCCAGGCCGTCACTTCGGAGCAGCCCACACTCTCTGCTGGCACGTCGCGCCAAACAACGCCGGTTCGCAGCACGTACAGCACTCCTGCGAGCGCTGTCCTGTCGGGAACGCGCAGACGTCCGGGGTAGCGACGACGATGCTCGGGAAACGGGCGGCAGCAGCGGCGCGACGCGCTCCCACAAGGCATCCGGAACAAGATCAGCACACGCCCGCACAGCCTGCCGATCGAGATCGCCAGACGCAAGATCTCGGACTCGCTGAAGCCATCGATAAGATCGGCCGGTGGTTTCGTTCTGGCAGGACCGACGTACCGCCGATGCCGCATTCGCCGCAGCGTGCACTTCAATCGGACACGGCCCCGACGAGTGCAATGAGGAAGCTGCTGGGACGGCCTTCTGGTGGACCAGCAGCCTTCCTGCGTGGCCTCACGGGGTGATCGTGTTCTGGCGGCACGGTCGGGACTGGCGGCTCATCCCCCTCGATCGTGATGAGAACCCAGTCAAGGGCGGCACAGAGCAACTCCCCTGGCCGGCCGAGCTGCCACCGGACGAGGCCGCTCAGCGGGTCGCAAAACTGCTCTGAGTGCAGAGAAGGTAGTGGCCCTCCCCACGGCCGGTGAAGTCGAATGCGGTCTCCTGGCCGGCCAGGGCCTGCAGCCCCTGGCCCGGTCGAACGTCAAGGCTGCGCTCGCCCACCAGGTCGTCGTCGTTGACGAACACGCTCAGCAGCCAGCTGATCAGCCCGGCGACCGCCGCGGTCACGCGGTCACCGCCGCGAGCGTCGCCTCGTCGCTCTTGCCCCCCGCGATGGTCCTCATCGCCGTGTTCGCGCATGCGTCCGCCACTCCCGCGATCGCCTTGCGCAACTCCTCGAAGATGTCCCCGCTGTGTTCCTCCCAGCGCTCGATGTTCGCCATCAGTGTCCGGGTGATTTCCCCGCAGAACAGGTGGGTGTCCTCCCGCGAAGTCACGCCTCGCTCCGTGCCCCGGGTTCTCGAGGGCTGGCGAGGTGTAGGACTGGCGGGCACCCGTGTCACCTCCACCAGCCCCGCCTCCAGCGACGGCAGCTCCGGGCCCCGCTCGCGCCGCGCGGCCGCGCGCGGTGTCGCCCCCACGGTCACCGGCAGCCTCACCCCCTCAGTTCCTCATCCTGGCCCGCTACGACGGCACCGGCCGCCTGACGGGTCGGACTCATGGGACCGAGGAGTTCAGCATGAGCATGGCGGTGGTTGGGTTGATGGCCGGCATGGCACTCGGCTTCGCCGCGCACCATCGGCCGCACCGTCCCAAGCTCCGGAGTTTTCCGCTCGCTGGAGCCGAAGTGGTGGGCAGCCTGCTGCAGCACCATGTTCATCTGGAACCGCGTCCTTGATAGAGACGCGGCCACGTGAAGATCATTCCCTGAGCAGTGACGGAGTCGTTGTGCCTCTCATCATCGAGTACAGCACCAATGCCCGGCCGGGCTACAGGCTCGTGGAGGTGTATGACTCGGCTGCCTACCTCGGCGACGATGAGTCGTTGCAGCGGTCAAAGACTCAGGTGGTCGCCGGGAACGGCCATCACCTTTACCTGCAGGCCGGCCAACCCGACATCGAAGTACAGGTCACCATCAGGATCTGGGATACCCCCCAGAGGCCCCCAGGAGACGTTGAGGGCACGATTCCTGTCTCTCTGGAATCAGAAACAGGCCAACTCGTCGTCAACCAAATCACCTTCGGGCCGGCAGGCGTGATGGACCTACCCCGCCCCGGCGTCTACAACGGACACGCGGCATGGAGCGGACGAGAAGCCACGGCTGCCTACTACAACACGTGCATCCAGCGCGGTGCCCAGGAGCAATGGGACGCGGAACAGATCGGAGCAGCGTGGAGGCAGTGCCCTACGACTGAGCAGTACACCCTCGACCTCTGGTGCGTACGCGAATCCGAACCAGAGGACGACTGGGACGAATAGCCCGTGCGCCATGGCCATCCCGGTGCTGAGCGCTTGCACGAGTTCCTGACGGACTGCGTCGAACCTTGACTCCGGAGCTGTCGACTGGTCCGGAATCGGGCTGACCAGGCCGGTCAGGGTTCGATGGCACGAGCCATGCAGTGGTCCAACTTCAGTGGCAATAGGTCCAGGTTCGGTGTCACGGGACACCGGCGCCGCCAACTGCAACACCCGGCCCCGCCTCTAAAACCTCCTCTGCAACACCGCCTCCCACACCGCCGCACTCTCCGGCATGCGCAAGCACGGCCTGTCGGAGCACGGCGGTGCCACCGGGACCGGCGACTGCTTGCGGAACCTGACGCCCAAGGGCCCTGACGCCGCTTCCTACGAACTGCGCCGCCCGGTAACGGAGATGGGCTCCACCGCGCGCGGCGCGGGCTCCAGCGGGGCCTCCCACCCGATGGCCGTGAACGAGACCGTGATCGCACTGCTGCGCCCGAAGCCGGACCTGGCCAAGCTCGCCGACGACCCGCCGCACGCAGAAGGCCACCGGCTGGTTTTCACGCCTGCGCTGCTGAGCCGGGCAAGCCGCCGGCGGGGTGCCGTCCTAGCCCGGTGACGGGGCCTGGGCGGCCTGGGCGGCCTGGGCGAAGTGCATGATGATTCCCTCCGGGCCTGCTGGTTCCTGGCAGAGGAGGAGTCGCTTCCTCAGAGGCTCAAGGAAGGGTGCGGGGCGGGGCTGAAGTCGGCGTGGTCGTGGTGGAGGGTGAGGGTTCCGGGGACGGTGCCGTCCCAGTCCAGGCCGCCGGGTTCGTAGCGGTCGCTGACGGTGGCCCACCAGAGGTTGGAGGTCATGATGTGGCCGACCTCCTCAAGGTAGGACCGCAGTTGTGGTTCCGCCTCGGCATGCTGGCTGAGGATCTGGTCACGCAGGAGCACGAAGGCGGCTTCGTTTTCGTCGATGAGGGAGCACAGCCGGTTCATGGCAGCCTCGGTGCCCAGACCGTCGTGGGTTTTCAGGTGGTGCACGAGGTTCATGTCGTCGCCCATGGCTGCTTCGCGGCGGTAGGAGACGAGATCGTTGATCAGGGTGTACCCGTCGACGGCCGTGTCGTGCAGTGCGGCGACCGCGGGCTCCTCGAAGATGTCGCCGGAGATGCCGAGCCTGGGGTGGGCGGCTTCGGCGAAGCCGAACAGCCAGCGCACTCCCAGGCTGCTGCGCCGCTGCCCCAGATAGTCCTGGTAGCCGGTGTAGGGCGATCCGCGCCACTGTTCCAGCTCCCTGGTGAACCCGTATGCGAAATCCTCCACGTAGGCGACCAGGCGCTCCCAGGCCGGGCGGGGCATCGTACGGCGGAGGTGCCGGAACTCGGCGGTGAGCGGGGTGGCGCCGTCCTGCCAGCCGAGGAGGTCGGCCATGGTGCGGGAGAAGACCCCGCGGGTGGCGAACGAGCTGCCGCCCAGGGCTCCTTGGTCGACCAGGCTGTTCTCGATGCCGATGAGGTAGCTCATGAGCTTGCAGCAGGTCAGGGTCAAGTCGTAGGAGACATGAGGGAGGCTGAAGGCGACCAGGAGAGCCCCGTCGGTGTTGTGGGCGATCTTGTCGTGATCGCCGTCGTAGGCGAAGCCCAGGTGTTCGTGAGCCCAGGCGGCGGCTTCGGCCAGCAACTGCTCGCTGTCGGGGTGCAGGGCGCGGGGCAACGCGTGGGCGAGCGCAGGAAGGCTCACGGTCTGGGGGAAAGGTTCGGTGACCGTGTTCGGGCGGACACGGGGCCGGGTGTACAGATGAGCGGGATGTTCTGGCCCACGCGGTGCGCTGCGGGCTTGTCCGGGGGACCGGTGCCCCGCCGGTGCGGGCTGCTGCGCCCTTCGGTCCCCGGGGTCACCGATCCCAACGGAAGGCGTCGCGGTGCCGGCCGGGTGGGTGAGGTGTCCCAGGGCGCGCAGGACGCAGATGTCGGTGAGCAGGGGGACGTGGTAGGTGAAGGGCCGGGGGCCGACCATGTCGGGCGGGGAGTCGAATCCGCCGTCCTCCCGCTGGCGTTCCAGCAAGTAGGCGACAGCGTTCTGGGCCGCTCGCGCGTCGCGGTAGCAGTCGAGGGCGAGGACCGCGTAGGAGGTGCTGATGGGGTCGCTGGGCCAGCCGGGCTCACGTCCCCAGCCGCCGTCGGTGTTCTGGGTCGCCCTCACGACCTGTTCGATACGAGCGGCCATCCTCAGGCCGGCCGGGGCCACTCCGGCAGCCGCCCGTGCCCGGTAGAGGACGTGCAGGCGGCTGTTGCTCCACCCCGGCTCGAAGTACCCGTCCTCGTCCTGGCCGGCGGCCAGAAAACGGCGGGCGTCGTCAAGAAGCCGCGCATTCCGGGTGCCCTGGTGGATGAAGGCGTTGATGACGGCGGCCGTCATGCATGCCTCGGACGGTCCGCCCGCCACGTAGGTGGGAAAACCGCCGTCCGTTCCGCGCAGCCGCCGCAGGTGCTCCAGCCCCGCCTCCACAGCACCGGTGGAGCGGCCGGGGTCCAGCAGCTGCAGGAACTCCAGGGCAACGGACGTGTCGTCAGTGTCGGCCAGTTCGGTGCAAGAAGTGATGGACCAGCCGCCGCACGGTTTTTGAACACCTTCCAGGTGGGCGGCAACCCGGCGCAGTACCGGCAGCGGGGCGCCGGCGGCGGCCAGCGCCAGGCCACCGGTGGCCGTGGCCCAGGTGTCGATGTCGCTGACGAACGGGAAACCGCCGTCCGGCCGTTGCAGCGGCAGCAGCCCGCGCAGCCCCTCACGGACCAGCCCGTCATGCCCCGGAACCCGCACCAGCGCGTGCAGCATCAGAAGATGCGCCAGCACGTGCTGCTCCCACACCCCGCCTCGGGCCTCGCGCGCGGCGGCCGTCAGCACAGCGATGTCATCCCCCCTGATCTCCCCGGTCCGTCCCTGCGCGGCGGTCACGATCACCTCGGCAGCCACCGTCTGGACCCGGGCCCAGGAATGCAGCCCGGCCCGCCGTGCCGCCCCCGGGATGCTGCCGCCGCGTTGGACCTGGCTGCCGAGCACCACGGCGAGCGCGTCCAGGACGAGCCGACGACGCGGGGCCACGTACGAAGGCACCTGGGCCAGGACGAGTTCGCGGAAGTCCTCACCCTGCGGAGCCGGACCCATGCCACTGGACACCCGGGCCAGGGACCGGTCCAGCGGATCGGACACCGCACACTGGCGGCCCAGGTACCCGGTCACCCGCTGCCGGCTGCCGGAGAAGTCGGTGAGGCGCCGCATCAGGGCCAGCACCAGAGCCGACTCCAGCACCCTGCTGCGACACGGCTCGTGCAGCCCCCCGTCCGCCCCCACCCGACGACGGAGCCGGCAGACCGCGGCACCGAGCGCCGCCGGTACTTCCCACGTGGCGACACTCCCGGAGCTGGGGAGAAGCACGGGGCTGAGGGAGGAAACGCGAGTCATCTGCCCAGGTTGCGCTCCCGCGCGGAATCACGGGTGATGTGGTGTACGAGGCCACCCGATCAAGTGAACGGGCGGCTGGCCGTCTGACCGGCTTGATCATCCTTCTCGGTACGGCTCGGGGAACGTTTCCTGCCGCACGTGCATCACGAAGCGCCGGCGGACCACCGGCCAGCAGTGGGCGCCGGGCGCTCGCCGGCGTCGTCCCGCGCGAGGCGGAAGGCCGGCTGTCCGCGCCGCTGGAGGGCACCGGTGCACCGCGTCCAGAACCGTGCCCGCCTCGTGCGCGCCCTCTGTGAGCGGCTGGACCGGCTGGAGGCCGCACCCGCCCCCGGGAGGGTTGCACCGAGGGGGGCTGAGCTGGTGTCACTTCACCCGTTCTGGCTGCAACAGCCGGTGCAACACCACCGCGCAACACGAGCACAACGGGCCTGCGTTTCACATCTGGCCCGCGGGAACGCCCGAAAGGAGCAGGGTGGCTTTGACGGTGTCGTGTGACTCCATCCGGAAGGTGAGTTCCGACTCCGCTTGGCGTTCGCCGTAACACCGTATCCAGGTGGCAACTGTGCCGTTCGCACCCCACGCGCCGTCCCGAATCAGGAAGATCATGAGGGCGCCCCCGGCGCACCACCCCAATCAAAAGGAGCGATCTCTGTGAGCGACACCAACCCGTCCCTGCCCGCCCCCACCGTCGACGAAGCCCCCGGCGGCGTCCTCGACCCCACCGACGCAGCGGGCGGGGTGAATCTTGTCATCCCCGCTTACGCCGCCTTCGACGCCGGCGACCAGGTCCAGCTCTACTGGGACGGCAACAGCGCCACTGACCCGTACACCGTTCCCCACGGCGAGGGCGACGAACCGATCACCATCCTTGTGCCCGAGTCGGCCATCGAGGGCACAAGTTCAGGCTCCATCCCCGTGTACTACACCGTCACCGACCGCGCCGGAAATGTCAGCCAGCCCTCCCAAAGCGTCCAGGTCACCGTTGACCGCACCGACCGGCGCTGACCCCACACCACTACCCGACCGCCCAGCAGCAGGACGACAGGCAGCGGAGACGGTGGCTCGGACAACACACGCCCGGCCACCGTCTCCGCGACCAGGAACACGCCCAGACTGGCGGGCTGCCCTGCGGATCAAGGGGCCGGCGCACGGTCGACATCTCAAGGCGGAGTCGGAACTCACCTTCCGGATGGAGTCACACGGCACCGTCTGAACCACCAGTATGAGGTCATCTCATTTGGGTGACTCGGTAGGGTGTTGGCCATGGTGGGGATCGTTGAGCGGCTGGTGCCGGACGAGTTGTGGGAGTTGTTCCAGCGAGTCGTGCCGGAGGCGCCGTCGCGGCCGCAGAGTGGTGGTCGGCGTCGGCACGGCGACCGGGAAGTGCTGGCTGCGATCGTGGTCGTGGCTACTTCGGGTTGTACCTGGCAGCAGGTTCCGTCGGCGGCGTTCGGCCCGTCCGGAGCGACTGCCCACCGGCGGTTCTCGGAGTGGTCGAAGGTCAGGGTGTGGGCCAAGCTCCACCGCCTGGTCCTTGACGAACTCGGTGCCCGCGGTGAGCTGGACTGGTCGCGGTGCGCGATCGGCTCGGTGAACATGCGGGCCTTGAAGCAGGGGACCTGACAGGTCCGAATCCTGTCGACCGGGGCAAGTACGGGTCGAAGATCCGACTGATCACGGAACGGTCGGGTCTGCCCATATCCGTCGGCATCTCCGGGGCCAACCTGCACGACAGCCAAGCCATGATCCCGTGCGTGAAGGGCATCCCGCCGATCCGCTCGCGCCGCGGTAAGCCCGGCAAGCTCCACGCCGACAAGGGCTACGACTAAGCCCACTTGCGGAAATGGTTACGCGGACGCGGCATCACCCACCGCATCGCCCGCAAGGGAGTCGAGTCCTCACAACGGCTGGGCCGCCACCGCTGGACCGTGGAGTGCACCATGGCCTGGCTCGCCGGCTGTCGATGACTGCGCCGACGCTACGAGCGCAAAGCCGATCACTTCCTCGCCCTCACCAGCATCGCCTGCACCTTGATCTGCCACCGCAGGCTCGCCAAATGAGATGGTTTCTTAGGAAGATGTCAGCCCTTCGGGATCACGGGTATTTCGAGCGTGGAGGGGTGGCCGGGTGCCCAGAAGAGAGTGGCCTTACCCGAGGTGGTCGGTTGGTAACGGGTGGGGAAATGACCGAAGAAGGGGTTACGGGGCCGCTGGTACCGGCCGGCCACCGTGAGTCGCAGTTTGTCACCGGCGCGAAAGAGGGTCGCCGAAGAGCTCAGCGGGATGAGCACTTCGACTTGTTCGTCGTCCCGCACCGGCTGGAGCGTGCGGAAGGTGTGCTCGGGCTGGTGTGGGGTGCTGAGCACCGGGTCGAGTTCGCGGAGCGCGAGGCGGAGACGGCCCTGCGCTAGCAGGTCGCGCCCGTAGCCGTAAGAACCCTCGAACGGGACCGGCGCGTCGTGTGACCACTTCTCGATTCCAGCGAACAGCCGCGGGTCTTTGGCGCCGTTGGTGGCCACTCGCAGGCGCAGCGTCATCGGGCCGCTCAGCTCCGTGTCCTCGTCGAAGCGGTAGTCGAAGACGGCCGCGTTGCGCCGCAGGTCGAACGTGACGCTGCCCGCGCCGCCCTCGACGTCGCTCAGGACGCCACCCTCGCTGAGCCGCAGTTGGCGCCAGTTGGTGCGTGCGAGCGGCCATTCCTGCTCATCTCGTACCTCGACGACGTGATCAAGCCGGTCCCTGACCTCCAGGCGCAGGCGAGGAAGCGGGGGAACGTCCCGTACCCGCAGATGCCGGTCGAAGAACGCGAGCTGGGCCCGACGAGCCTCTTCACCGTAAAACGAGGCCCACTTGGGTCCGCGATGTGTGTACGCGTGCCGCTCCGTGGAGCCGACGTGCTGGAAGGCGCGCATCGACCCCACGCTGTGCAGATTGCTGTCGGAGAAGCTGGCGCAGACCAGCATCGGGACGGTGATCTTCGACAGCTGAGGAGTAAGGGATTCCCACCATGCATCTCGAAGGGGATGCTTGCGCCGCTCGGCCGCAATGTCAGTCTTCAGACGGGCCACTCGGCCGGTGAGGAAGAGCCAGACCCGGGCGAAGCCGTTCTCGACGACACCGCCGGGAGTGAAGAGGTCGCGGTAGGCGTCGGTGAATCCCTCCCACGGTGAGATCGCCTTCAAGGCGGGCGGGTTGAGCGCGGCGACCTTGTACTGGGACAGAGCGAGGTACGACACGCCAAGCATGCCGACACGACCCGTGGACCACGGCTGCGCTGCGGCCCAGGCGATCACCTGAGCGATATCGTCGGCCTCCTCATCGGAGAGCAGGTCGCCGCGCCCCTCCGAGTGTCCGCCACCGCGAGTGTCCAGGTTGATGACCGCATAGCCTTGCTGGGCCCACCACACCGGGTCGGGAGCCTCCCAGCTCGTCTGGTCCGAGATCCGCAGCGGCTCCGACTGGTTCATGACCCGGAACTGCTTGTTCAGCGACCACTTCCGGCCCTTCCGCTTCGGTACCAGGTCCTTGCCGTAGGGGTGCGCCGACAGGAGGACCGGGAACGGGCCATCGCCGGCAGTGCGGAACAGATTCAGGCGCAGCGTGACCCCGTCACGCATCCGCACCGGAACGTCCTCCTCCTTACTGATGTCCGACGGCATCGGGTAGACGGTGATCGGGGGGTGCAACGCCGTCGCGATCCTGCGGCGTGCGTAGGTCACAGCACCGGGGCGCTTCCAGGGTCGATCAGCTGTGCTCTTCGGCATGGCACCGTTCTACCACGGTTTTTAGTGGCGCTCTAGTGCACTAGATTGACACTAAAAAGCATGCGATACTCCCGCCATGAACGTTGATGATGCTGGCGAACCGAAGCGACGGAGCCGCCAGAAGCAGGTCGGGGACGCCCTACGGCGTGAGACCCGCGCCAGGCTGCTGGAGGCCGCCGCCGACGAATTCGCGACACACGGGTACGCAGAGACGACGGTCACCCGACTTGCCGCCGCGGCCGGAGTGTCCGTTCCGACCCTCTACTTGACATGGGGAAGTAAACGCGAGCTTCTTCGCGGGTACATGGAGGAGTCGCTCTCCGGGTCAGCTTCCTCTCCGGAGGACGCAGCCTCACAATTTGCGGGACGGCCACCGCTGGAGCGACTCACAGGTCTGGCCGACCTCTTTGTGGAAGTCGCCGAACGTGCCGCGACCGGATGGCGCCTATACCGAGAGGCCTCAGCCGTCGACGCTGAGATCGCCGCCGACTGGGACGAACTCCAGCTCCTTCGGCACCGGCTTTTCGCCCGGATTCTTGACGGGATCCCTGAAGCTGCACTGGCCGACGGCCTCACTCGCGAAGCCGCGATCGACACGGCATGGGTGGTCGCGAGTCCTGACACCTACGACCTTCTGGTCCGCCGTCTCGGATACAAGGTCGTCGACTTTCGTAACTGGATGAAACAAACCCTGACCTCAGCCATCCTTGTCCCCGCCGCCGGTGCAGACGCAACCAGGGCCGGAGAAGGAGTCGAGGGCAGCCGTCGAGTTGCGCCTGCGCCGTGCGAAGCGGTAACAGCATGATATTCGCTGGATTGTGAGGTTTATCCGTGACAGGTGCGATGCCGATGCCTGTGGCCGAGCGCTGGCGGGACGGTACAAGGCTCTACGCCTCCGATGAGCCCGAGGATGCGGCCATCGGACGATGGCTCAGCCGACTGTCCTGCGACCGTGTCGTACATGCTCCGGGACTGTTCGCGCACCACGCGCTGGAAGACGGCGGGGCACTGGACTTCCCCGCCGGGATCGCCGATCACCTGTCGCTTTTCGTGGTCAGCGGCAACTGTTCGGCCACCGGCTGATGGGCGTTGTGTGATGTGCATTGGGTGTGCGTCATAGGCTTTCACTGCTGCTGGGTTTAGGTGATGCCGGTGCCGGGGTGTCGTTTTGCCGGTGAAGGCTGGTGTCGTTCGGTGGGTGGGGGGGCTTGTCGCTCCTGTGGGTGGGTGTGGCGAAACGCCGGGTGGGACCGTGTCGGATCTGGCTACGCTCGGTGGATGCCGTCGTTTGCGGGTGAGTGCTTGAGTTGGCGGCTGAGCGCACTACATGGCGAGTTCCCGCGCAGGTCATGAGGCCGCACGGCGCCTTGGGCGGCATCACGCCCGCCGGCTGAAGCGTCGCCGGGAGAGCAGCTTCGGGTTTACACCGTCGTTGCCACGGGTCAAGGGGCTTGCCATGATGAGCGCCACGGTTGAGGATTCCCGTCACCTGGAGCGCTCAGGCACAGTCGGCGAGCAGAATTTGACCGCCCCTGAGGTCCGGCGGGTCCCCAGCCTTGAGCTTTGCTGTCACTGCGGGCCGGGTAGGTGATGCGCCGGCCATCGAGGTCGTCAGGAGACCGCGCGTCCGTGGCGGTCACCTGTGCGAAGATCCTTTGACGGCTTCGGGGGAGGATTCATGCGCGGGACCAAGGTGGCTTTGGCAACTGTCGCAATAGCGGCATTGGTGGCGGGGGTGAGCGGCGTCTTTGACCCGCCCCGCAGGTCTCCGTCCACCGCCAACGACCTCACCCCGCGTGAGCGCGCGATTCGTTACAGGGAACAGCTGAAGATCAGCGCGGACATGAACTGGGAGATAAAGCAGGAGTTCATGTCGGTAGGGCTGGACGTCACGGACGGCATGTCCACCTACACGGCAGAGGCCACGTGCACGCTTGGGCTGCGCGTCATCTACGACGAGGGAATGAAGCTCCGGCTGGTCAAGGCGTACGCCGACCTGGAAGCAGACGGCTGGCAGCACAACCCGGATGCGCCGCCGGGTGCGCTCCGGTACCACAAGGACAACTCGATCACTGCCCAGTCGAAGTACGCCAACGACATATGGCAGCTGGCCGTGGGACGCGAGCACGATGTCAACGAACCCGGCAGCGACATCGACTCTGACAGGCCGGGCAAGTACGTCGACATCACGGTCGATAACTGCACCGCGCCAACCTGAACTGGGCTCACCGGGCCGTCCGGTAGGCGGCAAGGGCACTGGCCAGAGCCGGTGGAGCGAAGACGTCGACACCGCTCTCGCGGCCCGCCGCTACGCCCTCACCGGCGACCGCCGCGCCCTGGACGGCATCGTCCCGTAAGGCGCCGCGTCACTCGGGCGGGCCCAGCAGATGTCCCGGGGCTTGAAGGAAGGCACGATCGCCGGGCGGGAACGGCTGATCCGGCGCTTCCATGAATTCACCAACGAGTACCCGTGGTCGTGGCTGCCGGGCCGCATGGACGCGTGGTCAGCCTCGCTGACGGGCGAGAAGCACCTGGCAGCGTCCACAATCCGCAGCTACCAAGGCGACGTTCGGCAGTGTGCGCGGTCAGCGGGGCATCCGGGTGAGCGGACATCTCGGGTCTAGGTGTGCGGACAGCTCATCTCCCATCGCGGTATGACTATTCGTCCCTCTGATGAGGGTCTGCTCTGGGGCCCCGTTGTTGAGCTTCGGGGCCTGGTGATCGGCTGATGTGACAGGCTTCGTGCTTTCGCCTGTCGTGGGGAACAAAGGGGCGCTGTGCTTGAGCAGGGTCGGTCGGAACTGTCGGTGTCGGTTGTCGAGTCATGGCCCATCGCCTCGGTCGTTGACGGCCGAGATGAGTTGCGCGAGCGTGACTGGGGCCGTGAGGTCGCGGTGATTCGTTTGGACAGTTCTCGGTTCGGTCCTGATTCGTTGTCCGGCCTCGGGCAGTTTTCTCACCTTGAAGTCGTCTTCTTCTTCGACCGCGTGCCGGAGGAAGACATCGATCGGGGTGCCCGCCGGGTGCCGGGACATGAGGACGAGCCGACGGTAGGGATCTTTGCCCAGCGCAGCAGGCGTCGCCCCAACCGGTTGGGAGTGTCGCGGTGCCGGCTCGTAGCGGTGGACGGTTTGGACGTTCACGTCACCGGGCTCGATGCGGTGACCGGGACGCCTGTGCTCGACATCAAGCCGTGGGTCCAGGAGTTCGGCCCGCTCGGTGACGTGCGGCAGCCGGAGTGGGCCTCCGAGCTGATGCGCGGTTCACAGGTTCGGCCTTGCCGAGACGGCGGAGCGGATCGTGTGTCCTACCTGGCCGCGCTGATGACGTAGTTGATCGCGGTGGCGACATCCTCGGCGACATGGGTGGGCCGGAAGAAGGTCTCGGTCCACGACTGCCCGTTCGACACCCACGCGCTTCGGAGCCCGAGCGCGTTCGCGCCGGCGATGTCGGCGTGCGGGGAATCGCCGATGATCCATGCGCCGGTGAGAGGCACTCCGACGGCATCCGCGGCAGCATGGAAGATCTCCGGTTCGGGCTTCTTGCAGCCGACCTTCTCGGAGATCACCCAGCCCTGAACAAGCTGGTCCAGTCCGACATGGCGGATCTTGGCTTCCTGCTGGGCAGTGCGGCCGTTGGTGACGATCACGCAAGGCCAGCCGTCGGCCTGGGCTTTGGCCACGGCCTCGCGGGAGGCGTTCGTCAGCACAACACGATCGGCAGCGCCATGGTCGAGCAGGGCACGGATGGCCGTCGCGGGCACCGCATCCCCATATCGCTCAGTCATGGCCGCGGCGACATCGTGGCGGGCGGTATAACCGCTGGCGTCGAGAGCCATCACCCATGTGAGATCGGTGGCCGGCAGGCGATGCTCGGTGAGGAAGGCGGCGACGGCATCGCGGAAGGCGGCATCGCGGTCGACCAGGGTGTTGTCGAGATCCAGCATCAGCAACGGCATGATCGGCAGTAGATCACGGGCGGCGATCTCGGGGCAGGTCGGTTTCCCGTCCGGGATCGACACGGTCGGCGAGGTAGATGAGGGTGGTGTGAGTGGGCGCGTTGGTGGCGTTGGGTGGGTGTCAGCGGGACAGGGGTGCTGGATGCCTGGTCAGGGGGATAGTTGCGGGCAGGCCCGCTGTCATGAGGCGACCAAGCGGCTGCTGTTTTCCGGCTGGTGTTGGGTGGGTCGGCTGTCGTGGGGGTGGCTGTTCCTGTGGTTTGAAGGACAACTGTAGGGATGCCCGCGAGACTCGGAGTCGGCAGTGGACTGGCGAGGGGGCTCCGGTGAGGACACCTGACGGGCTGGATGAGTTTCGTTGGCGGTGGATGCTTCTTCGTCGTCCGAGGACCGAGTTGTTCTTCCTGCTGAATGCCGCGACGGGGCCTGCTGGTTTTCAGGATGTTCGCGTCTACGGCCGTGATGGGATTTCCGATGCGCGGCTGGTGTGGAAGGTCTGTCATCAGTGTGAGCGGGGCGTCATTTCGAAAATCTCGCTCTCTCCGGAAGTACAGCGGCAGGGTCTCGGCACACGCCTCGTCGACAGGGCGCTCCTGGACGGTCCCGGGTATCGCTGGACGACCAGCAGTCAGTCCCCGGATGGTCGGGCTTTCTTCCGGGCGATGACGGCACGTACCGGTGCCGAGTTCGCGGCGGGAGCTCGGACATGCGAGCACATCCTGGAGAGTCGGCCCGGACGTCATAGGCCAGTACTGGACCGGTGCCTGCACCGGGCGCGTCGCTGACTGTGACCCGTGCACGCCACCGCCGATCGCCTGGCGGCACCGCCCACCGCCCGTGCCTCTCACCGCGCCCACCGCCCAGCGAATCGCCCACCGCCTGCACACGGCGACCGCACATCCGCGCCTGGCCGCGGCCGTCGCCGCCGCGCTTTTCACCGGCGCCTCCCTCCAGCAACTCGCCACCGCACGCCCCCGCGACGACGACACCGCCGCGGCCACGCTCGCCCTGCACGACCGCGCCCGCTACACCGACGGCTGCGCCGCCCACCCCATACCGCCCTGGGCCAGCGTCTTCCTGCGGGCCGCCGTCTGCTTCGCCCGGCTCGTCTCCAACGAGGACCAGGAACTGCTTGCCGCACCAGGTGACCGCGGGCACCTGCTGCGCGTGGCGGAGACGGCCAGGCTGCGCCCGCCCCAGCCGCCCGCGGCCCGCCGCAAAGGCCCGGCCGGCCGTGTGGAGTGGGACTGGCGCGAGCGGCAGGAAGCCGAGCAGTACGAAGCCATGCCGACCAGTCGCGTCAGGCCCTCGCGACGCTGAACCCCCTGACGCATTTCGCTCGAAGGGGAAGGCTCAACCGATCGAGAAGTCGGCGAACTCGACGTCGCTGAAAGCGATGTGCAGACCGGGGGCCCGCCGGCCCCCGTCACGGAAGTAGGCGTGTCCCAGAGCGCGAGCGAGGATCACCGTCTGCTGCTGCTCGCCCGCGCCGGCATCCCGGGCGGCGAACAGCTCCCGGGCCACCTCTCCCGGCAGGTCCTGGGTGATCCACCGCACCCGCGGATCGTCCGACGACCCTGCCGGAGCGGCGAACCCGAATCGCGCCCTGGTATGGAAGACGAAGCCCTCCGCCTCTGCCTGGGCGCGTCGACGGGCCCGTATTCGGGGCTGCCACCGGGCCAGGACCGCTTCCTCGATTGCCTGCACCTGCAGCGGACCCGGCGGACGACGCGCTCCTGGCTTCTTCGTCACCCACCGCTGCACGGTGCGCTGCGACACCTCCAGCACGGTGGAGACCTGCCGAGTGGAACCACCGTGTGATGCCAGCAGAAACCGCAGGCGGGCCTCGGTGCTTGCAGGAACGGGCCGGGTGCGTAACGCGCGCTCCAATCCCTGCTCGATCTGTCCCACGTCCGCCTTTCCCAGCAGCCAGCCGACAGAGCCGGCACCTGCAGTTCGTCGCCTCAATTCTCCCACGTCGTCTGCCCCCGCCTGCCAGTTTCCGCATTCTCGGGACAGCGCTGGCTGAGGCAAGCTATAAGCCCGTCCCGAACGCGGAGAACACCACCACCGCCTCGTCGTCGCCGACGAAGGAAAGAGCCGACGGCCGAGCCGCTATCCTGCCCGCAGGGCCGATGCCCTGGGCTACGCCGACGCCCACACCGCACCCGGACACCCACACCGTCCGGAACACCGGTGGAAGGTCTTCCGGGATCAACGGACCGCTCGACGAACACCTTGACGATCCATCGAGCCGGGGTTGCCGTGTGGGGGCGAGAACCCGGTGCCGAGAGGACCCGTCCATGACCAAACGCACTACCGAGCAGCAGCGCGCCCGCGAACTCCAGCGCACAGCACGCGAGCAGGGCACAAACCTCAGCTACCACGAAGCCCTCAACTGGGTACGCGCCACCGCCGAAGCGCGGGCTGAGAATCCGGGCAAGATCGCCATCTGCGTACCGCACGCGCACTGCATCATGATCTTCGGCGCGGACGAGGACCCCGAGTACATCCGTAAGTCGATCACACCGACTCCCGCGGCCGAAGTCGAGCTCGCCGATGAGCTCCTCCAGCGGAGGAACGCTCTGATGCGCGACCATTCCAAGGCGGAGATCATGGCCATGATCCTCAGGAGGCGGCGCGTTTCGCGCGCGGATCTCGCACGCTACACCAAGCAGGAGCTCGCCAACGATCTGGTAGACGGCGAGGACAGCCGCGAGCGCTATGAGGCGTACGGGCGGGTGGCGCTGATCAACGGCAGACCGCCGCGCGACTCACGATCTCTTTGCGGAGGCATCGGCTGCTCCGGCCACGACAGCGCGACGCCCTGGCCGCAAACCCGCGCGCGCTTCCGCGCCCAAGGGCCCTGCATCGGCGCATAGTAGCCCGAACGGCTTCTACGCCCTTGCCCATTCCAGTCCGAGCGCGGCGAGCGCGGCGAGTTGCTCCGCCGTGAGCTTGTCGCACCTCGACTTGGTGTTGGAGATCCATACGCCGAGCTTGACGACGACCGGTTCGGCCTCGCCGTCGACGAGGATCTGTTCGCTGTGGCCGCGTGGTACGGGCCGGTGGGCGCCTTCCCGTTCCACCCACTGCGTGAGGGCCGTGAGGCCGCGCTGGAACGTCTGCTGTGCCTTGCCGGGCCCCTTCGTTGCGCGCCCTGCCCCCGGGGCGGCAGCGGGTGCCTGGACAGGTTGTACGCCCAATGCGGCCAGCCGTTCCCGCTGCTCGGGCATCAACTGCGCCCAGGTGCCCGGCTCCTGCTGCCGCCACCGCCACGTTCCGATGTCATCGCCCTCGAAGGTGACGCCCGGCGCGATGTGGGGGAGGTGGCCGTCGGCGTCGACCAGGTTGGCGAGGACGCGGTAGTGCCGCTGCCAGTTGAGTGACCAGGGGCAGTTCCAGTCGGGGTCGATCCCGGTGAGCTGCTGCGCGCGCACGGCGGCCCGCTGCGGGTCCTTGCCGAGGCCGCCTTTGCGGCGGAGGTTGGCGAGGAACTGTCCGATGGCCAACTGCTCACTGTCACTCTCGCCTTCGCCCCACATCGCGTCCTGGCGGGGTGCGAGGTGCCCGGTGGCCCGCCGATAGGACCGCAGGGCGGCGAGCTTGCTCTCCCACGCTTCCTCGCCCGGCTCCCAGAGCATGCCGGCCTCCGGTGCGTCCAGCAGCGTCTTGCGCCGCTCCTCCAGCTCGCCCGCCCGCAGCGCCTTCCGCTGCTGATGCACCCAGCGGCCAAGCGGAAAGGACTTCGTGACGCCGACTTCGACCTCGGTGTCGTAGGGGACGGCGTGGACGCCGGTGATCTCGTTCTCCTTCCGCCAGCGGATGAGGGCCTGGTAGCCCTCCAGCCACACGAGGCTTTCCGGCCGGTAGACCCGGGTCCGCAGGAACGCGGCGATCGTCGCGGCGTCGCGCGGGCTGGAGAAGTGGAGCAGGGCGGCTTCGGCGGCGTCAGTGTTGTCGTCGTGCTCTTGGTCCTTGGCGTCGTCCGCGCCGCCGGCCCCGACGATCCGCCCGTCCTCGTCACGCTGGAGGTGGACCTTGCGCTTGCCGCTGGTGAGCGCGCGGGAGGCGAGCTGCTCGACCAGGCGCTCATCGTGGCTGCGCAGGCCCTGGAGGACGGCCACGAGGGGCTTGAAGCTGGCGGAGGCGACCATGTCGCTGGGGTCCTCGTTCGGCTCCAGGAATACCGGCACGATGATTCTGGCGACCTTGGTGGAGCCGTCCTTGTTGAGCCGGAGCGCTCGGCCGATGTTCTGCACGATCTCCACCTGGGAGCCGCGGGTGTCCGCGAAGCAGATCGAGTCGACTCCCCGCTCGCCGGTGATGTCGACGCCTTCACCGAGGACGCGGCAGCTGGCGAGGAAGGCGCGGTGCACCCGGTGCCCGGACGCGTCGATGCCGCCTGCGAACTGGCGCAGGGCCTCGCGGCGTTCGGCGACGGTGTGGTCGCCGCACAGCCATGCCGACCAGACGCGGTCCGGCGGGACGTGGCGGCCGGCCTCCAGCTCGTAGAAGGCCGCGTCGATGGACGATGCGGGGAGGTTGTCGGCGGCGGCCAGGTCGGCGTCGGAGGCGTCGTTGGCGTACAGCGCGGCTGCGGTCTCGGGGAGCTTGTCAGCGAACGCGCGGGCCTCTTCGACCTTCTGGTGGAACGTCATGACCGTACGGAGGTTGTACGCGGCGGCGTGCTCCAACAGGGCGGTCTGCAACAGGGCCAGGCGCCGTCCCCGCCGCGCCTCCTCAGACTCCCCGAGAACGGGCGAGGGATCACGGATCTCCAGGACGTCGATCTCGAACCCCGCGAGGATCTCGCGTTCGATCGCCTCCGACAGCCCGAGCTCCGTGAGCCACGCGCCGTAGGTGCCGTCCGGGGCGTCGGCCATGGTCGCGATCTCTGCCTCCTGCCCGTCCTCGCTCTTCTGCGGGCGGGCTGCGGCGAGGATGCGCGGTGTGGCGGTCAGGTAGAGCCGGAAGTCCGCCGGGATACGGGCGTTGTCGTGGATCGCCGCCCACGGACGGCCAAGATCACCAGCGGTTCCGTGGGCCTCATCCACGATGGCGAGGTCGAACCGGTCCATGCGCTGTCCGTAGAGGCGCTCTCCGCCCGCCAGAGCGGCCTCCAGCGGCCCGCGAACCTTCCGCTGGCCCTCGGCGTCGATGTCCTCGCGGTCCACGAGTGAGGCGTACGTGGCGAACACGACTACGGGCCCGTGTCCGGCCCACAGGGCGAGCTGGATCGGGTTGGTGGTGGTGCGCACCCCGAGCGAGTTGAGGACGGCGTCGTTCTCCAGCGAGCACACCGCGACCATCGGCGCCCGGTGGCCCACCGCCCGCCACGCCTGGGCGGTCTGCGCGAGCAGGTCCAGGGTCGGCACGGTCACGAGGATCCGGCCGTCTGCGAAGCTCTCCAGCGCGCACGCGGCGGCCGTGATCGTCTTGCCCGAACCGGTCGCTGACACGATCGTGCCCCGGGCACCCTGCGGGGGCACGGATGACCTTGCAGGGAATCCCACCCACTTCCTAAACGCGGACCGCTGGTTGGGGGATCTCGGTGGTCTGACCGGGTAGTTTCTCGTTTTGTTGTCCAGTGATCGTTTTGTGTACTTGGCCAACTTGGTTGTTCTCATGGGGTGTTGTGTGTTGCTGATGGGTGTGTCGGTTGGACGGGGAGTGGGGGTCGGCTGGTCACTGGGTGAGGATTGGCTGGTCAGTGAGCTGAGGGTTCCAAGTGGGGTAGGGTTTTTTTGATCGTTTAGGGGTTCGGTGTGCCCGGACTGTGTGTCGGGGGTGCCGGGTGGGGTCTGTTGAGTCTGTGGCGGATGTGGGTGTGTTGCGTCCGGTGGCGGTACGCAGGCTGCTGGCCCTGGAGAGTCGGGGTGAGTTGACACCGGCGCATAGGCGGATGGTGGCGCAGACGCTTGGGACGTCGGAGCGGACGGTCCGCCGCTGGCTTACCGCGGCTCGCGCGGAGGATCGTTTCGGCCCCGCGGTACGCGAGCGGTTTGTTGTCACGCCGGGGGTGTTGAAGCTGTTGGCGTTCCATCGTGGGAACGCGGCTGCGCTCCACCGGGAGCTGGTCACCGTGGAGGCCGGGGGAGGGGCGCAGGCGCCGTCGCTCGCGACGTTGTACCGGGCCATAACGAGGGATGTTCCGCCGGGCCAGTGGGCCGGGCTCAGGGGTGGGGAGAGCGCCCGCCGGGCCCATGACGTGTTCCTTCAGCGCCCGGTGGGGCATCGCAACGAGGTGTGGGAGAGCGATCACGTCCAGGTGAAGGTGGACGTTGATATCGATGGCCGTCCGGGGCGTCCGTGGGTGACCTGGTTCATCGACTGTGCGACGCGGGTGATCTGCGGGTTCGCGGTGACCGCGCAGGTCCCGAGTCGGGAGTCGGTCCTGGTCGCGCTCAGGGACGCGATATCCCGTGAAGGGGAGCACGGCCCGTTCGGTGGCCTGCCGGGGGCGGTACGGGTCGACCGGGGGAAGGACTTCCTGTCGAGGGCGGTGGGTGAGGCGTTGGGCGCGTTCGCAGTCCCGGTCATCGACCTTCCCGCCTACAGCCCGCATCTGAAGGGCACGGTGGAGGCGTTGAACAAAGCCGCGAAGCAGATGTTCTTCGCTCAGCTGCCTGGTTACACCGCAGCTCCGCGTTTGAAGGGCGGCAGGAAGCCGTCCGCCGGGCAGCGGCTGCTGCCGCTGGAGGCGTTCGTTGAGCTGCTGGGGCAGTGGGTGGCCTGGTGGAACACCGAGCACGACCTCCGCTCGCTGGCCGGCAGGACCCCGCAGGCGGCGTGGGAAGCAGATCTGACTCCCATCGAGGACGCTGAGCCGGGCGCGCTGCACATGTTCACCCTCGAGGACGACGGCCGGGCGCGCACTCTTACCGGCAAGGGGGTGCGCTGGCGCAATCGCCACTACGTCGATGCCTGGATGACCGGGCAGGCCGGGCGGAAGGTGCGGCTGCGTTACATGCTGCACCACGAGCACGAGATCGAGGTCTACGACGCAGTGACGGGCCGGCATCTGGGGTCGGCGTACCTGTCGAACCGGGCGAGTGCGGAGCAGATCCGGGAGATGAAGCGGTCCCGCGCCAGGGAGGCCGACCGGCTCAAGCGGCTGCTTACGGCGGCGGAGAAGGACCGGGGCACTCGCTACGCGGCGGCTACCCGCGGCACACCGGCCGAGGTGCTCGGTACCGTCACCGAGATGGAGGCCGAGGTACATCTGCGCGCGGCTGCCGCCGCGGACCTTACCGAGGTGGCGCTGCCCGGCTACCTGCCGCTGTCCGCCCAGATGCCCGCGTCCTGGACTGCACCGGACACGGTCAAGCCGACTGCTCCCCGCCCCGAAGACGAAGACGAGAGCATCCTTACGCCGCGATGAATGCCATACCTGCCGCTCGCCCCTTGCCGGCCCGCCCGCGACGCGGCCCGCTCCCGTCGCCGCGCAAGGACCACTACTTGTCGCTGCCCGACGCGCACGTGATGGGCACATCGGCGTTGAAGGAGACGCTGGCCAATCTCGGGGAGGTGATCGCCGCGCGCGGGATGATGTGTGTCTACGGGGCGGCGGGGCTGGGCAAGACGATGTCGGTCAACGCCTCGCTGCGGGAGCTGGCGCCGGGCGCGACGCGCCGGATTGAGTTCCGAGGCCGGCCCACCGTGCTGGACATCCGACACAACCTGTTCAACGTGCTTGAACTGCCGGGCAGCCCGCCCAGGCAGCCGACCGCGTTCGACACCCTGCTGAAAGACGTGCTGGCCGAACAGTTCCGCGTGCTGGTCTGTGATGAGGCGCAGTGGCTGCGGGAGGAGTCCTTCGAGTACTTCCGGCACCTGTTCGACGACCTGTACACCGATATCGCGGTGGTCTTCGTCGGCGGCGGCAACACCTACGACGTGCTGAGCCGCAAGGACATGCTGGCCTCCCGGGTGCACATCTGGCAGGAGTTTCGTCCGCTGACCCGCGAGGAGGTCCTGACCACGATCCCCGCCTACCACCCGGTGTGGCACGGCGTGGATGGCGATGACCTGCTGTACTGCGATGACGTGGCCGCCCATGGCGTCTTCCGCACCTGGGCCAAGATCACCTACCACTTGGGGCGGGCCCTGGATGCCACCCCGGATCTCGAGGTCAACCGGGACCTGCTGCGCTGGGTCTTCAGCAAGCTCGGCCGCCGCACCCGGCCGTGAGTACTTCCGGACCCGTCCGCATCTGCCCGCCGCACCCTGGCGCCGACGAAACGACGCCGGAGACCTGTGAACAACACATTCCCTGATGTCACCGTCCTGCTCGACCCCAGTGACGACGCTGCTGTGACCCGTGCGGCGCTCGCCGGGCACGACCCGGCGGCCGGCTGTGTCACCGTCCACCCCACGCCGGGTACGACCAGCGACCGCTACTTCGCCCACGACCTCCTGGTGGCGCTGGGCAAACCCGCGCACCTCCCGGGCTTCCCAGATGCGCGCGCCCCGGTGTGGGAGGCCGCCACAGCCTGGCTAGCGGCGCTTCCCGTAGAACGCCTGACGATCCTTCGTGCTCACCTGCTCACCCGAATCCGCCTGCAACGCCTGCTCGACCTGCGGGCGTTCACCGGAGCGCACCTGGTCCTGGTGTGCCACCGCTCCCGTCCGACCGCTGCCCTGCGCGACGCTCTCACCGACGTGCCCCACACGCTCGTCCAGGCTTCGGCCGCCGGCGACCTCCTCGCCGGGGCGGCCGCTCCTGGCCCGGACCGCCCCGCCGTGTCGCCGCGGGCTGCCGGCCGCTGGATCACCGTGCCGGCGCTTCAGCGGCTGGCGGAATGGGACGGTGAGGACCACTGCATCGGATGCCTCCCACCGCCGATCAGATGGCGCTACCGGCCCCGACCGCGGCCGTGCTCGTCACAGACCACCGCGGAGATCATCCGCCGCATCCACGGCGCCACCGCACACCCCCGTCTCGCTGCCGCGCTGGCGGTAGGGGTCTTCACCGGCGCCGCTGGGCAGCAACTGGGCACCGCGCGCCTGGCGGACTGGCGCGAGGAAACCTCCACCCTGGCCTTGCACGACCCCCTCGGGCAGACCGACGGCTGCGCCACGCACCTCGTTCCTTCCTGGTCGACCGTCTTCCTGCACGCCGCTGCCCGCTTCACCCGCCTCACCCCCGCACCCGGCACACCCCTGCTTATTCGTCCCGAGGAGCACTCCGGCCTGCTTCGGCTCGCCGAAGAGGCCCGGCTGCGCCCACCCCAGCCCAGCGCTGACCAGGAGCGCGGCACCGTTCCTGCTCGCGGGATCGAGTGGTTCTACCGCGAGCTGACAGAGTCAGGCATCGACGCAGAGGCCCCCCAGCACACCCGGCGTCCGCGTCTGCGTGTACGGCCTGTCAACAAGCCCCAGGCCAGCACATCATGACCAGGCCACGCGGAACCCGCGTGAACTGCTTGCCCTGGGCCGAGGCTGCGGGAGCCGCCGAGCGCGCGTGGACGGAAGGGTGTGCGCGCGGCGCTGCGGTGGGCCCGGCTGCCGGCTTCAGTTCCAGCGCATGTCGAGAGCGTTGAGCGCGTCGATGCGCTGCGGGTGCAGTCTCGCTCGGCGGGAGCGCTGGTTGGCGATCCATATCCCGAGTTTGATCTCGGTACCGCCGGTGATCTCCACATGCTGGCGGGGGACGTTCAGGTGTCCTTCGCGCCGGGCGTAGCTGGCCGCAGCGGCGAGGTTCCGCGCGAACTTGTGGTCTGGAGCGAGACGCGGCGCGCTCTGGATGCCGCCACCACTGGGCGTCACGCTGAGCTCAGCCAGCAGCCGGCGCTGTTCCTCGTGGAGGGTGTCCCAGTTGCTGCGCTGGTGGGCCAGCCAGGCACCGACGTCTTCTCCGGCAATCATGTGACCCGGCTCGATTTCCGCTATCTCTACCGGTCCTCCCGCGGCGAGGTACCGCTTGAGGAGTGTGAAACGGCGCTGCCACACCAGCGGCCACGCGGGGCACCAGCACGGGTCCACGTCGGCCAACGCCGTCTTGCGCGTGTTGGACAACGCGCCCTTGCTGCCGACGGCAAGGCGTGCCTCCCGGCGCCGGTTGGCCAGCCACGTTCCGACCGGATAGCCGTCCATGACGGCGTCGTGCCCGGCCGCGAGGTGGCCGTGGACGGCATGGTAGGCGCGGGCCATCGACAGCCCAGCGCTGAATACATGGTCGGGGTGGCTCCACACCATGCCCAGCCTGGTCAGCGCGTCGATGCGTACGGCAGGCAGGCGGCCGGTCTTGTTGGCCTTGCGCTGCTCGGCGATCCACTGGCCCAGCGGAAATGCCCCGTCCTTGCAGAGGTAGGGGACGTTCAGGTGGCCGCGGGTCGCGTGAAAGCGGCGGGCGGCCGTCCAGCCGCGCAGCCACCCGCGGCGCTCTACGTTGATCACCCGCAGCCTGACGAACTCCGCGATGTCAGCGGGATGGCGGTCGGTGGCGAACAGCAACGGCCCCTTGGCCAGTGGGGCCGCGCCCGTGTCGTCCCCGCCGGGCCAGGCGGCGAGCCGGTCGATCACGTCAGTGTCGTGGGCGGCGAGCGCGGCCAGGACCTTGACCAGCGGCAGATACGAGCCGGATGCCAGCCAGTCCTCGCAGCGCTCGTCGGGGGACAGGAAGACCGGCACCACCAGGGAGGCGACCTTGTCACCGCTGGGCCCCTGCCGCAGCGCGCGTCCGACCGTCTGGACGGTGTCGACGATCGACTCCCTGGGGTCGGCGAAGACCACCGCGTCCACCTCGGGGATGTCCACCCCCTCAGCCAGCACCCGGGCACTGGAGAGCACGCAGCGTTCCACCACCACCCCGTCCGCGCCCCAGCCGCGGGCGAACTGGGCCAACACGTCGCGCCGGTGAGCCATGCCATGGTCGCCGTGCAGCCAGCCGGACCACACCCGACGCGGATAGATCGCCGGATCCACGGCCCAGAGCTGACGGGAGGCGCCCGGCGATGCCTCGGCAAACGCGCGGGTGTCCGCGACGCGGTGATGGAACGTCATCACACGGTCGAGCTGATGGGCGGCCGCGGCTTTGAGTACGGCTGTGGTCAGCGCTTCCAGCCGCGCCGCGGCCACATCCACCTCCGCGCGCTCCTCACCCGCCGCCCCCGGCGCCAGGGCCTGGTCGCGGATCTCCATCACGATGATCTGGTAGCGGGCCAGCAGCCCGCGGGCGATGGCTTCGGCCAGCGTCAGCCGGTACACCACCGGGCCGAACGTCGTCTCGTCGTCCATCGAGGCCATCAGTGCCGGCCCGCTTGCGGCCTCGTCATCCCCGTCGTCCACCGCGGCCCAGGGATCGGCCACCCGCGGCGTCGCCGTCAGATACAGCCGGCGGTCCGCCGGCAGCACGGCATCGTCATGGACCGCGGCCCACGGCTTGCCCCACGGGCCCGACGTGCGGTGCGCCTCGTCCACCACCACCAAGTCCCACCGCCGAAGCCCCGAGGCGTGAGCCTCGGTGAGCACCGGCAGCGACGCGTAGGTGGCGAACACCGTCACCCGCCCCTTCCTGCCAGCCCACGCCGACAGGAGCCTCGCGTCAGTAGTGCAGCGCACCCCGGCGGCATCCAGCTCCGCGTCCGCCCGCAGCGAGCAGACCGCCACCATCGGTCCCACCCGGCCCGCCTTCCGCCAGGCGGCGACCGTCTGCACCAGCAGATCCAGCGTCGGTACCAACACCAGCACGCCACCTGTGCGCGCCACCCGCAAGGAGATGTGCGCTCCCATGAACGTCTTTCCCGTCCCGCACGCCGAGACCACCGTGGCCCGCAGACCTCCGCTGGCCGGCGGGGTGCCTGCCAAGGCGCGCGCCGCCGCGTCCACCGCCTCGACCTGATGCGCCCGCAGTACTGGCCCGCCCTGCACCTACGCCCCCATTCACCTGCGCGAACTGGCTTCCCTGCCTGCCGGCTCGTAGCGTACGAACGATGCCCCACCAGGGCCAACAGCGATCCGGCCCACAGCCCCTCTCGGGCGTCCGGATACAAGGCATTGACGACGCCGTCGCCAAGACCGCCTGGGTTTCTACTGGTCAGGTCCTGCCACGAAGTGAGGGGATATGCGTGTGTCGCATGCGTCCGCGGATGCTGGTGCATGCGGGCTCGAAACCCCACGGCCACAGACGTCTGGTGGGGAGCATGGATCGGGGTGGGGCTCGTGACAGGTGGTGCGTACGAGGAGCTGCAGACCGGCGGCTTCGGGCCGGCCACGTTCGATCTGTTGTGGCGGCTGGTGCATCAGGTGCGTCGTGCCTACGGATTTCCACCGCCTGAGGGCTACGCACAGTGGGGCAACGAAGCTGCTTATGAGGTGGTTTTGGCGATGGTGACCGCCAAGGGGCAGAAGTTCGTGACCCGCTGCTTCACGCTTACGGCAGACCAGGAATCCCTGGAACGCGTACTTCTCACCTCCATTAAGAACTACCTCATCGACGAAGCGAAGAAGACCCCCCGCGGCAAACTGCGGCGCCGTATCGCCCGGCTGATGGGCGAGGACACGGCCTACCGCAAGAGCAACGGCTCCCCGCCGCGTTGGGCGCTGGCCGACCACCCCGAAGAAGCCCTCTGGCAGGGGGACCTCGACGATCTCATCGCCCATGCCGCGCACGTCAGAGGCGTCGGCATCACCCGCTGGAACCATTCCGGCCCAACGCCCAAGCAGACCGTGCACGCCCTCAAAACCATCCTGCTCTGCGTGCTGCAGCACGCACAGGGAGCGGTAAGGGAGGAAGACCTCGCAAAGGTTCTCGAGTCCCGCTTCGAGCTCTTGGCACCGGCCCGCGTGACCCGGCTGTTCGCCGATGAGGGGACCGTCGCCGCCATCGTCGAGCAGCATGCGGCCACTACCGCGCCGGACCCGACCGGGACGGAGGGGATCGCCGAGGACATCTGGCAGCGACTCTCACCCAACGAGCGCCTGCTGCTTCCCTACCTCGACAAGGACGCGCATCACGCGGCGCAGCTGCTGGAGATCCGGCAGGGCCACGCAGTGCTTGTCCTGTCCAACCTCAAGACCATGCTCCGCGATGCCCTGTCGTTGGACAGCGACCTGCAGGCAGTGATGGCCGCGCTACTGAGGCGTTGCGAAGAGGCTGCGTCGTGAACGGCCCCAGTTACGTCGTCTGGACCCAGTGAGAAGAGAATGCGCTGATGGACCGCAGCCGAGGAGACGGGGGAGACAGCATGAGCTCTGTCCACACCACTGCCTACCAGAGGCTGGTAGCCGCCGCGGCGGGCCTGAGGGTGCCCGACGCCGTCTACCAGGTGGCCACCGCACCACCCCAGGACCCCTGCCCCGGCCACATCTGGCGTGCGGTGTGGGAAGGCACCGTCCAACTGCTTCTGATCACTACCACTGGTGCCGATGACACCGTGCGTGCCGTCCCGGTCTCCTTCGAACGGTACGCCGACGCCGACACGCTGCTCCTGCCCGCCCAGGCGACCACTTTGGAGCAGCCACTTGCACTTTGGTGGGGCCTGGAGACCGACGTGCCGTGGTGTGTGCTGGACCGGCAGGTCAGCGAACTGACCAGCCGCCCCGGCGCCCTCACTCCCCGGACGATCGCAGACACCGTGACCGGCGCCCAGTGGGGGAGCGGTACCGTCTTGTCCGCGGCGGCCAGCGAGTACCGTGCCACCCTCACCGACCACGTGGAGGTCCTCGCCTCGGCACGGTGGGCCCCGCAGGGGTCGGGGGGCCTCTCTCAGGTGTTTCGTGATCACGACATCACCATCCAGCATCTCGCGGCCGAACTGAAACTGCCGCCACCCCTGGCGCTGGACGTGTGGAGGGGCCAGCAGCCCCTCTCCGCCGAACAGGCCGCCACGCTCGCCGCACTCCACGACCAGCCCGCCGACCACTTCCTCGACGCCAACCCCGCCCTACCGCCCACCGTCGTACACGAACTCAACCGGCCCCTGCGTCGCAGCCAGGTCAAGAAGCTCGCCGCTCAGTACGGCGAAACCGAACACGCCGCCCGTCTGCGCGCCGCCTACGGTGTCTACGCGCTCGCGGCACGCGAAGAAAACCGCACCCAGCCGAACTGGACTGCACGCACCGACCGCTACTTCGAACTCCTCCTGGACGAATAGAGAAGAGAGAGGTACGCCCGAGGTGGTCAACTACGTGCTCGCCGGCGCCGCCCGGATCCAGGCCGCCGCCATAATCACAGAACTCGACGCAGCCCGCCCCGGCGCCATCGAGCGCCTGACACAAGGCGCCCTCGCAGAATTGCGGATCTGGCCCGAGCTCACAGTCAAAGACGTTCCCGAGAACGAGACGGCACCAGGCTGCAGCGTTGCCGGAGCGTACGACTACGGCCCCCCACCTCGCTTGTCCATCGCCACCTCCGCCAGCCACGCACGGCGGGACTTCACCGCCCTGCACGAACTCGGTCACCACCTGCAGAAGACCAGCTTCGACCTCATGGAGCCCTTCAGCAGGGAAGCCGACGGCGGCGTCCTCCTCGAAGACGCCGCCTGCGACGCGTTCGCCGCCCAGATCCTGATCCCCACGCACCTCGTCGAGCAGCACGTGGACGCCGTAGGGCCCACCGCCTCAGCGATCACCCGCCTGTGGGAGTCGAGCAGCGCCTCCCGCATGGCCGTCTGCGTGCGAGCAGCCCAGTACCTCCCCGCCCCCGGTCACGTTCTTCTCCTCGACCCTGACGGACACCTCGCTTTCGCCGCCTCCCACGGCCTGCCACCCCTGCGGCGCGGCAGCTTCCAAGGCGACATCCCCGTCATCGACCGAGCCCTGACCGGCTACGGCCGCGCGCAAGGACGAACCCAGATCCGCTACCGCGACGGCATCCTTGGACGCGAACTGCACACTGACACCGCCCCCATGGGCGGCTACACCGTCGCCGTGCTCGTCACCGACTCCGCCCCCTGGCGCGCCTTCACCCCACCCACCCCCGACACCGGCCCCCAGTCACGCAACTACGACTGCGCGAACTGCGACGAGCACTACCGTTCCTTCGAACCCGCCTGCCCGCGCTGCCGCGTTCCCCGATGCCCCGACTGTGGTCGCTGCGCCTGCCCGCTCCGCACCCCCGGCCGCACCTGCCCAGGATGCTTCATCGTGCATCCGCCCGCCATGTTCCCCACGGACAGCGGCCGCTGCCTCGACTGCTCCTGACACCCCGTAGGGCTCGCCCGCCACGTACTCCCGGCTACCCGCGAGTTACGTCGTCCGTCCCAGGCGAAGCACCCCACCCAGGGTGCTCACGGAACCCGGGCGCCGGTCGCGGGAACCCGTTGGAGCGTTGCCGGCAGGAACGGCAGGAACAGCAACATGGCTATCCAGATCACCGCGGTGCGCCTGACGGCCGGCGGCACCACGCACGAGCACATCACCCACCTGTGGTGGACCAACCAAACCTCCGGCGACACCGGCAACAGCACCCGGGCGCAGATCGTCGACTGGATTGAGAACAAATCCGGCAAGGCCTACACCAGCGACGCGGCTGGACACCGCACGGAGGTCGCCGTCGTCACGCCCGCCCGGGGCGAGAAGCACCTGCGGACCCACGCCGACGGCGTATGGACCAACAACCTCCTCGCCCTTCCCCGGCGCTGACCCGCCACCGTCGACCGGCCGTCTGACGCGCCGCCCACACGGCGGCGCGCCAGACGCCCCGGCACCCACCACTCTGAACACACGCTCCCCACTTCAGGAGGACCCCATGTCCCAGGAAACCCACGGGCACAAGTCCGTCACGATCATCGTCAACGCCCGTCCCCACACCTGGGAGGCGAAGGAGATCACCTACGAGCAGGTCGTCGACCTCGCCTACCCCGGCCAGCAGCCGAACGAGCAGGACACCTACACCGTCCGCTACAGCCGCGGCCACGGAGGCCACGGAACGGGCAGCCTCACCGCCGGCCACAGCGTCCGAGTGAAGAAGGAGATGGTCTTCGATGCCTACCGGACCTCTCGCTCGTGACACGGACCTGTCCCGCCTCCTCGACGACGGCTACGACGTCGTCGTCCGCGCCGGCCACCTCGTCGTCCAGCGCATCCCGTACGTCACCGAGAACCGCACCGTCGAGTACAGCTTCCTCACCTACCCCGTAACCGTCACGGGGGACCGCATCGTCTCCGACACCGACCACCGCATTTGGTTCGGCGGCTCGACCC